>JBJMQS010000074.1:0-157080 GCA_045802605.1 Gemmataceae bacterium | reverse complement strand
GGCATTGAACACAATGTTCTGCGCGGTCGCGGCGCCAATGCTCGCGCCGGCCGTGTGTTGCATCGCACTCGAAACGGTGATGGGGCCGGCGGCGACGCCAGGGTAGTTGGCCGAACCGTCCGACCCAAAGATGATGGTACCGGCTGAAATGCGATTTAGTTCGACGTTGGTGATTCCAAGCGTGAGTGGCGAGCCGGTCAATACGTCGGCACCCCCGAGATTAATTTTCGTGCCAGCAGTGCGAGGACGGATTGTGACTTGGGCATTGCTCGACGCGCCGGCTTGAATCTTGGCGGCGGCATCGACGTTCAAACTGTCAGCAATGATTGTTAGCGCGGCGGTGCCGCCGGTTGAAATTGTCGTACTGCTCGCTAGCTGCACCGCTTGGCTTACGGTATTGCCACTGATTCCCGTGATGGTGACGGTGCCGCCCGCCGATGTGATTTTGTCCCCGGTCGTCGAAACGTTGACTCCGAATCCGCCCCCAACGGATGCACTGGACGTCCCTTGCACGGTGACAGAACCGGTTCCCCCCGCGGAAATGAATCCATTGGCGGCCAGTATGACTCCATCGTTTGCAAACGCAGCAGCGCCACTGCCGCCGGCCTGGCCGACAATCGAAATCGGCCCGCCACCCGACGTGACCGTGCTATTCCAAATTGAAACGCCATCGCACACGGCTCCCGTGCCGAGACTGACGCCGGTGAGGCTGACCGACCCGCTGGTGCCGACGCCTATGGTGGACGAGTCGGCGAGCGAAACGCCAATGAGATCGTCCGTATTCCCGCTGCGCCCCTGCAGCGTTATGCCGCCGGACGTGCTGCTTATGGTGGCATGATGACAATCGATGCCGTAGAAGGTTCCAGTCGTCGGCGTGACTTGCTGATTGGCGCTTAGCGTGATGTTCCCGCTCACGGAAGAAAGCGCACCGCTTGCGCCGCCCGAGGAACCCATTTGAATCGTCTTCGGCGCTGTGATCGAAATCGAGCCGGTGCTGGTGGCATTAATAGTGGCCGTGATAATTGCGGTTTCAATACCAGTCGATGACAGGCCGCCGCTCAGGGAAAACGTTCCGAGAAATGTCACAGTTTGGCCGGTGCTGCCGCCCGAGTCTTGGGCTACGATCTTGCTCACGCTTCCTACGGGGTTTGACGTGGCTCCCGAAACATTGCCGCTAAGCGTAATGTTCGTGCCGTTGTCCCCAATTGTTACCGCTTCCGTAGCGATCCCCGTCGCCGTGTAATCAATCGTCAACACGCCCGACGCCAGCGTCGCCGTGGCCGGCGCGAGCCGGCTTTCCATGCGCTGCAATTGTGGGTGAAAGCGGTGTTGCGCCAGGGCGCGAGATCCGCGCAGCCAACGCCTGAGGGAGGGGGACATGGGGCAAGCTCCTGGACGGATTTCGTGTGCGTGCGAGTTTTAAGATTCTAGCGTGCCGGCGAGCCGCCGTCACTTCAAGCCAGTGAAATTACGGTCCGCCTGAAATCCGATTGCGGAACGCGAGGTAATCTATCTGATCCACGTCGCCATCATTGTTGAAATCGAAGATCTGGCTCGGGCCACCACTGACGGCATTGCGGAAGACCAGATAATCGGTTTGGTCAACCGCGGCGTCGCCGTTTTGATCGCCGTAGAAGCGGAAGTGCTTATTGGCCGTGGTGCCGGTTGAGACATAGTCGCCGCCGGGAATGCCATCGTTGTTGCCGTCGAGCGCGCCGCCGGTGCTCGACACTTGTGCCGCGCCGATAATCAAGTCGTAAAGGCCGTCCACCAGCGAGTTATTTGACTCTGTCAGCGCGCCCGAGAACGTGATCGTCACCGATGTCGCCGGCAGAGCGTTGGGCGTGGCCGTGATGGAAACGTCGCCGATGGTTCCATTCGTGCCGGTGCGATGGACAGTGAACGCGGCGTTCGGGTTGTTGCCCAGGAAGTCCACCGGCTGCGAAAATGTAACCACGATCTGCCGCACCTGCGAACGCTGATTGGTGCCGTCACCGAATGTCACGTTGGTCACCGTCGGCGGCAACGGATATTGGAATTCCCAAGCGCCAATATCGGTCTGCGGACCGCTCGTGCGCAAGTAGCTGGTGCCGCGCTGATCAAACGCAAGGCTCAACGGATTGCTGCCAGCGTCGAGACATGGACTACCGGCCAACAAGCTGATCGTCTCGGTCGGACCGCCATTATTCTGCTGAATATCGATCATTGGATCGGCCGGCGAGCCGGGCGCCCCCATGCCGACATTGTTGGCGCTACCGGTTTCGAGCGTTCCGCTATCCGTGCCGATGAAGCAATAATTCGCCTGCATCGACCCGCCGAAATCGCAAGGAATTTGCGTTGGATCCGCGCACGTGTTGAGGGCAATGATGCAGCTTTCTGCTTTGACGTCCGAGGTGCTTGCGTCGTCGATGACCAGCGCGGCCCCGTACGCCTTGTTGTAAACCAGCGTACAATTATCGATCAGCACCGGAGTCGTGTGCAAGTTGCCGACGACAATCGCGCCGCCGACGTTCTCCGTGGTATTGCCCGTCGTCTGGTTGTTGACAAAGGTACTGTTGCGAAGGAGTACAGACGTTCCTTTGCCGTTGAATTCGATCGCGCCGCCACTGGCTGCGGTCGTGTTGCCGTCAAACAGACTGTTGGTGACAGTGAGCCCGCTCGTGGTTGGGTAATCTTCCAAGACCGCGCCGTTGACGACCTTGCCGTTGGCGACCATGATGCCGCCGCCGCCGCCCTTGATCAAGGTGCCGCTTTGATCGTCCGCGAGCAGTTTCGTGGTCGAGTTGTTTTTGATCGTCGATCGATCGATGACGACGGTGCCGCCGCCGGATGAGAAAACCGCGCCGCCGTAGTACCCAGTGTTATTGCCAGACACAAGCGAATTGGAAATCGAGATCGAGTGGTTCGGACTGAGCGCTGAAATCGCCCCGCCGGCGTAGTTCGGCGCTGAGTTGTTCATGAGCCGGCCGTTGCTGAACGTGAGTGAGCCGGGCCCCTGAATATGAATCGCTCCGCCATACGACTTCTGCGCCTGGTTTCCGGTCATCCAGACGTTGTTCATGACCAGATTTTCGCCATTATTGAAGATCGACCCGCCACGCTCGGATTGAAGCTCCAATTTTGTGGTCCCGCCCGACATGCTGACGCCGGAGATAGACACATTAAGCGTGCCCGGTCCGTCGAGGTTGAAATGCCGGCTCGCACCGCCGCCGTCCAAGGTCAGCTTGCTCGGACCGCCGCCCTGGATGGTGACTGAATCGGTGATGAACATCTGGCCGAGCGACGACCAGGTGATAATGTCGCCGCCGAGGAACACCGTTGGATCAAACGTAATGGTGTCGTTGCTCGGATAGAGGTCGTTCGCCGAGGTGATGGCTTCGCGCAACGACAATTTTCCATCGGTCGTACTGACGATGTCATTCGCCGTGGTCACCACCAGCGTTCGCGGGATCGCCACCATAAAGGTGCCGAGTGCGCCGGGTTGTTCCCAGTTGCTCGAACTATCCGAGACCTGGGTAGCCGCCATCGAGATGGTGTAAACCCCGTCGGCCGAGACCGCCCACCCGCCGGTGACCGACGGAATGGTGTACGTCGCGGTGACGCTCGTGCCGCTGCCGATTGAGCTGACAAACGTGCCGATTTTGCTAAAGCCGGTCGCCGTGGTGACCTGAATATCGCCGTTGCCGATCGATCCTAGGGTGATGCCGGTTTCGTCCTGATAAACGACAGTAATCGTTTGAGTGAGTCCGCCGGCGGTTGTAATGGTCGGCGCGTTCGCGAGCGCGATGGGATAACCCGCTGGCTGGACTTCGGCCGCGCCGATATCTACGGTCAATGTGCCGGTGACGCTTCCATCATCGTAAAAGCGGGTCAGCCCGCGCGCATCGATCGAGGTCGGGCCTGGATTGTCACCCTTGTCAATCAGTTCACTGCCGGCCGGTGGCAATTGCGTGCGCACCGTTGCCGTCGCGGGGTTATAGGCGAGAGCGCCCAATGGGAATGATTTGTTGATGAGGTTGGTGCCCGATCCGCCGGGGCCGGGGGTCAGCGTGAATCCGGAAGTGTTGCCGATCGCGCTGAAATCGACGGTCACTTTCTGTGCCGTGAAACCGGGTGTGGCGGCACCAAAGATATCTGGACCAACTCCGCCGGAGCCGACTGTGTTGCCCGCGACGATCGTGCTTTCGATGCGGGCGGAAATCTTGTTTGTGCTCGAAGGGCCGGAGGTGCTGGCCAAGAGCTGAATGCCGCCGCCGTAGCTTCCGCCCGCGGCCGAGTTGCCCGTCACCGTGCTGTTCTGGATGGTCAGCGAATAACTTCCCGTGCCACCCGCAAAGCTGTTGGTCAGCACCGCGATGCCGGCTCCGCCTGACCGGTAAAACAGAGTCGTAGCAGTCGTGACCGAGTTCGACGAAATCGTGGTGTTGCGAATGAGCGCGGTTCCGCTCGCTTCGCCGTAGAGGAAAATGCCCGCACCCGATGACTTGGCAATGTTGTTATCAACCGTGGAACTGAACAGGGTCAGGCTGCCGTCCTGGGTGAAGTAAATGCCGCCGCCGACGCCGGAGAACCCTGTGAACGGGTCGCCGTATTCATTGCCGAGCGCGACGTTGCCGGAGATCGTGCTGTTGGTGATGCTCAAACGGCCACCCACGTCCATGGCGATGCCGCCGCCCTGAGCGGTGCTGGTGTTGCCGGAGAGCACAACGTTGTCGAGCGTCAGCGAGTGAGTCGCGCCGACATAAATGCCGCCGCCGTTATCGGTCTGCGACGTGGCGTCGCAGTAGCCATTGGTGATCGACAGCTTGGACATCGACACATTGAGAATGGTGTCGAAGTTCTTCACCGCAAAGATGCGGAACGAGCCGGCCGCACTGTCACGGGTGACCGTGAGCAACTTCGAGCCGGTGCCGGTGATCGTCAGATCGTCGGAGATATTCGGCAGGGCGCTTTCGAGCGTGATGATTTTCGCCGACGCAAAGGCGGCGGGGTCGAAGACGATGCTGTCGGCGCCGATGGCGGCGTTGCTATCCGTGATTGCTTGCCGCAACGAGCCCAGGCCCGTATCGGCAATGGTGTTGACGGTAAAGGTTGCCGGTGTCCGGCGGTCTTCCAAAGCCTGCACCCACAGTCGGGTGCGATGACGTGAAACCATGACGAATCTCCGGCAGGCGAATGAAGAAAGATAAGGACATATCAACGCCGCCCCGCACCGGAATATCCAATGCGAAAACGGCCAAGGAAGGATGCTTCCAGAGTAACCGGCTGCCAGGGTCGGAGCAACAGAAACCCGGCTTTTCGAAGGGTGGCGGCATGAGCCGACCTATATATATGGGGCGACACTCCCTAAGACGCCGCCCCCGGACAAATCCGGACGGAAAAACCCACGGGCTGATAATTAGGTGGCTGTCTGGGCTTGGCCATTTCGGGGGGTGCGGCCTCTGGTTTTTCGGACAAATCCCTCTGCGGCCCGGTCCTGGGGGTCGGGAACTCGGGGGAATTCGCTGAATCTGCGCGGCTAATGGGCCTGTTTTTCCCCGAAGCGGGGCAAATGAAAAAGTGTGAAACACGCCATTCGGCGCGGCGCTCATCCGACTTGGGAATCGAAACGAGCCCTTAAGGCGACGCGGCGATCCGATTGCGGAACTGGAGGTAATCGATTTGATCGACGTCGCCTGAATTGTCGAAATCGAAGATGGAGCTTGGGCCTGCGGAGAGCGCATTGCGGAATACTAGGTAATCCGTCTGATCGGTAGTCGCGTCCCCATTTTGATCGCCATAGAGGCGGAAGAACTTGTTGGCAGTCGTGCCGGTGACCGTGTAATCCCCGCCGGCGATGCCGTCGCTGTTCCCGTCCAGCGCGCCACCCGTGCCGGACACTTGCGCTGCGCCGATGATCAAGTTGTAAAGACCGTCAACCAGTGAGGCGTTCTCGGTCAACGCGCCAGAGAACGTAATTGTCACCGAACTCGCCGGCCCGGTGGCCGGATTGGCCGAGAGCGCCACATCGCCGATGGTGCCGTTGGTGCCGGAGCGGTGCACCGTGAATGCGGCCGTCACGTCGCCCATGAAACTGACGGGCTCGGAGAAGGTGACGATGAGCTGTTTAACAAGGGAACGCTGGGGTGTGCCGTCACCGAAGGTGACGGCGGTAACAGTAGGAGGTTGGATCTCGAACGCACCCATGTCTGTTTGAGCGCCATTCGTTCGTACGTAGCCGGCTCCGCGCTGGTCAAATGACAGACTGTCCGGATTTGATCCAGCATTTGCAGCGGGGCTTCCCACCTGCAAGCGATGAGTCGGCAACGCACCACCGTAATTTGCCAACAGGTCAAGCTTCGCGTCGAGTGGCGCGCTTGACGTCCCCCATTTGCTGCCGCCGATATCGTTGACTGTTCCGTGGGTTAGCCTGCCGATTAGGCTGTTCTTTGAAGTAATTGATGGCCCACTACTGTTGCCATAAAGGTCGGGCCCAAGCCCCGCGGTATTGCCCGAGAGAATCGTACTCTCAATGCTCAAGAGCCCACTGGAATAGGCGGCATCGGTTAATCGAATACCGCCGCCGCGAAAGCCGGACGAGTTCCCTGTGACGGTCGAATTCTTGATGGTGATGGAGCCGGCATTGGTGTTGGGGCCGCCAATGGCACCACCACTTGTGCTCGCAGTGTTCGCTGACAATGTGCTGTTGGAAATGAGCAATGTCAGTCCACGGAGAAAATAAACGGCTCCGCCAGAGTTGGCCGCAGAGTTCCCTGACACCGTGCTGTTTTTGATGGCAAGTGACGAAGAGGTACCATTTGGAAACGACACCGCGTTGAATCCGACAGCTCCTCCACCCGCGCCGGACGCGGTATTCCCTTTCAGCCACACCTGATCCAGTGTCACCGTGTCGTTATTGATCAATATGGCTCCGCCGCCGCTCGCACTTCCACCAGTCAGGGTCAAACCCGATATCGTGACGTTCATTCCGGCTGATGTTAGCGTAAAATGCCGCCCTATCTTGTTGGCATCGATTACGAGCTTGTCAGCGCCAGGTCCCAAAATTGCGACGGACTGCGTCACTGTTAAGGTGTTCGACAAAGTGATTGTCGAGCCATTGAACTGAACTGCATCAAATGTAATGGTGGTGGCAGCCGAGCCCGTATTGTTATTACTCAGCTTGACCGCTTCGCGCAGGCTGAGATGACCAGCCCCATAGTCCCCATCGTCGAGGTCCGAGTTTTCGTCCACAACGAGTGGGAATCCCATTTGAATGGCGCCGAGTGACCCACCGGCGATTGACAATGCCGGTGAGTCTGTGTCAAACACCTGCGCAGAGTTCATCGTCACGGGATACGAGGCAAAGATGTTCGCCCATCCGCCGAAGGGGGGAGGCACCGTGTATGTGACCGTTACAGACTTGCCTGAGCCGGTGACGCTGAAAGCGATCGGCTGTTGTCCCGCGCCGAACCCATTTCCGGTGACCGTGACATTGCTCGTGCCAAATGTAGCGGTGTCGATCGATGTGTCTTCATCTGAAAAGACGACGTTTAAGTTGTAATTCGAATTGTTTGGGGCGGCGATCAGAGCCGGTGCAAGCTTCGCAAGGGGAGCATGGCTGGCTTCATAAGCCCCAATATCAATCTTGGACCCATAGACACGCGGGTGACCCGGACCCCGCTGGTCAAACGTCAGCCCATCCGGGTTCGATCCGAGGTCCAATGCCGGACTGCCGGGTTGCGGCCGATGCGTCGGCATGGGCCCGGCATTGAACGCTAGCGGGTCAAGTTTTGCATTGATGGAGGCAGCTTGCGTTCCCACCTGCGTGCCACCAAGATTATTAATTTTCCCATTAAATCCTGGCGCTACGCCGATGATGCTGTTCTTCGAGGTGATGGCGTAACCAAACTGATTGCCGTATATGTCGGGACCATAGATCGCCGACGATGACTTGGCTGTGTTGCCCGATAGAATCGTGCTTTCGATGTTCACAATTCCGCTGGAATAGGAGTATCGCGAAACCGAAATGCCGCCGCCCTTGCTGGCCGAATTCCCAGTCACAGTCGAGTTCTTGAGTACGATCGAGCCGCCGGTCCCGCCGGCAATCGCCCCGCCTGCCCCGCCATTGGCGATATTTCCAGAAAAAGTGCTGTTCGACGCGACAAGCGTCGCGGCATTGATGACGGCGACCGCGCCTCCCGAGCCAGCGGTGTTGGATGAAAGAGTGCTGTTGCGAATCGTCAGATAAGCCGTGCTGGGATAGATAGCCGGATCAACGCTGATCGCGCCGCCACTACCCGCGGTATTTGCCGTTAACCACATGCCATCCAGAGTCACAGTGTCGTTGCTAAGAAACAGCGCGCCGCCCTGCCCACTTGCAACCGAACCGCCGGTTAGAGTCAGTCCCGAGATCAAAACCGTCAGGCCGGACGTATCAATGGTGAAGTGCCGGCCGGCGTTGTTCGCGTTGATCGTTAGTTTGTCAGCGCGGGGCCCAATCAGTGTCAGTGAATCACTGATCGTCAGCCCGGAGTTCAACGTGACCGTTGTCACCGGCAAACTGAAATTGATGGTGTCGGCGCCGACATTGGCGTTCGTTAGCTTGATGGCTTCGCGCAGGCTCAGATGTCCGGAAGTGTAATTCCCGTCATCAAGGTCCGAACTTTCGTCAACTGTCACGACCGTGGGAATTGCAGTCTTGAAAGTGCCTAACGTTCGTGCCGGGGCATAGAAGCCGTCATCGGCGTCCTGCACTTGCGACGGGTTCAGCGCCACAGTGTAGGCGCCGAAGTTTGCGCCGCCCCAACCGCCCGCGGGCGATGGAATTGTGTACGTGGCTGTGCAAGAATTACCGTTGCCACTGATGCTAACCGATGTCGGATTCTGACCCGTTCCGAAGCCGCTACCCGTGACCGTCACGTTGCTCGTCGCAATCGTCCCAGTATTTATGTTGCCGCCGTCACTGTCGGCATAAATGACTACGAAACTGTAGGACTCGCTGCCAGCGGCCGGCACATTCCCCGCCGTTAGTGACGCATGCGGGTATTTGCCAAACGCTTCGAAAGCGCCAACATCGGCGATTGGCCCATAGATGCGATCAAATCCAGCACCCCGCTGGTCAGATGCGAAGCTGGCCGTATTGCTTCCCGTGTCAATAGCCGGGCTATTTGACTTGAGGGACATGGTCAACAGATGGGCGCCCGTCGGCAGTGTCACGCCGCCGTTGTCGGCAAGCGCGTTCACGAGCGGATTGACGGGGACCGCATTCGTTCCTTTTTGCACCGTGCCCGTGAACGTCACGCTGCTATTGTAATTGGTGCCAATCAGGGAGTTGTTACCGGCAAGGCTGATGGCCGAGACCGCCCAAATATCGATACCTTTTGTGCCCGCACCAGTACGCTTGTTGGCGGCGATAATTGTTGACTGAAGAACCAGCGTCCCATTGTTGCGAGTTAGCCCGCCACCATTCGAGGAGGTCGATGAGCCGGTCGCGGTGTTGTCGTAGATGGTGCTGTTATTGACTGTCAATGAACCCGAAAATAAGTAAATGCCGCCGCCTCCGTACAGACCGGTCGCGGTATTTTTTGCGAAACTGCATTGATTCACGGTCACCGGATTGACATCCGCGACCCAGAGGCCTCCGCCGCCGTTTCCATTCGCGATGTTGTTTCGAAAAGTACTATTCTCCAACAGAACAGTACCGACGTTGGCGGCAACCCCGCCACCCTGCGATGCTGAGACATTGGAGTCGAAATCACATGAGCTAATGGACGCCGAAGTGCCAACGATATAGATGGCGCCGCCATTGCTCAAACTGTCAGTCACGGCATTATTGGAGAAGGCGGATTGCGAGATCGTCGCCACCCGATTGACATAAATTGCGCCGCCGGAACCAAAGGATTTGTTGTTGGCAAAGATGGAATCCGCGATGTTGAGCATTTTATCGCCGTATATCGCGCCGCCGGTGCCGGCCGTAACCGTGTTTCCCGCGAACACATCGCCCGTCAATATCAGGCGGCTCGTCGAGCCAAGGACGTGAATGGCGCCGCCACGGTCAGTCGCTGTGTTCGATGAAATTGTCGAGTTTTTAATTGTGACTTGGTTGCTGCCGGACGTCTGAGTAGTGAACGCCCCTCCGTGGCTCGCGGTCGAGTTTCCCGTGATCAAGGCGTGATCGATCGTGATCGTGGACGTCGATCCGCCGCAATGGATTGCGCCGCCCGCGCTAAAATCAGCGCTCAAAGAGACGTTATTCGTGAAGTTCGTTGAATCGCTGTTGAGGATCAGTGCCTGATGGTAGTTCGACGCAAAGGCGCCACCGGTGCTGGCAGACACGTTGCTATCAAATGTGCACGACGTCAATGTTACGATCGCATCGGAACCGCAATACAAGCCGCCTCCGCCTCCCTGCAACGTAATTGCACCATTCGATTGCGTGGCTGTATTTGAAGTGAAATCGCAGCCAGTTAACTTCAGCGTCGCATATGAGTTGACTGTTGCCAGAGCACCTCCGGCCGCCGCCGTATTCTGAGTAAAGCGTAAATTGGTCAAGATCAAGGTTTCGTTATCGTCAAGAATTGCTCCGCCGTTCGCGGACGAGCTCCCGCCCTTCAACGTCATATCGCTGATAGTAACGACGGGTTGAATGCTGCCTGCTACTGCAAAGTTGAAAATGCGATTGTTGGCCGGCGCGTTGATCGTAGTTACGAGCTTGCCATTACCGACAATCGCGATGTCCTTCGCTTCGGAGTAAGAATTTAGTGCCGACGCGAGCGATATTGAGGTCACCGCACTGTCAAACGTGATCGTATCCGCCTGGCCGTTCGTCCTAGCCGTCTCCCAAATGGCCCGCAACTGCCCAGCACCGCCATTGTCGCCGGCGTCGGTCACTACGAGATTGGCCGGGGCAATGCGGTCTTCCAATGACCGAAGAAAGGGCCAAACCCGTGGACGAACCGCGGGAGTTTTGATTCGCACCCTGCGCAACGGCGTCGAGTGAAATTGGTGCCACATAACTGAGTCACAAAGTCCGATAGGGTGCTAAATAGAGTCATTTTAGATGCGAGGTCAAACCATCGATTTTAGCCGCGATTCCCGGAAATGCCAAATACGTTGACTCAGGCCTGCCGTTATAATCCGATGATGTATCCACCCCCCTGGCTCCATCCCCGCGCGGCCTATATCCACGTGCCGTTCTGCGCGCATCATTGCGGGTATTGTGATTTCGCGGTGGTCGCGGGGCGCGATGATTTCACGCCGGCTTACGTCGATGCACTCATTCGCGAGTTGGCGACGCTGGATGAACCGCACCCGGTCGAGACAATCTTCATCGGCGGCGGGACGCCGACGTATTTGCCGCCGGCGGAGTTGAGAAGATTGTTGGCGGCGGTGCGGAAGTGGCTGCCGATGAGCCCAGAATCTGGCGAGCCAGGTTGCGTAAGCGCCCGGAGTTTAGACGCCACGAACACCGGGCGCTTACGCAACCCCGCTCACCGATCCGAGGAATGTGAATGGTCCATTGAGAGTACGCCCGATAGCCTCGATGCGGAGCGGGTGGGCATCCTGGCGGATGCGGGGGTGACGCGGGTCAGCATCGGCATTCAGTCATTCAATCCGGGGATGTTGCAAGCGCTCGATCGCCGGCATCGTGTCGAGGAAATCGTGCCAGCGATTGAGCGCGTGAGATCGCGCATCAGATCAATGTCGTTGGATTTGATCTTCGGTGTGCCGGGTCAGACGCTCGTCGATTGGAAGCGCGACCTCGAAACCGCGGTGGCGTTGCAGCCCGATCATCTTTCGTGTTACGGCCTGACTTACGAACGTGGCACACCGATGTGGCGCGATCGACAGGCGGGCCAAGTCAAAGCGCTGGACGAAGAGATCGAGCGTGAGATGTTTCTCTTCGCGCACGATGAGTTGCCGAAGCATGGTTACGAACATTACGAAATCTCCAACTACGCCAAGCCGAGCCAACACTGCCGTCACAACGAGGTCTATTGGGCGAATCACGCGTATCTTGGCTTCGGGCTCGGCGCGGCTCGATATGTCAACGGCCGGCGCGAATTGAATACGCGCAGCCTGACGGACTACATCGCCCGCATCGCGGCCGGCCGCTCGGCGGTGATTCAAAGCGAAGTGCTGGATCCCGAAGAACGCGCGCGGGAAACTCTGACGACGCAGTTGCGGCGGCGCGAAGGCGTATCGCGCGCGGAGTTCGCGGAGCAGACGGGCATTGCGCTGGATGCTCTCGCGGGCCGAGCGATTGCGCGGTTGGCCGAGATAGGACTGCTAACTGAAGACGGCGACCGCATCAGCTTGACGCGCGAGGGGCTCTGTGTGGCCGATGCGGTCCTCACTGAGTTGTGGGCCGACGACGTGGCACAGCTTGCGCAGATTAACAGCGAGAGAATCCCACTCGGATAAAAGAGTGGGACTAATCCAATTGGCGTAGCTGGTGAAACATCGCTGAATAATCGGATCGATGGATCGGTACGACTGATAGCAGAAGCGAAAGCGCGGAAACTCGGCTTCCGGAAATCGAATCATCGGGGAAGCCGGAAGTGTCGGGTAGGTTTGCAATGGCAACCTTCGCCCGCATTCCTACCTGATTGCGATCCCCATGACAGTGCGGTTTCCGACTCCCTCGCATCGCCCGAGCCGGACCCGAATCGGCCCATTCTGGCCTGCGAAGCGCAGGCCCCACCCACCCACGAACCGGCCGAGCCTATATCTTATAATGAAGGAATCGCCCTGCAGGAGGCGTGATTCGGTGTGCGGAATCGCGGGAGTCATCGATCTGGCCGGCCGACGCCGGGCGCCAGCGGGGGTGCTGTCGTCGATGGCTCGCGCGCTGTTGCACCGCGGCCCGGATGACGACGGCTTTTACGAAACCGATGGCGTTGGTTTCTCCCATCGTCGATTGAGCATCATTGGCCTCGCCGATGGCAAGCAACCGATCGGCAATGAAGACCGCACCGTCGAGGTCGTCTTCAACGGCGAACTATTCGACTACATCGAGAAGCGCGAAGACCTCAAAGCGCAAGGCCATCGTTTTCGCACCTCGACTGACACTGAGATATTGCCCCACCTGTGGGAACAATACGGCCCGCAGTTCTTCGAACATATCCGCGGCCAATTCGCCTTCGCACTCTACGACAGTCGAACCCGCGAAGTGGTGCTGGCCCGTGATCGCATCGGCATCCTGCCGCTCTTCTACGCGTTCAAGCGCGATGCCGGCGGCGAGTGGTTGTTGTTCGCATCCGAGATCAAAGGGCTGCTCGCCTCGGGCATGATCGATGCCAAGCCGGATCCGCTGGGGCTCAACGGCGTGTTCACTCACTTCGCCGTGCCGGGGCCGCGGACTTGCTTCGCGGGCATCAATTCGCTTCCGCCGGGCCAGTTCGTCCATTTCCGCCTCGGCGAAGACGCGCGCAGCGAGCGCATCCAGCACAAGGCTTATTGGAATTTCGACTTCCCGGATCGCGGCCACGAGGTGGATGGCCCGGATGACAAGATTATTGGCCGGTACGAAGATTTGCTGATGAAGGCGGTGCAACGGCGCTTGCGGGCTGATGTGCCGGTGGTCTCCTATCTATCCGGCGGCGTCGATTCGAGCCAGGTCGTCGCAATGGCGGTCAAAGCCTTGGGCCGCGCGCTGCCGACGTACACCATCGGCGTGCAATCCAAGGGCCTCAACGAAGAGAACGAAGCGGCCATTGTCGCTCGGCACGTCGGCTGTTCGCAAAACGTCGTGCCGTTCGCCGGCGTGGATGTCAACGAAGGTTATCCCGAACTCATCGCCACTGCCGAAATGCCGGTCATCGATACTGCCTGTGCCGCGATGTTGGCGCTGGCTCGCACCGTTCATTCCGATGGCTACAAAGTCGCGCTGACGGGCGAAGGCTCCGACGAATTCCTCGCCGGCTATCCGTGGTTCAAGACCGATCGTCTGTTCTCGGTGTT
Source organism: Gemmataceae bacterium (assembly GCA_045802605.1). Taxonomy (GTDB): domain Bacteria; phylum Planctomycetota; class Planctomycetia; order Gemmatales; family Gemmataceae; genus JBJMQS01. The sequence continues at coordinate 143,139 of JBJMQS010000074.1, read as the reverse complement.
GAACATCATTCCGCAGTTGCCCGTGGCGATGATGGCCAAGCGCATCTTCGCGCGTCTGCACGGCATTCCTCTTTGGCCGTGGAAAACAGTCAAGCGCAATGCCGCGGCCTCCGGCGGCTACGGGCCATGGCTCGAACCCTACGGCATGATGAGCACCGCGCGGTTGTTCTTCTTCAGCGAGGAGATGCAAGCTGCCGTCGGCGATCATGTCGCTTACGAAGATCTGCAACTCGATCTTCGGCGCATGGCCAAGTGGCACCCGCTGAATCGAGGACTCGCGCTCGGCATCCGCGTGATGCTGCCCGGCATGCTGTTGCAATCCAAGGGCGACCGCGTGGCGATGCACTCATCGGTCGAAACGCGCTACCCATTCCTCGATGAAGACCTGATCGCTTATTCGAACAGTTTGCACCCCCGCTGGAGATTGCGCGGGTTCAAGGATAAATACATCCTCCGGCAGGTCGCCAAGAAGTGGCTGCCCGAGTCGATTGCTGGTCGCAAAAAAGTGATGTTCCGCGCACCGATGGATTGCTTTCATCTGGATCACGCGCCGGGGTTTGTCGATCAGCTGCTGTCGGAAGAATCGCTGAAGAAGACGGGCTACTTTGATCCGGCATCGGTGAAACACTGGCGCGATCGGTTGAGCGCCCTGAAGCCTGGGCCGCTGCGCACCGCGATCGAGATGGGCCTGGTGGCTGTGACATCGACGCAGCTCTGGCACCAGATCTTCATCGATAGTTCGATTGCCAATGTTCCATCGGGAGTTGGGAGTCGAGAGTCAGGAGTCGGAAAAAAGGGAACGGGGCATGCGTCCCGACACCCGACCCCCGATTCCCGCCTCCCGGCCGCACACACATGAGCTACGCCCTCGTTACTCTCTGGCACGAACGCCAGCGCTTCCTTCCCGGAGTGCTGGCCGTGGCGTTTAGCGCGCTGTTGATCGCGCTGCAATGCGGGCTGTTGTTAGGTCTGCTCTCGGTAACCTCCATCCCGGTGGATTACACCAAGGCCCATATCTGGATTGGCTCGCAAGACGTGCTGAGCGTGGACCTCGGGCAACCGATCCCGATGTCATTTGTGAGTCGGCTCGCTGAGAACCCGGAAGTTGATCCTTCCACGATCGAGCCGTTCATCGAAAGCTTCGGCCGTTGGAAGAACCCGGCCGGCGGCACCGAGCTTTGCATCGTGCTGGGAAGCCAGCTCGAAGACACAGCATGCGGCGCGGTGCGAGCTTTGAGCGATGCGCCGCAGTTGCGTGAATTGTTGACGGAGCCCGATTCAGTCGTGGTTGATCGCGGTGAGTTGGAGCGGCTCGGCATGAAGGCCGGCGTCGGCGAGACCGCCGAGGTCAATGGCCGGCGAGTTCGCGTCGTCGGTCTAGTCAACGGCTACCGTAGCTTGGCCGGGCCTTATATCTTCTGCTCGATCAACACCGCTCGCTCGATCCTTCGCAACAACTTGAACTCCAGTCAGTCGATTTATTTGCTAGCGCGCTGCTTCAACGTGAAAAATGCGCCCGATGTGGTGTCACGCATGCGGGCGAAATACGACACGAACGTGGCCAAGCGTGACATGTCCGTTTTCACTGCTTCAGAGTTTTCTTGGCGCAGCCAGATGCACTGGTTGTTCAAGACGAAAGCCGGCGTGGCGATCGGGTACACGGCCCTTTTGGGCCTGCTGGTCGGCGCAGTGGTAACGAGCCAAACGCTTTACGCCGCGACGGTGGCCTCATTGCGAGAATTAGCGATCTTGCGGGCACTCGGGATTCCGCGCTGGCGGATGGTCTCGGCGGTACTGTCTCAATCATTCTGGGTCGGTCTAGCTGGGGTAGTCATCTCGATACCGACGATTTACGGTATGGCGCGACTGGCGAGCATCGTCGGCGCGAAGGTGCTGTTGCCGCAGTGGCTACTGGGCGCCGTGGCGTGCGTGACCTTGGCGATGGCGGTTTTTGCCGGACTGTTCGCGTTACGATCGTTGCGACACGTAGAACCGGCAAGCTTACTTCGGTAACGGAACAAGACGGTGGGCACGCAAAGCCGGGCCCACCCTACGAATGACGGAGCCTATGACGGAAGAAGTCACCCTCAGAGCGCAAGATCTGGTGCGGACCTTCGGCGATGGCGAGTCCATCGCGACGGCGGTCAGCCATGTCTCCATGGAGTTAAACCGCGGCCAGTTTGCGCTTTTGATGGGTCCCAGTGGTTCGGGCAAGAGTACGCTCTTGGCCATGATTTCCGGTTTGTTGCGTCCTACCGCCGGACGGTGCGAGGGGCGCGATGGAAGCCGGATGATCGACCTCTGGAATTTGACCGATCGCGAACGGGAACAGTACCGACTGAAATATTGCGGGTATATTTTCCAGGGATACAACCTGTTCCCTGCCTTGAATGCCCGCCAGCAATTGGAGATCGTGCTCCGCTGGGGGAATGGCGTGCCGGCCCGCGAGGCCCGCAAACAATCCGAGGAAATGCTCGGCATCCTCGGGCTGGGCAACAAGACCCACCTATTGCCCGCACAGCTTTCCGGCGGCGAAAAACAGCGAGTGGCGATCGGCCGGGCCTTAGTCAAAGGTCCGATGCTTTGTTTCGCCGACGAGCCGACGAGTGCCCTGGATTGGGCGCATGGTGAACAAGTGGTGGAGCTTCTGCGTGCCGCGGCCCACGAGCGCGGTGCGACCCTCCTGGTGGTGTCGCACGACTCGCGAATCGTGCCTTTCGTGGATACGGTCTTCCATTTGGAAGATGGCCGAATGACCGATGCCGACCCGGTTTTGGCCGGAATGGGCCACACCCAGGGTACTGGCGTACACTAAATACTGGCGGAATTTTACCTCCGGGAGTCAGAAAACCCTCGGAGTTAGTAAAATAAACAGCCAATTGTACCCGTGCCGCAATATCGGCTCGGAGGGGCAGCCATGTTCTCGCAACGTATCGTCCGACTCCCCTGGCTACTTGGGATATTGATCCTGATTGTCAGCCTTGTCGGCGCTGCCCAGATCTTCCAAGGTCGCAACGTCGAAGCCGGCCCACAGGACCAAGATTCCAAGCGGCGCACTGAAATTGGCACCGGCGTAGTTTGCCTGGGCCGCGTGGATGTCGAATCCGGTTTAGTGCCGCTCTTCCCGCATCAGCCCGGCGCGGTCACCGATCTTTTCTGCTTCGAAGGCCAGCCAGTCAAGAAGGGCGAGCCGCTTCTGAAGGTGCAAGAGACTCCTTTCCGACTGAAATTCGCTGAAGCGGAAAGCGCCGTCGCGCAAGCCGAGACACTCTTGGCGCAGGCGAAGCAAGCGTTGGCGCGATTCCCGGAAACTGTTTCGCAGCAGCAGCATGCACTGGAAGCTCGACGTTCCCTGTTGGCTTCTCAGGAAAAAGAATTTGAGCGCATGGAACGGCTGCGCAAAGCCAACATCCCCCAATACAGCGAAGAAGACTATCAATCGACAAAGCTCAAAATCCAAGGGCTGAGAGAAGCGGTCGCGGCCGAAGAAGCCAAGTTGCGAGAGGTCGAGAAGAGCCAGCCCGACGAAAAGGTTAACGAAGCCCAGAAAGGCGTCGAGGTCCGCAAGAAGCAAGCGGATCAGGCCAAAGAAGCGTTGGATCGCTGCACGTTGACGGCCCCGCAAGACGGCACCATTTTGCAGGTGCAAGCGTCCATCGGGACGCAGTTCGGCCCGCAGTCGCACACGGCCGCACTGACTTTCGCTCCCAACGGCGCACGAGTCATTCGCCTCGAAGTTGATCAGGAGTTTGTGGGCCGCATCACCATGGGCGCCACGGCGACAATCCAAGATGAATCAAATGTCGGGCCCACCTGGACCGGCAAAGTCGTCCGCATTGCGGACGCTTTTCTCCCTCGCCGACCCTCGATCAATGGCTCCGAAGTGCTCACCACCAATAACGAAAACCGGACGCTGGAAGTGCTCGTTTCCATCGACAGCGCCGCGGTCATGCCCCGTTTGGGGCAGAAAATGCGGGCCTCAATCGGCGGGGCCAACGCCGTGGCGGTGAGCCGGACGTCGTAAGGGAGGGCAGCGTGTCACCTGTTCCTTCTGTTTTCGAATTGAGTCCCGCCGAAAAACTGCAACTTGTTCAGGACTTGTGGGACGATCTCGCAGCCGACCCACAGAACGTGCCTATTCATCCTTGGCAAATTGAAGAGATGCAGCGTCGCAAGGAAAACTTGCTGCGCAACCCCGCGACCGGCCTGACCTGGGATGAAATCAAGAAGCGGACCCGCGCCCGCCATGGCCGCTAATCTCTTACTCACTGCTGAAGCACAAACGGATCTCGACGAGGCGTATGATTGGTACGAACGTCGTCGAATTGGACTTGGCGAAGATTTTTACGATTGCGTAGAGGCAGCCTTGGAATCGATCCGACGCATGCCCTTGATGTACGCCAAGGTCTTCCATGAAGCTCGACGATTGATTCTCCGTCGATTCCCTTACGCAATTTTTTACGAACCTGTCAGCGATGACATGATTTTTGTTTATTGCGTATTCCACACCGCACGGGACTCCGCAGAATGGCAAAGGCGGATACCCTGAACTCTCAAATGCCTAGCCATGAAAGGATCGCCTTATGCAACGCCCCACGTCCGTGACGGTTTTCGGCATCCTCAACATCGTTTTCGCCGGCTTGGGAGTCGTCGGCCTGTTGATGTCGTTGGTCTTCTTCACTTTGAACCGGGCCAATCCCAATGACCCCATGATGAGGATCATCGAGAACAATCCCGCTTATGCGAATTACATCAGGGTCATGATCCCCGTAGGTGGGATTGCCGCGGCAGCGTTACTAGCGGCCGGCATCGGGTTGTTGATGATGAAACCCTGGGGACGCACGCTCTCGATCGTCTATGCAATTTTCGCACTAGTTAACTGTACCGTAGGACTGGTAATGAATTTTGTGTTCCTCATCCGGCCGCTGATCGAACAGGCGAATCAAGCCAGAGGCCCCGAAGCCGCGGGAATGATGGGGGGAGCAATCGGAGCGGGTGTGGGCGGCTGCTTTGGCTACATCTATCCAATCTTGTTGCTAATCTTCATGTTTCGGCGCAACGTCATAGCCGCATTCCGCCCCGCGCAATTTGAAGCATTCGATTGATAAACTGTCTCTGATGAACTTCCTCTGCATTCACGGCCACTTTTATCAGCCGCCGCGCGAGAACCCTTGGCTCGAAGCGGTTGAGGCACAAGAGTCGGCCGAGCCGTATCACGATTGGAACGAGCGCATCTCCGCGGAGTGCTACGCGCCCAACACGCGCTGCCGCATACTCGACGACAAGTGCCGGATTACCCGGCTCGTCAACAACTACGCGCGCATTAGCTTCAATGTGGGTCCGACGCTGCTTTCGTGGCTCGAACAGCATGACCCCGCAACATATGCCCTGATCCTCGCGGCGGATCGCGAAGGGGCCGCTCGCTTCGGGGGCCACGGCCCGGCGATCGCGCAAGTTTACAATCACATGATCATGCCGCTGGCCAATGCCCGCGACAAACGCACGCAGGTGGCCTGGGGACTCGCGGATTTCCAGCACCGCTTTGGCCGAATGCCCGAAGGCATGTGGCTCGCCGAAACCGCGGCCGACACCGCATCGCTCGAAGAATTGGCCGCGACGGGCATCAAGTTCACGATTCTGTCGCCGTACCAAGCGGCGAAAGTCCGCCCGGTCGCTGGTGGCGAATGGGCCGACGTCACCAACGGCAAAGTGGACACGACACGGCCGTATCTTGCCAATCTTCCCTCCGGGAAGTCGATCGCGATTTTCTTTTACGACGGCCCGCGCTCACAGGCGATCGCGTTTGAAAAACTATTGGCCAGTGGCGAGCAGTTGGCCACGCGGTTGCTCGGGGCATTTCGCAAGGATGAAGTCGATCAGCTTGTCCACGTCGCGACCGATGGCGAAACCTACGGCCATCATTTCCCACATGGCGACATGGCCCTGGCGTTCGCGCTGGATTCCATTGAGAAAGGCGGCAAGGCTCGCCTGACTGTTTACGGCGAGTATCTCGAGTTACATCCTCCAGAATTCGAAGTGCAGATCGTCGAGAACTCGTCCTGGAGTTGTTCGCACGGCGTCGGGCGCTGGCAATCCGACTGCGGCTGCCGTATCAGCAATAAGCCGGGCTGGGTCCAAGTCTGGCGGGGCCCGCTGCGCACTGCGCTCGATCGGCTCCGCGATCGCCTGGCGAAGTTGTATGAGCGCGAAGCCGGCGAATTGTTCGATGATCCCTGGGCGGTGCGCGACGACTACATCGCGGTGATCCTGGATCGGCGCCGTGAACGTGTCGATGAGTTCCTCACGCATCACGCCGGGAGGCCACTCTCGGAAGAAGAGACATTTCGCGCATTGACGATGCTCGAGATGCAGCGGCACTCGATGTTGATGTACACCAGTTGCGGTTGGTTCTTCGATGAGCTGTCGGGCATCGAGACCGTGCAGGTGATGGCCTATGCCGGGCGGGCGGCACAGCTTGCGGAGAATCTCGGTCTCGCCGGGGCGGAGACCACGTTTGTCGCCGACCTCGCCGCCGCGAAGAGCAACGTGCCGCATTACGCCGACGGCCGGGCGATTTACGACAAGCTCGTTCGCCCCATGCGAGTCGATTTGCCCAAGGTGGCGGCGCACTACGCGCTCGCCGCACTTTTCGAAGCGGATCCAAAACAGACGCCGCTCTTCTGCTACACGGCAACGGCCCGCGACCTGCGAAGTTTCACGGGGCCCGCCCCGGGGGCGCGGCTCATTCACGGCCGCGTCCGAGTCACGACCAATATCACACGAAAGGCGGCTGAGTTTGCGTTCGCTGCCGCCCATTTAGGAGATCTGAACTTGCGCGGCGGCGTCCGCCTGGCTGGTGATCCCGAGACAGACGCGGCACGTGCACATGCACTCGAAACTGCCTTTCGCAAACCGGATTTACCCGAAGTGCTGCGGCAACTCGACGCTGAGTTCGATGCCGCCCATTTTTCCCTCGCCGCCGTATTCCATGATGAGCGCAGTAAGCTCCTTGCACAAATCCTTGAGCCATCCGAGAAAATTCTCGAAACACGGTTCCGTCAAATCGTGGACGAATACAGTCCGACCATGATGCTGGTGCAAGGTCTCGACACGCCACTTTTGCCCGCGTTTCGAAACGCGGCTCGTTTTGTCGTGCAACTCGATTTACGCCGCGCGCTGGAAGCCCCTGATCCTGATCCGGAGGAACTTAACGCTCACGTGGAAGCCGCCACGCTTTGGGGCGTGGACCCGGCCAATGCGGCGCTGAATTTGACCGCGCAATCGGCGATCACGAGGATACTTCACCGACTCCAACATTCGCCGAACGATGTCGCATTGCTTGGCCAACTCGTGCGACTCTTGGAATTGATGGACTCCCTCGGCCTGAAGCCAGACTTTTGGGAAGCGCAGAACATATTTTACGGGATGGCGCAGTCGGCAGCGGCCACACTCCCGGCCGCCGCAAGGAAACTATTTGGGCAGTTGAGCGAGCGGTTGAAAGTGCGATTCGTGGAGGATTAGCAAACAATCCTTTCATTGGGCCATAATAGACCTGGAAACAGAAGCAAGCGAGCGAAGAGACGAAAATGATGACAGACCACATCTTGCTTGCATCGAGTCCCGGGGCGGCTCTTCGTTACGTAGACGCCTGTGCCATTTTTTTCATCATTGTCATAACAGGAGTAGGTGCGCTCGGCGCATTCCTCCACACACACCCGGTTACCGGCACGCTGCTAGGATCGCTATCCTTTCTTGTCGGTGGGTTGTCGGCGTTTGCATTTTTGAAGGCCGAAGTTTTTGGATTTTGGTGCGCCGGCCCTTTGGCCGCCGGTGTTTTTGCGTTGATAGTCAGATGGCATAACAGGATCAGGTGAGCAAAGTCTATTATTCCCTTTGATTGGGTAGAATGTTTGCGAGGTGATCAGTGAACGCTGTCGAGTTTCAAACTGAATTGAAACCCGATCAAACACTGCTAGTTCCAGCCGATGTTGCCCGCAACATCCCGGCGGGGCAATCAGTCCGCGTCATCGTTTTGTTTGGCCAGACTGAAAGTGACGTGGATTGGGAGCGATCAGTGACAACGGAATTCGGAGGAGGCTACGCCGACAGCGATGCCATCTACGACCAACTATCAGAGCGGTGAACTGCGGTATGCTTGACCCAATTGATCGGCAGTCGGTGGCGACGGTACTGCGACAACTCGCTTCCGGTTGGTAGCCAGCATTTTCGTACGACACGAACGGTTCAATCCATTCTTCTCTTGACCTCTCCGGCACGTCCTCGCTATTTCACGGCAGTTTCGGAGGCCTCCTTGGACTCAGTCCTACTACTCTCGGCTTGGCTGCTCGCCACACCCACGCCGGTGGAGACGCGCTTCGAGCGGCTCGCGCCGGGGCCGGTCGCGGCGATGGATGGTGCCGAGTCGCCACGGCGAAGCCCGGGCATTGGCCGGGCTGTCGTGCTGCTCCACGGATTGCGCTTGCAGCCTGTCAGTGAAGAGGCCGTGCGGCGGGCGGAGCCGTGTTACTGGGAGAAGCCGGAGGCGCCGGTGGTGAAAGCCCTTTCCGCCGAGGCGGATGTGTATGCCTTTCACTACGCCCAATCAATTCCGCTCGACGATGTCGCCCGGACACCCGATTTGTACCGTGCCATACGGTCATTGTGCGAAGCAGGTTACCCCGAGGTGGTGCTGGTCGGCTATTCGGCGGGTGGGGTCATCGCCCGGCAATTTGTCGAAGATCAGCCGCACGGCGGCGGAGTGACCAAAGTCGTGCAGGTTTGCGCTCCGAACGGCGGTTCCGAATGGACCGTCCTTTCCCACGGAGTGCGGTCCGCGCAAGTGCCTTTCATCCGCTCACTGACGAAAGAATCGCGGTCGGCCGCCAACAATCTCCGCGGCGAGAAGCGCGTGCCCGATGAGGTCGAATTTGTTTGTTTGGTAGCAGTTTGCACTTGGAAAGGTGACGGGATCGTCCGCCGCGACTGCCAGTGGACGCCGGATTTGCAAAAACAAGGAATCCGGGCCGAGACCATCTTCGTACAGCATATAGGGGCGATGTATTCGTCCCGGCTGGCAAGCAAGGTGGCTGAACTGGTGCGCACGCCGCAGCCGCGCTGGACATCGGAGCAAGTCGCCGCGGCGAAGCCGGAAATTCTGGGTTGGTTGGCATCTTCGAAGCGCAAAGCGCAGCCCGTTTTGTCCGACGAGTGATTTTCGTTGCCTCAGGCTCTTCGCCAGCGTAACTATGATCTGCATCGGTCTTTGCTGGACTCGGCTGCCCGCGCGGCGCCAAGGAGACTCCGCTATGCCAATCTACATGCAATTCGAAGGCGTCAAAGGCGAGGTGACGGCGCCGGGGTACATCGGCTGGATCGAACTCTACAGTGCGCAGATGGGCACAAATCGAAGGGTAACAAATCCGACGGGACGCGGGACCAACCGTGAGTCGAACGTGCCGAGCGTTTCGGAAATCGTTGTGACCAAGCCGCAGGACAATGCATCCACGGGCCTTTTTCAAGCATCCCTTCGGGGCGAAGGCAAAAAGGTAAAAATCGTCTTCACAAAGAAAGAGGGCAAGGTCGAGACGAGTTACATGGAAATTGAATTGGAAGGCACCATGGTTTCCAACTACAACGTTTCAGGTCATGGGGGAGATGACCAACGCAAACCCATGGAATCTTTGAGCCTGAACTTCACCCAGATTAAATTCAAGACGACAGGCCCCGTCAACCCAGACGCTGACAAGCCAGAGCGCGCGCAATGGGATTTGGCTCCCGCAGGGAAATAGACTTCTTCGCGTAACCAACGACAAGCGGCCGGCATCTTACGACGCCGGCCGCTTCGTTCACATCTTCACCGAGTTGTCATCCTCTCGATTTGTGACCTATATTCGCTCAGACGACGGACTGCGCCCCTTTCGCGGGGTCGTTGCATCCTCGGCCCGTCCCCACGAGTGCGATTATGCCGGCCCCGGCGACAACCGATGAATTCCTGAAACTGCTGCAGCGCAGTCAGCTTCTCCCCAACGATCAGGTCGAGGAATTCCTCAAAGGGCCAGGCTCCGTTGCCATTCATGGCAAACCATCTGAACTTGCAGAGTCCTTCGTCACGGCCGGCCGCTTGACCAAGTTTCAGGCTGACCAGTTGCTCAAAGGCAAATTCCGCGGCTTCACAATCGGCAAATACCGCGTCCTCGATCGAATCGGCGCCGGCGGCATGGGCCAGGTTTTTCTCTGCGAACACCCGCAACTGAAGCGCCGGGCCGCGGTCAAAGTGCTTCCGACCGACCGCGCGAAAGACCCGGGACTGCTCGGTCGCTTTCTGCGCGAAGCCCGCGCCGCGGCGACACTGGATCATCCGCATATCGTGCGCGCGTTCGACGTCGATTCAGAAAATGGCCTGCACTATCTGGTGATGGAATACATCGAGGGCCGCGACTTGCACCGCTTGGTGCGCGAAGAAGGGCCACTTGGCATTGAGCAGGCGTGTGATTACATTCGCCAGGGAGCCGATGGCCTACAGTATGCCCACGAAGCGGGACTCATCCACCGCGACGTGAAGCCCAGCAACTTTCTTGTGGACAAAGTCGGCTTGGTCAAGCTCGTCGATCTCGGTCTCGCACGCTTCACCGAAGAGACTGGCGACCATCTCACGCGCCGCTTCGACGGCAACAACGTGCTCGGGACTGCCGACTACGTCGCCCCCGAACAGACGCGCGATAGCCATGCCGTTGATCTGCGCTGCGACATCTATGCTCTTGGCGGCACGCTCTATTTCTTGCTCACAGGCCGATCGCCATTTCCCGAAGGCAGCCCTTCGGACAAGATGATCGCGCATCGGTCGCGCAAGCCAACCCCCGTGCGGCAACTTCGCCCAGACGTTCCGCCCGGTTTGGCGCTCGTCATCGACAAGATGATGGCGAAAGATCCGGACGAGCGCTATGAATCCGCGGCCGCCGCCGCCGAGGCACTGACGCCCTGGCTGCCGGTGAGTGCTCCGGCTTCGAGCGAACCGCTTTTGCCCGCTCCCAGTTCTGTCCTCACCATGACACTTCCCGAGCGGCGGCATCATCATATCTCGTTGGGCTGGTCCCTGGTCGCCGTGGTGGTTATGCTAGGCTGTGGCCTTGGAGCCTTGGCCGGCCGTTGGCTGCAAGGCCCGACTGCCGTCGTCCGCTCCGGTAACCGCTAATTCCGCCCGCGAAATCAGGAGATTCCCATGGCTCGCACCTTCGTTGCGTTTCTCGTCGCCGGTATGTTCAGTCTGACGGGCTACTACGCCTACGCCACCTTTGGCAACAAAGACTATGCGCCGACGGCAGTGATCTCGGCCGAGCGTCCCAGTTGCTGCCAAGCGAAGCTCAACGCCAAAAAGAGTTGCTGCAGCGAAAGCGGCGAGTGCACCGGCAAGTGTCATGAAGTGACGGACAGTGACACGAGCTGCTGCGAACACAAGACCGGCTCATGTTGCGAAAAGAAAGACTAAATAAATAGGAATTAACCGCAGAGTACGCAGAGAGCGCTGAGAAAACCAAAACATGAATTTGGTATTCTCAGCGCTCTCTGCGTACTCTGTGGTTAATTCTTATCTGCGTTCTGCCCCGCGAGCCAGCCGGTGCTCCAGGCGGCCTGGAAGTTGTAGCCGCCGATCGGCCCATCCAAATCCAACAACTCACCGGCAATGAACAAGCCCGGTACCAGCCGGCTCTGCATGTCGCGCGAATCGACTTCGTTTAACGCCACTCCACCCGCGGTGACCTCAGCTTTCTCGAAGCCGAGCGTGCCTGTCGCGGGTACCGGCAAACGTTTCATCAATTGCACCAATGCCGCGCGATCCACTTTGCTCAGTCCCGCCGCTTTCCGATCAATCGCTTGGGCCGTTTGCGACAGCAAGAGTTCGGCAATTCGATGCGGCAGCCGCTCCGTCAGGATTGTGGCGAGTTGCTTCTTCCCTTCAGCGAGGGATTGCTGCTGCAACCAGCGATCAATTTCTTCAGCCGAGTTATCTGACGACAAGTCAATCGCCAGCGATAACTCAGCAGGCTTGGGATGCCCGCTGATCAATCGGCTCAAATCTAGCGCGACGGGGCCGGTCAATCCGAAGTGCGCGAACAATAGCGAACCGCGTCGTGTGACGGGCTTTGCGGTCACGCCGCCAAGTGTGAGTGTCACGTCCGGCAGCGTCACGCCGCGCAGTTCCGCGATCCAGGGGGCCGATGATTTGATCGGCGTCAATGCGGGCCGCGGTGGCACGATGGTGTGGCCGAACGCCGCAAGCCAGCGGTAGCCATCGCCGGTGGTGCCGCTGCCGGGATAACTTTTGCCACCTGTTGTCACAATCACGGATTTGGTCGAAACGGTTCGGCGTGGTGTGGAGACATCAAATCCTTGTTCGGTGCGTTTCACATCGATCACGGGTTCTTCAAGAGCGAGCGTGGCAGGCGATCGCTGCAATCGCGCCAGCAAAGCGTTAAGCACATCGAGGGCTTTGTTGCTCACCGGGAAGATTTTGCCGTTGGGTTCGATCTTGGTCGGCACGCCTTCCGCTTCGAAGAAATCCAGCGTGCCCTGCACGCTGAAGGCCGCGAGTGCGGAGAAGAGAAACTTGCCGGGTGGCCCATAGGCTTCGACGATGCCGCGTTCATCGCACGCATGGGTGACGTTGCACCGCGTGCCGCCGGACATGAGGATCTTGACGCCGGGTTTGCGGTTTTTCTCGAGCAGCAAAACGCGCCGGCCCAATTCCGCGGCGCGAATCGCGGCCATGAGGCCCGCTGCCCCCGCCCCAATCACGATGACGTCGAAAGTTTCGTTCATAAGCAACTAACCACAGAGACACAGAGAGCACAGAGAAAAACAAGAATTGTTTTCTCTGTGCTCTCTGTGTCTCTGTGGTTCACATTTTTAGTTCCTCAGCGGCTTTCTTCGCCGCGGCAACAATCATCTCTTCCCAGTTCTGATCATCCGGCTTGAACGGGAACGTCACGCCACGGGAACTATTTACAATCGCTCCGAGCCCATCCGCGCGAAATGCAGGCCGCACATCCGCGGCCGTACCGCCTTGCGCCCCGTAGCCCGGCACCAAAAACCAAACTTCCGGCATTCGCTCGCGCAGTGCTTTCAGTTCCGCGGGGTGAGTCGCACCGACCACCGCTCCAACATCTCCGTATCCGCACTTGCCAATGTTCTCGCACGACCACTTGCGGACTTCATCGGCGACCACTTCATACAACTTCCGCCCGCCGCAATCGAGATCCTGGAACATGCCCGCTCCAGGGTTCGACGTTCGCACTAACACGAAGATGCCGCGGCCCTCCTTGCGCGCCTTTTCGATGAACGGTTCCACCCCATCCCGGCCCAAGTAAGGATTCACCGTCAACGCATCCGCATCCCAAACATCAAATGCCGCGTCCGCATAAGCGCAGGCGGTCGAGGCGATATCCCCCCGCTTGGCGTCGAGGATCGTGAGAGCTCCTTGTGCAGTCGCGCGTTCCATCACCCATTGCTGCACGGCGAGCCCCTGTGGACCCAACATCTCGAAAAACGCGCTCTGCGGCTTCACGACTCCGACATGCGGTCCGATCAACTCTAGAACGCGGACACAAAAATCCTCAACGGCCTTGGCATCATCAGTTAAGCGAAAGCTCGTGGGCAATGATTCCACGCGTGGATCGATCCCCACGCAGAGCGAAGTGTTCTTCACCCGCACCGCCGCCGCTAGCCGATCCGCAAAATGTTCCACAGTGTTTTCTCTTGTCTAACCACCGGCCACTGAACACTGACCACTGTTTTTGTAACAACTTCCCTTCCCCTGCCATCGCCATCTGGCTATGCCACTCGCCATTCCTGTGCGAAGTAGGCCGACTGTTGGGGGACAGGGTCATGAGCCAGAGGCGTACGTCCGCGGAGCCCTCGCGCCCGGATGTCGAACGATTGGACGATCGCATCGTCCCAAATGCCACGCCCACGCAAATCATGGCGGTCGGCACCGATCCCGGAAATACTGCCGAAGTGCGCGTGTTCGACGCGGCCGGCAGCAAAACATTTGATTTCACGGCCTACAACGGCCGGGGCTATATTGGCGGCGTCCGCGTCGCCACAGGCGATATCAACGGCGATGGCGTCGCTGACATCATCACCGCGCCCGGCCCCGGCATGAAATCGGTCATCCAGGTTTTCGATGGCGTCTCGGGTCAGAAAATTCTGTCTTTCAATGCGTACGATCCGTCGTTCCAAGGCGGAGCCTACGTCGCCACCGGCGATGTGAACGGCGATGGCCGGATGGATATCGTCGTCGGGGCTGGCGACACCGGCGGCTCGCATGTCAAGGTTTTCGACGGCGCTGCGTTGTTTCCCGCTCCGGGCGCAACTGTCGTTCCGCCGGGGCCGAACACGAATCTCATCCGCGAGTTCTTCGCTTACGATCCGAAATACCTCGTCGGTGCCCGCGTCGCGGTGGCCGACGTCAATGGCGACGGCAAGGCTGACATTGTCACCGGCGCCGGCGGCAAGGGCGGGGCCCACGTCCGCGTCTTCTCCGGCGACGATGGCACGATCATCCGCGAATTCTTCGCTTACGACGCGGCTCTCGCGAGCGGCGTGAATGTGGCCGCCGGCGACCTCGATGGCGATGGCAAAGCCGAGGTAGTCACTGGCACCGGCCCACGCAGTGGCGCTCGCGTCAATGTCTACGATGGCCGCGATGGCCGGCTGATTCGCAGCTTCACGCAAGACGACGCATTGCCTTCCGGGGCCAGCATGCGCGTCGGCGTATTGGATACCGATCACGATGGAAACAACGAGCTCGTGCTGGGAGTGCTCAGCGAGCTGCGCTACTTCAATGGCAAGACCTACGTCCGCGCCGGCGGCTTGACGCCGTACGATCCGGGGTACATCGGGGGGGTGAACTTCGGATAAGACTCGCCGAAAGGCGGGACGGTCGGACTGGAGCCCGGGGGCAACCCCGGGCTCCGTTGGTTTTATGGGTTACTTTTGGTGACGCCACAAGCGAGCGTCCATACGAATGACTTAACGAGCGTCGAGACGAAAGCTCGACGTGCGAGACTCAGAAATGTTTAAGCGCTGACACGTCGGGCTGACGCCTCGACGCTCCTAAAAACAGAAAGACATCAATGCCACAAAACAAAGTGCTGACCATCATCGGCTGGATTCTCACCACATTGGTCACGCTCATGATGTGCACCGGGATCGTGTTCCAATACATCGATAATCCAGGTATTAACGAACAGAAGAAACTATTCACCGACAAATTCGGCTACCCGGCCGACGTCGCGTTTCCGCTCGCTATTGTGCAACTCGTGTGCGGCATCCTCTTCTTCATCCCGCAAACGGCGGTGCTCGGGGCGATCCTGCTCACTGGCTATCTCGGCGGCGCGGTGGCCACGCACATGCGCGTGCACGACAACTTCGCCATGGCGGTCGTTGTCGGCGTGGTCGTGTGGTTGGCGTTGTATCTGCGCGATGCGAGAGTGCGGGCCCTTTTGCCGTTCCGCCGCTGATAACGTCTCGGTAATAAGATCCCATCATGCAGTTGCATGAATACAGCCTGTTCCCGACGCGGTTGTTGACCATTCAATTTCCGGATACCGATACGCTCAATGGCGATCTTTGCCGCCTCTTTGATGAACGCCAGGAGTTCGCGGATGGGTTCGACATGCATCCGGATTCGCTGAATCTCCTTTCGCTCGCGGAGCAAGAGCCTGCGATCGCCCGCTTGCGCGGTATGTTTCTGGAAGGCCTCGAACGCTGGCTCGGTGCGGAGCGAGTCGGCAAGCCGGAGTCCGTCGATCTCGTGATGTTCAGCAATTACGCAGCCAAGGGTGAGTTGACGCTGGCCCACAATCACAATGCCGATTTGGTTGGCATCTATTACGCCCGCACCCCTCTACATGATGATCCGGTGGTTGGGCAACCAGACGAGAAGGATGACTATTTCGATGTCGGTGACGGGCTGCTCATCCTGCACGATCCACGATTCAATGCCAACCTGGCCGCGACGGGCCAGCGCGATTACGTGAAGATCGCCCCACGGCCGAGTTTGATGCTCATTTTTCCGGCACACGTCTGGCACACAGTGACGCCGCATCGCGGTGAAGTGAAGCGGCTTTCGTTCTCGATGAACTTCACTTTGCAGTGGCCGGGACGATCCCTGCCCGTGCGTCAGAGCATTTAGAACGCGAACGCAGCCTTCTCTTTTGTCATGCACCGAATGCGACGCAACGAGTGAAAGCAACGGGGATTGAGATCGTGTCTCCGTGTGGCTTTGTTTCAGGCTGAAGGCCTGAGATTTCTCAACCCAGGGCGCAGCCCTGGGTTACCATGCGACGTCGATTTCAGCCTGAAGGGCTGAGACAGTCTATCGCAGCCCTACAGGCTGCAAAACAATTCGCATGAATACCCAGGGCTGCGCCCTGGACTGAGAAATCTCACACCTTTGGTGTGAAGACATTCAACCAGAAACTTTGGTGTGTGGTTTTGCGTGTATTGCACTTTTTCGCGACGTGCCAACAACTTCCTCGCCTCCATTGCGAATTGTGAAACGAAGATGAATGATCCCTTCATTCAAAGTTCAGGTTTCTGATCCCGCACTTCATCCCGAGTTCAGGTGCACTTCGCTAATTTTCGTGCATTGTTAGGTGTCGAGAGGAGGTGACTTACTGATCAACCTGTTTGCGGTTCGCCCACCCAATTGTGAACGGCGTCGAGATGTAGTTTTAACGCCCAGCAGATCAATCCAAAGCGCATCTATCTCCCATCTCGAAAGGACGAGCCATGAGTCTTTCCGACCGATTCTTCCGAATGCTCCGCAAACGAAAAGCGGAGAAAGCACGACTGAACCTGTTGCCACTCGAGGACCGGATCACCCCCACGGTCACCGGCTTCCGCACCATCGATGGCACGATGAACAATCTGCAACACAGCGACTGGGGTTCGGCCGGCGCCGCCCAGATTCGTATCGCACCGGCGGCCTTCGCCGATGGCATTTCCTCACCGACCGACGGCCGGCCCAGCGCCCGTGAAATCAGCAACGCCGTGTCCGATCAAGGCAGCCAAGACATCGTCAGCGCCGGCGGACTCTCCGCCATGGCGTACGCCTGGGGCCAGTTCCTCGATCACGATCTCGATCTCACGCCGACTGGCTCAGTGCCGTTCAACATCCCGGTCCCCACCGGTGATCCGTACTTCGATCCCAACAGCACCGGCACCCAAGTCATTCCGATGACCCGCTCGCTCGCGGCGGCAGGCACCGGCACCAGTGCGAGCAATCCACGCCAGGAGATCAACAACGTTTCGGCCTGGATCGATGGTTCGCAAATCTACGGCTCCGACAGCGCCACGGCGGACAGCCTCCGTGCTCACACGGGTGGCCGGATGAAGACCTCGGCCGGCGATTTGCCGCCGATCGATCCCGCCACGGGCATGTTTATGGCCGGCGACATCCGGGCCAACGAGAACCCGGAACTGACGTCGCTGCACACGCTGTTTATCCGCGAGCACAACCACATCGCCGACCGCATCAGCCAGGCGAATCCGAGCTTCAGCGATGAGCAGGTTTATCAAATGACCCGGCAGCGGGTGATCGCGGAGTTGCAGGTCATCACCTACAACGAGTGGCTGCCGACGATGCTCGGCAGAGATGCACTGAAGCCCTACAGCGGCTACAAGTCCAATGTGAACCCGGGCATCGCGACCGAGTTTTCAACCGCAGCATTCCGGCTCGGTCACAGTATGCTCGGCGACGATATCGAATTCCTCGGCAACAGCGGCTTGCCGGTCGCCGACGAAGTGACCCTCGCGGAGGCGTTCTTCAACCCGAGCATCGTTTCGCAGAACGGGATCGATTCGGTGCTGAAGTATCTGTCGTCCGATCCGTCGTCCGAAATCGACACCAAAGTCGTCAACAGTCTGCGCAACTTCCTCTTCGGGCCTCCGGGCTCCGGCGGCCTGGATCTCGTGAGCTTGAACATCCAGCGTGGCCGGGACCATGGCCTCGCGGATTACAACTCGATGCGGGCGGCGTACGGCCTGCCCAAGGTGACGAGCTTTGCGCAAATCACCTCGAACACTGATCTCCAACAGAAGCTGCAATCGCTCTACGGCAATGTGGACAACATCGATGCCTGGGTCGGCGCACTGGCAGAGGATCACGTCGGCGGTGGCAACACCGGTCCAATGATTCGCCGCGTGTTGTCGGATCAGTTCCAACGTCTGCGCGACGGCGATCGATTCTGGTATGAGCAGGTATTCAGCGGCAAAGACCTCGATGAACTTCGCAACACGAAGCTCTCGGACATCATCCGCCGCAACACCGAAATCACGAACATTCAGCCGGATGCGTTCACATTCCGGGTGTCGATCGATGGCAGCGTGTTCGTCGATGGCAACCACGATGGGCATCGTCAATTGAGTGAAGGTGGTGTCGTCGGGCGGACCGTGCAACTCCTCGACGCGAACACCAACGAAGTCGTCGCCACCACGGTCACTGGTCCGAAGGGTGACTTCCACTTCAACACGCTCAATGGCTTGGGCGTGGGCCAGTTCAAAGTCCGGCAACAAACGCTGCTCGGGTGGTTGGATACCAGCCTGCCGGCGAATGTGATTTCTCTGACCCGTGGCGGCGATCACTTCGATCGCGTTGATCTGGGCACGTTGCCGGTCAATGCGCCGCCGCCGCCTACGCAACAGCCGCCAACCCAGTCGGGACCTGGTCAACCCGCCTGCCCGCCGCCGATGTCGGGTACTGGTTCGGGACAAACGGGCGGCACACAATCGGGGCCGATGCAACCGCCACCACCCCCGCCACCGCCTGGTCCGGGCCAGCATTCCGGCGGGTCGCAGAGCGGGCCGAGTCAACCGCCTCCGCCACCTCCGCCGCCAACGGGGTCTGGGCAACCGTCAGGAAATTCGAATAGCGGTTCGCAAAATCAGTTGCCGCCAATGCCTCCGCCGCCACCTCCTCCGCCTCCGCCATCGGGCTCAGGCTCAAGCGGCTCGGGCCAATCCTCGGGTGGCGGCACGCAGTCCGGACCGCTGCCGCCTGCACCCCCACCGCCCCCTCCACCGACGGGCGGCCAATCAACCGGCAGCGGATCGCAAAGGGGGCCGACTCAACCTCCTCCTCCGCCAACTACCAATGGAGGATCGAGCGGTTCGGGGCAATCAGGATCGGGAACGCAGACCGGGCCGATGCAGCCACTTCCCCCTCCTCCTGCACCGCCAAGCTCGGGCAGCGGGCAGAGCGGTGGAACACCATCCGGCCCAATGCAGCCCCCACCACCCCCGCCCGGCATGATGCCGCCGCCGAATCAAGGCAGCGGATCGGGGACCAGCGGTGGCAGCAGTTCGGGTGGCCGACCGAACGGCAATGCCGCGCCTCCATCGGGCCGGCGATGATGTAGAATTTCGGTGGGCACCGCAAGGGCGGTGCCCACCCTGTTGATTGAGACGAAATATGCGTGTCCTCGTGATCGAAGATGAGCCGGATCTGTTGCACGGCATCGCGCAAGCTTTGCGCGAAGAGCGATACGCTGTCGATGAAGCGGCCGATGGCACCGACGGGCATTTCAAAGCCGTCAATTGGGAATATGACGCGATCGTGCTCGATGTGATGCTGCCCGGCATGAATGGCTTCGACCTGCTGAAGAGCTTGCGAACGAAAAAGAAAACGCCTGTTCTGATGCTCACGGCACGAGACGCGATCCCGGATCGCGTTCGCGGCCTGGACGTTGGCGCGGATGATTACCTGGTCAAACCATTCGATCTCAACGAATTGCTCGCCCGCCTCCGAGCGTTGATTCGCCGCTCGGCCGGGCAAGCCACGCCGCTCATCGAGATCGGCCCGATCACGATCGATGTCCGGGCGCGAAGTGTGAAGCTCGAGGGCCAGCCGGTCGCTCTTACTGCTCGTGAATACGCGATTGTGGAATTCCTGGCGCTTCGGCGCGGCCAGGTCGTGAGCCGCACGGAAATCTACGACCACATATTCGATGAAAACGACGACTCGCTGTCGAACCTGCTCGACGTGCATGTGGGGCACGTCCGCCGCAAGCTCGGCAAGGATTTTATTTCGACCCGCCGGGGTCAAGGTTACGTGATCGATGCTGCCGATTAGGTCGCTGCGGGCCCGCCTGTTGATCTGGTACGCGTTCGTGCTCGTCGCAGCCGTCGGCGGGTTCGCGGGCATTCTGTACGCCTGGAGTCATGCGGCGCGATTCGAGCAAGTGGACACCAAGCTCGTGGCCGCCGCCGAATATTTCGACGCGGTGCTGCGATCCTTTCCGCAGTACATGCTCGAGCCGGGCGGCAGCGAGCGACCGCGCAATCCATCCGGTCGAACCGGCCGGCCCAAGGACAAAGAAAAGGGATTTCGCGGCAAAGACAAAGGGCCGCCGCCTGAGTTTGACAAAGAAGGCCCGCCCGACTTCTACGATTTCGACGGCCCACCGCCTCCGCGCGAAGCGCAGCGACCGGCCGCCGGCCCAGAGCGGCGCGGGGACAGTGTGATCGACGATTTAGTCCTGCCACCGGGCTGGGAAATGCCGACCGATGTTCATGACCGGCCCTACTTCGTGGTGTGGTTGGCCGATGGCAAGATTCTGAAGTCCGCGAATTGGAGCGAGCACGAGCGCGAGCCGATTCCGGAAGAGCAGATGCCGAACTCGGCCGAGCTGCGCACCGTGGGCGAAAATCGGGAGGCAATCCGGATGGGCCCGCGGCGCACGCGCATTCTTGTCGGCCAGCCTGTACGGCGAGAGTTGCACGATTCTGCGATGTTCGCATGGCGACTCGGGGCCGTAGGCTTGGGCGTCATTTTGCTCGGCTTGGCCGGGGGGTGGGTTGTAGCGTCACGAGTGGTGAAACCGATCGCGGCGATGTCCGAAACCGCGACGGCAATCTCAGCCGCGGATATGTCGCGGCGAATCAACACAGACACGATCGATGCGGAACTAGCCGGCCTGGCCGATTCCCTCAATGGCGCGTTCGATCGACTGGCCGGGGCATTTGCCCGGCAATCGCAATTCACCGCCGATGCATCGCACGAATTGCGCACGCCGTTGGCCGTCATTCGAACGAATGCCGAGTTGGCACTGAACAAAGAGCGGAGCGTCGAGGAATACAAATCCGCCATCAACACCTGCCTGCAAGCCTCCCGCCGAATGTCCGGAATCGTCGATGGCTTGCTGGCATTGGCGCGAGCCGATGCGGGCACCGAGGTGCCAAAACGCGAGATGCGATTGGATCAACTGGTGTCCGAGGTTGTTGATTCATTGCAGCCGTTGGCGAAAGCTCAGAACGTGTCAATCGCAATCGAAGCGCAGCCAATGAAGTTCTTTGGCGACGTCGAAGGCCTGGGCCGGCTCGTGAACAACTTGGTCGGCAACGCGATCAAGTACAACCGGCCCGGCGGCTCGGTGAACGTGACCCTGCGGCCCAGCAAAGGCGGCATCGAGTTGAACGTTGCCGACACCGGCATCGGCATCCCAGAGGAAGACGTCGCGCACATTTTCGAGCGGTTCTATCGCGTGGACAAAGCCCGAACTCGGTCCAATGGCGGCGCAGGATTGGGGCTTGCGATTTGCCAGAGCGTCGTGGATGCGCACGGCGGGACGATTGTTGTTCAGTCGAAGAATGGATCAGGCAGCACATTCACAGTGCATCTCCCTTTGGTGGATAAGAGTTAACCGCAGAGACGCAGAGGAAATACCGAGAAACGCATTCTCTGGTTTTGCTCTGCGATCTCTACGTCTCCGCGGTTAACTCTTCATCACCAGGCCCGGCGGCACGAAGGTGCCCGTCGAAAGCTGATACTTCAGTGCATCCTCGACGCTCAAATTTAAGAACACACACGCATCCCGTCGCACCACTAGTAGTCGGCCAGAGAACGGACTCGGAATATTGGGCAACAGTACGCAGATACTTTCCGGGTCGCCTGGCAGTGGGCCGCCGTTGGTGAAGCCGAGTTGGGCTTGGCCGACGCCGGTGTGGACCAGCACGGCCTGATGAAACATGCCCGTCTTATCGGGCGGCGCGACGAGGATATCTTTCCACGCACGATAGACCAGATTCAGCCCGGGTACTTTCAAGAGGAGCGTGTTCAACCACCCGAGCACGATCTGCCCAAGAAAGCTGGTCACCACAAGTCCGAGAACATAAATGCCCAGAACGGCAATGACGACTCCCAATCCGGGAAACCGAATGCCCAAGGGAGCCTCGAGGACCTTCGTATGCTCTTCGAGAAAAAGCGCGATGTAAACCACAATCACAAGGGGAATCACCGACAATGCGCCGGCCAGTAATTTGTTGCGAAGGTGGGTTAATATTCCAGTCATGGGCCCACCTCCTGCCGATGCGATCGCAGTCTCTGGCGATAGTACTTCAAGCCCGGGAAGAAGAAGCAAGCCGCGGTGCTGAGGCCGAACAAGAGAACGCCGACCTTCGGGAAGATCGCCATGAGCACTGCGGTGGCGAACATCTCGATGGCGGCAATGTAGAAGATGCCGGCCAGCACGCCCGCCTTGAACAGAAACACCATGCCGGCCGCGACGGCTAAGAGTGGCGAGAACTTCAGCGCCGGCTCATCCATGAGCACTTCGAGGATGAACATACCAATCGAAGCGCACACGCCGGCCATCCAAGCATGCGCGACTTGCCGTTCGACAAATCGCACCGGACCACCGCGCCGCCGCAGCGACCAAAAGATCGCTCCCCAGGCGATAAGGCCGACGCTCCAGAGAATGAGGTACGTCGTGTGACTGCCGTACCCCGACCATTCGATGACTTGCGTCACGGTGCACAACACCAAAGTCACGAGGCTATGCCACATCCACAGTAGGCCCCAGTTTTCGAGGACCGCGGCGTGGTGGCTCTCGCGAAAAACGCGGTCGAGAAAATAGCCGAGGCCGCTCGGCGTGGCGGAGATCGTCTCGCCGGAGAGGAACGCGTCGAGGTCGTTCGCCAGCGCCGAAGCGCTCGCATACCGGCGGCGTGGCGATTTCTCTAGGCACTTGAGCACGATCGCTTCCAGCTCGCGCGGCGTGCCCGGGTTCAGCAAGCGCGGCGGCACCGGCTCTTGCTCCAACACCAGCATCAGGGTGTCGAGCGCGGTCGTCGCCTGGAACGGCGGCCGGCCGGTCAGGCACTCGTAGAGAATTGCACCCAAAGCGTACACATCGACGGCTGGGTTGGGCGGCCGCCCCGCCGCTTGCTCCGGCGCCATGTAGCTCGGCGTGCCAAGCACAGCGCCGGTCGCGGTGAGCGGGGTGCCCGCGCCCAGGTCTTTGGCGAGACCAAAATCCGAGACGCGCGGAATGCTGCGCTCGCCATCGAGCAACACGTTCGATGGTTTCAAGTCGCGATGAACAATGCCCTGTTGATGGGCGACTTCAACGCCCCGCGCCACCGCCGCGACGATGCTGGCGGCTTCGCGCGGCGGCAGCGGGCCGCGATCGAGTCGGCGAGCAAGCGTCTCGCCCTCGACGTATTGCATGCAGAAGTAAGGCCGGCCTTCGTGCTCGCCGACTTCGAACACCGTGACGATGTTGGGATGCACGAGCCGGGCGGTTGAAGCGGCTTCGGTCCGGAATCGCGCTCGATCGGAGTCGGATGCGAGCGCACCGTGCAACACGACCTTGAGCGCCACCAGGCGGTCGAGGCTCTTTTGCCGGGCGAGATAAACCACGCCCATGCCGCCACGGCCTAACTCGCCGAGCACTTCGAAGTCGCCGAATGATTGGAGCGCGGGCGCGGGTGGGCGATCTTCCGGCGGAGCCGGCAGAGTGACGGAGCCGACCAGGGCGTCGGCCAGTTGGTGTGCGGCCCAAAGATCGCGCAACTCATCGGCGAGCTCGGGATGCAGTTGGCTGACGGCAGCGACATCAATCATTTCGCCCGCGCGTTGCTGACGACTCAGGTCGTCGATCAACGCGGCCAAGCGCTCGTCGTTATCGTTCATTTGGTCAGGGCCGCTTTCAATTTGCGCAGCGCGCGCAAATACCGCATCGACGCGGCGGCTTCGGACAGGCCGAGGAAGGCAGCGACGTCTTGATTGGATTGCTGTTCATGATGGCGCAACAAGATGATCTCGCGGTCGCCTTCATCAAGCTCGGTGAGGGCGGAACTGAGTTTGCGTTCGAGTTCTTGTTGGATGGCGGCGGAGCCGGGCGTGCGCTCGGGATCGATGAGCCGGGCGACCAGTTGGGCCGAGGACGCGTCAGACCAGATCGGCGCGTTCTGCGGTTGCTCGCGATCGACCGAGCGGCGTTTCGCCTGGCGATGAAAGCGATGGGCGTCGATCATGCGGTCCTGGGCCAGTTGCCGGAGCCAAAGGCCGAAGGGCATTGATGGATTGGCCAAGTAATCGCGGAGCCGGCGGTTGGCTTCGACGAGCACATCCTGCACGATGTCGCTGGCATCGACGCGGCGAGCCAGGGCCGGGTCGAGCCGAAGCTCGATCGCCCGGCGCAGCGGATCGCGATGCTCGGCGAGCAGTTGATCCACGGCATTCTTCTCGCCGTCACCGGCACGGTCGAGCAGGTCACGGGTATGCTTGGCGTCGGGCCACATGGTGATTTCTTAGCAAAAATTAGCGAGCGGCGGGGTTTATCCCCGCCGGGCGCTGAGATGGGTCAATAGCTTTTGCCATTTCAGGGCGCACGACGGGGATAAACCCCGCCGCTCGCTACGGCTGATATTCTGACCAAATGATCCATCTCATCGGGCACAAATCGGCCGTGCGCGGGCTGGAGTTTTCGCCGGATGGGCGGACGCTGGCGTCGGCGAGCCTCGATTCAACGGTGCGATTATGGGATGTCCAAACGCAAGTGCTTCGAGAGACACTGCCAAGCAGGTTTCCCGCGGCTTTGTGCGTGACGTTTTCACGTCAGGGCGATCAATTGGTCGCGGGCTACGCCAACGGTGGCATTCAATGGTGGCAACTGAACGACTTGGCCAAACCGATTTGGTTCCGGACTCACTCGGAGACATGCCTTGCAATTCGATGTTTGCGTACCGACTATTTCGTTTCGTTGGGAGAACGCGAGATTCAATATCATCGTTTCGATGATTTGTCGGCTTCGCAGGGTAGCCCGACTGAATTGCCCGAGCGAGCCGTGGCCATGGATCTGGATTCAAGTGCGAGCCCAATCTACGTGTTACTCGAATCCGGGAACATCTGGTCCAAACACGGACGTTACGTTCCAGGAATTGTTCATGGAGGGCGAGGGGACCTAAAGTGCTATCCCCGGGCAGGCAACGTTGCAATGTCCAGTCGCAATTTCCTCGGTTACTGGTCGGGAGTCGATGGCGAGTTGCCGCGGACGTGGCGGGCGCATGATGCGGAGGTCACGCAAATCGCATTGTTGCCGGAAGGGTCCGGATTGTTGAGTGCGGGACTCGATGGCGTCGTGCGGTCTTGGGATTTGGATTCGCTGGCCGAGCGGTCGGCCCACGACTTCGGGATCGGCGAGTGCTTCTCGATTGCGGTCGCGCCGGATGGTTTGACGGCCGCCGTGGGGGGTTTGAGTGATATTGTGATCTGGGATGTGACCGGTGATTAGCTCCCCGAATTAGGTTAGCTATTCTCGCACGGGATAGTACCAGCCGGAGATGTAGCTGAAGAGCGCAAAGGATATTACGATCAGCGCACACGCCAACCACAGCATGATGAGCCACCATTGCGGCGGGCGGGGTTTGACTTCAGGTTCGGCCATTTTCCGTTCCTCTAGCGACTGCGATAGTACGCCGGCTTTTCTATCCCGGCTAGCCCGGCTCGCGCGGTGTGATATACCATATATCGCCCAATCAACCGCGGGAGATGACGATGGCTGACATGCACGGCATTGGCACGACGATTCCCGCGGCCGACGGAACGTTTTTACCGCAACAAGTGGACCTCTTTCAGAAAGAGGATCGCGCCGGTGCTCGTTCGGTCATTCTGCTGATGCTGGGCGTTTTTTCGATCGGGCTGATTGGCTCGGCCATCACCTGCTATCAAGTGTGGCCACACGACAACACTGCCCGCGGCGATCAGCCGGCGGCGACTAAATCGGCACACTAAGCAGCTCGCGGGCTTGCGCCCGGCCACGATCCGTCAGAGCCACCAGCGGTCCGTCGCGGCGCACCAATCCCAATCGCAAGCTGGCATCGAGCACGCGGTTGACCCGCGCGGCTGGCCATTTCAAATGATGCGTCAGACGGTCGGCCCGGTTCTCATCACCCACCGCGTGCGTCTTTTCATGATGGACCAAATGCACGACCAACAAGCCGCGCTCAAATTCCCGCGCGAGCCGGACACGTCGCGAGGCTTGTGCCGCGAGGCCGTGCCGCGGCGCGAACACGAATGCCGCGGCGAACAGGCCGCCGAGCATGGCGGCAATCGCGCCGGCGACGTTGGCGTCCACGCGGACGGAGAGTTCCGTGCCAAGTCCAGCCCCGATCACGCCGATAGCGACCGCTAGCGCGATCAGCCGTTCGAGCCGATTGGTGAGCAGATACGCGGTCGCCGCCGGCGCGACCAAAAACGCGACGACAAGGACAGCCCCCGCCGCATCGAACGCCGCCACCACGGTCAACGCTACCAGCGTCATCAGCGCGTAATGCACGCGGCCGGGTGGGATGCCGATCGCTTGCGCATGGGCCGGGTCAAACGTGGTGATCTTCAATTCCTTGTAAAACGCGCCGACGAAGAGCAGGTTGACCAGCAAGACATTGGCCATGACCACCAGCGACCACGGGCCGAAGTCGCGACCAAACATTTCAAATCGTCGCAGCGTAGCGATGGCCAATTCACCCATCAGCACGGCATCGGTGTCGAGATGGACGTTGCCGGCTTTCTTGGACACGAGCACGACACCCACGCTGAAGAGCGCGGGATAAATCAGGCCGAGCGCGGCATCACCGCGAATGAGGCCGGAGCGTTCGAGCCATTCGACCGCGGCGATCGCGGCCACCCCCATGAGGGCCGCGCCGATGACCACAATTGGCGATTGCAGCGTGCCGGCGATGAAAAAGCCGATGACGATACCGGGCAGAATCACATGGCCAATCGCGTCGCCGGCCATCGCCTGTCGGCGCAATACTAGGAATACACCGGGCACGGCACAAGCCGCCGCAGTGACCATGGCCGTGAGCAACAGATCAAGCGGGGCCACGGACGGTCCTCCGCATTCGCGATGCCGCGATCGATGCCGCAACAAACGCGGTGGCCACCAGCACAATCGCGGGCCCCGTGGGAATACTGAGCCAGTCGCCGAACAGAGTGCCGACGAATCCACACAAGCCTCCGACGAGTCCGGCCAGCAAAACGGTCGGGCCCAGTCGAGAGCACCAAGGTCTCGCGGCGACGGCCGGCGCTACCACCAGCGCGCTCATAAGAACCACGCCGACTGCTTGCAAGCCAAGCACCACCGCGATGACGAGAAGTAGCATCAGTCCGGCGTCGAGCAGGCCCGTGGGCAGGCCAATCCCCGCGGCGTAACCAGGGTCGAAGGCCAGCAGTTGGAATTCCTTCCAGAACAGGGCGAGGATGAGAGCTGCAAGCCCACCGAGGTAGAGAATCGCCCGCACGTCATCCATCAGCATGGTCGCGGCCTGGCCGAAGAGATAGCGTTCGAGCCCAGCCTGGCGTGCGTCGGCTTGTTTTTGAATCGAAGTCAGTAGCAACAGGCCAATGCCGAAGAACACCGAGAGCACCAGCGCGAGTGCGCCGTCAAACGGTATGCGGACCATGCGCACGATGGCCAGCACGGCGAGTGCGCCGAGCCAGCCCGTGAAGGCGGCACCCAGGGCGAGGACGATTGGCTGCTTGGAGCCGATCAGCATGAAAGCGAGAACCACGCCAGGAAGCGCCGCGTGCGACACGGCATCGGCGAAGA
Source organism: Gemmataceae bacterium (assembly GCA_045802605.1). Lineage (GTDB taxonomy): Bacteria > Planctomycetota > Planctomycetia > Gemmatales > Gemmataceae > JBJMQS01. Next base: position 115,249 of record JBJMQS010000074.1, on the reverse strand, counting down.
GACTTTGCCGGCGCAAGACGGCGAAGGTGCCGAGGGCCCCGGCGAGTGCGCCGAGGGCGCCTGTGCCGAGAGCAACCGTTTCGAGAGTGGAGTTGAGGATCATAAAACGGAAATCAAAAATTAACCGCAGAGTACGCAGAGAGCGCTGAGAAAACCAAATGCCCAGTATTGGTTTTCTCAGCGCTCTCTGCGTACTCTGCGGTTAATTCTTTGCTTTTCATGGAACCAATATTGCTCCAGCCTTCGCTCCATAGGCGTGGCGGAGATTCTCCGCGGTGAATACGTCGCCGACTTTGCCCGCGGCGATCAGCTTCACATTCAGTATCGCCACCCAATCGAAGTAATCCGGCACGGTGCCAAGATCGTGATGGACCACGACCAGCGTTTTGCCGGCGGAGCGGAGGCGATGCATGAGTTCGATGATGGCTTGCTCGGTGACCGCGTCCACGCCCTGGAATGGTTCATCCATCAAATACAAGTCGGCGTCTTGCACCAAAGCGCGAGCCAGGAACACGCGCTGCTGCTGACCGCCGGAGAGTTGGCCAATCTGCCGGCCCGCGTATTCGTGCATGCCCAGTTGATCGAGGGCGGCTAATGCGGCCGAGCGTTCGCCGGGGCCGGGCCGGCGAAACCAGCCGAGCTTGCCGTAGGTGCCCATAAGCACCACGTCGAGCACAGTCGTGGGAAAATCCCAATCGACGCTGGTGCGCTGCGGCACATAACCGACGCGCAAGCGGGCCTCATCGTAGGAGACGCCAAAGACGCGAACTGCGCCGGCGACCGGTTGCACGGTGCCGAGGATGGATTTGAGCAGAGTGGTTTTGCCCGCACCGTTGGGCCCGACGATGGCCCCGGCCACGCCTTGCGGGATGGCAAGGTCCATATCCCAAATCGCGGGCCGGTCTTTGTAAGCGACGGTGAGGTCTTCGACCTCAAGAGCGGGACAAGGCGATTCAGGTGGCGTGTGATTTGATGACAAAGAATCTTGCGGACTCTGTTGGCCCCCGTCCATGTTTACGATCGCCTTTGTCACCATGTCACTTCAGCGCGTTGACCATTGTGTTGATGTTGTGGCGGATCATGCCTGAGTAGGTGCCTTCCGGCGTTTTCGGGTCACCCATGGCATCGGAGAACAATTCCCCGGCGATGAATTTCACCTCGACCCCATAGTCCTTCTTGGCCGCATCAACGACCGATTGCAAATTGCGGTCCGGCACTGAGGTCTCACCAAAAATGGCCGGCAGCTTGCGGGTGCCGATCAACTTGGCCAGCCCTTGCACATCGCCAGTGCCCGGCTCACTCGCGGTGCTGACACCTTGCAGGCCATGCACCTCGAAGCCGTACGCCCGGCCAAAATAGTAGAAGGCGTCGTGGGCGGTGATGAGCACACGCTTCTCTTGGGGAATCGTTTTCGCTTTGTTCAGCACCTCTTCGTGCAGCGCGGCCAGTTGTTTGCGATAGTCATCGGCGCGTTTGGCATACACGTCCGCGTGGTTGCGATCGGCGTCCGCGAGCACAGTCGCCACCGTGCCGACGCACTTCGACCAGATCGAGACATCAAACCACACATGCGGATCGTGTGCCCCTTCGTAGCCGGGCGGAGCGGGACGAATGTCGGTCTTCATGTCGAGATCGCGCGTGATCGCGACCGACTTGCGGCTCTTGCCGAGTTTTTCCAAAACGTCGGCCATTTTGCCTTCGAGGTGCAGGCCGTTGTAAATGACAACGTCGGCGGTTTGCAATTGGCGGATGTCGCTGGGTGTCGCCTTGTATTGATGCGGATCAACGCCCGGACCCATCAGCGCGTCGATCCTCACATGTTCGCCGCCGACCGCTTTGACCGCGTCGGCGATCATGCCGGTGGTGACAACCACATGAAGCGGGCGCACTTCGTCGGTCCGCGTGTGGGGTTGCTGCGGCGTGGCTGCAGGTTTTCCGCAGCCGACAATGAGCAACAGCCCCAGTATTGACCAGCGCATATTAAACTCCGGGATGATCTAGGATAGCCTAATCGCAAGATTAGTCAAGACGAAGTAGGCCCTCTCTCGTCTCGCACAAGGCCTTTGTACGATTGTCACAACCATCGGAGGCGAATTTCATCGCCAACGACGAAACGTCCCAATCGGGAGAACCGTTAAAGTCGCCTCGCTTTTTAAGTCGATAAACGACGTGATGTTTCGTCACCGCAGGGAGGCGGTACGATGACGCTCGCGCGTTTCGGCTTATCGTCTCGACCTTTCGCCACCGGACCGGACCCGGCGGCGTATTATCCCGCTCCCGGTCACGAAGAAGTTCTCGAAGAAATCATTACCGCGCTCGCCGACGGTGAGCCATACGTTCTGCTGTTTGGCGAAGCCGGCGTCGGCAAAACGCTAGTCGCTCAACTGATCATGTCACGCCTTGGAGATGACACGCTGACGGCGCTCGTCACCAACTGCCACTTCAGTTGCCGCGGCGATCTGCTGCAGGCGTTTCTCTACGAACTCGGATTGCCGCACACGACGCGGCCCGAGCAGGAAATGCGCATCGCGCTGACCGAGTTCTTGCTTGGCCGGCATCTCGCGGGACAGAAAACAGTGCTCGTCTTGGACGAAGCGCAGTTGCTCACGCCGGAATTGCTCGAAGAGGTGCGGTTGTTGGGCAACTTGGAGTCGCCGAAGGGCAAGGCGGTTCAAGTGGTGCTCATCGCGCAGCCGGATATTTTCGCGACGTTGGAGTTGCCGGGCCTGGGTGGGTTTGTGCAACGCCTGGTCGCGCGGATTCGGTTGGAACCGTTGGGGATGAAAGATTCAGCCGCGTATCTTGCCCATCAAATTACGCGGGCTGGTGGGAAGCCGGAGTCAATTTTGACTGACGAGGCCGTCGAGGTTTTGTCGCGTGGTTGCCGGGGTGTGCCGCGACTGCTTAACCAAGCAGGCCGGGCAGCACTATCCGTAACCGCGAAGGCAGGCCTGAAGGTCGTCGACGCCGAGGGGGCGACCGAAGCGCTGGCAAGCTTGCCGCACTCGGGGCCTCTGGAGCCCGAACCACCACCGCCCGCAGTGTATTCCGATGATGAGTTCGTCGCCGAGGGCGAGGTCGAGCCTGGCGACGAACGGCCAATTGCGTCAGGCGAGTGGATGCCCGAAAGCCTGAAGCGGTTCGAATTCACGCCGATGCAGTAAACGGAAGGAGTCCGCGCCAATGGGACGGATGTCCGATTTGTGGAAGGGCCAGACGCCCACGATCACTCCCGAGCCGGGCTGGGACGTGGTGCCGGAACCGACCGTGGAAGACATGGTCTGGGATGCCTTCGACGTTTGCGATGCGCCGTTCATCGAGATCGGCGGCGCACCGAAAGAGACTGCGCTGCGTTTGGTCGAACCGCCGACAGTCGAGTGCGAACCTGAGCCGGTCATTGAGACGCCCAAGCCAAAAATTCAGACGATCAATATCGACCCGGTTTCACCGGGTCTCTTCACCGTGCGCTTCCGTCCCGTCATCGCCGGCCTGTTGCCCGGTCGCGGATTCGGCGGCGAGATGATCGCCTTCCATGATCCCGACCATCCGATCAGCGAACAATATCGCCAGCTCATCAGCGAGATGGCCCCGCAATATGGCGGCCCGCCGCGGGTTCTGCTCTTCACCGGCAGCACGAGTGAAGCCGGCACGACCACGGTGTTGCTCAACGTCGCCGTCACGTTGGTCCGCGAGCAAAACGCCCGGGTCACCATTGTGGACACCAATTGGGCCCGGCCATCGATCGCGGCTCGCTTGGGGCTTTCCGAAGTGCCGGGTTTGCGCGACGTGATTGGTGGCCGAGCGCCATTGCAATGGGCCCTGCAGCCAACTCGGCTCAAAGGCCTGAATGCACTCGTCGCTGGCAAGGATTCGGGGCGACCGGCCGAAGCGGGCATTCCGCAAGTGATCGAGCGCCTTCGCGGCGAAGCCGATTGGATTTTGGTTGACGCCCCGACGTGGGAGAGTGCGGCCGACTCGGTGCCGCTCGCCGACTGCGTGGATGGCATGTATCTGGTCATTCGCCAAACCGACGCGGATTCCGATGAATCGATCGCACTGCAGCAAGACTTCCTGGAATCGACGGGCCGATTGAAGGGGTGCGTACTGACACAGCGGTAGGTTTTGGCCGCGAATCGTAAACTAGAAACTGATTTTCTGGTTTACGTTTGCGAGCATGCCTGAAATCACTCTCAATAATCTGACGCGACGCTTCCCCAATGGTGCGGGAATCGGACCTCTCTCGCTCACCATTGGCAATGGTGAACACTTTGTCATCGTCGGCCCCAGCGGGGCGGGCAAGACCACGCTTTTGCGTCTGATTGCCGGTCTGGAAAAACCGGACAGTGGCACCATTCATTTCGATGGCCGGGACGTCACCGGTGAACCACCGCATCAGCGGCTCATCTCCTTCGTGGCCCAGCGACCGGCACTTTATCCCCACCTGAACGTCCGAGACAACCTGGCGGCCGGCGTCAAACTGCGCCAATCATCCGGAAAACTCTGGCGGCGCTTACTGCGCCGGCCCGACCCCGTCTCAGCAAATGAATTGGCGTTACGTGTTGCCACCGCGGCCGACTGGCTCCGATTGACTCCGCTCTTGGATCGGCGGGTGCAAACGCTATCTGGCGGTGAACAGCAGCGGGTGGTTTTGGGGCGGGCCGCTGTGTCGCAACATCCGCTGTGGCTACTGGATGAACCGCTTGAACATCTGGACCCCGAAGTCCGCCAATCGATCCGGGCCGAACTGCTCTTGCTCCGCGAACGGTTGGGTCCGACAATGATTGAGGTTAGTCACGACCCGGTCGATGCGCTGCAATTGGGTTACCGCGTGGCGGTGATCTTTGAGGGGCGAATCGAGCAGGTCGGCCCTCCAGCCGAGGTCTATGCCCGGCCCGCAAGCCGGTGCGTAGCCACCTCCCTCGGCTGGCCCCCGATGAATTTCATCGAAGGCACGCGGGCCGCCCCGGGCGGAGACGGGGAAATTCTTGGCGTGCGCGCCGAAGATTTGGCCCTGGGCTCCGGCGGGATCGATCTCGGGCTTTGGCGCATCGAACGCGTAGACCCGCTTGGGATAGCCGGCTTGTGGACGATGATACGGGAGGGACAGCGGATCCAACGCTGGGCCCGCCCCGGCGAGATGACAACCGAAATGGTGAGGCTGAGTGTGGCACGCGACCGCTGCCACCGGTTTGATGCGAAGACAGGCCGACGGATTGAACGATCTTAACGAGGACGTGCCATGAACGGTGGCGAATTGCTGCGAATCGTCGATGGGATGCACCGCGAAAAGAACATCCCCAAGGATGTCATCTTCGAGGGCATCGAACAGGCGCTGCAACTGGCGGCCGAACGCCATTTCGGTGAAGACGATGAGCTTGGCTGCACCGTGACCATCGACCGCGCCAGCGGCATGATCAAAGCCATGCATGGCGAAGAGCCGATCGACCCGGAGCTTCTGGGCCGCATTGCCGCGCAGTCGGCCAAGCAGGTCATGATCCAGAAGATCCGCGAGGCTGAGTCGAACACGGTCTTCGATAAGTTCGACAAGCAAAAAGGCGAACTCGTCCGCGGCACGATTCAGCGTGTCGAAGCCGGCACCGCGATTCTTTCACTCGATCGGCATGAGGCTATCCTGCCTCGCAGTGAATCGATTCCGGGCGAATCGTTCCAAGTCGGCGAGACAGTCAAAGCTGTGGTCCTCGAGGTTCGCCGCACCGGCCAGCGGGTAAAAGTCGTCCTCAGCCGTTGTCACCCGGACTTCGTGCGCTGCTTATTCGAGTCAGAAATCCCGGAAATCGCCGATCACACCATTGAGATCAAAGCGATTGCCCGCGAACCCGGCCATCGCACCAAGATCGCCGTCAGCTCCATCGACATGAAGGTGGATTGCGTCGGCGCCTGCGTCGGCGTCCGCGGCAGCCGGATTAAGAACGTCATCGAAGAACTCAGCGGCGAGCGGATCGACGTGATTCGCTGGAATGATTCGCTGCAAGTCATGATCCCTAACGCACTGCAGCCCGCGAACATTGAAGAAGTGTTTCTCTACGGCCGGCTCGGCCGGGCGATTGTGCTCGTTCAAGAAGATCAGCTTTCGCTGGCCATTGGCCGGCGCGGGCAGAATGTCCGCCTGGCTTCGAAGCTCGTGGGCTGGGACATCGAGATCATGACCCACGACGAGTACAACGACGGCATCGACCGAGCCGAGCGGTGGTTCCGCGAACTACCCGGCGTCACCGATGAAGCCGTCGAGACACTCATTGTCGAAGGCTTCCTGTCGTACACCGATCTGACGTTCCTCGATCCGCCGCAATTGGTCGAAATCATCAGTTGCACGGAAGAGGAAGCGGAGGAAATGATCGCGTGTGCCGAGGATTGGGCGGAAGCCGCCGAGGAAGAAGCCCGGGTGCAGGAAGAAGCGAACCAGCAAGCGCGGGAAACGGCCAAGGCCGCGGCCCGCACCATGGCGGACGCACCGAGCGGCGAAGCGAAGACGGTGTTCGACAGTCTCTTCAAAGATGATTCATCCGGCGTGCCCGCCGAAGGTGAAACACCGGCCGAAGGTGAGCCAGTGGCCGAGGGCGAAGCGGTTGCGGAAGCACCGACCGAAGGCGAAGCCGTCCACGTGGGCGCGGCAGACGCGCATGCGGAAACTCCTGCTGCTGGGCAAGACGAAACGCCCGCGGCGGAATAAAGTGTTCAAGGGTTGGCATCCACTGATCGGACGCCAACCCTTGAATAATCTGTGCTACGACATCAATTTGCGGGCTTTTACATGAACTAACTCGTTTTCGCCACAACTGATCCGGGACCTGGAACGGTCCACGCAATCGGCCTAAACCCCGGCCTGCAAAGCATTTTTTGCAAGGGGAGTGGGCACGACGGGGAATCTTTTCCCTTTTCAAGTGACTCTAAACCTTTAAGATGACAGAACGGTCTTGGCGGCTCGCTGGGCCGAACGGGGATTTTTGCGCTGTCGTGAAGTGCGGCAGAGGAGATTTCGTTTGCAAGAGAAGGTGCGAATTTTAGCTTTGGCCAAGACGCTCAATGTCGAGAGCAAGCAGCTTCTCGATGTTTGCAAGGAGCTTGGCTACGACGTCAAGAGTCACTTGCAGAGCATCACCGCTGAGCAGGTCGAGGCAGTGACGGCCCGAATCAAAGAGGGGCCGAAAGCAGCCGCACCGGCACCGATGACGCCGGCCGCGCCGGTGGTCCCGCAGCCGATCTCGACCAAGGTGCAGACGTTGCCGACGCGTAAGACCGCGGCGGCAGCAGCCCCGGCGACTGCACCGGCACCGGTTGCCGCGAAACCCGCGCCACCTGTTGCTGCTCCGGAGCCTCCTGCTCCCGCGCCTCCGACTGCTGCACCCGCAGCGCCCGCCGCACCGACGGCCGCACCAAAGCCAGCCACACCACCTTCGACCACCGAGCCGGCGCCACCTCCGCCCGCAGCGCGACCGGCCGCGCAACCACCGACTGTGACCGCGCAAGCACCGGCCGCTCCGGCCCCTGCGGCACCGGCTGGTCCGCGCCCCTCCTCATTGCCGCCCCGACCATCGACGTTGCCACCGCGCCCCACTGCGAACCCGCCCGCACAACGGCCACCCGCTCCGGCTGGTGGTGGCATGCGGAATCTTGGCGGCGGCGCACCGCGTCCAGAAGGCGGAGCGCCGGCCGCCGGTGGGCCACGTATGCCGCGCATCTTGCGTCGGCCCACGCAGCAAACCGGCTTCACCGCTCGGCCAAATGTGTCCACGTTGCGCGCCGGCGGCGCGATGACGCCCGCGGCTCCCAAGGCACCGCCGCCGTCGCAAAAGAAATTGGCGGACATTCCGCAGCACCTGCTCGATCAAGGCCGCAACATCACGGCCGATCAGGTCATCAAGCACCAACAGCAACAGCAAAGCCCCGACGCTGGCTTCGTTCCGCCGTCGCCGACCGAGATGGAGGACGACGACGGCAAGGGCAAGAAGGCTCCCGGCGCAGTCGGCGGGCGCGACGTTCGCCGCGCCCAGCGCAACGAACGGGCCCGTGTCCGCAAAGACACGACCCCCGGTGCCGTTGAAGTCCAAGGCGGTCGGGTTACGGTCATCGAAGAAGACCGGCCCCGTCTGCGCGATCGGCTGAAGCATCGCGCCAAGCAGCGTCAGCCCGGAACGCAGCCGCGCAAAGGCAAAGTGCAAGTCACGCTGCCGATCACGATTCGCGCCCTTTCGGAAGCGGTGGGGCTGACCTTCGCCAAGCTCACTCCAAAATTGATCGCACTCGGATTGCCGTTCGGCTCCTTCACCATCAATAGCGTGGTGGATCCGGAATTTGCGGAGCTCATCGCGACCGACATCGGCTGCGAGTTGGAAATCCGCAAGCCCGAGGATGTAGAAGACAACCTTCTGCTGCAGCAGAAGGAAGAGGACGATCCGGACAAGTTGCAGCCGCGGCCGCCGGTGGTCACCATCATGGGCCATGTCGATCACGGCAAGACGAGCTTGCTCGATCGCATCCGCGAATCGAATGTCGTAGACACCGAGGCCGGCGGCATCACGCAGGTGATTCGCGCTTGGCAGGTCGTTTACGACGACAAGCCGATCACGTTCCTCGATACGCCGGGCCACGAAGCGTTCACCAAGATGCGCGCCCGCGGCGCTCAAGTCACCGACATCGCCGTGATCGTCGTCGCCGCAGACGACGGCGTCATGCCTCAGACCGAGGAAGCGATCAACCACGCTAAGGCCGCCGGCGTGAAGATCGTTGTCGCCATCAACAAGGTGGATTTGCCCAACGCCAATTTGAACAAGACGAGGCAACAGCTTTACTCACTGAACTTGCTCCCTGACGACATGGGTGGCGATGTGCCGTTCGTCGAGACCAGTGCCGCCAAGGGTACCAACATCGACAAACTGCTCGAAGCCATTCTGCTCGTCGCCGAGTTGCAATTGGACCTCAACGCGAATCCGGACAAGCCCGGCCGCGGCACCTGCCTCGAAGCCCATCTCTCGGGCGACGAAGGCGTCTTCGCCACGCTGCTCGTGCAAGACGGCACGCTCCGCAAGGGCGACGTGGTCATCTGCGGCCCAGCCTTTGGCCGGGTGCGCGCGATGTACAACGATGTCGGCAAGCCAATCGAAGAGGCCGGCCCGAGCGTGCCGGTGCGGATCACCGGCTTGAGCGACGTACCGAATGCCGACGATGCATTCGCCGTTGTGCCCGATATTGCCACGGCTCGCGAGATCGCCGAGAAGCGCAGCTCACGGCTGCAACAGGCTGAGCTAGTCCGCTTCGAGCCGATGACTCTCGAAAAGTTGGGCCAAGCAAAGATCGCCGAGTTGAAGGTGATCTTGAAGGCCGACTTCCGCGGCTCGGTCGAGGCCATCCGCAAGGAGCTCGAAAAGCTCCAGCACGAAGAGGTCCGCGTGCGCGTGCTGCACTCGGGCATCGGCGGCATCACCGCCTCCGACGTGCAACTGGCGATGACCAGCCCGACCGACACGCTCGTCGTCGGCTTCAATGCCGTGCCAGATGATGAGGCGATGCAACTCGCCGAGCAATTGGGCGTGGAGATCCGCGAATACAACATCATCTACAACCTGACCGACGACATCAAATCCGCGCTCGAAGGCAAGCTCAAGCCGCGGCAGGAAGTCATTCACCTGGGTCGTGCGGTCGTCCGCGAGGTGTTCAAGATCTCGAAGGTTGGCACGGTGGCCGGCTGCCACGTCACGCAGGGCGTCATCGAGCGTTCATCCAAGGTGCGCATCATTCGCGAAGGCGTGGTGATTTATCCGCCACCGGACCGGACCGTGGGCCTGGAATCGCTCAAGCACCACAAAGACGACGTCAAAGAGATCAAGCAGGGCTACGATTGCGGCTTGAAGATTGCAGGCTACGACGACATCAAAGTCGGCGACGTGATCGAAGCCTTCCGCGTGGAAGAGATCAAGCGAACCTTGGAACCCTCGAAGTAGTGAACGTGGTTTTGTTCCCGGACTTCGTTAGCCGGACGCGCAAGCTACGGAACCCAGCGACTTGGCCCCAAGGGGAAAGATTCTGTTTTTCACGCTGTGCGGCCCGCAACAAAAAGCCGGAACCCCCGAGTGGGGCAGAGTCTCTCCGTTCCGTAGCTTGCGCGTCCGGCTAACAAGATCCAGACCGAACCTAAACACCGTGACAATCGTCACTTGAGTGCCGCGAGCAGATCGACCTAGGCAGAAAACTGGTTTCCATCTAGGATGTCCGCGGCCGGATTATCAGAAATGAAGCAACACCGGCTGGCCCGCGTTTCCGAAGTCATCCGAGAAGTGGCCGCTACCACGATCCTTCTCGAGATGCGCGATCCGCGCGTGAAGATGGTCACGGTCACCCGAGCTGAGGTGTCCGGCGATTTGCAGCACGCGACGGTGTATGTCTCGGTGATGGGTTCGGAACGCGAGCAGAACCTGGTGATGCATGGATTGAAGGCGGCGGCGGGGTTCGTGCAATCCCGCTTAGCCCAGCGAATGCAGACCCGGTTTACGCCCGTGATCAAGTTCGTGTTGGATAAAGGGCTGAAAAATGCCCAAGAAGTGTCTCGAATTCTCCGCGAGGAGGCCGAGGCACACGCACCCGGCGAGCCTGGAGGCTCGCCCGATGAGGCCAGCGCCGAAGGAATGGCCAACGGGGACGCCCATCCCGAAACGCCGCAATCGCATCAGGGGGATTTCGATGGCCGCAACGACGACTAAGCAACGTCTGCTCGGCACGCTTTTCACCGCACTAAAAAAAGGATACGAGCCGGCGTCGAAGGACAATCGCGCCGTGTTGGAGCAATTGCTCTACGCCGTGTTGCGCGAAAACGCACCGCGGGCCGAAGCCGACCGGGCCTTCTTCAATCTCCGCGATCGCTTCTACGATTGGAATGAAGTGCGCGTCAGCGCCGTGCACGAAGTCGCGGCCGCTTTGGGCGATTTGCCGCAGACCACGTCGAAGGCGCAGCGCCTCATCGACCTATTGCAAGAGATTTTCGAATCGACCTATTCGTTCGATTTGGAGTCGGTGCACAAGAAGGGCGTGAAGCAGGCGGCCAAGCAGATCGCCCGCTATCGCTCCTCCAGCGACTTCGCCGTGGCGTGGGTGACGCAGCGTTCACTCGATGGCCACGCCATCGCGCTCGACGCGCCGATGCTGCGAACGCTCAAGCGCCTCGGTATGATCGATGAATCGATCGACGACTATCCGAGCGCTATGTCGGCGATCGAGCATCAAGTGCCCAAGGCCAAGGGCGAGCAGTTCGTCGATGTGATCAACTTGCTCGCGCACGATCGCTGTGGCGACACACCGCGTTGCAATGGCTGCAGCCTCAAGCCTGATTGCCCCGGCGCAATGGTGCGGTCGACCCGCACGGAGCGAGTGAAGCCGCGGTAAACGAATTGCAATTTTGATTTCATTTAGCCCCTGGCGACTCGCCGGGGTTTTTGTTTGCGCGAAAGTGTCCGGAAATGGCATTGACCTGCGTCTTAGGATTTGGAGGTCTCATTCCATGTCATTATTCCATCATCCTTCGCAGGACTTTTGGCTATGCATTTACACGCTTTTGGATTGGACACGCCGGAGAGGATTTCGAGCAAGTTCGTCGGCGTTTTGGGGTTGTTGACGTTGCTATGCAGTGGAGGTGGTCTGCAAGCGGCCGTGGTGATCGACTTGGGCACACTTGGCGGTGCTAGCAAAGCTTCAGCCATCAATGCCTCGACGCAATCCGCCGGCCAATCTGATGTCGCAAGCGGAAACACACACGCGTTTCTCTGGACGAACGGCGTCATGACCGACTTGGGTACCCTCGGTGGCTCATCGAGTTACGGATTTGACGTTAGTCATTCGGGACAAGTCGTAGGCCGATCACTTACTGGTGTGGGCACCTCCTACCACGCCTTCGTCTGGCAAAATGGCGCAATGACAGACCTCGGCACATTTGGAGGCAGTAGTAGCATCGCTTTTGGCATTAATGACAATAACAGTGTGGTCGGTTGGGCAGATAGCACCAGCGGGGGTTTTTTCCCCGCACTTTGGCAAAACGGCACAATCACAAACCTGGGATCACTCGGTGGCGGATTTGGGGGGGCTTCCAAAATCAACAACTTAGGACAGGCTGTAGGGTGGTCGTACACCGGGAGTTCCATTTTTCACGCATTTAGTTGGCAAAACGGTCTCATGACCAATCTTGGAACGCTCGGCGGCGCGGACAGTCAAGCGACTGCCGTTAACGACGCGGGACAAATCGTCGGTTGGTCAGATTTAACGGGTGCACCGCACCATGCATTTGTCTTGCAGAACGGCATCATGTCTGACCTAGGGACCTTTGGCGGCAATAATAGCATTGCTCAAAACAACAATTCACTCGGGCAAGTTGTTGGTTGGGCTGAGACTGCAAACAACACTAGGCACGCCTTTGTTTGGCAAAACGGAAGTTTGACGGATCTAAATGACGTCGTTGCGCTCTAGGGTTGGACATTAACAGAAGCATATGACATCAATGACTTCGGCTCGGTTGTTGGTGTTGGCACAAATCCCAGCGGGCAATCACACGCCTTCCTGCTTACCGGCGTGCCGGAACCTTCGAGCATCCTGCTCGCCGCGCTCGGGGTCGGAGGGCTGGCATTGCGGCGCTGGCGGGCGAAAGCCCGGCGGGGATAAACCCCGCCGCTCCTTAAAACGGAGACATTTTGCAGATAAAAGAGCGGTGGGGTTTATCCCCACCGTAACGTTTTGTGCACAGTGAGACCTTGTAACCTACATGTGTGCGACATTCTGCCTTACTAATCGTCGTTAGTTTTCATGTCGGCGTTGTCTTCGCCGCGCCGCCGGACATCTCATCACTTCAAGCCCAACTCGATCGCAATCCGACCGACGTCAAGACCTGGCTCGCGCTGGGCAATGCCTTCGAACAAGCCGGTCGGGAGAGCGAAGCGATTCGCGCGTATCGCAAAGCGGGCAATATACCGGATGCGCACCGTGGTCTGGCGAAACTGCTTCAATTTGATGATCCGGCGCTGGCCGCGGAGCATTGGAAAAAGGCGGCTGCGTTGTTCGATCACGGCAAGGAATTTCAGAAAGCCGATCAATGTCGCCGGGAAATGGTCCAGCGCACGGGCAACACCAGCGTGGTGGCGACGCTGCTCGACCGCGAGCCGCCCGATCTTAAGCTTGTGCCGGAACTCACGCGGCTCTATGAGCGCTGCGGCCGGCCCGCGGACTTGTTGCCGCGCTTGAAGCGATACGCGGAACGAACGAAAGAGCCCGGAGCGCAGGTCGCGCTGGCGGCCGCGGAAGCAGAAGCTGGACAAACATCTTCGGCAGAAGTGCGCCTGCGGCCACTAGTTGCCGCGCACGGAAACGCCGACGCCTATCGAACGCTGATTCGAATGTGGGCTGACCAACCCCGCTCGCTGGAACAGTTGTTGACGGATTTGAGCGATCGGACGATCGACAGAAACGTGATATACGCAGGACTCGAACGCGAGCCTGAGTTAGGCGCTTCGATCATCCCCGTATTGGTCACGATCATGGATCGCAATTTTGAACGTGCTGGCTTCTACCCGGGAGACATTCTTGTCCAAATGGCCCAGCGCACGGATCAGTGCGAAACCGCCATTCGCTTGTTGCGCACACCGGCGCGCGGGCCACGCTCGAATCGCTTGCTGGTGCTGGGCCGACTCTATCTTTGGCTGGGCAAGTATGGTGAGGCGGATGGAGTGCTCAGGCGATTAGTCGAAGCTCAGGACAAACCCGCCCCCGGCTTGCCCATGGAATTGTCCTTGGTCGGTCTTCACGAATTTCGCTCCGATGCACTCAAGCATTTGGGCCGTGAAAAAGACGCCATTGAGGCAGCCAAACTGGCCACCCAGTTGGCCAGGCCCGAACAAATGCTGCAAACACGCATTTTCCTGATGGACACGCTGGCCTGGTTCGGCAAGGACACCGAGATGCGCGACATTGCCCGAGAGACGCTGGCGGAGTTTCACGAACTCAAGCAAGAATGCGATATTCGCATGACCCTGTCCCGGCTGGCGCAGCATGCGGGCGATTTCCCGGTGGTCGAAGCGCACTTGCTACGGGTGCTGGAACTCGACCCGCACAACGTCACCGCGCATAATGATCTGGGGTACTTTTGGGCCGAGCGCGGCATCCATCTCGCCGAGGCGGAGCGGCTTTGCCGATTCGCTTTGGGAAACACTGACGAGGATGGCGAGCCGGGCGGGGATAACCCAGCTTATATCGACAGTTTGGGCTGGGTGTTTTATCGTCAGGGCCGACTGACCGCGGCTCGGGTGGAACTGGAACGGGCGCTATCAACACCGTTGGGCCGGCACAGCGCGGTTCTGTGGGACCACCTGGGTGATGTGTTGTGGGCCCAAGGCAAGTTGCCGGAAGCGAAAGCGAAATGGAACGAGGCACTGGCGCGATCACATACGTTACGGCAGCGGCACGATGATCGGCGCCCTGAGGTCATAAAACAGAAGCTCGCCGAAGTAGAGCGGCGATTGAAGGAGTAGTTATGGCAGGCCATTCGCACTGGGCGAACATCCAGCACAAAAAAGGCATCGCCGATGCGAAGCGCGGCAAGGTCTGGAGCAAATTCAGCCGGCTCATCATGATCGCGGCCCGCAATGGCGGCGGCGACCCCGTCATGAATCTTCGCCTGCGTTATGCCATGGACAAGGCCCGTGCTATCTCCATGCCCAAAGAGAACATCGAACGGGCCGTGAAGAAAGGCACCGGCGAACTCGCCGGCGAGGCGATCGAAGAACTCACCTATGAAGGATTCGGTCCGGGCGGCACCGCCGTGCTCATCGAAGTGATGACCGACAATCGCGCTCGCACCTCCGGCGAGATTCGTAAGATCCTCGATCGCTCCGGCGGCAAACTCGGCTCGGCCGGCAATGTGGCCTTCTTGTTCGATCGCAAGGGGCTTTTCTCAATTGATCCAGCCGGCCAGACCGAGGATCAGCTCATGGGCGTTGCATTAGATGCCGGCGCCGACGATCTGCAGATGACTGACGAGGGTTGCGAAATTACCTGTGACCCGACTTCATTTAGCCAGGTAAAAGAGGGCCTCGAAAAAGCCGGCCTGAAGATAGTGAATTCTGGGGTTTCGCAGATTGCAAAGGTTCCCAAAGAAGTCGATGTGGAAACCGGGCAAAAAGTAGTCCGGATGATGGAAGCTCTCGACGACCATGATGATGTTCAAAACGTTTATACCGATGCTGACTTAACTCCTGAAATGATGGGCGCTTAAAGCGGATCCGAGAATCATTGAAACTATGACGGCCGGCCGGGATATTCAGGCCGGCGGCACTAGCAAACCATCGATTTTGCCGGGTTGCGTTTGGGTGTCACGACCTCGCCGGTACAATGGGTCGTTGACCTCGCGCCAAAGCTGAGCCCATTTCTTAAAGCTGAAATCTCGTAGGTTCCGCCTGCCAGGCAGAACCGCGCCGTGGTTCCGCCGGGTAGGCGGACCTACCTGAGGATTTGTTTGATGCGCCGATCGACTTTACCATTGCGGCTTCAAAGTCTTGAAGATCGGTGCACGCCCACGGCTGTGTCGTGGGACGGCGGGGCCGGCAATCTCCTCTGGAATAGTGCGGCCAATTGGTCGAATGATCAGCTCCCCGGATCCAGTGATAGCGTCACTATCAGCGGGGCGAGCGGTTCGGTGAGCCTGTCCGGCACGGGTGCGACGGTTGCTCAGCTCACACTCAATAACGATCTGATCGTCGATGGCGTGGGACTGACCGACAGTGGTCCATTGAATTTGTCTGCCGGTAAGTTGTTGAAAGTGCAAAACCTCGGGAGTTTTTCCGCAGCGGGCGCGACGTCTTTGGCGTCGGCGAGCGTATCGGCTTTCTCGGGCTCTAGCGTTTCCTTGCCGGGCTTGACCACGTTGAGTGCTCCGACGACCGGCGATACGCAATTCTGGGCCGATGGAGCCGGCTCGTTATTGTCGATGCCAAACCTTTCTTCGGTCCTCGGTTCACCGACTCTTAACAACCGATTCATCGCGTCGACCAATGGCACGATCTCCGTTCCAACATTAAGCAAGCTCGATAACGGCTTGTCACAAATTTACTCATCAGACTCAGGCGTCATTCAGGCGGCGTCTCTGACACAGTTGGACAATGACTACCTCTGGTTCGATACGAGCGCTGGCTTCCCATACGCGAATTTGACCTCCTTCAAGCATGGCTCCATCAATGGCTATGGCGGCACTGCGACGTTTTCGGCATTAACGACGTTCGCTTCCTCCAGCGTCTTTGCAAATAACGGCACGGTGATCTCGATGCCGGGCGTGACCACGGTTCCGGCCGCGGAAACTGAGGAACCGAACTTCCAAGCCTCCGATGCTGGGTCCGTGCTGACCATGGGTGGCTTGACCACGGTGGCACCATCGTCGTTCGTCGTGCGATTTCGCGCGATGACCGGAGGCACGGTATCGGTGCCGAATGTCACCGCTCTAAACGGCGTGAAGATCGAGCTTCGCAGCGATAACGGCGGCGCGATGAATTTTAACGCGCTGTCGAGCATGACCGGACCAGTCGGCGACAAGGCGTATCTGAGCAGCTATCAGGGCAGCATCAAAGTCAGCAGCAGTTTGACGACGCTCAACGGCGTGAATTTGATCGTTCGCAATGCGGCCGATTTCCCGACCAACCAATTGATTTCATTTTCGCACGCGGACATGCAAGTCGGGCTCGGGAATTCTCCGGTGCCGACCGTGACCTTCAATAATTTGACCACGCTCAATTCCGTCGGGATCACGGCATCGCGCGCTGTCGCGACGTTTCCGCTGGTCACGAATTTCCCCGCACCGGACCGCGACGTCACCTTCAGCGGATTTAGCATCGGAGCCCGGCTGGAGTTTCCCGCGCTCACGAGCATTGGCGGCAATTCCAGTAATACGACATTCCTCCGCGCGACCTCCGGCGGCGTTCTTTCGATGCCCGCGCTAACGCAACTCACGGCTGGCAAGAGCGACTTGTTCGTCAACGGCACGAACAGCCAATTAGATTTGAGCGGTCTGACCACCATCATTGATCCGACGGCAACGACCGGTCAGATCACGGTTACCGGCAGCGGCCTCCTCACGACCGCGCCCTCGCTGAGCCTGGATCGACTCAACTTGAATTTTGATGACACGGGCAAATTCAGCCTGTCGAATCTCAGTCTCGGATCGGCAGTCACTGCGACGGGATTCGGAACCCTCAAGGCGAACGTGACCAATGCCGGCGTGATTCAACCGCAAATGCCCACCGCAGGCGCCGGCCTTCTCACCATTAATGGCAACTACACACAGACTGCCACCGGCCAATTGGCCATCCGCCTGGGTGGGACAGCGAGCAATCTTTATGACCGGCTTGCGGTCACGGGCCAGGCAACTCTGGACGGATCGCTGGCGGTGAGCCTCATGAGCGGCCATCTTCCGGTGTTAAGCAACACCTACCAGCCGGTAACGTTTGGATCGCTCAGTGGCTTCTTCGCGAATTACTATGGGCTCACACAAAATAGCGTTGAGTTGCAGCCGACTTACAATTCGGCCAATGTCACGTTGACCGGCATCGCGCCGAATCAACCGACGATCAGCTCTGTGGTGCCGGCCGCCGCCGTATCTGTCGTCAACTACGTCGATGTGACATTCAGCGAAGCTATGAACGGTGGCAGTTTCACCATCGCCGATGTGGGCGTTGTTGGCCCGGCGGGTCCTTACGGGGCCACCTCAATCATGCAGACCGGTCCCAACCAATTCCGGGTCAATGTCACTCCGCTCGCCAGCCAGGGTAGCTACACGATCACGATCGGGCCTGGCATCAACGACGCGGCCGGGAATGCGATGCCCTCCGCTTATGCGCATCAACTCTCGGTGACGCTCCCGAACCTGAATGTCACGACCATCACCGGCGTGCCTGCGACAGCAAACTTCGGCCAAAACCTCAGCGTGGGCTGGACGGTGCAGAACAATGCCGGTGGCACGGCGAGTGGCTCGTGGATCGATCGCGTTTGGCTATCGCAAGATACCGTGCTGGACGGCACCGATATCGCCCTGGGCGATGCCACGATATCGACAACGTTGAACCCGGCCGGCACGTACAACGGCAGCAAACTGGTCCACCTACCTACGAACCCCGCTCAGCCGGACGGCAAGTATTACGTGCTGGTGCAGACCGATGCGCTGAACGCGATTGGCGAGACGGTTGAAAGCGACAATGTCACGGCGAACTCGAGCATCACGCTAAGCAATCCGCCGCGTGTGGCGTCGGTGAGGGTCAACGATGGCAATGTCCAACGGTCCCGCATCAACCAACTGACGGTAACATTCACGGAAGCGGTGACGATTCCTCTGCCCACCAGCCAGGCATTCTCGGTTACGCGCAATTCCGGTCCTGGCGCACCGCAGAACGTGCCGCTCACGGCAATGGCGACGAGCCCGACGGTTGTGCAGATCGACTTCTTGAATAGTCCGGAGTTCGTGAATGGCTCCCTCTTAGACGGGACATTCACGCTGAAGGTTCTCTCAAACAAAGTGACGGACGGCAGCCTCAATCTTGACGGCAACTCCGATGGCGGAACGAGCGATTACCAATTCAACTTCTACCGCAAGTTTGGCGACGGCAACGGAGACAATGCGGTCGATCAGACGGACTATCTGATGTTTCGGAATGTGCTCACGCTTCCCTCGTTCACTTTTGACTACAACAACGACAACACTGTCGATCAGGTGGATTATCTGGAATTCCGCAACCGCATTGGAACGTGATTCAGGGATATGTTCGACTCTTTCCTCGCGGCGATCCGGGCGAACCCCGACGATGACATTCCGCGACTGATCTTCGCCGACTATCTGGATGAGCGGGGCGATCCGCGCGGCGAGTTCATCCGCATCCAAACTGAACTGGCGCACGGCCATCCAGACGACCGGCAGCAAGATACGCTCCGAGCGCGCGAAAGAGCTCTTCTAACGGAGCATGAAGAAGAATGGTTCGGACCGTTGGCCGAGCAACTGTATCGCGGTTGGTTTCATCGCGGGTTCTTGGAAGTCTCGTTGAACATCCGCGATTTTCTCGATGACCACGAGATTCTTGAATTGCCGTCGGTGGTGGGAATCCATCTCACGCCGCCTTCGTACATGGACGCGGAGTTGGTACGCGGATTGGTCGCCTCTTCGAAATGCCAGCGGGTACGATCGCTTTATCTCGGATTCGAGTGGGTCCGCGACGCCATTGCCATCGCCATCGCCCAAGCCGAGGACTTCCCCAATCTCGTCGCCCTCGATTTGGCGAACAACGGGATCACAGACTTTGGCGCGACGGCACTCGCGGCGTCGGGCCGCTTGCCCGGGCTGCGGATTCTCGCTCTGGGCAACAATTTGATTACAGATGTTGGCGCAAATGCGCTAGCGAACGCACCAGCGCGTACACATTTACGGCAACTGGATTTGTCGAATAACGAAATTACCTCAGCCGGCATGCGTTCCTTGAAGCGATCCCCACACCTGGCGAACTTGGAAGAATTACGACTCGAAGGCAATCCGATCCGTCGCTCTGCCCGAATCGGCGAACATCGCCGCGAGCAAATCTCCCGGGCGGGGTAGTGGTAAAAGCGTTTTTTACGTCACTTCGAGTTTCAAGTATTGTTCCTCCGCTCCATCGTGTCATCCCGAGGCTTGGCGAGGGATCTGCCCAAACAGATCCCTCGCCAAGCCTCGGGATGACACAGCGGACACTCAGAATGACACACTTCTGGCGTTCAATGCCTCAATCCATATCTTCGGCAACGCAGCTCCTTCATCATTCCGAGACCGACCTATGCTCCCATTCTTGCGCAAACTCTCCCTGACTCAGTGGATCATCGTCGCGATGGTGCTTGGAACCCTCGTGGGCTCGGTGTTTCCGGATCCGCATTGGTCGGGGATCGTCACATCGGTTTCAGATGATGCAGCCGAGGTGGTCGTGACCCGCGACAGCGGCGTGCCGGAGGAGTTAAAGCGTGAAACCCGTTTTCGGAAAAACGAGGAGCAATCGAGCCGCTATTGGGAAGGAGTTGACCTCTCATCCGACCAACGGGTCACGTTGAAGATCTTGAAGGCCGTCGCAAGGCAAGATTCGAATTCGGCAGCCAAAAACACTCCTGTGCGCGGCGACAAGGTAAGGGTCGAATACGCAAAATTGAGCGCAGGAGACCTAAGGCCATTTTCAACAATCTTTCTACGGATGATCAAATCACTGATCGCTCCGCTCATTTTTGCCACGCTCGTTATCGGCATTGCGGGACACGGCGATGACATGAAACGGGTCGGCCGCTTGGCGCTGAAGTCGCTGATCTATTTCGAAATCGTTACAACATTGGCGCTATTCATTGGCCTCGCGGCAGTGAACCTCACCAAACCCGGCGTCGGAGTCAAACTTAACGCGCCGTCACAGGAGGGCGAACAACTCGCCGCGGTTACGCAAGGCTTGGATGATTTTCTCAAACACATCGTCCCCGAAAGTGTGTTTGAAGCCGCAGCCAAAAACGAAGTGCTGCAAATCGTTTTCTGGTCGATTTTGTTCGGCGTTGCGGTTACTCGGGTGAAGGGCCGACCGAAAGAGTTAATCATCACGGGCTTGGATGCGCTCGCGGAAGTGATGTTCAAATTTACCGGCCTAGTTATGAACTATGCGCCGATCGGCATCGGGGCGGCGATCGCCGTCACGGTGGGGCATTCCGGCCTGGAGGTTTTGAAAAATCTGGCAGTCCTGATCCTGACCCTTTACGGTGCGCTGGTTGTCTTCCTTTTAGTTGTGTTGTTGCCAACGGCATTATTGACCCGGGTGCCGTTGAAGAAATTTGCCCGCGCGGTGAAGGAACCCGCGCTCATCGCCTTTTCCACGACATCGTCGGAAGCCGCGCTACCGAAAGCCATGTTGGCGATGCAATCGATCGGCGTGCCCAAGCGCATCGTGGCGTTCGTCATGCCCACCGGTTACTCATTCAATCTCGACGGCACCACGCTTTATCTCGCGGTGGCCTCGGTCTTCGCAGCCCAAGCGGCCCATGTGCACCTGACATTCGGCCAACAAGTGTGGATGATGATCACACTGATGATCACGAGCAAAGGCGTCGCGGCCGTGCCTCGGGCATCGCTGGTCATTCTGTCCGGTACGCTCGCCAGCTTTGGCCTGCCGCTGGAAGCCGTCGCCGTGATCCTCGGTGTGGACGAATTGATGGATATGGCGCGGACGACGGTGAACTTGATCGGCAATTGCCTGGCGACCTGCGTCATGGCCCGTTGGGAAGGCGAATTCGACGATTCAGCGACCGGTAAACCACTGGATGAGCCAGCAAACCCAGCAAATTGATCCTTTTACCCCGACGCCCCAGTGAGGGCGAACCCTGCGAGCGCTTGCAGGGTTCGCCCTCGCTGGGGCGTCGGGCTAACAGGACTGGCGATAAGTCTTAACTTGACGTTTCGCAAGCATTTCCGTTACTTTGATGGGCCCCAAGATCTCGGCAGGGAGGCCTCAATGTCGTCCGCACTGCGCACCGCCCCGGCCGCCGCGCCGAAAGTCGCCAGCGCCACAAATCTCCTTCGTGCTGACCCACTCGAGCCTGGCCAACTTTCGTTTGATCAATGGGACAAATATCAACAGGCGGCGAATCACGTCGAGAAACTCTGCCGCGGACTGACGGGCCGAGTTCGCCTTTTGGTCCTGACGCCCGATGGTGATTCGCGCTTTGCGAGTTTGTTCGAGACCGATCGCGTCGAAATTGTTCATCATGCCCACGAAGAACTCGTGCTCGATGCCAACGATTTCGATGTCGTCGTGGCGTTTGACGCGTTACGCCAAATACCACCCGAACGGCACGAATTCGCGATTACCCAAATGTTGCGCGTATCGCGTCGCGGCGTGGTGCTTACAGAGGCCGACGCTGCCGTCGCGCGCTTAATTGGCCACGACGGATCTCCGCTTGTCGATGACGCGCGGTTGCGCGAACTCCTGAGCCGGCTTGAGGTGCCGTTCGCCACATTCGATGGCACGAGCGCCGATCGCTGGCTCGCGGGGACGACGCTAGCGCAAACCGCGTTGGCCATGGACACCGAGCCCGCGGTCCGGGCGGAATTGCTCGACACGATCATGCAGCGTGCTGGCGACACCGGCCCATACCGTCGCTATTACGTGATTGCAAAACATTTCGATGCCACAGATGCGCTGCAGAATGATTCGGACCACACGTCACCAAATGGCGACGTGCTCGGCAGCGCGATGGACCAGATCGCCCACAGCGCGATCGCATTCGTCAACGCCCGGCTTGAACGTTCACGGCACGAGCCGGCGACTCTCAAGGGCATCATCCGTGAACTGACTCGCAACCGCTCTGACTTTGATTTGCGACACTGCGTACTCTTGTCCTTCGTCGATGCTCTGGAATCGTCGCGCGGGTGGAAGCTGCTGGCTCCCTTGCGACGCGTCAAGAATTTGATTCGGCCACGCGGATTCACGCGCGACAATTTGCGGCCGTGGAAAGATCTCGACCCGTTACCCGAAACCGGCAAGTGGAACGCTACGGGAGCCGACCCGCAATTTCTCGTCTGCTGCTGGCTGCCGGCGGGCTGGGTGCGGGTGCGATTGCGAGCCAATGTCGCGCACAAATCGCGCTTGGAAATCTATGCCGAGCGCGACGGCGGCTTCGACCCGACCACGCTTCTAGGCCAATTCACATTGGTTGCGGGAGATAACGACGAAGAATTCTTCCTCCATCTCGACCGGCCCACGCGGGCCATCCGCATTGATCCACTCGACAGCGCGGGAGAATTCCGGCTCGATCAATTCGATCTCGCACCCCGGCCCGGGCCATACACAATCCTTGACGCGCTTCGCCGCAAGCTTCGCCTGTTGCGAGCCTACCACAACACGCTGCCGGTGTTGCTCAAAGGTTTGCAGCTTCTCTTCACCGGACGCTGGGGCGACGTCGCCCGCAAATGGGCCCTGGGGTTGCACGATCCGCGCTGTACTCGCCACGGTTTCTATGAGCCTGAGAAGGCTTACCAACGCTGGATTGCCAATCACACTTTGAACGACACCGACCGTGCGGCCCATCGCGATTGGGCCATGAACTTGGAGAATCCGCCGAAGTTCTCGGTCGTGATGCCCACTTACAACACGCCGGAGAAGTATCTGCGGCTGGCGATCGAATCCGTCCTCCGGCAAACCTATCCCCATTGGGAATTGTGCATCGCTGATGATGGTTCCACCGATGCCAAAGTGCGAACCGTGCTCGAGGAATATGCTCGCCGTGACAGTCGGGTGAAGCTCGCCCCGCCGGGCCGCCGCGGCGGGATCAGCGCGGCCACGAACACCGCCCTCGCCCTCGCGACCGGCGACTTCATCGCGTTCCTCGATCACGACGACGAAGTTGCCGAGCAGGCACTCTACCGGATGGCCCGCGAGATCGTGGCCACGCCGGATGCGGACATGCTCTATTCCGACGAAGACAAGATGAAACCCGATGGCCACCGGATCATGCCGTTCTTCAAACCGGATTGGTCGCCGGAGTTTTTCCTGGGCTGCATGTACACCTGCCATCTGAGCGTCTATCGCACCGAGCTACTGCGTGAGGTCGGTGGCTTCCGCGCGGAGTTCGACGGAGCCCAGGATTATGATCTCGCCCTGCGGGTGAGCGAAAAGGCTCGCCGCGTCGTGCATGTGCCGGATGTGCTTTATCACTGGCGATTGCTATCCAACTCGACCGCATTGAGCGTGGCCGCCAAACCAGAAGCGCACTCCTCCGGCATGCGAGCCTTGGAAGATCACTTGCGCCGGACGGGCCGACCGGGGCACGTCGAAGTCGGACCATCGGCCGGACTGAACTATACGCGCTTTGCCGTTCGCGGCACGCCGAAGGTCAGCATCATTATTCCAAGCCAGTGCCGGCCCGACCCCGCGCCGGGGCGGGCGATCAGCCTCCTGGAAAACTGTCTCACCAGCATCGCCAAGCGCTCGACTTGGGCCAACTTTGAAGTGATCATCCTCGACCGCGAGACCATGCGGCCCGCGATGCAGCGGAAATTGCTGAACGAGCGCGTCCGGCGCGTCACTTATCAGCAACCATTCAACTGGTCGATGGTGAATAACTTGGGCGTGCAGCATGCCACGGGCGAGTATTTGCTGTTTCTCAACGATGACATGGAAGTGACCACGCCGGCTTGGATGGAGAATCTGCTCGAGTTCGCGCACCAGCCCGGCATTGGTGCCGTGGGCGCTCGGCTGGTGTTCCCCGATGGAGCGCTGCAGCACGTCGGCGTGACAGTGCTCGACGGCAAGCCGGGCCATCCGTTTTATGGCCACCCGCATCATCACCCGGGCTACTACTCGCGCAATTTGTTGCCGCACAATTGTGCCGCGGTGACCGGCGCCTGTCTGATTACGCGCGCCGAGGTGTATCGCGAAGCCGGCGGCTTCGATGAGGGCCTGCCGCTCAATTACAACGACATCGATTTTTGCTTCCGAGTCCGCAAGCTCGGCTATCGCATCGTCTACACGCCGCACGCGGAACTCTTGCATTTCGAAGGGGCGAGCAAGCCCGGCGTACTGCCCGGAGAGATGCAAATGTTTCGTGATCGCTGGGGCGAACACGCCGGCGACCCGTACTACAACGTGAATTTGAACATGGAGACGTTTGATTATCGGATTGGATGAATGCAGTGGTCAGTGGTCAGTGGTCAGTGGTCAGTGGTCAGTGGTCAGTGGTCAGTGGTCAGTGGTCAGTGGTCAGTGGTCAGTGGTCAGTGGTCAGAAAAACATAGTCCGTTAGCGCCTGACGGACAATAGGTTCGGGTAGAAACCTGGACAAAAAGGAGTTTGTCATGAAAAGAATGATGGGACCGATCGTTGCTTGTGCGTTGATGTTGATTGTGAGCAGCTTCGGGGTCGTCGGTCAAACGCAATCGCCGACGCAGGAACCAGGTTTCCCGAAGCACATCATTCTGGAAATGCCGCCGCCGTGGAAGGAGCCGCCATTCCCGACTGCCCCCGCTCCGGAACCACCGCCAACCGCCCCCATGCCCATTGGTGCGCCAACTCCAACGGCCATGGAGGCGGCTATGCCACCCGTCCCTCCCTTCGTCTATCCAATCCCTGTCAAAGAAGGTGAACTACGCCCGGATTTCATACCGCACAAGCTAACTATGCAGATGATCGAATGCAAAATGGTAATTGATGTGGATCGCGGATCAGCTCCGCCAATCCACATCACGTGTGATCGCACCAATGTACAAATGCCTGGCGCATTTCAGGCAACCGGTAACGTCATCGCAACGTCGCACGGTGTTGAGGTTCACTGTCAAACCCTTACGATTTCATGGCTTTCCGGACAAACGAGAATGGATGGCAATGTGATTCTGACGTGCGGGGCAAGTACTTTCAAAACCGAGGCTATGTCGACATGGTTAGATAACTTCGGAGTTATGCCAGTGCCGGCCGCATCACCATCACCGAAGCAGGACTAATCCAAATGCACCTCCGCGGCGGCGACGACGAATTCGTCTTGGCCTGCGTGGGGTTCGGAGAGGCGCATGGATTTGACCCGCCAGCCGTGGTGTTGCAGCGTGCCCTTGAATGGCGGCTGGCCGGTAACGTTGCCGGTCAGCCGAATGGCCGAAGGATCGAAGCCGGCCGGCACATTGACGCGGTCGCCTTCTTGCCCTGACAGAATCGGTTCAAGCGTGAGATGTTCGCGCAGGGCTTTTTGCGCTTCACGGTGAATGTCGCGCACGGCCGCGCCGATCTGCGCGTCCTGATAGGCCGCGATATCTTCGAGCAGAAAATCAAGCAAGCGGCCTTCCCGCTGCAATAGTGCGAGCAGTCGCAACGGTGCGCCGGAAGGCTTCGTTGGCTTGTCCTCAACGGTGGCCGGCTGAGTCGCCTTTGTAGCCCGGCCCACGAGCCAGCCAATGAGTAAGCCCGCGACCAGGCACCCGGCCGCGATCAGAATGACGGTGTTCGTATCCATGCAACTTCCTTGGCTTATCGCTGCGCCTGTATTTCCGAGAGCAAATGCAAGAGCGCGGTCGGGTTGACCGGCTTGGTGAGATGATAATCAAAACCGGCCCCTTCGGACCGCCGCTTGTCCTCGTCCTGGCCCCAACCCGTCTGGGCAATGATCACCATCGACTTGCTCCAGGGTTGCTCGCGAATTCGCCGGCAGGCGTCGAACCCGTTGACCTTGGGCATGCCGATGTCGAGCAAAATGAGATCGGGCAAGAACTGCTCCGCGGCCAACACCGCTTCCTCGCCGTCGTACGCCGTGCGGACCTCGTTGCCCATCACGTTCAGGAGCATGGCCAAACTGTCGGCAATGTCCCGATTGTCATCGACCACCAACACCTTTTTGTGCATCCGGCCAATACTCGGCCGGGGGACGGTGGGCGGCTCAATCTCAGTTTTCAAGCGATGACCGACCAGAATCGGCAGGCGCACGATAAATTCGCTGCCCTGGCCGGCCCCCCCGCTATGGGCAGAGATCGTACCGCCGTGCATCTCGACGATGCCGCGCACCAGCGACAGCCCGATGCCCAGACCTCCTTGGGATCGATCGAGCGCGGAAGCGACTTGCGAAAACATCTCGAAGATGCGCGGCAAATGCTCCGGGCCGATGCCAATGCCGCTGTCACGGACAGAGACCACGACTTCCGCCCCTTCGCGGTGAGCGGCGAGCAGAATCTTTCCCCCGGCGTCGGTGTACTTCGCCGCATTGGTCAAAAGGTTCGAAAACACTTGAGCCAGCCGAGTCAGGTCGGCGTCGAGGTCAATGGCCTCGGGAGGCAGTGTCAGCGTGAGTTCGTGGCGCCCCGCTTCGATTAACGGCCTGGCTACTTCGACCGCTTGCTCAATTGCAGTCGCAAGCGCGACGCGCGATTTGCGGAGCGAGAGCTTGCCGCGAGTGATGCGCGAGACATCGAGAAGATCTTCGAGCAAATGGGCCATTTGACCGATTTGCCGATCGATGACTTCGCTGCACCACCGCATTTGCTCGTCGGGAGATGGCCGAGCGTGCAAGACGGTCACCGCGTTGCGAATGGGCGCCAAAGGATTGCGTAATTCGTGTGCGAGCGTGGCGATGAAATTGTCTTTCTTTTGATCGGCTTCGCGTAAAGCTTCCTCGGCTTGCTGGCGATCGGTAATGTCGATGCAGCAACCGATGAAACCGGCGAACTCTCCGGTGGGCAAGAATCGAGGGACGCCGGAGTCCAGAATCCAGCGATACTCGCCGTTGCGATGCCGCAAACGAAATTCCATTCGAAACGTCTCTCGGCGATCGAATGATTCGTTGTAGATAGCGAGACACGCGGCCCGGTCATCGGGATGAATGCCTTCTGTCGAACCTCCACCGCATTCTTGCGCCATCGTGCGGCCGGTAAATTCTAGCCAACCGCGGTTAAAATAAGTGCAGCGCTTATTGGTGTCGCACTCCCAGATCAAGACGGGAGCCGCATCGGCCATGGAACGGAAGCGGGACTCGCTTTCGCGCAGCGCGGCTTCGATCTCTTTTTGTTCCGAAATATCGCGGGCAATCTTCGATGCGCCGATGACTTCGCCGTTGGCACCGTGAATCGGTGAGACGCTGAGCGACACCGGAATGAGTCGGCCACTCTTGCTGACGCGGATGGTTTGAAAGTGCTCGGTCCGCTCGCCGCGGCGGATTTTGCCGAGAATGACGTTCTCTTCGTGTTGCAAGTGAGGAGGAATCAACAGTGTGATCGACTGACCAACCATCTCTTCGGAGGTGTAGCCAAAGAGCCGCTCTGCCCCACGATTCCAACTTGTGACGATACTGTGGAGATCCTTGCTCACGATCGCATCTTCCGAAGACTCGACGATGGCTGCCAGCCAACGCGCGGCTTCTTCCGCTTGCCGGCGGTCCGTGATGTCGGCACTGACGCCGGCGAGAAGCGCTGTTCCCTGGTCACTTCGTCGCACCGCGCTGCCGCGCACGAGAAGCCAGCGCAGTATGCCATCCGCGCCGGTCGCGCGGAATTCGATTTCGAAATCGGATTCGGCACTGGCGCCGCGATTGACTTCCGCTAACCAACGGGGCCGATCGTCTGGGTGTATTGCCGCGAGCCAATCGTCGTAGGTGAACGATTGTGTCGCATTGCGGCCGAAGTGGGCTCGGCAATCCAGGGATGAATCCAACGATTGTTGGCGCAAATCGAGAATCCAGGCCCCCATGTGCCCGGCTTTGAGCGCGACTCGCAGCCGCTCTTCGCTTTCGCGCATCGCGTCCGCGGCCCGTTTGCGGTCGGTGACGTCGATGAAAGTGACGACGATGCCGCCGGATTCGCCGTCGGAATTTCGGTACGGCAACACTCGCCGCAAAAACCAACTGCCGTCGGTCATTGCGATTTCGTCTTCAAATGGCCGGTCCGAGGCCGCGACGGCCGAGAATGGCGGCATCGCCGGCATTTGCCTGGCCATATGCGTGAAGTCGGAGAGTGGCCGGCCTATGTCCGAAGGCCGGACGTTGTATATGACGCCGGCTCCGCTCGTGACCCGGCGAAGATGGCCCTCTTTGTCCAAAAACAGCGTGGCAATGCGGGTGCTGGAAAGCAGATTTTCGAGGTCGCTATTCGCCCGCGCCAACGAGTCGTTCGCCGACTGAACCTCTTCTTTCGAGGTCTCCAGTTCTTCGTTGGCCGACTGCAACTCCTCATTCATCGAAAGGAGCTCTTCGTTCGACGACTTCAGCTCCTCGTTCGCCGCTTCCAGGTCTTGCACCGTGCGATGCAAATCCTCGCGGGTTGTCTCAAGCTCGCGCTCGAGTTGCTCGATGAGTGCGGCCGCCTCTTCAGAGGCTTGAGGACGAACCGCCTCTTCCTTCTGGATCGGCGGTCCGACGTCCTGAAACGCCACCAGAAACAAACCGGTATCTTCGCCGAGTTGCGGCATCGGTTGAACTGTCACCATGATCCGCTGGATGCCGCTCGGGCCGCGCAGGGAAAGGCCATCATGCTCCACTTTGCGCCGCAACTTCGCCGCTTCTTGAATCGCCGCGCGAATGCCCACGCGCAGACCTTCGCGTGCCAGCCGGGTGATGCTGTTTTGAAAGGTGCCTGAGGTGACCGTCAGGTACTTTTCCAAATTACCCGACGAGCAAAGGATTTGACCCTCTTCATCGACAACGACGGCCTTTGGCGCGAATTCATCGAGGATGATGCGCTGCATCACAAGATAGGTGTCGGTTTCGCCTGTCGTGGCGACGTTTGGCGGCTTCACCGTCGTTGGCGGCCCGCTGCGACCCGTCAGCAAATCGGCCGGGCGTATGGCGGTCGGCAGCCGTTGCGAAATGCGGTGCTTGGGATCGACGGCACGGAATAGCTCGCGGTGCGTCTCCAAGCTCTCGGAGGGGCCGAGGAATAAATACCCACCGGTCTTCAAAGCGTAATGGAAAAGCGGGATGAGTTTCTTTTGCAGATGGCTGCCAAGATAGATGAGCAGATTGCGACAACTGATCACATCGAGTTTCGAGAACGGCGGATCGTTGATCAGATTGTGCATTGAGAACAGGACCAGCTCCCGCAATTCCTTGGAGATGTGGTACTGCTGGGCCTTTTTCACAAAAAACCGCTTGAGTCGCTCGGGGGCCATTTCCTCGGCAATTCCCGCGGGATAAACGCCATGGCGAGCGGTGGTTAAGGCCTGCTCGTCGATATCAGTGGCAAAAACTTGCACCTCGGGCGGAGCGGCAAATCGATCCATCTGCTCGCGCAAGAGCATGCCCAGACTGTACGCCTCCTCCCCCGTCGCACAGCCCGGCACCCAGATTCGAATTGGATCATCGGTCTTGCGGTTTTCGAATAAGTGCGGCAGTACTTCAGTGTTCAACGCATCGAACGCATCGGGGTCGCGAAAGAAAGCAGTGACCCCGATTAATAGATCGCGGAATAGCTGTTCCGCTTCCGCGGGATCGACGCGCAGCCGCTCCACGTAGGCATGGGCCGAGCCGACCCGCAGCACCTGAATCCGGCGCATCGTTCGGCGAGCCAGCGTGCTCGTTTTGTAATGCTTAAAATTGTGACCCGTCGCCTGCAACAGAATTTCACTGATGTTCGACAATTCCGCGATGACCGCGCGCCGCAGCGCGTCTTCACCGTCATCGCCCTGATTGTTGACATGCTCCGCATAGGCCAACAATTCTTGCGCGAGTTGCTCTGGCGCCAAGACGTGGTCCGGCATGGCAGTGTCGAGCGCGCTGCGCGGCATGCCATCGTGCCGGGCGGTTGCGGGATCTTGCACCATGGTGGTGCCGCCGAAATCGGTGATCGTCTTCAAGCCCAGCGAGCCATCGCTGCCGGATCCCGACAAAATGACCGCGGCCGCCTTGCTCCGTTGATCATGCGCCAACGATTGAAAAAATCGATCGATCGGATTGTGTCGCTCGGCCGGCTGCTGAGCGGGACGGAGATGCAGCACGCCATCGGAGATCTCGATCACCTGTGCCGGCGGCGCGGTGTAGACATGGTTGGCTTCAACCCGCATGCCCTCCGTCGCCTGCGTGACGGGGAGGTTCGATGCCTTGGCAAGCACATCGGCGAGAAGCGTGCGCACTCCGGGGTCTTGATGGACAACCACAACAAAGGCGAGACCCTGAACCGGCGGCATGGCGCGCAGAAACAGTTGCAGTGCTTCCAGGCCGCCGGCCGAGGCGCCGATGCCGACGATGGTGGGCCCGGAGCGACTGCGCGCTCGCTCGCCATTTCCGCCAGAGCTCATCATGCCTGGCCTCGCACTGCATTCATCGTCAATTGCGCGTGGAGATGCATTTGATTGGGAATTGTGCGGGCGGTCACTAATGGGGCAATACCAGCCATGTTAGATAACGGTCCAAACAACGGGAAGACAGCCTAATTTATCATGTCCCAAGGGTTTAGGGATTTCTTTTTGCCGCAATTTGCGGGCCAAATCGGGATAGCCGGGGCGGACTTAATCACTTGCGGCATCGCCGGGTCTTGGGTCAGGTACCTCCTCGTTTTGTCACCCGTTTAGCGCAGCCGAGGTGCACAACGGCGCGGCACTTAGCGGACTGACACCGTGAAGAGAGTGTCACATTTTTTTTGAGCAGCGTTTCGTGAAGTGGGTGCGGGATTGATCTTCGACCGATGAAGAACTCGCGACGGCCGAAGTGCTGGCGAGTTAATTGAGGTGAACCCGGCGCTACCTCGGCTGGAAGACGCTCGGAGGCGTTCTGCCAGCCGAGGTGGGCGCGGGCTGCGCGCTATCGCCGCTTCTTCGACGCTTTGCGCTTGGCAGACTTCTTCGACGCCTTCTTAGCAGCCTTCTTCTTCTTCGCCATGATCGTCCCTTCCTGTGAACGGAGAATCCAGTTAGATGCAGCGTATGCAATTTCTTTTCATTCGTCGAGACAAATCTGCGCGCTGCGCGCACTTTTTTCTTGCGCAGCGCGCCGCTAACTCGCGCGCGGCGCTGATAAGAAGCGCGCGAGAATGCTCACTCCAAGCAGCGCGCTTACGCTCGACCCGATCATGATCCCGAGCTTCGCTTGCTCCAACTGCGCGCCTCGAAGCGCGAGCGATGCAATGAAGAGCGACATCGTAAATCCAATTCCCGCTAGACAACTCACGCCGACAATTGCAAATGGATTGATAGGGTTTGCTAGGCGCGCGAACCCAATGCGCACGGCCAACCAACTCACGCCGATCACACCGACTGGTTTTCCAATCACTAAACCGGCGATCACCGCGAGCGTGATCGGCTGCGCGA
Organism: Gemmataceae bacterium; assembly: GCA_045802605.1. Lineage (GTDB taxonomy): Bacteria > Planctomycetota > Planctomycetia > Gemmatales > Gemmataceae > JBJMQS01. The sequence continues at coordinate 83,471 of JBJMQS010000074.1, read as the reverse complement.
ACTCCGCCCAACGGATCGTGACGCCGGCGTTGGCCAGCGCAAACAGCGGCATGATTCCGAACGCCACCCAGGGATGCAACCATTGCTCCAAACGCGCAATCGCCGTCGGTGCCTGCTCACTAGCCGTGACCGGCATCAGCATCGCGAATGCGACTGCCGCGACCGTCGGATGCACGCCCGACTTGAGGAACGCCAGCCAAATGGCGAAGGCCAAAGGCAAGTAAATGGCCAGTGTAGTGAAGCCCAACCGGCGGAGTAGAAAAACGAGAAAAAGGCCTAAAATCCCGAGCGCCAGCATCATCAGGGTGAGATCATGACTGTATACCAGAGCGATAATTGCCGTGGCGCCAATGTCATCGATGATGGCCAACGCCAGGAGCAACACTTTCACTTCCCGCGGGACCCGTGGGCCCAGGATACTGAGGAAGCCGATGGCGAACGCGATGTCCGTGGCGGTCGGGATCGCCCAGCCGTGAATACCCGGCGCGCCGCGCATGATCGCCACGTAAATCAACGCCGGCGTGACCATGCCTCCGATGGCGGCGACGATCGCCAGGGCCATGCTGCGCGGATCTTTGAGTGAGCCGAAATGCAATTCACGTTTGATCTCAAGACCCATGACGAAAAAGAACACGGCCATCAAGCCGTCGTTGATCCATAAGACGATCGATTTCCACAAACCGACACCGGCGATATCGAACCCCAGCAGTGTCTGCCAGAATTGAGCGAACTGCGCCGACCAAGGTGAGTTCGCCAGAATGATCGCAATGACGGCGGCCGCGAGCAGCACGAAGCCGCTCTGCGCCTCGAGTTGCATGGACCGGTCGGACGATGACGTCGATTGCATGATGAAGTCATACCAACCACCAAAAGAAAATGCCCAGAGAATTTCTTCTCTGGGCACTCTTTGTTGCCGGACACTTGTGCGGTTATCCCACGAACACGCCCCCCACGAATGAAATGTCGTAGGGGAAGAACTCGCGCACCACCGCCCCACTGGAGCTATTGAAGATCCTCACGTCGGGGGGGTTGTCACGCGCCGGCCCTGTCATGATGTCGGCGACACCGTCATTGTTGATGTCCGTGACGCCGACGTGCACACCGCTGCGCACTCCAGAACCGTAAGCGAGGAAGCTGGAGAGCAGAGTGTCTCCATTCGAGCCGGCGCCGCTGAAGACTTTCACGCGTGCATCGCCCCGACCGGCTCCGACGATAATGTCGGCTTGGTTGTCGCTGTTGATGTCGCCCGCGGCGACATAGACGCCGCCGTTGAAATCCGGGTCAAATGCGTAAAAGCTCTGCAGAATCGAGTTATCTTTGCCGCTATAGGCGATGACGTGCGGGCCGCCGCCGGGGCCGGCGCCCGTGATGATGTCATCGAATCCGTCGTTATTGACATCACCGCCGGCGACGCGGACGCCACCGAGGAATCGTGCGTCGTACGCGAAGAATTCGCGGACGACCGCCCCGGTTGAGCCATTGAACACGCGGACGTGAGGCCCGCCGCCTTCGCCGGCTCCCGTAATCACTTCCATCAAGCCGTCGTTGTTGATGTCGGCGACACCGACGTAGACGCCGCCGGTGAAGTTCGCCGCATAGGCAAACCACTCGGCCTGAAGCGCGCCCGTGGCGCCGTTGAAGACGCGGACGTGTGGCCCGCCGCCGGCCCCTGCCCCGGTAATGATGTCGTCGACTCCATCGCCGGTCACGTCGCCAGTGACCACGCGCACGCCGCCAGTGAACGTGGAGGCATATGCGTAGAAGCTGAAGCGATCGCTGCCATCAGCATTAAAGACACGCACGTGCGGCCCGCCGCCAGCGTCAGCCCCCGTCGCATAAAGTTCGACATGCGGCGGCGTCGTTACAACGAATGTCACCGTATTGTCAGTACTCGTGGAAGCGGCATTAGTATCTCCGCTGATGTCTTGCGCTGCGCCAGGCTTCACCGTCGCAATCACTGTTCCAGCCGAGTTCATACCGGTGACGGCGACATTGTAAGTCGTACCGCTACCGGTCACGACGGCGGTCGTCGGGTGAGCGGTGCCGCTGAGTGTCACGTCGCTCCCATCGAATCCAGTGACGGGTTCGCTGAATACGACCGTGAAATTAATGGTCGAGACAGTGGTCGGATCGGGCTGCGCGGCCGCCTGGTTGATAGTGACCGTGGGCGCATTCATGGTCACGTTGATCGTGCCAAGATTCTGCTGAGTGTTGCCAAAGCCCAATCCGTTGTCGAGAGACCCTGGCTCGAACGTGAATGTGTAATTGCCGTTGTCGGCTGCGTTCCAGGTGCCGCCTGGAGGCGTGAATGTATACGTCGCCGTGACGGAAGGAGAGTTGATTGGCGGCAAGAACGAGCTCAAACTCGCGAGTGAGTCGAATCCGTTCGGGCCGGTCACCCGAATCTCGTCGCCGTTGAGCGTGCTGACGTCGATGTTGTCCGGATCGTTGAATGTCACTGTGAAGGTGTAAGTCGAAACGTTGCCGGCATTGACGTTGGCATCATTGACATTGTTGGCCGCTAGAGTCGCCTGCGGGCCGGTCGAGAAAGTCACGGTATTATCCGTGCTGGTTGAGGGATTATTGCCTTCGTCGGAGACGTCAGTCGCGGCACCCGCCGGTATATTGGCGGTGATGATGCCGCTTTGATCCATTCCGGAAACATGCACCGTAAATACCGAGTCGCCCGGGTTGCCGACCACAGTCACAACGGCATTGTTGATGTTGCTGAAGGCGGTACTTCCGGTGAGGTCAACATCGCTGGAAGTGAAGCCAAAGACCGGCTCGGTGAAAGTCACCGTGAAATCGACCGGAGATTGGTTGGTTGGATCGGTCTGCCCGGCAGATTGGTCGATCGTCACACCTGGCACGTTCATGTCCACAGTCATCGTGCCCAAGACTTGATCGGTTTGCGCGGCATTCCCATTCTCGGTGAAAACTTGATTGTTAATCAGCGTGAATGTGTAAGTGCCGTTGTCGGTGGTATCCCACTTGCCGCCCGGCGGGGTGAAGGAGTAAGTCGCCGTGACGGAGTTGGAGTTGACCGCCGGATTTGATGACTCGAAGGTCGCAAAGGTGTTGAAGCCGTTGGGTCCGGTGACTTGGATGTCCGCATTGTCCAGGCTGGTGACGTCGATGTTGCCGTTGGTCGTCGGGTCGGTGTAAGTCACCGTAAAAGTGTATTTCGAAACCGTAGTCGCGTCGATGTTATTGCCCGGTCCAACATCGGTGACATCCGGTGCGTTCAAAGTTGCCTGCGGAGCCAACGCGGCGAAGTCCCAATTAACGATTTCCGAAAGCTGTTGACCGCTGAGACCTGTGAGCAAGCCAGAATTGGCCAGTGTCACGTCGCTATCGAACGTAGTGGCATCGGTCGCCGCGGTAGCATCATCCTGATGCAACTGGCCGAACATCATGATGCGGCGTGTCTGGCCGGCCGGCACCGTAATGGAGAATTGCTCTTCGTAGTTGTCTTGCAATGCGAGTGGGCTAAGCAGCGTCACAGGCGTGACGGCAGCACCGGGGCCATAGCGGACAAACGTCAACGTCGGGTCGTGGGCGAGGGTATCGCTACTGACAAACCAGCGATCCGTCGGATCGAGAATCGTATCGCCGCTGCTGGTGGCGGTGATGACGCTGCCCAGACCCGCATCGGACCCGAGATTGGTTCCGATCTGGACGTTCGTCACGATGTCAGCCGCGGTTGAATTGGAGAAATTGTAAATCGCACGGACGGTAGCGCTCGTCGAATCGAAGTAGTACTCGATCCACGAGTCCAATCCTGAGAGATTGACCGGATCGGTCGTCACCGTTGTGCCCGAGAGGTCCACGGTCCCGTCGGGATCTTGATAGACCGTGCCATTGACCGCCATGAGGAAGGCCCCGTCGTAGGCGTCGGTCCGCAGGGGAGGGCCAGCAAGTGCTGCGTCGCCGATGCCAAACCCCGTTTGCCCAGGCGCAATCGCGAAGGCTCCCACGTTGTTGGCCAAAAACCAGGTTGCTCCACCAGCGGCCACATTGAATGGGGACGCCGTCGCGGTTGGGTTGGTACGATCTTCCAAACGTTCGATACGGAGAGCCGGATACGTTCGCTTCATGACAACTCCTGATGTTGAAATGTGACAAGTTCGCTTCCGGGCGGCACTTCCGTTACCGACGCTATCTGAGCAAATGCCCGACGAGTCACCGGAAAATGTTCCCCAACTTCTGCAAATTGCGTACCCGGCTTCATTAAAGTGAGAATCAAGTGAAAAGGTCAGGGCACAAACGAAGAATGAGAAACACGCCGGGAAGAGGCCTCCCCGGCGTGTTTCTCATTCTGGGTTTGTGTCGTTAAACGCGAGCTTCTACCCCACGTAAACTCCACCTGAGAACGATGGGTCGTAGGCGAAAAAGCTGCGCAGCGTGGACTGATTCTGGCCACTGTACGCTAAGACGTGGGGGCCTCCACCCGGGCCGGCCCCGGTAATGATGTCAGCGAATCCGTCCCCATCCAGGTCGTCGGCCGCCACCCGTACACCACCTGCGAACCCACCAGCGTACGCCAGGAAGCTACGCAACAAGGTCTGATTCGCACCGCTGAAGACCTTGACGTGCGGCGTTGCGCCAGCGCCGGCACCGGTGATAATGTCGGCGAAGCCATCATTGTTGACGTCGCCTGCCGCGACATCGACACCGCCGTGGAAGTCAGACCCATAGGCAAAGAAGCTCTGCAGAATCGCGCCGGTCTTGCCGCTATAGGCGATGACGTGCGGCCCGCCGCCGGGACCAGCACCCGTGATGATGTCATCGAACCCGTCGTTATCGACGTCGCCGCTCGCCACCCGGACGCCGCCACTAAATGCGGCCGAATAAGCAAAGAAGCTCCGAATCTCACTGCGGCTCACCGCGTCGAAGACTTTGACATGCGGGCCGCCGCCGGCGTCGGCACCGGTGATGATGTCGAGCGTGCCGTCATTGTTCACATCACCCAGTGCGACATACACGCCGCCAAAGAAGCTGGCATCGTAAGCGAAGAACTCGCCCAAGAGGGCTCCGTTGGCTCCGCTGAACACCTTGATGTGTGGCCCGCCCGTCGGTCCGGGCGCGGTGACAATATCGTCGATGCCATCGCCATTGAGGTCTCCGGTGGCGACGCGAACGCCGCCAAAGAAATTGGCGCTATAGGCAAAGAAGCTGAAGCGCAGGCTGCCATCAGCGTTGTACACGTTGACCTGGGGCCCGCCGCCCGCATCCGCGCCGGTCGCAAACAGCGCGACATGCGGCGTCGGCGGGGTCACGATGATCAGGGTAACGGTGTTGTCGGTGCTCGTTGAAGCTGTGTTGCCGTCATCGGAGATATCGAAGGCCGCACCCGCGTTGATGCTTGCGGTCACCGTTCCGCTCTGCGTGGCGCCGCTGATCGTGACCGTGTAGGTCGTGCCGCTGCCTGAGACGACTGCGGTCGTGGCCCCGGCCGTGCCGCCGATCACAATGTCGGCAGCCGTAAAGCCGGTCACAGGTTCGCTGAATATCACGGTGAATTGAGCCGACGTGCCGATCGCCGGATCTGCTTGGCCGGCCGCCTGGTTGATCGTCACCGTCGGCAAATGCATATCCACGTTGATCGAGAAAACGGCAGCAGCATTGCCGAAGCCGAGATCATTTCGCACTTCGTCCGTTTGCAGGGTTATCGTGTAGTCGCCATTGTCCGCGAAATCCCATTTGCCGCCTGGCGGCGTGAACTCATACGTGGCAACGATCGAGGCCGAGTCGATGGCCGGGTTCGCCGAGACGAAGTGGGCGAAGGTGCTGAAGCCATTCGGTCCCGTCACGAGCACGTCCGTGTCATCCAGGAACACAGGATCCACTAAATCCGGGTCCGTGTACGTCAGCGTGAATGTGTACTTTGAGACCGTGACCGCATCGATGTTATTGCCACCACCAACGTCGATAACGTCGCTCGCTTGCAACGACGCTTGCGGGCCCGAGCTCCAGTAAACACTGTTGTCGGAGCTGGTCGAAACCGTGTTGCCCTCGTCGGAAATATCGGTCGCGGCGTTTGCGTTAACGTCGGCGGTGACTGTGCCCGATTGCGCCATACCGCTGACCGTAATGGTGTACGTCGTGCCGCTACCGGAGACTTGTATGACCGAAGGGCCGGCCGTGCCTCCGACCACGACTCCGTTCAGGTCGAACCCGGTTACCGGTTCACTGAACACCACATCAAACGTGATTGACGCCCCATTGGTCGGGTCCGCCTGGAGCGCTGCCTGATCAACTGTCACCGAGGGGACGTGCATATCGACGTTGAATGAGCCCAAGATAGCCGCATTGTTACCGAAACTGATGTCATTGAACACTTCGTTGGCTTGCAGCGTGACCGTGTAGTCACCGTTATCCGCGGTGTCCCATTTGCCGCCCGGCGGCACGAATTCGTAGGTCGCGGTGATCGGCGATGAATCAAAGCTCGGGTTCGACGAAACGAAGTGGGCGAAAGTATTGAAGCCATTGGGCCCGGTGATGACGATGTCGGTGTCATCGAAAAAGACAGGATCAACTAAATCGACATCGGTGTACGTCACGGTGAAGGTGTACTTCGCGACAGTCACCGCATCGATGTTGTTACCCGCGCCGACGTCGGTGATATCACTCGCCTGCAGCGATCCTTGCGGACCCGCGCTCCAGTACACACTGTTGTCAATGCTCGTCGAGGCGAGACTGTCATTTCCCACGGCATCCTGCACTGCACCGGCCTTGATACTCGCGGTCACGGTGCCGCTTTGCGTCATGCCGCTGATAAGCACCGTGTAGGTCGTGCCGCTTCCGCTGGTGGAGATGTTCGTGGCCCCAGCGGTGCCGCCGATGACGACATCGTTGAGATCGAACCCGGTGACCGGCTCACTGAACACGACGTCAAAGCTGATGGATGAGGCGTTGCTGGGGTCCGCTTGGACGCCCGATTGATCGATCGTAACCGAAGGCCCCACGAAATCCCAATTGACGATTTCGGATAACTGCTGTGTGTTGAGTCCCGACAACAGACCAGAGCCGGTGAGAGTTGCATTGCTGTCAAAGGTCGCCGCGTCGGTGGTTGCCGTCGTCGAATCCTGGTGCAACTGGCCGAATACCATAATTCGCCGAGTTTGTCCGGCCGGCACCGTGATGCTGAATTGCTCTTCGTAGTTGTCTTGCAACGCCAGTGGGCTCTTCAGTGTCGCCGGTGTGACGACCGAGCCTGTGCCATAACGCACAAAGGTCAAGTCGGGGTCGTGGGCAAGATTGTCGCTGGATACAAACCAGCGGTCCGCGGAATCGAGCGTGGTATCGCCACTGCTCGTCGCGGAAATTGCGCTGCCCGTGCCCGCGTCGCTTCCCAGGTTAGTGCCGATCTGAACGTCAACGCTAATATCCGCGGCGGACGGATTCGAGAAATTGTAAACGGCACGCACGGTCGCGCTACTGGGGTCGAAGTAATATTCGATCCAGCTATTCAGCCCGGACAGCGCCACCGCGTCGGTCGTTACCGTCGTGCCCGTCAAATCGACGGTGCCATCCGGGTCCTGATAAACGGTCCCGTTGACGGCCATCATGAATGCGTTGTCATACGCATCCGACCGCGCCGGCGGGCCCACCAACTGAGCGTCAACAATAGCAAAGCCACTTTGCCCCGGACTGATCGGGAATGCGCCGCCATTATTGGCGATGTTCCAAGTCGCCCCACCCGCCGGTAAGTTGAAGGGGGCGGCTGTTGCCGTCGGAGTGATTTTGTCTTCCAATCGTTCGATTCGCAGTTTCGAGAATTTCCGTTTCATCGCAAAGCTCCTGTGACCCTACTAGGCGGCGGCCTACCGCCCATCGCGCATCTACGCCGATTCAGATTCGGCATCAGGCAGGAAGAAAGGTGAAAAGAGTAGCAAACGTTCTGGCTGGGCGATTAGTCAAATCCCCCAAAATGCGCGTTAGTCCGGATGTATCGACAATACGGAAAGCGCGGCAAAAAATGAAAGCCACGGTCGTATCTAATCAAATGCGACCGTGACGGAAACGGTTTATTCGCGTGGCCTTTTTAACCCACGTAAACACCGCCGGAAAACGAGGGATCGTAAGCGAAGAAGCTGCGCAGCGTGCCTTGCGTCTGGCCGCTATACGCCAAGACGTGCGGACCGCCGCCCGGCCCCGCTCCCGTAATCAAGTCCGCGAAGCCGTCGCCATCCACGTCATTGGAGGCCACACGCACGCCGCCCGAGAAGCCACCGGCGTAAGCCAAGAAGCTTCGCAACAGCGTTAGATCGTTGCCACTGAACACTTCGACCTGCGGTGAGCCGCCGCTGCCCGCTCCGGTAATGATGTCATCGAAGCCGTCGTTGTTCACATCGCCCGAGGCGACAAAGACACCGCCGGAGAAACCCGCCGGGTAGGCAAAGAAACTGCGCAGCACGGAGTTATTCTGACCGCTGAACGCCTCAACGTGCGGACCACCACCGGGGCCAGCGCCCGTGATGATGTCATCCAGCCCATCCTTGTCCACGTCCCCTGCGGCGACGGTGACGCCGCCAGTGAAGTTCGAATCATAGGCAAAGAAGCTCCGTACCAGTGAGCCATCGAAGCCGTCATAGACCTTCACGTGAGGCCCGCCGCCGGCACCGGCACCCGTAATAATCTCGGCGTGGTTGTCGCCGTTCACATAACCGATGGCCACGAATACGCCGCCGGCGAATCCGGGATCATAGGCAAAGAACTCATTCACCAATTGGCCCGTCGCGCCGTTGAAGACGCGGACGTGCGGTCCGCCGCCAGCACCGGGTGCGGTCACAATGTCATCGATGCCGTCGCCGGTAATATCACCGGTGGCGACGCGAACGCCACCGGTAAAGTTGGAGGCGTAGGCCAGGAAGCTGAAGCGGAGGCTGCTGTCCGCGTTGTAAACATTGACCTGCGGACCGCCGCCGGCATCCGCACCCGTGGCGAGTAATTGCGTGGGCAAGAATGTGACCTGATTATCGGTGCTGGTCGAGGCTAGGTTGGATTGCCCCGAGCCATTCACTGCCGCACCGCTAGGAATCGTAATGATCACGGTACCCGCATGCGTCATGCCGCTAACGGCCACGTTGTAGGTCGTCCCGCTGCCGGTGACGATGGCCGTATTCGCGCCGGCCGTGCCACCGAACACGATATCGCCGCCATTAAAGCCAGTGACTGCTTCACTGAAAACGGCCGTGAAGTTAACGGTCGAGGAACTCGTCGGGTCGCCCTGTCCCGCGGCTTGATTGATCGTGACCGAGGGCTGTGAAAAATCCCAGTTCAGTACTTCAGCCAAGGTCCCGCTCGACAAGCCGGAGAGCAGGCCGGCGTTTGCAATTGTGGCGTTTTCATCAAAAACGGCGGCGTCCGAAACTGCGTTCGTCGGGTCATCATCGTTGTGCAGTTGACCAAAGAACATGAGCCGCCGCGTCTGACCGGCCGGCACTGTTATGTCAAACTGCTCGGTATAGAGGCCGTTGTTCGGAGCCGGTGTTTGCAGAGTTGATGACGGCTGAAGGACCGTGCCCGGCCCGTAGCGCACCCAGGTGTTAATTGGATCATTGTTGGTGGCGCCGTCGCTGGTCACCAGCCAACGATCAGTGGCGTCAAGCGTCGCGTCGCCGCTGCTGGTTTGATCGAGCACCGTGCCGGAATCCGAGCCCAGGTTGTTGCCCCACACCACTGTGGCCGAAATATCGGCGCCGGAAGGATTGCTGTAAGTGTAAAGTGCGCGGATTGTGGCGCTGTTCGAATCGAAGAAATATTCAACCGTGACATCAAGACCGGACAGCGTCACAACGTCTGACGTCACCGTCGTTCCCGTCAAGTCCACGGTGCCATCCGGATCGGCAAACTGTGTTCCATTGACACCCATGCAAAAGGCACCGTCGTAGGCATCACTCTTGCCATTGAGGGCGGTAAATTTTGCGTCGACGATCCCGAATCCGCCGGTTGCCACGCCAGCCGTGTTTCCGGGATTGGTATTATTAGCGACGTTCCAGCTCACTCCCGCAGCGGTTACATTTCCCGGCAGCAAAAACGCGGCCGGTGTCGTCCGATCTTCCAATCGCTCGATTCGCAAAGTTGGAAACGTGCGCTTCATGAGGCAATACTCCCAGCGGCCAGAAACGGGCCGAGCCGCGCAACACCAAGCCATCAGCATTCGAGGCCCGGTTCAAAGTCTGCGCTATGCCGTCTGCCTAACTTCGGAAAATATGGGAGCACGGACCGATATTTCGAAGGATTGCGCCGGCCAAATCTGCGCTGTTTACCCAAATTACCGCGAGTCTAATCGGGCCAATAAAGGTGCGAGCATCGCTTCATATCGTTGCCATCGGGCCACTGACCGAGTGTAAATCGGTTCACGGACCTGAGCCACGCTGGCCGTCCGGACGAGCCGCTTGGTTTGGTGAAAATTCAGACAACTCGGGTCCCAATCCAAACCCACAAATTCAATCAGCCGCCGACTTGTGGTTTCCTGATCGGCGACCATCGTTTCGTAGTCAATTTCCAACATCGGCACCGGCAATACCTGTCGCCAGTGCTCCATCAGCCGCTGGTACTGCAGGATGCGATCGGCAATCCACTCCAAGTCAACCGCCCAATGGATCATTCCGAATTGAGTAATCCAGCAGGACAACGCCACGTCGCGCACATCGCGGCGGCAGTGGACAAATCGGGCTTTGGGGAAGATCGTCGTGAGCCAGCCCAGCATCTGATAATTGTCGGGGAGCTTGTCCACGATTCGCGCTGCCGTACCGTGATCGAGTTCTTTGAGTTGCTGCAAGTGCCAATTCGCCGTCGTTGTCACGGCGACGGCGTCCACTTCGCTAGCACAATCGAGTGGAGAAGCAGCAGGTCGATTCATTGCGCTGGTCAGGCGCTGGAACCCCTGAAACGCAAATGGCCGCTCGCCGGCCCCGAAGACCTGAGGATGGCTCGAAAGAATTTGTTCCGTCAGCGTCGTTCCCGAGCGCGGCATGCCGACGATGAACACCGGCCGCTCGCTGTCGGATCCGAATCCCCGCACCCGTTTGAAATAATCGAGTGAGAAAACTTCGATCAGTCGATCGTTAGTCTGGCGGTGTTCCTCGGGGTCATAGCCCTTATTGCGGTCTTCCCAACAGCTCTTTTGCAGTGCGTTGGCTTGGATCATCTCCTGGGCGGCTCGCTCCCATTGGCGATGGCCGTCGTACGCTTGGGCCAACCCAAAATGCAACGCGGCCCGCCGGCCATCGGTCATCCAGGGCAGGCTCAGACAGGCTTCCGCCTTCTGAATTTCATCTTCGGTGGAGTTGCCGCGAAGTGTGGTCAACAGACCGGCATGGGCGGTGATGCCGTGCGGGTTCTGTTCGATGGCCTTACGCTGGCAGACGACGGCTCGCTCCAGATCACCAGCGTTCGAAAGTGTCGTGCCTAAGAGCGCGTGCAACTCGGACGCTTCGGGCCTGAACCGCAACGCCTCCTCCAAAGCGCTCACGGAACCGGGCACGTCGCCAAGCTCCAACCGGGCCTTGGCCAAGCCGGTCAGGGCTTCGATGCGGTCAGGCTCTTGGGCCAACACCTCTTGGTAAATTCCAAGAGCGGTTTGGGGATCACCCATCTCGACGAGGAGATCAGCGCGACGGTAACGCGCCGCCGTGAATCCGGCATCGATCTCCAGCGCCCGCTCCAACCAGCGCTTGGCCTGCTCGTGATCGCCGAGTTCAATCCAGGCGGTGGCGATGGTTTCACAAACTGCGGCCGATTTGGCGTCCAACTCGAACGCCGCCGCTAAAGTCTCCATAGCCTCATCGAATTTGCCATATTCGAGCAACAGCCGTCCCAAATTGTGCCGAGGCAGTGTCTCCCGAGGGGCCAGCTCAACCGCCTGCCGACAATGGGCGAGCCCTTCGTCGAGTTCGCCCCGCTGCACAAGCAACAGTCCATAGTTAGTGTGCGCCGCCCAGTGCTTGGGTGCCAATTCGAGGGCGCGGCGATAAGTGTCCAGAGCTTCGCCGGTGTGTCCTTGCTCGCGCTGCACATCCGCCAGAGCGACGAGAACATTGGGAATGTCAGGCCGCAGCCGCAGCGATTCGCGCAATGCTGCCTCGGCGTCGGCATGCTGTTTTTTCCCAAACAGCACGACGCCGAGGTTGTGAAGTGCTTCCGGATATTGCGGCTTCAGATTGAGCGCGGCTCGACAACTTGTCTCTGCCTCATCGAGGCGTTTGAGGCTTCGAAGCGTCTCGGCCCGGTTGCAATGATACGCGGGCGCACAGGGGTTGAGTTCCAAAGCACGATCGATGAATTCGAGCGCCTGACGATCTTGCCCGCGCTGGTGAGCGATGACGCCCAAAAAATGGAGCGCGTCAGCGTGCTTGGGCGCACGCTCCAGCACGCGCCGATACATCACTTCGGCCTGATCGAGTTGACCCTGGCGGTGGTGGTCCAATCCGCGCTTCAGATATTCTTCGATGGTCATGGAGCGTGAGCAGCATGCACCGGGCGACTCAGCTTCAGCAACATCATCTTATCGTGCAATGCCCCCGGGCTCTCCCACGGCTGACTACTCTCCGTTGCCAACACATCGATCGGCACCCGGACTTCGGCCCAACGCCTTCGTGATATGAGCAGCGAGTCTACCTCGCCGTTCTGTAGCGCCGTCATCGCCTGTTGGGTAGTCGGGAATTGCGGAACCGGAGGCCATAAGTGCAAATCAAACACGAGTTCTTGGGCGTCGCATAAACCCACATGTTGAATATCACTTCGATAATGGGCGACGTCTTCAATAAATTCGCGCCTAGGTCGAACCAGTTCCGCTGCCGGCAAGATAGTCAGAAAAAGATAGGCGTTTACCGCCACTGAAACTCCTGCCACGAAGCGCCGCGGGTCAATTTGTCTGAGAACGATTCCAACAATCGCCAACGCCGCAACTAACCATCCCGCCAAGAAAAGCCACCAACCTGGCAATGCGGGCAATGTGGCGTAAGGCAGCGGAAGTATCCTTTGAATCGGCAGGAGCAACAGTCCGGCCAACGCCGTGCCCAGCATGCAAATGATGAAGCCGCCGGCACGCAGACGCCGGGCAAGCGGAAAGAGCATATCCGTCGGCAAGGCAAGCGACCGGCCGAGCAAAAGTGCCGCGGCTGGTGTAATCGGCAGCAGATAGTAACTGCGGCGTGACGCGGAGACCGTGAAAAAAAGGAATACGGCTAGGAAGTATGACCAAGCCAAACGGTCCCGGCCCTCACGTGCCGTACACAGCGCCGCGGGAAGGAACGCTGACCAGGGGGCCGTTAGGATCAACAACACGAAGATGTACAAGTAGGGAGGCCCCAAGTGATTGCGAGGGGCAACGAACCGTTGAATGTTCTCCAGGTAAACCCAATTCAACCCATCACTGCTTCCGGTCATTGACGAGATCACATAAGGGCCGAGGTAGAGGCCCGCGGTGATTGGCACGGCAACCATCGTCCATGGCTGAGCGAGCCAACGGTTGGAATCGATCAACCACCGCTTTCGCGGGACAGCTTCGCCTCGGTGTGCCATCGCCAGCCAAATGCCATGCATCAACAGCACGGCCCCCGGCAATGCAAAGCCGAGCAAACCTTTCATTTGCGAAGTGATCGCCATGATCGAACACAACCCAATCATCCATGGGCCGGGCCGGGTGTGGCAGCGCTCATACAACCAGATGGCAGCGAGCACGCCCACGGTCGTTTCCATGTCGGCGGTGCCGCGGCGGGCATAAAACATGACGCCAAAGCTCGTAGCCAAAATCAATCCGGACCAAAGCGCGGTGCGCTCATCGTAGATGCGCCGGGCCAGAGACATCACGAGGAATACCGCTAACAACCCCGCGCAGGCCGGGGGCAAGCGCACCGCAGTCTCGTTAACCTCTCCGGTGAAAAACGAGGCGGCCACGATCAGCCAATAAGTGCCGAGCGGTTTGTCGTAATAGGACTGACCGTTGAGCGTCGGGTGGAAATAGTCGCCCGAGAGCCGCATTTCACGGGCGACTTCCGCCCAACGAAATTCCTCTGAGACCACGCCGCGCTCGCCTAGCCGCGGCAGAAAGAGGATCGATGCGATCGCCAATACGAAGGCGTAGGCCGCCCAATCGGGTCGCACTGACGACGCGCGCGACCAGAACTTCATCGCCCAGAGACGCAATGTGATCGGCACGAATCCTCATCCTTGAGGTCCGGCGAGCTAATCGCCAGAAGTGCCACGATATTACACGACGGCGACTCCGTCAGTGAAGGCCGGGTGGGAAGCGCAATTAACGCAATAATTAAAGGCTGGATTTACTTGGTCTTTTTCTTCGCAGTTGCGGCCGGCTTCGCCCCGGCGGCTTTCTTGGCCAGACGAAGCTCTTCCTTCTTGCGTCGCTTTTCACTCTTCTTAGCGCGGACGGCGGCAGGGTTGCCCATGATATCTCCTGATTGAGGACCATTGCTAACTTAGAAATTTGAATGCGATTGCGAAAGATCAGCCCAACAATCGCCGATACTCATCCACCACCGTGCGGTAGCATTCGCAAGCGCACGATTCGAGGGCGGGCCGGTTCATGATGGTGATGCGGCCACGTCCGGAGCTTAACATCCCCTGCTTCTGCAACGGCCGCAGCACTTCCGAAACGCTGGCTCGCCGCACGCCGAGCATGATCGCCAGAAATTCGTGCGTCAGAGGAATCTCGTCGGCCTGAAAGCGATCGTGAGTTGCGAGCAGCCAACGACAGCAGCGGTGCTTCACCGTGTGCAAGCCGTTGCACGCCACCGACTGAGAAATCTGCGTTAAGTAAGCGGCGTGATAGCGAATTAAAGTTTGATAGAGCGGCGTATTGTTGGCCCGCTCAGCCGCGAGGGCGGCGGTCGATATCCGCAATGCCGTCCCCGCAACCTGCATCACGATTTGATTAGGAGAGCCCGTCTCGCCAAAGGCCGCGGGGAGGCCGAGCATTCCTTCGTTGCCAATTGTTGCCACCTCGACCGCTCGGCCATCGCGCGCGGTCGCAATCGCCGACGCAATGCCTGAAGTAATGAAGTAAGTGTGCTGGATCGGCTCCCGCGCCTGATAGATCACTTGCTTAAACGGCAGCGACACCTGCTGAATCTCGCCGCTCAGACGCTGCATTTCAGCGCTGGGCAGGCGATCCAGTAGGCGATTGCCAACACCAATCGAGTTCGGCGGCGAAATGGGCGCTCCCAACTACGATCCATTAATGAAAAACCCGCGCGGTGGCACGCAGGTATTGCAACCATGGAACGATTTCGAGAAACCATCGTCACGAACCGCGGGGGCACGTTCCGTAACGAATCTTAATTCGCAACATGCGCTCCGCATATTGCGGTTCGATTATTGTGTCTCGCGCTCGTTAAGCGTCTGTACGATTCCGGACGACAATGAAGCGATTCTGTTAGAGAATAACATGGGAATTCCGGTTCAAAAGCACCGGTTCTTCATCAGATATTCAGGTTGGCGGCCAATGTGACAGGCTAGCCGCACTTAAGGAAACTAAAAGGGCACGTCCCTCTTGTGGACGTGCCCCAGATATTACGCCGTTGGACCAAGTTCAACTCAGCGTCAATTTGACCGTAAATGCCGCGGTGCTGTTACTGGGGGCCCTTACGCGCAACAGGTAGTTCGTTCCGCCAGTCACCTGGAATGAGCCGGAATTGATTCCGTTGTTGGGGTCGGTCTCAAAAACATTGGCACTGGTTTGTGCCACTTCAATCTCGACTTGAGCGAACACGCCGTTCGAGGATTCCACGACCACTTGCAACGTGCCGGACTGCGGCGGTGTAAACGAGAAGAACTTCTTGTCATCGTGGTTTTGCGATGTGCCACTAAATGTGGTCGTCTGTCCCGGCGTGGTCGTCACCGGCGTCGATGTGGCGAGGTGCCGGCCCTCGTGCCGGCCATAAAGCTCGTAATGCGCCACAGCCGAGATTCTTCCGTGCTCGACTGCGTCGCGCACGTCAGGATTATCATCGAGATACTCGCTGCGATCGAATCCATGGAAAGGCAATCGATCTTCGAACTGTCCGAAATGAAGGAAGTGCTCAAATGCCGTTAAATGATGTTGCTCGACCTCATGCCGGATGTCGGGGTTATCGTCGAGATAATCGTGCGCCACTGAAATCATCCGAGGCCCGGCGATTCTCGAACTGCCCGGCCAATTCAAAATGCCGCATCGCGGTAATGCGGCCATGCTCGACGGCGTCACGGACATCAGGATTGTCGTCGAGATAAGTTTGCGGATCGAAGAGTGGATTGCCGGAACGCCGCTCGGCATCGCCCCAATGGCGGAAGTGATCTTCGGCCGTCATTCGGCCTTGGCTGACCGCCGCGGCCACATCGGGGTTGTGAGCCAGATAGAAGTTGGCATCGAACAAATTGGTCGTGCTCAACACCTCTCGATTTTCCAGGACCGACAATTGCCAGCGAGTCTTGGTCTGCGATCTCATGGAAGGCCCCCAAATAGCGCCCCGATGCGGGCCGCATCTCCTTAGGAGAGGCGATTTGGGGACGCCGAGCCGCCAAGAATTCTGAGGATTCTTTGAGAAAATTAGTTGAGGGGGCGATTCAATGCATTGAGCAATGCTTCAACACTTGAATAGCGTTTGGCTGGGTCTTTTTCCAGACAACCCAAGATGGCGTCCTCTAAAGACTTGGGAACGTTTGTCTGGATGTGGCTCGGCGGCACGACAGGATCTTGCCGATTGGCCGCAAGAACTGCGGTGATGCTGTCGCGGACAAATGGCGGCCGGCCCGTGGCCAGGTAATACATCAGTGCGCCGAGCCCATAAATGTCGGATCGTTCATCTAAATCGGCCCGTCCAGTGCCTTGCTCCGGCGACATGAATAGCGGGCTGCCGGCGATCGACGAGAAGTCGGCACGGTCAGCCAAGAGCACGAGCCCGAAGTCCAGCAACTTGGCGACGTCCTCCATGCCGCCGCGCTCACCGAGGATGACGTTGCTCGGCTTCAAGTCGCGGTGGATCAAACCGGCCGCGTGCGCTTCACGCAACGAACCGCAGACTTGCCGCATGATGTGCACTATGCGCTCAGGCTTGAGCGGCCCCTCTTTGGTCACGACCTGTTCCAGATTCAGGCCAGGCAAGTATTCCATGACGTAGTAGAACGTACCATCGCGCGTGCTGCCATAGTCAAACACTTGCACAGTATTCGGGTGCGTCAGCGTCGCGGTCATCTGCACTTCATGTTCGAAGCGACGGCGGATCTCGGGGTCATTGGCGAATTCCGCACGAATCAACTTCAGAGCACAGGGCCGCCGCAAAAGCACATGCTCAGCCCGATAGACCTCGCCCATGCCGCCGACTGCAATGCGTTCACGCAACTGATACTGCCCCAAACGTCGCGCTTCAAATGCCTCGCGCTGGAGCATGGCGATGCGGCGAGCGCCATAGATCGCGATCGCGCAAGCCGCGATGAGCCAGATCGCCATCTGCACCAAGAAGGCATCGATATAGATGCGATTGAATACGCCTTCCCACATCGTTCCGGCGACTGCAATACCCAGCGGCACGCCGGCCATCACGGCCACCATGACGATGCATCGTCGCCAAGAACTGGGGATCAACGTGCCGTAACTGACGATTAGCAGCGCGAAAGGAAGACTCCACGAGCTGCCGTAGTGGAAGAGCGCGTGCTCCCCTTGCGTGAACGGCTCGCGCAGCTCCCGATCCAAAAACAGATCGGAAAAAAGGCTCAAGCTCATCTCGGCCAGGGTCAAACCGAACAACAGCACTTCGACGAACCGAAGCTTGGCTAGCGTCCAGTGTTGCACCCACCACAATGCGGCGACGACCAGTGTGCTTACCGCGCAGGCAAACCAGTTGAAGGCGATCAAATACGGATTGTCCAACGAAAACGCCACTTTTTGCGATGGGCTCAGGACGACAAGCAGGCCAAAATAGGCAGGGATGGCCGCACAACCAATGGCGACGAATTTGAGTCGCTCATGCAACAAGCTCCGCAAGTCGCCGGTGTAACCGGAGGTACCTGCGGCGTGCATGGAGATGGCTCGCAGCGTCCGGCCTTCGGACGGGATTTCGATAGTCGCGGTTGCAGCACGCGTTGGCCAGCCCGTGACATCGAAGCCGCGATCGCGATAGTCCTCGATCCGCGGGTTATCGCCCGCTTGCAAGCGCAAACGGTATTCTTCAAATGCGATGTCATTGCCGTGCCCATCCGCGAAGACGCTTGGCAGCGCAGTCCGATAGTCGTCGAGCGATCGAGGCCGGCCTTCTTCCCAACCAAATTCGAGATCCACGCGGACGATCTCGCGCAACACCGGCAGATGGAGCGGATGATCGGCGGGCGGCGCGAAGCTTAGTAAATCACTGACCGAGTTGGCCGAACGTGCCTGTTCAAAGGCTTCGACATACCGATCGATCTCTTGCGCACGGTCATCCAAACGTCAGCCTCACTCACTCGCGATTTCGCGCCGCAGCCGGTCGCGAAATTCCTGCAACACCCGCTCAATCGACCGTCGGGCTCGCCCCGTCTCGCGGGAGATGTCCGCGATCTCGTGGCCTTCGATTCGCATTTCCACAAATCGCCGATGACCGACTGGCAATCGCGACAGCACGTCGTCGATTACCATTTGCAAAACAGTAAGAGCGACATCATCGTCCTTGCTCGCCACGGTGGCAGCATCGCTTGGCGACGTCGTCCGGCGAATGTCGCGCTTGGCCGCCCGGTGATGTGTCGCCGCTGACCGCAATTTGTTCAAACCGATGACCAAGAACAATTTCCACAACTCGTCGCCTTCAGGCACATCGTAATGCCCGGCCGCGGCCCGGCGAAAAAAAGTGCGAAAGACTGATTGCACGATGTCGTCCGCATCGAGCCGCCCCGCGAGATCAGCCCCTTTTTGCTTATCCACCAAACCGCGGAGTCGATGGGCATAGCGCAGATAGATCGCTGTTGCCGCCTGGCCCTGCCCACGACGAAACCGGAACAACAGCGTTTGATCGCTTGGTTCGACGGGGTTGCCAGCGGGCTCGTCGCGGCGTTTGGGCATTGATCTTATGTTATTCTCGGAGTGAGTCGTCGAATCCCCGGGCGGTTCCAGCGAAGCAAACGATGTGCCCGGGATATGACGCATATGCCCCAACGCCGTGTTTGATAGACTCAAAGAAGGTGCTTATCGGCCGATATCAATTTGCGAGCACGACATCCTGTGGCCAACTTCGTTCATATCAATGTCGCGACCGACAAACTGCCGACCGGCGTCATAGGGCTGCCGGGCGCGAAAAGCCATGACATCAATGGCCGATACGAATCGACCATGACGGTGTCCGGCCGCGTGGCAGGCAAGTTCCGCCTCTCGATCTTCCCGGACAACATGAACGTCAAAGGTCGGATACGAGATGGAACGTACCCCATCTTTCTCGGCTTCCATAATCCCAAAAAGCCCACGGAGTCGGACCTAGCCGTTCGCACCAACGGCATGCGTGCCGTCATCGTGATCAATGCCAATCTTCCGGTCCTCGTGAAAAGCAACGATCCGAAGAAGACGACGTCAACCGGAATCCACTTTCACAACGGTTGGTACGGTTGGACCGAAGGCATTTCGATGTCCGAAGGCTGTTTGCTCGTTCATCCGTCAGATTGGGAACGATTCATCAAATTGTTTCTGAAAGCGTACCCCACGCTCGCCGAATGGTCAGTAAAAGGCGGTTGGGTGGGCCAAGCGATCGGTTTTGCCATCATTTCTTCGACGGTCTGATTCCCGGCCGCTTCCATAACGTCCCCCCGGCACACGCTTTGCCGCGACTTTACAGCTGTGCCCGTCCACAGAGGGACGCGACTATGGCTATTCATGGATTGACGTCTGACGAAGTGAACCACGTCGTCGCAGCTTGCGAGTTTTTTCGACTGGGAGACAAATTGCCGCCCGCACTCAAAGGTTTCATTGCGCAGCGATTGGAAAAAGACCAACCACAACTTGCACAAAAAGTCCAGCAGATGAATCAAGACGGTCTCGATCAACTGTTGATGGAAGTGCGAACCCGGCAGACCGCCGGCGATTGGAGCGGCGGCGGAACTACACCCGCACCGCAAACCAACGGCGTCTAAACTTCGTCGAGTATCTCTAATAACTTGTCGAGCTCGAACGGTTTCACCAGATGATGGTGAAATCCTTCGGCCATGGACTCCGTCTTTTCCCGCGCCCGTGTAAACCCAGTCATCGCCACCAACTTGATGGGCGAGCGCACGATCTCGCGCAGTCTGCGCGCAAACTCGAATCCATCCATTTGCGACATTCGCACGTCGATGATCGCCACTTGCGGCGACCAGTCACGCACGAGTTCCAAGCCGCGGCCCGCCCCTTCGGCAAATCGCACTTCGTGGCCGAGCAACGTAAGAAGTTGCGCCATCGACGCTGCGGTGTCGAAGTGGTCGTCTACGATCAAGACGCGCACCCCATTGCGGTGCACACCATTTGGCGGCGAGTCAGCCACGCGTTCCGTATCCTCCACGGATTCGCCGATCGAGTCTACCTGCCGAGTCTCTGCATCATATTTGTTAGTCGATGTAAAAGTCAAAAAAGCATGCGGAATCTCAGCAAGCGCAGCGAAGTTAAGAGTAGGCAGACCTACATCGCCACCATCTGTGCGGGTATTACACTATCCCTATGGCCCAAATCCGCGTCGGGATATCGGGGTGGCTCTATCCGCCGTGGCGCGGCAACTTCTATCCGGCCGGGCTGCCGCATCGGCTGGAGCTGCCATTCGCCAGCCGGCAGTTCAACGCTCTGGAGATCAACGGCACCTTCTATTCGCTCAAGCGCCCCTCGAACTTTCGCGAGTGGTACGAAGAGACGCCGCCAGGTTTCTTGTTCACGCTCAAAGGCGGCCGTTTTCTCACGCACATGCGCAAGCTCAAGGAACCGCTCGAGCCGCTCGCAAATTATTTCGCGCAAGGCGTTTTGTGCTTGCGCGAGAAGCTCGGCCCCATCCTCTGGCAATTCCCGCCGATGATGTCGTTCAACGAAGATCGCGTCAAAGCCTTCTTCGATCTGTTGCCGCACGACACGATGGAGCTTGCAAAGGTCGCAAAACGGCACACGGAGATTTTGAAGAACCGCGCGTTCCTCGAACCGGACGCGAAGCGGCCCGTTCGGCACGCCGTGGAGTTTCGCCACGAGAGTTTTCTGACCGATCGATTCACCGATTTGTTGCGGCAATACAACATCGCGCTAGTCGTCGCCGATGTCGCCAGCAAGTTTCCCACCGCCGAAGATGTGACCGCGGACTTCGTTTATGTGCGCCTTCACGGCTCCCGGCAACTCTATGCATCGGGCTACACACCGCGCGAAATTAAAGCCTGGGCAACCAAGTTTCGCGCCTGGCATCAAGGCTCCGAGCCTAGCGATGCACGCCGGATCGGACCGCTGGCCGAGTCAATGAAACAAGGCCGAGATGTCTACGCATTTTTCGACAACACCGACGTGAAACTCCGCGCCCCGATCGACGCCCGCGCCATGTCCAAGCAACTCGGCATCGGCCCTGCGGAGTCCGCAAAAGAAGTGCTCGCCGCCCTCGACGTCAAACCGAAGGCGAAGAGACCGAAGTCAGGATGAGTATTGACGAGTGCACGCCGCGGGCACAAATAAAAAATCTGTCAATCAGGTATCAGTAACGTCGTTTCCCTACCCCCACTCACTAATCTCCTCCCCCCGCCCTCCGGTCCCCTCCCCCCCTTGTGGGGGAGGGTTAGGGTGGGGAGAGGAACCATCGCGCGCTCCAACCCCCCCACCCTAACCCTCCCCCACAAGGGGGGAGGGGACCGGAAATACGGGCGAGTGGACTGGAAAAATGCGGAGCGGAACAAAGGGCGTTGCCGAACAAGTCAGGCAAGAAGAACCGGGGGCCCCGACAGCCAAATAACGACTGACTCGTTACCGCTTCGATTTCGATTTGCTCTTCGCGGACTTTCGCGACTTGCTTCCGCCGCTTCGGCCTTTGCTGGCAGCCCCGCGAGGGTTCATGCGCTCCGCGACGCGGTCCGCTTTGGCGGCGAAGCGGTCGGCCTTCTTCTTCAGCCGACTCACTTTCTTCCCGCGCATCGCGCCCACCAACTTGGCGGCCGGCTTGGCGATGTATTCCTCAACGGCGTCAGTCACCGCGCGAACGGCTTTGCGAACAGGACCTTTCTTAGCGGCCATCGTGGAACCTCCTTGTGGGCGACGTTCGCCCGTATGTCGCAAACCACGTGCCGTATGCACGGATTCGGGCATGACATCATGTTATGGTTTCCAATCCGACGCTCCGGTTGGCGCGACGCTTTTGTTAGCCCGACGCGCGAGCGAGGGCGAACCGGCAAGCGCTCGCGTGGTTCAACCCTCGCTGGCGCGTCGGGCTAACAAGATATCACAACAATTCAGTTCGCCAGGCCGTGCTTCGACTGCGTGAATGGCAAGCGCACAGCGAAGTCGCTGCCTTTGCCGCGGCCTTCGCTTTTGACTTGGACCGACCCGCCATGAAGTGTGACGATCGCTTTCACCACCGCCAGACCGATGCCCAATCCGCCTTCGCTCTTTTCCATCGAGCTCTCGACCTGCGTGAACAGTTCGAAAATTTTGGGCAACTCTTCGGGAGCGATACCGGCCCCGTTGTCTTGCACGCGAATCACTGCTTCGTTGCCCTCGACCGTCATCTTCAACGCTATCTCGCCGTTGGTCGGCGTGTACTTGATGGCGTTAGTGAGCAGGTTGTTTACGACTTGCCGTAATCGGGCGGGGTCGCCTTCGATCCACACTTGGCCTTCCGGCAAGATTACCTTGAATTGTTGCTCACGGGTCTCGGACGAGGGGCGCAATTCCTCCGCCACTTCTCGCAATAGCGCGAGCAAATCGAGCGACTCGATCGACAAGCGGAGCTTCGCCGTGCCCACGCGGGCCACATCCATCAGATCATCGGCCAGCCTGCGCAAGAGAACGACTTGTCGCTGAATCAAGTCACCCGCCTGCTGCAGAGTCATTCCCGCGCCGAGTTTCAACACTTCCGACGCCGCGCTCAGCGCGCTGAGCGGATTGCGAAGCTCATGGCCCACGGTGGACAGAACGGTTTTGGCGCGGTCGCCGGTTTGCCGCAGCGCTTCGATTTGCGCTTTGACGTCGGTGCGATCACGGAGGACTTTGCCGAAGCCGACGAGCTCGCCCTTTTCATCCCGCAGTGCCGTCAAAACGCCGAATGCCCAAATGCGGGTGCCGTCCTTGCGCACCTGCCAGCGGTCGTCTTCAGCGCGGCCATGCCCGCGGGCCACTGCCAACTCATGAACATGCAGGCCGCGTGCAAGATCTTCCGGCGTGAACATCCGGTCGAGCGGCTGACCCATCATCTCGTCTTCGGTGTAGCCGAAGACGTATTCAGACGCGGCGAGCCAAGCGGTGACCCGGCCCTCGGGATCCATCAAGATGAGTGCGTGATCGCGGCTTTGCCGGGTCAAAAGATCAAGGAGCTCAGGCACACTCCGTTCGCCGGCTTTAGACACAAGAAACTCTCAGCATCATCCTCGGGGCGAACTTTCATTGTAAGGCCGACTTTCCCGCGACAACACCCCGGCCTTTTTGACTGACGGTCAGGCCACGGTGCGGCGAGATTTCTGCAACAGCTTCCACATGTTATGGGCCGTGGACTCGAGTTGCTCCATCGTGCATTGCTTCGGCGCTTTGTCCGGCCGCCAGCGCAGAAACTTGGTGCCGTGGCGAAACCGGCCGCCCGAGACGTGATCGAATTGCACTTCCACGACCAACTTCGGAGCCAAGGGTTCCCATTGCGTGGATCGCTCGGTGCTCCAGCGACTCGGGCCACCCGGGGCCCGGCCCGTGAACCCCGGCGGCTGCCGCAACTTTTCCAACTTCGTTGTCAGTTGCTCGCGCACCTCGGCGACTAAAGACGAAGTGAATCCCACGTGATGCAAAAGCCCCTCGTCGTCATAGAGCCCGAGCAAAAGCGAGCCGACCGTCTTGCTCTTGGTGCCATACCGGAATCCACCGACCACGCAGTCAGCGGTTCGGATCCGTTTCACCTTGATCATGGTGCGTTCGCCGGCGTGGTACTTGTCATCGATTTTCTTCGCGACCACGCCATCGAGTGCCCCGCCGCCGCTTTTAAGCCATCGCTCGGCGACACGCAGCGATGTCGTCGCCGGCGACAAAACCAATGTCGAAGCAGGCTGTGTCTTGGCCTTGGCTCGCGCGGTCGCGCGAACCACGCACTTCTCGAGCGCCGCACGCCGTTCAGACAACGCCAACTCGACGAGCGATTGGCCGCGATCGTCGGCCAACATGTCGAAGACGACGAGCGACGCCGGCGTGGCCGCGGCCAACTTCTGAATCCGGCTCGCGGCCGGGTGAATCCGCATGAGTAAATCGTCGAACGACAAACTGCCATCGACCGGCACAACCAACTCGCCATCAATCACAAATCGTTTCACTGGCAGAGCTGCCAGCATCTCGGCGACTTCCGGAAAATACCTCGTCAAAGGCCGGCCCGCTTTGGATTGCAGCGTGACCTTGTCGCCGTCGCGAAATGCCAAGCAGCGGAAGCCGTCCCACTTGGGCTCGTATTGCCAGCCGCTTCCGTCGGGAATGCGATCGACGAGGAGCGCTTCCATCGGCGGCAGACTTAGCTTCACCGGCAGCGACACGGCTAACTCCGAACTAGGGGTACTTCTCTAACTGCACCCGGCCGCGTTTGGCCAAGAGCGGCTTCCACAGGTCGCCGGTTTTCTTCAGTCGAGCCAAAGCGTTGTCGATGCGGAAGTCTTCAATGCGAATGCCGCGCTCGACTTCTTGCCACGTCACCGGCATCGACACCGGCGCTTTGGGTTTTGGCCGCACCGAGTAAACGCTGGCCAGCGTTCGGCCCCAAGCGTTTTGGTTATAGTCCACCAACACCCGACCAGCGGGCCGCTTGGCGATGCGATACTCCGCCGTCAGCACGCGGGGATGTTTCGCGGCCATCGCTTGCGCGAGCACCTTGGCGAATGTCCACACGTGCTTCTGAGTCGGCCCACGGACGGTGGGCACGTAAAGATGCAGGCCCCGCGAACCCGTGGTTTTCACGAGCGTGGGGAATTTCAATTCCTCTAGCGTCTCGCGCACGATCAACGCCGCGTCGATCACCTGCTCGAACTTCGCCGGCGGGACGGGGTCGAGATCGAAGTGCAGATAGTCCGGCCGATCGACATCGTCGCAGCGGGCATACCACGGATTGAGATCGATGCAGCCAAGGTTGACAACCCACAACAGCGACAACAGATCTTGGACGATAGGAAAATCGATGATGTTGCCCGATGCATGCTCGATCCGGCAGGTCTCGATCCAGTCGGGCCGCGGCGACGGCGCTCGCTTCATGAAGAAGAACGGCCCCTCCGCCCCGTTGGGATACCGCTTCATCACCATGGCACGATCGGCCAGGTGCGGCAGAAGATAAGGCGCGACACCGGCGTAGTGACGAAGCAGATCGCCCTTGGTAATCCGCGGCGATTGCCAAAATGGCTTATTCAGGTTCGTGAGCGCCAGTTTCCGCCGCGATTGCTCGATCACGACGTCGTTGCGGTCGGTCGGAATCTCAATTGTCGCCGACCCCGCCCGGCCTCGCGCTTTAGCCGTTGCCAGTTTCATAATGGTGCTGGAGGCAAAACACATGCCCGCACGGCACCGCGGCCGCCGGAGGTTGGCTGGAATTTGCGAGAGATGTTCCGTCTGTAACGACGCGCGACCCGACCCAAGGTCAAACGAAAAAGCCATTCGACGAGAACGTCGAATGGCTTTTGGTCTTAAAAATTCGGGGCGACAGGATTCGAACCTGCGATTTGTCGCCTCAGGCGACCGCTCTAGCCTAGAGCCCCATCGCTTGCAGCACTTGGCGTCCCTGGCCTGATTTCAGGAATTTCTCGCGCCGCATGGCTTCGGCGCGACTTGGAAATTCTTCTCGGTGAATTAGAGTCCAAGGCATACCGTGCTTGGTCGCCTTCGATTCCCCCGCATTGTGCCGCCGGAGCCGGTCGTCTAGGTCTTCACAGGAACCGGTATATCGACGCCCAGTGCTTTCACTGCGAATGACGTAGACGTGAAACATGGCAACACGACTGTGTCGGGAAAAAATCGGTGGAGGATTCAACCCTGCGATTTGCCGTCTCAGGAGACGGCTCAAAAAAAATTCGGGGCGACAGGATTCGAACCTGCGACTTCCTGGTCCCAAACCAGGCGCTCTAGCCAGGCTGAGCTACGCCCCGTGTACACCAAACTATATTGGACAAGCCCTTAACCTGCGACTTTTCGCCTAAGGCGACCGCTTTAGCCGGGTCGCCGTTAGGCGAGTCGCCTCCGGCGACCTGAGCTACGCCCCGTGAAAACACATTGTAGCGAACCGACCCTCTCGTGTTTATCCGGATTTGTTTTCCGCATTTTGTTAGCCGGACGCGCAAGCTACGGGAGCCAGAGCCTCTGCCCCATTCGAGCGTATTTAATTTTGTCGGCCGGACGCACGCTACGGAATGCAGAGCCTTTCAAATGGCGCCAAGTCTCTGCCTCCCGTAGCTTGCGCGTCCGGCTAACTAGAAACGCAAATAGCCCATCTACAATTGCAGCCGCTCCACGACTCGCTCAAACTCCGCATTCGAATCGAAGTGCAACTCGATGCGGCCCTTGTCCTTCGACTTCAATTTGATCGCCACTCGCAGGCCCAGCTTTTGCTGAAGGTCCGTCTCCAAGGCCTTCACGTGGGCCGACTTCTCGGCCACACTTTGTCGCGGCGGGGGGACCGGCAAGCCGGCCGCCTCGGCCTTCTGTTGTTTCACCAAAGTCTCGAGCGCGTGCACCGAAAGGCTGCGGGCGATGACTTCCTTCGCCAGGGTCTGTTGCCGTTCCCCGCCAGCGACGCCTTTGAGCACCTTGGCATGGCCCAAGCTCAGTTGCCCGGTCCGCACCCAGTCTTGCACGTCGGAAGGGAGATTGAGCAAACCCAAAAGGTTCGAGATCGAGGTGCGGTCGATGCCGATCCGCTGGGCGAGCTGTTCCTGCGTGATCGAAAATCGTTCCAAGTAATCCTTGAACCCGGATGCTTTCTCGATCGGGTTCAAATCGGACCGCTGAATGTTCTCAACGAGAGCGGCTTCATTCACCTGTTGATCGGTGAAGTCCACCACCTGCACCGGGATCTCATTGAGCCCGGCTTCCCGCGCGGCACGCAAGCGGCGTTCGCCGGCGATGAGTTGGAACCCTTGCCCGTCGTTGCGGACGACGATCGGTTGCAGCACTCCGTACTCACGGATGGAGTCGCGGAGCTTGGCCAGCTCTTCGAGGTCGAAAGTCCGGCGCGGTTGAAACGGGTTTTCTTTGATCTGATCGAGCGAGACTCGACCGGTCGAGACCGCTGCATCGTTCGGCGCATTCATGTTCACGGCATTGCCTCCTGCGAATTCCACGCGAGCGCAAATGGAACATTGCACTCGCGAGCGGCCGAATAGCACTTCTCCCAAATCACGTCAAGCCCGTATCTTTCCATGTGGAACCGAGGTGCGATTGTGAGGGATGTGCTACGTGTGGTTTTGCAGTGTCTTGCCGAGCGCCGCGAGGATTTTGACGTACCAGCCTGAAGCGCAAGCGAGATCGAACACGCCTTCGCCCGCGCGTCAGGCGAGCACAAGACCGATCGCTCAATGTCGCGGTACAACCGAGAAAAGTCCCATCGGCCGTTTTGGATATGTTCCCTGTCAACCCCTGCCGGGTGCCGCCCAAAAAAATGATCTTTTTTCTTTTGTGCGATTGCGACTACCATTCGCTCGTCATCGATGACATGGATGCATCGATGGAAATTCGAGCGGCCCCACCCCAGTCCTACCTCGGGGCCGCTGACCCAAATATCGAGGCCCCCTCCGATGGCTTCCGAGCCCTCCGAATACTGTTTGCTCCCTGACTCGCACTCGCACAGTCTGACTCGCCGCAATCAGTTCTTGATTTCGTAGCCGGACCTGAGGCTATGAATTTCGTGACCGGGTCTGAAGCTTTGTACTTCGTGGCTGAATCTGAGGCTGTCTACGCTGTGTACTTCGTGGCCGGGTCTGAAGGTCGCCCCTCAGGCGACCGAAGGCCCGGTGAAGTGGCAAGCGCAAACCGGGCCTTCGGTCGCCAAAGGCGACCTTCAGACCCGGCCACGAAATGCGCGGGCCTCAGACTCAGCCACGAAATACTCGAACTTCGACTCGGCTACGAAGTGAACTGACCCCCAAGACGCTTCGACCCGCGGCATTCGCCCGCGCACTGGCGTCTGTACCCACCCCTTGCCGGCACTGCCACGGACACGGCGTGCCGGTCCCCCTCTGGAACGGAGTCCGATGCATGAGTCGTTCCCCAATTCTTTTTCGTTGTGATGGTACGGCCGAAGCTGGCTGGGAACCCTTCTATCAGTGCATGACGCTGGCGCAGGCGATGCAACGTCGCCGCCGCGGCACCTATCTGCACAGCCAACTTGATCCGGCTAATCTCGCCGTGACCATCCACCGCGGCGGCCATGAATGGCTGCCGGCCGAGCACCCCGTCGGCACCATCGACGATCTCGACGAAACAATTCGCCAGGCGCGGAAGATCGGCGCCGCGGCCGTCGTGGTCGTCGCGCCCCATGTCAGCGTCGAATATTTGCGGGAACTGACCGCATCCGGTTTGCTCGTGGTCGCGGTTGATAATGAAGGGAAGCTCGACTTCCCGAACCGGCTCGTGGTCAATCCGTTCTTGAGCGCCTACCCGGAAGATTACAAGCATGCCCGCGGCACTCAGCTTCTGGTCGGTGCGCGATATGCACTCATCCGCGGACTGATCCGCCGCATCCGACCATTGCGGTCGCAGGAACCGCCGGCCCCATTCCGTGGCATGGTGGCCATGGGCGACAACGATTTGGACGGCCATTCGGTGAAGCTGGCGAAAGAGTTGCTCGACAACCCGAAGGTGGACAAGGTCGCCGTCGCCGTTCGACCACACTATCCGCACATCGAAGAACTGCGGCAAGTCGCCGCCGATGAGCCGGGCCGACTGGAAGTCGTCAGCGAAAATAACGAAGTGACCACCCGTTTGGGTCGGAGCCACTTCGCCCTGACGAGCGGCGATAGCTGGGCGGTTGAGATGGCCTGCCTCGGCATGCCGCAACTGATCCTGACGATGGAGCCGCGCTACGCCGGCAACGCCAAACGGCTGGAAGAAGAAGGAGCCGCGACTGTTCTCGGCCCAGTGAACAAAGTCACCGCCGGGGCTCTCCGTACCGCCGTGCAAGAGTTGCTCGTCGATCAAACCGAACGGCGCGGCATGTCCCGCTGTGGCCGACAACTGATCGATGGCCGAGGCACCGACCGTTTCGTCACCGCCGTCGAAGTGCTGCTGCACGTCGCCGCCCGCGGAGCAACGGAACGCCTCGCCGCGTAAAAGAAGACTAACCACAGAGGCACTGAGACACAGAGAAATACAATTCCTCTCTGTGTCTCTGTGCCTCTGTGGTTAACTCTTATGACGAACTCTCAAATCGCTTCAGCCCTCGCCGAGCTCGGCACTCTCCTCGAACTCCAAGGCGAAAGCAACTTCCGCACCCAGGCGTATCACGTCGCATCCCGGGTGATCGATCAACTTCCGGAAGAGCTCGCCACCCGCACCGCACCCGGGCCGATCCCGAATCTCAATCCATCGATGGCCGAGAAGGTGGAGACCTTGCTCCAGACCGGCCATCTGCCGCAGCTCGACGAAGTTCGCTCCGCGGTGCCGCCCGGCTTGATACGGATGCTGCGCATTCCCGGCCTCGGCCCGAAGAAGGTGCGGGCCCTGGCCCAAGCCGGCATCGGCGACTTGCCCGAATTGAAGGAAGCCGCCGAGCAAGGGCGAGTCGCCGAGTTGAAGGGCTTCGGCGCTAAGACGCAAGAAAACATTTTGGCCGGCCTCGCGTTCTTGGCCCAGGCCGGCGCCCGCATTCGGCTCGACGTCGCCGATGAACTGGCCGAGCCGCTCCTGGAATTTATCCGCGGCTTGCCGGGCGTCACCCGGGCAGAGGTCTGCGGCAGCTTGCGTCGCCGGGCCGAGACGATCGGCAGTTTGGACTTTCTCGTCGCGGCCGAGAACCCGCACCAAGTGAGCGAGGCTTTTGCCACCTTGCCGGTTGCCGTCGAAGTGTTGTCGCGCACCGATGAATTGACCAGCGTCTTGATCGCTGCCGGCCGCGGCGGCCGGCATGGCTCAGTGCGCGGCGACCTCCGCGTGGTCACCGACGCGCAGTTCCCATTCGCGCTGCACTACTTCACCGGCTCCAAAGGCCACAACACCGCGCTCAAAGCATTCGCCCATGATCGCGGCTACGATCTGACACCTTTCAACTTCGTGGCCGGGGCAGAGTCAGATTTCGTGGCCGGGTCTGAAGGTCGCCCTCAGGCGACCGAAGGCCCGGTGAACCCGCAAGCGCTTGCCACTCCCCGGGACATCGAAGACTCTGCCCCGGCCACGAAAAACAGGGACGCCCCCGGCACGACATTCAAATCACCCCTCTCCCCAATTCACAACGAAGATGACCTCTTTCAAGCCCTCAACCTTCCCTTCATCCCACCCGAGCTCCGCGAAGACACCGGCGAAATCGCTGCCGCGGCCATCGGCCGGCTCCCCAAACTTATCTCCTTCGAAGACATCCGCGGCGTCTTCCACAACCACACCACGGCCAGCGATGGTGGCCACACGCTCGAGCAAATGGTCGAAGCCGCCCAGGCACTCGATTGGGAATACGTCGGCATCGCGGATCACTCACAGTCGCTCGCCATCGCCCGCGGATTGAAGCCGGACCAAGTGCGAGCGCAGCGCCGCGAGATCGACGCGCTCAACGCCACGCTCGCCGACTTCCGCGTCTTCCACGGCACCGAGTGCGACATCCTGCCCGATGGCCGGCTCGATTTCGATGATCAGTTGTTGAGCGAGTTCGACTACGTCGTGGCCAGCGTGCATGGCCAGTTCAACATGCCGCGCGAAGCGATGACCGCCCGCATCGTGCGCGCGGTGAAACATCCCTTGGTAACGATGCTTGGCCACGCGACGGGCCGGCTCTTGTTGCGCCGCGACGCCTACGCCATGGACATCGATGCCGTGCTCGAAGCCGCCGCCGAGTCGGGCACGATGATCGAGATCAACGCCCAACCCACCCGTCTCGACATCGATTGGACCACCGCGCGCAAAGCGAAATCGATGGGCATCATGATCGTGATCAACCCCGACGCCCACTCGACCGGTGAACTTTTGTACTACCAATACGGCATCGACGTCGCCCGCCGCGCCTGGCTCGAAAAAGATGACGTGTTCAACACGAAAGCGATTGATGAAGTGACAGAGATGCTGGAAAACCGTTAGACGAGCGGGGTTGCGTAAGCGCCCCGAGTCTTTCGAACTCCAGGCCCTCGGGGCGCTTACGCAACCCCGCTCGCCTAAAACAAGTGCATGCTCTTCCGCGTGCTGCGATTCGCTGCGCTGTTTCTGATCGTCGCCGCCGCTTGGTTCGCCTGGTGGATCTATTCCCAGCAACCGATTAGCGAAATGCGAATTTCGATTTCGGCGGGACAAGAACTTACCTGGACACCTCCTCAACTCAATCAAGAGCGAACATTGCTCGTCACGGAGGGACCCGCGCGCCTCTTCGACGTCAACTTTGCGAACGGGCAATATGCCGAATTCGGCGACACGGATCGCATGGATGGTTGGGCCGTGGGTTGGCGGGCAGGCTGGCTCGCGTGGCGAGACAGCGAACTTCTCATGCACGTCGCCCGAACAGGTGGCGACAAATCTCAGCGCACAATTCCCGCCGAGCTGACAGGCACTGCTATTCGCCGAGACCTTCACGGCACATCAAACGACGATCAGTTGCTGCTAGTTACCACTGTGGACATTCTTCCCATTGCAGAAATTTGGGATATGAAAAACCTCACCGTGCGCAGGCGTTTCGAAGGGGTCATCGCGAAACACCATAGCTTGGCGATCTCGAGTGATGGCTCGAAAGTGGCTGCGTTCACGGACTCAAACACTGTCCGCGTGTGGGAGATTAATTCTGGCTACGAACTTGCGACTCTAGCCGCGCCGCATACGGAACCCACCTTGGTGTGTTTCGCGCCCGATGGCCGATTGCTCGTCGTTCAGTTGAAAGCATTTACGGTGGGATCATCGTCCTCGGTCATCAATACGCCCGGAGTTTCTGCGAGGACGGACGGAAAAACACCAGCGGACGTCGTTCTGTGGAGCGCGGACTACACCCACAAAGACGCCGAATTTCAATTGCTGGCGAGGGATGGGATCTCGCCTGCAAGCTTTTCCGATGACGGTCGTTATCTCGCTTTTTCTACATTCCACACTGACAAACTGGTTTGGGATCTGGGCACCCAGCCAGCAACTTGCTTAGATCCGCACTTGCGGCCAGATGACGCAGACAATTCGTTTCATGGAATTCAACGAATCGATCGTACAGGCCATCGCATTGTTTGTACTAACGAGATGTGTATTCGACTTTACGAATTACCGACAATGAACGCCATCGAGATCGAGAAACCAAACGAAGCTCTTGCGCCAGATTTCTCGCCAAGCGGGCGATGGATCATTGCCTACGAACTTCGCAGTAGCAAAATTGATCCATTTTGGAAAACACAATTGCGAAAATACTTGCCATCGTCGTGGCTGAAAAATACAGACGTCACTTGCCTCATCTGGGACGCGAATACTGGCCATTTTCAACAAAGTGTGCCTGGCAAACAACCCCTGGCATGGACTCGCGACGAGTCCGCAGTGTGGATGGAATCGAATCGCTCCAGTCAATCTGCGAGCAAAAAAATCTTCGAGTTGTACTCCGTCACTCCTCGCGGCCCAGCCTGGTGGCTCTACGCCCTCACCGCGCTCGCCCTCGTCACCATCCTCTGGGACATCCACCGCACCTGGCGTCGCCGGCACTCCGCGAGCGTCGCGGCGTAATTCAAATCGCGCCAAGTGAGACGGCATACACTGTCCCTACCCTTCTCTTGGAGTATCGCCATGAATCGCCGCGTCATTCTCATTCTGAGTTTGTCACTCGCATTAGGATGTGGCTCCAGTAAAACGCCGCCGCCAGCCCCGAGCACAACGCAAACGAATGGCGCGACTCCAGTTGTCACCGCTGCTCCGGGGACGCCAGCCGGCACCGAGAAACCGGGCGGCTCCTACGCGGTCGCAGGCGAAAAGAAAGAAGACACAAAATTCTTCCGCGCGAAGTCATCTGGAACCGACGATGCCAAGCTGATCAAAATCGAAATTGAATGGCCGGTGACGAAGGAGCAATACGAAGACCTCAAGCCCGGCCAATCCACGTTTCGAGTGAAAAACATCCTCGGCCTCTCCAAATTGGATTTGACGCCCAATGGTCCCAGCACCCACTTTCAGCTCACTTGTAAGCACGGCTCCGTCCAAGTGACGCTCGACTTCGCCGGCTCCGATCCTGAGCTAACCGAAAAATCCGCCGCTGGACTGTGACATCGGCGAGCGGGGTTGCGTAAGCGCCCCGAGTCTTTTGAGCTCCAAACCATCGGGGCGCTCACGCAACCCCGCTCGCCTAGAACAAGTGCATGCTCTTCCGCGTGTTGCGATTCGCTGCGCAGTTCCTGATCGTTGCCGGGGCTTGGTTCGCCTGGTGGATTCTGCCGGCGTCGCCATTGCGACGAGTGGAAGTGGATTGGGGAGCCAATTTCCACGACACGACCTACGGTGAAATCACCAGCGGACAAGAACGACTCATCCATCTTTTTCGTCGAGTGAATGGTCTTTGTACGTTGGTTGATTTGGACCTCGACAAAGGCACTTCCACGGAACTCGTCAGCGATGTCAACATGCGCGAGCCGTTTTTCTCAAAGCAACAAAGCTACGCGGTGTGGTACGGAAGCGATGGAATTGTTCACATCGTGAAACCCGCCGCGGCTGGATCGCAATTCACAATTAATCCGCAGTTTGAGGCTAATCCACTCAAAAGATATTACCTGACTGGTTCGTCCGACGATCGCTATCTAGCCATCGTCCCGCAAGATGGCAATGGCATTGAGATCTGGGACATTCCTGCGCAATCACGAAGCCAACAGCTCGATCAATTCGTTGAACGCGCAGCGTTTTCTCCCAACGGCTCGCGTGTCGCGGGCTTCATGGATACCAATCGTGTTGGAGTGTGGGACATTGCCTCGGGCCATCAGCTCGCGGAAATCGATGCGCCAGGCCCGAGTGTGGGCTGCGTGAGCTTTGCGCCTGATGGTCGCCTGCTCATCGGTCAGTCACAGACCGCACTGCGCGGCAGCCGTGCGATTGGGCGCGCGCAGACGTTCTTGGTTCCCGCGCAATTCACGCTTTGGTCCGCCGATTATCTCAGCAGGGATCGTGAATTTACAAAGCTAGTTGGCAGCTTTCAACTTTGTCGCTTTTCAAGTGATGGGCGTTTCGGGCTCTGGACACATCAAAGGGCCGACGTTGCGTGGGACTTCGCGCCCAATCCTCCGCAATGTCTTGATCCGCAGCTTCAATTAGAAAGTGTGGACCTAAACTTACCAGACGAATTGGGTTTGGAAAAACAACAGGTCCGTCTTGATCCAAATGGACGACGACTTGTGGTTCTCAAACGTATTTCGTTGTTACCCCCGGGGGGTGCATCATTGACTTTGCGAGAGCTGCCAAGTCTGTCAACAATCCTGCTTGAGGAACCGAATCAAATCACTGCAACGTTCTCGCCATCAGGTCGGTGGCTTACTGGCTTTGCTCTTCGTCCGCCGTCACTCGGTCCATGGCTGCAATGGATTATCGGCAAGCTGCCGACCACTTGGATTTCCATTCCCGACGATTTCGTTGTTGTCCGTGACGCGCAAACCGGACGAATTGCCAATCGTCTGGCGGGAAAGTTTGTCACCGCATGGAACGCTGATGAATCCGCCGTCTGGCTCGACATGAGCGAATTTCGCAGTGGCAAAAGAGTGTTTGGCCTTTGGTCAACCGTCGCGGCTGCTCCGCCGTGGTGGCTCTGGCTGGCGACCGCCATTGGCGTGTCAGCGATCGCGTGGGACATGCGCCGCACGTGGAAGCGGCGGCCTTTAAAGAGTGTCGAGGCGTAAGCCCGACGTGATTGAAATTTGCAACGCTCCCACGTCGGGCTGACGCCTCGACGCTCTTAAAGAGAGTTTCCCATGTTCCTTCGCCTGCTCTCGGCTCTGCTGCGTCTGGGTGCCATCATCGCACTCGTCGCCGCGGCGTGGCTTGGTTGGTGGATCCTGCAGCAACGGCCGGCCAAAGAAGTGAAATCGACGTGGGGTAACGGCGGCACTTCCGTCACCATGGTAGGCGAAGCGCCGCCGGCGAGCAATCACATCGTTTACACGATGTCGGAATATCTCGACAGCGACTCGAAATTCCCCGGCCGCAGCGTGTATCTCGCCGATCTCGAAGCCGCGAAGGGTTATAGGCTCCTGGCAATGAATGAGATGAAGGCTCCCGAAAAGCACTTCACCACGCCGCGACTGAGTTGGTTTGTACGAGTTGATGACAATGGCGTGGTCGAGGTCGTGAATCTCCCGCAAGGCGATGTGCGGTTCGCATTGCCGGCCCTGCGCCCACGTTACAAAGGACCGCCCTGGTTTTTTGCACATTTCGGGGCCAGCGATGACGACCGTTACTTGGCGGTGCTCGCAGACGCCGACTCTGTTCTCGAAGTCTGGGACGTACCCAAGAAGCAGCGCCGTCTGCGAGTCGAAAAGGTCACCGGCTAGCCGGCCTTCGCTAAGGACGGCTCCCGTGCGGCTATCTTCACAGCCGATCGCAATGAACTTCTCGTTTTCGACACGGCGAGCGGCGAGAAACTCGCGACGCTCCCCGTGCCAGGCGATCGCTTCGGCTGCGTCAGCTTTTCGCCAAATGGCGGCGTGCTTGTGGGCCGGGCACGCGGCGGGAGCGATCCCAAGGAACCGCCCACGTCCGCCGCCGTGACGCTCTGGTCCACGGAATTCAAGAAAGAAACCGACTTCGAATTGCAGCTATCGCCGGGGCAGTATTTGTCCGAAGGAAAATTCAGTCCAGACGGGCGCTTTGTCAAACTCAATTCGCACTCGATGGGTGGGATTGTTTGGGATCTCGGCGTGCGGCCGCCGCGCTGCATCGACGACGAACTCGGCTTGGTGCACGCAGCCGGTTATTTTCAAGCGATCGAGTTCTCGCCGACCGGAGATCGCGTATCGCTTGAAAACCGTTCGGGGCCGCGCGACGCAGAAAGTTTCAGTCGCCTCGCGGCTTTGCCGTCGTTGGCGCCTGTGCCTCTGGAAGACGATCAACGGCAACATAGTCTTTATTTTTCTCCGTCGGGCCGTTGGCTCACCGGGTCGGGCACGGCGAAGGAACGGCAAATCTCCTGGGCGGAACAGATGATTCGCCGGCACCTGTCACGATGGCTGCCGCCGGTGCCCCGTTATGAAGTCGTGCTGTGGGACGCACAAACTGGCCGGGTCTTCAAACGCATTCCCGGCGATCGCGTCGTCGCCTGGTCACCCGACGACTCGAGCGTGTGGGTGGCCTCAACCAATCACACCGTCCGCCAATCGGACACCACGTTTTCCAAGTGGCCCGTGCCGACGTCATACCCCTGGTGGCTCTGGTTAGTGACCGCCGCTGGCGCGGTGGCCATCGTGTGGGATGTTCGCCGCACTTGGAAGCGCCGGCCATCGGCGAGCGGGGTTGCGTAAGCGCCCCGAGTCATTCGCGGCTCGCAGGCCCTCGGGGCGCTCACGCAACCCCGCTCGCCTAGAACAAAGAAATGCTCCGCACCGTTCTGCGACTGCTCTTCCGTGCAACAACGCTCGCGGCGCTAGTCATCGCCACCGCCTGGATCGTTTGGTGGTTGTGGCCCGAGACTCCTATCCGATCCTACGAAGCGCCCGGGGTGCGTTCGCGCCGCATGACTCTTCGGCCCGACGGCATAACCACCGATCGTGATGACTTCGAATATGACACGCCGACACAGAACGACATCAAAACCTATCAGTACTACCGAGGCAATATCGACGCGGGCCTTGAGGAGTTGCGTATTGAACGGCCGGCCCGCGAGTTCACGGTTTCGCTTTCCACGATCGCAGTGTTGCGGCCCGACTACACCGTCGAAGTCTACGACGTCGAGACGTGCCGATTGCGTTTCACGATTCCGGCGGATCGCACGCAACCGGAGTCTCGCGATCGCCTGCAAATCTGTGACTACGACGGATACAACGTGCTCGCCATTTACACGAGCGCCGAAGGCGGCCGATGGGATCTTTACGATCTGACGACGGGGGTGGCCGGTATCTCATTACCCAAAATGGGTAACTACTCACTTCATTTCACGAAACAATTACAGATCGTTGCGGAAGGGAATGAGCTTCGCGTCTTGGTCGTGTTCGATGCGAAAACCGGTCAGCTACTCAATCGCACGGAGTTGCCGCGATATGACCACACTTGGCAACCATCCGGCGATGGCCGGCGTCTGGCGTACCCTGCGTCGCATCCGCTGGAACCTGGCTCACCGAAGCGCGATTGGACGATCCACATCGTGTCGCTGCCCGACTTCACTCCGCAGGCGGCACTTCCGGTGCAGACGAACGCCGGTGATCCCTGGATGGGTGCGCTGTGGTTGCAAAACGATCGATATCTGATGGTGTATTACAACCGCTCGGACCACCGCATCTGGGACATGCACACCGATCCGCCCGTGCCACTCGATGATCTGCATGTCGATGATGCACGGACCGTGTTCTCCTATCCGAGCCGTTACATCTTGACCGGCTACCTCGACGAGTATCCGGCCAAAACACCGACAACGTTGACGCTTTACGACGCGGACACACGCACGCCGCTGTATTCACATCGATGCACGTGCCAGCGCAGCCGGGGGCGCTTCTCCCGCGATGAGCGCTACGTCGTCTGGGGTGAAATGTCTCAATATCAGCGATCGCCATCGTGGATGCCACGCGGGGTGGCCGATTTTCTCCAACTGGATCACTCCGATTTTTCTCACCGCGTGCTCGACACACAAGCCCGCCGAATCGTGCACACGGTCCCCGGCGACGACTTCATAGGCTTCGGCCCCGACAATGCCACCATCTGGACGTCCAGCATGATCACCGACGTCGCCGATCGCGTGCTATTCCGGCAATTCCCGATCGCCGCTCCACCCGCCCCCTGGTGGCTCTGGTCATTGACCGCCGCGGGCGTAGCCGCAATGATCTGGGATATGCGCCGCACGTGGCGAAGTCGGTATTCAAAGAGCGTCGAGGCGTAAGCCCGACGTGTCTTAGTCTTGCAATGCTACCACGTCGGGCTAACGCCTCGACGCTCTTAAAGAGAGTTCCCCCATGTTACTTCGCCTGATGCTCCGCATTCTTCGCATCGGTGTGGTCGCAATGATCGTCGTCGCCGTGTGGGTCACCTGGTGGCTCATGGCCCAGCGACCTCTGCGCGAGATGCACGTCAACTTCGCGCCAAATACGAACATCGCTTGGTCGAACCCCACGCTCAACGATGAACGCGTCATGCTCATCGCGTATGGGATGAATGCCAAGGGCGGCGGCGCTGGAAAGGGCGGTATGCAGGCCGGGTTCTCCCCTGATTTTTCGCCGAATGGCCGACTGATCATCGCCTTTGAAAATCCTTCGACAAAATACCAAGGCCCCTGGTGGCAGAAACAATTGCAGCGGCATCTCCCGGCGTCATGGTGGCCACCAGAGGATCAAAATCTGGTGCTCTGGAACGCGCAGACCGGCCGGCTAATCAACCGCATCCCCGGCCGCCAGTGGATGGCGTGGACACCCGACGAGTCCGGCGTGTGGGTCGATTCGAATCGCTCCGACGACACGGCCGGCGAAAAGGTGTTCGAGTTGCGGAGCGTTGTGCCGCCGCGTGCGCCATGGTGGTTGTGGGCGGTGACGGCTTTGGGCGTGGTCACGTCCCTATGGCCGGCCCGGAAGCGCAAATACCTCTTATCCCCTCCCTCTTAGGGAGGGGTTGGGGAGGGTGGGAGTGGACCGCCGAAACTTATGGGCAACCCTCCCCTACCCCTCCCTGAAAGGGAGGGGATAAGAACACTACAAAATCTGCCTGTCTGATCTCAACCGTTTCGATTAGTGAAGACAAAAGAACAAAGTAGAAAGTATCTGGTGTTCGGTAGCGTTCTCCGCCTGTTCCTGCGCCCCGCGACGCTGGCCGCACTCGCCGTCGCCGGGGCGTGGTTTCTTTGGTTCATTCTCCCCGAACGGCCCATTCGCTCCCACGAGGTGGCGCGGGAATCTTCATCATTTCAAATCGGCACCGATGGCCGCACGACGGAGCGCTATGAGTTCTATCCCGGCCCGCCCAAGAGCGTGCAGAAGTATCAATATTTCCGCGGGGACTTCGAAATCGGCAGAGAGACACCGATCATCGAGCGCAAGGCCATCGAAAACCGCCTCGGCGATACGGTGGTCGTCTTGATGTTGCCCGATCACAGCATTGAAGTCTTTGACAAGATCACCGGTGCCACGCGCTTTAAACTGCCGGCCGATCCAGATCGCGATGCGTTCTCGCTGATCTTCGGTGAAAACAGAGGCGAGCGCGGACTTCTGATTCACTCGACGAGTGATGGCGGTCGTTGGACCATGCACGATCCCGCCACCGGCCAGCCGACGGGACTGACCTTCGCGCCGGCCAACGGCAAACGGCTTTGGACGTGGGGCAAACATCCTTACGCTTACGGTGAAACCGATAATCCACGGACGCTGATGGTCTTCGACGCCAAGACTGGCCAGCTTCTCAATCAACTGCCGCTTTTCGATGGCGTTCCCGAGTATGGATGGTTCCCGGCGTTTAACGAACCACACTTGGCCTATACCGCCGCCGAGCCGTGTCGTCCCGGCGACAAATGGTGCGACTGGACGGTCCACGTTGTTTCGCTTCCCGACCTGAAGTCGCTGGCTGAATTGAAAATCCGCGCCAATGCGACCGATCGCCATCTCAGTCTGTTTTGGTCCACCGATGGCGCTCACTTGGAGGCCTATTACACGGGCGACTACGGACTGTGGGATATGCGCACCACGCCGCCAACGTCACTAAATCACTTGATAATGGCGGACTCGCAAACGATCTTTTCCAAGCGTCATTTCATTCAAGGTGTGTTGCAGAATACCTTATGGGCACCGCGGACTGTCCGACTGGGCGATGCCAATACCCACGAAATTCTGTGGCAACGCCTCGCCGGGACGGGGAATGACTTCCCACGCTTCTCCCGCGATGAACGCTACGTGGTCTGGAGTGAAGTGCAGCAGCGGGTGCCCAAGTGGGTGCCGACGTCGCTGACTGACTTTCTCAGCATCCCGCGCGTCGATTACGTGCAAGCCGTGCTCGACACGCAAGAGCGCAAACTCGTGCACCTCGCGCCCGGCGAACGCTTCACCGGCTTCGGCCCCAACAATGAAACCATCTGGACCGCGAGCCAAGTTCCCGAAACATACAACCCGCAATTCGGAATGAGCGACGTCTTGCGCTTTCAGCAATTCTCGACGGTGGCGCCAAGTCCGCCCTGGTGGTTGTGGCTCTTGAGTGTGATCTGCATCACCGTGATCAGCCGCGCATTATGTCGCTCCAGAAAATCGCGCCTTAACGAGCCGGAAGCGTCAGCGACGGTTGTTTGAATAAGTCGTCGCTCACGCTTCCGGCTCGTGTAAAACACAATCATGTTCCGCGCTGCCCTGCGAGTCCTTCTCCGTCCCACCACGCTCGCCTTATTCATCCTGGCGGTCGCGTGGGTGCTTTGGCTCGCGCTGCCTGAGTTGCCGCTAAGGTCGTTTCGTGCGCCGCAATCGTGGATGTGGAATCTCCATTTGCGCACCGACGGGACGACGATGTCGCGCCTCGGTGAACGAAACGTCGCCGATACACCACTCCGTCTTTACGTCGGCAACATTGAGACGGGCAAGCTAGGAATGGTCTACGAGAGTGATGCCCGGCAATACAGTTTCGCCGACAACGCGTGGGCCATCTTAAAGGCCAATTTCAGCGTGGACATTATTCACGCTGGCACTGGCCAAAAACTCCATTCAATTTCCGCGGAGACAGATCATCCGGAAGGTCGAAGCCAAATTCAGTTGCAGAAGAGCGAAGACGGATTAATGCTCGCCACCATTCATCACACTGATCAATTCCGTTGGGACGTCTTTGATTGCGCCATGGGAAAGCGACTGCTGACGATTCCTAATATTCCCAACCAATTCGGGCCCTGGTGGAAACCAAACGATCGATGGATTCTGTTCCAGGGCACCGACAAAGTGCAAATCTATGATTCCAAGACGGCCCAACTTTATCGTCACCTTGAAATTCACAGTCCAACGCGGCGATGGAGTTGCAGTCCGTCCGCCGATCAAACACTCCTCGCCTATGCCGTCGAACGGGAACCCGTGGCGGGCGGCCACTGGACTGTCAACGTCGTCACGCTCCCAGACTGCTCGCCCGTGCGCACGCTTGATGTCAACTACACGCCGGCGCAGGACTCGCCGTTAGTGCTCCGATGGACTCAGGGCGACCGCTACCTCCTGGCTTACAACACCGAAGATCGCGGGCTCTGGGACATGTCCGCCAAACCGCCGGCGTCGCTTTCCCATTTGCTGACGCCGGGCACTTGCTCAAATTGGTCGCGCTCCGGGCAATTTCATCACCGGCCACGTCGGCACCGTAGGGCAGGACCTGCATTGCGACATGAAGCTCTACGACGCCGACACGCGGCAAATCATCTTGCAGCGATCCGCCATCTGCCATGGCGATTCGCCCATGTTTTACAACGACGATCGCCACGTGGTCTGGGGCGAAGTCTGGCAAACTCGCGCCCCGCCGTGGCTACCCCGCTGGATCGCGAAGTGGATCTTCATCGATCGCGATCAGGCCCGCCAAGTTGTGGTCGAGACGCAGACCGGCCGGCTCATTCACTCCGTGCCCGGCACCCGCTTCATCGGCTTCGGCCCCAACGCCGCGACATTCTGGACCGTCAACCGCTTCGAGGGGAACAGCGAGCACGTCGTGTTCCGCCAATACCCGACCGAAGCACCGGCCCCGCCGTGGTGGCTCTGGCTGCTGACCGCGCTGGGAGCCGTAGCAATAGTCTGGGATACCAAGAAACGCCGTCACTCGGTGAGCCGGGTTGCGTAAGCGCCCGGTGCGCTTGAAAGTTCCAAGCGCACCGGGCGCTTACGCAACCCGGCTCGCCTAAAATAAAGTCATGCTCCGAGTAGACCTCCGGATATTTCGCCGGCTCTTCGTTTTCTTCGCCATCGTCGCGGCGTGGCTCGGGTGGTCGCTCGTCGGGCAAATGCCGCTAAAAGAGATGAAGGTCACTTGGACGGACGGCAAACGCTACAAACACGTCGATCTCGATCCGTCCGATCAGGAACACGCGCTGTTTGGAACGTGGGACGTCGGCGTCGGAGCCACGCATCACCTCGATTTCAAGACCGGGATGAGCGGCAAACTGATGGACGCCGACCTTCGACTCAAAGGTCAATTGGCGCCGGACAGGAGCTGGTTTGCTTCGATCAAAGGCGGCGTCGTGGAACTCGTTGACTTGCCGGGACGCAAGACTCGCTTCACTTGGCCAGACTTTTGGGAGCCGACTGTCTCGAATGAGCAAAAGCAACTCGCGGCGCTCGGCGCCTCGGGTGACAGCCGATCGCTCGTCATCACGTCCGTCGTGGGTCAATTCACCGAAGTCCGGGACGTCGCCACCGGAAAGCGCCGCCTGAGATTGGACGACGGCGGCGGCACCGCGGCCATCTCGGCTGATGGATCGCGCTTGGCGGTGATGGACAGTTTGGGTGTCTACCATTCGGACAAAGTGAGAATCTATGACGTCGAGTCAGGCCGCAAGTTGACCGAACTCGCCCCGCCGGGTGATCACTCCGAATACTTGCTTTACTCTCCGAATGGCCGGCTGCTGATCGGACGGGACAAGAACTACACCGGCGATCCGAAGGATCCATCTCGCGCCGAAGCGGAGCTATGGTCGGCCGACTTCGAGAAACTGGCAACATTCCACCTAACATTTCGGCCGAACAGTTTGCGTTTGCATCACAGCACATTTTCGCCGGACGGACGGTTTCTGATCCTGTCGGCCGCTCTCAGCGAGGGAATGGTGTGGGATCTGGGTGTGAATCCGCCACGATGCATCGACGAACAATTGGGTTTGCTGCCGACGGGTAAGGATGACGTGGAGATGAAATTCTCCAAGGCCGGCGACCAAATTGCGATTCGCGAATCCAGCGACGTGCGGCTTTATCAACTGCCGACGCTGAACGAAGTGCCTCTATCGTTCGAAGACGTGCGAAGCACCGAACCGTTTGGTTTCTCGCCGTCGGGCCGCTGGCTTTCCGCGTCGAAGTACCGGTCGGGCTCCGATCTGCAAAACCACCTTTGGTTCTATTCGGATCGCTGGCTTTCAACGTCAAATTGGTTGGCCGAAGAAGTCGTGATTTGGGACACGCGCACCGGCGAGCCGCGCTATCGCCTGCCCGGTAAGCACGTCGTGGCCTGGACAGAGGACGCATCCAAAGCCTGGGTGCTTTATGAACAAGCTGTCGATGGCTACGAATGCACGTTTCGCCTCTACCGCCTCTCCAACACTCCGCCATGGTGGCTCTGGCTGTTGACCGCGACCGGCATTGGCGTGATTTTCTGGGACATTCGCCGCACCTGGAAACGCCGGACATTGGCGAGCGGGGTTGCGTAAGCGCCCCGAGGACTTGCGCGGCCAGCGAGCATGCAGTTGGTCAGAGCCCCAAAGCTTTTTCACGCGAAGACTCGCTAGTGGTACGAGCGCTTGCGTGAGATAAAGACTCGGGGCGCTCACGCAACCCCGCTCGCCTAAACACATTTCTCGCGCAAGTGTGACGCATTCGCTTCGTCCTGCTTTTTGGCGATCGGTGTACTGGACATTTTCGTGAGCGTAATGCGCTTGATGTTGCGATTATTGTTTTCCCGGATCGCCGCCGGGCTTGTTCTAACAACGGCGATTTGGGTCACATGGTGGTTCTGGCGTCAAATGCCTGTGGCGCAATTTCGGCTGCCCTGGAATGGTCACGGCTTCATGATGATGAGCCATGCGGACGGATTTGTCCGCCTAACCGAGGATAGCGACGTGGTAGTTGCCGGCTTCAGCGGCGACACGTATCGGGTAAATTTTAGAACTGGCTTAGTGACAGAACTTTCCTTCGAGGGTCGTCGGGAGCCTAGTTATGAGCAAATGCAGTGGAACATCCGAATCAACTCGCAAGCGGGTTTGGACGTCTTTCATTCTCCACTCGAAACCTTTTGCTTCACCGTCCCGGCCGCGATGTCGCCGCCTGATGTCAACCCATGGTATGAGACAAATCGACACGACGAACTCTTGGTTGTGAACTCTCAAACAGAAACTCAGCATGTTGGAGAAATCTGGGATCTGAAAGCTCAATGTCGCCGACTGCGGGTCGAAAATCTGTATGGACGTTTGGCGCTATCGCCTGACGGCACACGCGCCGCCGCCAAAACCGACGTCGATCATCTCGTAGTATGGGATTTGCCATCCGTACAAGAATTAATCCGGCTGCCGTCAAACAACAAGGAGAATTCATACACATTCGCGCCGGATGGGCGATTTTGCATGGCGCACGATGAACCGACCTATGTCACTATTTGGTCGCCGGATTTTCGCGAACATGTCTCATGTGACATTCAGATACCTTACAGCACGTGTTGGTTCGTG
Organism: Gemmataceae bacterium; assembly: GCA_045802605.1. Taxonomy (GTDB): domain Bacteria; phylum Planctomycetota; class Planctomycetia; order Gemmatales; family Gemmataceae; genus JBJMQS01. The sequence continues at coordinate 38,670 of JBJMQS010000074.1, read as the reverse complement.
CCCGAGTTTTCGAGCGATAGCCGTTTTATGTACCTGAACTCGTGGCAGGTTTGGGACATTCGGCACCAACCGCCGTGCCGAGTCGATCCCGACCCCGATCCCGAGACCATTCGCGCCGCATTGCATTTGACCCGAGTGGACGACATATTCTTGTCGAGATAGGAATGAATTCCACTCACTCCCGACTTTACGAACTTCCATCATTACGCGAAATTGACTTGCCTCGCAACAATGACGAGAGGTTCTACGACCCATGTAACTGGGATTTTTCGTCGCAAGGAAGGTGGCTCGTCGGCGACGAATACGCGCGAGGTGGCTCACAACTCCCTGTGCCAAAATGGTTGAATGATTGGCTGCCAAAAGATCTGTTCGAACCACAACACCGAAAGATTGTTGTCGATCCATCAGTCGGTAGCGTTCTGACTCGGATCACCGGAGACATTGTCGTTGGCTGGTCAGATGATGACTCGTCCGTTTGGATAGAAACGCAAGAGTATGATCAATGTCAATCACTTTTCCAATTATTTCGCCTTCAGTATGGGTTTCCAATTTGGCCGCTGTCGCTGACAGGAGTCCTAACAGCGGCTCTTTTGCGCAAGTTTGCGCAAATTTCGGAAAGAATTCGCCCGGCGAGCATCGCGGCGTAAGCCCCACCCCCCAAAACAGGCAACGAAAGCAACGAAACCATCTCGGCCACCCGCAAGCCTCGTTGCCACATGCATTTGCATGCTTCCCTCGAATTCGCCCCCTCGCCTGCATTTCGCGGCAAGTAACTTCACCCTCGCTAGAATCTTTTCTGACCACTGACCTCTGGCAACTGACCACTGCTCCCCCATGCATGCAATGCCCCTGATCCTTGGTGTGCTCTGCATCCTGGCGATTGCCTATCGCTTCTATTCCGCATTTCTCGCGGCCAAGGTACTGGCCCTCGATGACAAGAACATCACGCCGGCTCACACGCACTATGACGGGCAGAACTACCATCCCACCAACAAATGGGTGCTCTTTGGCCATCACTTCGCGGCGATCTCAGGGGCGGGGCCACTGATCGGGCCGGTGCTGGCGATTCAGTACGGCTACATGCCGGGGCTACTCTGGCTCGTCATTGGCGTGTGCCTGGCCGGTGCGGTGCAAGACATGCTCGTGCTCGGAGCATCAGTCCGGCGTGGCGGCAAATCGCTGGCCGAGATAGCTCGCACCGAGCTTGGCCCATTCGCGGCCGGCGTGACGTCGCTGGCGATCCTGTTCATCGTGGTGATCGCACTGGCCGGATTGGCGTTCATCGTCGTTAAAGCGCTCGGCGGTGAATCAGTCCCGCGGAGCGTTGGGCCGCCGCTCGAAATCCCCGGCTCCTCCTGGGGCACGTTCACCATCGCCGCGACCATCCCTATTGCGCTCGCCGTGGGCTGGTACATGTATCGCATCCGGCCCGGGCGCGTCGCCGAGGCATCGCTCCTTGGAGCGGCGGCCACCATCGGCGCGGTGATCGTCGGCCACTGGATTCCGGGCTCGCCGCTGGAGCCATATTTCTCATTCTCGCGCGGCGGCATCACCTTCGCGCTGTGCGTCTACGGCTTCGTCGCCAGCGTGCTGCCGGTCTGGCTCTTGCTCGCGCCGCGCGACTATTTGTCGAGCTATCTCAAGATCGGCACCATCGCCCTGCTCATCGTCGGCGTGATCGTCGCGAATCCGAAACTGCACGCGCCGGCGATCAATCACGAATTCATGGCCGGCGGACCGAATTTCAACGGCGGCCTCTTTCCTTTCGTGTTCATCTGCATCATGTGCGGGGCGATCTCCGGATTCCACGCCCTCGTCGCCTCCGGCACCACGCCGAAGATGATCGACAAAGAAACGCAAGTCCGCGCGGTCGGCTACGGAGCGATGTTGATCGAGGGCCTTGTCGGCGTGATGGCTCTCATCGCCGCCGCGTCGCTCGACCCGAAGCTCTATTACGAGATCAACGTTGATCAAACCAAGGTCGCGAAGTGGCAGCCGCAGATCGACAAAATGATTGTCGAGCTTGGCAACGGTGACCTCATGCACCTGCCGGTCGAACGGCGGGATCTCAGAAAGGTCGAAGACCTGGTTAATGAACAACTCGCCGGCCGCACCGGCGGCGCGGTGACGCTCGCCGTCGGCATGTCGTTCATCCTGACCGACGCGGCACGGTGGTTCGTCGATCCCGGATCGATCCAGGGCTTCCTGAAATATTGGTACCACTTCGCCATCATGTTCGAGGCGCTATTCATCCTCACAACCGTGGATGCCGGCACCCGCATCGGGCGGTTTCTATTGCAGGAGGCACTCGGCAAGATCTGGCCCAAGTTCGCGGTGACGGACTGGCTGCCTGGCGCGATCTTCACCACCATCGTGATCACGGCTGGCTGGGGTTATCTGGTCTACACCGGCTCGATCGACACCATCTGGCCGATGTTCGGCATCGCCAACCAATTGCTTGCGGCGCTCGCGCTCGCTGTGCTCACGACCATGCTGATGAACTCCGGCAAAGCCCGCTACGCGCCAGTCACTCTCATCCCAATGCTGTTCGTCGCCAGCACCACGCTGACTGCTGCCTCACAAATGGTGATCTGGCAGTTCCCAGCGAAAATCAAAAGCGGTGACGTCTTCAAGGTCTATTTGTGCATCGCCATGACGATTGCCGTCGTCGTCACGGTGGGTACCGTTTTGCTGCAGGCTGCTGCGCGATGGATATTGGTGTTACGCGGATTCAACGGGCAACAATTAAGCTCGCCAGAATGGCCCAAGTCCGCCGCGCAGAAATGAGACGAGGCCTTGCAGTGCGAGTCCTGTCTTCTTCGCTTTAAGTTGCTGCCCGCTGAGTCGTCGCCAGGTCAGCTGCAGCGTCTTGACGCTGATTTGCACCGGCGCGTCGCAGGTCACAATCAACTTGTACATCATCAGCCAGAATGGGCTGGTTCCCGCCTTGCGCAAGAATGTCGCATAGCCGATGGCGACGTTCGGCTCGGCGTAGGAGATATTGAGCCGCGAACTCACCCGGCCATGGTGGGTGATTTCGACATTGGGCAGATAGATGACAGGTCGCCGACGATTCACCCGGAATGAGAGATCGATGTCTTCGCCGCCGAAGTTGTAACGCTCATCCCAACCGCCGCACTCGTCAAACACATGCCGCGGCAAGAAGACGGCCGCACCCATCAGCACTGCGACACGCCGCTGCACTTGAGGATCAAACGACTGTCGGCGGTATTGGCGATACGCCCGGCGCAAGAGCCCGGTCCAGCGAAACAACTGCGTGCGATGCAACAGCGCCCACACCGATGGCGACTGGCGATACGAGATTTGCAACCGGCCCGACGGATCGCGCAGTCGCGGACCGACCATGCCGACTTCCGGATTGTTTTCAGCAAATTCAACCAGCCGCGACAGCGTAGCTTCAGGGACAACAGTGTCGTTGTTCAAGAAAAAGAGAAATCGGCCCTGGGCTCGCGCGGCCGCCTGGTTGTTCGCGGTTGAGAAGCCGCGGTTGGCGTTATTCCGCATCAACACGACTTCGGGAAATTCGTCGGCCACCATCTCGGCCGCGCCATCGCTGGAGCCATTGTCTACGACGATGACTTCCAGGCTGACATCTTGCGGTTGCTCGAGCAGTGATTGCAGACAGGCCCGGAGCAGATCTCGGCAATTCCAATTCACGATGCAGACGGTGACGTCGATGGACTGGCCCGGCGCATAAGCCTGTGCCCAGCCGAGCGAGCGAACCGGCTCGCGCCGTTGGCGAGGTTCACTGGCGCGTGTGCGATCCGCGGGTGTGACGTCCTGCCGCATGAAAGGTCCTAAATGGGCATCCTATTCCCCCAACAGGAGTAACACGGCGGCTTGAAAGGTGTCAATTGGAATAGGGGCGGCAAACGGGGCGGCTCAAGCGCGGTCCAACATCGCAACCGTGGTCCACGCGTGAGGCGGTCTCACGCCCCGTTCGCCATCTGTGACTATTTCGCGAGCGCCTGGATTTGTTCCAGGGTCAATGTCGTAGCACCAGCTGGGAACTTCGAATAGCGAGCAATCGTCGATTTGCCGTACAGCGTACCCAAGAAGGCGACGTCGCTTTTGCGAACTTGATCCTTGGTGTTGCCGTAGTTCCAAATCATCCCGCCCAAATAGATGCCGATGTGTTTGTCGGCCATGCTGCCCATGCTGCCGTCTTTTTCCATGTTGCCCGGGAGCGTGAAATAAGCGAGGCAGCCGGCTTCATCCGGCGTGGACAGCTTGTCGCAAGCGTTGTAAATCTCGTTGACTCGGATGCAGCCACCCGCCGCGGCATTTTTCTTGCCGAGGTTCACCATGCCGGCACAGGTGTAGCCAATATGCTGCGCGCTATTCAGCTTGAGCACATGGCTGACAAAATGTGCACAATGATTGTGCACATCGCCGACCTTGCCGAAACCCAGCGGGCAGATTTTATCGATGGATTTATCGAGAAACGCATCCAACGCGGATGCAGATAACACTACGGCCATTGCTCGGGTCCTCTTGGCTGCACCAAGAGGAATACGGCGAGGAATGGCTCACAGATTCACAAATTGGGAATTATCGAGTTGCGACCTGATCGCTCAATTCGATGTCAAAACTGTTCTCCCGGCCAGCGACCACCTCACGAACAATGCCGGCCGTCTCCGGATCACGCAAACGCACGGGCAATGACACATCCAAGCTGGCCACCGTGATGCGATACCAGCCCGGCGGCAAACCGCCCGACGAAATCACAAACTTGCCGTCGCCGCCCAGATCGGCGCGAATCGTCGGACCTTGGCTGCCGTGTTGGCGATCCGGCGTGAACACAATCGCACCCGATCGCAGAGGATAGCCGTGCATCAGCACACGCCCATAAACCGGCACGCGCGGCGCCTCGGCGCTACTTGAGCAACCGGCGAGCACCACCAAAATTATCGCGCACCAAGAGCGCATCAATTCCTCCAGACCGGGCAATCTACCAGAGGACAGAAGAATTGGGGAATAGGGAGTGGCTAGTGGCTAGTTCCGGTTCTACGGTTCGCATTGACCCACCCCTTTCAATGGGGTAAAAGCCCCGCTCGGATTCAACCCGCGACCAGGCCCGGCAAGGACGCCGAGCGCTGCAACGGCTCATGGAAGAGGAGATCCAGGCGTGAACAAGTCTGTCGCCACTTTGGCCGTCTGCGTGCTCGTTGGTACCGTCGCCATCCAGGCACTGGCCCAACCGAACAAGACACCGATCCAACAGACCTCTGCAGGCGGCGCTCAGCCCGGTGCCGCTCCCAGTGCGGGCGTCGTGCCCGTCCGAGTTGCGGTGCTCAACACGAACAAAGTGCTAAAGAGCTTCAACAAAGCTCAGCAACTCAACAACTTCATCAGCGCTGAAGTCACTCGTTACGGTCAGGCGATCACCGCCAAGCGCGATGAAATCGAAAAGCTGAAAACCGATCTCGCGAAGAATCTCGATCCCACTCAAAGTGAAAACATTAAAAAGCGGATGGTCCAACTCGATCGCGAAATGCAGGACCTCGACGCTGAAGCCCGCAAGGAAATCGGATCGCGGCAAGGCACGATCGCCGTGGATATTTACAAGAACATCGAAGACGTGGTCAGCCGGGTTGCCGCCGCCAACGGCTTCGATCTCGTGCTCGCCTATCCGGACGCCACGGCCGAAGCCGACATGTACTCGCAGGCCAACGTCTCGCGCAAGTTGACCACGATGGCGGCGATTCCGCTCTACTACAAGCGGCACATCGACCTGAGCGATGCAGTTATCACGACGCTGAACCAAACCTATCCAGCCCCGCCGCCAGCCGTGACCCCGGCCGGCGCCACAGCTCCCGCTCCTCAGAATCCCGCTCCCACGGGCGGCATGCCCAAGCGGTAGAAAGCAAAGAACCAGGACCCAAGAACCAATGGCCAACATTGGTTCTTGGCTTGATCTTGGACTCTCCTGCAAGGAATCCCTCCCTTGATTAAACTCAGCCATCGTCGCCAGCGATCCATTGCTCGGCCCAGCGCTCGAATCGCCGGCGTCGGATTCATCACCGCGACCGATGTCACGCTTCGCTTTCGTCCCGCTCCCGTTGATATCGGCATCGTTTTTCTTCGCACCGATCTGCCCGGCTCCCCGCGGGTTCTTGCGGATGTCGGCATGGTGTCAGGCACTGCTCGTCGAACCACTCTCGGCATGGCGCCGCGCTCGGTGACATTGGTCGAACATGTGCTTTCTGCTCTGGCGGGTCTGCGGATCGACAATTGCTTCGTCGAGCTCGACGCGTGTGAACCGCCGGGCCTTGACGGCTCCGCATGCGGCTTCGTCGAAGCGCTACTCGACGCGGGCGTTGCTCCGCAAGAAGCTCGCAAACCAGTGTGGACTGTCGAAGAACCGATCATCCTGCGCGAAGGCGGCGCGACGCTTGGACTGCATCCCGAGTTGGGCGACGATCTGATCATCAGCTACCTGCTGGATTTTGGTCTCAACTCGCCGATTGACCGGCAGACGCACACGCAACGAGTCACTCCCGGCGAATTCGTTGCCGAGATCGCTCCATGCCGAACGTTTTTGCTGGAACGTGAGGCGCACAAATTCCGCGAGCAAGGCATCGGCACGCGCACCACATTCCGCGACCTACTCGTGTTCGGCCCCGGCGGGCCGATCGAAAACTCGCTGCGATTTGCTAATGAGCCGGCCCGACACAAGGTGCTCGACCTCATTGGCGACCTCGCTCTGTGCGGCCTCGATATCCGCGGCCACATCGTGGCTTATCGCTCCGGCCATCAGCTCAACACCCAGTTCGCCCGAACGCTCGCGGAAAAATTCACCCCCGCCAACGTTCGCCCGACCGCGGGTTCCTTTCGACGTGCAGCGTGAACAGCGGTCAGTAGTCAGTGGTCAGCAAAAACTGATTTAACCGACGCTGACTCCTGAACACTCACCCTTGGAGATGGCATGAAGTTACGGATGGCGGTGATTGGAGTTGGACACCTCGGCCAGGCCCATGCTCGCATTCTCGCGGGGCTGCCGGAGGTGGAGTTGGTCGGGGTCGCCGACGCCAATCCTGCGCAAGCCGAAACGATCGCGGACAAGCACTACAGCCAAGCCTACACGCACTATGGCCCGCTGCTCGACAAGGTCGATGCCGCGTGCGTCGTCGTCAACACAGTACATCATCACGCCGTGGCGATGGCCTTCCTGCAACGCGGCATTCCGCTTTTGATCGAGAAGCCGATCACCACCACGCTCGAACAGGCCGATGAATTGATCGCCACCGCCAAGCGCACGGGCGCGGTCATCCAAGTGGGCCACATTGAGCGGTTCAATCCTGCATTCGAAGCGCTGCAAGCCCGGCCGATCCATCCGAAGTTTGTCGAATGTGAACGGCACGGCCCATACACCGGCCGCTCGACCGATATCGGCGCGGTCTTGGATCTCATGATCCACGATCTTGATCTTCTCAACGCCCTGGACGGCACGCCGGCCGTGTCGGTCGAAGCCATGGGCGTGGCGGTGTTCGGCGGCCATGAAGACATGGTCAACGCCCGCATCAAATTCCAGTCCGGCTGCGTGGCTCACGTCACCGCAAGCCGGATCGCGCCGCTGCCCAAGCGGCGCTTGCGTATCTGGGCCCCAGAGGGTTACGCCGGCATCGATTTCGTCCATCGCAAGCTGTCGCTGGTGCAACCGTCCGACGACGTTCGCCGGCATGGGCTCGACGTGAAGAATCTCGACGCGGCACGCCGCGCTCAACTCCCGGGTGAAGTCTTTGGCCGGCACTTGGAGATGTATCACACCGCCTGCACGGCCACGGGTGATCAGTTGACCCGCGAATTGCAGGATTTCGTTCGCTCGGTGAAGACCGGAGCCAAACCCCGTGTCACTGGCGAAGATGGCCGGGCGGCACTCGCCCTGGCCACTCGGGTGCTCGATTGCGTTAAATCCCATCAATGGGAAGGCAGGCCCGATGGCGCAGTCGGCATGATGATGCCGCCCGCCGCCGGCAAGCTCTTCCGCGGTGCTGACCGCTCCGCCGCAGCAGCGTAAGCCAAATTGCTCGTCGTATTAAGATCTTGAAGCACACGCCCCGGTGAATTTTCCTTCGCGGCTACACGGTGCTGCGCCGAGTATCGACGCGAACGACCCGGAACGTAGGGCCGGCACCCATCCATGCACCCAGTGCGGCTGCGAGCATGGAAATCCACGTGCCGCCGAACACGTACCACGACAGTCGTTTGGCGGTCTTTTTCATCTCTTCTGGGTTGCGTTGTTCATCGTTGGCGGCGTTGCGATCAGTCGTCCCCGCCACTTTTCGCCGCCATTCCTCGATGGAATCGGAGGGCACCCCGGCCTCGCGAGCTGCGTTCTCCCAGCCACCCGCGGACTGGGCGACGCGATCCAAGCCGATGACGCCTGTCGCCGCTGCCCGGGCACCATGCGTTCCCATCCAAATAAACGCCGCCAAAACGAACGCCCACATGATGACACCGCACATGACTGCCTCGACCTTGTTTTCCCCAACGGTGAACAAACTGCTCATCATGCCGCCCACAAACAACGCGACGCACAAAGTCAGAATGCTCCAGGCCAGCGCGGAGGTTTGCAGTGTGTTGGTATTCATGCGATCGCTGAAACTCAAGCCAACGGCAGCGCCGAGTGATGTCAGCATGAAGTAAATGGCCAGCGCGACAACGCCGCCGCCGAGGATGGCACCCCAGCTAATCCGGCTACCGACAGAAATAAGGTCTTCGGCCTGCGGTACAGACGACTGTGCGTTCATGGATGGTCCTCGAATGTAGGCGGCACGATGTTGCGCGACTTGGCTGGAACGTTAATTCAGCGGTCGCATCCGCCGAACAGGAAAGCCAAGATGACGAGGGGCAACGGAAGCCCAAGCAGCATCGCGGCACAACCCCAGCGGGCATTTCCACGTCGCTTGACTGTTTTGAGCCGCATGAGCGAACCCTCAAGAATGAAGTTAGCTCGTAATGCAAGCAAAACCGATGCCGCACGAGTGAAGCGATGTGCGGTTTGCTCCAACGGGGAGCTCGTAAGACCCGCGGGACAGACACGGGCTGTCAGTCGCGTTCTTTTGACTTGTCCTTCTCTTTGGGCCGCCCCGGCGGACCGACGCGCTCCGGAACGTAGCCTTTTTTCTCTTCAGCCAACTGGGCCTGCACAGATTTCGCGCGTTCGGTGATGAACTCCTTGAGCGGCATCTCACCTCCGAAGCCACCGGGCATCCGCGGCGGGCGGGCGACGGAGTTGCCGGCTTTGCGCTCGCGAGCCTTGGCTTCGGCGATCATGGCCTCATAGTGATCGATCTTCTTGTGCAACGTCTCAGGGGCGAATGCGGTCGCGGCGAGTGTTTTGATCTTTTTGAGATAAGCCGCTTTGTTCGCGGGAATCGCAAGCACCCGCTCGATCAGCGTGTTGGGGCCGCTGTACGGGTGGAGAATACTCAGATCAGCCTGCTGGCTTGGTTTGCCAGTCATCGGGAAGGTGCCGAACGCGTGGTTATGATCCCAAGGGATGAACACGAAGCGATCGGTCTTGGAATCGAGATAGAGATAGAAATTGTGGCCGACAGTCAGAAAACTATCGAGGTTGGCGAGCAGCGTTTCACAAGCGATAAAGCGGAGAAACTCATCCACATCGAGTAGTGTCCCGATTCGCTCAGCAAACTCGGCCTCATTGGCCTTATGCACCAGATGTGCGAGTTCGTAGAGCCGAGCCTTTTGCTGTTTGCTCGCGTTGCCTTTGGGAAAATATCGCGCCTGGTACTTGGCCCAGTTCTCGCCGAAGTCATCGAGATCAGGCAAGCGCTCCGGCTTCAGCAACAGGCCATCGTGGCTTCCGAACCTGTGATTGAGAAACGTTTTGTCCACGGGCTCGACCACGGTGTAAACGCCCAAAAACTTGTGCTCATACTTTTCGGGCACATCCAATGACACGACTGCAAGGGCACTGCGCGAGTAGGGCACGCCGGCCTCGTGGAAGCACTCGTACGCCAATGTCTCGCGCAGTTGCGATTCGTCCATGGCATTGTTGGCCAGGCTGAGCGCTTTCAGATCGTGAAAAGTCTTCCCGCTCTCGAAGCGATTGAAATCAAAGCGGAATGGGTGTTTGATTCCACGCGCTGACACCATGTAGCTGGAATTGCCTTTGAAGCGCACGGCGATGTTTGCGACCGTTTCTCCATCGATGACGACCGTGCCAGGCACATAAGTAAAATCGAATCCGAAGTTGCCGGGCCCTCCGCCGCCAGGCGGGCGCGGCGGCCCGTCACGATCTTTATCGCGCTCTTTGTCTTTGTCCTTGTCCCGCTCCCTATCGCGATCTTTGTCCTGCGGCGGCGGACCGCCGGGCCCGGCCATGCCGCCCGGCGGCTGCATCTTGTCCCAATTCTCCGCGGTGAGTTGAACCTCAATTTGATGCAAGCGCTCGGCGGCAAAGAAATCTTTAGCAGGCAAGTCGGCCGCACGCGCCATGACAATGGCCATCACCGGCAACGCGATGATGCACAGGCGATAAATGAACCGCATGAAATGCCCCCAAAGAGAAGTGCATTGCTGTGTGTATGGAACAGCACCTGAAGCTAAGGTGAAGATTTGTTAGCCGGACGCGCAAGCGACGGGTGGCAAAGTCTCGGCCCCAGTCGGGCGACTCTGACTCTTGTGGCTCGACGCGAGGACAATCGAAGGCAGAATTCCCAATGGGGCCACGCCCTTGGCACCCGTCGCTTGCGCGTCCGTCTAACAAAACAATCAATGTTCGCGAATTCCACCCAAGAACTCTAACACCAGCGTTTGATATTTCTCCCGATCGCAGTCGCATAAATGCACGTGGCGCGCATTCGGGATAATCTCGACCCGGGCGCGACCTCCCAGGCGGCGTGCGATGTTTTGTGCTTCTTCCGGTCTCGCCCGATCGTCATCGCCTCCAGCCAGAATGAGCACAGGAATACCCGCTGGCACCTTTTCAGCCGCCGACGCCGGGTCAATGCGCGATGCTTCGGGAATCACGTCGGGGAAACGGTGCGCAAGCCTGCATAGGCGATCCAATCCAAGCCCATTGGCAATTCGGCACGAGTCCGGTTTCGCACAGCTTTGAAGAGATGCTCGTAGGGGCATTCAAGAACGTAACCATCGACGTGGTGTTGAAGTTCGTCGGCGGCAAATAATGCCGCGGCGGCTCCCATCGATTGGCCAAAAACAATCACTCTGCTTTCCGGTCGTCGCCGCTGTAGTTCATCTACCGCGGCAACCACATCGTGCCGCGCGGAGTAACCAAAGTCGTTTCGCTCACCCGTGGAGTCGCCATGAGCGCGCAGTGTGGGAATCAATAAGGCATAGCCCGCGTCATGCAATATTTGTGCGATATTGCACATCGCACCTCGATGCGCGCGGTTGCCGTGTAAAAGCACGACACCCGGCTTGTCCGCTCGACCGGGAATGTACCAAGCACCCAGTTCCTCACCGTCACTGGTTCGCAATCGGAATGAATCGACGCTGCCGAGCGAAGCCGGCGGAGGTGGCTCAGCCGTAATTGGATCCGAGCGCGAGGTGCGCTTCCACGCCACGGCGAACGAGGCGCCGAGCCATACGACGACTAGGACCAAAAAAATGACGACCAACCGACGCACAGGTAAGCGTCGGAAGCGAGATGGTACCTGCGAAGTTTTCACCGGGCCATTGTAGCTGGTCCACGTCTAGCCCTTCAGCCGCGGCACTGCCAGAGCGGCTGCTTCACGGACTTTCGCGTCGGCGTCCTTAGAGAGTTCTTCGATTTGCGGAAGGGCCGATGCGGCCGGGGTGCCGATCTTGGCGAGTGCCAGCACGGCCGCCTCACGGACCCGCGCGTCTTTGTCAGCCAGCGCTTCTGTGAGCGCGGGAATGGCGGCGGGGTCCAAGGTGCTCACGTTGCCGAGGACGTCCACGGCCATTTTGCGGATCTTTGGATTCGGGTCGTGCACCGCTTGTAGCCAGTGAGCGACTGGTTTATCGCGAAAAAAACGCTCGGCGGGCGGGGCTTTTTGTCCGCACCCAACGCTGACGCCGGCGCAAAGCGCCCATGGCAGCAACCATCGACGCATCCGACTCACTCCTCCAGAGCGTCGGTGAAGTCGCCATCGGCGCGGGTGCCCATGGCCCAAAATGCGAGTCGCTGTGGGGTCGGCACGTTGTATTTGCTGCCCGAAATGTTGGTGATGAAACGCACGGAACCGTCGCCAAAGAGGTGATTCGCGCCGCCCAAATGGAAGCTGGAGGGATCGTCGGTGCCGCCGTCGTCGGACTGATCGTTGGTAGCGTTGATCCAATTCGAGTGCATCAGGCCGAAGATATCAGGATCGTAATCCATGTTCGGATTGATTTGATTGGCCGGGTTCGCGAAGCCGAGCCGCATGCGGGCGCCGGGAATTGCGCCGGCCCACGTTCCCATCGTGATGCCAGTAGCGCGCTCACCGGCGAGCGCGGTGTGGCTCGTGCCATCCAGAATGTCGGCAATCTTAGTGCGGCTGTTGCGATAGAAGCAGCCATGGAAGACGCCGTCTTCGTCTCCAGTGGTGACTTCGGTTTCATCGCCGCCGACAAACGCGGCATAGCTACATGGCGCGGCCATGCATGCCCCGCCTATGCTCGTCGAGAGATTCCCGCCGCCTGGGGCTCTCACGCGGAATGGCTCTTCGATCTGATCGGACGGGCACATGTAGATGCGCACTTTTTGCGCTAAGAGTGGCGAATCTCGCAGCGATTGGTTGAGGTCGAGTTGTTGACTGTAAAGCGCGTTCTGTTCGGCAAAGGGCAAAATCCAAAATCCCCAACCCCAGCCTGGCGAGACATCTCCGCCCGGTGGTGCGTTGGCCACAAAGCCGGGTGGGAAGAACCCACGTGCCTCGTGATAATTGTGCATTGCCAAGCCGATCTGCCGGAGATTGTTTTGGCAACTGGACCGGCTGGCGGCCTCGCGGACCTTTTGTACGGCTGGCAGCAAAAGCGCAATCAAAATGGCGATGATGGCGATGACCACCAACAACTCGATGAGCGTGAACGCGCGACGAGTATTTTGTTTCATAGCTCGCTACCGTACAAGGATTCACTTATCCGACGATTCGACCGCGCCGTGCTAACGCCAAGGCGAGACTGCCGAGCCGCTTGGCCATGATACAAAATGCAGGAAATCAGGGCCAATTCATTCGGCATAGCCAGAATTTCGCGGCATCCGTATCCTGTCGTGAGCCTCAGCACCACGCGCCGTCACCTGCATGCCAAATGGTTCCGACCAAGACCGAACTTCGCCGCGCCCGCCTTGTCGATCGTTGACGGGTGTGCGGGTGCTCGCTACGGGCAGTTACGTCCCCGACGCCGTGATCACGAATGATCATCTTTTCCAGCGCTTCGGATTCGACAGCGAATGGATTGTGAAGCGCACCGGCATTCACGAACGCCGGCATGCATTGTCCCACCAAGCAACGAGCGACCTCGCCTTCGAAGCGGCAACCCGTTGCATCGACCGCGCGGGTATCAAGGCCAGTGAAATCGATCTTTGCCTGGTCGGCACATTCACCCCCGACTTTTCATTTCCATCGACAGCCTGCCTGCTGCAAGACCGGCTGAATTTGGTCTGCCCCGCGATGGATATCCAGGCGGCGTGCGCTGGCTTCATGTATGCGCTCATCACCGGCGCCAGTTACGTCGCGGCCGGCCTGAGCAATATGGCCCTCGTGGTCGGCGCCGATTGCAATTCACGCATTCTCAATCCGCACGATATCAAAACGTATCCGCTCTTCGGCGACGGCGCAGGCGCGGTGTTGCTCACAAAGGGCCGGCCCGATCAAGGGATCCTCGCCTATAGCCTCGGCGCGGATGGAGCCGGCGGGCCGATGCTCGATCGCAAGGCATGCGGCAGCCGCAATCCCCCCACCTATGCAGCACTCGAGCGCGGCGATCATTACATGTTCATGGACGGCCGAGCGGTGTTTCGCTGGGCCGTGTCGATCCTGTGTGACACCATCCAGGATGTCCTGAATGTCACGAAGTTCAAGCCCACCGACATCGAACTCTACATCCCGCATCAAGCGAACATCCGCATCATCCACGCCGCCTGCGACGTACTGAAGATCCCGCGCGGCAAAGTGTTTTCGAATCTCGACAAATATGGCAACACCTCCGCCGGCTCCATTCCGCTCGCCCTCGACGAAGCAATCGGCCAGAACCTGTTGAAGCCGGGGCAACTGGCGGTACTCAGCGGCTTCGGCGCCGGCCTCGCCTGGGGTACCGCGTTGGTGCGGTGGTGAGCGCACCCTTGTTGCGTATCACGTCTAAACAATTGAATTCGATGCACATTGCCAAATTTGCACTTGAAGACGGCACCATCTACACCGGCCGGTCATTTGGTGCGAGCGGCGAGGTCATCGGTGAAGCTGTCTTCAACACCTCGATGACCGGCTACCAGGAAGTGCTGACCGATCCGTCCTACGTCGGGCAAATCGTGGCCATGACGTATCCGCACATTGGCAACTACGGCATCTGCAACGACGATCGCGAGTCAGCCGGCCCGCAGGTCGAAGGCTTCATCGTGCGGTCACTCTGCCGCACACCCAGCAATTTCCGGTCGCATCAAACTCTGGATGCTTACCTGCGCGAGAACGGCATTCCCGGCCTCGAAGGAATCGACACCCGCGCGCTCGTGCGGCGGCTGCGAGTGCGCGGTGCAATGACGGCCGTGCTCTCGTCCACTGATCTCGACAACGCATCCTTGGTGCACAAAGCGCGCACGGCGCCAAACATTGTGGGCCGTGATCTCGTCCGCGATGTCATGGCTAAGAAGCCTTTTTCGTGGGCGGAAGGCTTTTCGGGGCCGTTCACGACGGGCTTGCTGGAACCGCACGGACCCAAAAGGCGTGTCGTCGCGCTCGATTTCGGAATGAAGTGGAACATCCTGCGATGCTTATCGCAAATGGGCTGTGACGTCACCGTGATGCCCGGCACCACACCAGCGAACGAAATTCTGGCCCAGAGCCCGGATGGAATTTTTCTCTCAAATGGCCCCGGCGATCCGGAGCCACTCAGTTACGCCATCGAAACCATTCGCGAATTAGTGACCAAGAAACCGGTCTTCGGCATTTGCCTGGGTCATCAATTGCTGGGTCTAGCCTTCGGCGCAAAGACGTTCAAATTGAAATTCGGCCATCGCGGGGCAAATCAGCCCGTCTTGAACCGCGCAACCGGGCAGGTGGAAATCACTACGCAAAACCACGGCTTCGCGGTCGATGCGGGCACGCTTCCGTCCGAGTTGGAGGCAACACACGTCAATCTCAATGACGGCACCCTGGAAGGCATGCGGCACCGTTCGCTTCCCGTCTTCGGCGTGCAATATCACCCGGAAAGCTCCGCCGGTCCCCACGATAGTGTGTATTTATTCGAGCGATTTGTAGAGATGATGAAGTAGTCAAGAATTCGTCTGGGTATATTCTGACAAGGCCTCGAATGCGGTCAATTGTCCTATCAGGTTGCCATAAGCTCACGCCAATGCGAGGCCACCATGCATATCCGAAAATCTTTTCAAGTACTGTCCCTTGTTGTGCTCGTGATGGCTATCGGATGCAAGAGACAAGTACCGGCATGGGAACCGGATCCAACAGTT
The DNA here is from genome assembly GCA_045802605.1 of Gemmataceae bacterium. Classification (GTDB taxonomy): domain Bacteria; phylum Planctomycetota; class Planctomycetia; order Gemmatales; family Gemmataceae; genus JBJMQS01. The sequence continues at coordinate 23,030 of JBJMQS010000074.1, read as the reverse complement.
TTGTCCGATCTCGGCCCTCTAACTGACTTTGAGGGATATCAAATACGAGTGCCGAATGGGTATTCCCCACTTTCACCACCGCCAAATTTGCCACTGAAGATGTTCTTGTGGGTGAGTTCAAAGCGCAGTGACCAGACCGCTGCGCAACTTATGGTTGGGATAGTGTCACCACCACCCGGGGAAGCCAATGACAGTATTGAAAAACACCTTGATAAGTTACTCGACACACAAAAGAAAGATCGGACCGATTATTCACAAACGGCTACCGAACGCGGGACAATCAACGGACTGGCATTCGTTCGAGCTCACTGGAGTGGGATCAACTCAGAAAATCAGCGAAAGTTGCATGGGTTTTATTACGTTACGAAGGAAGGAACGACTTTTTATCACATTAGGAGCCAGGATGTCGAACCTCATCACGAGCAAGCACTAAAGATCGCGGAGGCAACCGCACTTACGTTTAAGAAGAAGTGAATTCGCCGCTGCAAGACTCCAAGTCGATGGCAACTGATCAATTTGTATGAACTTGTCTGATTGAAAATATCCATCTTGCCACGTTCGGCCCATTTCGCCTACTCTTTGCTGACCACTGGCACCTGACCACTGACCCCTGTTCTCATGGTCTTCTCCACACCGCTGTTCCTGTTCGCCTTTCTCCCGCTCGTGTTGGTGACGTATTACCTTGCGCCGCGGTTCGCCAAGAATGCTGTGCTGTTACTCGCGAGCATGGCATTTTATCTTTGGGGCGAACAACAATACGCGCTCGTACTCTTTGGTTCGATTTTGGGCAATTACGCCTTCGGCGAATGGCTGGGCCGACGCCGCTCGCTGACTTTAGTCACTCTGGCCGTGGCTGCGAATTTGCTCGTGCTCGTTTACTTCAAATACGCGAATTTCTTCGCTGAAAATATCAATCTCTTATTTGGACACCGGGTACTGCATTTGCACCGGATTCACCTGCCGCTCGGTGTGTCGTTCTTTACGTTTCAAGGGATCGCTTACGTCGTCGATGTATACACCCATCAGGTGAAGCCCGCGAAAAGCCCGGTCCGCTACGCCCTTTATGCGGCGCTCTTCCCGCATCTAGTTGCCGGCCCGATCGTGCGCTATCGCGACATTGAGAATCAACTTGGCGAACGGCCCGCGTCGCTCGATCAGTTCACCAGCGGCATTCGCCGGCTCATCATCGGTTTGGCGAAGAAGCTCATCCTTGCGAACACACTCGCGCTCTATGCCGACGAAGTGTTTCGGCTCGATCTGGCCATGCTCGCGCCCGGGGCCGCGTGGTTGGGCCTCGCTTGCTACACTCTGCAAATCTATTTCGATTTCTCGGGCTACTCCGACATGGCGATTGGCCTCGGGAAAATGTTCGGCTTCACGTTTCTCGAGAACTTTAACTACCCTTACATCGCCACTAGCATCACTGACTTTTGGAGGCGCTGGCATATCTCGCTCTCCAGTTGGCTGCGAGACTATCTCTATATCCCGCTAGGGGGCAACCGCTCGGGAACGGTCCGAACCTATGCCAACTTGTTTGTTGTGTTTTTGCTTTGTGGCCTCTGGCACGGTGCGAAGTGGAACTTCCTGATCTGGGGCGCATGGCACGGTCTTTTTCTGATTTTTGAAAGAAGAGTTAACCGCAGAGGCGCAGAGAATCCGGCTTTCTCTCTGCTCTCTGTGTCTCTGCGGTTAACTCTTCTCCGAGTTTACACCGTGGCCGCTGTCATGCTTGGCTGGGTGTTCTTCCGCACTGACACGTTATCCCAGGCCACCGGCTACCTGGCAGCTCTGTTCAATTTCAGCGGGGGGTCGATTGTATTTGCCGACGTGTGGAATAAAGAACTCGCCCTCATTCTGGCCATCGCGATTCCCTGCTGCACTCCGATCGTTCCATGGATCGCCGAACACCTCGGCGAGCGCGACGAGCGTGGCTGGGCATCCGCCGGTATGGAGTGGGTCGGCCTGGCAGTCTGCTCCGCGTTGTGGATTGCGATTCTACCGTGCCTGTGTGCCGGCAGTTACAGCCCCTTCCTCTACTTCCGGTTCTAGCGCATGACAAAGCTCGTTTGGGCGATGACGAAATTGGGGCAGTGGCTATTGGCGGCCGGATTCGTCGGCTCGATCATGGCATTCTCGTATCGCAGCGCGACGCACGTCGTTGAACACGCCCGTGAACTCCCGGAAGTCGTTAACGATAGTTGGGACGAAACCTATCGCCGGGCGAAACACTTTCCCCAAGAGTTCGAACCGTTTTTTGATGAACACCTGGGCTGGCGCGACATTCAATTTCGGCGGTTCGCACGATTCAAGATGAATAGCCTCGGGGTCTCGCCCACACCGCGCGTTTGGTTTGGCGATGATGGCTGGCTGTTTTACAACCACGAAGCCGACAACACCTACATTCCGGCGGGGGACCCTCGGCTAAAAAATCGGCTCGCGGAATGGGAGCGGGCAATCCCCGAATGGCGCACATGGCTCGCTGCACGAAATATCCGTCTGCTCATGGTCGTTGTACCGGACAAGCAATCTGTTTACACGGAGCATCTACCGCCCCTCGTGCAAAAGACTCGGACGTCCGGCACACCCATCGATGGGGTCATCGCAGCCTGGCACACCGCCGACCCGGCGCTCGACGTTCTCGATTTGCGGGAACCGTTGAAGTCAGCGAAAGCCGACAAGCCGCTCTACTTCCAGACCGACACGCATTGGACGCTCCACGGTGCCCGGGCGGCCTACCAATCAACTGCGCATCGTTTGGGCTTTGACCCTCATGCGGATTCTGATTTCCACCTCGTCGAACAGCCGAAGAAGACCGGCGACTTGGGGTTTCGCCTCTTGGGCTACTTTCCGCGCGGCGACGAGCAATTTGACGATATTCAGTTGAAAACATCCAAAGCTCAACTTGTCCGGACCTACGACCTCAACGACGGTTTCCGCCTGGACTACCTCAAGGCGCGAACGTGGGAGACGCCAGAGTCTGGTGGTGGCACATGCATGCTCTTCCACGATTCGTTTGGCGACTTTTATTACTCAAAGCTGCTGGCCGAACATTTCGATCGGCTCGAAGCGATCCCCTCGAATCACTTGGACCCGCTGTTGATCGAACGCTATAAGCCAGACGTGGTGATTTTGGAATTGGTCGAAAGGCTTTTTCAGGCGACTGGCGCGAGACGGCCGAGCGACCCGCCGAAACGTTCAGTGACAAAGTAAGAGAGAAAATTTGAACCGCAGAGAACGCAGAGAGCGCTGAGAACACGAATACAGGTTTTGGTTTGCTCAGCGCTCTCTGCGTTCTCTGCGGTTCAAATTTTCTCTCTTATCTCTTTAACATCCCCACGCGCTTGGCATATTCGAAGATGCCGCCCGCTTCGATGATCGGCGCCACGTCGCCGAGCGGCTGTATCTTCCATGTCTCGTTCGTCGTGACATTCGTGAGCACGCCCGCCACTAGATCCGCGGACAATTCGTCGCCGGTGCAGATTTTCTCGCATAGGCGATCCTGCGTCTCCATCGGCACGAGATAGCCGCCGTTGATTGAGTTGCGATAGAAGATGCGGGCATAGAACTCGGCGATCACGGCCTTGATGCCCGCGGCGGCGAGGGCGACTGGGGCGTGTTCGCGCGAAGAGCCGCAGCCGAAGTTCTTTCCGCCCACGATGATCGAATATGGCGAGATGAATTCGTCGCCAGCATCGTGAAATGGAACATGGCCTTTGGGCAAGCCGCCCTGGGCATCCGGCACGCCGGCCAGAGCGTACTTACCGAACATCCGGTACTCTTCGGGAATCGACGGGTTATACGTCAGATATTTGGCCGGGATGATCTGGTCGGTATCGATGTTGTCGCCGAGAACATAGGCCCGGCCTTTGATGGTTGTCTCCATAAATCGCATGATACAGACCCGACTTGCATCCTGCATGGCCGCGACGTAGAGTTCAGGGCCATGATTTTAGCCGCGGGCGATTTTTTCCCTGGTTGGATGATTTGGACCTCGATCGCCTTTTCGGGCGGGGCCCTGGGCTTGTTCGTTTTTGGCAGCCGAAAACCCAAGCTCAAAGCGACGGTCGCTGCTCCGCCAATGATGGCGCCGCTCGACGCGCCGGCCCCGCCACCGCCGCTCGTGCCAGTCGCATCAGCACCGATGTCAGCCGATGACCCGAACGCCCGTCGGCGGGCCGGGTTCCGCCGGGTGGGCAATTCGGTCGAAGTGATCGTTTGTGACGCCGAGTTCAAAGACACGCCGCGACGAGGCTGGGTCGTCGATCGTTCGCGGAACGGTCTGCGCCTATCGCTTCTGGAAAAGTATGAGGCCGGGACAGTTCTTCAGGTCCGGCCCACGACTGCACCCGATGCCGCCCCGTGGCTGGCCGTCGAAGTCCGCAACGCCAAGCCGGGCGACCAATCGAATTGGGAAATCGGCTGCAAGTTCGCCGCCGAGCCTTCGCTGGACGTGTTGTTGATGTTTGGATGATCACGCCCGCTCGGCCAATCTCCGCTCCATCAAATCAAATAAGCCCTGCACCACGAGCGCCATGATCGCCGCCGGAATCGCACCTTCAAGCATCAACGGCACATCGCGTTTGTCGATGCCGCGCAAAATCGGTTGACCATATCCGCCGGCACCAATGAAGCCACCGAGTGTCGCCGTACCGACGTTGATCACGGCGGCTGTCTTAATGCCGGCCAGAATCGTGCGCGCAGCCAGCGGCAACTCCACCTTCCAAAGGATTGCGCCCGGCGGCAAGCCAAGGGCTTGCGCCGACTCACGTAGGGAACCGGGGATCTCGAGAATGCCAATGCAGGTGTTGCGCACAATTGGCAGCAAACTGTAGAGGAATAAAGCTGCGATCGCCGGCTTCGCTCCAACGCCCATGAGCGGAATCATGAACAACAGTAGCGCGAGCGACGGAATCGTTTGCAGCACGCCGGCAGTCCCCAGCACGACTTGACCCAACCGCGGACGTCGCGCCGTGAGCACGCCGAGCGGAATGCCGATCATCACGGCCGCGAACAGCGACGGGACCACAAGCCGGAGATGTTCCAGAGTCGTTCGCAAAACTCGCTTCCAGACTGAATCTTCATGTGGTGTGACTGCGATGCCCAGCGTATTGGCGAGAAACGCCGAGGCCTCCTTGTACTCTTTCATCTTTTTGTCTTGAACTGCGGAGTTCATTTGCTGCATTTGCTCTTCGGTGATTCGGCCTTCGAGGAGCCGGATTGCCTTGACCGCATCCGAGGGAAGGTCATCACGGTACAACCAAACCGCTTGATACACGGGAAAGAATTTGCGATCGTCGTCCAGCATCACCAAATCATGTTGCAGAATCTCGCCGTCGGTCGTGTATAGCTCCATGGCGTCGATCGCGCCGTCATCGAGGGCGCGATAGGCGAGTGAGTGATTGAAGCCTTGGGGTGTCGCTTGCGGCAAATCGTAATGCCGTTTCAAACCGGGCCAGCCGTCGGGCCGATCGAGAAACTCGTGCGTGAAGCCGAATCGCAAGTCTGGATATTGCCGAAGATCAGAGATGCGGGTGACTTTCTTCGCTGCGGCAACATCGCGGCGCATACCGATGGCGTAGTTGTTGCGAAAGCCGAGTGATTTGCTGATGCGAACGCCATGTTCGGCCAGCGCTGCGGCGAGATCGGCCGGCTCGCTTTGAAGGATCTCGTGCGTGATCGTCCCGGTGTACTCTGGGTAGGCGCCGATGTCGCCGCGTTTCAAAGCGAGCCAAAGCGCCGGCGTGCCACCGAGATCTTCGCGCTGTGCCGGAATGCCGGTGCTTTGAATGAGCTGCGTGGCCATCTCCGCCAGGATGACGGATTCGGTGAACTTCTTCGCACCGATTTTGATGGTGGGCATGGGCGCTGACGTGTTGCTGCAACCGATCAACGCCGAGAGGAAAAGGAAAAGCCCGGCTTGGCAGGGAATAATCAGTCCGCTTCGGCAACGTTGCGGTCCCGCGGCCGCTTGTACCCGCCCGCACCTTTTCGGTCCCCTTCCGCCACTTTCCGAAGTCTTCCCTGCGCCCTCTCCTTCCTCCCCCCGTATTTCCGGTCCCCTCCCCCCTTGTGGGGGAGGGATAGGGTGGGGGGTTGAGCCCTCGCGTGCTTCAACCCCCCACCCTAACCCTCCCCCACAAGGGGGGAGGGGACCGGAAGAGTGCGGGAGGGGACTAGTGAGTTGCGAGAGGTCATGAGTTTGTGAGGACACGCCCGGCCGTGTCTCCGTGCCGAGGAGCCAGGCATTTTGCGCGCACGTAACAGCAGCACGAATATTCACGGCAATTCCGGCCCCCGTTGCGCTTGAACAAACTTCGTCACAAACTCATTCGCCGGCTTGCGCCACAAATCGCTGGGCGGGCCCTCTTGCACAATCATGCCCTCGCGCAACAGCACAATGCGGTCCGCGAAGAAGCTAGCCTCGCCCAGATCATGCGTCACTAGTACCACAGTCTTGCCGAGCTTGCGGAAGATGGCCCGCAGATCGTCCTGCAAATCCGCACGCACCAATGGATCCAAAGCGCCGAGCGGCTCATCCAGGAGTAGCGCGGCGGGGTCGAGTGCCAACGCTCGCATCAGGCCGACGCGTTGCCGCTGGCCGCCGGAGAGTTGATGTGGATAGCGGTCCAGGCCATCCGTGGGGAAGCGCGTCAATTCGGCGAGTTCGTCCACCCGGCGATCGAGTCGGGTGCGATCCCAACCGAGATAGCGAGCCATGAGGGTGATGTTGCCACGAGCTGTTAGGTGCGGGAAAAGTCCGCCATCTTGAATGACGTAACCCAGCGTCCGGCGTGTCGCCATGACATTGCCAGGGGTCAACGGCGCATCTTTGACGCGCACGACGCCTTCATCCGGCGCGATCAAACCGATGAGCAATCGCAAAATAGTGGATTTGCCGCAGCCGCTGGGGCCGATGAGAACTGTCGTTTGTCCGGTCGGAATGTCTAACCGCCCGAGCCGAAGAGCGGAGCGACCCGCATAGGTCTTGGCGATGCCGTCGAGTTGGAACACTCATCCGCCGGCGGCATCGCCCTCCACTTTCACGCCCTTCCAGAACGCGACGTAGCCGGCGATGTTGCGGGCGGCCTCCTTCGGCTCAGGGTAATACCAAGCGGCATCGGGATTACTTTGATTCCCGACCACCACGGTATAGTAGCTGGCCGTGCCCTTCCAACCGCATTCCGTGTGAGTTGTGCTCGGACGAAAGTGTTCCTTGCGAATCGACGTCGCCGGAAAATAGTGATTGCCCTCGACGACAATCGTGTCGTTCGACTCCGCGATCACAGTGCCGTTCCAGGTCGCGCGCATGGGGCACCCCTCAATTCGCTACCAGGTACATGACCCCGAAATACCGGTGTTCGTCGTACCAGGCCGTTTCCATTTTCAATCCGCAACGGGCCGCCAAGTGGGCCAACTCGAGCGGATCATATTTGTAGGAATTCTCAGTGTGGATGCTCTCGCCAATTTCGAATCGGAAGAATTGATCCGAAACCCGGACCCGTTGCTTGCGCTCACTGACGAGATGCATCTCAACGCGCGATGATACTTGGTTGTAAAACGCGCAATGCTTAAACGCATCGGGATCGAAGTTAGCATCCAACTCGCGATTAATGCGAATTAGGATATTGCGATTGAACGCGGCTGTCACACCCCGGCGATCGTTGTACGCCGGCTCGATGATGCTCGGGCTCTTCTGCAGATCCACGCCTAACAGCAATCCGCCGCCCGATCCCACGATCTGCGCAATATGGCGCAAAAGCGTCTCGGCATCAGGCGGATCGAAGTTGCCAATGGTCGAGCCGGGGAAATAAACAACGCGTCGCGCCCCGGTCATATCACCCGGCAACGGAAAATCGCCCGTGAAGTCCGCACAGACCGGCATCACATCCAGGCCGGGATAATCCAGCTCCAACTGATCAGCGGCGCGAACCAGGTGCGGGCCCGAGACATCGACCGGCACATAGCCGGCCGGCTGTTCGAGATGATCGAGCAGCGTGCGGATCTTTACCAAGCTGCCACCGCCGAACTCGATGAGCAGGCAGTGTGGGCCCAGGCGCTCGGCCATGTTGTGGCCATGCCGCTCCATGATGCCTAACTCGGTGCGTGTCGGGTAATACTCATCAAGCCGAGTGATGGAATCAAACAGGCGTGAACCCGACTCGTCGTAAAAATATTTCGACGGAAGACGCTTTTGCGGACGCGAGAGCCCGGTCAGCACATCCGTGCGGAAAGTGTCCAGTTCGTGGCCGAGTGTTGCGATCATACGGGTCCTTTCGCCAAGCGGATGCCGCTGAATTGCCAGCGGGCCTCGGGCGGAAAGAAGTTGCGGTACGTTGGGCGAACGTGGCCGGTTGGCGTGACGCACGAGCCGCCACGCAGCACCATCTGATTGCACATGAATTTGCCGTTGTATTCACCCAGCGCGCCGGCCGCGGGCCGATAGCCGGGATACGGCGTGTAAGGGCTCGCGGTCCATTCCCAGGCGTCGCCCAGGAACTGCCCTGCGCCGCCGATTGGATGCAGCCGACCTGATTCGAGGAAGTTTTGATTTTCTGAGTCCGCGGCCTTAGCGAGGGCAGCGACTTCCCACTCCGCTTCAGTCGGCAATCGCGCCCCGGCCCAGCGAGCGTAGGCATCCGCTTCGTAAAAGCTCACGTGGCACACCGGCTCATCAGGATCGAGCGGCCGCTCGCCGTGCAGCGTAAAAATCTGACCATCGCGCCAGTACAACGGCGCTTGCCATTCTTCGGCTTGGCGCTTGGTCCAGCCATCGGACAGCCAAAACTCGGATCGCTCGTAGCCGCGATCGTCGATGAATTGTTGATATTCGCCGACACTCACAAGGCGATCGGCGATCTCGAACGCTTCGAGGAACACTCGATGCCGCGGCGACTCGTTGTCGTAAGCGAATTCCGGACCCGCCTGGCCGATGGAGTAAACGCCTTCGGCATGAGGCAGCCAATTCAGAGTTAACCGCGGAGACGCAGAGGACGCAGAGAAAGGCATTCTCCGCGCTCTCTGCGTCTCCGCGGTTATCTCTTTTGTGTAGATCGGACGCAAGGGGTTCAACGAAAACGCATGCTTGATATCCGTGAGCAGCAACTCCTGATGTTGTTGCTCGTGATTCAAACCCAATTCCACCACGATCATCGTCGCGCGGTCGGCCGTTTCGAGCCGACGCAACATTCGCTCGTCCACCGCATGGCGATAATCCGTCACCTCGCCTACCGTGGGTCGCGAGAGCAAGCCGCGATTGGGTCGTGGCCAACGATCGCCAACTGCTTCGTAGTAGGAGTTGAACAAATATTGGTACGCCGGGTTTACTGGCTCATAGCCGCTCTGGGTTGCCAGCACAAACTGTTCGAAGAACCATGTCGAATGCGCCAGGTGCCATTTGGGCGGACTGCAATCGGGCATCGATTGCAATTGGAAGTCTTCGGTCGCCAACGGCGCGCAGAGTTTCTCCGTGAGCCCGCGCACAGCGCAGTATCTCTCACGCATCGTTTCGCGCTCGCCGCTGGTAGTCACTCGACACGGCATTGCCTGGCTCCGGTCCGCCCCTACGTGTGCAAAAGGCGTTCCGTGCCGTGATCGAGTTCCGATGTGCCCTAAGTGCTTGTCCGCCTGTGGTTACAATCGTTCTACAGACTTCAAGCGAAGTGGCTAAGAAGAATGGGCAAAGAAATTGGGAACCAAATGCGGGTCGTCGCTGGAGACATTGCAAAGCTGAAAGTCGATGCGATTGTAAACGCTGCCAATGAATCGCTCTTAGGTGGAGGCGGTGTAGACGGCGCGATCCATCGTGCCGCAGGTCCCGAGCTTTTGGCCGAATGCCTGAGGCTCGGCGGTTGCGCGACCGGCTCCGCAAAGATCACGCGCGGTTATCGGCTGCCGGCGACCCATGTGATTCACACGGTGGGTCCCGTCTGGCATGCTGGCCAGCGCGGCGAGGCGGAGTTGCTGCGGTCGTGTTACGAGACATCACTTCGAATTGCGCAGGAGCACCGGCTGCACTCGATCGCTTTCCCATGTATCTCGACTGGCGTGTATCGATTCCCGCCGGAGCAAGCCTGTGCGATTGCCGTCGATGCGGTCGCGCAGTGGTTACGCGAGTACGCCTGGCCAGAAGAGGTGGTGTTTTGTTGCTTCGTGGAGAGTGATGCGCAGTTGTACGAACGCAAACTAAAGAGCGTCGAGCCGTAAGGCCGACGTGGGACTTTCAAATATCAGAGTCATCCACGTCGGGCTTACGCCTCGACGCTCTTTTCGGGCGGTTCCCAAAATGCCAATGTATTTCGCCCGTAGTGCCGGATGTCCCAGCGCTCGGCATCCGGCAACTTCTCCAATGGGAAACCTTCTTCGAGTTGCACCACTAACACGGAATTCTGTGGCAACTTCGCCGCCAGCACGCCGACCAGCCCGAGAAACTCGTCGAAGCGATCCGTGAAATCACCGAACGGTGGACTCAAGAACACATTCACGCCATCGTTCGGCACGATCCAGCGATCGGCCCAGCGGTACACATCGGCTCTGAGCACTTGCCCGCGGCCAGACATCTGAAACTCGTCGAGCCGCTGGTCGATCGCGTTGGCCAGCCGGTTGTCGCGCTCGACGAACACGGCCTTGCTTGCGCCGCGGCTGATGGCTTCCAAACCATTGACGCCGGTGCCGGCGAAGACGTCATAAAAGGGCCGGCCCGGCACCGCGTGGCCGAGAATGCTAAACAGGGCTTCGCGGACCATCTGCGGAGTCGGCCGAAGGCCGGCGTGGACGTCAATCGTGAGCTTTCGGCCCCGGTGCGAACCCGCCACGATGCGAATTTGTGTGCGTTCCATACGTCTAGCTTACGCAACGGCTATGCCAGCCTGGGTTGCCAGGTTTATGTAGTCCGTGCTATAAGCGAGGCCGGTCTTCGGCCCTTCGGAGTTGGACAATGCGTACCCCCACGCTGGCAATCGCGAGTTTTCTCTTGCTGACCTCGGCAGGTTTCGCCCAACAACAGCCTTCGCTCAACCCCCAGGGCCAGCAAGCCGCGGGATTGCAGGCCAAGCCCGTCGCCCAGGCCGGGGCCTCGGTGCCGAACCCACGGCTCGACCTGTTACTGAATCAGTGGGAACAGAAGATGAAGTCGGTGACCGCTTTCGAAGCGGAGATCACCCGCAGCGAAACCGATCCCGTCGCCAAAACGACCGAGGTTTACCAAGGCAAAGTGCGGTTCCTGCGTCCCGACCGCGCGACGTTGTATCTGGTGAAATCGACCAACCCGCAAGTATATGAACACTACGTCTTCACCGGCACCTTCCTATACGAATACCGGCCGCAGGCGAAAGTCATGCGCATCCACGAGATGCCGGCCCGCGCCGCTAACCAAGCGCAGTTCCAGGACAACAACCTGCTCAATTTTCTGTCTGGCATGAAAGCGACCGAAGCGAAGGACCGGTTTGATCTCGAACTCGCCAAAGAAGATCAGCACTACTGCTACTTCTTCGTGGCTCCAAAGGTGGCCGCGGATCGACAAGAGTTTGCCAAGGCCCGGCTTGTTCTTTGGAATACCACGTTCTTGCCACGACAAATCGAATTGGAAGATCCGGCCGGCGCGGTCATTAAATGGGACATTCCGAAGATCGACACCAACGCCAAGATCTCAGCCGCTGACTTCACGCCGCCCGAGCCGCCGAAGGATTGGAAGAAGGAGCGCGTCGCCCGCCCGAATCCGCAAGCCACCGCGCCCGGCGTCAACCCGGCCCAACCCACGCAGCCGCAACCCCAGCCGAGCAAATATCGCCCGACGGGTCAATAAAGCTGGAACAACTCTTGCGTCCCTTCGCTTTCATCGCGCTGTTGCTGGCGACGACGCTCGTCGCCGCGCAGGAACTGAAGCCGGCTGACAGTTCGCGCGTCGATCCAATTCTCGAGAAATGGGAAAAGTCGATGAGCGCAGTGACGGCCCTGGAGGCGGACGTCACGCGTAGCGAAATCGATGAGGTGAGTAAGTCGTCGCAGACGTACAAAGGGAAGCTGCGATGGTTGCGACCTGGCTTCGCTTTTCTCCATCTCGAAAACGAAACGGACGCCGACAAATTTGAAACGCACATTTATGCGAACAAGCATTTGTATGTGTATCAGCCGGCCGCGAAAATGATTATTGACTATGAGCTGCCACTGAGATTCTTATGGTTCGAATTTCATCCAGAAGATCATATTGTGTGTCGCTTGTTTCGCAGCATGAAAGTGAGCGAGGCGAAAGAGCAATTCGAGTGGACGCTCGCGAAAGAGGACGAGCATTACAGCTATTTCTTCCTAGCTCCGAAGGACGCTAAGGTCCGACAGGAATTCACCAAGGCGCGGTTTGTCTTGTGGAAGGAAACGGCCATGCCGAGGCTAATCGAGGTGGACGACGGCAGCGGAACAGTTGTGAAATGGGATTTTCCGCGTATCGACACCAGTGTCAAATTCACCAAAGCCGACTTTGAGCCGAAGGTTCCCGCAGGTTGGACCATGGAACATGGCTCAAAACCGGTCAAAAGTCAGTAACCATAGGTTCGACACCGCTCAAAGTACCCACCGTTTTCTCGCGATTCCCCCGTGCTGTTAGGCCTTTTCGCCCTGAAAAAGAACAATAAATGCGGTGGGCACCCAAAGCGCTGCCTACCCTACTTTCGGCTCCCTTCATTCGTTTTTCAGGGTCCGTGCCTACAAAGACGGGGTTAAACATTTTGGCGGTCCAATGACCCTCCCTAACTTTCGACCCGAGGAAAACCGTTATGCGTATCTCGAAATTCGTGTTCGCCATCGGCATTGCCGCGTTGCTCGGCAGCGTCGCACTCACCCAACCGCCCGAAGGTAAGGGCGAAGGCAAGGGCGGCGACGGCAAAGGAAAAGGCGGGATGCGCGGCGGCGGCATGATGCGCGGCAACCCCGTATTCCTCATTAGCAACTCGGGCGTTCAGGAAGAACTGAAGGTCACCGACGAGCAAAAGGACAAAATTAAAGAGCTTCAGAAAACGGCCCGCGAGAAATTTGAGGACATCCAAAGCAAAGATGCGGAAGACCGTCCCGTGGCCATGCGCGAAGCCAACGAAGCCATGCTGAAGTCGATTAAGGAAATTCTCAAACCTGAACAAGCCAAGCGCTTCAATGAAATTCGCTGGCAACAGTCCGGCGTGAACGCTTTCACCGACACAGAATTGCAAACCACGTTGAAGTTGTCGGATGAGCAAAAGAGCAAAGTGAAGGGCATCGTCGAGGAACTGCGCAAAGACACCATGGAGCTATTCCGCGACGGCGGCGGCCGTGAGTCGCGCCAAAAGATGGAATCACTCAACAAAGAGGCCAAGGACAAAGTGATGGCCGCCTTGGACGACACCCAGAAGAAGTCCTACGAAGCAGCCCTCGGCAAACCGTTTGAGGTCAAAATGGAGCGCGGCGGCTTCGGTGGCGGCGGCGAAGGTAAGGGCAAGGGTCGCGGCAAAGGCAAAGACGGCGGCGAGCCCAAGAATAAGGTCGATGATTGAACGGTCACACATCCGACCTTTACTCCCCAGCGTGGCCGCCGCCACGCTGGGTTTTTTTTCAGACCACCAACTCGCCGCGCCACACTGTGACTGCTCGACCAACAAGTTTCACCCGATCGTCAACTAATCGCACGCCAAGTACTCCGCCGCGCGCCGACGCCTGGAAGGCAGTGAACTCGTGGCCGCCAAGACGCTCCGCCCAAAATGGCGCGAGCGCACAGTGTGCGGAGCCAGTCACTGGGTCTTCGTTGATTCCGCTGGCCGGCGCGAAAAACCGCGAGACGAAATCCATGCCGCAGTCGGTGCCCCGGGCGGTGATGATGATGCCGCGTGCATCGATCCGCGCGAGTTTGGCAAAGTCGGGTGTGACTGCGCGCACAACGGCTTCGCTTTCCAATTCACACAGCACATCCCCGCCCGCGGTGCCGATGAACAGCGGCCGCACGCCCAACGCCTCCACCAAATCTGCCGGCGGGTCAATTCGCTTGACGTCTCGCCGAGGAAAGTCGAGTTCGATGCCCTCGTTTAACAGTGACGCGGACAACTCGCCGCTCCGAGTGTAAAACCGAATCGGCTTATCGAGTTGAGCCCGCTTGGTTTCCCAGAGAATGTGAGCACTTGCCAGCGTGGCATGACCGCACAGAGCCACCTCGACCATGAGTGTTAGCCATCGCAGGCGAAAACCATCGCTTTCGGGTAGCAGAAACGCGGTCTCCGAGAGGTTCATTTCCGCGGCGACCGAGCGCATCCACGCTTCCGGCCGAGGCTCCGTAAGCGGGCACACGGCCGCGGGATTGCCACGAAATGGCTTCGAGGTAAACGCATCAGCAACGTAGATGGGCTGCGACATAGTTCTTCTCCCGGGCCTCCTATACTGGACTACGTCCCTGGAGTGAGCACGTCGATGACTCTCGCAGAGCTGCGCGAAGAATACACCCATGCCGGCTTGACCGAAGCCGACGCCGGCAACGATCCGTTTGCACTGTTCGTCAAATGGTTCGATCAGGCAATTGCTGCGGGTGTGCCCGAGCCTAACGCCATGACGCTCGCGACGGCCACGCCTGAAGGCCGGCCTTCGGCACGCATTCTGTTGCTCAAAGGCTGCGACGAGCGCGGATTCACTTTCTTCACCAATTACGACAGCCGGAAAGGCCAGGACCTCGCGACGAACCCCCGTGCCGCTTTGGTGTTTCACTGGGTTGATCTGGCTCGCCAAGTGCGGATCGAGGGATCTGTATCGCGAATCAGTGAAATGGAGTCCGATCAGTATCACGCGAGCCGGCCGCGTGGCAGCCGGCTTGGTGCGTGGGCCAGCCCACAGAGCCGGGTGATTCCGGATCGTTCGTTTCTTGAAAGCAAATTGCCCGATCTGGAAGCGCGATACCCGACCGAGATTCCCCGGCCACCCTATTGGGGCGGCTTCCGAGTCGTGCCCGAGACGATCGAATTCTGGCAAGGTCGGCCGAACCGTCTGCACGATCGCCTGCGCTTCACGCGCCGCGGCGACGCCTGGGTTCGCGAGCGACTCGGCCCTTAACGCACCGTCCCGAAGGCTGCGGCATTTCGTGGCTCGGGCAGAGTCTTTGCATTTGCTGGCCCAAGCAGAGTCTTTGTATTTCGTGGCCGGGGCAGAGTCTTCGATGCCCCGGGGAGTGGCAAGCGCTTGCGGGTTCAACCGGGCCTTCGGTCGCCTAAGGCGACCTTCAGACCCGGCCACGAAATGGAGTGTCTTCAGGGTGGGCCACGAATTGGAGTAACCTCAGAGTGGACCACGAAATGCCAAGACAGTTCACTTGGCCACGACGTTGAAGACCTATGAAATTAAGTGGTTATTCCGGAACCCCACTGCCGCAGAAGTTAGGGCTCAAGCCAGGCCAGCGTGTTCACTTCGTGAATGCTCCGCCTGAATTTGCCAAGTTGCTCGGACCATCGCCCGATGACGTCGAAGTGGTTGAGCGGCCGACCAAGCCACTCGATTTTGTTGTGATCTTTGTCACCTCTGCGGTTGAACTCACGGAGAAACTGCCCAAGCTCATCACGGCGCTCACTCCGGCGGGCATGATCTGGGTGAGTTGGCCCAAGAAAGCTTCCGGTGTGCCAACCGACCTCACTGAGAATGTTATCCGCGACATCGCCCTGGCCGCGGGGGTGGTCGATGTCAAGGTCTGCGCGATCAGCGAAATCTGGTCGGGGCTGAAGCTCGTGATTCGGCTAAAGGACCGCAAAACCTAGCGGTTGCGCGTTAGAAAAGAAACATCCTTGGAGCTTCCACGATGGATCATCATTTCGACCATGTAGGTTTCCACCGGCTGTTAAGTCGACCCTAGTTTTGTCGGTTTGGCGCTTATGAACCATTGGGTCGAGCGAGGTCCCGCTCATGCCTCCCTTCCTCACCGCCGCGTGGCGAAATCTGCTCATGCTCAATTTCGCCGTCGATGCAGCGGCGCTTGAGCCGCTAGTGCCTGCGGGTACAGTGCTCGATGATTTTCACGGCCAGCATTTCGTTAGCATCGTCGGCTTTCAGTTTCTCGATAGCCGTATTCGTGGGATCCCTACGCTCTGTCACGGAGCATTCGATGAAGTGAATCTGCGCTTCTATGTGAAGCGCGAAGTGGAAGGCGAGCTGCGCCGCGGTGTGGTGTTCATTCGCGAACTTGTTGCCCGCAGGATTGTCGCGGCCATCGCCAACCGGGTTTTTCACGAAACGTACTTGCGAGTCCCGATGCGCTCGAATGTCGAAGTGCCCGGCCGAGTGGAATATGGCTGGTACTGCGCGGGCCGCTGGCATGGTATCGGCGCTGAGCTTACCGGCGCACCACAGCGGCCATCGCAAGATTCATTGACTGAGTTTTTGATCGAGCATTATTGGGGTTACACCAAGCGGCGTGACGGCATTACCGCCGAGTTTCGCGTGGCACATCCGCATTGGCAAGTTTGGAAAACACAGAAAACTTGGCACGGCTTCGATCCGGATTTCTATGGACCGATTTTTGCCTCGGCTCTTCGGAGCAAGCCGGTTTCCGTATTCGTGGCCGATGGTTCGCCGGTGACCGTGTTCCAGGCACAACGCCTGGTTGATGAAAAAAGCCATGCCCAAAACCAAGCCTGGCTTCCCTCGAATACAAAGAAGTTGCCCGAGGCTCGTCATCGCGGCTCATCGATTGGTGTCACTGCGGATGAACTTTGAATTCAAAATCGATGACATGCGCCCCGACGACTGGCCCGCCGTCGCGGAGATCTATCGTCAGGGCATCGCCACGGGCAACGCCACCTTCGATACCGACGCGCCCTCGTGGGAGGTATGGAATAGCGGTCACGCACCGCACTCCCGCTTTGTCGCCCGCCGTGGAAGCGAGGTCCTGGGTTGGGTGGCACTTTCGCCGACTTCTTCGCGCTGCTGCTATGCCGGTGTCGCTGAGGTGAGCTACTACATCGCCAAATCGGCATGGGGCCAAGGCGTCGCCACCGCTTTGCTGCAAGCCGCAATCAAATCATCTGAAGATCATGGCATCTGGACGCTCACGGTCGGGATCTTTCCTGAAAATGCGGCTAGCTTGCACCTCGCGGAGAAGTGCGGCTTCCGAGTCTATGGCCGGCGCGAAAAGTTGGGCCACACCAACGGCGTCTGGCGCGACGTGATCTATGCGGAGCGGCGCAGCAAAGTCGTCGGCGTGAACCCGCAAGGATCGCCCTGTGTCTGAAGGCCATGGAAATCCGCTTACCCGAATGCGTGATCCGCTATTATCGCACGGATGATGCTCCATCGCTCGCACGCTACGCGAACAATTGCAAGGTCTGGCGCAATCTCACTGACATATTCCCGCATCCGTATCAATTGAGCGATGCCGAGGCGTACATCGCTAAATCCATCACGGCCATTCCCCAGTCCTCATTCGCGATTGTCGTGAACGGCGAAGCCGTCGGGGGCATCGGACTGCATCCGCACAGCGACGTCTTTCGTGGCACCGCGTCTTTGGGCTATTGGCTCGGCGAGCCGTTCTGGGGTCGCGGCATTGCGACTGCCGCAGTGCGGGCGATTACGCCATGGGCATTCGAGCATCTGGATTTGCAACGCATCGAAGCGGCTGTGTTCGCATGGAACCCGGCCTCCGCCCGCGTGCTGGAGAAATGCCGTTACATGTTTGAAGGACGCTTGCGGCGAAGCGTAACGAAGGACGGCGAAGTCACGGATCAGTTGATGTACTCGATCTTGGTTGATGATTGTTCCCGTGTTCCGTAGGCCAACCTCCGGCTTTCACCACGGAGGTTTCACCATGCGCACTCTCGCCACAGTTCTCGTGACTCTGCTCTGGGCCGGCTGGCTCCAAGCGGCCGTACATACCGAAACCGTTTCCTACCAGCACGAAGGCGTCACCCTGAACGGCCATCTCGCTTACGACGACGCCGTCTCTGGGAAGCGGCCCGGCATTCTGGTGGTCCATGAGTTTTGGGGCTTGAACGACTACGCCAAGAAGAGGGCCGAGCAATTGGCGCAGATGGGCTACGTCGCCTTTGCTTGCGACATGTATGGCGAAGGCAAGTCGTTTGAGCACCCCAAGGAAGCTGGCGAAATGATGGGAAAGATGCGCGAGAATATCGCCCTCTGGCAGGGCCGCGCGAAGGCGAGCCTGGCCGTGTTGCAGAAGAACGATCGCGTGGATCCCAAAAAAATTGGCGCAATCGGCTACTGCTTCGGCGGCGCGACGGTGTTGCAACTCGCCTACCTGGGCGCGGACGTCAACGCGGTCGTCTCATTTCACGGAGCGCTGCCCGTGGCGACTGCCGGGCAAGCGAAAAATATCAAAGCGAAGATTTTGATTTGCCACGGTGCGGATGATGCACACATCAAGATCGAGGATGTCGAGAAGTTCCGAGCGCCGCTGAAAGATGCCAAGGTCGATTATCAGATCAACATCTACGGCGGTGCGACGCACAGCTTCACCGTGCCCGGCGTCGATCAACGCGGTATGTCAGGGCTGCGGTACAACGCCGAAGCCGACCACCGCTCCTGGCGCGAAATGCAAGACTTGTTCGGTGAGGTCTTTGGGCGATAATTATTTGAACCGCGGAGAACGCAGAGAAGACCAATTGAGTTGATTGCTCAGCGCTCTCTGCGTTCTCCGCGGTTCAATCTCTTGGTGTCTTATGCCGTACCGCTTGCGCACCTTTATCTCCGTCGATGTTGAGCGGTTCACCCGGGATCGGCTCGAGGGCTTGCAGTCGCAACTCGCCGCGACCACGTCCGGGGTGCGCTGGACGGAGCCGGACAACTTGCACATTACACTGCTTTTTCTCGGCGAGGTGGATGTCCGCGAGTCGCCACGCATCTGCAAGGCCGTCGAAGAGGCCGTGAAGCCACTGGCTCCCTTCGAGTTCGACGTTGCCGGATTGGGCGCTTTCCCGACGACTCGCCGGCCACGGATTCTCATCGCCAAGATTGACCAAGGAGCCGATTCGCTGAAAGCTGTACACGATGCGATCGAGCCGGCCGTGCTCGAGTTGGGTGGATACCGCCGTGAGGATCGGCCATTCACCCCCCATGTCACTTTGGGTCGAGTGAGCAAGGATTCCGATGGCGATGCCATCGCCGGGGCACTTGCCAAATTCGCTGCCTGGACTGGCGGACAGACGAGGGTAAAAGAAGTCCACGTCATGACCAGCCAATTGCACCCGGACGGTCCCGAATACACACTTTTGAGCCGGGCCAAGCTCCAGGGAAAGCCGAACGTTTGATATCATGGCGGTACGACCGGAAGTCGTGCCGTAGCTGGGGCATCGGAGGCCACTCGCGGACCGTGCCTAGGGCGGGAAAGCGATATACAATTGAATCGGACCGCTAGATTTGTCGATAAAATCGACAGTTCTGGTCCGCCGCTCGCCCCGGAGGAACCCACACGATGGCCTCAGCGATCCGGAGCTCCAACGGAGGGTTGCTCGCCCTGCCGGAGGAGCTGACTAGCGGGCGCGAAACCCTGCCCCTCGCCCGCTGCCGGGAAATCCATCGCCTGATGGTCCTCTGTCGCCGCCTCGAAGAACGCTGCATCAAAATGTCCAAGTCCGGCGAAGCCTACTTTTGGGTGGGCGGACCTGGTGAAGAAGCCTTCAATGTGGCCCTCGGTCTACAAGTCCTCAAAGGCCACGGCCCCGCTTACGATTATCTCCACCTCCACTATCGCAACCTCGGCATTCTGCTCGGCATGGGCATGCCGATTCTCGAACATCTGCAACAGATGGCGATGACATTGACTGACCCGCACTCAATGGGTCGCAACTTCGTCGGCCATTATTCGAAGACCGACTGGAACGTGATTCCGGTCACTTCTGTCATTGAAGTGCAATACTCGATGGCACCTGGCACCGCACATGTGCAAAAGCGGCACGGCGGCGAGGGCGTCTCCATCGTCATCGGCGGCGACGCCGGCACCGCGGAAGGCGATTTCGCCACCTGCATGATCTGGTCGTCGCGGCCGGGCAACGAGCTTCCCGTCTTGATGCTCGTCACCAACAACGGTTGGGGCATTTCCACACCGTGTGAATCTCAACACGGTGAGGCACACATTGCGGATCGCGGCCAAGCGTTCGGCATTCCCGCCGAAGTCATTGATGGCAACGATCCAATCGCCAGTTGGCATGCGATCGCTCGCGGTTTGCGGTACTGTCGAACGAAACGCAAGCCTTATATGATCGAGGCCCGCGTCAGCCGGCTTCACGGTCATTCATCGTCTTCGGGTGCCGCCCGGGTGCCGGATGAAACCGATTGCATCTTCACGCTGGAGCGGAAACTTCGCGAAGCGGGCATTGACGAAGAAGAGTTGGCTCGCGTGCATACGGAAGTGAAGGAAGAAATCGAACTGGCCGTGAAGCAAGCACTGTCGGAACCGCGACCGACGGCGAAAGACATTTACACGCACACTTATGCCCCCAGTTCGGTAGATGCTGTGTATCCGAATGATTACACAGGTCTGCCGGGCGAATGTTAGCCCGACGCGCCAGGGAGGGTTGAACGGGCAAGCGCCTGCGGGTTCAACCCTCGCTGGCGCGTCGGGCTAACAAGATAAAGGCAACCTTCTGAATGGCGACTTTGGTTCAAGCTGTCCGGCTCGCTCTTCACTACGGTGAAGAGCACCTCGGCGTGACTGACATTTTCGGTGAAGATGTTGGGCCACCACTTGGTGGTGTGTTCACGGCTACCCAGGGCTTGAAGACAGCCTGGAACACGCCGCTCGACGAGCGCGGTATCCTCGGCACCGCGATGGGCATCGCTTACGCGGGTGGCCGGCCGGTCTGCGAAGTGCAATTCTGCGATTACGCCTTCAACATCATCGACCTGATGAAGATCGCCGGCAATCAGCGCTGGAGCGGCGCGGGGCAATACGAAATGCCGCTCGTGCTCATGACGCCGTCAGGCTCTGGCATCCGCGGCAGCCTGTATCATTCGCATTCGTTCGAAAGTTGGGCCACTCGGCTGCCCGGCTGGAAGATCGTGATGCCGTCGTCGTCGCTCGACGCTTATGGCTTGATGCTCTCAGCGATCGCAGATCCGAATCCGGTCATGATGTTGTTGCCCAAAGCGCTCTTGCGCGTTCGCGACGAGCAGCCCATTCCCGGCGAGCCGGGGACCGATGAGCAGCTCAAGGAAATGATCGACGCTCCCGTCGGCGCCGCCCGTGAGACTTGGAAGCCGCGCTGGCCCGAGGTGCAGCCGCACTTCATTAAGCTCGGTGTCGCCAACCGGGTGCGCGAAGGCAACCACGCTACGGTGATCAGCTACGGCCGGCTATTGCCGGTCTGCGCCCAAGCCGCGGATCAATTGCAAGCCGACGGCCTGAGCTTCGACGTGATCGATCTGCGAACCTTGTTCCCATACGATTGGGCCACCATCAGCGCGAGCGTGCTCAAGACGGGCCGCGTGCTGATCGTCAATGAAGACACGGAAGTAACGAACTTCGGCGAGCACCTGCTGCGGCGGGTCGTGGAAGAACACTTCTACGATCTCGTCGCCCGACCGCGCGTGCTGTTTGGCAAACATCTCCCGGGTATCGGCTTGAACCAGGAATACGAGATGAACGAAGTGCCGCAGTTCCCGAATGTGCTGGCGGCCATGCGCGAGGTGGCGATCGAACCGGCTTAGAGAATTCAGATGGTCAGTTGCAGAAGTTAGAATTGACGGAACGAAATTCATTCTGACGTCTGCATTCTGAAATCTGACTTGAGAATGACATGCAGTTCAAAGTGCCGGAACTTGGCGAGGGCATCTACGAGGCGGAGCTCGTGCGTTGGATCGTTGCGCCGGGCGAAGCCGTGAAGCACGGCCAGAGCCTCATGGAAGTGCTGACCGACAAGGCGACGATGGAAGTCCCGTCGCCGTTTTCCGGCACCATTGACAGCGTGAAGGCTCAATCCGGCGACACCATCAAAGTGGGGCAACACATTCTCGACTATCAACCTGCGGGCGCAGCCACGCTGGCGGCAAAGGAAAAGGCGACCGTCGCCAGTCCAGTCGCGGCGACACCAGGCGCACTCGGGCCCCTGACGCAGCCCCGCTCGCCTGCAAATGGGCCACAAGGCAACGGCACTTACACCGTCAAAGCCTCGCCCTCCGTGCGGCATCTCGCTCGCAAGCTCAACATCGATCTCTCGAGCGTCCGCGGCTCCGGTCCAGGCGGCCGGGTGCTGCTTGAAGATTTGGAAATCACCGCTGCAACCTCGCCGCGCGAGCCGGCTAAGAAAACCAGCCCGGCTGAGCAGTTCGACCTCGGCAAAGCCGGCAGTCGAGTCAAACTCGCCGGCATTCGCAAGAAAATCGCCGAGCAGATGGTGCGGGCCAAGCGAACGATCCCGCATTACACATATGTCGATGAATGCGATTTGACGGAACTCGTCCGGCTGCGGGCGTCGCTCAAGGAATCGTTCGACGCCATCGGCGTAAAGCTGACCTATTTGCCTTTCGTTGTGAAGGCGGCTGTCGCTGCCCTAAAAGAAGTGCCCTACGTCAACGCCACGCTGGACGACGAAGCCGGCGAAATCATCGTGCACTCCGAGTACCACATCGGCATCGCAACCGCCACGCCCTCTGGCCTGATGGTCCCCGTGGTGCGTGACGCCGACAAAAAAGACTTGACGACAATTGCCCGCGAGATCGATCGACTCTCGGCCGAGGCCCGCACCGGCCGCAGCAAGCGCGACGATCTACGCGGCGGCACTTTCACGATCACCTCGATCGGCGGCATCGGCGGCTTGTTCGCCACACCAGTGATCAATCACCCCGAAGTCGCGATTCTGGGTTTGGGCAAAGTCGTGAAGCGACCTGTCTACGATTCACACGGCAAAGACCGGTCGGCCGATATGGCGTATCTGTCGATTTCGTTTGATCATCGCGTGGTCGATGGCGCAGTGGGTGCGATTTTCGGAAATGCATTGATCAAACAGTTGCAGAATCCGGCACGGTTGTTATTGCCCTGAAGACGAGCGGGGTTGCGTAAGCGCCCCGAGTCTTTGGGGCTTCAGAACCTCGGG
>JBJMQS010000073.1:0-266685 GCA_045802605.1 Gemmataceae bacterium | reverse complement strand
CGCCCCGAGTCTTTCGCGGCTCGCAAGCGCTCGGGGCGCTTACGCAACCCCGCTCGCCAAAATCGAACGGACAACTCTCTCGCTTACTTCTCCTTCACCTCGCCGCACTCGCCGCGATAGAAAGGTGTCCGCACGGCTACAATGTCATCGCTTACCCCCGATCCTCCTGCAAGAGCCCGCATGTCCCACGCTCGACCTCGATTTCGTTGGCTCCGCCTCGCGATCGCGGTGGTATTGATCATCACGTTCACTGGGATCGCCTGGGGTCTTCGATGTGTTTACATTGCGGTGGAAGCGGAAAGGAACTTACAAGCCATTACTCGCGTCATCTCTCTCGTAGACCGATTCGTAAATGAGCAAGGGCGCTGGCCCCAATCGTGGAGCGAATTGGAGAAATTGCCCCAACAGGATCCCAATCTCAGTGATGACTGGCCGACACTTTGGGAGTTTTACCGTCAACGCTTACAGATTGATTTCCAGCCCGACTTGAACAAGATCGCCCATCAAGACCCAATGCAATTCACGGCCATCAAACCCGTGGGACTGAGCTTCGAATACCGCGATTATGGCACCGTGGCTGCGTTGCAAGCGACTATTCGGAAGCATTTGGATCAGGCACGGAATTAGTGGGCCGCGCAAGCAAGGGTCGAGCCCATCTTCGCTCGCGCTTCAGGCTAGTACAAACCAGGACTCGCCGGTCGTGCGTTCTGGTGCAGAGTTGAGAACGAACGGAGGAACCCACTTTCATATCCGAGCGTGCATCAAGGCCCATAGAAAAAACGTCATCGACGCGAAAAGGCTGACTAAGCCAATGCATGTGACACCGACTGCAAGCGCAGTTCCTTTCTCGGTGTCTGGCGCGCTTATCGTACACGGTGCAACGACAATCGCGCCCAGCGAACCGATCACAAAGCCGACAGCCGTACATACGAGAACGTTTTCAAAGAAAACTTCTCCTAGCAAGCCTAGAATTTGTCCGATATTGCAACCCACTGCGGACGCCAGCCAGCTTAAGCCAAAGGAAAGAAACCAAACTTTTTTCGTTGTCGTCGTATCACCTCGGTCTCATTCTCGTTCCCAAGCAGAGCTTGGGCACGAGAAAAAAGACTCGCGAGTGGGGCAGAGTCTCTGCTTTCCGTAGCTTGCGCGTCCGGCTAACAAAATCACTATTTGAGTTTCTCGCGTTCCAAAGCAATTACCGCCTCGGTCCACTCAACTTCAGCTCGGATCAACTCGATTTTACTTTCGAGATTTTGCACAGCCTCAAAATTTGCCTTCGCGAAGGCGCTGAGCTTTTGCAGAATGGCGATCCGCTGCGCTTTCGTTTCCGCTGCATCTAACTCCGCTTCCATCACCTGGCGTTTGGCAGCTGCCAACTCAGCTTCTGGTACAGCCTTGCCGCCTGAATTCAGCACGTCAAACATTTTCCGGCGCAGTTCGACTTTGTACTGGAGTAGTTTTCGTAACTCGGATTCATGAGACTCGTTGGCTGGTTGAGCCGTCGTGCGGGCCAATTGCACGAGGCCGGACATGGCCAGCAGTATCAAGAGTCTCGATATATTTTTCATGGAAAAATCTCTTGAGGCTACAGAGGCAGACACATTCTACGCGTTCGGCTCCGGGATATGGCCTTGCTGAGAATGCCCGGCGCGATAAACCCCGCCGCTCCTTAAGACACGGCGCGCTAAGGATTCGAACCATGTCTTTGTGGACCGGATCTTATCTTGTTAGCCGGACGCGCAAGCTACGGGAAGCGAAGACTCTGATGCAGGTCCGAGCCTCTGATCTCCCCCGCTTGCGCATCGGGCTAACAAGAGTGGGGCCGAGTCTCTGCTTTCCGTAGCTTGCGCGTCCGGCTAACAAGAGGCGCATGGGCGTTTCAGAAAGAGCAGCGGAGTTTATCCCCGCCGGGCTCGACGCCAGAGGTGTCGAGCTAACGCCATCCTTGCGCCCAGAGCAATTCAATCTCCGCGCTGAGCCGCTCGTATCGCGACGATTCGAGATCTTCCTGCCGAATACCACCAACGTCAAAGCGAGCTTGGTTCAACTTCTCAACGTTGCGCAGGAAGTCGCGATACTCGGTCAATATCACAATTCGCTGGGCTGGGTCGCAGGTCACGGCCAGCCGGGCGTTGCGGGCGCGTTGCGCGGCCACAATCAAACCGTCGAGAGTGCCACGGCCAACGCGATATTGGTAAAATAGACCCGAAGTCTCTCGCAGCGCGTGATTCATCCTTCGTTTCATATACCCGCGCAAGTCGAATTCATTTTCACCGACGGTAAATTGCTGAGCTGTTGCAAATTGCGGAGAGGGATATTCCGGATTTTCACGATTCGAATTGATGTCTCCAGATATATCTGGCGCAGGAAAGGGTGTTTGTAACGCGGGAACACAGCCTCCATTAGCTACGCGTTGCTCGAAAATCATCACCGCAATTTCGCTGCAAGCCCAGTCGTAGCGTATATGATCGAAGAACCACCAGAACATGTCCGCATTCCATGACAATCGCCGCTCGTATTCCTGGTAAGCCTTCTGACTCTCGCGATACAGTTTCAGAATCTCGAGATGCTGATTACAGTCGCTCGTCAGCGACAGCAAGGAATCCCGCGAGTTTTCGGCGGCCGTATGCCAATCTTCGTAAGTCCCGCGGCCATGGAATGATTCCTGCGTACGGAGTCGAAATTCGCGCAAAGCACAAGCGGCTCGTTCCTTGAGAAGCCGCCGGACATCATCGTCGGTTGGCAAAACCGTGGGAGGCTTGACTCGGGCCAACTCCGGCAGTGGAATCGGCGGCAAGTCTTCCCACTGGCGCAAGGGCGATTCTTCCGCATTGGGCGCTTCGATCTGAATTTCGATGCGATCACACGGTCCCGGACGATAGGGGCAACCCCAGCACTGTCGAATCACTAGCGCGACCTGCAATTCGCAATCGATGCGGTGATAGAGAATCTGATGCCAGTTTTGCTCACGCAAATTGCCCGCATCGAGTATTGGTCGATACACGCCTACCAGGTGCCGCGCGTACACGAGATGTTGCCGCAGAATTTCCAGTTGTTCTTGCGGATTGCATACGAGTGCCAATCGAGCGCACTTGACATGTTCGCCCGCTTCGAAGCGCCGGGTCAGCGTCCCGCGGCCGATGTCTACACGCAACATTGCCCGCAATTCGGCGACGGCGACTCGCACGCGTTCCTTCAGGAGCCATTGCAATTCGGAATCGCAGGGGTGGAGTTGGTAATTTGCCGAATCGATGAGATCGAAGCTGGTCTGGGCGGGGCCGGAGGGTTCCGTCGGCGATTGCGCGAGTGAGATAGTACATGCGCAGGTGACGAGGGCGAGCAGCGTTGCGGCGAAGAGTTTCATTGGGCATCACCCGCTAGATGGGAATGCAACGGATTGTCATTATCGGTGAAGATGGGCGGCTTGTCTTGTTAGCCGGACGCGCGCAAGCTACGGAAACCAGAGACTCTACCCCACTCGAATAATTGTGATTAGGTGTTACTCGACGCGCACGCCACCAAACCACATCCCTCGATTGCGGCCACGTCTCTGCTTCCCGTAGCTTGCGCGTCCGGCTAACAAGAAGGGGGCAAGTCTCTGGCTTCCGTAGCTTGCGCGTCCGGCTAACGAAGACCCTCGCTGGCGCGTCGGGCTAACAAGAGGACGCTTGCGCGTCGGATGACAAAACACCCTACCCGTCACGGCCGCCAGTCATAGCTCAAGCTACGACTCTCTTCCGGAGCAACTCATGTTTACTTTGGTGTGTTTGACCATGCTTGCCGCCGCTGATCCGCAGACCAATCCTGAAGATGCCAAGCTGGCGGCGTATTTCGATCGCTACCTCGAGGAGTCGTTCAAGCGGCATCCGCTGGCGGCGACGCAGGCCGGGGATCACCGGTATGACGATCGCCTCGATGACCTGTCGGCCAAGGCGCGGGCGGAAGATGTCGCGGCGGTCAAAGCGACGCTGGAGCAATTGCCCAAGGCGGTGGATTACGCCAAGCTCTCGCGCGGCAGTCAAATGGATTTTGAAATCTTCAAGCAGGATTTGACGCGGTCGATCTGGTTGGCGGAGAACACGAAGCCATACGAAGAGGACCCGCGCGTTTACACCGGCTACATCACCGACTCGATTTACACCCTGTTCGCTCAGTCCACGTTGCCGAAGGATCGGGCGGCCGCGAGTGCGGTCCGGCGAATGGCGGCGATCCCGGCGGTCATCGCGGCGGCGAAGGCGAACCTCACGCGCCCGCCGGCACAATACCTCGAAACGGCGATCCTGCAAAACCGCGGCTCCATCGGCTTCTACGAATCGGGCCTGTTTCAACTCACCGGCGAGACGCCGCAGATCAGTCCATTGTCTGGAGCGGCGCGACCTGTGGTCGCCGCGCTGAAGGAGTATCAGCAGTTTCTGGAAAAAGAGATGCGGGCCCGGGCAAATGGTGAATGGCGAATTGGGCGAGAGAAGTTTGCCAAAAAGCTGGAGATGGAATTGGACGCGGGGCCGGGGCTTTCGGCGGACGAGGTGCTCAAGCTCGCCGAATCGGAAGCGGAGCGCGTCGAGCGGGAAATGGTCGTGGTCGCCCGGCAACTCTGGGCGAAGGTCATGCCCGGCAAGCCGTTGCCACCCGATGATGCCAAGGGCCGACGCGAGTTGGTGCGGAGCGTGCTCGACGTGCTTGCCAATGATCACGGCACGCCGGAGAGCTTGGTGGGCGATGCGAAGGGAACCGTTGATCGCATCAAGAAGTTCATCCGCGAAAAGGACATCCTCCGGCTACCGGAACCGGACCGCTGTCAGGTCGTCGAGATGCCGGAGTTCCAACGCGGGAACTCGGTGGCGTTTTTGAATCCTGCGCCGCCGTTGGACCCGGACGCACCGAGCATCTATGCCGTGAGTCCGCCGCCGACGGCCTGGGATGCTCGCCGGTCTGAGAGTTACTTCCGGGAATACAACCGGGCGATGTTGCAGATCCTGACGATCCACGAAGCGTATCCCGGGCACTACGTGCAGCTCGAATACTCGAATCGCCATCCGTCGAAGATTCGCAAGATTCTCAGCTCGGGCACGTTTGCCGAGGGCTGGGCCGTGTACACCGAGCAGATGATGCTCGATCAGGGATATGGCGACGCGGACCTGAGTTTGCGGCTGCACCAACTCAAGTTTTACCTGCGGGCCGTGATCAACGCGATTCTCGATCACAAGATGCACTGCAGCAACATGACCGATGAACAGGCGATGGACCTGCTCGTCAACCGGGGCTTCCAGGCCGAGGGCGAAGCGCAGGCGAAAGTGATTCGCGCGAAGCAAAGCTCCTGCCAGCTATCGACCTACTTCGTCGGCCGCTCGGCGTTCTATCGGCTGCGGCAGGAAATTTCGCGCGAGATGGGGAAGGACTTTGACTTGGGACGCTACCACGAAGCCGTGATGGATCACGGCACGCTGCCGGTGAAGTATCTGCCGGAACTTGTGCGCGAGCGATTGAAGAAACCGCGTTAGGCCCGGCGAGCGAAGCGCGAATCCGACCGCTGGTCGCCCTTTTCCTTGTTCGCCGACTCGCGGGCGGCTTTCATGATCTCTTCCCGCTCATCGACGGTGACGCCGTCGAGCACGGTGTTGTCCACGTGGGCCGCGTGGCGAGCGGCCGGGGCGTAGATAGGCCCGAGCATTTCGACGATCGTCGGGTACTCGTGACCCGGTTTGGGCACCACGGCGTTGGCGACCACGAGCACTTCTTCCCGGTACTCCGGGTATTCCATCAGAATGTCGTGCAGTTCTTTGAGGTTGTAATGCGGCACCGACGCGTACACATGGTGCGGCACATGGTAATCCTGGCCGTAGGGCAACACGCTGTCGCGGACAAACTTGTTGACCAAAAAGACGCGCGAGTTGGTTAACCACCCGCGGTCGCCGTTAGAGTGCTGGACCAGTTGCCGCATCATCATGAAGAACGCAAACGACGTGAAGATCGGCAAGAGCCAGAGGACGCCCATGTAGAAGTACACGCGCGGACCATAGAAGTAGGCGAGCCAGGCAATGGCGATAAACGCCACCGAGAAGTAAATCGTGCGCATGATCGCCAGTGGGCGAATCGAGTAGGCCGCGTGAATCCGGCTATGGTGATACCAGTCGTGCGGCGCAAGCGCGAGAAATAGAATCACACCGATGAACATGCCGGTCGGCACCGTGGCGAGGAGCATCGTGTGCTGCCGGACCGCGAAATCGACCGTCACGCCCAACAGCGTGAAGAGATAAATCACGCCGATCGTTTTCGCGCGGTGCGACTTGTGACTCGTCTTTTTCGAATAGGCGTTGGTGTCGCTGCCCATCGCGTTGTAGACCGCGGTCGCTCGCAAATAGTTGGCGAGGTTCCAGGGCATGAGCTCGGCGAAAAACTCTTTCCAAAAGCGGGCGCTCGTCATCGGGAAATCGATCCAGTGGCCGTTGACCTGCAACTGGCCAAAGTTCGGATCGCGCTCCGGATCATTGACGAATTGGTGATGGGCGAGGTGCTGCAGGCGATAATGATGCGTGGTGGTGAACACGGGGAACATGCAGAGCCAATCGCTGACCAACTCGTTCCAGAAACGATTGCGCAAGAGCACATGATGCGAGGCCTCGTGGCCCAGGGCCGTCAGTTGATGCAGGCCCGCCCCAATGCATGTGACGGCGAGAAGGAAAACCGGAATGTTCCACTCCCACGACAAACCCTGCGCGAGCCGCCATTGATCGAAGAGAATCGGGCCGGCGACGGCGACCGTCAGAAAAATATAAGTGCGGGCAATCGATAGCCAGTTGCGCCAATCATCGACTCGGCGAAGGCGGTGAAGATGTTCCTTAAGTTTCGGATCTTGGAGCGTCCGATTGGGCCCAGTGGCGAGGGCGGTGACCATGAAACATCGTCTCCTTCAACCCAATAATCGTCCTATTTAGCGTACAAGCGGGTTCCAGGCGGCCTCCGCGATGCGGGCATTATGGGCAATTTGCGTGCCGCGCAGTCGCTACAACCGGACCAAGCTAACCGGACCAAGCTAACTTGACTCTCCTTTCTCAATCGGCTATTTGCCGCCACCGAGTCGAGATTCAGAGACGATTCCCATGGCCGCGGCCGCAAGTACAACATTGCGACTATTTTCGGAAGCGGATTCCGCAGCGCGGCCGGGGACAAGCGCGGCCGAGGCGGCGGATCGCCTTTATCACCGCGAAGCATTCCGTAAGCGACCGCGCAATTCACCGACCGCGCCTTTTTCTCGCGAGTGGTTCGAAGAAATCTCAAACTTGCGATATAGCCGGCAGGGCAATTGGCTGCCCCGGGTACTTGAGTTCGTCCGCCATCGCGGCGACACGGTGCTGGGTTTAGGCGAAGGCCTGGGAACCGACTGGCTGCAATACGCGATGAACGGCGCCGAGGTGGTGACGCTCAGCCCGTCGCACGAGCAACTGGACCTCATCCGCACGCACTTCGACCTGCGTGGCCAACTGGCCCGCTACATTCACGGCACGCCGCAGTGCATGCCGCTGCCCTCCGACTCTGTCGATGTGGTCTGCCTTCAGGGACTGCTCGATGAAGTGGATGATGCAGCGCCCGTCGTGCGCGAGCTTTACCGAGTGTTGCGGCCTGGCGGCAAAGTGATCGTGGTGGCGACAGCCCGCTACAACGCCAGCTATTGGTACAACGCCAGCTATCCGTGGCTGCGCTGGTTTGGCAAAGCGAAGGCGCATCTGCCCGGCACCACCGGGCGCAAATTGCGGACGACATTCTCGGAGTTCGCCGAGCATCGTGTGAACAAGCGGCACTTGCGCCGCAGCGAGATGCCGCACTTGTGGCGCGGTCTTCCGCTCTCCATTGCGGAACGCCTTGTCGGCAATCGATTGGTGATGAAAGCGTTCAAGCCGCTCAGTGCAGCGCTCGCCGGTCGCCAAGCGGCGTAAACAAAAAGGTCCCGCCTTGCGGCGGGACCTGGGTTTTTCAATTCTCTTCGACGCTAATTCGACTGCTGACCCTGCAGCGTTTTTATCTCGATATCGCGGATCCAGGCTTCCCACGCATCTTCGCGGGCTTTCTTGTCGCCGATCAACCGGTCCGCCGCCGTGTTGCGAACAATCGTCTTGCCGTCCTCGGTCACAAGCATGATCTGCCCAGCGCATTCCGTCACGTTGATCGGCGTGCCATTCGGCAAACGGTACGAACCTCGTCCACCCTCGAAATCCACCAGCAACACCGGTTTAGTCGGCGTGAAGTCGGCCGTCACGTTTTCCCGGACGACGATTCTCCTCCCGGTGAAATTCGGCGGCAAGAGAATGTAGTTATTCGCCACCATCGACCACAGCGGAATTTTCGCCTTCCGCTCTTCGTGCACGAATTGGCCACGCTTGGCGACGATGTCCACGATCACCCATTCCGCGATCGGCACCTCGGCGGCGCTGTCACGTTGGGTGCGGATGGACTTCATCCAACGGTGGAATCGGAGTGTCGTGCGGTCGTATGCGGCTTCGCCATAGATATCCTCGGCCGGCCGACGGTCATCATTAGCAAAGAGATATTCCTCCGGCGGCGAGTGCACCGCCTGCGGGATCTCGTACCACTCGCTGACCAACTCCTTCACCTCGGCCAAACCGGGCGACGACACTTCTTTCGTGCGGCCTTCGTTGGGATTCGCCGCTTTGAGGCGAATGCGATACTTGTAGTACCGGCCCGGCTGAATGTCGGGATCGACCAGTTGCAAGATCCAGCACGGCATCGCGTTGTTCTTAGGACTCGATCCGGCCTTGCCCGGCGGGCCTTTAGCCGCCGGCTGAGTTGTCAACGCCGGCTGATTGGGAACTGGTGAGCCGCTGCTGGCCTGAGGGGCATCGCCTTCGTCGAAGACGTCGCCCTTGCCGGCAATCTGCTTCGCTTTGCCTACAAGATCAGCGACTGGAGCCGATTTCTTGACCTCATCCAATGCCTTGATCAATTCGCCCATCGCCGGGATCGAATAGCTGCCGTGAGTCAATTTCGGCCGCCTCAGATACAGTCGATGAGCGCCCTGAGGTTTGAAGTCTTGGAACTGCGGGTCTTCGTCTTCGAAGGCCGCGGTGATCTTGTAAAGCTGTTCGTAGTTGTCCAAGTACTTCAGCTCTTGCCAATCTTCCTTGACCGTTTTGCCATCGATATCGAGCACTTGGCGTTCGACATCGAAGCCGTGGTACAGTGGCGCGCTCTTGTCATTCACCAATGCGGCGTCGTTCTCCAACCGCAGCGCATTGAGATATTTCTGGACTTGTCGCTTGTAAGGAACCACGGCGCGGACGATGGCCATGCGTTCGGGCTTCAGGTTGATCGCGAGATTTGCTTTGGCGAGGTCTTCGCTGTCTAAAGGCTTAAGTGAGATCTGTGTCTCAGCGAGCTTCGGCTTGGGCATGCCGCCGCCTGCACCGCCGCCGCCAGGGCCTTTCGGAGCCCCACCACCGCCGCCGCCTCCGCCCATGGGAATCGGCCCGCCACCGGGAGCTGCTCCACCCGGAGGTGCGCCGCCTGCGGGTCCGGGGGGCGGCTGAAAGACCGAGCCGGGCGGTGCGGCTTTGTTCTTGGATTTCAGCCGATTAATCATCCCTGCCATGTCGTTTCTTGCCGGGTTAACACCTTCACGGACGGCGATCATCGGAGGATCGCCCTCGATCCAGTAAACGCCGACGCCGCCGATGACGTAGATGGCCTGGCCGCCTTCGGGGGGTAGCAAGATCGGATTCACACGCTTGTCGAGAATGCCTTGGTTGAATTCGAAGAGCGGATATGGCGTGACGAACTCATTCACGCCCACCTTGCGCATGGCCTGCGATCCCGGCGCCAAGGTCACCTTGTTGGGCCTATCGGGCGTATCGCGCAAACGGTTATCGATTGCCACCGTCGCTGTTTTGAGGTTTTGGCTGATGGTGCCGGGGCTGGCCGCGTGGCTCGCCTGGAGCACACCCAAGATGGCCAAGAGTGTCAGACCAATGCCGCCCACGATCAGGCCGACCTTCTCGCCCTTTTCGAGCAAGAACTTTTTGACGTCGATTTTGGATTTTGACGACTTCGCCTTAGCCATCGCTGGATCCCCTGATTCGGATGTCACCAATGACGCCCGACCCCTGTCTACTGTTTCGCCACTTCACCCTTGGGCGGGAACTTCTCGTAAATCGAGGCGAGGCCGTAAAGGCTCATCTCGACCAAATTGGCATTTGGATCTTCTGTAGCAGATTGCCCGGCCGCGGGCGCACTGGTCGAACCGCCGCGGTAGCGCATGCAATGAAACTGCGTCGTCTGGAAGCGCAAGCGCGAGTTCGCAAACGCCCGCAACACGTCTTGCACGTGTGCTTGATCCACGATCAGCACCAGGCCGATCGGCATGCGACGGACCTCGCGGCTCACTTTGATGTAGCGGGCGCGGTTGATCTTGTTCGGCGTGAGATCGGCCGAGGTCGAAGCGGCCGCGTTAGGCGCGGGTGCGCCGCCGGCCGGGGCGGCCTCGGGAGCGGCCGGGAGATTCTTCTTGGCGTCTTCGGACATCGGGCAAAGCAGCAACGGCTTATCGGCCGTCCGGTGCGAATTGTAACCCAGAGCGATGCGATCGACGCGCTTCACCGGCACGTACCGCGGATCGAGCTTCTGCTCGACGGAAAAGATGTTGGGCTTGGCCTCGCCGGTGCGTACCGATGCGTAGAGCATTTTGTCGCGGAACGTGATGACCGAATCGGTCTTGGTCGGTACGTTGTTGCTCAGGTCAATGCCGGGAAGCTCGTCACCCTCGGCCGGCTTCGCGGGCGCGGGCGGCGGCTTCGGAGCGTCGGGAGTGGCTTGGCCCATCCCTTCAACCGACAGGTAATCGCCCTCGACCGAAAGCAAAGATGGCTGGCCTCTGTTTTCCTTCGGGTCAAACAGCGACACCAGAAAATCGATGCGCCCAACATTGAGCCGATGCTGGCTCTTGTTTTTCATTTGCCCACGGACCACGAACTCGCCCGCACCGCCTTTGACCAGGCGGCGATCGACAGGACGGCCGGCGGTCGGACGACCGATGGCGAGGTCGAGCCGCCAATAGGGGCTCTCGAAGCGACAAACCGTTTCGTCGGCGGCCGGCTTGAGATCGCGTTTCAGCTCTTCTTTGACTTCGGGACTGGATACTTTTTCAAAGCGCGACAGCAGCTTGTTGACATCATCGATGCAGCGGAGGATTTCGCGCTGGATGCAGATGTCTTCGAGGGCCAGCCAGACTTCTTCGTTGGACGGAGTTTTTTCGCCCCACTTCACATTGGACATGACCTGCTGCCAGCCGCCATTCAATTCGGTCGGCTTGATCAATTCGGCGAGCGAGGTAAATTCCGAGAGATAAACTTCGGATTTACGAAACGTGTTGATGTCTTCGTCCGGGATCGGGTCGCCAAAATAAAGCTTGTTCAGGTGCGCCAATTGCCGCGGCCACTCGATCAAGCCTTCCTGCTTTTTGTAGTTCTCTTCCCAAACCTTGCCCTTGCTGCCTTCGAGCTCGGCCTTCTGCTCTTCGAGAGCCGTGACGTAGGTTTCGCCTTTGGCCTTGCCCGTGGCGTTCTTGAGCTCCGTCTGTTGCTTCTCGACTTCTTTGGCTTTCGCGGCCGTCGCCTCGGCGACGCCCATCATGACGCTGCCCATGACGACGGGCAGCAGCAATACTGCCAGCGTCAGCAGGATCCAGAAATGATGCTTGATAAGTTTTTCTTTATCCATGGTTGGTTACTATCAGGGTTTCCCAAGGTTGTCGGAAGGAATCGGTTCGCGCCACAAGAACATGACGACGAACTCGTAGCGTGGTTTGGTTTTCAACTCAGTGGGCACCGGGGTACCGCCGCCGCCACCAAAGTCCGTAGGCGGTGCTCCGCCGCCGCGACCCCCGCCACCGCCGCCGCGGCCGCCTCCACCACCGGCCGCAGGTGCCGCGCCGCCACCGATGCCACCGCCACCGCCACCGCCGGAGCTAGCCAACGGCACCCACGTGTCTCGCGCGTCGCCGCCAGCGGGCGGTGCGCCCGGAGCGGGAGCGGCTCCGCCCCCTGAGGAGACCAATGGCCGCAGATAGTTCTTGCTGATGTAGCTGAACGATCCGGGTTTCGGCTCGAAAGGCAAGCAGTTCCAGAGGAACACGTGGGTGACGCGGTCGTGGATCGGGTCATCAGGAGCTTTGGCCGCGTCGGCCGCCGGAGCCGCCGTGGCCGCGCCGCCGGTGAAATTCCGCTTACAGTTCCGCGCGAGGTTGTAAACCAGCGTGTCGCGCAGGAATATCGCGCCATCCTTCTGGTAGGTTGAACCGTGAATGGCGACTGCCCAGGCAGGCTCTGCAGGAGGCGGATTGTTGACGTCGAAATCCAACATGCCGTTGAATTGCGCGCCCGTCTCGTCCAATGACTTTGCCTTGGCGGTGTCGTAAAACTGTTTTGCGCTCGACACGTAAAAGGTGTAGATCGCTTCGACATCGACGTGGCAGAGATT
Organism: Gemmataceae bacterium; assembly: GCA_045802605.1. Lineage (GTDB taxonomy): Bacteria > Planctomycetota > Planctomycetia > Gemmatales > Gemmataceae > JBJMQS01. Next base: position 254,199 of record JBJMQS010000073.1, on the reverse strand, counting down.
CTCGCGCAGCTCTGGGTCGAGCGGTGCGTCGGCCGCTTCCCCGCCTTTGACGCGCTCCTGATATTCCTGATTCGCTTCTTTGGCCTTATCGAAATTCCAATACTTCACCTGCATCGGCTCGAGCTCATCCTTTTTGCCGCCCGGCCGAGGGTTGCGGCCCGTGAGCGGCAGGTTTTTGCCGTCCGGCTGAGGCAAGCAAATATTGACGTACTCGTTGAGCCGAATCCAATTTAATTGTTCTTCGCGGCCGGCGATGATGCCGTACACGGCATCGCGGGTGCCTTCGACCTCTTTGGTCTTCGCGTCGACTTGCTGTTGGCGCTGGTTTACGCGTTTGACCGCAGCATCCGCGCCCTTGAGAGCTTCCGTCACCGGGGCGGCCGTCACCGCTTTGTAGCTCCAGGCATAACCCGCCGTCAGGACGCCGGCCCCGGCGAAGAGGGCGACGGCGGCCGCCACAGCCCAAGGCTTCTTCGCCCGGATCATCCGATCTTGGCGAATCTCCGGCGGCAGCAAATTGGTCGTCAAGCGCGAGAGCTTCGTGCCCTGCACCGCGAGACCGTAACAAACGGCGAAGCTCAACAGGTTTTCGGTGAAGACGGGAGCGGAGATCACTTCGTCGCCGGCTAGCCGGTTGAACTTGGTCGGCTTGCGGACGTCGAGCTGCAATTTCTCCTGCAAGTATTTCTGCAAACCGGGCAGGCGGAATGCACTGCCCAAGCCGACGAGATAAGCCACATGAGCTTCGCGGTGCGAGTTAATGAAGTAGCCGAGCGACCGTTGCACTTCGCCGACGAGATCGGTCAGCACCGGCTTCAGAGCCGCGAGGATGGTCTTGAGCTCGGGCGGAGACTTCGCCGCGTTCCGTTTGAGATGTTCCGCTTTGGCGAACGTGAGCTTCAGTTCTTTCGAGAGGGCCCGGGTCAGGTGATTGCCACCCAGCGGGATCGGGCGTTGCCAGATCACTTTTTCGCCGTCGGTGACCACGAGGTTCGACGCGTCCGCCCCGATATCCAAAGCGACCACGCACTTGCGTTTGCCGCGCGGCGTATCGTCTTCCTCTTCCGCACCGGTGGGCGTACCGCCCTTGTTCAGCATCTCGTAGGCGACCAGGTTGCACAGTGCCAACGGGGCCATCTGCACGACATCAACTTCAACGTTCACTTCTTGGTACTGCGACAGCGCGCGGGAGATCATGTCCCGCTTCATGGCGAATAGGCCGATTTCGGTCTCGAGCGCAAAGCCGTCAGCCACTTCACCGGAGCCGATCTTCTGAAAATCCCAGACGACTTCTTCGAGCGGAAAGGGAATCTGCTGCTTCGCTTCAAAGCGGACAATGTCGATGATCTTTTTCTCTTCGACCGGCGGCAGTTTCACAAATCGCGCAAGACCGCTTTGGCCGGGAACGCCGATGACTACCAAGTCGCCCTTCAGCGAGTTCCGCGACAAGAACTGGTCGAGGGCCTCGCGGGTGAGTTGGTCCGGGTCGGCGTCGGGTTGACTAAGAATTTTCGGATGTTCGACGTAATCGAACGCCGTGGCTGTGACTTGACCATCGACGAGTTCAACGCGCAGGGCCTTGAGGGCGCATTGACCGATATCAATGCCCCATACGCCCAAGGGTGCAGCCATCGTGGGTTAACCTCTCCAATTCGCTCGGGCACGTTCGGCGGGGGCGGCCGGGCATGGTGATAGGATAATCGGCCGTCAGACGCTCGTCAGGAAGCAAACAATGAAACCGACAATAAGTAGATACAGTATCACGCCGTTATTAGCGAAGTCAACGCACTGCCGCTGAACTACGTGACCTCTTTTTGCCGCGCGATCGGACATTTTGGCGGCGACGAATTGATGATGAAATTATGAGTAATCAGTACCTTCGGTCTGCCGGCATCAACTGGTCTTCTTCGCGATGCCGAAACACCAAAGGTGCTTATCCGACCGCAAAAATATCGACGATTCCGCGACGGCCGGTGTCGCATAGATGGGCTCTTTCATCTCGCCGGTCGAGAGCACTGTCCCTTCTTTGCCAAGCTTGACCACGGTGACGACGCCTTCGTCGCTGACCATGTAAATCTTCCCGTCGGCGAGCACCGGCGAAGCCCAGAATGGGCCTTTGACCCTGAGTTCCCAAAGAGACTTGCCATCGGTCAGATCGGCGCAGGTCAGAGAGTTCTTTGAGAGGCAATAAACCTTGCCGTCGGCCGCCAACGGGCTGGCATTGGCCAGACGCAACTTCGGCGATTTCCAAACGACGTCAACTTTTGCCTCGCCCGGGCGCATCACGTCGAGCCCCTTCATCGAGGGCGCGAGAACCAGTTCACCCTCTCCCACGGGCGTGGGCGATGGAATGACATGGAGCCCTTCGTCGCCATACTTCCATTTCACTTCGCCAGTGCGCGCCTCATAGGCCGTCATGCCGTCGTACGATGGGACGAGCACAAGCTGCGAGCCGTGCGACTCGATGACGAGCGGGGTGATCCAGTTGTTTTGCGCGGATTGGCGCGGCTGCTTCCATTTGGTTGTGCCACTATTAGCATCGATGCCGAGCAAGTACGACTCGCCCTGGTTCTCCATCAGCACAATGAGCACGTCGCCGGCGAGCACCGGCGATGACGACCGACCCACATGATTGATCATGTTCGGGAATTCGCTCAAGAGCGAGCGGACCCAGCGCACCTCCCCATCGGTGGTCAATGACATCAGATCGCCGGTCGCGAACAGTGCGTGCACGAGCTTGCCGTCGGTCGCAACCGTCGGACAAGCCATGCAGGTGACAGGGTGGCAAAACGTTTGGCCGGTCACCCAGAGCTGACGCTCCCACAGCTTCTTTCCGGCAGTGCTGTAGGCCAACACATGCAATCGGCTCTGGTCGAGGCCTGAGTTGGCGGTCAGATAAATGCGGCCATCGGCGATCACCGCGCAAGACAATCCGCGGCCGGGGAGGTCCACGACCCAGCGCTCGTTCTCACCCGGGGCAATCTTGTCCGGCAAGCCGACCTCGGTGGACACGGCACGGCCCGAGGGGCCGCGAAACTGCGGCCAGGCGAGATCGGCCGCCATCGCGGAAGTTGCGACCAAGGCAACAAACAATGTCGTGCGAAACATGGTGATCCTCACTTGGCCGTGACCGGCGACACCTGTTCGACCTTCGCTTTTGCGCCACTCGCATCAGTCACGCGCAGTTGGAATTGCCATTCCTGCTGATGTTGCATCTTCTCGTCGTTTTGCACGATCTTCACCAGGATGGTGTTACGGCCCTTTTGCAATCGAACAGCGGCGATGTGCGAGTCGGGCGTCATGCCTTGGTGATAGCTCTCGCGGGCCAACACTTCTTTACCATTCACGAACGCTTTGACGCCGGTGGCCGACGCGACACGAACTTCCACATCCTCGGCCTCCGGAGAATTCACTTCTGCGTAAGCGTACGCGACAGCGTTCTTGTGTTTGCCGAGGACTTTGTTGAGGTCGATTGGCGCGTACTGCGCGGTCGATGTGGTGACCTGCCATTTGACTGGGCCTGCTTTGCCAGGCAGTTCGGCATTGAGATCGACCTTTGTCTCTGGAGGAAATACCTGTGCGAAGCCCGCGGTGCCATTGGCGTTGTCGAATGGGCCGATCACGTGCCACGATTTCAGGAAGCCGAAATGATCCGTCAAGTCTCTTTTCTCGCCGCGATCGTCCAACGCCTTGGCAATCTCCTCGATCTGATCGAAGTTGCGTGACGCTTGCAATAAGCGGTCGAGTTCTTTGATGGCCGCTGCGTCTTCTTTGGGTGCCCCCTTCACTTTCTCGAATGCCGACTTCACGGCGACAAATCGCAACTCTGGCGCGGGGTCGTCAAAGAAGCGGGGCAACCAGCTTTCTGGAGCGGTAGGGTTTGCCCGACAGATCAATTCGTACGCCAATCGGCGAGCGCGGGCTGCATGCGAGCGATTCGCAAGAAACTTTTCGAGGTCCGCGCTTGGGAGCGGCTGGCTGCCGGCCCGCTCGATGACCGCATCCACCGCGGAACAAAGCCAGTTCGCCGCGAGCGGCGATGCGCCATCGATGGCCGAGAGAATTGGGATCACCGAGTCGAGTCCTTGGTGGCTCAACTGTTTCCATGCGGCCGCCGCTTCAACGGACCCTACCCCGTCGGGCCCGACTGCCTTGATCTTGGCGATCAAGGGCGAAATGTCCGCCGCCGAAGCGTTCAATGTTAAAACGATGGCGGCTGTAGCAGAGAATAGGTAACGCATGACAACTCCGACGAGCCGGCGCTCAAAGCCTAACGGAGTTTTATGGTTCTTATCGAGCGCGGTGAGCCAGGGCAAAAAGAAAGCCCCGCGGGTTGTGCCCGCGGGGCTTTCGAAGCCAGATCAAAATTACTGTCCGCCTGGGACCGAAGCCAGCGGCACGTGCGGAGCCTGCATCACCGTGTCGAAGGCCGGCGTCAGGCTGACTCGCATGGACGAGCGATCTGAGCTGATCGTCGTCTGAGTCAAGAGATCCACACCGCTCGACAGAGCCGGCGACACCTTGGTCTGGTGCGACAACTCAACGCCGGGCTGGTAGCTGGTCGCGGTGCGGGCTTGTTCGGTCAACGTCGCACCGGCCGACGAGCCGATGCGAGTGGTCGGACGAGCCACGACGAGATTCGGATCGGCCATCGCTCGGAGCGTGGCGTAGATGTCGTCAGTCGATTCACGAGCGACCGGCAACCGCTTCACAGTAGCCGAGACAGGCACGGCTTCGCTTTGCACACGACGGCCGCCGTGCAAGTCGAGCTTCACCTTGGCCTGACCGTGTGAATCGAGCACCAGCGTGTGAAGCTCAGTCGATTCTTCGGGGGTGCCCTGGTGATACGTGACTTTCAAGGTGGCCTTGTTGCCCATCGGCTCGCCCCAGATGCGGCGAACCGTCACATCGTAGCTACCGGTGAAGCCCTGAGCGGCCGAGTATGATTCTTGCCGAACGCCGAGCTTGTCACCGATCCAAGAACCACCCGCGGGGGTTCGCGGCTGCTTCACTGAGCAGGTCGTGCCAACTGGCTCGGTGACGATCAAGTCGAGGTCCGACGGATCGCTCCAAGCCAATTCGATCACGAGATCGCGCTGATGATGGCGGGTGGCCACCTGTCGCAGTTGCGCTGCATCATCGCGGCGGCCTTGGGCCTGCATCTGATTGGCCAGGTTCTCGATCGCCGACTTTGCCTGCTGCTGATTCAGGTTGCCGTCGATTTCCCATTCGCGATCAAGCAAATTGGTCGCGGCCCACTTCACAGTTTCCACGTATCGAGCATTATCAATGCTGCCCTTAATGGTCAGCACCTTGCGGTAAGCATCCGGGGACGCGGCATCCAATTCGGCCGCTCGCTTGCAGAACTCGAGTGCCCGTTCGTGACGACCCAGGTCGATCATCGACTGAGCCAGATCAACGAAGCTCTTCGGATTCTCGGAGTCGAGGTCGATCTTCGAGAGCCGAGCCCGCTCCACCTCTTCGACCGAGGCCTTGGCGCCTTCGAGCGCCACGGCGAGGGCGTCGAACACGGCGGGATGCGTGAGAAGCCCTTGGCGAATGTTGGCCTTGAGGAGTTCGGACGCATCTTCAAACTTGTTGCAGATGCTCAGAACGTCCGCCATCGCAATGACATTGCGCGGCTTGAACTTGCCTTGGGCCATGTTGTCCTGCCACAACTCTTTCGGGTTGTGCGGAGCCTTGGCAACCACCGGCTCGGCCGGCTTCACCGGGGCCGGATTAGGCTTCTTCGGGGCTGCCGCCACAGCCGGGGCGTTGTCTTTGTCTTTTGGCGCGAACACTAGCATATCGCCCCGTTCGTTCGGAGCTTTGGCGCCAGCGGCCGCTCCGGTCGAAGCGACAAACTCGCCGGTCCTGGTATGAACCTTTGAGGACCCGCGAACGACGAGGGCGCGAGAGGGCTGGTAGTACTGTAGCGCGTTCAAGAGCGAGATATCCAAAGGCGGCGCTTCGTCGCCTTCATTGATCAAGCTCGCTTGTTGTTGCAAGATACTGGCACGAGTATTCCATTCTTTCGGTGCGATGACGTTTTGGATCAGGTCGATCAAAAGTTGGCTGGTATCGCCACCCTGAATGCCGAATTGGCCACCCAGGTTACCGAACTGGCCTTGCTGACCGCCACCGAATCCTGTGACGCCACCACCAAAGCCCAGGTTGACTGAATTGGTGCCGCCCGCAAAGCCGAGGGCACCACCTTGGAAGCCCTGCGCGCCACCCAAGAACTGGGCGCCCGCAGCACCACCGGCACCGCCGCCGACGCCGAGCGCACCGAAGCCGCCCACACCACCGACGCCAAGGGCGCCGACGCCGAGGGCACCACCAAAGTTACCGAGATTCAAACCACCGCCGGCCGAACCGAAGATCGCCTGGCCGTTCGCGGAAAGCGAGCTGCCAAGCACTTGCAGGTTCTGTTGCAACGACAGTGGATCGACGGCGCTGGGGATGGGAATCACGAGGTCCGCGACCGGATACGCTTTCACGATCTTATCGAAGGCAGCCGCCTTACGAGTGGTGATCTCGACGTAATCGCGCTTGATCACGTAGGTGCCTTGCACTTGTGAAAGCATGAAATTCAGGATCGTGCTGAGCGAGACACCCGGCATCTTCTGCAGCCGGATCGGTTGTTCCTCAACCCGCTCGAGAGCCGCTTCTTTGAAGGCCGGCAAGTTCACGATAAAGGTGATGCCGTAGTTTTCACTGAGCGTCTTGAGAACGTCGCGCAGGGGAATGCCGTCGAAGGCAAACTCTTCGTTGACCGGTTTGGCGAGTTTATCGCGAAGCTCAACGGTGCGTCGGCTAAATCCACCCAGCGATTCCGAGGCATATCGATCGCGACGCATGTCGCTGACTTGTTTCCACACCGAGGCCGGCGGGAATGCCACGGGCGGCTCGTCCTCGAACGGCAGGTGCGACTTTTCCACCAGCAGCATCTGCAGAACAACGCGATCGTCTTTGAGCTTTCGAATCTCCTGGTAGGTCTGAAGATTGGTGGCATAGTGATTGACCGTGGAGCTAGCTTGCACGGCCGGCGGCGGCGTGTGCCCCTTGGCGACTAGTTCGGCGGCGAGCTCCAAAGACTCCTTGCGCGCCTCGTCATATCGAGCCCGATCCATCAGCGTGCCGAATACTCGGACGCGCTCACGAATTCGCTCTTCCTCGCTGGCCGCCGTGGCCTGAAGGCCGCGACGGCGCTCGGCTTCGATGCGAATGCGGAGATCGGATTCTTGACGTTGCTTGACGCGCGCCCCTTCGGCTTCAATCGTGCGCAGCGCGCCTTCAAGGCGACCGGCGAGGCCGGCTCGAATTGATTCGCTGAGATCGCCGTTGTCACGGATTGAGGCCAACTGTCGCTTGAGTAGATCGTTGGCAGCATCGGGATCGGTATTAACCAGTTGTCTCGCTTGGCGAATGGCATCATCCACCACCGCAGTAATCTGCTGCTCTTGAACAGCACGGCGGCGCCGTTCCAGGTCGAGCAAATTGCCCGCCGCCGGGGCATCGGCTGGCGGCAATGCCGGCATTTCTTGGGCCGGCTGCATGAGGCTGGTCTTCTTCACGTCGTCGGCATCGCTACCTAAGGCTTTGGCTTCTTTGAACAGTTGATCCTTGTTGATCTCTCCGGCTTTCAGGCGGCGAACCACGGTCAGGCCGGCGGCCGATTCGCTGTCGGTCGGGTCAATCGACTTTGCGGCCTCGTAGAGATTCTGTGCGGCATCCAACTTGTTCAGGCCGACTGCCCAAACCGCTTGGTTGATGAATTCATCGCGGGCCAAGCGGGTTTGCTCGAAGGCTAGTGCGAGGCCACGATCCGCCCGCATGATGGCCGGCGCTGAACGATCAGCCCCGCGCCACTGCTTCACGAGGTTGCTCAAGAAGAAATTCGACGCGGCCGCTTCGGGAACCTTTTCCTTGATAGTCAGCGATTGCGAACGGCCATCGACGTCGCCTTCAACACGGCACTCCAAAGTCTTGGCAGCCTTCATCGAGCCGGCGACCAGCACCGGTGTATCCGAGCGAAGCGGCGGCAGGCGGTTTGGCAAGGCTTCGACGACCTCGGCCGAGTACTCAACTTTGTTTGGATAGTAGATCGGAGCGGAAACCGCGCTCAATACATGAGCGGCCGCTTCCTTGGGTTTGTCGCCGCCCGTCACCCGGACAACGCAGCCACCGGTGGCGTGGGCCAAACCGTGAAGATTCTTTGCATTGAGCTTGATGCCAAGGGGCACCGAAATGAACGGCACTTTGTGTTCGACAAGCTCGGTGGAGATACGCATACGATCTGCGTCATTCAGCGGATCGAGAACACTATCCCCGTCGCCCAAGTAGACCACGGCCGTGCGGCGGTCGCTTTGCAGCGAAAGGCCGGCCAGGACTTTTTTGAGGCCGACTTTGAGGTCCGTGGCACCGGCGGCGTAAATCGTTTTTTCGAGTTCGGTAAAGCAGTCTTTCAGTTGGGCGTCGTCGCGATTGCGCAGACCGCGAGTCAGGTCCCGTGTTTCTTCCGGGGTATTCACGACCCAGACGGCAAAGCGATCGTTGGTGCCGGCTTGCTTGACCATCTCTTCCAAGAGCAAACGAGCATTGCGCAACGGCGCCCCGGCCTGGCTCGCCGAGATATCGATGACGGCAACGAAATCGCGCGGTTTGGAGGAAGCGGCACCCAAATCGGGCTTAAGTTGCAATGCAAAGTATGCATCGGCTTGCCCTGAGCGATAGGTGATCACCGGCCGCTCGGCGAACATACCGTTGGATTCGACGGCCGTGGTGGCAGTCGAGTTATTGGTTCCGGTCAGGCCATTGAGCCGGCGGGCCGAGGCTTTGGAGCCGACGTGCCAGCAGGTGACGGCCATGATGCCCGCGGTAAGAGCGGCGGCCGCCTGCAGCCTGCGAACGGTGGTCATGGTATCCGAACTCCCGAAAGAGGTGACTTTAACGCCTGCCCACTGCGCATAGGGCCGGCGGGCTGATTCGCGCAGACATGTTTCTATTCTAAAGGCCGAAATCCGGTTTCCGCTAGGAAAACCGCAAACGCGGGGCCGCCTGATAACTCCCGCGGATGCCCTTGTCTGCGTAGGCCGTAGGACCGGTGCCGCAAGGCAGGGTACGGCGTCCGGCCTCACCCAACAAGACGATATTAGCCGCAAAACTTGCGCGGTCGCTTGACTAAGCCCCAGAGCGAGTTAGGCTCGGGATGGATCATTATTGGGTGTCCCGGGGATCGGTGTGTTTATGGGTTAGGCGAGAAATCGCAGGCCAGGCCCATGACCAGCCAAAAAGGACTGATCTCTATCAACCCAAGCACTAAGTGACCCCATCCCATGGCAAGTCCCAAAACGAAACCCTCTGAGCTCTCCCACCTCGGATTAGAGGCCGAGCTAGGGGAAAACACTGAGGAATCAGTCGCTGGCCGCGGACCAGGCGAGAGCCCACCACGCTCCAACATTAATAGCAGGACGCCCTTACCCGGCGATCTGGCGAATGCCGTGAACCATCAAATCGAACAACTGCGGACTGAAAACCAGCAACTTCGGGCACTCATCGAACAGGCGATAGCCCAGGAAGAGGTCCACGAGCGGCAGACCCGGGAATGGTCAGTTCGCGAGGCGGAGCTTAATGACCGGCTGAGCCAAGGCGGGAATGGCAATTCAGACGAGCTCGAAATCAAGCTTTTCGAGCGGGAAGACACCGTTCGCCTTCTGACTGAACAGATCCAACAGCTTGAGCAACATCTGCAATATGCCCAGACGAACGCGTCGAATGGCGACCACGAGGAGCTTTTGGCCGCGGTTCGAGAGCGCGATGATCTCATTCACTCGCTGACCGCGCGTGTGGCTGAGCTAGAGAAGCAAATTGCCGATGTCCCCCCGCCCGCCCCAACCGACGAAGAATTGGCCCGCATGGCGGACGAGTTGGAAAAAGAGCGCTGCCAGATCACCCTTCTGCGGCGAGCACTGGAAGACGAGAAAAAGCAGCACGTCGAAGATCAAAGCGATTTCGAGCGGCAAATGCGCGAGATGGAAGTGTCGATGTCGCGGGAACGCGCGGAAATGGCGCGCCAGCGCATGGAACTGCAGCGCCTTCAGGCGGAGGTCCATTCGGACTTGGATGCCATGCAGCGCGGCGATTCGACGCTCAAGGATAAGCTGGCCGCTCTGCAACGTCGGCAGACTGGAACCTCGACGCCGAAGGCAGGCGGTTCCACGGCGGCCACGAACGCGCCCGCAGAAACTGACAAAGATGCGGGCTTCATGAAGCGTTTCTTCGGCGGGCAAAAATAGTCAGTGGTCAGTTAAGATAGATCAAATTCAACAAGCCCGAGCACTAATCCGCTCGGGTTTTGTATTTCGTACACACATTGCTCGATCTTTTCTTGTCTTCTCTGACTACTGACCACAAGCCACTGACCACTTTTTTCCGATTTTGGACTTGAACGAAACCCCATCATTTGCGATTGGCTTGCCGCTCCTGTCCGGAAAACTCGACAGAACTTTCCTGACCGGGAGAGCCGATACAACCGTTACTCTTTCGCACCATGCGGTCAGAGTGAGGTTGCGCGGTGTTAGATGGGGGACCAACGGTTCGCACGCCAAGGGGGTCCGGGCGAGCGAATCGTGTAGGCGGGGAAGACCATGAATCGCTGGAATGCGAGACTAGCTGTCGCGCTGGTCGCAGCCCTTGGATTGTCCGGGTGCGGTCAGACCATTTACATGTCTCCCAGCGACCACGAACATTACGTGAATGAACTGGGGATGCCCGGCGACCTCGAGAACAATCCACACGGGACGATCGTTCCGGGCACGCGAAATACACCGCCTCCCATGACGGTAAACGACACGGATCGCCAGATTCGTTACATGAGCCTGGCCGAAGCCATCGCGATCGCATTGGAGCAAGGCAACGTCGGTTCCCAGAGCAGTTTGTTTCCCGGCATCGTCAACGATAACCTCTTGCAATTCAACGGCCGCTTCGTCGGCACCAGCGACGCGATCCGCGTCCTAGCACTTGATCCGGCCATCAGCGGCGCCGACATCGATGCTTCGCTATCCAAGTTCGATATGAGATGGGTGACCTCAGTCACCTGGACCAAGCGCGACGACGCAACCGGCAACATCTTGCAGAGCTTTCAAAACGGCGACAATGCTTCGGTAAGCACGGGCTTGTACAAGTTCCTGCCCACTGGTGGTGTCGCCGGCATTACGCTGAGCAACGACTACAGCTTTTTGAACAACCCACCGACGCAGCCCGGGCAGGTCATCACAAACCCAACTTGGAAGCCACGCGCCCAGGTCGCTTTTGAACAGCCCCTATTGCAAGGCCTCGGCGTCGAGATCAATCAATTGTTGGTGAGCCATCCCGGCGCATTGACACTCCAGGGCGTTCGTTCGCCGGGTGGCGGCCGGGTGGAAGGTGTGCTGATTACTCGCTTGCGCTACGACCAGTCACGGGTCGAGTTTGAGCGCAACGTCAACTTCATGTTGTTAAACGTGGAGTACGCCTACTGGAATCTTTACGGAGCGTATTTTACGCTCTTTAGCCGCGAACAAGGTTTGCGCCAGGCGTTCGAGGCCTATCGCCTCAACGAAGCCCGCTTCCAAGTCGGTGGCTTGCGACAGCAAGACCTCGAACAAACACGCGCCCAGTACGAGTTATTCCGATCTCAGCGCATTACCGCCTTGGGTCAGGTGCTCGATCGCGAACGACAATTGCGCGGTTTGCTCGGCTTGCCAATCGACGACTGCAAGCGAATCGTACCGAGTGACATGCCAACGCTGGCCGAGTTCCGCCCCGATTGGTGTGCGTCACTGACCGAATCCTTGAGTTACCGCCCCGAGTTGATTCTGGCGCGGCAAGACCTGAAGTTTCGCCAGCTCGACTTGCTGATGCAGAAGAATTTCTTGAAACCGGATCTCCGCTTCTTTGCCAACTATGACATCAATGGCATCGGCACCCGGTTAGACGGCGGGCCGGTGTCGGGCTTCTCGACCGATGCGGCCGGCAATCAAGTCCCAGTTCCCGGCAACGCGCTGGCGAGCCTGGCGGACAACGAATTCAACTCGTGGACGATGGGCCTGCGGCTCGACGTGCCGCTGGGTTACCGCGACACGCATTCCCAGATTCGCGTGGCGAAGTTGAATCTCGCTCGCAGCTACTATCAGCTCAAGGATCAGGAACGCAAAGCGGAGCACTTGCTCGCCGTCTCCTACCGCGAATTGCAGGAATACTACGCCACCATCCAGGCGAATCGCGCTCAGCGCGAGGCGAACGCTCGCCAACTTGCATTGCGGTTCCAGGAATATCGCGTGGGACGCGGCACGCTGGATGTGCTGCTCGAAGCTCAGCGAAACTTCGCCGACTCTTTGGCGTCCGAATATACGTCGATCGTCAATTACAACAATCGCATCGCCGCCTTCCAGTTCGCCAAAGGCACGATCATGTCGTTTGACGCGGTGCAGGTGTCTGACGGTCCATTGCCCGCCGCTGCCCAGGTTCGCGCAGTCGAGCATCAACGGCAGCGCTCGGCAGCACTGGAATTGCGTGAGCGTCCGGCACTGCCGCCGGGCGGCCCGACTTGTCACGATCCACTCACGGGGAATTTGCCGCCGCTGACTGAGTTGCAGGTCGGCAAGCCGACCAATTCGGCGTACCCGCCGGCCGATCCGGCGCAGAACGCGATTCCGCTGCCGGCACCGACGCAGGTTCCGAACGGCAAGTAATTGAATCGAGACAAAGCAAGCGATTAGAAAAGGCTGGACCACCGCGTTTCCGCCAGTTGCGGCTTTGGACTCTTGGCGTATCGGATGACCATGTCAGTCATGTGCTCGACGCACCAAAGGTGGTATGGCTTGGTGATCGAGTTCACGTCCATGTCTGGCGCGGGGTTCATGAAGTCGATGGCATAGGGCACGCCGTCGCGAACAGCCCATTCCGTGGTGTTCATGTCGTAGCCGAGCGCTCGACACAATTTCAATGAATCGTCGATAATTCTCGTCTTCAGCGATGGGTCTATGTAAGTGTCTTCCGGCAGGTAGCGCCGCTCCTTCGGGTCGTATGGCATGGCGAGCACTTTCTCCTGCCCAAGGCACATGCAGCGCACATAAGCGTCCCAATGAATGAACTCCTGAATGACCATCGTCATCAAGCCCGACGCGTCGTAATTGCGAATCAATTCCTCTTTGGTGTTGCAGATATACACACCCTTCCATCCACCACCGTGCGCGTCTTTGAGCACGCAGGGCAAGCCGATGTAGCTGAGGACGTATTCCCAGTCGAACGGGTAAATGAGGTTGCGCAAGCTCTCACCGCGAATGATGCCAGGCACGTAGTCTTTGTTCGGCAGCACCATCGTTTTGGGATGCGCGATGCCGAGTTTCGTGGCCAACGACGCGCCGAAAAACTTATCGTCGGCCGTCCACATGAACGGGTTGTTGATCACGCGGACGCCCTGGAGCACCGCATGCTTCAAATACGAACGATAGTACGGCACTTCATGCGAGATTCGATCGACAATCACCGAGTAAGGAATGGGCTCGGTCATCTTGGTGCCGCCGAGCATGACGTATTCGGCCGTCACGCCTGCGTTGCGAGCATTGACCGCCTCGATGAACACCGGCGGAAACGACCATTCCCTGCCGACCAGCAAACCGACCTTCATGCCATCCCCTCCGTGCATTTCGCTTTTGTAGCCGCGGGCTTTAGCCCGCGCGTCCTGGCAATCGCTTGTGCCACGCGGGCTGAAGCCCACGGCTACAGATGCCAGGATACGAAGCTAATCTTAATCGTGTCCGCCGACGTAGAGCCGCATCATCTTCTGCCAATACGGCCAATCGTGCGACCAGCCGTCCCAGAATCGAAGTGCGTTGCCAATCCCCTTCCCCCAAAGCAGACTCGACAGGTGTTCGTTTTGTCCGCGCAGTCCATCATCTTTGCCGACGGCCAGGATGATGTCTTGTTTTCGCAGATCGGCCAGTCGCTGCGGATCGTGCTCGCGTTCGATGAACTCGGTCGGGTTATTGAAGTACACGTTCTCGTCATGGTATCCGCTTAAGAAGCGGCGGATATCGCACAGACCCGACATCGAGATGACGCGTTGAATCTGATCCGGGTGTTTTAGCGTTAAGGTCAGCGCATGAAATGCGCCGAAGCTCGCCCCAGCGGTGATGCAAAACGGATTCGGATTCTTCCACCGCGAGAACGGCAGCACCTCATTGACCAAATATCGATCGTAAAGCTCATGCCGCCAGGCGCGATCGCCGGGCCACTTGTGATACGCGTACCAGCTCTCGGCATCGACACTCGAGACGCTGTAGATCTGCAGCCAGCCATTATGAATGTGTTCGCCCAGCGCCCGCATCATCCCGCGGTCTTCCCATTCGTTCATCCAACCTTTGGAGGTCGGGAAGACGATCATGCGGGCGCCGGCGTGCCCGTGGATCAACAGATCCATTTGCCGGCCAAGTGTCGGGCTATGCCAGGTGTGTTGTTCGCGATGCATGAGTGGTCCGTGGTGAGAAGTCCGGTGGCGACTTCCTGCCGCGGAAAGACAATTATGGCTTATGAACCGCCGACGCTTCAATGAATGCGGTGAACAAACGCTTCATACCGGAGTCGGAATGGGCCAATTCTTCCGGGTGCCACTGCACCGCGATCAGGAATTGACCGTTGGTGCCCTCAATTCCCTCGATCAAACCATCGGGGGCCCAGGCGTTGGCGGCCAGGCCGGGGGCGAGGCGTTTGATGCCCTGGTGGTGCATGCTGTTGACCGGCGTATGATCCGCGCCCAGATATTTCGCCAGCCGGGAGTCGGGTGCGAGCCGCACCTGGTGCGACAGGTAATCCCGTGGCGGCTTGCCATCTTCTTTCGGAAAGTGGTCGTGCTTGATCGCCTGCGGGTATTGCTCGCCGACGTCCTGAAACAGGGTGCCGCCGAACGCCACGTTCAAAACTTGGAATCCTCGGCATACGGCCAAGATCGGCTTGCCATCCGCGATCGCCCACTGCACGAGTTGCAATTCGGTCGCATCACGATCGGCATCCGTGCGCCCGCAAAGCGGATGCTTGGCTTCACCGTAGCGCGAGGGATCGACATCCACGCCGCCGGTGAGGAACAAGCCATCGAGCCGATCGTAAATCGATCGCAAAGTCTCTTTGTCATTATGAACGAGCGGAATCAACCAGGGCGCCGCACCGACATCGGCCAGAACATTGATGTAGCGCTGCGACATAATCCAGCAGCGCGGCAATTTCCCGGGGACCGCTTCTTGGGTCTGAGTGGGAATGCCAATGATAGGCCGGCTTTGCACGCGCAACTCCTCAATGCGATTCTAGATGCAGTTAACCTAAAAGGGCCACAACCACCTGTCAATTGAGGAGTTATTACGAATCGGGCCTACTTGGCTGATCTGGTGAGAAAAATGCGCAAATGCTACATTCCTGAACGAGCGCGAGGTTTATCCATGAGCACGCAAACTCCGAAACTCCTGACCGCCGAAGAGTTCGCGAAAGCGCATGGCGGCGAGTATGTGGAATTGATCGACGGCGAGGTCAAGGAGTTGCCAGTGCCCAAAACTCCGCATGGCTGTGTGGCTAATCTCGTCGCATATTATTTGACGCAGCACATTTTGCAGAACGATCTTGGCCGGGTTGCATCGAATGACACTTTTGTTCTCGTGCGTAGAAATCCTGATCGCGTCCGTGGCGCAGATGTCGCCTTTTGGAGTTATGCCCGAGTGCCAAAAGAGGCAATACTGCCCGATATCATCGGGCCACCCCCCGAGCTAATCGCCGAAGTTCGATCTCCAAGCGATCGCTGGGTTGAGGTTCTCGCCAAGGTAAATGAGTATCTCCAAGCAGGTGTCAATGTTGTTGTTGTTCTAGATCCTGCAGCTTGGGCAGCGACGGTGTTCCGCCCTGATGAATTACCTCAAGTAATTCATAACGGCGATGCGCTGACCATTCCTGACATTTTGCCCGGATTTTCCGTAACGCTATCGCAACTGTTCCGCGACTTGCCGCGTTAGCCCTTGATCACGCCGATGGGCCGCATGCGGGCGACTTTCTTCGACAAACCCGCTTCGTGAACCACATCGACCACATCATCCACATTCTTGTACGCCGCGGGCTGTTCCTCCGCGAGGCCCTTCAAACTTTGGGCGCGGGCAATCACGCCGCGCGCTTCGAGTTCGCGGTCGATGCGGCGGCCCTTCGCGTCCTTCACCGATGCAGTGCGGCTCAGCGCCCGGCCCGCCCCGTGACAAGTCGTCCCGAATGTTTGCTCCATGCTCGCCTGCTGACCCACAAGGATCCAGCTCGCCCGGCCCATGTCGCCGGGAATAATCACCGGCTGCCCGACGGCACGAAACGCCTCCGGCACCTCGGGGTGGCCGGCTGGGAAGGCCCGCGTCGCACCTTTGCGATGGACCCACACTTTCTTTTTCTTGCCATCGACGGTGTGCTCTTCAAGCTTAGCAATGTTGTGCGCAACGTCGTAGAGCAACTCCATCCCAAGATCGTCTGTCGTATCAGCGAAGACTTCGCTGAATACTTCACGAGTCTGGTGCATGAGCAATTGCCGATTGCAAAAGCCGAAGTTCGCAGCCGCCCGCATGGCGCCGAGATAGTGCCGGCCTTCGGGGCTATCGACCGGTGCGCACGCCAACTGCCGGTCCGGCAACGAAATGCCGTACTTCTCCGGCGCCTTGCGCAGCGACACCAGGGCATCGTCGCAAACTTGGTAACCGAGTCCGCGCGAACCCGAGTGGATCATTACGCAGACCTGATCCTTTTCCAGCCCGAAAGCCTTGGCGACCTCCGCATCGGCGATATAGTCCACGACCTGCACTTCGAGAAAATGATTCCCAGAACCTAATGTGCCGCACTGCTCTGCCCCGCGCATCAACGCATGATCGCTGACAGAATCCGGGTCAGCCCCATTGATCCGCCCTTCCGCTTCGATGTGCGAGAGGTCCACCTCCTCACCGAGTCCGCGGCCCAAAACATACTGCACACCTTCGCCCATGAGACGGCGCAGTTCCTTGGCGTTGAACTTGAATTTGCCCGATCGGCCAACACCCGTCGGAACATTCTTGAACAGCGTCTCGACAAGATTGCGCAGATGGAACTTCACATCCCGATAAAAGAGATTGGTTTTAACGAGGCGCACGCCGCAGTTGATGTCGTAGCCCACGCCGCCGGGCGAAATGACGCCACCTTCGTTGGGATCGGTCGCGCAGACGCCCCCGATGCAGAAGCCGTAGCCCCAGTGAATATCGGGCATCGCCAAGCTGGCGTGCTGAATGCCGGGCAAGTGCGCGACGTTGGCCACCTGCTCCGGGGCTTGATCCTTACGAATGGCATCGAGTAGCCGTTCATTGGCGTAGATCAAGCCATCGACGCGCATGCCGGGCCGATAGCTTTTTGGAATCTTCCAGCAGCACGGGCCGACCTGTTCCAACGGCCCGCCGTAAGCTTCTTTTTGCATGGCAACCTCAAATATCGACGATCACCTCAGCCAGCCAAGTGTCGCCGTCGCGCTCGCACTTCAGTCCGTGATAGGTAATTGCCTTCACTTCGTGCCCCAAAGGATGGCGCGCGGGGTCGAGTGGTTCGCCGGAAACATTGGCCGACAAGCCATTGGGCGTCATGGTGATCTGAAAATCACAGAAAAGCATCTTGCGCGTTTCGAATCGCAGCAAGAGTTCCCGTAACCAGTCGAAGAGCAAATACTCCGCGTCATCGCCAGCGATTTCGAAGGTTTCGCGTTGCAAGGGCCGCACGGTTGCAATGTCATCGACGAGGCAAGCGGTCAGTGCCAGCCCGGCTTCGGCGAACATGGTTTCTTGGTTGGCCGCCCGGATCCGCAAACCAAGATCGGCGGTATGGTCAAAGGTTTCGTACATGGCTGCAATCGTATGATGCCTACGTTGCTAGTGGAACAAAAATCTGCAAATATAGGACCGCCTAGCCTTGCGGAGGGTTCGAGATGGAGGCAACGTCGATGGGGCGCGTCCTTGTAACGGCGAAAATTGAGAATATTCAGGATGTCTTCAAGGCATTTGACGGAGAACTCCCGCCCGCTCAAATTCGGAGCGTCACGGTAAACGATGCCTTGGTGGACACCGGCGCGACCGGTTTGTGCATACCAGGGAAGTTAATTCACCAGCTTGGACTGAGACCGACGAGTCGCCGGCGCATGCGAACGACCAACGGATTAGTTGAACGAACGACGTATTCCGCCGTGAGGTTGACGATTCAAGGCTACGACTGCACCATCGACGTCTACGAAGTACCCGATCACTGTCCGGTCCTCGTTGGCCAGATTCCTCTCGAGGCGATGGACTGGGTGGTCGATCTCAAAAATCAAAAACTAATTGACAATCCAGCCCACGGCGGCGAACACATGGTCGAAGCATACTAGCAGGCGCCCTGTGAAATCAATTTCCGACTTGTTAAGCGAATTCGATCCCCATTTACCGCTCGAACGTGCCTACACCATTCCCGCATCTTGGTATTGCGATCCAACTTTTGCTGAATGCGAGCGAATGTCGGTCTTCTCGGGTTGGCAACCCGTTGCTCGCCTCGATCAAGTTTCCAAGCCCGGCTCGTTTGTCACCGCCGACGTGGCCGGCGAACCCGTTGTCGTGATCCGCGACGGCGAAGGCACGCTTCGAGCATTTCACAACGTCTGCCGGCATCGAGCGGCCCTCCTGCTGACCGAGCCATGCGGGACCGCAACGAAGATTCGTTGTCGTTATCACGGCTGGACCTATGACTTGGCAGGCCGGCTGCGAGGTGCGCCAGAGTTCGACGGAGTTTGTGATTTTGATCATGGGGCGAACGGTCTCGTGCCGTTAACCATCGCGACGTCGCTGAACATGGTCTGGGTTTGTGCCGACACTGCCGGTGGACCGATTGAAGCAGTTCTTTCCCCACTGCCTGAGCGAATAAAGAAACAGGTCTCGTCCCTGCACTGGGTGGGTCGCCGCGAGTACGAGCTTGAATGCAACTGGAAGGTGTACGTCGATAATTACTTGGACGGCGGCTATCACGTGAACACGGTGCATCCCGAACTCGCCGGCATCTTGGACTATGCGAAGTATCGCACTGACCTATTTGAGAATAGCTGCGTGCAATTGAGCCCGCTCGTTTTTGACGAAAGGTTAGGAAACGTCCGAGCGGGGCAGATGGCCCAATACTGGTGGGTGTTCCCGAACTTCATGCTCAATCTTTATGACGGCGTGATGGACACGAATTTGGTGTTACCGATGGGCCCAGAGCGATGCCGAGTCGTGTTCGACTTCTACTTCGCGGGGCAAGGCGAGGAGTTCATCACCGATAGCATCGAAGTTGCGGAGCGGGTGCAAAAAGAAGACATGCAAATCTGCGCAGAGGTCCAGCGTGGCTTACGAAGCCGGGCCTTCAACACGGGCCGCTACAGCGTGCGCCGGGAAGCCGGCGTGCACCTGTTTCACCGGCTGTTGGCCGCGCGACTCAAAACGAGTAACGCATCCGGAAAAACAGACCGTTGAGCATCAGGTCATCCCGGCCATCGTCGAACTTGCCAATGTTCCACCAGTATTCGAATTGATAACCGATCTGAAACGCAAAGCGGGGCGTTCGAGCCGGGGCCCAATTTAGGCCAGCCATCACGCGGAGTGCCTCCGCCGTGTTGCCGTGCCGATCGGTGCTGGTCGTGACAAACGTTGGCGAACCGGGGAACTGGCTGCGCGTCCGAACGCGGAACTCCTGCTCGCCGAACAACGCGGCGAAGTCGGTGTGGGCGAAAAGTGACAATCCGGGCGTGAGTTCGAAATTGCTGGATAACCCAACTGTGGGGCCCGCGCCGACAAAGTCGCTCGAACCTCGCATGTCAATTTCGCCAAACGGACTCGTCGCGGCGGCGAAGATCGGAAATTCCGTGTGCGTCGTCAGTGAGTAATACACCGTGCTGAGCCGAGCGCCGACCTCGCCGGCCACGCGCCAACGATCGGGACGAAAATTGAAAACGTACTGGTAGATCCAGCTCAGGTCGTTCATGTCCAAGTGCGTGCGGATGTCGTCAAAAAAGACGCCATCCGGATCGGGGCGACCTTCGCTGCTGAATCCCCGATAGGAGTATAGGAACGCATTCTGGGTGTTGAATCGGTACCCGAGGGTGAACCCAGCCAAGACATCGGCATTCAGATCGAAGTCGGTACCAGAACCGAATACGTTGCCGCTGCCCGTGGTGCGTGTACGGACGTCTGGGAACAAGATCGCCAAATCCAAATCGAGAAACCAACCCGGCGATCCGCCGACCGATCGCTGCAACAACCTTGGCTCGACCGGGAAGCTAGTCACCGGCTCGATATAAATCGGCGGCGGTTCCGAGCGCAATGGCGGCGGAGGCGGCGGCAGTGGGCGCGGCGGCGGGACCATTAACTCCGGCGGTTGCGCAGGAATCTCCGACGGAAACGGCACCGGTGTGGCACCCGGCGGTGGCGCTGGCGACGGACTGCTCGGCGATGTCTGCGCTTGCGAAAGTTGAGCGAACAACAAGCTCGCGAGAACTATCCACGTTCCACGGTTCATGCCGGCTCCTCCGGGGGCAAGGGGCTCCGCAGTGCCCATAGCCGACATGAAAGCGGTGTTCAAGATGAACAAGGAAAGCCGCTAGTATCCAGCCGCTTTGCCCATGATGCGGTGGTCCACCCCGGCCCGTAACTCGCCGGTTTTGGGATCGATAGCGATGGAATGTGCATCGCCCTGAACATGTTCCACGACTTTGTGACCCATCTTCTGCAACGCTGCGACGAGTTCCTTACGCTCAGCCACCTTTTCCATCTTGATTTCATCCGGGAATGCGGCGTGATGCATCCGCGGCGCATCGACGGCGGCTTGGATGTCCATGCCGTGATCGATGGTATTCACAATGATGTTGAGCACCGTGTTGGTAATGGTTCGCCCGCCCGGGCTGCCGGTGACGAGCATAATCTTTCCATCTTTCTTGACGATCGTCGGCGTCATCGAGCTAAGCATGCGCTTTCCCGGTGCGATGAGATTGGGAGCTGTACCGATTTGACCATCGGCCTTCGTCACGCCCGGCACGGGATTGAAATCGTTCATCTCGTTGTTGAGCAGGAACCCTGCACCCGGCACCACGATGTGCGAACCGTAGCGATCTTCGAGAGTGTAGGTGTTGCTGACCGCCATGCCCGAGGAATCGACGATGCTGAAGTGGGTTGTGTTACCGGTGTTTAGCTTAAGAGGAGTGTCGGCTGCGAGCGATGTGCTGGGGGTGGCTTTAGTCAGATCAATTCGGGCTGATTGTTCTCGCGCGTACTGCTTGTTTCGAAACTTCGAATGAAAAGACGAAATATCGAAACCATCGCCTAACGCGATATAGCGATGAACATAGGCACGACGCATCACTTCCGCCATGACATGAGAGTAAGTAGCGGAATCCAATTTGTTGGGGTCAAAGCACTCGAGCATATTCAGCATTTCCACCAGCACAGGGCCACCGGCGCTGGGAAGTGGCACAGAAACTATGCCGTGGCCACGATAAGTTCCGACAAAAGGCCGCCGTTCTTTTGTGCGATAGTCAGCCAAGTCCTGCCCCTTGATTAATCCACCGCCGCGATTCATTTCCGCAACGATCAACTCGGAGATTGGGCCAAGGTAAAAAGAATTTGGACCCTGGTCCGCGATGAGACGTAACGTCTTGGCCAGGTCTGGTTGCACCAAGCGATCGCCAGCTTTCCATGGACCGCCGGTTGATTTCGCAAACGCACGTTGAAACTCAGCGTGTTGTTTAAATTTCGCCAATTCCTCGTTGAGTGAATTCGAGGTCCACTGTTCAACTTCGAAGCCGTCGGCCGCCAACTTGATGGATGGTTCAATCAATTCGCGCCAAGATAACTTCTGACTGCCAAAGCCTTTAGCCGCATCCGCCAATCCCAAGACTGTTCCCGGCACGGCGACAGCTTTGAGACTGTACGCATCACGCCCTTTCGCAAACATGTCTACTGTCGCAGCGGCCGGAGCGGTTTCTCGGTAGTCGATAACGACCGGCCCACCTTTGCCTGGCGCGGGGTGAATCAACATGAACCCCCCGCCGCCGATGTTGCCGGCGATCGGATACGTCACCGCTTCGGCGAATGCCACAGCCACGGCGGCATCGACGGCGTTGCCGCCGCGCTTCAAGATGTCGAGCCCGACGTCGGCGGCCGGCGCGGAGACGCAAACGACCATGCCGTGCTTCGCGGTGGTCGGCTCAGCAGCCGACAGCCCGCTTAGTAGCGCAATTGGCAACAGAAGTGGAACGACGGATTTCACAAAGTACTATTTGTTCGGCCAGAAGTCCGGCAGCCGGGGCATTCCGTCGGCGGGGAGGATTTCCAGGCGGACGCGGTCGGCCACATCGCCTTCGTCATGGGCTTGCGCCTTCAAATGCAGTCGCGGCGCGTGGTTCAAGCGGTCGAATTGATAAAGCCGTGACCGCACCTTGCTGCCCCACCAGGTGAGCCGCCAGTCTGTTCCCGAGGCGTCTTTGAGATCGAGCTCGGCCCAAAGCGTGTCCCCCGGCTGATAGTTCAAGCGAGCGGGAGTCTTGAGCGCAAAAATGTAGGTCGTCGCTCGGTTGGCGTCACTGCCGGCACTCGACCCCGCGGCCTCGATGCGGATGTTTTTCACTTCACCGTTCACGTTCTGCAAACCGAGAATCCACGGACTCGCCGGAGTTAGATGACTCTTCGCCAGGTCATCAGGAATCGTGAGACGCACCGAGTGAATTTCGATCGGATAGCTGTCGCGCGAAACAAATTGTGCGAACGCTGCAAAGGGATCGGGCTGGTCGCTCTCCATCAAGCGCAAGTAAATCCGGGCTAGCTCGCCCCACGACTTCATCGCCGGCGATTCGCTGGCGGTGCGAAGACCGGCGAGCCATTTACCAGTCGATTCAACCCCCCCGGGCGCTTTGGTGTAGGCCTCCGCGATCGCAAGGCGAGCAGGTGCAAGGAATTTTTGGTATTGGTTACGAGCGGCAGCTTGAACGTCCGCTCGCGCAACTTCCGGCAGGTCCGTCAGTTTCCAACTTTCCCAACGCGGAAAGCGCTGTTTGAATCCGCCCCACCACGCCGGCGCCTTTTCCAACGCAAATCCGGCTGGCACGACCAAGTCGCCATCGGCGACTCCCAGACCCACGGCGGCTGTGATGTCGCGAACCCGTGCTAACTTTTGGCTCGCCTCGGCCCAGCGCTCCGATGCAAGGCGGATTTCCGGATACGCTAGCACGATCTCGTAAGAGAGCATCGAGTCCGGTTCGCCTTCGACGGGGATCAACGCGCTTGGCCGGATCGGAGAATCGCTGGTGGCGAGCAGTGGCTGCGTCTTTTTCGACCACTCGCGCCAATCGATTGGCCGAACTTTGAAATCGAGCTGTTGCTGCATCGCTTGCGTCAAATGGATGACTGTGGTGCGAACCTCGTTCGCAGCCTTTCGCAGGGCGGTCACCTCGGCGAGTAGGCGATGACGCATGCGGCCCGGCTCCGATTTGTCCCAGGCTTCGGCCCATTCGTCAGGTGCCAGCGCGTATTGCCGGATCTGCGTTTCAATTTTGGCCAACTCGTCCGTGCCGCGAGCCTCGATGGGGGCGGTAATCGTTCTTAGCTTGGTTTTGAATTCCTGATATTTGCGCAACTCCTTCAATCGATCGGTGACGAACTCCCGATCAGCCGATGCAGCTTTCGTGAACTGCGGATCGGCGGCGATACTGGCTAGCTCTTCGATTCGGGCGTTGACCGGTTCCTCGACATGACTCGGCGCGGCACTTTCGCGATAGCGATAAGCCGCGATCTCGGCTGCCAGCGGGCCGGATCGCAAGCCACGGGCAAGCATCATGACGATGACGAACATCGCCAACACGATCGCCAGCCCGCCCAACCCGACAAACATGCTGCGTTGCCGGCGAACTTCGACTTCACGCCGGGCTTGAAAGTCGATCGCCGCGGTGAAGGCATCGTGGAATAGCTCGGCGACCCCAAGTGGTTCGGCGCGCTGCACGGTGCGATTCGCCAAGGCCGGGTGCGTGATCGCGGTCATTACGATGTCGGTCCGGACCTGACGCAGAAAACCGGCACCTTCCCGGCTGATCAGGTCTCGAAACTGTTCCGCGATCTGTTCCTTGCGTGCTTCGAGCCGCTCGGTCCAAACTGATAAGGTGTCGCCAGATTTCGCGAGCCGGTCGCACTTGGTGATAACCAGAAACACCGGGAACGCCCCCGCGTCGGGCGACCATCGCCGTGGCGTGCGCATCACCTTCACGAACCGAATCATCTTGGCCAGATCGCTTGCGACCTGCTCGTCGCTGGCGAGGGCATCGACGACGAGCAATAGCGCGTCGGTCCGACGCAATTGGGTCACGAGTTGGCCTGATCCACCGATGGCATCCGGTTTTTCCGCGTCGCGGATGAGGTCCGACGCTTTGCGGCCATCGCAATCCGCGATCACGACGTAGAACGACGAGGCTTCGTCCGTCTGCACTCCCAAAAACGGCTCGATGTGCAAAAGGTACGGCACGGTTTCGTGTCGAGTCGCTTGCAACTGGCCGGCGTACGTTTGCTTTTGCAACTCACGCAGTGCGGTGCCGGGGTCCTCAATGCGACCGCCGAGGCCTTGCTCATGAATTTCCGCGGCGCGCGCGAGCGACCCCAAGAGGGCCGACTTGCCGGCGTCGGGCATGCCCAAGAGCGTAATGTGCGGTGTCGGCCGCGACACTTTTCGTTGCGGCTTCGCACGAATCGGGTCGGCGAGAATCGCGGTCATGATCTCGCCTCCTCAGATACTTCGCTATGTTCACGCACGATCCACTCCGGCAGCGGCTGCAGTTTTCCGGTGCGGTCAACGCATGCAAGCGTCGTTGCACCCGTCGCCAGCAAATCTTGGTCACGGTACAGGTGATATTCGTGCTCGATTCGCACCGGTGTGATGCGGCTGACCTTGGTCTTTAACGTGAGCAAGTCGTCATAACGCGCGGGCTTGCGATATTTGACTTCAACTTTGTGCAGCACAAGAAAGAAGCCGGCTTCTTCCATCTCCAGATACGATTGCCCGAGCGGCCGCAGCAATTCGGTCCGGCCCATCTCGAAATAGACGAGGTAATTCGCATGGTGCAGAAGCCCCATGCGATCGGTTTCCGCATAGCGAACGCGGACCCGGATTTCTCCCGATGGCAAACTCACAACGGCATCCTTACCTGTGACTAACGAATCGGTCCGACTCGGTCTCCGAAGGGCGGAAACGGGAAGTACACCATCTTCGCCCGGCCCAACATCAACCGCTCCGGCACCAGGCCCCAATCGCGGCCATCGGAGCTTTGCGTGCTGTTGTCGCCAAGGCAGAGAAAA
Source organism: Gemmataceae bacterium (assembly GCA_045802605.1). Lineage (GTDB taxonomy): Bacteria > Planctomycetota > Planctomycetia > Gemmatales > Gemmataceae > JBJMQS01. The sequence continues at coordinate 228,799 of JBJMQS010000073.1, read as the reverse complement.
TGCCCGGGCTGCACGTATCGCGTCGCAACTTTGGTCTCTTGCGCGACGAATCCGTTATTGACCATCCCAGTGTAATAGGTGTCGCGGTAGAGCTTGATGTGCGACACCTTCACGGTTGCGTTGCCTACCACGCCGATGCTGGCCGGCTCGCGGTCATTGACTTCGTGCGGTTCACTCCGGCGGCCGCTGCTGTCTTCGTCGTATCCAACGCCGTCGCCAAATGTCAGCTCGTCATCGATCCACACTGTGAGCTGATCATCCACGTTCGCGAAGCGGATCCCGTGAGGCTTCGCCGCGTCCCATTTGACGGGCTTATGAGCGAGTTCGTCGGAACTGACTGGCCCGCGACGCACCAACCGGCATTCGCCTTTCTCCAGATTGAACCGCGCTTGGAAACGATCGGACCCCTTGGAAAGCTCCATCAGGAATTCGCCCTTGGCGCCCACATCCACGGTGCATTCGAGAATAAGGTCGCCGACCCAAAATTTGTTTTCTTCTTCCCGGCCGCCGGCTCGGCCCGGCTCGCCCATGTTGTATCCGCTCATGTTGCGGATGAAGTCCGGTGTCACCGGCTGATGCGGCGCCGCTCGCCCCGGGCCATGTTCTGCCACCAGATGCCGGTAGCGTAGCCAGTGTTCATCGGTTCCCGTCGAGTTCGCCGTGAATTCGGTTGGCTGATTCTCCTGCGTGGGCTTCCACCCATCGCCTTGCCAGCGCGGCGGTACCACGCCCCGGAGTTGGGTAGGCTGATGGTCGTTGTCGAAGACAATCCGGCGCATCGACAGAATCTCGGCCGGTGGCTTGCGAAGAATCTTGAAGTGCCCCATGCGAAACGCTTCAAGCGCGGGTGCCGCATTCAAGAACATGTTCGACGGTTCCCAGCGATCGACGGCCTTGAGCGAGGGCGTGAACTGATCGGGAGGATAATCAATGGGCTCCGTTGCGAGATAGAGGTCGCCATTGAAGATCGCGATTGTCTCACCGGGCAAACCGATCAGACGCTTGATGTAGTTTTGCGGGACATATCCCTTTTGCGGCTCGCGCGGGTATTTGAAAACCACGACATCCCAGCGCAAGTAACCGTGAAACGGGCTCTTCGACACCAACACCCGGTCGCCAGATCCCCACGATGGCGCGCCTTCTCCTTGCGGCCAGACTTCGTGGTAGAAACAATTCGGACAGGTGCAGGCCTCCACGGGTTGAATGTTGCCGTGTTGCGGCTCAACTTCGTCGGTCGCATTGACCGGAAATGTAAAACCGCAGTCGTGGCAGGTCACAAACTTGCGATAACCCAAAAGCGTCTCAGCCATCGAGCCGGTGGGAATCACAAACGCTTCAGCGACAAAAGAACGCAGCATCAACACGAGTACGGTGACGAACACGATCGTCTCGACACCTTCGCGAATGCTGTGGCCGGGCGACTGTGGCGATTGCGGCGCAGGCACCCTCGACGCTGTCTCAACCTGCGAAACTCCGTTCGTCGATATTCCGCTATTCGGGGTCATTTGCGTATTATCCGTGATTCGCCAAACCGTGCCAGACCAGTGCGCCGCGGTGAACCGCGACGTATGTACAACGAGTCAAATCAATTACGTTAACCGCCGGGAGGGCTTTCGCTCGGGAAAAGCACTGGCCCAATCAAGGCACTGTGTTTCACCCCCGGATGCGGCCAGAACCGACTGTCATCGGACGCTTCGCTGTTATCGCCGAGCATGAAATATTCGTCGTCCCCGAGGCGATAGGCCGAGTGAATCCCGTGCCGCCCCGACGCTTGATAATGCACGTCGTGAATGATCTCGACCGGCTTCGTCGCAAGCTCTCCATCGACATAGACCTCGCCGTCTTTGATCTGAATCATCTCGCCGGGCAGACCGACAATGCGTTTTACGAACGGAAACCGCTCGTCGGTGGGCCCGTTAAATACCACCACTTCCCATCGCCGCGGCGAGCGAAATTCGAAAGCGGCTTTGTCTACCCAGATGCGCGCCCCCGGTGGATAGCGCGGCGTCATGCTGTTGGAGGTGACGTGAAACGCTTCGATGATCAAAACGCGGGTCAAAAGAAGCAGCGTCAGAAATGTGAACGAGGTGCCACAGATTCGCTGGGTCGAAGACATCACATTCTGTGGTATTAGTTTTCGTAGCCGCGGGCTTCCGCCCGCGTCGGCACCGAGCGATTGCCAGGACGCGCGGGCTGAAGCCCGCGGCTAAATCAATCCAATCACGGCGGGTCCCAGCCGCCTTGGTTCCAGGGATGGCAGCGGCAAATGCGCTTTGTGCCACGCCAGACGCCGCGGACGGGGCCATACTTCCGCACCGCTTGGATGAAATATTCGCTGCAACTCGGATCGAACCGGCAGCTACGTGGTAAGATCGGACTCAGAAGCAATTGATAGAGCCGGGCGGCCCCGATGAGCAGGCTGGCCAATATGTCACGCGGGGTCGGCATGTGGCGGAACCTGTTTCTGCTGGGCACGCGCTACGGCCGCTCGCACCAAAATCGGGAAGTTGACGACCAACTCGGCGAGCGGCGGCATTGGGCCCGACCGAGGCACAATGACCAGATCAAAGCCGGTCGGCAGCGTGCATTTGCCAAGGCGATATGCCTCGCGAAGCAGACGGCGAATGCGATTGCGCACGACCGCACCGCCATGCTTGCGCGATACCGAGAGACCCAGCCGATTGTGCGGCAACGCATTGGGCCAGGCATAAACGATCAACGCGTTGTCACTCGCGGACGCCCGGCCATCATAAACGCGGCGAAAGTCCGCCGGCCGGCGCAGGTGTTCTTTCGGTCGAAAGCGATGATCACCCATGGAATGCTTTGGCGAGTGTTTCAGTCTAACGTTGCCAGAACGGCTCGTGCCGTGGATGATCCGGGTGGAGCTTGGCAAATTCCTGAATGAGTTCCTTCGCACGCTCGTTAATATGCTTGGGCACCATCACCTCGAGCCGAACGTAGAAGTCTCCACCCTTAATGCCCTTCGCTTTTAGCCGCAGCTTGTTTCCGGTGGATGAGCCAGCCGGGATTTTTACTGCCGCCGAACCGCCATCGAGAAGTGGGACGTCGATCGTCGCCCCTAAGACTGCCTCGGAGAGTGAGATGGGCACGTTCAGCGTCAGGTTGCCGTTTTCAATGCGAAAGTGTTCATGTGGCTGCACGTGGACCCGCAGAAGCAAATCCGCCCCGCCACTTCCCTGCCCGCCCAAGCGCAGGACTTTGCCATCCTCCATTCCGGGAGGGATTTTGACCGTCACTTCGTTTTGGTTAATGCGCAAAGGCAGCGAGCCACCGGTCGCCGCCGTCACAAATGGAATCGTAATCTCCGCTTCCTGGGAGGCTGGTTTGGCGCGACCGCGACGCTGCTGTTGTTGACCAAAGGGGCTGCCGCTACCCATACCCCCGAATCCCCCGCCACCGCCACCACCGAAGAATTGCTCGAAGATGCGTTGGGCATCTCCCATATCAAAGTTCGCGCCGCCGCCACCGCCGCCAAAGTGGAACTGTTGTCCACCCGGCCCTGGGCTCCCATGGCCGCCGACCTGGCCATATTGGTCGTACTCTTCGCGCTTCTGTTTGTCGGAGAGGATTTGGTAGGCCGCCGATACTTCCTTGAACTTCGCCTCCGCCGATTTGTCGCCGGGGTTGCGATCAGGATGATATTGGCGCGCCAACTTGCGATACGCCTTCTCGATGTCCGCCGTTGTGGCGTTCTTGGCAAGGCCGAGCGTTTCGTAAAGATCTTGAGCCATTCGAATGGTCAGTTGTCAGTGGTGAGTTGTCAGAAATGCATTCTAACTGACCACTGACAACTGACCACTGACCACTTTTTGCCTCGTTTTTCATCTGGACAATTCGACGCCGACAAGCTATTCCCCGCCGCCTCACGACGGTGACTTGTTAGCGGAATTTACGGCTCGGGGGAGCCGTTCATTGCGGGGGAAAACCACGATGACGCGTTAATCCGCGCCAGTTTTGCCGTTTCGTCCGCCGGGGTCAGCCTCGGCTTTGAAGATTCGGACGAAGTCCGAGCCTTTGATTGGAGTGGGGGTCAACTAGCGGACGATAGACAGACACGCGACCGGATCAACCCAACGGTCGCACGGGGGAAATGGTGTCGTTTGCGATGGACTGTGGCCGCTAAGCCACTGCCACACGAGCTTGGAACGCACGGGGGTGTGTACCGAGCATAGGCGGTGACGAAAGCGAGCCATGCTGCCGGGGGATCGCGCGGGCAACCGTTCGATGGCAGCCAGTCTGACGCGGCGGCCCGACATCAGGGAGGGTGCCCGTGGTCACGCATTTGGATATGGACGTCGGCCAGACATGGATCGATTACCGCGCTCAACCAACGGTTGAGCTGCGCAATCGATTGGTCGAACGATTCCTGCCACTCGTCAAATACAACGCCGAGCGCATCTGGGCTCGTCTGCCCGACGGTGTGGAACTCGACGATTTGATCTCAGCCGGCGTCTTCGGCCTCATGGACGCCATCGACGCATTCGATCTCAATCGCGGCGTAAAATTCGAAACGTATTGCGTGCCGCGTATCCGCGGCGCCATGCTCGACGAATTGCGCACGATGGATTGGGTGCCGCGTTTGGTCCGCAGCAAAGCGACCAAGCTCGAGGAGGCCCGCAAAGGCCTGGAGGCCGCGCTCGGCCGGCCGCCCTCCAGCGAAGAGCTAGCGGAAAGGCTGGGCGTCACGATCGAACAGATGCAGGAAATTGTGGGTGAAGCGACCGCGGTCAGTCTCGTGAGCTTGAATAAGAAGTGGTACGAGACCGACAGCTACAAGGATGTCCGCGAGATCGACATCCTCGAAGACAAGAAATCCGAAGATCCGACTCACCGCCTGCAAAACCGCGACCTCATGCGGCTCGTCACCCGCGGCCTCAACCGCAACGAACGGCTCATCATCATCCTCTACTATTACGAAGACATGACGATGAAGGAGATCGGCGCCACGCTCGATCTCAGCGAGTCGCGCGTGAGCCAGATGCATTCGAGCATCGTCAATCGGCTGCAAGCTCAGCTCTGCAAACGGAAACCTGAGTTCAGCACCTGAGGTGCCGGACGACTGCTGTCATCGCTCAGCCCGGCCACCATGGCCGGGCGTTTTTTTTGCCCACTTGGCCACGGCCGGGAGTTTCCATGTTCCAGCAATTCCGAGCGCGCTTGGAACGGCGAGTACATTCCCACCGCGCTCGCTGGTCCGCTAGAACGCTGTATCCATTTATCCATTCCGGCGATCGTGTGCTCGACGTAGGCGCGGGGGATTGTCAACTCGACGCCGTCCTGGAGCAAAAGTCCGGCTGTGACGTCGTCGCCGTTGATGTCAGCGACACTAACCGCACGACTCGGTGCGTAACAGTGTACGATGGCCTGCGCCTGCCGTTCCCCGACCGTTCATTCGATGTTGTGCTCTTAATCTTTGTGCTCCATCACACGACTGACCCGCGAGCGGTGCTGGCCGAGGCACAGCGCGTCTCGCGTCGACACGTCATTGCATTTGAAGATGTCAACGAGCGCCGTTGGGATCGTTGGGTGTTTCGCCTTTTCCATCGCTGGCTGGCATGGTCGCAAGACATTTCGCGGCCGAATTTTGAATGGAAACGAAAGCGATGGTCAGAACTTGCGGCAAGCCTCGGTATGACTGAGCAATGGTGTGGTCCGATCGGCCGGCAGTTGAGCTATTTCGCTTCGCGGCATTTGGCGTTTGTTTGGAATCGGGGCCAAAGCGATGTAAACTCGACAAAACGCGCGGCGTGAATCTGGGGGAAGAGATCATTGAATGAGGATTGGCGAAGTCTGCACGTGGGTGACAAAATTCGGTTCGTGGCCATGCCGACCGGATTCAGCCGCAATAACTGCCATCCAGACACGCTTCGAGTCTATCGTTTATTGATTGCTCGTCGCCATCCGGTGCGCGTGCACGAAATTGACGAAAACAAGATGCCCTGGATCCAATTTCGGGAGCGGCGAGCAAATGGGCGGTTGTGGTATCAGTCGCTCATGATCAACCACGATGGCTGGGTCCGCGTGCGACATCGGACGTAAAGACGAAAGGCCCACTATTCCACTGGCTTTGTCGGACTTTTCCTTCAAAAACGCTCGCCATTTCTAATCAATCCACATTCTGGTCCGACATTATTGACCCGGCGCGTCCTGTTCATGAAACGACTTTGTAGGTCTTTGGAGCGTCAGATGCCGCGAAAGCTTGTTGCCGACTCGTACCCAGCGGAGTGGAATGCGATCCTCCAGTCCAACGCGTTCCACTATCAACTGCTGAACGACGGGGAACGCGCCCGCTGGATCGACGATATTCAGACATTTGTCGCCACGAAGTATTGGGAAGGCTGTCGCGGCTTCGAAATTACCGAACCTGTCAAAGTGACAATCGCTTCGCAAGCGTGTTTGATGCTGCTGGGCCGCGAGCACGATTGCTTCAAGCGAGTGCAGACCATCCTGGTTTATCCCTCCGGTTTCAAAGTGATTGACGAAGATCGTCCGCCAATTCCTGCTCTAGGATTGGCGGTGCCACATGGGCCGGTGCTGTTAGCGTGGGACGCAACCGTTGAGGAGGCCCGCGACTCATCCTCTGGCCGCAACGTGGTCATTCACGAGTTCGCCCACCAGTTGGATTTCCTTCACGGGAATTCTGATGGCACTTTGGATCTCGACGGCCAAGGCGATCGCTGGCGACAGGTCGTGACCGAGGAATATCGGCGTCTTCGTCGTCTCACGCGCGAGGACCGGGCAACATTTCTCGGCGACTACGCCGCGAGCAACCAGTTAGAGTTCTTTGCATCGATTTCGGAGACGTTTTTCACTCAGCCACGAGCACTGAAGCACCACCATCCGTCGCTCTATGCAGTCTTCGCGGAAACTTACGCCATCGATACCGAAGCGTGGTTTCTGCGCCACGCGCAATAAATTGATATCCCCCAAGGAGGTCATCATGCGACGCGCCATTCTCAGATCATGTTTGTTTGCGACGGTGATGTTGCTGCCGGGCGCAATCATGGCCGCAGACGACGTACAACCAAATGCGAAGTCTCAGCGGCCGGAGGTCATGGCCTTCCTGCGCAGCCATGTCGTGGGCAAGACGTTGCTGAGTCCGTCCAGCACCTTTCGCATCGACGGGGGCAAGGTCGAAGTTGTCTCCGAAGAACAAATGACAATCAGCGGACTCGTGGAAACGCCGGAAGGATTTACGTTCGACGTGACATCAGTCTCGAAAGCCATGACGTACGATCTCGACAAAGACGGCAAACGCACTTTGCCTGGCCACGACTACAGTGGAGTGCGCGTCTATCGCTCTGAAGTCAAAGAGATGCGCAGCACCAAGGCGCTCGCCGGTTTTACCCGACTTATCTCGACGACCGCCAAGGACAAAGACCCGACCGGGCAATTCTCCAGCATCCGGCTGTCAATGGACGGGGGCAAATTGCTGATCAAAGAATCAACCGTCGATTACGTGGACTTCATCGCGACCAAGGGCCTATTCAAGCCCGGCGCGCTCGATCTGTTCTCGAGGTTTTCGCTCGACAACGGGAAGCTGCGACTGGAACAGAGCATGGATTTATTCGATGTCGATCCCGTCTCGCTCAAGCGCACGCCGGCCAAGGACAAGCTGCCGACCGACGTGTTCAAGGAAAGTGCATGAATTTTGGGGCCTTCACGCTCGCTTCAGATTGCCCCGCTAGTGTGACCGCATGAAACCGATTGCTTGTCTGATCCTGCTGCTAGCTGTGGTCTTGGTGTTCGGTCAACCGCCGGGTGGCCCCCCGGGGCGTGGGAAGCCTCCGCATGGACCGCGCGATAAGGGCAAAGACGATGTGCCCACCAACAAGACGGCCAAAGCTGCGTTCGGCAACCAGACGGAGAATCCTGCGCCGCCGACACCGGCCGGCCTGAAGCCAATTGGTGGGCGTTGGTTCGTCAAAGAGGGCAGCCCGAACGTTTACTTTTACCGGGACGGTGCCGAGTTCATTGACCTATTCAGCAAACAAATCAAAGACACGAACAACGACGGCATCCCTGATCTGCAAGTGAGCCACGACGAAAAGTTCCTGATCATCAAGTCGCAAAATCTGCCGAATCATCCGCATGCGAAGTTTCCGAACAGCAAAAACCCCAACGAAATCAAAGCACAGAACTTTCGTTTCAAGATTCCGCTCGTGCCCAAGCCCGCGGACGTGATCACCACGGTGCCGATGGGCGAGATTGGTGTGGCGATCAACGGCGTCGTGTTCTTCAATCCGTTCGAAGCCGGCGGCATGAATGCGGTGGCCGGTTACTCAGAGATCTGGCTCGATGCTTGTTGTGGCCACCCGCAACAGGAGGGCGTCTATCACTATCACAAGTTCCCAAGTTGCATCAAAACGCCTTTCCCTGACGATGGCGAGCGGCATTCGCCCGTCGTCGGTTTCGCTTGGGATGGCTACCCGGTTTATGGTCCGTACGTCTCGGCCGGGGTGATGGCTAAGGATTTGACGGGCGCGGAGGCGCTCGACGTGTGCAATGGCCGCTTCGACCCCGACCGCGGTTACCGCTACCATGCGACGCCTGGCAAATTCCCCTACATGATCGGCGGCTACGCTGGTGTGGTCGAGACGTCGAACAGCCGGCCGCTTCGGCATGCTGGCACTGGCGCGATTATTGACAACACCTCCGGCTCAAGTTGCGAAGGGACTGGCATTGTTTCAGTGAAGCCCTGCACGGCCGAGCGAGGCAAGACGCATGTGATTCGCATCGAATTGGCGTCCGGCGAGGGCCGACAGCGAGCCCCGGCCGGCGTCGCACCGGACCGTGTCATCGTCGGCCCGTTCGAGGCAAGCGATATTCACCGTGATGGCGACGTGGTGACTTGCAAGGTCACCATTCCCGACGACGCGAGCCGGGGTGCGATCCACGATTGTCATTTGGAGTTTCCATCGTCGGGACGGAGTAGCGTGTTTGTTCTGAAGAAAAACAATGTGTTTCGAGTGGGCAGCGAGGCGGAAGCGGCGACCAAGTAGCCGCATTTGTAATTATTTGGATTTCGTGTTCATGTAGCCGCGGGCTTCAGCCCGCGCGAGCTGGCAATCGCTTGGCCCCGACGCGGGCTGAAGCCGCGGCTACAAAAGGAATCTGCCCGTGTTCTTCGAGCCGGAGCAAATCGGGGCGCGGCGGTATACGTAAGGCAATTCTCTTGCGGTTGCAATCTCACAGGCGTATGCTGTGTCCAGCGCCCGGTTTCGCGGTTACATCATCTTTCTCGTACCCCGCTCCGCCTGGCGCGTGTCGATCCTATCTCTCATTTCACGGAGACCCGCCATGCCCCCACGCCACAGAATCCGACCGCAGTTACAGAGCTTAGAGAGCCGCATCACACCGACGCTGACACCAGTTGGACCTGAGTTTCGGGTCAATATTCCGACTTACGGTTCGGAGCGGTTCTCGAGCGCGATGTCAGTGCCTGGCGGCGATTTCCTCGTTGCATTTCACGGCTTCGATGACGTTCTCTTTCCGAACACCAATTACGGCGTAACAGTGCAGCGATACCATCCAAATGGCGTCCTAGTCGGTTCGCCAATCGCCGTAAGTGAAACCGGAGACGCTGCGGATAGTATTTCCATTGCCGTGGATGCAGCCGGCAATTTTGTCGTCGTCTGGACAAATTGGCCGGGTTTTACGGGTCCGCAATCATGGTCAATTCTCGCTCGAAGATTTGATGCAGCCGGGCAACCTCTTGGACAGGCGTCGTTTGTTAATTCGAATAGTGGTTACACGATGGGTAGTAGCAAAGTTACGTTTTTACCCGACGGCGATTACGTGGTTACTTGGTGGCAAAAAGACACAAGCAGCAGCTTTGGCTTCATTCGCTCACGGCGATTCGCAACCGATGGCACAGCTCTCTCTAGCGCGTCAATCATTGACGTGGGAGCTTCGCCACGGATTTCCGCAGCTCCTGATGGCACTTACTCAATTGGATGGCGCGATGCGTTCAACACATCCTCGATTAAGCGGTTTTCACCATCGGGCCAGGCCTTGACTGGCACTATCACAGGTGCCATCAGTTATAACGATTTGCTGTTCGAGATTATTTGCGACTCTAGCGACAACACGTTTGTGGCCACTGGCGACGGCTCGGTCAGTGATTTTCATCTCTCTAAATTTGGTCCTACAGGTATTTCGCTTGCCAATTGGCAGGCACCGACGGGTTACTGGCCATGGCCTAGAATGGCCTTAACACCAGATTCGGCATTGGTGTTGACGTACTCCGCCGGTAGTGCGAATTATTTCCGGCTTATTGACTCTAATCTTAATGTGATTGGCGCACCAACTCAGATCAAAACCGATCCCTACTCCACGGCGCGCCCGATCGTAGCAGTCAATGCTTACGGAGATGCGTTTTTTGCTTGGGATGCTCAGCTCAACAATATCAACCAGGACGGGGATCTCTGGGACGTCTACGCCCGCTGTTATGCGGGCGCTGCCGCACGCACCGCTGCTCCGCCGAGCATCAACGGCGGGACCAACGGTGGCTCAGCCGCAGACGTCAAAGATGTCGATGTCGGCTTCACGCGCAACGTCGCCTTGCCCTCCAATCCCGCAACCGCCTTCCAACTCACGACTTCCACCGGCACCCCCATCCCGGTGACTGTGGAAACCACCGGCAGTACGGCGACCGCCAGCAAGATGAAGCTGACGTTCCCAACTTATGCCACTGGGTTGCCGGATGGAAATTACGAATTGAAGGTGCTGGCAAATCAGGTGCACGACATCTTTGGCCGACCCCTTGATGGCAACGGCGACGGCACGCCGGGCGATGATCTGGTGTGGCACTTCCACCGCTTGCTCGGCGATTTCAACGGCGATTCGGCAGTGAACAACAAGGACTATTTGCTGTTCCGCAACGCCGTCGCGACCTCGCAGCCTGCGTTCAACCTGGATGGCACCGGCGAGGTGGACCAGAACGACTACCTGATCTTCCGCAACACCATCGGCAATTCGCTGCCCGCATGGTAAGAATTGGATTTTCGATTTTGTAGCCGCGGGCTTCAGCCCGCGTCGGGACCAAGCAATTGCCAGGACGCGCGGCTAAAGCCCGCGGCTACAAAATCAGAAAACCAATTCAGAGATTCAGCCAAGGCGTCCCGTCGTAATTGCCCACACGAGTGTAAACACCGCGCCGATGATAAGGATCAGCAACAGTTGCACCCACGAAAAAGCATGGAGTGTTGATTCGCCGGGGCTCTGTGGGTTGTAACGTACATCGACTTCAGTTCCGACGGCATATTTTTTCGCCATGCGTTTTGCAATCAACGGGAGCGTCGAGGAGATCTTAACGCCGAGCGATACGCGGTCGCCCGTGAAGTGATGGCCGTTCACATCGTAAGCGTAGAGCACACTGGGCTTGTAGTTTGTGTACACCCGGCCCGTGTCATCCATGTTGCGGTAATTCAGAAATGCCTCGACCCCGCTTTCAATGATTTTGCCGCGCACCGTCGGCCAGCGACTCGCGGTAAACACATAGCAAAGGTAAGCCATCGCGAACAATACAGCAACGAGACCGAAGCAACTCAGAGCCGCCAGGAACGGTGCGGGCGAATTCTTACCGAGCTTGTTGAAGAACCAGCTCTCCGCGCCGTAGTAGATGCCAACGAGCGCGAGCGGACCGCCGATGAAAAAGAGCATCAAGCAGCCAAATCCTGCCCAGAGCATCTTCCCGAAGATATCGCGTTCAAGAACAGCTTTGTAGGGATCGGCCGAGTCGTAGTACACAATCACCGACCGCCCGACGGGATACCGCGCGAGGATCCCTTCCAATTCCCAATCCGCGGTGCGTTCGCCGATGGTAATTCTGTGACAGCGATATTTCTTCCCGCCGACCGAATACTCGTACTCGACAAATGGGTCGTTTCTCACCTCGGTGTCGCCGAAATCGTAGCCGGGGTCGTTGGGGCGTTTCTTGCTCGACTCCACCCGGTTCGCGATGACCTTGCCCGTGGTCTGCGGCCATCGCATCGCGCGGCGAACCTCAATCCACTTAACCACGACGGCCAGGATGATGATGCCGGGAAACGCCGCCACCACGAGCACAATGAAGATGGCGCCGCCAGACATTCATACCCCTCCGCAGCCTAATATAATGCCGACATGGATACGAAAAGCGAGCCGGCTCGGATTCTCGTAGCCGAGGATAACCCGCAAGGTGCCGAACTGATCGAGGACTTCCTCGACGGCACGGGGTGGAATGTGCGTCGGGCCGCCGACGGCGATGAAACCCTCAAAGCTGTGCGCGAGTGGAAGCCAGACGTGCTTCTGTTGGACGTGATGATGCCCAAGCTCAGCGGATTTGAAGTGTGTAAACGGCTCCGCAATGACCGGGCGACGCGCGATCTGCCGGTGCTGATGATCACGGCCCTGGACCAACCCAGCGATATCGATCGTGCCGTCGATGCCGGAACCAATGACTTTCTTACCAAGCCGATTCACAAGACGGACCTCGTGATGCGAGTTCGCGCGTTGCTGGAGAGCCGTCGGCTCGCGACCGATGTGGATCGAACGCTCGATTATCTCCAGGCCGTGGGACAGTCCGGCCCCTAACGAATCCATTTATGAACCTTCCACACGTTATCCTGCAGCCAAAGCGGGCCCAGCCCTTTTTCGCGCGACATCCCTGGGTGTTTCCGGGTGCGGTCCAAGCGGTCGAAGGTGATCCCGTTGATGGCGCCGAAGTCGACTTGGTTTCCTCCGCGGGCAATTTTGTTGCGCGAGGTTTCTTCAACTCAAAGAGCAAGATTCGCGTGCGGCTGTACTCGTGGGACACCGGACGACCTCTCGACGAATCATTTTTTCGAGATCGAATCGAGGCAGCCCAGCGACTGCGCCACACACTCTTTGGCATCGATGCGCAACAGCCCGCCTATCGGCTGATCGCGAGCGAGGCAGATGGCATCTCGGGTCTGACCGTCGATCGCTACGACCGTTGGTTGGTAATGCAACCCACCTCGCTAGCTATCGGCATCCGGCGTGAGATGTTGGCTGACATCTTGATGACTACCACCGGCGTCGATGGGATTTATCTCCGCACGGAACGTGGCGTGGGAAAGCTCGAAGGTTTGGAACTGCAAGATGGCCCACTGCGGGGCGCATTGCCAGATGGGCCTCTCCTCATCCGCGAAGATCGTGTGCAATATCAAGTGGATCTCCGACAGGGCCAGAAGACCGGTTTCTTTCTTGACCAAAGGTCAAATCGCGCGGTGGCCGCTCGCTATCTGCCCGGCCGCGACGTATTGGACTGTTTCAGCTATTCAGGCGGATTCGCATTGCACGCAGCGATGGCCGGCGCGAAGTCAATCGAGTGCGTAGACGTGTCGGAGCCTGCGTTGGCGTTGGCGAAGCAAAATGCCGAGTTGAATGCACTAACTAATATCGAGTTTGTCAAAGCCGATGTCTTCGATCACATGGCCCAATTAGTGACTGCAAAGCGTCAGTTTGGAGCGGTGGTACTCGATCCACCCAAGTTTGCTCGCACCCGCGGCGCAATTCCGGACGCACTCCGCGGCTACCGCACGCTTTTGGGCTATGCTTTACGGCTGCTGGGCCCCGACGGGATCTTGGTCATGTGCTGTTGCTCCGGTCTGATTACTGCCGCGGAGATCGAGCAAGTCATGGCCCAAGTGGCCATCGATGTTCGACGTGATCTGCAGATACTAGAGCGGCGGGGCCAGGATGCCGATCATCCAATTTCGGTGACCTGTCCGGAGTCGAGTTATTTGAAGTGCTTCATCTGTCGAGTGCTGTAATGCAATCATTGCCAATCCTGTTCCTGATTCCCGTTCTGCTCGCGGCTGACGATCCGCGCGAATATCTCACAGCCGACACCCGCTTGGTCGTCAACATTCAAGTCGCACAGGTTTTGGATGCTTCAATATCCAAGTTGGACATCGGTCCGGCACGGGCGGCGGCCGAGTGGATCAATCAAGCGGCCAAGACACTGGGGCTCGATCCAAGCAAGAACTTTGAACGAATCTGGATCATCTGCGGTGATGCGTATCCCAAGGGAACGCTCGTTGTCGTGCAGGGAAAATTTGACCAGGATCGATTGCTGACTCGTTTTCGGGAGCTTGGCCGCGAACGAAAACAAAGTGCCCGCGTCCTTTACGAAGACGAGCGCACGGTTCTGAACATCGAAATCCTCAGAGCCGTGCAGGCGATTCCAGGCGTCCCTGCCAGCGTTTTTGTCGGGCCTGCTTCAGCCGAAATGTTGCTCGTCGCATTTGAGAAGAATACTCTGCTCGACGCATTGACCAAGCGGCTTCCCAAGCCCGGCCCAACCGGTGCTCCTGTGACTCCTTTGTTGGAGAAATTGGATCGGACCGCGGCTGTGTCCGTGGCCGCGGCATTGCCGAGCGGATTGACGTCCGCCCAGGCTGGGCTGGCCGGCGCGAAAGACCTGATCGGCACCATCAAGCTTGATGAGCGAATAACGGCCCGGTGCACGATTTCAATGGCGCCCGGCCAGTCGGCCAGTGTGTTAGCCGAGCGCCTGACTCGAGGCTTGAAAGACACCCGTGAGTTGTTGCCCTCAATGGCTCAGAGCACTGACCGTGGCTTAATGGCGTGGCTCTCCGCGGGACTCAGTGCAACCGTCGTAGAAATCAAGAATGATACTGTAGAAATCAAGCTGGAGATGCGCGGCATCACCGCCGATGATGCCGCGAAGCAACGCCGGTAGGTTCATCCACCTTTCTTGCCGAGCGGCGCCAATGGCCGGCCATGCAAGATTGCAACCGAACTGTTTTTCAGAATGCGCAAATCGTTTGGCAAGGGACCAGACCGTTCGTTACGCTCGAGGGCGCGCACCAGCAGCAATCGAAAATCCATTGTTGCTGTCGAAGGCGGAACTGTTAAGAACTGGTTGAGGTACATCTGCGCGTTCTTATCCGTCATGGCCAGCTGAAACAACTCATTCGATCGAGCAACGTCGTCAGACAAGGAGGCGTTAACCCCCTGCAACATGCGTCCAAGGAACTCGTACCCTGGGTGCGACTTGTTTGCGGCTAACTGGGCGGCGAATGCCTCGGCGTCACCAGTGCGATGTTCATCGATGTACAGAAGAGCCAGTTCTAAATTGACTCTCAAAGCAGTTTTGAGTTTTTCTCGATCGCTGAAATCGGCGTCCGCGTAACCCCGAGCCATGCTAAGGAGCGATTGTTCTTTCTTGCTGGGTTCGATATTGGGCACCGATGGTGCCGTCGGCCCGCGGGCCGGGCCAAACCCCAAGCGGCTAGCTGCTCCGATGAGGACCGCCAGCAATACCGCGCCCGCGAACTTCCAACGTACTCGAGGTGCTGCCCGCAACGCGGCACTGAAGCTCGGCGTCACTTCCTGGATTGTCGCGGCGAGCGGATTGGGCGTCGTCGCCAACGGAGTACGCACCGGCACGCCGCCCGGGTAATCGCCCAGCGTAGCGTCCGAGCTTTGTCCGCGCATTGCGTTCAACTCGCGGAGAATGTCCCGGCCCGATTGAGGCCGCTTCGCAGGGTCTTTCTCCATCATGCGATGGACAAGTTGAACCAACTCAGGCGGCAAATCCGGCCGCTGTTCCAAGAGTGGCGGTGGAGCGTCGTTCACATGTTTCAGCGCGACTTCGACGGCATTCTGCCCGCCAAAGGGCGGCCGGCCCGCAAGCAAGTGATAGCACGTCACGCCGAACGAATAGATGTCGCTGCGGGGATCGACCGCCTTGCCTTGCGCCTGCTCGGGGCTCATGTACAGCGGCGTGCCCATCGTAATGCCGGTCTGCGTCAGGCTCAGTTCGCGTTCGTTGCCCAACAAGCGCGATAGGCCGAAGTCGGTGACTTTCACCTCGCCTTTGCGAGTGAGCAAAATATTTTCGGGCTTGATATCGCGGTGGACGATCCCCTGCTCGGCCGCTCGCTGCAATGCTGCGGCCACTTGCCGCATGATCAGCAATGCTCGCACGAGATCGGGGGCGCCTTTGCGAACCAGATAGTCCCGGAGTGTGATGCCTTGCACATATTCCAGGGCCATGAACGGCATGCCATCCAATTCGCCGATCATGTAGACCTGGACGATGTTTGGATGGTTGATGCTGGCAACCGCCTCAGCCTCGGCGCGGAAGCGCGACACCGCGACCGGGTTGGCCATCAACTCGGGCTTCAGGAGTTTGATGGCAACTTTGCGTTTGAGAGAGAGTTGCTCGGCAAGATAGACCTGGCCCATGCCGCCTTTGCCAAGGCTGCTCAGAATATGAAAGTCGCCATGGGTCTGGCCGGAAAGATCATCGGGTGATGAGAGGTCGGGGCCCGTTTCGGGTGCGTCGGAACCTTCGTCGGATTGCGTGATGTCTTCGGAGGAGCCGTCGCGATCCGTCGCCATGTCATGACAACTCGTTAAGCCTGGTTGGAGCAAGCTCGAAGCAGGTGGTATTCTCGTTCCCCGCAAATAGCCGACCCGTTCGGTCGATGACTAGCGAGTGAATCGGCACGCCAAACTGCCGGCAGCCCAAAAGCTCCCCGGATTCCGTGTCCCACACTCGCAGCGTGGAGTCATTGGCCGCGCCGATCAGAGCGTTCCCTTCGGGACAGAATACCAGATCGTTGATCTGCTCGCCGTCGCGGCCTTCGATTTCCAAAAGCAAATCCCCCGTCGCCGTGGCAGCAATTAGCACGGTCCCATCGGGCGTGGCAAAGGCAAAGCGATCGCCGGTGGCGTCGAAGATAAGGCAGGTTGCGCCATCGGGAATGGACAAAATGCGCTTTTTGCTGGGTAAATCCCACAGACAGACGTTTCCGGTCGTACCGCTGGTGGAAAGGAAATCAACGCCGCCGCAAAGCAGCCATTGGCCGTTGGGGTGGAGAGCAACGGCTTCGACGGAGCAGCCTTCAGTCGCTTCGATGACCAATAGTTTGGGCTCAAGCTTGGTGATGTCCCAGAGCCAAACGGTTCCCTCGTTGCCGACGGCGCCGAACAGGATCGTCGAGTCGTGGCTGAAGGCGAGAAAGTTAGGAGCGGAGCGAGGCCCATCCATCGTCCGGATCGTCCGCTTGTCGTGATCCCAAAGATGGACGATGGCATCCGGAGTTACGCCGGCGATCCATCGGCCATCGGGACTGGTCGCGAGGTGCAAATAGCGATTCGGAGGAAGCGGCGCCGTTTGCTCGGTGCCGGTTTCCACCTCCCACATTCGCAACCCTTCTTCCGCATTGATGAGCAAGCGCCGGCGCGGCTGGTTCCAGAGCGCAAGCGAACGCCGTACACCGAGTCCCCCGCCGGCCGCGAGTTGCCCAGTTTGCACGTCGTAAATGTGAATCATCCGATCGGTTCCGCCGACCGCCAGCTTTTCGCCATCAGGACGGAACGCCAGCGCTCGCACCTCTTCGGCGTAGCCGGGAAGTTGGTGCATGAGCTGAGCGGCCAGCAAGTCGCTCCAGATGTGAACCGTGGACGCGGAGTCCGATGTCGCCAGGACATTGCCTTTGGGCGAAAACGCCAGCGCTTGCACCTGATCGTCATGGGTGTTGAGCAAAATGCTCGGCTCACCGGTTTCGACATCCCACACCCGGGCGGTGGCGTCCCAGCCGACCGAGACGAGCAATTTCCCGTTCGGATGCCACGCAATGGCTGGAATACGATCGGTATGCCCCGCAAGGGTGCGCAGAACCACGGCGCGCTTCACGTTCCAAATCTTGATCTTGCGGTCCTCGCCCGCGCTCGCCAATTGCTCACCGGTCACATCAAAGGCGAGAGCCGAAACCGGCATGTCGTGCTCGGCCAACTCCGCCACGGGCTCATCTTCGCCCGGCTTCCACAATCGGGTGACGCCGTCGTCGTGCCCAGTCGCGATCAACGACTTATCTGGTGAGAACGCGATCGCGGTGATCCAGGACGGTTGATCCAGGCGCGCGAGCACTTTTTGCGTCGTCACGTCCCAGATGATGAGCTCATCGCAGCCGGCCGCGACCCACTGCGCATCGCGACTGAAGCACCACAGCGTTTCCAAGTCGCTCAGAAAATGTCGATCAATAGGCCGGCCGTCTGCGTCCCAGCGCCGCAGCACGCCGGGCTCTTCCACCGAACAAAGCGAGCCGTCGGCGGCGTACGCCAGGGCCAGAAGGTCGCCCTCGGTGTGAAACCGCGGGTCGCCATAAGACTTCAAAATCAGCGGATTCGCTTCTTCCGGAGTCGTGGAATGCTTCGACGAGGTCATGGCCATAAAACCTATCCGCCCTTTGTCGTTCGGGTGGCAAAATTGCCGGCCGAGTTCAATCTTACAATAATCTTGCGGCCGATGACGGATGCCTAGGGCTTTGCCGGTCGTGTCGATTATTCAGGGCAAACACGATGACCCATCCCGGTGGCGAAGGCGAGTTCATCGACTGGCTGCGATCGCGGATCGCGGGCCATCCCCGTGTGGCCATCGGGCCCGGCGATGACGCGGCAGCGATTGATTTCCCGCAGGCTTCCCGCTGTTTGGTCACGACCGACATGCTCCTCGACGGCGCCTGCTTCCGCCTCGACGAAGCGGGCCCTTACCGCGTGGGGCGCAAGGCGATTGCCGTGAGTTTGAGCGACATTGCCGCGATGGCCGGTAAACCCCTGGCGTGCGTCATCAGCGTGGGTTTGCCGCGGAAGGGCGGAATGGAAATCGCTCAGGAGTTGTTTCGCGGCATGGAGGAGATTGCGCGCGAGTTCAATACGGCCATTATTGGCGGCGACACGAACACCTGGCATGGAACACTCTGCATCTCCGTGGCGATGCTCGGCGAAGCGACGGAGCGCGGGCCGGTGAAGCGGTCGGGCGCAAAACCCGGCGACTGGATCTTCGTGACCGGCCCTTTGGGCGGCAGCATTCTCAGCCATCATCTCGAATTCACGCCCCGAATAAGAGAGGCGCTCGCACTGCACCGCGAAGTCGAGCTTCATGCTTTGACGGATATCAGCGACGGCTTCGCTTTAGATCTTTCTCACATTCTTCGCGAAAGTCACTGCGGTGCGATCGTGCGCGCAGACGCCATACCAATCTCCGACGCCGCCCGGAGCGTAGACGATGGCCGCTCGGCACTCGAGCATGCTTTGTCTGATGGTGAGGACTTTGAATTGATCTTCACTGTTTCGCCGGAGGACGGGCAGCGACTGACGAAGCAATCACCCGTGCCCGTATTTCATGTGGGCGAATGTGTGGATCAAGGACTCTGGATCGACGACGGACAAACGCGCCGGCCACTGGCGGCGGCCGGGTATGAGCATGGGTTTGAAAGTTAGCTTAGTGCGATCCGCGATTGATCTTTTAGCTGCGGGAGAGCAAGTCCTCGGCCGCCTGGATTCCCGCCGGGTCGGTGACTTCGCGAAGGCCCAACTCCGCCCGATCTGGCTCGGCTTCGGCCGGCGGGTCCGGTTCTAGGGCGGGCCATTTGAGATCAGCCAGTCGCTCGGCACCCCGCTGGATGGCCGCCCGCATGGCATTTATCACGCCTGACATCTCGTCCCCGAATTCGCGCTCCGGGCTGCCGGACAGCCACAGCAGGGATCCGCACGACGGGCATGGGGCGTCGGCCGTCGGGAAATTCGACGGCGACACCAAGGCCTTTCGCCCACAGAGCATGCACTCGGCCGGCTCCCCTTCCGGCGTCCGCGACGCAACGACAGCCACCGTGCGCTCTCCAGCTGCTAAGCTGCCGGTGCCGATTCCGGTGTATCTCCCGAAGCGCCTGCGCTTCGGCCCCGGCCAGCTTCAGCAGTGGGTTCCGCAGTCTCGTCAAGCCGGACAAGGCGATCTGAATATCGATCTTGTTCTTCTCGGAGACTGGCTAAGAATTCATCGAGATCGTAATTGCATTCCGCTGCGATCTGTTCACGAATGCGATGGACCTCGGCAACGATCGGATCTTCCCACATGTCACGCTCCCATCAGTTGATCAGGAGTACAAATTGTTGGCATCACAAATCCAAGTCGATCGCAAACCAATCGAATCTGTCGCGCAATCTGAGCATTCGCCAGATGCTTGCAATTCCAGGTTAGCAGAAAATCAATATGGTGAGCCGTCGCAACCGCGACATGAGCTGCATCGGCAAATGCATGTGGCGGAAGAATCCCTGCATTTGTGATCGCCCGGATCAAAGATTGCGCATCGACCATGACCTGAAGTAAGGGCAAATTCGACATAACGGCCAGTCGCTTTTGCACCTCGGCAGCGTCACCCGCTGACGCCTCGCGGGTCACAACGGGCGACACAAAGCAAGTGAATGCAGCACGGCGATTGGTCCACCATTCCTGGGTTGTTTGCTGGTGACCTGCGACTTTGAGGTCCTGGCTCGGTCCAGCGACCAAATAACTGATAAATGTTGTTTCGAGATAAACCGATTCCATGCGTCTACTTTACGGATTCATCATGGTGGACTCTCGATGATTTGACATTGTAAAGGGCCGGTTGCCCCGCAGCTTCCCGCAGTTCAAACAGCGAAAAGCATAGAACGTGGCGTGCCATGATTCCAGACGCTCCGCGGCAGGTGGCAGACTCTCGTCCCAAAGATGGCGGTAATCCTCGTCGGTCATGTCGTGAAAGAGCGCCCGGGCGTCGCCTCCAGGGGCATGAGCATAGAAGTCTTCCCGATCCCACGTTCCTATGTAGGCCATGAAATCGTTACAGTGTGTCAGCCAAAGTTCCTGCTGGCATGTGACAATCTGTGGCGTTCGCCGAAGTTCCACTAACGCCGATGCAGGAAAATCTGGCGGCGGCGATTGGTTGTGATTGTACACATGGGTGAGCCCGTTCTCATCCAGCAAGCCAATGTCCGTGTCATGCCAGAATTCGAACCGGCCTTGTCGCAGACAATCGAAACACCCGACGCCGGTCTCCTTTGCGTCCAGTGCAATCGATGGGCACAGAGCATGCTCAAGTCGGAAACAGCGACCCGGTTGCCCGCAAAGCGAACAGGCCACGTCGCGTTCGACTAGGTCCGACATATCGTGTAGTGGACCGCAAAAGTACCGAAACATCTTTGATGGCGAACCATTGATTAGACAGCTCGGGCAAGAATACAGCATAGTCCATCGCGCTGCAATGAACCCATGTTACGCCAGCTAGTTGGATCGCGGGAGTTCCCAAACGCGTCCATGGGTGGGCACGCCGAACAGTCGCGCAGTCAACGTGTCCACTTCCGTCCGCTTTTGACGCCGAAGTAAAAATTTTACAACATGCGGGCGCATGTTTCGCCGGACCACAGCCTGAGATTTGGTGGGTTGGGTAAAGCCGCGACTCATCTAGTCCCGATCTGCAATATTTTTTGCGTTTTTTCTATTGACCGCAAATCGCGCGGTGGCTAGTGTCCCGCCTCGATTCGGTCCAGATTTCGATGCGCGGCCAAACACCGCGCGGCCCGTGCCTCTGGGAGGCGATTGGGCCACCGGCTGGGGACAGCACCGTGACTGGTGTTGGGCCGGGAGGAATGGGGGCTCACTCGCCTCGGCGAGTTGGGTGCGACAAGGGGGAAATGGCCATGGTGTCGCGGACAACGGCGCGGAAGTGGAAGAGCGTCGCAATCAGTTTAGCGCTCTTGCCGGCGATTTCCGCCGTGGAAGGCCGGCTGCTGGCGCAGTCGAGCCCGGCACCGATTTCCGCGGTTCGCGATGCGGGTCCATCCGCCGCGAAAGGTGCGGATGCCACTCGCGAGCTGTTGCGAAAAGCACGAGCCGCGTTCCAGTCCGGCGACTTCGCCGCGGCTGAGAAATACGCCAAGGAAGCCCAAAATCAGGGCTCGCCGCTGCCCTTCTGGGAAGGCGAAACGCCGGAGCGTATGCTCGCCGACATCATCAATGCCCGCGCCAAGGCTGCCCCAAACGCCGACCCCAAGTTGCTTCTCAAGAACGCCCGCGAATCCCTCACCGCCGGCCGTTTCGACGAGGCCCAAGCCCTCGCTTCGAAAGCGAATGCCTCGAACACCCGCTGGGGAATGTTCGACGATAACCCGAACAAGTGTCTCGACGATTTGCAGAAGGCTCGATCTCGCGCTGAGAAGCTCGAGTCGGCCCGGCTTCTGACCGAGGCCCGCAAATGCTACGACAACGGCAAGCTCGATGAAGCGGAAGGCATGTGCTACCGCGCCGAGCGGCTGCATGGCAACTACAGCGTGTGGGACGGCAACGATAAGCCGCAGAAGTTACTTTCTGACATTCAAACAGCCCGCGCCAAGAACAAGAAGAGTGGCCCTGCCCTCGCCCGCACAGATGACAAAGCCGCTCCGGCTCCCACGTGGAATGAAGACACTCGTGCCAACAAGTCCGATATTCTCCGCGTCTCGGGTACCGCTAACACGGCGATGAGCCCGACGCGTGAGCAGGCCAAGTTGCTGATGGCCGAAGGCAAGTCGGCCATGCGAGCCGGCAAACTCGTCGAAGCCCGCGCGAAATTCATGGAAGCCCAGAAGCTGAACGCTGAGTTCAAACCGGATGAAGAAAACCCAATCCGCTGCCTCAACGATCTGATGATGGCGGTGAACAAGCAGGTCCGCGATGCTGTTACCGTCAATTGCGGTCCGAACGATCCACCGGCCAACCGCGAGGCTTGTCAGCAGAAGCTCAATAACGCCATGCAGCTCGCGACCGACTTCGGGCTCGACACGCGCCCGATTGAAGCCAAACTGTCTTCGGTGCAGGCGGCTGCGGCTGTCGTGGATAACGCGGCTTTAGGTAAAGGCCTGATCGACAAAGCACGGGTGGAAATTCAGAACGGTCAGTTGGAAGTCGCGCGGCAACTCGCGATCGAGGCGTACAACGGCCCTTACAAGTGCCAGGCCGAAGCGGCCAACGTCCTCCGCCAGATCGATGCGGCCGAGAAAGCTCTCCAACCAGCAGAACAAGCTCCGGCTCCATTGCCGGCTCCCGTGATGCCGGTCGCCGCTCCGGTGGCGCAAGAGCCGACGCCGATGCTGGCGACGCCGCCAGCCCCGATGATGCAGCCAACTCCGCCGCGGAATCTCATTCCGTCGCAGACCGCACCGGCGGCTCCGCAGGACTCGCTCGCCGGCCAAATGCGTGCGTTGCAGAAGATCGAGTATCAACGTCTCCGCGAAGAGGGCCAAAAGGCTCAGTCCGAAGCGATCAAGTTGTTCGAGCGCGGTGAGACCGATCTCGCGCTCGACACCCTCGAAGCCTATTTGACCAAGGTCAAGCAAAGCCAGCTCGAAGCTAACGAAATCGTCATGCTTCAACGGCCGGTCGAGAATCGGTTGCAGAACCTGAAGATGGTCAAAGGCCAGAAGGATGCCGAGACCAAGGTCACCTCGCGCAAGACCAAGCACGACGCCGAGATGGCTCGTAATTCCAGCGCCAACGATCGGCTGAATGAGCAGATCAAGGAACTCTGGAAACAGCACGGCCAGCTTTGGAAAGAAGGCAAGTACGCCGAGGCTAAGGTTGTCGCAGCCAAGATTCATGAGTTGAATCCTGACGATCCGGCACTTGCGTCAATCGAGACCATCACAACGGCCAAGGCGAACCTCAACGATTACGAGAAGAACAAGAAGGCATCAGAGACGACCTTTGTTAATGCCATGAATGCGATTCAGGATCCTGGCCCGGCCGTGACTGACAAGGATCCACTAAAGATCGATCCGCTCGTTAGCGGTCACAACAAAGATCGCGGTACCGGTAACGAGACGATCAATCTCCGCAATCACACACCAGCCGAGCGCGAGATTCAGTATCGGTTAACTTTGCCGAGCGATCTCAGCTTCCAGAATTCTCCGCTTCGCCAGGTCATTGACGACATCCGAACTATGACCGGCCTGAATATTGTTGTCGAAACGACCGCTCTCGAAGAAGAGCACATTAGCTTGGAGCAACCCGTCACAATCAAGTTGGACGGAGTCCGGCTGGAGTACGCTCTTAAGAATCTCCTCGCCCAGGTCCACCTGACGACCGTCATTTCCGATGACGTACTCAAGGTGACAACTGAGAAGCGAGCCCGCGGCCGAATGGTCCAGCGCGTCTATCGCGTCGCGGACCTCGTCATGCCGATCGAAGATTACGTTCAGCCTAACAGCATGAATCTGCAAAAGGCTCTCGACCGCGTGGTCGAAGCCCAGAGCATCAATCTTCGCGGTGGGCAGACGACGCCTTCTAACAATGGCCGATTCCAACTCGGCGAGGGAACGCCGGTTAGCAGCAATGGCCAGCCGACGTTGACTACCAGCCCGGGTGCAAATCAGCCGCAGACCAGCATGTCGCCAATCGGGGCGACGACCATGGCCAAGCAGACCATGCAGGACATGCTGATTAAGCTGATCCAGAACACGGTCGCTCCGCAGTCTTGGTCCGAAGTTGGTGGCTCAGGCACGGTCGAGTACATGCCAATCGGCATGGCCTTGATCATCAACCAGACTACCGACGTGCAGGAGCAAGTCGAGCAATTGCTCGAGGCTCTCCGCCGTCTGCAAGACCTGCAGGTGTCAGTCGAGATCAAGCTAATCACGCTCTCGGAAACGTTCTTCGAGCGGATTGGCCTCGACTTCAACCTCAACCTGAAGACCGACAAGAGCACGAGCCGGTTTGAGCCACAGATCACCAGCGGTCAGTTCAAACCCGCTGGTCAAGTTAACGACTTCTCACCGAACCGCATGGTCGCCGGTCTTAGCCCGGCGGGCAACGGCGGCCCGGGTAACTTTACGAGCGACTTGGATATCCCGATCCGCTCATCGAGCTTCCAATATGGCATTCCACCGTTCGCCTACCCGAACAACCCGGGCTTCGATGGCGGCTTGTCGATGGGCCTAGCGTTCTTGAGCGAGATTCAGGTGTTCATGTTCATGGAAGCCGCTCAGGGTGATCGCCGCATCCACGTGATGCAAGCTCCGAAGCTGACGCTGTTCAACGGTCAATCGTCGAACATGAGCGTGCAGGACCAGCAGTTCTTCGTGACCAACGTCGGTGTGGTCGGGTTCGGCGGCCAGATGGTCTTCGTGCCGCAGAACAACCCGTTCCCGCTCGGCGTGGAAATGACCTTGCAGGCCGTGGTTTCGGCGGATCGCCGGTTCGTCCGAATGAACATCAACCAGCGTCTGGCGAACTTGGCGTCGGCCAACGTGCCGCTCTTCCCGGTGACGACCTTCATCACTCCGGTGTTTGAGGGTGGTGCCCAGGGCCAGCCGATTCCGTTCACGCAGTTCATCCAACAGCCGCAGTTGTCGCTGATCAGCATTCAGACAACTGTCAGTGTGCCGGACGGTGGTACCGTGATCATCGGTGGCTTGAAGACGCTGTCGGAAGGCCGCAACGAGTTCGGCCCGCCGGTGTTGAGCAAGCTGCCCTATGTCAATCGCCTCTTCCGCAACAGCGGGTTTGGCCGGGAGGCTCAGAGCTTGCTGATGATGGTGACGCCACGCGTGATCATCAATTCGGAAGAAGAGATCAAGCAGACCGGCTACAACTCGATGAACGAGTAAGAAATATCACAAACTCTGCGGGGTGAGTCGCTTGGCGACTCACCCCGTTTTGCTTTCTGTAGCAAGTGCCGGATGGAACTCCGGCGAACGGAAAACTCGTTTCTCATCGCTGGGATTGACTGCAAATGGCCCGTGCATGACCGGGATGTTTCCCGCCCGCCCCAAAGCGACCTCGTTGAAGAGCGCCCCCGCAAAATTCGCCTTGGCGTACATCTCAATCAGCGCGAATGAACTATCCGATTGAATCGGACATCGCTCCAACACCCACCGTCGCAATAGTCGCACGCCGCAGGTCGGATCTTGAAGCCGCAAACCAAACCATACCCGCCAGCCGAAGCGACGGCGAAAATCCTTGCCGCCATACCAGGCCGATTGCGATGGCCACTCGACACCAACGATGATTCGGGCCAGCACTCGGGCAAATCGAAGAAGGCTCTGTTGCCAACGCGGTCGGACTATTCCCGGCCGAAACGGCGATACGACATCCGCACCTTTCATCGCCTCGACCATCGCTGGCAGATCGGAAGGGCGATATGGCCAATCCGGACTGACGATGAGAATGAGGCCGTGACGACTCACGGCAAAGCCCGATCGCACGGCGGCACCTAGACCTTGAGGCGTTTCATGCTGAATGAGACTTACATACGCGTGTTTCGCGGAATACTCTCGAACGACCTCGGCGGTGCCGTCCTCGCTCGCATCGTCGATCACAATGACTTCGAATTCGCTAGTTTCCGCGGAAAGCGCTTTCGACCAAGCATCAAGAAACTGACGAATCCCGCCGGCAAAATTGCGGATTGGAACCATGACGGTCAGCGGCTGACCTTTCGCGGCGGGGCGGTTTGCGTCGTGAGTCATGGTCGTGCAGCAGGATGACTTTCCATCACCACCAGCGAGCGCGAACGATGCGGCTCATCGTGGCGGATGATCTCCCGCAGTGTACCGCTATGGATGTGCTGCGGCCATTCGGCGGCCAACTCGGCGGGCATAATGATGCAGCCATTTTCTAGTTGCGAAACCCAGATATCGAGATTTTCCCATTCCTGAATTGTCTGCAGCGGCTTACCCAGATGGTAAGCAAGCAAATGGTCTTCGATGCGAAAGAAAATTACGGCTGCCTCAGGCTGGCGATGGTGGCGAATCTTGTCCGCGAGCGTTCGCTTTTCAAATTGCTCGTCGATACGTGGCAAGATGAGGGATTCGAATACAACCGCACCAACCAGGGATGTGCCCAGAATGCCAGCCGCACACGTCACGATCCATTTCTTGTCGTTGCGAGTCAGCCAGAGGCGCTCCAGCGCACAGCCGACAAGAATTGCGGCACCCGGATACGCAGGCAACAAATAGTCCGCACGCTTGAAGTGGGACAAACTCAAGAGCGCGGTCATCGTGCAGACCCAGATGCCGCCCAGGCGTAGCTCGAAATCGTCACGCCACCAGAATCGCTTCAGAGAAACCCATCCGGCGACCAGTAGAGCGGGTGTCGCGGGAAGCCAATCGACCGCCCACCGCGCGAAATAGAACCACCAGGGATGCGAAGCGAGATCCGCGGAATTGCCTGCCGCCCGCTCGAAATTATGATGCCAGAAGAAGGCTCGTGCGAATTCGCCGTGAGTCTCGATACTCACTGCTATGAACCAAGGTGCCGCGAGGCACACTCCGAGCACGGCGGGGATAAACCCCGCCGCTCTTTTCCCAATTGGGCTCGTCTTTTCTGAATGAGCGGCGGGGTTTATCCCCGTCGCGCAGACAACTGGCAAAAACAAAATCAAACCAATCGGGCCCTTGAGCATCAAGGCTGCTGCAATGCAAATGGATGCTGCTACCCATCGTGATTGGATCGAACTCAGAATCGCCGCAGTGACGCAGCACATGAGCGGAGCATCAATGCGTCCCGTGCGCGACGTGGCCAAAAAATGATTCGCGCACAACATTGCACAGCCGGCCGCACATGCAGCGATTGGCCGACCGCGCCTGCGAAGCCAACCCACGATAATCGCCACTGTCAGCCAACCGGCGATGGCCGCCGGCAGCCTCACCGACCACGCATCAACTACACTGCCGCGCAGCCAGCCGACGCCGGCAACGAGCCAATAGAAGAGCGGCGGTTTCTGATACTCCGGCGTCCCGTCGAAAAGGTGGAGAACGCCCCAATGCCCCGTTTCCAGAACGTTTTGCGCGTCCTGCGCCGCCCGTGCTTCGTGACTGGGCCAGAGATCGCGATCGTCCAGCCGCATGAACAGAGCGCAAGCCGCAAGTGCCAGCACGAGAAAAATGCAAATGTCGCGGCGAGCTATTGAATGCCAGAACGAGTAAGTCGTGGCCTTAACTGACCACGCCCTACTACTAACCGACCATTTGGTTAGGCCACGCGCCGCTGAAAATGCGCTTCGTGCAATCGTTGGTAAGTGTTGCAATTGACCATCAATTCCTGATGTGTGCCGACCGCGCTGATCCGGCCGCGATCCATGACCACAATGCGATCGGCGATTTCCAACGTGTTCAAGCGATGGGTGATCACAAACGAAGTTCGGCCACGGAGGAAAGCCTTGAGTGCCTGATGAATCAGCGCTTCGCTCTCAGCGTCGCACTGGCTGGTGAACTCGTCGAGGATGAGAATCGCCGGGTTGCGGAGAATGGCTCGCGCGAGCGCGATGCGCTGCCGCTGGCCGCCCGAGATTTTGGAGCCGGCTTCCCCGATGCGGGTGTCGTAGCCACTGCTCAGTTTCTCGATGAAGTCGGCGGCGAAAGCCTGGCGGGCCGCCCGTTCGACATCTTCGCGAGTCGCTCGCGAGGTACCGTAAGCGATGTTGGCATGCACGGTCTCGTCGAACAGAACAGTGTCTTGCGTGACCAGGCCAATCTGCCGACGCAATGAGCGCAGACGTGCCCGGCGCAGCTCAACACCATCGACGAATAACGAGCCATAATCAGGATCATAAAAGCGGGCCAACATGCCCACGAGCGTCGTCTTGCCACAGCCGTTTTTGCCGACCAAGGCAATTGTTTCGCCGTGGGCAACTTGGAGGTTGATATTGGCGAGAATCGGCCGACCCGGTTCATAGGCGAAACAGACGTCGCGGAATTCGATCGACTCGCGATGTCGGCCCAGATAATCGCCCATGGGGTTCGCGGACACTCGGGGGCGGCGGTCCATGCTGTTGAAGATGCGGTCGGCCGCGGCGGCTCCCGATTGCAACTTGGTGTAGACGCTAGAAAGCTTGCGCACGGGGTCAGCAATCGCGGCGAGCATTGCATAAAGCTGCAAGAGCGTGGCAATATCCATTGGGTAGTCGGTCATTCTCATGCTGAATAAATGCGTTTCTTTCTGCAGCACGAGATACGCGCCAACGAGAAGCGCCATGGAGATGCCGATGATGCCGAGCAGTTCGATGATGGGGCTCGTAGCCGCGTCGATATTTACGACTCGCATGGCCCGGCCGAAATAGTCCAAGGCCGCCGCACGGAACCGGCGTCGCTCAAAGGCCTCGGTGGTAAACGCTTTCACGACGCGCACGCCGCCAAACGATTCCTGCAGAATCTTGTAGATGAGCGACATGCGTTCCAGCAGTCGCCGGCTCGCACGCTTCATCATCCGGCCCACGCGGGTTAGCACATAGGCGGCGACCGGCACTAGGATCATGAACAGAAGCGTCAGCTGCCAACTGATCATGCAGGCGCCGATCACGCAAGCGACCGCCTTGAGTGGCTCGGAGACCACTTTGCCAAAGAGCGTTTTGACGCCTAGACCGAGCGATTCCATGTCGTAGGTGAATCGGGCCGTGAGTTCGCCGGAACCCTGTTCGCTGAATTGGTCCACATCGAGGTGAATGACATTGCGGTAAAAAGCATTGCGAAGATCGAAGAGCGTGCGGTTAGTCACACTGCCGACGAGCGATTCTTGCATGTATTCAAACACGCCGCGAATCGCCACGCCGACCACGAGAGTTCCGAACACCCAACAGAGAGTTCGGAAGTGGTCGGCGGGCAAGAACTTCATCAAGAAGCACTTCAGCGCTTGCCGCCAATAGATATTCCGGCTGCACCGCAATAGCTTCGCTTCGAGTTGTGCGATCGCGCCACTCAATTCTTTTTCGCGGCGCTCCCGGCCCAAGCCAGCGGGCCAGTCATTGACCTTAGTGAACTCTGCTCGATATCCATTGAGGACTTTGTTTTCGTCGTCGTGCTCGTGCTGCAAGAAGTCGATCGACTCGTCGAGTTGCTGAACCCAAGTCTGCTCGGGCTTCGATAGAAGTTGCAAGCACGGATAAATTGCGGAGAGGTTTATCCCCCACAACAGGGCCGCCGCAAAAGCGCAGGCCACCGATGCGCCCACGCGGAATCGATAGGTCCAGGCGTACTTAAATGCGCGGAGAAAATTACGCATCCATGGCCTCGCGGCGAATCGTGCCAGTCGCTTCCTGCGACACGGTGCAAGTGTAACCCGACCTGCGTTTTGGCGACAAGCCGGGGTTATGCCCCGACGCTTGAGATTGGGCTAGATGGGTGGTGGCGCAGGTGTTATTGCAGGGGCAGGTTTCGGAGATTGTGCATGCAACGCTTTCAATACCTTCCCGCCCTTGTCTTTGGCATAGGTCTTGGAATTGGTCTGACCTTTTTCACCATGGCGGGCACGCGGCCCGTCGCGGCGGGAAATGATCGTCACGAAAACTACATCATCTGCACCGGTGCGGCGGGTGTCAGTCCGAAATCGCCACTCGATGGCGTGTGGCTTTTGGATTACAAGGCCGGCAAGTTACTCGCGACCATTGTGGACCGCTCCGTCGGCAAAACGGTGGGATTTGCTGAGACCGATCTCGTGTCAGAGTTTGGCGTTGGGGCCAATCAGAACGTACACTTTGTCATGACGACAGGAACAATTTCAGGCGGGCAGGCGGCACTCTATCTCGCGGAGACAACCAGCGGTAAATTCGCGGTTTACACGATGGGACCTTCCTCGGATGGTGCGAGCGGCGTGACGATCTTGCGGCACGACATGACGACATTTCGTCGCTCTGGTAGCTAACAAAGCTTTTCGGACCCGGCAATTCGGGTAAACTGGGGCGTCATGTTTGACGCTCACATTCACGTGGTGCCTCCGCGCATTCCCGGCGCGGGATCGCTCCATCCCCGGCTTGAAGACTCAATTGAAGCGATTGCGGGCTGGCTCCGCGAAGAGATGGCTCGCGCGGGAGTTAATCACGCGCTCGCACTAGGTGCTCGCGTGACGTCGGACGATGATCCGCTAGGCGTCGAGCGATCTCTGACTATCGCGGACCAAGTGCCGGGTCTGTTCGCTGCTGGTGTCGCCGATCCGGCCCGGGCCGACCCGGAGCACTTCATTGCCGTAGATGCGATTCTCGCCACCGGGCGTGTGAAAGCCCTGAAAGCATATCTTGGCTATTTGCACTACGAACCCGGCCATGCGAATTACCGGCGTTATTATGATTTGGCCGAGCGGTACAATCTGCCGGTGATTTTTCACGCCGGCGACACTTACTCCGCGCAAGGCAAGTTGCGCTACTCGCAGCCACTATTGATCGATGACGTCGCCGTGGATCATCCCAACGTGCGGTTCATCATCGCCCATATGGGTAATCCTTGGCTCAATGACGCGGCGGCGGTCGTTTACAAGAACGTTAATGTGTGGGCGGATTTGTCAGGACTCGTCGTCGGTGACGAATGGACGCAGCCCAGTGACGAGAAACTTGCCGCGCTTGACGATCTGCGGGCCGATTTGCTCAAGGCTTTGCGTTACTGCGAGCGGCCCAATCGCATCCTATTTGGCTCGGACTGGCCCTTAGTACCGATGAAGGAATACGCGGACTTGATTGCCGGCATGCTCCCAGAACACATGCGCGAGTTAATCTTCGAAGAGAACGCTCGGCGACTCTTCATTAAGAACTAACCGCAGAGAACGCAGAGGAAAACAGAGAAGAAGTCTTCTCGGTATTTTCTCTGCGCTGTCTGCCTCTCTGCGGTTAACTCTTACTCTCTTAATTACTCCGGAAGTCTTCCGCAAACGCCTTCGGGCTGAGCAGCTCACCCGTGGCGTGGCGGGTCAACTCGTTCCAGGGATAAAGCCGTCCCGGCTCGAACACCTTTTTGCGCATGAACTCGCCCACTTTCGGCTCATCGTTATACAAAACGCCGGCCGGCTTCGCGCCATGAAACACATCGCGTGCAATCGCGTGATGAACTTGCGAGGCAAACAACTGCCCCATCATGTAATTGTGGTAGTACACCGGGGCGTTCACGATGTGAATCTTGCTGCCGTAATCCGGTGCATTGCGGCCTTCTGGCTTGGTCAGGCCTTGGTACTTCTCGACCAATGACCACCAAAGGGCGTTCAGATCCTGGTCAGGGTTCTCGTACATGCCTTTCTCGAAACGCAACATCACCTGACACCAGCGCGAGAAGATCAGAAGCGCATTGCGCTGAACCTTCGCGGCCGCGTCGTCAAACTTTTCGGGGTCATTAACGGTTAGCCCCATCTTTTCCAAGAATGGCCGTTGCTTGGAAAAGCGCTCGAACATCATGGCCACGCCTTCGGTGGTGAGGATGTGCGCTTCGCCACGGATGACGTAGGGAACCGAATGGGGGATGTTCTTGCTCGAATAAACCGAATGGCCGAGTTCGTGGAGCATCGTGCCCATCCAATATTCGTTCGGAACGATATTCGCCAACACGCGCACGTCCCCTTCCCGATCGATATCTGTGCAGAAGGCGTGCGGGCTTTTGCCCTTCTTCTCGTATAGATCGCTACGTGTCAGCACGTCGTCGATCGGGAGATTGATGCTCGCGTAAAATTGCTTGCAGATATTCGGGATGTCCGCCTTGGCGAACGGCTCATCCAAGTTGGTGTCGAAAACCGCGGGCGATTCTTGGAAGAACGGGTCGTGATAGTGCCACGGGCGTAATTCCGCGACCGTGATGCCCATGCTCTTGGCGAGTCGCTCATCAATTTCGGCCTTGGCCTTGTTGAACGGTTCGCGGGTCAGTGCGTCCAAATCGTCGAAGAGCTTGATGAGTTCGGGCCCATCTTGCTCATTGAGATAAAGTTGCAGGGCGTGGAAATTGGCGAAGCCGAGCTTTTTCGCCGCCTCATTGCGAAGTTTGACGACTTCTTTCAGGTCGGCTTCGACCTTTGCGCCGACGCCTTTGCTGGCTTCCCAGACGGCTTTGCGACGATCGCTGCTGCTTGATCCCTTCAAGACTTTGCGAACCTCGCTATCGGCCATCTCCTTGCCATCGACGTTGGCGCGGTAAGTGTTGAATGCCTTCTCGATCTCATTGGACTTGGCGGTAATCTTTTTCAAGAGCGCGGGATCGACCTGCTTTTCGAGGTATTGCAGGTAGAGCACGTTGATGCAGCGAGCGACGACAGGATCATTGATCTCTTTGTGCTCGACCGCGGCTCGCAGTTCCTTGAGTTCTTTGAACGTGGCGGGGTTGGCCAGTGCTTCGTCAATTCGATTTTGCGTTTCTTCTTTGCGCTTGAAGTCTTCATCTTTGCCCGTCGTATTCGCATCCCACCAGGCGCGACCCGCGGCGACTTCGAGCGGACGAATGCGCTCTTCGTGACCGGCAATAAATTGGCGAGCGCGGTCGGTGGCACTCGATGCGGCGAAGACGGAAAGGGGCACAGCCAAAATTGCGGCGACGAGTCCGAGCCCCAAGACCCAGCAAACTTCACGCGGGCACGACATGTTGCGACTCCAAAATCAGGTTGAGTAAATCCAACGGCCGGTGATTTGGGCCGGCACGATCAGTATCAGGAGCAGTAATCCTACGGGGCCGGCGAGGCTTGTCGCCAGGGCCGCGTCGAGAGCGATGAGTCCTATAATTGAGGCCTTGATCACGGCTTGCACATGAACCGGCGATGGGTCCCAAAGTGCATTGGGGATAACCAATATCAGCCGCCCTGCCAAAAGGGCCGCGACTATGACCGCCCAACTGCGACCACCGACCACAGTCCATACCGGAAGCACAATCGTGGCGGCCAATGCCACCGACATGAGGATGGCACCAACGAGAAGCCAAAACACGCGGCTTTGGCCGGCTTCGTCGCGGGCGAAGATCGAGACACCGAGGATATATACAGCCACGATCGCGGCCGCGACGAGCGGTAATTGACCCGCCGCGGCATTGAACGAACCGGTAGAGAAACCGAGGGCGACATTCAAGAATCGGCAACCTCCCAGAACAAGCGGACCGGCAAACGTGTTTTTAAGCCAGGCGTTGTACGCCACGATCAGGACCAACAGCGGGACAGCGACCGCTACTGATTGCCAACCCGCTATTGCTGATGCCGCCAAACCGATTAGGGACAACACCACCGCGAGTGCAAAGGCGACCCGCGGCGTGACCCGGCCCGATGGAATTGGCCTGTTCGGTCGTTCGCGGGCATCGACATGACGATCGACGTAATCGTTTCCCACCATGCCCGAGGAATAAAGACTGGCGGAACTGACGGCGAGCCAAAGCCATTTCGAAAAAGGTGCTCCGGCCGCTAGGCCAATTGCGACATCAGCGATCGCTGTGAAAACATTAGGAACGCGAAAAAGTTGAACAAAGGCGAGCGGCCGGTTCATGCGGCGGCGCGTCGTCGCAACCGTCGCAACACCGGCCAGGCACTGCCGAGACCGATGAGCACCAATGAACTTGGTTCTGGTACCGCGACCGTCGATAAAACTCGTCCATCCGATAGAAGCTGTGCCGCGATTAGAGATTGGTAGTCTGAAAGAAATGTCTCACCGGTCCCTGCCGGAACGTTGGAGCCGTCGGTGTAAGCGCTCATATGGTCACCCATCAAGCCAAGTTGTCCATTGATGATCATGAGGTCTGGGCTTCCCGAATCGCCGGGCGTCGAGAAAAACTCATATGGGCTGATCGGTAAACCATCGAGGTTATAATTCGGATCGTAGTCGGTTTGAATCATACTGGTGACACCGGTGCCAACGTTCTCGGTCGTATTGGGCCCATTGGGAAACAACCAATCCGCCAGAATGTTAGTGCCAACCTCGCCATGCTGGCCGAACATGTAAGTCGTTAGACCCATAAACGATGACCGCGGTCCGACCACCAGAGGATAGCTAGTGACGCCCCCCACCCCGGTTGGAACGGGCGAGCTCAAGCGACCAACCAGCACATCCGAACCGCCGATCTGTGTCTCTGCTTGGACCGTCCGCGTGACGTAGGTACCGTTAGCGGCGCGAAACGCAACTGTGGTACCAAGCCCTAATTGAAAGTGAGTGGCGGCAATGTAGTTCTCATCCGAAATCATCGTCACTTGTTTTGTCCCGGCCCCATTCACCCCCGGGACCCAGCCCACGCCAGAAAGATCGTAGCCAGCTAGTAAGAATCCGGCGTTGACGCTTGGTGGCGTGTTACCGGGAAAGGTCCCCGGGGTAAATCGGTCATTGACCGCCGAATTATAGCCGTTAATAACCTCAGCCTGTGCCGCTCCAGCAAGACTCAAAACAGACGCGCAAACCGCCAAATGCCGAAGCAAAGCTAAGAATCGCATGGCCAACTCCAAATCGTCAATTCCGGGGAAGTAACCAAAGTATACTCGAACCCTTTAATGGGTTACAGCCGCGAACCCAATATTTTTGCGGTTCGATCTCGAGCCCGGTGGGCCGCTTGATCGGGGTCTTCGGCGTACGGATACAGTTCGATAGTTACCCAACCGTCATATCTAATCTCCTGAATAGCATCGAACACGGCCGAAAAATCGATGGCGCCCTCGCCCGGGATCAAATGGGCATGGACCCGATTCGCGGCAATATCTTCCAAATGGATGTGCCGGACATGCTGACGCAGGCGGCGCACGCATTCGGCGGGGTCTTCACCTACGCAAAAGAAATGCCCAATGTCGAAATTCAGCCCCAAACGGGGGCTGTCGAAGTATCGCATAAATTCTTCGAACTGGTCGGCGTTTTCCAACAAAAGGCCCGGCTCCGGCTCAATAAGGAGCGATACGCCTTCGTGTTCGGCGTGCTCCACGACCGGCTTCAAAGTCTCGACAAAGAGCTTGAGTGCCTCACTCCAAGATTCACCCGTAGCAACGGGTCCTCCTGGCTCCGTCGAAATACTCGGAGCACCTAATTCTCGTGCGAGGCTGAGGGCCCGCATCGTGTGATCGATTCGAACTTGGCGGTAATGAATATCTGGCTCGATCCATGATGGATGCCAATAGGGTTGCCTTGAGTCGGCGATGGCATTCATCATGAATGCATTGATGTTTGCAATCGCCATGTCGTGGCGGCTCAGAGCATTGCGAATCTCTTGCTTCTGTTGCTCCAGTAGGCCGGCGGGCCAAGCGTGGGGCACGTCGGCCATGATTTCGACGCCGCGATAGCCGATTTCAGCAAGCCGACGAATCGCCTCGGCGAATGGGAATCGCAAGTACGCGTTGGTGCTAAATGCGATTTTCATCGAGAGGCATGCTCAAGCGTTTTGGCCCAGGATTCGAGGCGAGCGAATTGAACTGACAAATCATGTTCGCTCGACCCCATCGGATTTTTGAAAAAGACCGCGAGTTCATCGACGATGCCAAAGCGTCCCGATCGCTGCGCTGCCAACGTAAGCCGGGCTAGATCAAGTATCAAGGGGGCTGCAAGCGCGGAGTCGCTGCCCTGCCATGTGAACTGCAAGCTCATTTGGACGCCGAGAAAACCTTGGAAGTGCACGTGATCCCAAGCCGTTTTCCAATCGTCGATCGAATCCACGCAATCGATCGACGTCACGGTTTGCGGAGCGTATCCGAGGATTTCGGCAACGACTTGATCCTTGGACCGCACCTTGGCACTGCGGTTAGTCGGCTCGCTGAGCACTTGGCCGTCGCGGTTGCCCAGGATATTGTGACCGACCCAACTCAGTACCTTGAGATTGCGCTGTCGAAACATCGGGGCGAGCGCGGTCTTCACCAGCGTTTCACCGGTTTTGCCGTCCGAGCCAGCGACAGGCACGCGGCGTTCCCGCGCCAACGCCACCAAAACCGGTAAGTCAGCACCGACTGACGGTGTGAAATTCACATAAGGAAAGCCGGCGTCGATAGCAGCGAATGCATACCACGAACTTGCTGGCAGCGCGGCCGCATCATTTTCCCGAATTGCGCTTTGCAGTGCGGTCATACTTGAGTGCGCAACATGCGGCTTGGAGGGTGCCTCGGTCGAGGCCACATTCACCACCACGACCGCGTCCAAGCGTTCCCGTTCTTGAAACGCTCGAAGATCGGACTGCACTCTTGCAACTGCGGTGGAAACCGCCTCATTGGAAAGGATGTCCTGGCGATCGACCATTCGGGAAGTCGTGGCATCGCCGTTGAGCAATAAGCCGGGACGAATGTTGGCCGACCATTGGTCGAGGTCCGGTCGACACGATTGGATTAAGTCCTGGCGAAATGCGGGCCGTGCTCCACCCACACTTGCCACGGCCTGCGCCAGGTCTCCGTTACGAATGTCGTGACCGCCGATGGTGAAGTTGCTGGGGTCTTCCAGGCCGCAATTCGCAAATACGTCCAGCGCGGTGACGAGTCCGATCTGCTCGGTCAAGCCTCTGCGCAGGGCCGATACTCCCAAAGCGACTGAAGCGGCAACATTGCCGAGTGCACCGATCAGCCACAATCCGACCCGCCGGTTCGCCATTGTGTGAGTATAAGACTTAGGCATGAGTACGAAAGTCGCTGTATAATTCCGGCATGTCGAAAACACATTTCAGCCCCGTCGATGAAGTCATCGCCGCCTTGCAAGCCGGCCAAATGGTCGTGCTCGTGGATGATGAACAACGCGAAAACGAGGGCGACCTCGTCATCGCGGCCGAGAAAATAACGCCCGAAGCCGTCAATTTCATGATGCGGCACGCTTGCGGGCTGGTTTGCCTCGCGATGTCGCCGGCGATCTGCGATCGGCTGGCGCTCGAACCCCTGCCTGGCAATGCCGCTGACCCGACGGCCACGCCGTTCACCCCGTACATCGACGCCCGGACCGGCATCACGACCGGCACATCAGCATTCGACCGGGCCCGGACGATCCAAGTGGCGGTCGATGACCGCTCGACCCCTGCCGACCTCGTCCGCGGAAAGGGCCACGTTCCCGGTTTGCGCGCCCGCGACGGCGGCGTCTTGGTGCGCGCGGGGCATACTGAGGGCAGCGTCGATCTTTGCCGGCTGGCCGGCCTCAAAGAAGCCGCGGTGATTTGCGAAGTGGTAAATGCCGATGGAACCATGGCGCGCCTGCCTGACCTGTCACGCTTTTGCGAAACACATCTACTGAAGATGTGCACGATTGAAGAGCTCATCAAATATCGTCGGCAGCGCGAGCGGCTGATCCGGCGCGAACTGACTCTGAAGCTGCCGACGGCTTTCGGAACCTTTGACTTGATCGCCTACACATCGCTGGTTGATCCGGAGCCGCACTTGGCTTTGACCATCGGTGGAGTCGGCGTCGAACATGACGGCCTCGTGAGCGAACAAAAAGATCCGGTCCTGGTTCGCATTCACAGCGAGTGTTTGACCGGTGATGTATTCCGCAGCGGCTTGTGCGATTGCGGATCGCAGTTGCACCGTGCGATGGCCCAAGTCGCGGCAGCCGGACGCGGAGTCGTGCTTTACATGCGACAAGAAGGCCGGGGCATTGGGCTCTTGAATAAACTTCGCGCCTATCGCCTGCAGCAACAAGAACAACTCGACACCGTCGAAGCGAATCAGCGATTGGGCTTTGCCCCTGACCTCCGTCACTACGGGATCGGTGCGCAGATCCTTTGCGACCTCGGTGTGCGGCAAATCCGCTTGTTGACGAATAACCCCAAGAAAGTTATCGGACTCGATGGTTATGGCCTGAAAATCGTCGAGCGGCTACCCATCGAAATCGCAGCCAGCGAGAACAATCGCGGTTACTTGCGCACCAAAAAAGAAAAACTTGGCCATCTTCTCGACGAAGCGACTTAGCTAACGCTCGCCGGGCATTGGTCGGGAAATCAAGCGCGCGGCATTCGGATACACGTCGATTTTCGTGACTTGAAAAGTATGTTCGGGGAATCGATCAATATCTCGCAACGAATCGAAATTCTCGAGTCCTGGACGAAACGAAAGTTGTTTCCAATCCTGCGCCCGAAGCGATTTCAGGTGCTCCAACAACTCATTTCCGACGAGTTCGATCGTGATGTAGGCAACTACGGGCGAACTTTCCACATTTAGTTCGATCATTTGCGTGACCTGCATCTTGCCATCCACCCATTCCGGGTCGGGTGGGCCGACTTGGGCCTGTATGGTTCCTGGCGCTAGATTGATGCCCTGATAGCGAACGATGGTTTCGCCGTACGTTTTTCGATCCTCGGGACTGGGAGCCGCACCCTCGACGCGGACTAGGTTGCGGAGCATCTGCTTGAATTTCTCGTCGTCTTTGATCTCTTTCAGTTGATTGCGTTCACTAAGTGGCACGGTTTCCTGCGCGGCTTCCGCCCAGCGATCCCTGTTGATCTTGAACGCCCAGTTGCGCAGGAAATTATGGGCATCGTTTTGGATGTCATTCAGCAGCCGACCGTAATCGGCCCACTTGTGTTCCAGAGGCCCGCTACGTTTGAAGACGACATGCCAGAACCGGCCGCCCAGATCAGCACGGTCTTCCGCCATGACTGAAATGAGACAGCCGAGCTCGCCTTCACGAGTGCGGACGTTCATGACTTGATCAACAACCAAGCCACCCATTTGATAATCCCATCCGCGGTTGCCGCGGGATGTGACCTCAAACTCGTTTCCCGCATGTCGAATCATGCGAACCAAATCGCTGTCGCGGTATTGGTAAATTAGCACTCCAAAGCGATCGCGGATGCCGGCCAAGTCAGCGACCTTTTTCCCGTCAGCGTCAGTCTTGAGCATGTCGCGGCGAACGGCCGGATCAACTGTGCCGAGAAAAGAAATCTCCACCGGTTCTTTGGCGATGTCCGCCATCCATTGCACGATGAAGTCGCGCGCTTGGGCGCGAATCGCCATTTCGGTCGTGACAAGATAGCTGGCGTAGCAGGCCGCGCCTAATCCGCTCAACCACAAGCCGGCACGAGCGAAGCCCTGGCCGCTGCGAGCCCCTTGCGAGCGGCGAACGCTCCAAAGCCCGGTGAGCGACATGCAAAAGCCGACGATCGCGGGCAACAGCAACATGGGCTGATATGCCGGCTTGCCCGCGACTTTGGCCGCCACCGCCATGCCCACAATCAAGATGACGGCTATCGCCGAAATGCCAAACGCGCCGACCGCCAGCGCGGAGACCGGCGAGTATCTATCCGGTGGTCCGGGTGAGGCGACCGGCTGGCTGAATTGCGTCGAGCTCATAGTGGACTCAATCGTCGATGGAGCCGGTTCCGCCGTATGGCACCGCTTCTTCCGCGACCTCGCCATCAGTCGGCCGGGTGCGCAGATTGTTCTCGAGATCCAGATAGATCTTGTCGGAGATGATCTCTTGGATCACGATTGCCAGCTTGTCGGTCGTGCGTGTCTCGATCAATGGCCGCGCCCCGGTATTGAGCGCAACCAAGCGTTTTTGGATTAATGTCGAGAGCTTGAATCGCCCTCCGACCTTGTTCACGATTTCTTCTTCCTTCAGATCATCCAACATTTCAGGGTCCCTTCGGAAAACAGGTGGCGACGACTTCGGCGAGCTTTTCGACAGCCTCATCGAGATCTTCGTTGAGGATTTGATACGGATATTCTGGTGCGTGCGACAATTCGGCCTGGGCATTTTGCAGCCGCTGGCGAATCGCTGCCTCGGTCTCGGTGCCACGTTTCCGTAACCGTTCTTCGTACGTTTCCCCCTCGGAGGTTCGCACAAAAATGGAAACGTGGTCAGAACAGGCCTGCCAGACCTGCCGGGCCCCTTGGGTATCGATGTCCAAAATCACGCCCCATCCGGCTTGGCGGTACGGCTCCACTTCGCGGCGCAGCGTGCCGTAATATTTGCCGTGGACCTGGGCATGTTCGAGAAATTCTGCCTTGGATAAGGCTTCTTCGAACTGCTCGCGGGTCCAGAAGTAATAGTCGCGGCCTTCGACCTCGCCGGGGCGTGGGGCGCGGGTGGTCGCGGAGACCGAGAGGCGAAGCGGCCAGCGTTTCATGTCCAAGAGCCGGTGGACGAGTGTCGATTTGCCAGTGCCGCTAGGCCCGGAAAGGATGATCAACGGGCCGCGTGTGCCCGGCTTTGGTTGCGGGTCGTTCATTCGATGTTCTGAATCATCTCGCGGATCTTCTCGAGCACTGACTTGATCTCAACGACCAAGCGAGAGATCGCCACGTCGCCCGCCTTGGAGCCCATCGTGTTGGTCTCTCGACCCATCTCCTGCACCACAAACTCTAGCTTGCGGCCGGGGCTTTCGTCTTTGCCGTCGAGAATTTCGGCAAACTGTTGCAGATGACTATCGAGCCGGACCACTTCTTCCGCGATATCGGACCGTTCAGCATACACGGTGACTTCGCGGATCAAATCGTCGTCAGACAGCTCGGCTTTAGTTCCTTCGAGCAAGGTGGCGACGCGCTCCCGGAGCCGATCGCGGTACGCCTGCACGACGCCGGGCTCCAGCTTGCGCACTTCGCCAAGGAAGCCAATGATCTGTTCGCGCTGCGCCTTGAGTTCGCGGACCATGTGAAGGCCTTCCTCTTCGCGCATCCGTTGCAGCCGGGCCAGCGCTTCTCCAAGGCCCTGCTCCAAGACGGGCCATTCGTCTGCCACGTGAGCGGACGCGGAGCCGGAATCGATCGTGACACCCGGCAGCGCGAGCACTTGGCCCAATAGCTCGCCGGCGCTCGGTCGGATGTGCGGATCCAGATCCGCGATGGCTTCATGGACCTGTTGCACATAGCTGCGCAGTGCCACGTCGTTGATGCGGAAGTCACTGGCCCGGCTCATGCGCTCGATGCGGAGCTGGATCAGGACGGTGCCGCGGCGGACGAACTTGCGAATGACGCGCTCGAATTCCGATTCGAGCATGTTGTAAGGTTCGGGGGCGCGGAGCGTGAGCTTGAGATGCCGGTTGTTGACTGACCGCACTTCGATGGTAAACGACAGCGATTCGGTTTGGCCCCGGGCCTCACCGTAGCCGGTCATGCTCAGCAGCAAGGAAGTCTCCGGATCGTTGGCCGCGGCAAAAAACTGCTGGGTGGTTTTGTTAGGTGGTTCGGTTGTTAGGTGGTTGGGTTCCTTAATCGTCGCCAGGTTCTGGTGGCGAATTTGGTCTTCAACCACCTCACCACCTCACCACCCAACAACCTAACGACCTATTTCGTGCTCACGGTTCCTGGCAACGCGATCTCGCCGCGTTCGCTATTCATGTACCGAACCTGAACCATGATGAGGAGGATCCAAACCGCGGCGACGTAAATCGTGATGCGGGTGAAGGTGTCCCCAGCTTTGGAGCCGAAGGGAGATGACCCGCCGACGCCGCCGAACGCCCCCGCCAGTCCGCCGCCCTTGCCTCGTTGAATGAGGACCAGGCCGATCAGGAACAGGCCGAGGATGATCACCGCCAAATTCAAGGCGTTGGCAATAAAGCTAGTCGCGAGCATCGTCCTTCCCCACAAAAAACGGCCTTATCCCTCAGGCCGGACAGGTTTTATACGATTTTTCGGCCATTTTGAACAGGCGTGGCACCCATTCCATATAGGACGACTTACAGGGCATTTGTGACTCGTCTGTCGAACAAAACCGCTCGATTTGAGCCTCGTGTCATCCCGAGGCTTTGCGAGGGATCTCTCTTGGGCCCGCAGATAAGAGAGATTCCTCGCAGAGCCTCGGAATGACAAGTGGACCTGTGCGCGCAGCACTGCCTGGGAAAATACGAGCAGGTGTAGTGGGCGTTTGAGTTGTTGTTGGTGAATCTTCCGCTTCGAGCAAGAGCGCGCGCTCCTCTGAACTCTCGATTAAGAAGTTGACGAAGCTCGCTGCCATGTTTAATGGGCGGCACTCCGGGCGAGCAGTGGAATTGGCCGCCCGGTCGTCGCTTGCGGTGGTGGTAGTGGTGGTGGTGTTCGTCTGCGACGACCGCAATTGGGCATGGGTCCCACAGAAGTGGAAGCACCCGTCTCACAAAAAGTGAGGCGCTCGC
Organism: Gemmataceae bacterium; assembly: GCA_045802605.1. GTDB lineage: Bacteria > Planctomycetota > Planctomycetia > Gemmatales > Gemmataceae > JBJMQS01. The sequence continues at coordinate 186,244 of JBJMQS010000073.1, read as the reverse complement.
CCACTCGCATCCCCCAGAACAGTCCGCGGGCATTCTTGTTGACCTCAGCTGCGGCCAACAGGAAATGCCAAGAGGAACTATCCGACACTTTGGGGCGAAAGGCAAATGAAAATGGGAATATGGATGTTGCAATTCGGTAGCGGAGCAGTTTGTCTGAATCTGGTTTGGGTGGCTGGGGCTGAGTCTTCGAAGCCCCAGGACTGGGGTATCGCAAAGCCTCTACCCCAGGCACCCAAGCCACCTAATACGCGGCCTCGAATTCAGAGTCGATGTAGAGTCGCCGGGCGGTGGCAGTTGCTTGCGAGGCAAATTTAGGTCGTGTAGTATTGCGACGGCAGTTGTCTAATCAATGGTTCGGCAGCGGAGGGCATCCGGGTGATCGAGCGTGAGGGCACCGATGAGGCGCTTATCGCCGCCATCAACGCGGCTCCTCGCGCGATGGTGTTCCTCACCGTCCGCTGGTCCTGCCCGGAGCGAGCAGCCCGCGCTGACTTCCGCATGGCCGTCACCAGCTTGGTGGAGATCGGATTATAGGTCGAGGCGTTCTCGGTAGAAGAGGAGTCGGACATCTGCCAGCGTTGGCTGGCATCGCTCGGGCTGCCGGCCCCGTATGACGGCGGCGGTATCCCGCAGGGTTGGGGAGCGGTCCTCTGGCTTGAGTCGGGGCGGGTGGTGTGGTGGGTCGGCCGCGGCATCGACGAGCGTGCGGTCGGCCTCATCGCCCAGTCCAAGTCGCTCTGGCAGCAGAGGCACGCCGAGCCAGGTACTGCAGCGGACCGGCGGGGCACGAGCGCTTTTCCAGATGTGTAGCTGACCCATCCCCATCGGCTGATGAGCTTGGTAGTTCGGCAAAGGAGGCACTTCGTGCGATTGCAGGCGTTGCTGGTGGTAGTTGCTGTGATTGCCACCATGGCAGTTTCGAACCACAAAGGCGTTGCCTTTGACGATTCACCGACCAAGACGGTTATTCGCGCGAAGGATATTGGCCGGGGCGTGGAAATCATCGGAAGGCTGGGCGTACCGCTTCGCCAGACGGTGTCGGTAACCGGGGCCTGGGTCGAACTCAAATTCACTCGACCTCAAGCCAAGCCAGACTCGCCTCTGCGATTTCGCGTCGAGTCGATCAACGGTCAGCGACTTAATCAACCTGTCGATTTCCGACGCATTGACTTGGAGATCATTCAGAAAGAAGTAATCGAACCGGTCGCAGGCATGCGCTGTGAGCTACGCGCTTATGAGACTTGGCCGAAGAATGATCGCCATCCTGATGAGTTCCTGAAGGAGCTGAACGCACCCGTTAGCGCGGCCCCGGAACGTGGTCCGACGTTATTGATTGGCGTTCTCAAATGATCGAGAGTTCCCGAATCCGCTCTACGGAGACGCCGAACCAATCGCTGCATCTGCCCGGCACGGGCGTGTCGTGTAGTTTGAAGTCAGCCGCGCATTTGCCCGGCAGGTGAGCGAGGCGTTATCCCGCTTATGTCACTGACGTATGACGATGCAGTTTCCACTGCCAGAGCGTTTCTCGACGCCGAGCGTGTTCCGTCTCCGGAATATCGCTACGTGCTTACAACCGGTCGGCCGATCGCGGAGGGCTGGTACTTTGATTTCAAGTTAGAGCGGGTTGATGGGGACGCGTTGCGGGACCCCCGAGATTTATTCGGCGGTGCGCCGGGCTACAAAGTTCTGGCAGTTAATGGTGAAGTGCAAATCGTCGGCTGGCAAGAGTACCACCGGCTAAACATGACGAAGGAATAACAATTTCGCTGCGCCTGACTGGGGAACCCAATCGTGTAAGTTTGCAGTCAGCCGGACGGTTGCCCCAGCAGGTGAGCGAGATCATTACCCCCAAACGCCAATGAATCGACACGTTACCGAAATCGCTGCCGAACTCGACGCGTTAACCCCGCACGACTTCGATTACACAAATGCCGGCGCCAAAGGGCGGGAGCGGCTTGACGCGCTTTGCGAAGAGATGCGGTCCGCCGAGGATCCTTCGACATTTGCGCCTGTCATTTTTCGGACAATGGAACGGATGGACGGTGTTGAGCTTGGAACTCCCGGACCGCTCGTCCACACACTTGAATCCTGGTGCGGTCTCTACGAGACGCTTCTCGCCGAATCGATTCGACGCAAGCCGACGCCGCTTTCTGTGTGGATGGTCAATCGTATCTTGAACGCAAGGCCTCCTGACGTGGAGTCATGGATGGCATTGCTGCGAAATGTCTCCGAGAGTACTACAGCTTCTGCAGAAACCAAAGCGGAAGCAGCGAGATTCGTCAGGTATCAGACTGGGGGCTAACAAGTCTACTATGACGGTCGGGAACAGTTGTCACGCAACTTTGGTATGATGAAATTTAGAACGTAACTTTTTTGATTGTCGTTCCGAATCGTTGGAGGCTTCATGTCGCAACTGCTGGAGCATGCGTTGGCTGAGGTGCGCAAGCTATCCGATGCTGAACAGGAAGCCATCGCGGCGTTGATACTTGCGGAAATCGAAGACGATCGACTTTGGGAGGAGTCCTTCGCTCGTTCCACGGACAAGTTGAAGGCGCTCGCCGACCGAGCCGTCGAGCAGGTGCGCGCCGGCGAATGTCGGGCCGCTGGCTTCGACGAACTGTGAATTCCATCCTCACTAATGACTTCATCGCGTGTTTCGTTCGCCTCCCGGCCGAAGTGAGAGAGCACGCGCGGCGTGCCTATCGACTCTGGCGGACAAATCCGTCGCATCCTGGACTTAGATTCAAACCGATTCAAGGCCATGACAACTTGTATTCCGTCAGAGTGGGCCGCGGTTGGCGTGCGCTAGGTCGATTGGATGGCAATATTGTCACTTGGTTCTGGATTGGATCGCATGCCGATTACGAAGGTCTAATCACGTAGCATTTGGCGGAAATGCACCGAACCGTTCGCTCCACAGAACGGGCGCAGGCGCGTAGTGTAGATTGAAGCCAGCCGTGCGATTAAGCCGGCGGGTGAGCGCGATCTAGACATACGGATTCATGGCACAACAGCGCGATGAAGCGGAAGCATTCGCCCGGGCAATGGAACTCGGGGTTAGTGTCGTTGCCGAAATAACTACTTGGTCCGATGACCTACTGCTGAAAGAAGCCTCGCCGTCCGTAGTACTTTGCGAAATATCTCTGTCGGCTGGTCGCTACCCGGAAAATGTGATGGGGTTGCTGCGGCAGTTGCCGGGCGTGCCAAACCGCACCGTGGTCAATTATCTGCTAGTCGCGTTGTTGAACCAAAAACTGAAAAGCGATCCAGATAGTAGACAAGCGGTTGCGCGGGCTCTCTTCCTAATGGCAATAGGTGACGACATCGCCGACGCCCGGTTATTACAAACGACGTACCGCGTTGATGATGACTTGGATCTCGTCGATGCAGGCATCATTCGGAAGTCTCACGAGGAGATTTTTGCTGAAATGGCAGCTGCCCTTGAAGCAGCGGCTGCCGCAATTCCGCCGACCATGACCGATTAAGGCGTGGGCTTTAGATGGCGTGCGCTAGGTCGATTGGATGACCACATCGACTACGACGTTTTTCCTTTCGAGCGATCACCACGCTTTGACGATCGCGGCCTGCACCTGGAAGTCGAACGGCTTCTCGCCGGCCACTTGCAGTTCCCAGTAATTCAGAAAGTACCAGTCGCCGGTGATCTGGAATCGTGTGCCAGGACCGATGCCGACATTTGACTTTCCGCCACCTTCCAGCGGAATGTTGGCGTTGCTGTTGACATAAAACACGAGGTCGCCGAAGGGAACGTCATGTGGCCGGAAGTACTGGCCAACAGCCAGGTTTAGGTTGCCGGTCGTCTGCGCGGTCGAATCATCGACCGGTATGTTCACGCCTGCGCCGCCGCGTACCACCCAAGCGCCGGTTGGGTTGCTCCAGAATGAGTACCGTGGGTTCACGGCCGTCAGGTTTCCACCAGTCGCGGATTGACCCGTCGGCAAGGTTGCGCCGATCGTGAACAAGTGTGTGAGCGCGCATGACTCCGAGAGCAGGAATGATCCGGCGACTTGCACGTCGCCGAAATCGGAGCGGTATCCCGTCGTTGGGTCCTCGGTTCCGTTGGCGTTGACGAAGGGCACGTTGAGGAACAATTCGAAGCGCCGACTCAACGGGAGAAAGGTAGTGAAGTTGCCGCTGTAAGCGTTGCCGCCAAAAGGCTTGTTCACATCGTGCTGGTAGGTCGTGTTGACCAAACCGAGGCGGTAGAAGTTGCCTTCGAATGCTCCCAACCATCCGTGTCGCGGCGTCAGGCCCGTCTGACCGGCGGGGCCGCCGGCCCAGGCTCGCACCAGCCCTCGGTGAAGAAGGTGCCGAGCGAAAGCGGCCGCCATTTGCCCTCGGCCGAGGCGTCGCCGAACAGCGACTCGCGCATCGTCTCGCGGCAACTCATCGCACATCGGGCTCCCGACGTTGCCTCCGCGGCATCGGGATAGATCATGTTGCCGGATACGATCATTGGCGTGGTCGGCAACGCCGGCGGAAGCCCAGGAACAACTTGCACGGGTCCCCCATCTGGCGTTGCAGGCGGAGACAGTGGCGTCTGCGCGTGGGACAAGCTCGCAAACTTTAGGGTGGAGAGCGCGAGGGCCATCGCAAATCGACTGCAACGGCGGCTAAGGGGCTGGCGTCCTGCCATGAATCACCTGGGGGTGGGCGTTTCCGCTTTAGCGTGGGATCAACGGACGGCCGGCCCGGCGTCGGCGAATTCGCGGCGCGCGCCGGCCAAGTGTCGATGATAAATAGTCGGGACGGCATGCGACGACTGTGCAGCCAAATCGGGCGGGAGTCGATTTTTCCCTGGGGATTTGGGTTGACTTGGACACTGTCAACACAGCGACGCAAGGCAACTCCCTTAAAGGATCAGATAATCCGCGCTCCGGCGTCGGATCGAAGATGGATGTTTTCCCGCCAAACACCATTCCCGTCGCTTGACGGGCCATTGCGCATTCGAGTATCAATAAACTTGTTTATGGTTCATCCCATCTCTTTCCTGATCGGAGCCCGCACATGTCCAGTGCCATCCGCAGGGCGTTTACACTGATCGAACTCCTTGTCGTCATCGCCATCATTGCCATCTTGATCAGTCTGCTGTTGCCCGCTGTGCAAAAGGTGCGCGAGGCCGCCGCGCGGGCCAAGTGTCAGAACAACTTGAAGCAACTCGCGCTGGCTTCCCACAATTTCCACGACGAGCAAGGCTACCTGCCGCAACTCGCCACGCCAGTCGGGTACTACAACGGCGCGTGGGTGATGATCATTCTGCCGTACATCGAGGAAGGCGCGGCGGCGAGCCGGTACCAAAACTACGGCAAGGCCGCCTCGCCGTTTTACTACGAGGGCGTGAACTATACCTACGTCACCGGCCAGCGGTTCTCAGTGCTGCAATGCCCCAGTGACAATCCGGCCACCATCAACGTGGGCGGCAGCAACTTGGTCAAAAACAACTACACGCCATTCACCGGCACCGGCACCGCCCATCAGACGCCGCCGCAGGGCGCGCCGTCTTCGTTCAAACCGTTGCTCGGCATGTTCGACGCGGCCGGGCCATCTACGTCGTCGTCCACGTCCTCATCAGTTCGCCGCGTCAACCTGACCGACGTGAGCGATGGGCTCAGTAACACGCTGATGTTCGGCGAGCTATTGCAGCACCCGGATACGACCGACGGCCGAGGACTGATTTGGTACGCCGACGCGGGCATCTCGGCATACGCGCCGCCGAACATTAGCGCACCGGACCAAGAAATCGGCTGCGTAAACAAGCCCGCCCAAAACCTTCCGTGCATCTTCGGCGGGGCCCAGGTGCAATTCGCCCGGTCACGGCACACGGGCGGAGTATGCGTGGCGCAGGGGGATGCAAGCGTCCGGTTCGTGCGCGACACTATCAACTCGACTGTGTGGCAGGCGACCGGCAGTATGTCCGGTGGCGAGACTGGCGTCGATCTCGATTGATGTGCAAAGCACCAACTCCACTGAGGGATCTCCATGTCGCATCGTGCGCGGACCGGTTTAGGCGCCGCAGTAGTATTGCTGGCGGCACTCGGGAGCGGGTGTGGCGGGTCTAACCGCTTCGGCGTGTCGGGCACGGTGACGCTCAACGGCCAGCCATTGACCAACGCCACCATCCAGTTCTTCCGCGTCGGCGAGACGGCCCCGGCCGGCGGCGCAGTCGTGACCGATGGTAAGTACGAGTTGCCGGCCCATCCCGGACTGCCGCCGGGGTCGTACACGGTGAGCATCAGCTCGCCCACCGGCACCGGCGGCGGGTCGTTGACGGCTAATCCCGGGGCGGGCAGCACGCCAGCGACCGGTTACAAGGACCGAGTGCCGGCGAAGTACAACACCGACACCGAACTGCGCGCCGAGGTCACCGCCAATGGGCCAAACAAATTCGACTTCAATCTCTCTTAACGAATGGCCCCGCTGTGATTCTTACAGATGAGGCCTTGCCCTTAGTGAGCGCGTCGGTTGGACGCGGCAGGCTGGGCCCGGGGGCCCATCATCCGTGAAAAAGGATTTGTGCCATGAGTAATAACGGATGGCGTGTGTCGCCGGTGCTCGGGGTCCCGCACGTCCGCGGAGCGGCTGAGTACTACCGGGATGTCCTTGGCTTCAGCTTGGACCCGACGGACGGTGTATTCCAGCCAAGCCCCGACGAGCCCGGCGGCGTCTACGCCGTAGTCAAGCGAGGACATATCTGGCTTCATTTGCAGATTCGAAGGGGCGATCTACCTCCGCGCCCCCGCTCGCCGTTCGAGCGCGATGTCTACTTCTATGTGCAGGGCCTCGACAACGTGCATGCTGACTTACGACAGCGAGGGGCCGTGATCCTTCACCCGCCCGGCTTAGCCCCGCACGGCATCCGCGAGATGGTTGTCGAAGATCTCAATGGTTACCGGCTGACGTTCGGCGAGGTGGTTCCGTGACATGGGTCGTTCCGCAAAATATTCCGGAGGTGGCTGCGAGTGGAACGCTGGATAATCTTCGCCGTGATCTCGATGGTTTTCGCTGGGCTGACGGCCGTGATCGCCAAGCACGGGCTGACGGGCATCTCCAGTGAACTTGGACTGGCCGTGCGGACATGCTTCGTATCCGTATTCGTCCTGGGGTTCGCGGCCGTCGTTGTACCTCGTGAGCAGGTCGGCGTACTCACTCGGCACAATTTGTTTTGGCTCGGGTTGTCCGGGGTGACGACGGCCGTGTCGTGGGTGTTCTACTATAAGGCTCTCAAGGACGGCGAGGTCTCGACCGTCGCTCTGATCGACAAGGGCAGCTTCGTGGTGGCCGTGCTGTTGGCGTGGCTCGTCCTGGGTGAGCGGATCACGCTGCGGGTAGCACTCGGCAGCTTGCTCATCTTGGCAGGGCTAGCCGTTGTGTCGCGCAAGTAGCAAAAGGCTAGCTGACAGTGAAGCGTTCGCGGGCACGATCCACGATTCGAATCTGTTGGAGGGAGAGATGGCGAAGAAACTAAAAGACGGAGTGCAATGCACCGTCGTGGCAGGCACGCACAAAGGCAAATCGGGCACAGTAGGCGACATCAAGACCAGCAAAACGGGCCACGTCACAATTACCGTGAAGCAACAAAACGGTGAGCGATTCAAAACGCTCGCGAAAAATGTTGTTGCGTGAGGTCGCTTGGGGTTTGTTAGCCGCACTGTTCGTGGTGGCGACGCGCGCCAAGACGATCAGCCGAGCTTCAGCCGCATCATTCGGCCACGGGAGGAGAATCGCGTGCAAATTACTGACGTACCGTTTGGCGTCACTGATTGGTCGAATGTGGAGCGGGTCGAACACCCGGGCGCACAGGGCACTTCCTATTGGCAGACTCAACAGTGCGGCAGCATCCGCGTGAGGATTGTCGAATACACCGTGGGATACCGGGCGGACCATTGGTGTTCCAAGGGCCACATCGTCTTTTGCATCGAGGGTCGCCTCCACACGGAACTCAGTGATGGCCGCCGGTTCACACTTGGACCCGGCATGAGCTACCAAGTGGCCGACGGTGCCGAGCCGCATCTTTCGCACACCGAGGGCGGCGCGAAGCTGTTCATTGTGGATTGAGCAGAGTGGTTCGAGCGAAAGCAAGGAATCGGAGCGATGGGGTCACCGAAACGAGGCTTCAATCCGTGGTTTGAAACGGCGATATTTTTAGCCATTGCGCTGTCAACGTTGCCGGTGTCGATTGTCATTTCTGCCTTGATTGCTTTGGCGATGGTGTCGGCCGGTTGGCGAGACTTGGCGGGGAGGGAGACAAGCGCTGCGGGAGTCATGCCGAAGGCCTAGGGATATGCGAAGGGTAGTGATTTATGCGATCGTTGCCGTTGATTGGTAAGCTGACCCAAGATCCAGATATCCCAGAGTGGTGGACAAGCCAGCCGATCGCAGTCCCATTTTTTTCTGGAACTCCTTTACCGTTTACCATCATGGCGGAAGGGACAGACCTCGGTTATCCACCGGACGTGGCGGACGCGATCAGGCAATTTCTATCACTTAACGTAACGGATCGTGCCGCGGCCAGCGAACGAGTCTTTGCCCATTACCGCGAATTCGCCGAGGCCGTTGAGGATGTGGGCGTGGAGATTGACGACTCTGCCAAGGTGTGGATGCACGTGCGGCCCACGGCAATCTACGTCGACCGCCGTCATCGTCGAGAAAAGGACATCTATGTCCAAGTTGCATGCAATTGCGATTGGGAAATTGAACATGGATTGCAGTTAGTCTACCGGCGCGGCGCCAAGCTGACACGGGTGAGCGACCAAGACGGGCATCTTACACAAGCCGACGCATGCGATCTCCTAGAGGATCAGGAAGATGCCTAATTGGTCGCTGCCAAAATCACCCCGAAGTTACGCATGGAATTCGGCCAACATTCCTCCCGGCCGCCGCAGGACGCATCGGAATAGCTTCACACCGGCAGACGTTTGAGAGCCTCGGTTCCGGGTGGCGCCACCGTACCTCAAGTAAATTCAGATACCATCTTGCTCAGCCCCCGGGCCTTCATAATTTTCACATTGCACTTTCCATTATTTTGCTGGACCGATCTTTCGAAAGGAGCCCACCAGTGCAAAGGTTTAAGAAGCCCGCGGGCGCCATCGTCTTGGCGCTGGTTCTGGCAGTTGCCGCGGCCGGATGCATGAGCCAGAAGTATAAGGCGAAGGTCGTTGGTACCTGGGACTGGAGCGTCGGCGGAGGCACAGTTTTAGTAACGATCAACCAAGATGGCACCGGCTCCCTGAAAGGTCCGGTGCAACTGAGAACTTTCAAGTGGCGAATTCAGCGCGGCAATAACTTCGTTTTTAATGACGGCCTTAAGGACTCGGGATTTCTTATTGATAGCGCGGATGACAACATGATTACCGGCACCGACCCAGAGACTCCCGGCCAGAAAATCATCTGGAGACGCAAGACCTAAAAAGGAAACTCGAACGTGTCGAGATTATGGTGGCCTGACCAGCGGTCGCGCCATCCAATGAACGGCTGCCAGGGTCGATGGCGGTCTGCGTTAGATTGCTTCTCGTCCCCCACTTCTCGGAGGCGAACATGAAAACGATTCTCTCAGTAGCGTTGGTAATCGGGCTCTGCGGTCTCGCCAGCGCGCGGGACGATAAGAAGGGCGGCACGGACCCGGTCGGAATCTGGAAGTGCGATTATGCAATCGGCGATCAGAAGCGCACCTGCACGATGACGATCAAGAAGGACGGGGACAAACTCGTTGGCACGATGAGTTGGCCGGACCAGAAGGACGAGAAACTCAAGGATTTGAAATTGAAGGACGATTCTCTGACGTTCTCCGCCGTGCGGAAGTTCATGGATAACACGATCCCTATCGACTACAAGCTGACGATCGACGGCGACAAGTTCAAGGGGAAAGCCACGTCGGATTTCGGCGGTGGAAAGCAGGAGTTTGATATCAACGGGAAGAGAGAGAAGAAGGACAAGTAGGCGAACACAAGCCGCACGCGTGCCGGAGGTGAAGGAACGGTGGCCGACATCAGCCCGATCTGCCGGCGCGTCTTCGATACGGCGAAACTCGTGGCCGAGTTCCCGCCACGGTTTTCCAATCCCAACAAGCAAGCCGTGTATGGGATTGCGCGTCCACCGCAAAGCATTCACTCAGGCCAAATCACATTCTCCCGTTGGGCGAAGATGAGGTTGCCAATCGCGCTGGAGGGGAACAGCGGGGCCAAGAATTACGAAGTCCGGGAGGACTATTTCGGATATGAACCTACGCCGTCAGGCAGTTCCAAGGTCGAATGGTATCTGAACTTCGCGCACCAAGACCTGTTCTGCGCCTACCCTGGACCGCTATTCGCGCAGGACGAGATGCAAGTGGCCGAGCACCCTGCGTTGGGTTCTCTGCGCGAGGCGTTGGAGCACTCGGACATCAGGCCCTCGACGGTGGAATTTGGAGAACCGACGCCTGCGCTGATGATGGGGGTCGAGCGCCGCTGTCGTGTAGCGATCGAACCCAATGCTGCTCTTGGCCGGCCGAACGGGCTTTACGGAAACAACTTTGCCCGCGCGAGCCAAGAGGCAGTCGCCCGGGCCACGCAGCCCATCCGGCCGCCAACGATCACAAATTTGATTGCCATGGAAGCACCCGCCGGGGGCCGCGGCTTGTATAGCCGAGACGAGATCGAATTCATTCTGAGCACGGCTTACACAGGATTCGCGGCCGCTCGTTTGGAATCGCGCCGTGATCAGACTGCGACTCCGGAGGTCATCATCCACACCGGTTTCTGGGGATGCGGAGCGTATGGCGGCAATCGCATCCTGATGGCGCTACTCCAACTTTTGGCGGCGAACCTGGCGGGCCTGGATCGTCTCGTATTCCACACGGGAGATGCTGGCGGCACCCAGGCTTTCCATCGGGCGAACGAAGTGATGCGGCAACTTATGGGGTTCGATGCGGAAAAGCGCAACCTTTCAGATGTGGTCAGCCACATAGAGTCGCTGGGACTGCAGTGGGGTGTGAGTGACGGCAACTAGGGCTCACCAGACGACTTGAAAAAGTATTCCACGTCGTTGAATCAGCAAATTCCAAAATCAGCCGACAAATCTGAGGCCTAAATCGGCCGAACAAGTGCTTATGGGAAAGGAGGCCAACGATTGGCTCCGCTGGCCCGTAACGGCAGCGCACATCATTGTCGAACTTTATCGGAGGAACCGTCGTCGTGACGCACATCATCGGGTCGGTTGGCGAAGGCGGAAAAAACCTTCAGGTCGACGTACGCGCCATTCAGCAGCTTCTCAATCAGGTGCGCGGAAAAGCCGGTTTGCCGCCGATTGCGGTCGATGGTTTTGTGGGCCCGGAGACAGTCGGCGCCATTCGTGCTTACCAAACTTCGCGATTCGGATGGGCGGATGGGCGCGTCGATGTGCTCGGGCCAACGTTGGCGGCGCTCAATTCGGAGACTTCAAAATCCAACAACGGTCAGGTTCATTGCGGGGCTGAGGACCTCAGCGGCAACTCCGGCGTGAACATCCGCTTCAAAAAGAGTTTGGCCGGCGAAGGGGGTTCAACATCTTCAACGCCGACGACCTCATCGCCTCCGACTGCCGCCACCCCGAAAGCGACCGCCCTGCTCCACAAGACGGAAACCCTCGCCTGGCTGACCGCGGCCGCCAACGCCGTTGGAAATGTCAACGCCTTGCTGAATTCACCCGTCCTGACACGCGAAATCGTTGATAAAGTCGAAGCTATGCCGGAGTGGGCGGCCCTCGTGACTCATTTTCATATCGACAAGGAACAGAACCAAACAAAGATGCTGTCCAAGCTGGGCAAGCTCTACACGCACATGAAGATCGCGGTCAACACCGGCGACACTTGCTTCGACAGCGATCTGGATACCGACGATTTTGCCCACTCCGACCCAGGCGGGTTCGATCGCCGCAGCGATACGACCAATCCTGGGCGGATGTCATTCGGGATTAAGTACCTGTTTGTCGGACCATTGATGCGCGTCGTGACGATCATCCACGAGGCGGCCCATTATGTGGACAAAGATATCGATCACTTCGCGTCGGCGGTTCCCTCACCGAGTGGCCGGGCGCTGACCGGCACCAACGGCACCGTGCATGCACACAACTACGCGCAACTGACACCAGCCGAGGCGATGCAAAACGCGGCGAGTTATGCGTGCTTTGCCATCCATATGGCGAAGAAGGCGGACACACGACCGACGATTACGCAATAGCGTTGACACGATTGCGAGGCCATCTACGCGAGATTGATGATGGCCAGAAACAACTCCGCCTTCAGACTCGCGCCGCCGACCAGTGCGCCATCGACATCGGGTTGTGAGAGCAAAGTCGCGACATTGTCGGGCTTCGCGCTGCCGCCGTACTGGATGATAATCTGGTCGGATGCGGTTTGGCCCAGTTTCTGCGCGACGATTTGGCGAATGAACCGGTGCGCATCCTGAGCTTGCTCCGGGCTAGCGTTGACACCGGTGCCGATGGCCCAGACTGGCTCGTAAGCGATGACCAACGAGTCGGCACTCGAAATGTCCTTCAATCCATTGACGAGTTGACGCGCCAAGACGTCTTCGGTCTTATCTTGCTGTCGTTCATCAAGAGTTTCACCGACGCAGAGAATGGCAGTAAGGCCGGCTGAAATCGCCGCGCGGACTTTGCGATTGATGAACTCATCTTGCTCGCCGAGGATATGCCGCCGCTCGCTGTGGCCGACGATGACGTACTGGCATCCGACGTCCTTAAGCATGGTCGGACTGACTTCGCCAGTGAATGCGCCCTCATCGGCGGGATATAGGTTCTGCGCTCCGAGGCCCACACGTGAACCGGCAAGAGCCTCGGCGATTGTTGCCAAATACGGAAATGGCGGACAGACCGCGACCCGCACCCTATCCGATGTCACGCCGACGGCGACGGCCTTCGCCAACTCCCGGCCGGACGTGGCCGAGGTGAACATCTTCCAGTTGCCGCAGATAAATTTGGTGCGGGACATATGATTCTCGCCGGATTGTTATTTTTCGTTTTTGTAGCCGCGGGCTTTAGCCCGCGTCGGGCACAAGCGATTGCCAGGACGCGCGGGCTAACGCCCGCGGCTACTTTAATCAGAAAATCCACCCGTCAATCCATGGACAAGGGCGCCATCGGATAGGAGCCCAGCACGATGACCTTATTGGCTTCGGCTTCGAGGGCCGAGAGCGCTTTCTTCGTCTTCGGGTCGTCCACGTGGCCTTCGAAATCGACGAAAAAGACGTGCTCCGGCTTCCCTTCCCGCGATGGGAATGACTCGATCCAGGTCATATTCACTTTGTTCGCTTTGAAGATCGTCAATGCATCGACCAAAGAGCCGGGGTTGTGAGGCACTTTGAACATGATCGACGTCTTGTCTTTGCCCGTCCGGTCGACCGCTTGCAAGCCGATGACCACGAAACGGGTCTCGTTGTCCGGCGCGTCCTCGATATTGGTGCTGAGAATCCGCAAGCCGTAGCGAACAGCGGCCTGCCGGCTGGCGACCGCGGCAGCACCTGGTTCGGTCAGTGCCAAGCGGGCGGCGTCCGCGGTGCTCGACACTTCGTGCAGCGATGCATGGGAGAGATTCTTGGACAGCCAGTTGCGGCACTGCGAAAGCGCTTGGCCCTTGCTGTAGACGCGGCGAATCTCCATCTGATCGCAGTTGGCCAGCAAGTTGTGATGGATCTGCATGCGGATCTCGGCGCAGATCTTCAATTGCGGCAATCGCATGAACATGTCGAGCGTGTCAGCGACGCGGCCGTCCGTGGAGTTTTCCAACGGCACGACGCCGAATTCCGCGTGGCCCCGGTTCACGTCCTCGAACACCGCGGCGATCGAGCCGACACGGACGAACTCGATGTCTTGCCCGAAGCGTTCGACCGTGGCCAGATAGCTGTAGCTGTATTCCGGCCCCAGGAAGGCGACCTTGAGCTTTCGCTGCATGGCCCGCGAGCCGCTCATGACTTCGCGGTAAATGGCACGGATGGTTACGTCATCGAGAGGGCCCTTATTGGCGGCGACGACGTTCTGCAGGACCTCTTCTTCTCGCGCGGGAGAGAAGATGCCGGACCCGTCCGTTTCCTTGTGCTTGCCGATCTCGTTGGCGAGTTCCGCGCGGTCGTTGACCAACTTGAGGATCTGCAGATCGAGCCTGTCGATTTGGGTGCGCAGACCTTTCAAATGGGCGGTCGCTTTGCTGGCGGCCTGGCTCGCATGAGTCTCGGGCTTGCGTGTCATGGGCCGGCCTCGAAGTGGGGCTAAAATTTCACAATTCCGCCTACTGTAGGGGTCATAAAGACCCCTGTCAATGAACCGGAGCGGTGGTTGGGTTGCCGCAAGTTGCGGAATGTTCGGGGTTTCCGATTTGTAGGACTGCCAAACCATCTGGGGTGCGCGAGCACCCGGCCCGAGATCGACTGCCACTATGGCACAATGCGGTGCGGGCAATCGTCCGGAAAAACGCCCCCATCGAATCTTAGTGGACGCAATTGTCTGCAAAATAACAACTTACGCTGACGCCGCGGCGGCGAGAATCGAATTGGCATTACGAATGCTCTAACCGCATGTAAGGGTGACTCGAAATTGTTAGGTTTGTTGGCTTTTGTTTCCAACCCGCCAGCACGTGGCGGCTGATGTAACACCTTTTTGAGAAGTAATCTCGGGAGAATCTCGTGGCGAGCGAAAAAATCATCGGAATTGACTTGGGCACGACAAACTCGGTCGTAGCCGTGATGGAAGGCGGCGAGGTCAAAGTCATCGCGAATCAGGAAGGCAACCGCCTCACTCCCAGCGTCGTCGCGTTCACGGACAAGGGCGATCGCCTCGTGGGCGATCCTGCTAAACGCCAGGCGATCACGAATCCCCGGCGCACCATCTACTCGATCAAGCGCTTCATGGGCCGCCGGCACAACGAAGTAGAGTCGGAAGAGAAACTCGTCCCCTACAAGATCGTGGGCGGACCGAACGATCTCGTAAAGGTCGATATCGACGGCAAGTCCTATTCACCGCCGGAAATCTCGGCCCTGATTCTGCGCAAGCTCAAAGAAGCGGCCGAAGCCTATCTAGGCCAGACGGTCCGCAAAGCGGTCATCACCGTGCCGGCGTACTTCAATGACTCCCAGCGGCAAGCGACGATCGATGCCGCTCAGATTGCCGGGTTCGACACGGAATGGGAAATCGAGGATCCGGGCACGGGCAAGAAGACCAAGCAGCGGATGCGCATCATCAACGAGCCGACCGCGGCTTCGCTGGCATATGCGCTCGACAAGAAGAAGGACGAGAAGATCGCCGTCTTCGACTTGGGCGGCGGCACCTTCGATATCTCGATTCTGGACGTGGGAGCAGACGGCCTGTTTCAGGTGAAGTCCACCAATGGCGACACGCACCTCGGCGGCGACGACTTCGATCAAGTGCTGATCGACTTCATCGCGGATGACTTCAAGAAGAACAATGGCATCGATCTGCGCAAGGACCAGATGGCGTTGCAGCGCTTGAAAGAAGCGGCTGAGCGAGCCAAGAAGGACCTGTCGCAAGCGGCCCAGACGGAAATCAATCTGCCGTTCATTACGGCCGATGCTTCAGGCCCGAAGCACTTGCAGATGTCTTTGACCCGCGCTCAGTTTGAGCGGATGGTCGATCACCTGATCGAGCGATGCCGCAAGCCGGTGATGTCGGCTATGCAAGACGCGGGCTATAAGCCGTCGGACGTGGACGAAGTGGTGCTGGTCGGCGGTATGACCCGCATGCCGCGGGTGCAGCAGTTGGTCCGCGAGATCTTCGGCAAGGAAGGCCACAAGGGCGTAAACCCGGACGAAGTAGTGGCCATTGGGGCTGCGATCCAGGGCGCTCAGTTGCTGCTCGGCTCGAAGTCTGACTTGTTGCTCCTCGACGTGACGCCGTTGACCTTGGGTATCGAAACCCTGGGTGGCGTGCTCACGCCAATGATCCCGCGCAACACCACGATCCCGCACAAGAAGAGCGAGATCTATACGACCGCGGCCGATAGCCAACCGTCGGTGGAGATCAAAGTCTTCCAGGGCGAACGGCCGATGGCCAAGGACAACAAGCAGATCGGCACGTTCCACTTGGACGGCATCCCGCCGGCACCGCGTGGTACGCCCAAGGTCGAAGTGACATTCGATATCGATGCCAACGGCATTCTCAACGTGTCGGCCAAGGATCTTGGCACGGGCAAGGAGAACAAGATCCGCATCGAAGGCTCGAGCGGCATGACATCGGATGAGATTGAGAAAATGAAGCGGGACGCGGAAGCGCACGCCGACGAGGACAAGCGGAAGCGCGAGCTGACCGATGCCCGCAACGAAGCGGACAACCGGATCTACCAGATCGAGAAGATGCTCAAGGATTCGGGCGACAAGATCAAGGAATCGGACAAGGCACCGATCACGTCCGCCGTCGAGAAGCTGAAGCGAGTCGCTAGCGGCGACGATTTGGCCGCGATTCGAGCGGCGATCGGCGAGTTGGAGCAGGCATCGTCAGCGATGGCCCAGCACCTGTACGCACAGGACCAGCCGGGTGCCGGCGGCGCTTCCCCGCCGCCGCCGAGTGGCGATGGCCAAAGCGGAAAGAGCGGCAAGGATGACGTGATTGACGCGGAATTTGAAGTGAAGAGTTAAAACAAGAGAGTTCACCGCAGAGACGCAGAGAGCGCAGAGAAAGACCGGAGAAGAGGTCTTCTCTGGTTTTTCTCTGCGCTCTCTGACTTGTGTCTCAGCTTTGTCTTAGGTCTTCAGGCCAACGGCCTGGGATTTCTCAGCCCCGGGGGCAACGCCCTGGGTTTTCTGCGAATTGGTTTGCAGCCTGTAAGGCTGCGACAAGTCTATCGCAGGCCTTCAGCCTGCATCTCTTTGCGCCTCTTAACCCAGGGCGTTGCCCTGGGCTGAGAAATCTCACACCTTTGGTGTGAAGATAATCAAACACTGAACTGAGATAGTACCGCTCTCTGCGTCTCTGCGGTAAACTCTTTATATGTCCATCGAATTTCAGAAGCGCCTCAATGCGATCAGCGGCGAGGAACGTGTCGTCACGATCGTTGACACCGTCTTGGCCGAGGTGATCCGCATCGCGGCCAGCGACGTTCACTTCGAACCGACGCCCGACGCCACCGAAATCAAGTTTCGCATCGACGGCGTGCTGCGGCCAATCGCGCGGCTGCCCAAAGAGATTAGCCACAATCTCGTCGCCCGCCTTAAGGTGATGGCGGAGCTGCTCACCTACCGCACCGATATTCCGCAAGAAGGCGGCCTGCATGCGGAGGATGGCCAGGGCGCAGAAATGCGCGTCAGCACCTTTCCCACGGTTCATGGCGAGAAGGCCGTAGTACGCATCTTCCGCGCGGCCACGCCACTGACGGAACTTGAACATCTCGGATTGAACGAGGAGCTTTTCGATTCATTATCCGGCCTGCTTCAGGAACGCTCGGGTATCTTGTTCCTGACCGGGCCGAGCGGCAGCGGCAAAACCACGACCATCTACGCCTGCTTGCGGCGGCTCATGCGCGACCGCGAGGGCCGGCACGTCGTGAGCATTGAGGATCCGGTCGAACAGATCATTCCCGGCGTGACGCAATCGCAAGTACGGCCGGGCCATGAGTTCGACTTTGCCCGCGGCTTGCGCAGCCTGCTACGCCAAGATCCCGACGTGATCATGGTCGGCGAGATTCGCGACCGCGAAACCGCTGCCGTGGCGATTGAAGCCGCGTTGACGGGCCATCTCGTTATCAGCACCCTGCATTCCGGCTCGGCCGCCGGAGTGGTGGGCCGTTTGCTGGAGATGGGCATCGAGCCGTATTTGTTGACGAGTAGCGTGCGGGCGATTCTCAATCAGCGGTTAATCCGCCGACGGTGTGGCTCATGCGAGGGCCGGGGGTGCGAGCATTGCCATAACAGTGGGTTTCGCGGTCGCTTTCTGCTGGCGGAATTGCTGGTCCCAAACGCTGAGTTTCGGCGGACCGTGCTGGCCAAGGCGGACACGGAGTCGCTCGCGGCTGTGGCAGCTAGTTCGGGCTTGCGCACCATTCGCATCGCGGCCGAGGATGCTGTCCAGGCCGGGACGACGACGGCCGACGAGATTCGCCGAGTCTTAGGCGCGAGTTAAGTCGGATCGCATTTCATACGATCATTCAGGGAACAGGAAGACAACCAATGAACCCTGAGCAGCTCGCCGAGTTCAACGAGCAGATCGCCGGGATGGCGCGAGCGGGGTTGCCGCTCGACCAGGGCCTCGCGAGCCTGGCCCGCGACATGGGCCGTGGCAAGCTGCGACATGTTACCAAAGCGTTGGCCGAAGACCTGAGAAACGGCCTGTCGCTGCCAGAGGCCCTGGAAAAGCGCCGCGAGTCGCTGCCGCCGTTCTATGCCGCCCTGGCGACGGCGGGCGTCCGTACCGGCCGGCTGCCGGAGGTGCTTCAAACTCTGACGAGCTACGCTCAGACGATTGCATCGACGCGGTCGCTGGTGATCGAAGCATTCATTTACCCGAGCGTGGTGATCGTGGTGGCCACCTGCGTGGTGGTCATGATGTGGACGATAGTGCTGCCAAATTTTGACGCCATCTTCAAAGATTTCAAAATGGCGCTGCCCGCGACGACCGAAATCGTGTTGCTACTTGGTTCAATTTCGAAAATCGTCGTCTTGGCCGTGTTTGCAATCCCACTGGTGGCAATTGTCAGCATCCGCTTCGCGATGCGGCGGACATTGGAAGGCCAGAAGTCGTGGGCGAAGTTCGTCTATTCCATTCCAGTCTTTGGTGTGTTGTTGAAGTCCGCGCGGTTGGCCGCGTTCACTGATCTGTTGGGGCTCATGATTGAGTATGCTGTTCCCCTGCCCGAAGCGTTTCAACTGGCTGGTGATGCGAGCAGCGACCCGTACATCACGTTTCACGCTCGAAGAATCCGGGAACAGCTGGAGCACGGCCAACCGCTCGGCCAAGTGTTGCGCACCCACGAGTTGCTGCCCGAGTGGGTGGCATGGATGGCGACTGCGGGCGAGCGCCGGGGGGAGTTAGCGTCCACGCTGCGTCAGACTGCCACGGTCTATCGCCGTATGGCCGATTCGCGCGCGCGAGTGCTGCGGAATGTCCTGCCCGCGTTTTTGATTATTGGCACGGCGGTCATTGTGGTCGGCGTGTTCGTCGGCACTCTCGTAGCCCCCATGCTGAAGTTGCTCGAGGGGCTGAGCAAATGATCGATGCGCCTTACGAGTCGGAGTTGTCCGATCGCGGCACCCGTCTGCTGATGGTATTCATCGGTCTCTTCGTCACGCTGATCACACTCGTCGGTCTGGTGGTCCTCAGCATTTTCGGCGGATTGGGTCAGGCTCTCGCCATTATCGTGCTACTAGCGCTTGTGTGCGGCTGGGTCATGATCACCTTGGTTCGCCATCGGCAGTCGCGGCAAGAAGAACTGCTGTTGATTATCACGGCCACAGCGAATGCCCATCTGCCGATCGCGCCAGCTTTGCGTGCGCACCTGATGGACCGGCCGCAGACGGCCCATGAAATTTGGGTCGGCATTTGGTCGCATATTGTGGTTTCGCCGTGGTATTACTGGGGCTGGCATTGGCTGAACAGTTTTGACATTCGCATTGAGCGGCTTGCCGAGCATCTCGAATCCGGCCAGAAGTTGTCCGAAGCGTTGGCCGCGATTCCCAGCTTAACGACAAAAGAGGCCCGTATCGCCGCCGCCATTGGTGAAGCGACGGGCCAACTGGGGCCAGCATTGGAGCAAGCCGATCAAGAGAGCCCGGCCGCGGCTTGGGCGGAGATGTTGCCACGCATCGCATACCCGGCCTTTCTCCTGATACTGGTCAGCATTGCGATGACGTTTCTCATGTATGCGGTCATGCCGAGGATGCAAAAGATTGCCGCCGACTTCCATCAGCCACTTCCGTGGGCGACGCAATTACTGATTCACTGGTGGGGAGAAGCCTCGATCGGAATCATATTCGTGGTCTTGGTGACGACGGTGTTCATCATGGGTGCGGGAATACTGATCGCGGTGCCGTCGCTTGGATGGTACGTGCCAGGAATCAACTGGTTTTATCGTGCGGGGCTGAAAGGCCTGATTTTGCGATCGTTGGGGACGACATTGGCTTTGGGGCGTACGATTCCGCAGGCGATTGAATTGTTGCTCGACGTCGGTCAGTTGCCGATGGGCGGCGCACGCCGGCTTGGGCAAACGCTCGTGGCAGTCAAACGCGGGGAGCCGTTTGCGAACGCGCTGCGGGACGCCGGGCTCATTCCCGCGAATATGTTCCCGCTGGTGCGAACTGCGGAACGAACTCATGTGTTACCGTGGACGTTGCGCGAACTGGGAACGATTCTGAGCAATCGCTCGCTGCGGCGTGCCCGGCGGGTTTCCATCGTAGCAGGGCCGCTGGCCGTGATCGGAGTCGGCGCGATGGTCGCCGTCGTGGCGATCGGCATGTTCATGCCACTGGTGCAATGGATGGAGGCGTTGTCCGAATGATACTTCATCCCGTCCGACACCGGCCAGCGTTCACGATCCTTGAGATTGGGCTGGCCTTGGCCATGCTCATGGTCGGCGCGACGATCGTGGGCCAGGTCATGGTCTGGTCGATGGCCGAGCGGCTGCGAATCGAAACGCGCTTGCAAGCCATGGAATGGGCGGCCGATGTGCTCGAGAGCGCCCGCGCCGCGCCGTGGGACAAATTGACACCCGAATGGGCGGCCCAGCAGAAATTACCAGAGCCATTCAGCGACCGGATGAAGTCGCCCTCGGTCAAGGTGCAAGTCGAACCGGAAGAGAAGCGCCCGCATCTCAAGCAAATCACGATTCAACTTCAATGGATGCTGCCTGATGGGACGCGGGAAGCGCCGATATCTTTGAGCGCGTTTATCGCCGAACGGAGGTCACCATGACTCGGCCTCGCGGCGGCTTCACGTTGTTAGAGCTTTTGGCAGTTATAGCCTGCTTGGGGATTGTGCTGTGCTTCGGGACCGTTTTGCTTGTGGCGTCGATGCGCACAGACCGGATGATCGTCGAGACGATTGAGCAAGTCCGGCGACACAGTGAACTGACCGATCTATTCCGAGAAGATGTGGCGAAGGCGATCGAAGCGCCGGCCGAAGCCGCGGGCCACGTCGCCGGGCCGAGTTGCTTGATCCTGCAACAGCCGGGCAATGTCTACGTGATCTATCGCGACCTTCCTGAGCACTGCGAGCAGATTTTGATTCGACCGGAGGGCGTCACCAAGCGACCGTTCGCTCACTACTCACTCGACTCCAAGGTCGAGTTCTCCCGAAGTGGGCCGGACAACTCCCTCATCACCCTCCGTGTGCGAGAAACAGTCCCGCACCGGAGCCCGAAGGATCTCGCGGTCTCCGCATCTATCGGAGGTGACCGCAAATGAGGGTGCGTATGCGAGGTGACCGACGCGGTGTGGCGGTGATTTACACCATGGTGGTGATGGCCGTGATCGGCATTCTTCTCACCGAGACCGCCCGCAACGCGATCGCGGGCCGTCGAATGCTCGACGCCCGGCAAAACCACCTGCAAGCGCTGTGGCTGAGCCGCAGCGGCGTGGAATTTGCAAAAGCTCGATTGACCGATGACGAGGCCTACCTAGGGGAGACCATCGAGTTGATTGGAGATTCCCAGGTGATCGTAAAAGTGAAACGAACGCCCGGCGACACGGCGGTCTATCAAGTAACTTCCGAAGCGCGATTTCCGAAAAGCGGCCCCATTTCGTCGGCCGTGACTACCACACGGCTATTTCGGAAAGACGCCAACAGGATTCCAGAAGTGATCGACGAGGTTCCTGCTGAACCGACTCCGCCCACTCAACCAGATTAGGCATTTGATGCAGCCCATCGAAACATTTCGAAGCTCGCTTTGGATTCTGCGACAGTATTTTGGAGCTTGGACTGAACCGCATCTCGTTCGGATGGCCCAAAAGCGACAACTGCGCCGGCTCTTGAAGCACACGCGCACCCATTCACCGTTTTACCGCGATAAATTTCGGCACCTTGACCCGGCCTGCGATGACATCCGCCAATTTCCGCCAACGACCAAAGCGGAGATGATGGCCAACTTTGATCGCGTGGTGACCGACCCGGCGATCAAGCGTGTTGACGTCGAGCGATTCATCGAAGATATCGGCAATGTCCAAAGACTCTTCCTCGGCAAGTACCACGTGTCGCACACGTCCGGCAGCCAGGGGCAGCCAACCTTGATCGTTCAGGAGAATTTCGTTCTCAAGCTGCTCTTTGGTTTCCAAATGACGCGTGGCAACGTTCGCTATCACAATGCGGCGTATGCGACGACCAAAAATCTCGTGAACCCGACGCGATTAGCGGTGATCATCAACCGCCAGGGGTTTTTCCCATCCGCATGGGTGTGGAAGTGGATGCCCGAATCGTTTCGGACTTATGTCCGCGTCATGTTTTTGCCGGCGAATGATCCGGATTTGGTCGCCAAGCTTAATGACTTCTCACCTGGCGCCATCACGGCAACGCCGACAACATTGGATCTTTTGGCTCTCAAAGCGGACCAACTTCGCTTTCCACAGTTGCAGCAACTTGTCGCCAACAGTGAGAACCTCTCCGAGAATGCCCGTGAGCGCCTGATCAGTACTTTTCACGCCCCGGTGATGAACAACTACGCCTGCGGAGAGTGCGTGTTTCTCACCAACGGATGCCCCAAACTCCCAGGCGCTCACGTGAATGCCGACTGGGCGATTCTGGAAATCGTGGACGATCAGTATCGCCCGGTGCCCTACGGGCAACTCGGCACCAAGGTGCTGGTGACCAATCTGGCCAATCGCGTGCAGCCGTTCATTCGCTATGAGGTGGGTGATCGGGTTGCGATGGCGACGGAAGCCTGCGGGTGCGGCAATCGGCTTCCGCGCGTGGGCCAAATCCTGGGACGCTCGGCCGACATATTCTGGGTGAAGACGCCAAGCGGTTATCGACCGCTGACCACATTCCCTTTCCAACACGCTCTGGAATATCTGAAAACCGTGCGCGAATGGCAGGCGGAGCAAGTGGAGCGCAACCGCATCGTCGTGCACTTAGAGGCCATGCCAGGGGCGGTTCCCGATCTCGATGTCGCACGGCAGCGATTGGATGAACGTGTTGGGACCACAGGATTGAGAGAGCTATTGGAAATTCAGGTCGAGTTAATTCCGCGGTTATCGGCTGACCCGGAAACCGGGAAGCTCAAACGAATGGTAAGTCGAGTCGGCATCCCGTCCGACCTCGACGCGGCGAGTCGGGCGATCGCAACCGGTTCTCCGCGCTGAGGCGTTAGGCCTTAAAGATTTGACATCGAGGATTGGAAAGGCCCGCCGTCGCGTTGCGCGCATCCACGATGAGCCGGCTATGGGCCACCAAGAAGCGGTAATCGATATTACTGTGGTCGGTCACGATGGCCACGCAATCTTGGGCGTCGAGAAACTCGGCCGACAGTGGTTGATTAATGAGCCGAATGGTTTTCTGGTGCGTCAGCGAGACAATCGGGATGTATGGATCGTGATATGTCACCACGGCGCCCATCTCTTCGAGGGCCTCTAAGACTGTGATGGCCGGCGACTCGCGTGAGTCATCGACATCTTTTTTGTATGCGACGCCGATCACGCAAACGCTGGCGCCCTTCACCGGCTTGCCATGAGCATTGAGGGCGAGTGCCACGCGCTGGACGACATAGTGCGGCATCTGCATGTTCACTTCGCCGGCTAGTTCAATGAACTTTGTGTTCACCGCGACGCGGCGAGCGGCCCACGTCAAGTAAAAGGGATCGATCGGAATGCAGTGCCCGCCCAAGCCGGGGCCGGGATAAAACGGCTGGAACCCGAATGGCTTCGTCTTCGCCGCCTCGATCACTTCCCAAATGTCGATATTCATCGCTTCGAACACAATCTTCAATTCATTGACTAAAGCGATGTTCACTGCGCGGTAGGTGTTCTCGAGAATCTTGCAGGCCTCGGCGACACGGGTATCGCTCACGGGCACGACCTTGTCTACCACATGACCGTAAAAGGCGGCCGCCAAATCGCGGCTGGTGCTGTCGATTCCGCCAACGACCTTGGGTATCGTGCGCAGCGAATACTGCGAATTTCCGGGATCCTCCCGCTCGGGGCTGAAAGCGAGAAAGAAATCCACGCCGGCCTGCAAGCGGGACTGCTCCAGAACCGGTTGCAGCAGTTGCTCGGTGGTTCCGGGATAAGTCGTACTTTCGAGTATCACAAGCTGGCCGGGACGCAAGCGCCGGGCGAGCGTCTTGGCGGTAGCGACAATGTGGCTCAGGTCCGGCTCGCGTGCATCGGTCAAAGGCGTTGGCACGCAAATGACGATGACATCGACATCGGCAAAAATATCGGCATCGCTAGTCGCGCGAAAATGACCGCCTTGAACGAGCGAACGAATACGCTCCGAGGCGATGTGTCGGATATAGCTGTCGCCGCGATTGAGCGCATCGATCTTTAGCGGGTCGATGTCGTAACCGCTGACCGAATAACCGGCGGCCGCGAAAGCCTCGGCGAGTGGGAGGCCGACGTAGCCCAAGCCCACGACGCCCACACTGGCTGTTCGAGAGTGAATCCGTTGCGTGAGCACATCGAGCGGTGTCGCTTTGACGAACTGAGCTGTCATGTCCACCGCTTTCATGAACCAGGCATCCTTGTCAGTTCCCGAACATTGGCCGTCAATTGGCCCGATGCAAATCCCGCGCCGCGTCAGCCGGCAATGGGCCAACGTGTCATTCGTGCACGCTAATCTTGGGCGCTGCGGCCTCGCTGGCGTTGGGCACCATGCTCAAACCGGGTGGGTTGTCTTTCCCCGAGAGGCGGAGTTTGGCGGCCCATGCATCGACCGAACGTGGCGCCAAGGCGAGGGCACGTTCGACGGCCGTTTCGGCCTGCGTGGTCAGATTCATTTGCTGAAAGCACCGGCTCAACCAGAGCAATTGCGGCGGCGTGGCTTCAGGGTGCGATTCGAGCAATCGATCGGCCGCTTTCGCTCGGCCTACATCAGAAACCAGGGCGAGTACGCATGGCACTACGGCCCGATCCTGCTCGAGCCGGAGCCGCTCGATTAACGGCGACTCTTCAATGAGCATCTTTACCTTGTCGCGTGATCCATCTTCCCACAACGTCCCGAGTTGCTCCTCGATCGGTTGATCCAATAAGCCCAAGTCTAGCGCCCGGGTATAGTGCTCTGTCGCAGCCGAGCTACCGACCGCTTCCTCCAATCGACCCTGGAAGAATTCGAGCATGGGATCGTTCGGGCGAACCTGAGCGAGCTCTGCCAATGCGGCGCGGGCTGCAGCGAGCACCGTCTCGTCGTGCTGAGCCGCGCGAACCAATCGCTCGGCGTTAAACCGGCGGGCGGTGTAGCTCATCGCGCCTTCAATCTGCGCAATCTCGAGCAGAAGCAGTTCCATAGCCGGGCGGTCATTTGCCGCCAGCACGCGGGTGAGTAGCACGCTGCGCACTCCGACGTGATCGGGCCGGTCCGCGCGAAGCAACTCCAAGGCGCTATGCAATTGACCGATGTTGCCGGTGGCTCCTGAGTGAGCGATCAATTCCATGATGACGCGAGTGCGGCCTTCGTGTGAAAACTTGGCCAGCGTATCGCGACTGAGATTCGCATCGTCCGTCGATGCAAAGACCTGCAAGCGAGCGATGCGAAAATCAGGTTGATCGCCGCATCGCTTTTGACTTTCGTCGAGCGATTCCAAACTCCGGGCTGAGCCATAAAGCGCATCGAGAATCCGAGCGCGAGCGGCTAAGAGCGTGACTTCGGAGGGCCGCTTGCTCACGCACTCATCGGCCAAGGCTAGGGCCCCGGCCGCTTGATTGCGGAGGCGCAGCACATGAATTTTGGCTAATACGACGTTGGTAGGATCCGTGCCGCGGACGGATGCGAGCAAACGCTCGAGGCTCCGCAGGGCGTTTTCAGCGTGCCCTCGCTGGGCTCGCTCGACGACTTCAGCAACCGTCGCTCCAACATATTGAGGTGAAAGGTCAGACTGCTGTACACCAATAGCAATTTCGGCGATGGCTTCTTCAAATTGGCCGGCGCGTGCCAAACCCCGGGCGAATTCCAGGCGCACAAAGCCGGAACTCGGGTCCGATTCGAACAGGCGACGAAAAGCGGCAAGCTCGTTATCGTGATCGCCCAATTGTTCGTAGCACTGCGCCAGCAAGAAGTTGGCCTGCCGCACGATGCCGGGGGCCCTGGCGGCGACGGCGCGCAACTCGTTGAGCATGGCGGCGGCCGCGGCCCATTCCCCGCGCCGCATCAGCCAGCGAGCTTTCAAATAGTCCACATTCCAAGATCGCCCATTGGTCTGGCTGCGAACCGCGGCCAACTCATCAATGATGCGCTGCAAATCGTCGAGCCGGCCATTGAATGCCAGCACATCACCCATCGTCGTGAGTGCATCGACGTTATCGGGGGCATCGCGCAAGATGGCTCGCAGGTGCTGTGCCGCTTCGTCGGTCTGTCCCTCGAACAGCAGGAGCCGGGCGAGAGTACAAGCGAGGCGAGCATTCTTGGGATCGACATCGCAAGCACGCTGGAAATACTCGCGGGCTTGGTGGGTGCTCCCGGCCGCATGACTGATCTCACCCGCGATCACGAGCGACTCTAGATTGGCCGGCCCGAGTTCAACGGCTTCATTGGCGAATCGTTGAGCATCGGCGAGTAAGCCGGTCTGATGGAAGAATCGCGCGAGCGCGACACGGGCTTCGATGCTAGTGGGATTCCCGCGCACCGCGGTCTCAAGGCACCGCCGTGCATCATCCGGACGTCGTAGCTGCCGTGCCAAAAGGTCTGCGTACGCCTGCACCGTGGCAATGCGCGTGGGATCAATCTTCAGCGCTCGTTCATAGGCTTGGGCGGCTTGCGAGTGTTTGCCCGTGCGCTGGCGAGCCTCGCCAAGCCAGGTGAGCAACTCCGCATCTTGGGGATTGTCGGTCAAAAGGTAATCGAGGTGATCGAGGCATTCGCCGTATTGACGCAGACGCAGATCAAGCGCGACCACGCGCCGGCGAATGTCGGCGCGGGTTGGATCAAGGCGAAGAGCTTTCTCTAAGAGCGCGACGACAGATGCCCCTTGCTTCCGCCCGCCGCCGGGCCGTTCTTCGATCCAACCAGCGAGGCGGACGTACATTTCGATGTCATCGGGGCAGAATTCGAGATAGCGATAGGCTTGTGCGATCGCCGATGCCGGATGGCCCGCCTCGCGGGCATGGTCAATTTGCCAGACGAGATCGCGCGAGATGCGACGGTATTGAAAGCGATGCAGGACGAAAACGCTGACGGTCAACGTTAAAACAGTGAGGATCAAACCCGCAGCGAAGCGGCCATTCAGCGTGCGCATCGCTCGTGTCTCATGGACCGACGCGGGCGAAACCCAGTTTGCCCGTCGATGTGGCAGGCGGCCGTGGCAGTTGACAATTCGACTGCACTCGAGCGCTTGACCGTGCTAACACGCGGTCGGGGCGGCATCCTAAACCCATGCCAGCAAACCGTCAATTGCAACTCTGATCGCCTGAAAGCTCGTCCAAGAGCCAACTTGTGATCGCTCAATAAACCCCGTACCATTGGTGAAAAGCAATCTCTCCCCATTGATCGAAATTCTGGCGTGCGAACCAAATCTCAAGAACAGGCCGACAAGATGCTCGACGCGGCGACGCGTCTTTTCGGCGGGCAGCGCTTTCACGAAGTTCGCATGGAGGATATTGCTGCGGAGGCCGGCGTCGGCAAAGGGACGATCTATCGCTACTTCGCGGATAAAGAGGAGCTTTTCCTCGCGCTTTTGAAACGCGCGTCGGACCAATTCCTAGCACAGTGCCGCGAAGCGATGGATGGCGCCAAAGCCACCCAAGCGAAACTGACGGCGATCGTCGGTTCCGGTATTCGGTTCTTTGACGAGCAACCGCATTTGGGGCCACTGATCCAGCGGGTGGAAGTGGTTCACGGGGCGAAGTCGCCTTGGCAAGCGAGCCGCGATAGCGTGGTCGGATGGGTCACCGAAATCTTGCGGCTGGCCGATGAGTCCCGCGAGTTTTCGATTCGTGATCCGGAACAGGCGGCCCACATGTTACTGGGAGGCCTGCGGAGCATATCGTTTTTTGGCCGCAAGCCGCGGCCCAAAGGCATTGCCGCGATCATCGTGAGCGATTTTCTGTTCGGCGTCACACGACAGAAATAAACCGCGGTGCGGTCTAGCCAATCAACATTCGGGCACATCCCGCGGCGCCAATCACGCCGGCATCGCTGCCAAGTGCCGAATATTCGATGATTGTCCGCTCGGCCGGCCGGGCGAAGGCGAGACTGCGTGCGTAACCGCGGATGGCATCGAGAAATGGCGGGCCCGCCCCGGTCATGCCGCCAGCAAAGCAGATAAGCTCGGGGTTAATGGTGTGCATGACATTCGCGCAAGCGACGCCGAGGTAGAACGCGGTGCGATCGACGATCCGAATGGCCAGCGGGTCATGCCTGGCTGCTAGGAAGATGTCTTTCGCGGTGAGCAGGCCCTTCTCTTTCAGCGTCCTCCGCAACGAAGAGTCCTCGTCCGACTGAGCCAACTCCTCCTCGGTCCTTTTCACGACAGCGGTCGCGCTGGCGTAAGCCTCGAGGCAGCCGCGTTGACCACAGCCGCAGAGCCTTCCGTTAGTCGCTTCGATCTTGGTTTGGCCCAACTCACCGCCATGGCTGTGCGCGCCTTCGAGAATTTTGCCATCCAGCACGATGCCGCCGCCAATACCGGTTCCCAGCGTGAACAAGACGAGGCTCCGATACTCGCGGCCGATGCCAACCCAGAACTCCCCGAAGACGGCCGCGTTGGCGTCATTTTGAAATGCCACGGGCCTAGCAAATGTATCGGTGATGAACTGTTTCACGGGCACGTTTCGCCAGGGCTTCAGATTCGGCGGATCGAGAATGACACCATCAACCAAGTCCAGGGAACCCGGAACTGCCACGCCGATGGCCGTAACGTCTTCGATATTCAAGGAGGCCGCGGCGACCGCGCGGCGGATGCACTCGGCCATCGTTTGCAAGCCGGCTTCTTGACCCCGATCGGTCTGAGTGGGCATCGTGGCGTGGCTCTTCAACTGGCCCGCATCGTCCACGACGCCGGCTTTCATTGTCGTGCCACCCACGTCGAGACCCACAAACCTGC
The DNA here is from genome assembly GCA_045802605.1 of Gemmataceae bacterium. Classification (GTDB taxonomy): domain Bacteria; phylum Planctomycetota; class Planctomycetia; order Gemmatales; family Gemmataceae; genus JBJMQS01. The sequence goes on along the minus strand of JBJMQS010000073.1, from coordinate 157,080 downwards.
GTGATTCGCTGTCCATTGGCGATTGCTCTCGTGGGAAAACGGTGATTTGCCTAATATCGGCGGGCCCAAATCCGTCTGGTTTCCGGGATTCTTGGCATGCAGCGATTTTATGATTCTCGATGGGTTCACTACATTGCCGTGGCATTTGTCGCGGCGATATTGACGTTGCCCAGCCTGGGTATGACGAGCCTGTGGGACATCGACGAAGGCCTGAATGCCGAAGCCGCGCGTGAGATGCTGGAATCGGATAACTGGATCGTACCGAAGTTCAATTCGCAGCCGCGGAATGCCAAGCCGGCGCTGTTGTATTGGCTGCAGGCCATGTCCTACCAACGGCTTGGGGTCAACGAGTTCGCCGCCCGATTGCCGTCCGCTTTGACATCGATTCTCGTCGCGTTGGCCACGTGCGAACTTGGCCGGCGCATGTTCGATCCACGAACGGGGCTTTATGCAGGGTTGATTGTCGCCAGCTCGATTCAATTCTGCCTGCTGGCACATGCGGCCACGCCGGACATGCTTCTCTTATTGGGAGTCGTGCTGGCACTCACGCTCTTTTGGCACGGGTACAACTACGACGGCAAACTCTGGCTCATCACCAGTGCCCTGGGCACCGCGCTCGCCGTGTTAGCGAAGGGGCCCGTGGGCTTGATCCTGCCCACATTCGTTATCACGCTGTTTCTGTTTTCGCGCGGCGAAATGAAAAGGTTTTTCAACTGGCGAATTGGTGTCGGGTTCGTCGTGTTTCTGGCGATTGCCCTTCCCTGGTACGTGCTGGTCGGCTCGGAAACGCGCGGGCAATTCTTGCGCGGCTTTTGGTGGAACGAAAACGTCAATCGGTTCTTTGAGCCACTCGAACAACATGCCGGTCCAATTTACTTTTACCCCCTCGTGTTCTTCATCGGCTTCGCACCTTGGTGCGTGTTCGTCATTCCGACGTTGACGAACTGCATTACCGAGGCGCGGGACGATAGCGATCAGAAACGGCTCGCGTGCCGCTTTCTGTTGCTGTGGGTCGGTGCCTATTTTGCGTTTTTCTCCGCCGCGGCGACGAAACTGCCGAACTACATTTTCCCGATGTACCCTGCCCTCGCGCTACTGACCGCGCGCACGCTGCGACGTTGGCAGGCCGGCGAGTGGGTCGCCGCGAGTTGGGTGATGCCGCTGTGCTTGGCGTCACTGAGCTTGGTCGGGATCATAACCGCGACCGGGCTGGTGATTGCCAGCGGCATCGTGCCATTGGCGGCACTCAAGGGCAACGCAATCCCGGGACTGGAGCGCTGGGCGGCGATTGGAGCGATTCCGATCACCGCAGCGATATTGGCTTGGTGTTGGCGGCGGCCTGAGTTTCGAAGCCGTGCGATGGCCGCCACAACTTGCGGAGCGATTCTGTTTTTGGGGCTTTTGATCGCCTTCCCGGTGCGCGTCGTTGACAAGCTCAAGGCGCCCAAAGACTTGGTTGCCCAAGCGGCACTTTGTCACCTCGAGCGGGAAATGCGGATCGCGACCTACGACTATTTCCAACCGAGCCTGGTCTTTTATTCGCAGCGAGAAGTGTCGCAATTGCCCAACGAGCAAATGGCCGTGGACTTCCTGGAATCGCCATTTCCTGGCTATTTGATTTGCCCGGCACGGACGTGGGACCAATTCGCGAGCAAGGTCAGCTCACCGCACAACATTTTGGCGCGGAAGCATGACCTTTATCGCAACTATGAAGTGATTGTCGTCGCCAACCATTAAACGAAACGGCCCGCGAGACTCGCTCGCGGGCCGCATTGATCTGGGTATTAAGGTCAATCTTTCGGCAACTCGCCGATCATCCCGGCCACCGTGTTGATCACGACGCCGGAGGCTTTGCCATTTGTGTGGTAGCCCCACATGCTGTGCAGCAACTCGTAGCCCATGACGCCAACGAAGAACATCACGAGCACGCTGAATGACATGACCACGGCCGGCAGTGCGCCCCACTCCGCGGGCTTTGAAGGAGCAACTTCGACAGCGGCCACGGGCTCAAGCTCGGCCGGCTCTTCATCGAGTGGCTGCAGGTCATCTTCGACGTCCTCTTCTTCGATCGCAACGACTTCGCTGGCGCTCTCGTCGCCGGAGTCATCGGCATTCAACTCGAAATCAGAGTCGAGCTCGCTATCGGTATTCGCGCCGGTCCCGGAATCTTCCAGGCCAGGTAGTTCAAAATCGGTCTCGAAGATGTCCTTCTGCTCGCCGGAGTCAAACGCCGTCGCCGCAGGGTCTGAGCCTTCATCCAGCGTCAGTTCAAATTCGCTGTCTGAATCCGGGGCGGCCTGCTTCGGTAGCTTCTTGGATGAGGGTGGCTTTTGCGGCGGTAGCTTTTTCGATGATGGCGGCTTGTGCAATCTGCCCGACGATGGCGGCTTCTTCCCTGGGGTGTCCGACTCGAGTTGCAACTCGAACTCGCTCGAGTCCTTCTCGAGCGAGATGCCAGAGTCGGCAGGGTCTTGGAGATTGATGCCGGAGTCGCCAGCCCGCTTGCCTTTGCGGCCACGAGCGAGGTCGATTTCTTCCGAATCGTCGTCACTCAATTGAAGATCGAACTCATCGCTTTCGGATTCCAGCGTGAGATCGAATTCACTGGCGCTATCGACCTTCGTTTTGGGTTTGGGTGCGGACTCGCCTTTGATCTCGAACGTTTCTTTAGGCTTCGGCAAGTCCATCTCTTCGGTTGCATCGTCGTTGGATTGAGCGCGGGCGCTGTCGCCCGATTTCTCGAGCTTGACGTCGCTGTCCGAACCTGGCTTGGTACTCTTCGGACCGCCGTCATTGAGCGACAGCGGAACGAAGTCGTCCGACGAAGGCGGCACGTAAATTTGCTGTTCAGCGGATGAGCCAACCGCGGGGCCGGCCTCTTCCGCGAGCTTCAACGGGGCCTCGCCCGCGGGAAGATCGGGTTCACTGGAGCGGCCCAGCGTGCGGGCCAACTCGTCGATTTCGCGCGATTGAAATCGAAGGGTATTGCCGTCCGGAAAGCGGCGAAGCGTTTTCCACTCGGTCGCGAGTCGTTTACGGAACTCCTCACCGGATATACCGAGTTTTCGGGAGGCCTCGTCGAGGGTGTAGTATTGAGCCATGTCGCTCACCGCCTGGTGCGAACGATGAAAATCCACCGATTCTTGATTCTAAACCCTCCCTAAGTGAATGCAAGGCAAGCCGATTTGGGGGAAGATTGCGACCGTTGGCAATCCGATGGGTCGCGCCGGTCATACCATCCAGACGCGAAGTCGCTCGGCACGAGCGGGTTGATTCGCGGCCATTTCTGAGGGCAAATCCCGCAGTAACAGTCGGGAAAGCTAGCGAACGGCGTTCGGCTGCACCTGTTCTGCCGAGCGACCGTCGCCATCCTGCCCGACCGTGGGAAACGTGGGAAAAGTGATGCGAAACGTTGCGCCGCGCTCCGGCGCCGACTCGATTTCGAGGGTCGCGCCATGACGCTCCAAAACCATCGTGACGAACGATAGGCCCAGCCCCATGCCGGCTGTCAGTCCTTCGAACAAAGCGTTGTCACGTTTGGTGCTGAAGTGGGTCTGAGTGCAACGCCGGCGTACTTCCTCGGTCATGCCGATGCCATTGTCCGTAACCTCGACGATGAGCGCATCGCCCTCTCGGCGGGTACGAACCGTGGCGGCACCGCGCCATGACGCGGCATCGAGCAACGCTTGTTGGCGGGCGTTTGGGTCGGCATTTGGATCGGCGTAGGCGCGCTCGCGCAGCCGGCTCCGCATCTCGAATGTCGCGTCGCGGGCATTGAAGATGAGATTCTCGAACGCTTGCACCAAGTGCGATGAGTCGCCCGGAATGACGAACTCTCCGGGCGACAAGTCAGCGGTCAGGATCAGCTTCCATTTTTCACGTGCGAGTTCCTGCCAAGTCGTTACCAACTCGCCCAGCAGACTGTTGAGATCGACAGGTGTCTTTTCCGAGCGCGTGGGGTCTCGCCGCACGGTATGCAGAATTTGCTGGAGGCGATCGGTGACGATGCTGAGCGTTTCCTTGACTTCACCAAGCATGGCGTGCTGCTTGTCGGGCACGCCGTCGCTATCCAAACAGCGTGCGATCAAATCGTTCGGACGAACGAGCAAGTTCTTAATGTTGTGCGCGTAGGAGCCGGCCATGATGCCGATGGACGCGAACAACTGCGACTTCAGTTCGAGGGCGGCGCGCTCGGCCTCCGAGGCGCGGCTCTCCTGACGCGCGGTCTCTAAGTTGCGTTCGAGCAGTTGCCGCTGCAGGTCTTCGCTGGCGCGCTCGGCATCTTGCCGGGCGAGTGTCTCTTTTAATGCAACATTGGCCGCGTGCTCGGCCCCCTGCACCGCGCGCAATCGAGCCAGTTCCCGGGAGCGTTCGCGCTGCAAGGCGAAATACACCCACGCGAAAGCCGGCAAGCCGAAGCCGACTGCCATGCCGATGGCGATGAGCAAACGGCTTTGCGCCTCCTCCGCCTCGCGTTGCCGGGCGTTGTAGGCGTGCAAGCGATATTCGCAGAGGAGCCGGGCGCGCGAATTGGCGGTGCCGAGAATGTCGTAATGAAGCTTGCTGATTGCCTTGACCGGCGAACGTGGCCGGGGCAACGGGGAGTTCCAGACAATGGCGTCCCAGCCCGTGCCGGGGAAACTAATTTCCAGGCGATAGATGTCTGGGAAGAGCGGAATCTGCCCCGCGTAGATGCGGGTTGGATCGGCGAGCCGCTTGAGTTGCTCGGCGATCTCTTGACGTTTGCGGACCGCGAGCGCCTCGTCGTCTGGCGTCTGGTAGCGATCGCGCAGTTCCAGATATTCGGCGACAAGCTCAGGCAACGTCTTGCGGAAGACCCGGCCCTCATCGATCCACTCGCGCAGATTCGCTTCATCCGACTCGCGGAGCCAATAGCTACGCGAATAGAGCAAATATGCCAGAATGCCGATCAAGCCAGTCCAAATCAACAACCCGGCCACGAGTGCGGCGGCGTAGCGACGACCGGCCGGCGGGGCCGGTTCAGTTTTTGGCGGTGCGATCTCGGTCATGGTTTAAGATGAGTCGCTTCACACGAACCCATCGGCTTTTGCGTTGAGGATCAATCGCATTCGGTTGCCGTGTCCATACGTCGAGGGTTGCGGTCGGTAACACCTGAGTGACGCTGCCGCCGCCGGTGGCGAATTGCGGCCGCAGACACAGAATATACTCGCCCTGCCCGCCAATCCGATCGCCATTCGCCGCGAACATGCCAGAGCGATACGTCCGCAGTTGGCGGATGAACTCGTCGCTATTCGCCATGGTGCTGGGCAAGGTCTTTGACTGAACTCGATAGGCCGCCTCGATGATCAATTGCATCATGTCGCGATGCTGTAGGGCCTCATCCGTGTTCGTCGGTGGTGAAAGAAAAGAGGGCGAATTCCGATCGGGCGGCGGGTGTTCGTCATCCCGAGGCGGTGACTGCGGCAATTCTTCATCGATTGATGGCTCATCCCACGCGACCGGATTTTGATGTGCGAAGCTGACGAGCGGAACGGCCAATGCGCGAGTGTCCCAGCCGATGTCTGCGTCGCGGTAAATGTTGTTGAGGCTGATCGAATCGCCGGTGACGGCAACCAGATTGCGGCCGACGAGCGGCAACGCACTCGTAATGGAGCGCAACACGCGGCGAGCTGGCGCGACCACGGTCGGCAACACCAACAGTTGCCGTTCAAACGGAGCATACTTCAGACTCGAGAGCAGATGCTCGGCCGCCTCAGCTTCCCATGGATTTGGGTCGTACTGCCCTCCGACACTGAATGGAATGCCGCGCGTCTCACGGACCAGCACCCGGCCCCATTGCGGCTCATGAAGGACGGCATGAAACTGACGGGAGAGATCGACGGAGTAAGGATCGTCATCCCATTCCAGCGCGGAGACGATCGGTGAGCTCTCATCGCCTTGGAGGGCTAGGTTAGTAAGAGCGGTCTCGACTGAAGTCGCGCCGATCAAACCGAGAACAGGCGAGGGGTCGCCGGTCGGCCGCAAATCGGGCTGCGACCAAACAAAGTCCACGACCGCACTGGCAATCTGGGCGTTGGTGAAGCACATCCGGAACGAGCGGCCTGGGTACACGTCCATCAGGTTGAGCGGCTGCGGTTCGCTCGGATCGCCGATCGTGCTAGCGGTGGCAGTGGTGAAGAACAACGTTGGTCTTTCGCCCGCCCAGGTCAATTGATCGTTCATCGCGCGGGCCAGATCGAAAGCGCGATCGGACGAGCCCCCACCGAGAACACACAACGGCGCAGGATCGCGGTGCGCCAGGCGGGTGACCAAGTTGCTGACGCTTGCATCTTTCGAAATCTTGTACCAGCGGATCCGCAAATTACCGGTGGCGTTTTGCAACGAGATCACGACTTCCGGCACGGCCGTGGTTTGCTCGGGAAAGGCCCGCGAGTCATCGACGCTGACGGCGGCCCAGTCGTGATGGACCCGCAGCACCCCAGTGACAAAGCGTTCCCACGCGCCAACGCTCGTGGCCGGCTGAATCCAGGCGATCTCGCGATCGCCGGCCGGCACTGCGAGCGGCAAGCCAGGCTCATGCGCCGATTGCCGCCAGGCGAAGAGGCCCACGGTGAGCGCGATCACGAGTGCAAGTCCAAGAAAGGTTCGCACGAATAAGAATCCTGTTGAACGACTCGATTAGTGTACCGGAGTTTGGCGAGCCGGGTTGCGTCAGCGCCCGGTGCGCTTGACAGTTCCAAGCGCACCGGGCGCTGACGCAACCCGGCTCGCCAAAACCGGTAATCTGTGGATATGCAAGCACACCTAATTACCTTGACAACCGACTTTGGCGCGGGCTCCTCGTACGTCGCGGCAATGAAGGGCGCATTGCTCAGTGTCGCGCCGCACGTCCAAATCGTTGACCTCACCCATGACATTCCGCCACAAGACCTCCGCGCGGCGGCTCTGTATTTGCGCGACACGTTGGCCTACTTCCCGCCAGCCACAATTCATGTGGTCGTTGTGGATCCCGGGGTGGGCAGTGATCGTGCGCTTCTGCTGATCGAGACGGCAGAATCGCAAATCCTTGCGCCGGACAACGGGTGTTGGACGCTGGCGATTCCGTCACCCGACACTGTCTTTCGATTGAACCAACCGCGCTTTTGGCGGAACCCTGTCTCGGCGACTTTCCATGGCCGTGACATCCTCGCAGCTGTGGCGGGCCACTTGGCACTTGGTGTTCCGCCGCAAGACCTGGGTGAGCCTGCGACAACATGGGAGCGAATCGAGCTGCCTCGCCCGAGACGCCACGGCGATGCGGTGGTTGGTGAGATCATCAATGTCGATCACTTCGGCAACTTGATCAGCAACATCGCCGGGTCAGATGTTGGTTCTGGCCGCGTATGGATTGCTGGTCGAGAAATCGGTGAATTGGTTCGGACATATTCCCACCGGCCGTCGGGCAGTTTGGTCGCCTTGGTTGGTAGCGGTGGCTTTATCGAGATCGCGGTCGTCAATGGTTCAGCGGCTCGCGTGTTACAGGCGAGCGCGGGTTCGCCCGTTGAAGTGCGAAAATCTCGCTGAACCCACCTCAGACACATTGGCACTTGGCACGTAGTTTGAAGTTGGACCAGCAATGCCATGAGCGACGGGGGTGTTGTGCGATCCTTCAAAAGCCTTTCCGAACGAGAGATCCTGGCGCTGGCGATTGCACTCGAGGAAGAAGACGCTCGGATTTATGCAGATTTTGCCGATGGGCTGAAAACGGATCACCCGGCGACCGCCGAAGACTTTGTTCGTATGCGTGGCGACGAGGATGGGCATCGCCATCGCTTGCTGAACGTCTATCGCCAGAAATTCGGCGAGCATATTCCGCTCATCCGCCGGCAGGACGTCAAAGGCTTCGTGACACGGCGGCCTGTGTGGCTGGTCCGGCCGCTCGGTTTGAATGCGGTCCGCAAGATGGCCGAGACCATGGAAGCCGAGACGCTTCGCTTCTACGAGTCGGCAATCCGGCAAGCGACGGATACGAGCATTCGACAGTTGCTCGGAGACTTGGCCGAAGAAGAACGCCACCATGCTAAGACCGCGGAGGCGATCGGTTCATCCGAACCGACAGCCGACGACAATGAAGCCCGGCGCAGACTTTTTCTCATGCAAGTCATTCAACCGGGGCTGGCAGGTTTGATGGATGGCTCAGTCTCGACGCTCGCGCCTTTGTTTGCGGCAGCGATCGCGACGCACAACAGCAAAGACACCTTTCTCGTCGGACTTGCGGCAAGCATTGGCGCCGGTATCAGTATGGGCTTCGCGGAGGCACTCTCGGACGATGGCAGCCTAACCGGTCGTGGCCGGCCGCTCGTGCGCGGCGTTGTGTGCGGACTGATGACTGCTCTGGGAGGCCTCGGACATACGATGCCCTACCTGATCTCGGATGTTCACACCGCTACGCTTATCGCCATCGTTGTCGTGCTGGTTGAACTGGGTGTCATCGCCTGGGTGCGGCACCGATTCATGGACACGCCATTGGGCTCCGCCATCGTGCAAGTTGTGTTTGGCGGCATCTTGGTATTCTTGGCAGGCATACTCATTGGCAGTTCTTGATCGAAATAGTTAGGGTTCGTGGACACATAACTCTTCTGCTCCGACACACTTTCCCCAAGACGGTGCGAGAACAAAGAAGTGCACATCACCAGGCTCGAGATCGCGAGCCGCGGCGCAATTTTTGCGTTGAATCGATTCCCACTAAGCGTGGCCCTGAGTGAGTTGTCGGCGCCCAGTCCGCTTTTCGGCCCGCTAGTTGCGGCAGTCATGTCGCCGGATTCGGTGAGCCGAATGGTCACCGCGATTTGGAAGTTAGCAAAGCAGTATAGCACCGCTCTGTCACAGTTGGATTGAGCCCCTGATTGGCGCGGTGATGGCGGTGTCGCGATCGCCGCGGCTTTTGTGTAAGCCCCGCACAATTTATCGGCAATGCATTGCTCATCGCACGCAGCACCTATCGCTGAGTGTGCTTGAACAAATATTGAGCTGTTGATTTGACGGTCCAAATCGCGAGGTATGACCATGGCATGGATGTGGAGTCGTAACCGATGCCGACACAGCGCAGCCCGATACTTTGAGCGATTTCGGACAGTGCTACGGTTGGAACAAATTGAGACTCGGCTGGCACCCGCGAATGCCACGATCGGCGTAATCGGAGATTATGGCGCTGTGTCGGGATCGACCGCGGACGTGGCCAATCTCGTGAAGAGCTGGAACCCGGACTCCGTTATTACGGTAGGCGACAACAATTATCCGCATGGCGCGGCGGCTACCATCGACGCCAACATCGGACAGTATTACCACACGTTTATCGGCAATTATTCTGGGGCCTACGGCGCCGGAGCCGCTGTCAATCAATTCTTTCCAAGTCTGGGCAATCATGACTGGGAAACTCGCAGCGGCACGCCGGCATTGCCCACGCCGTATCTGAACTATTTCACGCTCCCAGGCAACGAGAGGTACTACACCTTTACGCGCGGACCGATACAGTTTTTCGCCATCGATAGCGGCGACGGAACGGGCACCGATTCTGACAGCTTCGATCCGGATGGGTATAGCAGCACGTCCGTGCAAGCCCAATGGCTGCAAAGTCAACTCGCTGCATCAGCCGCACCGTGGAAGCTGGTTTATTTTCACCACTCCCCTTACTCGTCGGGAGACCATGGAAACGATCCGATCATGCAGTGGCCCTTCCAGGCCTGGGGCGCGACTGCGGTGTTGACCGGCCATGACCACGATTACGAGCGATTGTCTGTTGGTGGATTACCGTATTTCGTGAATGGCTTGGGAGGATATAGCCTCGATCCGCTCGGTCCAACAGCCGCCGGCAACCAGGTGCGCTACGATGGCGATTTTGGCGCGATGCGAATTGACGCAAGCGATACAAGCATTCAGTTCAAGTTCATCACCCGTAAGGGCGCGGTCATTGACAATTATTCGATCAACACTCCCACGATCACACCCACCACGTTGATTGCGGCGGGCTCGGCCTGGAAATACCTCGCCAACGGAACGAATCAAGGCACTGCATGGCGAGCCACCACGTTTAACGACAGTGCATGGCCTTCGGGCAACACGGAGATTGGCTATGGCGACGGCGATGAGGCCACGGTCGTCGGCTATGGTCCCGACCCGAATAACAAATACATCACGACCTATTTCCGCAAATCATTTACGGTCACCAATGCGTCGGCAGTAACTGCGCTCAATATGCGGTTGCTGCGTGACGACGGGGCGGTGGTCTACATCAATGGCGTGGAAGTGTATCGCAGCAATATGCCCAGCGGCACCATTAGCTACAACACGGGGGCATCGTCCGCGCTCGGCGTGCCCGATGAATCGACATTCCTGGAGGTTAGCTTAAGCCCCAGCGCGCTTGCGAGCGGGACCAACGTCATCGCGGTAGAGATTCACCAAGATAACGGCGCGAGCAGTGACATAGGCTTCAATCTCCAGTTGTCCGCCACGTTCTCCAATCCCCCCACCGGCGTGCCCTCCCCTTCGATACCGGACCTCGTGGCGGGGAGCGATTCGGGCTCGGCGAACAACGACAATATCACTCGCGTCGTATCACCCACCTTCAGCGGCACCGCGCTAGCGGGGAGTACCGTCAAGATCTACAGCGATGGCGTACTGGTGGGCAGCGGCATCGCGAATGCCGGCACTTACTCCATAACAACGTCCGCACTCGCATCCGGCACTCACGCAATTACCGCCACTGCCACCGACACTAGTGGGACAGTCAGCTCCGCTTCCAATGCTCTCAATGTCATCATCGATACCACTCCGCCCACGGCGGATGTGGTCGATGTGAGCCCTGACCCGCGCACGGATTCAGTCAGTGCTATTAGCATCACAGTTTCCGAACCGATTTACGGCCTCGTCCTAGCGAACCTGAAGTTATCTCGCGATGGCGGCACGAACTTACTGACCGCGTCGCAGACTCTGACCACGATTGATAACGTCAACTGGAAGTTGAACAATTTGTCGGGGGTGACAGGAGCCATCGGGACTTACTCGTTGACGCTCGGCGCCGCGAATTCGGGCGTGAGCGACGTCGCGGGAAATCTCCTCGCCGCGAATACGAGCGACGCGTGGCTAGTGGTTGCCTCATCGGTGCTCAACACCAGCTTTATTTCCCCGGGGGCTGTGTGGAAATATCTCGCTAATGGCACCAATCAGGGCACCGCCTGGCGAGCGAATACGTTTAACGAAAGCGCGTGGCCGTCGGGCCCCGCACAGCTCGGTTATGGTGACGGCGACGAAGCGACTGTCGTGAGTTATGGGCCAGATCCCAACAACAAGTACATCACAACCTACTTTCGCAAAACGTTTGACGTGCCCAATGCGGCCGCGGTGACGACGCTCACGCTGCGTCTTCTCCGCGACGACGGCGCAGTCGTCTATTTGAATGGGGTCGAGGTCTTCCGCGACAATATGCCGGCAGGGACCATTAACTTTGAAACTGAGGCGTCCTCGGCTTTGGGTGTTCCCCAAGAGTCCACATTCATTCAAGCGAGTTTGAATCCGGCTTCGTTAGTGACCGGAACGAATCTCATTGCCGTGGAAATCCACCAGGACAATCCGGGCAGCAGCGATATCAGCTTCGATCTCGCACTACTCGCATCGGTGACAAACACCACGACGCAACCAAGCTCCACCCAACAGGCGAAAGCCGTGTTGGTCGGAAACGTGGCCCTTATGAGCCTCACTTCCTCTCCGAGCGGGTTTGCGCCCGTGGCCTTCGCGGGGCAGAATCAATCGCAAATGCCATATCTGAATGTCGTTGCCGATGAACGACGTTGGAACGGCTTTTTTGTATTTTGATCGGCAAGAGGTTTCCTCATGCCGGATCAAACGCACGAGTTCCCCTACGAGACACATCTGGACGTTAAGTTCGGCGCGCTCGAAGTGATCGATGTGCCGACTCTCGTCGCGGCCGTCAAGCACCCGTGGTACAACCAGACGTTGTGCCGGGTGAATGACTCGGTCGTTCGCCTCGGCGTGGTTCAAGGTGAATATCACTGGCACAAGCACGATGACGAAGATGAATTCTTCTATGTCATGAGTGGACGCTTCATTATTGATCTCGAAGATCGCACGGTGGATCTTGGGCCGGGACAAGGCATCGTGATCCCCAAGAGCGTTCGCCATCGTCCGCGGGCACCGGAGCGAACCGTGATTCTGATGGCGGAAGGCGCGGGGATTATTCCCACAGGTGATGGATGAGACACCTCTAGTCCGTGTCTGAGGTTTTGGTCGTCGATTATCTTCACACCAAAGGTGTGAGATTTCTCAGCCTAGGGCGCAGCCCTGGGTTAAGAGGCGCAAAGAAATGCAGGCTGAAGGCCTGCGATAGACTTGTCGCAGCCCTACAGGCTGCAAGACAATTCGCATGAGTACCCAGGGCGTTGCCCTGGGCTGAGAAATCTCACACCTTTGGTGTGAAGATAATCGACGAGCGCACTGAGATAGTACCCATGGCAAAATTGCGGACCAACGCGCCTGAGAACCCTATATTGCCCGGAACTCGAATTGTTGATTTAGAAGGGGATCACAATGGGCTCTCGCCAGAATCTTCTCGTATTCCTCAGCCTCTTCACGAGTGCTATCTTCGCCGCCACCTTGCAGGCGGCGGATGAACCTAAAGATCTCGATGAAGTCCCCAAAGCGGTGATGGATTCCCTGAAAGCGAAGTTCGCGGACGCCAAGATTACGAAATGGAGCAAAGAAACCGAGAATGGCAAAGTTGTCTACGACATTGAGTTCAAACTGAAGGGACGTAAAGCCGAGGCTGATATTGCCGAAGACGGCACCGTTCTAAGTTACGAAAAGGAGTTCGACGCCAAGGACCTCCCGAAAGCGGTGACCGACTCGCTTGAGAAGAAGTACCCGAAGGCGAAGATGAAAGAAGTGATGGAGATCACCGAGGTGCGTGGCAAGCGAGAGATTCATGGCGGCTTCGAGATCGTGATCGATACTGCCGACAAGAAGGAAGTCGAACTAACGATTGCCAAGGATGGGAAGATTTTGGAAGACTCGACGGAGAAGAAGGCGGAGAAGAAATAGCGATCGCTTCGCGCGCCGGCCCGAACCTATATGACTCCAGATTTGTCATCTGCGCACCTGCGTGTTGCCCGGCCAACCGACAACCTCGCGGCCATCGTGGCGTTTTACCGCGATAGCCTTGGTTTCCACGTGCTTGGCGAATTCCAGGATCACGACGGCTTCGACGGCGTGATCCTGGGACATATGGGTTCGGCCTATCATCTGGAATTCACGCGCAAAGCTGGGCACACGGTTGGCCGCGCACCCACTCAGGATCATTTGCTCGTGTTTTATTTGCCTGATGCGCAAGAATGGGAAGCAGTCATAGCGCGAATGGAACGGGCCGGCCATAAACCCGTCACTTCATTCAATCCGTATTGGGACCGACATGGCCGGACGTTCGAGGATCCAGACGGTTACCGAATCGTTTTGCAGAATTCGAGTTGGCCAATCCAAAGGACATCTCCAGCATGACCAATCTCACTTTGACTCAAACGCCAGTCATGAAAACCGGCATGCTCATTCGCAAGCCGGCGTCTGACGTGTTCGAAGCGTTTGTCAATCCAGCCATCACCAGCAAGTTTTGGTTCACCAAAGGCAGCGGGCGATTGGAAGCTGAGAAGCAGGTGCAATGGGAGTGGGAGATGTATAGCATCTCCGTGCCGGTCGCGGTCAAAGCCGTTGAACCGAACAAACGAATCCTCATCGAGTGGCCGAGCCCAAATGGGCCGACGACGGTGGAATGGACTTTTACGCCGCATGAACTGGGCACGTTTGTTGGCATCGCCAACGCGGGCTTTTCGGGCGATGGAGACGCAGTCGTTCGGCAAGTGACGGACTCGACGCAGGGCTTCTCTTTGCTACTCGCCGGAGCCAAGGCTTATCTGGAACACGGCATTCAACTTAATCTCGTCGCCGATCGGTATCCGAAGGGCGTATCGCATTCATAGGACCGCACGTCGTGACTCAATCGCTCTTGCGTGACCGATTTCCCCGCGCGTCGAAATATCACCCTGAATGGGTAACCGTCGGCGTCAGCGGTGCGGCCAACCCGCTTTGGTTGGCAGAATGGCTGGCGGAAAAGCTCGACTTGCGAGCGGGCATGCGCGTTTTGGATTTGGGTTGTGGGCGAGCGCTTTCCTCGATCTTTTTGCACCGAGAATTCGGCGTTCAAGTTTGGGCGACCGATTTGTGGTTCAGTGCGTCCGAGAATCTGCAGCGCATTCGCGATGCGGGAGTGGAGGACAGCGTATTTCCAATCCATGCGGACGCGCGGTCATTGCCATTCGCCGTCGAGTTCTTCGATGCCATTGTGACCATTGATTCGTTGTTTTACTTCGGCACCGATGATCTGTACCTGAACTATCTCGCCCGCTTTGTTAAACCCTCCGGGCAGATCGGCTTTGCCGGGGTGGGATGGATGCAGGAGATTGATTCAGTCCCAGACCATCTGCGCGAATGGTGGACGAACGATCTCTGTTGCCTGCATTCCGCCCCATGGTGGAAGGCCCACTGGCGACGCTCGGGCATCGTGGACATTGAATCCGCTGACAACTTAGATGATGGATGGAAATACTGGCGCGACTGGGTCCAGTTGATTGCGCCAGACAACACTGTCGAGTTGCAAGCATTGGAAGCGGACGCCGGACGAAATTTCAGCTACGTCCGCGCGATCGCGCGACGAAAGCCCGGCGTGCAACTTACTGAGCCGGTCGTGTCTGTGCCCACGAAGTACGTGAAGCAACCTTGGCTTCGTGAGGACCGTCAATAGTTTGCAGATCGCAGCAACTTTTTGGATACAGGCCCAATTTCGCGAGGCGCCCCATGTCCGTGGTAAAACTCCGTCGCAACGAACCCATCTCTGAAAACCTTCCACCGTTTTGCATGTGCTGCGGCGCCGCTGCTGAAAACAGAGTGGTTAGGACGTTTTCTTGGAGTCCCTCTTGGGTGGTCTTCCTGATCTTCGTGGGCTTTCTACCCTTCCTGATTGTGGCCATGATCTTGACCAAGCGGGCGCGCTTGGCTGTTCCCATGTGCGACAAGCACAAAGGTCATTGGCGCTGGCGTGCACTCGTTACATGGCTCAGCTTCGCCGCAATTTTCGGTCTTGGTATGACGGCATTTGCGGCGAGCCAATCCGCACCGCAACCGGCCTTCGCCCGCCCAGACTGGACTGGATATATGTGCGTCGCGAGTCTTGTATTGAGCATCGTGTGGTTAATAATGGCTGTCGTCCTTCAGCAGACTGCCATCCGCCCCACCCTGATTGATGACTACATCATTCGTTTGACAGGCGTCTCCCGAGACTTCGCCCAGGCGGTACATTTCGGTCAAGCGAACTTACCGACGCTTCCCCCGGCCCCTCCTAGAATGTGATTCTTACCCGAAGTTTATCTCGGAGTTTTGGCATGCCGCAGATTCATCGCATCACCCCCTGCTTCTGGTTCGACGACCAAGGCGAGGAGGCGGCGAAGTTCTATGTCTCAATCTTCCCGAATTCCAAACTTGGAAAGATTTCACGATACTCGGAAGCGGGTCAGGAGATTCACCAGAGAAAGCCCGGCAGCGTGATGACTGTCGAATTTGATCTCGACGGCCAATCATTTACGGCCCTCAACGGTGGGCCGATGTTCAAGTTCACCGAGGCGATTTCATTTCAGATCCCGTGCGAGACGCAAGAAGAAATTGATCACTACTGGGCTCGTCTCAGCGAAGGCTGCGATCCCAAGTCGCAACAGTGTGGCTGGCTCAAGGACAAATTCGGCGTGAGCTGGCAGGTTGTGCCACGGATCCTCGGCGAGTTGATGAGTGATCCGGACCCGGGCAAAGCGCGACGGGCGACCAAGGCAATGCTGCAAATGAAGAAGCTTGATATTGCCGCGCTGAAACAGGCCCATGCGGGCTGAAGCGGAACCACGGACGTGATTTGTGTATATTGCGCAAGACGAATACCACCTGAATCTCCTCGCAACGTTTCACTACGTGGTCGCTGCGTTGGCGTTCCTGTTCGGCTTGATCCCGATCATTCATTTGACGGTCGGACTTGTCATGCTTTTGACACCGGAAAAATTCGGGAAAGAGCAGCCGCCTCCATTGTTCGCATGGATGTTTGTGATCGTAGCGAGTTTTGCCATCACGTTCCTTCAAACTTTGGCCGTCTTGATGTTGATCACGGGGCGGTCGCTTGCGAAACGCAAACGCTACCGTTTTTGTTTCATCGTGGCGTGCGTTGAATGCATCTTCACACCCTTTGGCACAGTTCTCGGGATCTTTACCATCCTGGTTTTGGTGCGTGAGCCAGTGAAAGCGATGTTTGCTCCGCCGTCAGAGTTTGTGACCGGGAACCTGCTTCGTTAGCCACCTACGGTTGGACAATGCGCATATCTGACATGATCGTTGCAGCTAGACCATGACCTGTGGGTGGCTGCCGTCCATCAAATCCGGTTGCGGTCAGCTCTGTCAGTTACAATTCCGCTAGCTTGTTTCGTCGCCTTGCGCGGAGAACTCACATGCGGTCGGTCGTTCTTGCAGTCCTCGCGATGCTGGCGACGCCAGCGATTTATGGCGACGACAAACCCGCCAACAAGTCTGACCCAAAACCAAAGCAAGACGCCCAATCCACCCATGAGCCGAAATCCGGGCCCGGCGAAGGTCAAAAATTCCTCGAGCGAATGGTCGGCGAGTGGGATGTTACGAAGACCTTTTACCCGCGCGGCGGTGGCGAAGCTTCGCGTGCCTCGGGCGAATGCAAACAATCGATGATTCACGGCGGCCGCTTCTTGCAATCCGACTTCGTTTTCGGGTCCGGGGCGGATCGTTCGACGGGAATGGGAATCATCGGGTTCGAGCCAAGCTCCGGCAAATTCACGAGTGTCTGGACTGACTCGCGGCAGACGCGGATGTCATTCCGTCAGGCCCAAGACAAGTTCGACGGTGAGCAGATTGTCCTGTTCAGCAAAGCGCTCGGCGAGGAAAATGAGAGCCGGCGATCCAGAACCGTCACCAAGACCGAGGAGAATGGGAATCGCGTTGCCCACCGCCAGTACAATATCAACGCGGACGGGTCCGAGCGGCTAGTCATGGAGTTGATGCTAACACGAAAAGCGGTTTCAACGCCGAAGAAGTAATAGACATCATCTTTTTCTGAGGCCCAGCATGATATCCCCTCCGCGATTCCGCAGCGCATTTACCCTGATCGAATTGCTCGTCGTGATCGCTATCATGGGCGTTTTGATGGGCCTGCTACTGCCGGCAGTGCAAAAGGTCCGCGAGTCGGGCTTCCGCACCAAGTGTGCGAATAATCTAAAGCAGATTGGTTTGGCACTGCACAATTACAATCAAACCAATAACCATTTTCCGTCCAATGGCGTTTATCCTGCCAAGGCCACGTCAGCCGACTCGTATTCGGCCCATGCGCGAATCTTGCCGTTTATCGAGCAAGCGAATCTTTATTCGATGATCGACTTGAAAGTCGCGGCCAACTCACAGCCCGACGTCACCAAGCAACGAATCGACATATTTGTCTGTCCAAGCGAATTGAATGATCACCCGCAGGTGGCCTCTGGCAGTCAGCCGGCCAAATATCCGACCACGTACGGCGCGAATGAAGGCACCTGGATGGTTTGGGATCCGAACAAGGGCCAAGGCGGCGATGGCGCGATTACGTTTACTAGCAACGCCAATGGCGGAAACGCTCCGCGTGACTTCCGTGATGGAATGGGAACCACAGTCGCATTTTCCGAAGTCCGGGCGTTCGGCGACTACATGCTCGGAGGTGTGGCCACCTCGATTCCACCGCCCGACGCGGCGGCCCTCGTTGCGCTCGGCGGCGCATACAAGACCGGCACACATAACAGTTGGACGGAAGGACAGACCGTCAAGACGGGCCTGACATTTGTGTTCACACCGAACACCCTAGTCCCATACACCGATCCGATGGGCATCACCTATGACGTCGATTATGTGTCGAGTCGGGATGGATCATCGGCTACCGCAATCTCCTATGCCGCGATGACGGCTCGCAGTTTCCATACGGCCGGAGCCATCAACGCGCTATTTATGGATGGCAGTGTGCGTACCATCAGCCGGAGTATTTCACCAACAACGTGGCGAGCGTTGGGCACACGCGCCGGCGGCGAAATTGTCGGCGAGGATTATTAAGGAACTGGATCATGCAACATTCGACAGGTCGTCGTGGCTTCAGCCTCATCGAAGTCTTGGTTGTCATGGCCATCATTGGCGTGCTGATCGGCCTCTTACTGCCGGCCGTTCAGCGCGTGCGTGAGTCGGCCGATCAAACAAGTTGCCGCAACAATCTGCGGCAGATGGGAATCGCGCTGCATCACTTCCATGAAGATAAAGGTCATTTCCCGCCGGCTTACTTATTTGATGAGCATTTTCCGGATCGCTTAATCGTGGGTGAGATGCAGGAAGCGGTGTACGGCGCGGCCAGTAATTGGGAGCCGATGCTGACATTTCCGGGCTGGAGTTGGGAAGCGCATTTGCTGCCTTATCTCGAACTCGGCGCCGTCGCGTCCAAGATCCACTGGGACAAAGCCGTCGAGAATCGGAACAACGCCGAAGTCCGAAAGATCGTTGTGCGGCAATTCATTTGCCCATCGGATCGACATTCTGGTACCTACACAGCCTACTCGCAACTGAACAAGCCAATCAGCGAATTCGCCACCACTAGCTATGCCTCCTGCTATGGCACTGGCGGCAGTATTGGTGAATATCCAGCCAGCGGGGACGGCATCTTTTACCGCAACAGCAACACGCGAATCGGCGACATCGTCGACGGAACATCAACAACTCTAGCGCTAGGCGAACGCGGCTCGTTGTTCTGTCAGACCTCGTGGGTCGGTTGCATTGATGAGGGTACCGTGCGAACGACTGTTGACGCCCCCGTGTACATTCATGCCGTTGAAGAGCCGAGCACGGCCGCCATGGCCCGCACCGGTTGGCATCGGTTAAACGACCCTTACTCCGAGGTTTACGATTTTTACTCACCGCACTTTCAGGCGGGCAACTTCGCATTTGCCGACGGTTCGGTTCGGGTTCTCACCTCGAACACGCCGTTGATTATTTTCAAAGCCATCGGTACGCGCAAAGGCGGCGAACCCGTGGCCACGGACGATTTCTGAAATGACCCGTCGGACCGAGCGGACATTGTTGGGAGTATTGCTTGTCACTCTTCTCGTCGGAGCCGGGCTAGCGACCGTTTATGTTTGGACGCCGCAAGTAAGCCCGTCCCCCCCCGAGGGGGTTCCTCTCCTCGAAGATGGTGACAAGCCGTTTGACGATCCGCAAGTCGGCCTACGGTTCACCCCGCTGCCCGGCTGGGCCATGCAGGTGCGCACCACCGAAGCGCCGAATTATCACGTCCCTGAGCGCCGCATCGTAAAATACAAGCGAATCGTCAAAGGTCCGAACGTGGCGTGGATGCGAGTCATCGTCAAAGACGCGGAGGGTGACCCGAAACCGGCCGAAGAATTAATGAAACGGAAGCCGCCCGAGCCCGACTTCAAAGTGTCGAAGGAAGTGGAAGCGGACCTGACCGTGGCTGGAATGCCGGCTGCGAGGCTAACCTATTCCGGCGCGCTGGACCCCGACCGGATTGGAACGCGACCTTTTACTTCTGAAGTCGTCGCCGTGCGGCGGGGCAAACAGACGTTCATTTTCGCGGCCACCTTCGTTACCGCCGACACCGAGACCCAACAGCAAATCCGCAAAGTGCTCGACAGTGTTCAACTCGAGTCCGGGAAGTCTCGCTAATCAATAGTTACGGGGCGGCCGCGATTCGATCGCGAAATGCGAGATAGTCGGTCTGATCCACATCGCCATCATGGTTGAAGTCAAAGATCGTATTAGGTCCGGCGGAAACCGCGTCTCGGAAGACCAGGTAATTTGATTGGTCAACCGTTCCCGAACCCGTGTTGTCGCCAAATAGTCGGAAGAATTTGTTCGCTACGCTTCCGTTGACGACATGGCTGCCGCCGGGAATCGTGTCGCCGTTGCCATCAAGCGCTCCGCCGACGCCCGACACTTGTGCGGCGTCGATGATGAGGTTGTAGATTCCGTCCACGAGCGAGTCGAACTCAGTCAACGTTCCGGAAAACGTCAGCGTGACCGTACTCGCGGGACCGGTCGCAGGACTCGCCGTCAACGTCACGTCGCCAATCGTTCCGGCGCTACCTGCCCGATGCAGGGTGAAACAGCTTGCAACAGAACCTATGAAGTTCACAGGCTCAGAAAAATTGACCGTGATTTGCTTGACCAGTGACCGCTGATTCGTGCCGTCGCCAAACACCACCGAGGTGACCGTTGGCGGAAGCTGATGAGCATTGAAGCGGGCAACGCCGAACATCTGGTAATAGTTATCGCTGTCAGAGTACAAACCTGCCACGACGATTTGGCCATCGGCCTGCAGTGCAATTGCTTTACCCATGCTGGTCGTGGCCCACGCCGGCGATGTGAACGGCACGACTTCCTTGCCGCCGGTCCCGAAACCGGAGTCTAGTGTGCCGTCGGTGTTGTATCGTGCGAGCGCAAAGCCATCATTTGAGCCAAAGTACCCTGCGGCTACGATCTTGCCGTTCGACTGAATGGCCACGCCTTGACCGACGCCGCCAAGTGGGGCAAAACCCGTGCATACCCACCCGCCCTGAAACGTAATATCCAACGAGCCATCATTGTTGTAGCGCACCAGCGTAAACGATGGAGGAGCACCGTCCGCCGAGTATCCGGCCACGACGATCTTGCCATCGGCCTGAAGCGCCAGCCCCCGGCCCGAATCGTTGGTAGTGACGTGAGTAATTCGCATGCCAGCGGTGGCAAAACCAACGTCGAGATCGCCGTTGGGGAGAAATCGAGCGGTAGCCAATTCGTTCGACCAGGCGCCGTTGTTGTCGTAAGTGGCCGTGCCGGTGACAACGATGTTGCCCGCGCCATCGATCGCCACACCGCGCGCGAAATCGCCGATCAAGCTAATCGGGCAAACGAGTTTGCCCGCGATGCCGAATGTGCTATCGAGAGTGCCGTCGGTGTTGTAACGCACGACCGCAAAGTGGTCGTAATCACTCGAATTGCGAACCGCGGTGCCCGCGACAACAATCTTGCCATCGTTTTGCAGTGTGACGCATGTCGCGATATCGCGCTTCTCAGCGAAGTCCGTAATGACGATGCCGCCGGAGCCGAACGTTGAGTCGAGCGTACCGTTGGCGTTGTAGCGCACGACGGCGAACTCTTCGGAGAGAGTGCCGTTGGCATAACCGACGGCCACGATTTTTCCATCAGGTTGTACCGTGACCCCTAGCGCATGGCTTCCATAGATGCTCACGGCTGTGACCGCGCGGCCATTGGTGCCGAAAGTTGTGTCAAGCGTGCCATTGGCGTTGTAACAAGCGAGGCCAAAGGCATCGCCCGCAAACTGCACCGATGGATCGGAGACCTTCCCGGCGACCACAATTTTGCCACTCGGCGCCACGGCAATTGCGTTGGGATCGGCATGCCCCGAACCGAGCGAAGTGGTCACCGTGCCGCCGGTGCCAAACGAGGCGTCGAGCGTGCCGGCGTTGGGGACGGTTCGGTTTTCCAACTCGGTCACGAGCAGCCTGGTCCCCCTCGAAACCTTTGTTCGCTTGCGGGATTTTTCGAAGCTCATGATCCTGGCCTCCTGCCGTGGAAACTGACCGAATCCATGCGCGGAATGTGCGCGGCATTGCCATAACACCGTGGCCGCAAAGACGCAAGAACAGAAGGGATTCGAGGCTAACTCGCAACTATTGCGTCTGCAAGGACTTCCATCGGGTGTTTAGCGCTTCGGCCGGTCAAGTCGCGGATTTGATGGCGGCATGAGGTGCCGGTCGCCGCCAAAGTTGCTGCAGGATTCGCTTTGATCGCGGGGACTAATTCGAGATTTGCGATTTGCACGCTGACATCGTAATGCTCGACTTCGTAACCGAATGAGCCGGCCATGCCGCAACAGCCGGCATCGATCGTCTGCACGTTTACGTTGGGCACAAGCGACATCGCGGCCGCGGAGCCGTGGCTGCCGCAAAGCGCCTTCTGATGGCAATGTCCCTGGAACAGTATTTGTTCGTTTCGCCCCTTGAAGGGCAGCTTGGCTCGCCCGCCAACTATCTGCTCGCCCAGCCAAACTTCCGCGAGATGCGCGGCCTTGGCCACCCGAGTTGCTGCGGCACCGGGCATGAGGTCGGGCCATTCATCGCAGAGCGTCAACAGGCAACTCGGTTCCAAACCCAAAATTGGGGTACCATCTGCAACGAGAGCATTGAGCCGCGGGAGTTGCGATCGCACTAGGCTTCGGGCTTCGTCGAGCATTCCCTTGCTGATCATCGCCCGGCCACAGCAGACCATTCCCAATCGCTTCACCTGGTAACCCGCGGACTCAAAGACTTTGACGGCGGCTTTGGCAATGTGCGGCTCATTGAACGTCGTAAAACAATCGTCGAGCAAATGGACAGCGCCGTTCGCGCCGCGCCGCGGCGTCCGCCGATCGAACCAACTCCGAAAGTCATCGGCATGGAAAGTTGGCAGCGATCGCCGCCGGTCGATACCCGCGAGTTTTTCTATGACGACGCGCATGCCGGGCAGACGGTGAAACCAGTTCGCGAGTCCGGCGTACTTCGAACCCAACCGATTGAACCGATGGACGTATGCCATCACCCGTTGGCCAATTGGCCGCGGCTGTCGTTGGTAGTAGGAGTGCAGAAATTCACTCTTAAGCTTCTGCATGTCCACATTGCTCGGGCATTCGGCCTTGCACGCTTTGCACATCAAGCACAGGTCCATCACATCGTAAACCCAGCGCTCGGCCATCGGGTGGGCGGGGTCCGGCCGATCCACGCCCTGCTCCAGCGCGATCCGCAAGGCATTCGCCCGGCCTCGCGTGCTGTCGACCTCATCGCGGGTCGCGCGAAACGACGGGCACATCGTGCCGCCTTGGGTCTTCCGGCACACGCCCGAGCCATTGCAAAGTTCGATCGAGCGAAAGAAGCCCTCTTGCCGCGAATAGTCGAATACCGTGGGGAGTTCAACTTTACTGCTCACCGAACTCGTGCGCAGGTTTTCGGTCATCGTCGGGGCATCGACAATCTTGCCCGGATTGAACACGTTCTTCGGATCGAACAGGCCCTTGATCTGTTGGAACGCCGAGTAGATCTGCGGCCCATACATCTTGCGGTTCCATTCGCTGCGAGCCAAGCCGTCGCCGTGCTCGCCGCTCAGACTGCCGCCGAATTCGAGCACCAGGTCCGTGACGTCGTGCATGATCTGGCGCATGCGGATGACGTCACCGGGATCTTTGAGATTCAAAAGCGGTCGAACGTGCAGGCAGCCCACCGACGCGTGGCCATAGAACGCTCCGCCAGTGCCATGCCGCTTCAATAGCTCCCGGAATCGGTCAGCGAACTCCGGCAATCGCTCGGGACTAACGGCCGTGTCCTCGCAAAAAGTCACCGGCTTGCGATCGCCGTGCATTCCGAGCAATAAGGGCACCGCCGCGCTTCGCAGATTCCATAAGGGATCGCGCAGTTCCGCATCCAGCGCTACGCGCACTCCTGTTAGACCCGGTCCTCGTTTCAACTTTTGATTCAGGGAATCGATGCGCGACGCAATTTCTGCTGGGCTATCGCCTGATATCTCCACCATCAAAAGCGCTGCCGGCCTGCCATCAATGTGTTTCATCACATCGCGAAGGGCCAAATTCCCAGCCGCTAGTTCGATCAGCATGCCGTCGAGTAGTTCCACGGCTGATGGCTGGAATTCCAAACAGACTTGCACTGCGTCCAACGCTGTTCGCAGCGATTTGAAGTGCGGAATGAGCAGGCCCCGCGATCTTGGCTTCGGGACAAGATTTAGTTCCGCTTCAGTCACGAATGCCAGCGTGCCTTCACTGCCCACAAGAAGCGGGATCAAGCTGGGTTTCTTGTCCAGTTGGTCCAGCATTCCCTGGAGGTTGTAACCACTGACTCGTCGAATGATGTTCGGGAACCGCCTGCGAATCTCGTCAGCATTTCGCTCGACAATCTCTCGCACCCCGCGATTCAGTCGCTCATTCTCCCATCGCTCGCGGGGCAAAGCCTCCGCGACTGCCGCTGATCCATCTGCTAGCAGCACGTTCAAACCCAAAACGTGATCCGCCGTCTTGCCATAGACGATTGACCGCGAGCCCGCCGAGTTGTTGCCGAGCATGCCGCCAATGTTCGCCCGATTCGCTGTGGCGACATCCGGCCCGAACATCAAGTCATCTTTGGCCAAAGCGCGATTGAGTTGATCCAGCACTACGCCCGGTTGCACGCGAACGCGCCGGCCCCGCGCATCGACATCCAGAATGCGATTCAAATGTTTGCTGCAATCAACAACTAGACCCGCACCAATCGACTGCCCCGAGAGCGACGTGCCCCCACCGCGCGGCACGAACGGGATATTCATCTCTAATGCGATCTGCACCACGGCTCGGAGATCCTCAGCGGTACGTGGCATAACGACGCCCAACGGCTCAATGCGATAAATGCTGGCGTCGGTGCTGTAGAGATGCCGCGTGCCTTCATCGAAGCGAATTTCGCAATTGGTATGTTGCCGGAGAGCCGCTGACAGAGAGAGACATCTTGCTTCGATCATGAGAGGAATGTCGTCGGCACGCTGAGCGCGGTGGCGAGGCGGGAAAGATAGTCACCGCGTGGAATCTCAGTTGCGCCCATCCGCGTGGTGTGCGGCGTGATTAACTGAATATCGAGAAGATGGAACCCGCGCTGTCGCAAATGTTCGACGAGCGCAGCCAAGGCCACTTTGGATGCGTCGGTCGCGCGGTGAAACATCGACTCCGCCGCAAAGAAGCCACCGATGGCGACGCCGTAAACGCCACCGACGAGCCGGGATTTCATACGAGATTTCGTGGCCGGGTCTGAGGTCGCCTTAGGCGACCGAAGGCCCGGTGAACTTGCAAGCGCAGAACCGGGCCTTCGGTCGCCTAAGGCGACCTCAGACCCGGCCACGAAACCTGTTGAGAGCCACACCTCGACACTATGTGCGACACCCAGCGCATGCAAGCGTGCGTACGCGGCCAGCATGTCATCGGTGATCCACGTGCCCTCGTCGCGCACCGCGCAACCGCGCATCACGCCAATAAAGTCACGATTGATCGTGGTGGTGAATCGTCCCGAGCGAATCGTTCGCGCAAGCCGCCGGCTGACATGAAACTTGTCGAATTCGATGACAGCCCGCGGGTCCGGCGACCACCAGCAAAAGGGCATTCCTTCATCGAACCAGGGAAAAACGCCGTGACGATAGGCACTCAAAAGTGTTTCGGGCTCGAGGTCGCCGCCGATGGCGACGAGCCCCTCGGAGTCGGCCGACTCGGGGTCGAACTGCTCGGTGACAGGCCAGAATTTGACCCCTTCGGCCATGGGTTTTTGACATCTCCCTCGCGGAGGAACTGGGCCAATTCCCAGTTTAGCAAAAACGCCTGAAAAATGGGCAAAATTGAGAGGGCATTTAACGTCAACGGACGCTGAATCTGGGGGTCCAAATCCGTAAAATTGGAGGGTAAGAAAAAGCCCTCGCAAGTGCCGAAAGTGAGACCCCGTGGCCGATATTGTCCCTCCGAACAACGCCCCGCCCACACCCCCCGATTTAGATGGCGAAAGCCCCGACCCATTCGGCCGGCTCGACATCGCCGAAGAGCTCAAAGACAGCTACCTGACGTACGCGATGAGCGTCATCGTCAGCCGGGCTCTGCCCGATGCCCGCGACGGTCTGAAGCCGTCGCAGCGGCGAATTCTCGTCGCCATGCATGATCTGGGACTGGGCCCAAACGCTTCCACAACGAAGTGTGCCGGCATCATCGGCGAAACGATGAAGCGGTATCACCCCCACGGCGACCTTTCCATCTACGGAACGCTGGTCCACATGGCCCAAGACTGGGCGATGAGGAACCGCCTCATTCATGGCCAGGGTAACTTCGGCTCCATTGCTGGATTACCGCCGGCTGCCCACCGATACACCGAGGCCCGGCTCGCACAGCTTGGGGCCGAGATGCTCGTGGATCTCGAACGAGACACGGTCGATTTCATTGACAATTACGATGGCAAGTATCGCGAACCGCTTGTCTTGCCCAGTCGCTTCCCAAATCTGCTGGTCAACGGAGCCGGCGGCATCGCCGTCGGCATGGCGACGGAAATTCCGCCGCACAACTTGCGTGAAATCTGCAACGGCCTCATCGCGCTCATCGATAACCCCGACCTCAGCTTCATGGAACTGATGCAGTTGGTGCCGGGTCCGGACTACCCGACCGGCGGCATCATCATGGGCCGGCAAGGGATTATTGATGGCTACCGCACCGGCCGGGGCAAAGTCATTCTCAGAGCCCGTGCAACGATCAGTGAAGAAGGCAGCCGCAACCAGATCATTATCAATGAAGTGCCGTTTCAAACGTCGCGCAACCGCCTGGCCGAGGCCATTGGCGAATTGGTCAAGGATGAGCGCGTCAAGGGCATCGCCGCGATGCGCGATGAATCGAGCGCCCGCAACGGCGAGCCCGTCCGGCTGGTCATCGATTTGAAACGAGATGCCGACCCGCATCTGGTGCTGAATCAGCTCTACCAATTCTCACCGCTGCAGCGTACCGCCAGCCTGATACTGTTGGCCCTGGTCGATGGCCGGCCCAAGACCATGACGCTCAAAGAGATGATGCAGGAATACGTGCGTCATCGCGTGCAGGTCATTCGCCGGCGGACCGAGTACCTCCTGCGCGAAGCCAAAAGGCGCTCGCACATTCTCGAAGGCCAATTGATCGCTATTTCGTCGCTGGACGAAGTGATCGCGATATGCCGATCTTCGCCGAGCCGCAACGAGGCGAAGGCACGATTGCAGGGCCTCGCGGTGTCCGCCGCAGTCATGGAGCGGGCGTTGGGTGCCGTGCCTTTCGCGGCCCTGCGCGAAGAACTCGGCACGCTCGCCGAGTATCACATGACCGAAGCGCAAGCCGAGGCGGTCGTGAACCTTCGTCTCGGCCAACTGGCAGCGCTCGAGCGCGACGAAATCTTCAAGGAATTCTCGGATCTCCAGGGTCAAATCCGCGAGTACACCGCACTGCTTGGAGAAGAAGGCCGCGTGCTTGGCGTAATCCGCGCCGATCTGGTCGAACTGCGCGACAAGTACGGCGACGAGCGCCGCACGGAGATCTCGCAGGAAGACGTGAAGATCGACATGGAGGATTTGATCGAGGAGGAGACGCAAGCGGTCACGATGAGCCACGCTGGCTACGTCAAACGGATGCCGCTCAACACTTATCGCACGCAGCATCGCGGCGGCAAAGGCGTTTCCGGCGGGACCCGCGAAGATGACTTCATCGAGCACTTCTACGTCGCATCCACCCATGCTTATTTGCTCTGTTTCACCAATGGTGGCCGAGTTTATTGGCTAAAAGTCTACGACGTGCCGCTCGCTAGCCGCACGAGTGCGGGCCGCGCCATGGCCAACGTGCTTTCTCTGCGCGAGGAGGAGAAGATTACAAGCATTATCCCCGTCCGCGAGTTCGACGGCGACGCGGCACTACTCATGGCCACGCGCCGCGGCATTGTGAAGAAAACCGCACTCATGGACTACAGCCGGCCGAAAGCGGGCGGCATCATCGGCATTGCTCTGGAAGAAAACGATCAATTGATATCGGTCGTGTTGACCAAGCCAGGCCACGAAGTCGTGTTGAGTAGCAAGCTGGGCATGGCCATCCGCTTCTCCGAAGCCGACGCCCGCAAGATGGGCCGCAACACCCGTGGCGTCAAAGGCATCTCCTTGAGCGAAGGCGACGAAGTCGTCGGCATGGTAGTGGCAGACCCGGATGGATTCCTGCTCACCGTGTGCGAAAACGGCTACGGTAAGCGAACGCCGTTCGGAGGGAATTCCCCACTGGAAATCGGCAACGGTGAAGATTCCGCCATTCAAGAGCGGCCCGCGGAAGACGAGGCGGATGCCGAGGTTACCGCCGATGGCGAAGAAAAGTCATCCATGCGATATCGCCGGCAGGGCCGCGGCGGCAAAGGTGTCCGTGACATCCGCACCAACGAGCGCAATGGACCCGTAGTCAGCACTTTGTCGGTTCGACCCGGCGATCAGGTCATGATCATTACCGAACAGGGCATGGTGAATCGCACGCAAATCGACGAGATCAGCGTGATCGGGCGGAATACTCAGGGTGTGCGTTTGATCAATCTTAACGAAAGCGATAAGGTCGCCACTGCCGCCAAGATCGCCAGCGAAGACGCCGCCGAAGAACCTTTGGCATAGGCATTTTGTCTCTTGTAGCCGCGGGTTTCAGCCCGCGCTGAACTGGCAATTGCAGGGTTCAGCGCGGGCTGAAGCCCGCGGCTACAAAACAGCGGTAGACAAAAGCGCGCTGCCTACTGGTCCGATTCCAGCACCGCCAGGAAGGCTTCCTGTGGGATGGCGACTTGGCCAATTTGCTTCATTCGCTTTTTGCCCTCGGCTTGGCGCGAGAGCAGCTTGCGTTTGCGGGTGATGTCGCCGCCGTAGCACTTCGCGGTCACGTTCTTGCGCTGGGCGGAAATCGTCTCGCGGGCAATCACCCTGCTGCCGATCGCTGCCTGGATCGCAATCTCGAAGAGATGTTTGTCGATTTCTTTTTTGAGTTTCAAAACCAGAGTCCGCCCACGGCGGTCCGCGGTTGATCGGTGCACGATCACGGAAAGTGCATCGACGCGCTTGCCGTGCACGAGAATATCGAGCCGCACTAGATCAGCGGGTCGGTAGCCGAGGAACTCAAAGTCCATGGTGCCGTAGCCGCGGGTGACGCTCTTGAGCTTGTCGTAAAGATCGTAAATGACTTCCGCGAGTGGCATCTCATACG
Organism: Gemmataceae bacterium; assembly: GCA_045802605.1. Taxonomy (GTDB): domain Bacteria; phylum Planctomycetota; class Planctomycetia; order Gemmatales; family Gemmataceae; genus JBJMQS01. Next base: position 128,141 of record JBJMQS010000073.1, on the reverse strand, counting down.
CCAAGAGCACGCGCTGCGGGCTCAGGTATTCTTGTCGTAGAAACACGCCGCGTCGGTCGGCGCACATTCCCATCAGATCGCCGACGTTGGTTGCCGGGACGATGAAACTAATTTTCACGAACGGTTCGCGAAACTCTTCGATCTGCCCGGAATCCGGCACGTCCTGCGGCGAATGCACTTCGATTGTTTCGCCGTGGCGTGTGGCGATTTCGTAAGTGACGTTCGGCGCGGTCTGCACAAGGTCGATGTCACAATCGCGTTCGAGCCGTTGCTGAATAATTTCCCGGTGGAGCATCCCCAAAAAACCGCAGCGAAAGCCGAACCCGAGCCCGTCGCTGACTTCAGGCACATAGCTGAAGCTGGCGTCGTTGAGACGCAGTTTGGCGAGCGCTTCGCGAAGAGTCTCGAATTCGTTGTTCTCAATTGGGTACAGCCCCGAATAGACCATCGCCTTGGGCTCGACGTATCCTTCGAGGGGTTCGGTCGCGGGGCCGAATGCGTCGGTGACGGTGTCGCCGATGTGTACGTCGGCGATGTCTTTGATCTGGGCCATGAAGTAACCGACTTGGCCGCACCGCAATTCGTCGCACGGCGTCATGCCGGGACGGAACACGCCGACATCGGTGATTTCATACGTCCGGCCTGAGCGCATCAGGAGAATCTTCTCGCCCTTGGTCAGCACGCCGCCTTTAACGCGGACGTAGACGACCACGCCCTTATAGGTGTCAAAGTGGCTGTTGTAAACGAGGGCTCGCAACGATTCTTCGTCTGTGCCCGACGGCGGCGGCACACGTTCCACGACGGCGTCGAGGAGTTCCTTGACGCCGATGCCCGACTTGCCGCTGACCCGCAGCACCTCGTCGGGATGCGATCCGACAGCGTGCTCCATCTCGAAGATCACTTCTTCGGGCCGGGCGATCGGCAGATCGATCTTGTTGAGCACCGGAATGATCGTGAGGTGGTTTTCCATCGCCAAAAATGCGTTGGCGACCGTCTGGGCCTGCACGCCCTGGAACGCATCGACGAGCAGAATCGCTCCTTCGCACGCCGCGAGGCTGCGGGAAACTTCGTAGCTGAAATCCACGTGGCCGGGCGTGTCGATGAGATTCAGTTCGTAGGATTCGCCGCGGTATTCGTGGTAAATGGTCACCGGGTGCATGCGGATGGTGATGCCGCGTTCCCGTTCGAGATCCATCGCGTCGAGCGTCTGCGCGCGGTAATCCCGCTGGGAAATCGTGTTGGTCTGCAGAAGGAATTGATCCGCGAGTGTGCTTTTGCCGTGATCGATATGGGCGATGATGCAGAAGTTGCGGATCCGACGATGCTCGGGCATAACTTCGGGCGTGTGGCCCTTTCCTGCGGAATGTTGGCGACGTGTACGGAGCGTCCGTACAATCAGCTTACCAATGTGGGGGGCAACCGAATAGGCCGAACCTCGTTGGCGTCTGCTTCTAGGATCGTCACCAAGTTGCCCGCTTTTTCAACTGGAGGAATTGGAATGGTTCGCTTTGCAGTGGCCGCCGTCGCGGCCTTGGCCCTGGTCGCACCAAGTCAAGCCGCTCCGCTCAAAGTCGGCGACCCGGCCCCGAAATTTGCCGGTCTGGAATCGGCCACCTCGGGCAAGAAGTTTTCGTTCGATGACTACAAGGACAAAGACGTGCTGGTCATTTGCACGACCTGCAACCACTGCCCATTCGCCAAGGCGTACGAGTCCCGGCTCGTGAAGTTCGCCAAAGATTACGCTGGCGCTGATGGCAAAGTGGCCCTGATCGCCGTCAACGTCAACACCGAAGGCGACGATAGCTTTGACAAGATGAAAGAGCGGGCGAAGGAGAAGAGCTTCAACTTCGAGTATCTCTTCGACCCGAGCCAGAAGATCGCGGTTGACCTTGGAGCCACGGCGACGCCTGAGTTCTTCGTGTTCGATAAGAACCGGAAGCTCGTGTACACCGGCGCGATGGACGACAACAAGGACTATGCGAAAGCGACCAAGCATTACGTCGAGGATGCGGTGAAGGCCGCACTCAAAGGCGAAAAGCCTGAGACGACAAAGACCGCGCCAGTCGGTTGCCGCATTCAGTTCAACAAGAAGTAAATATTTGAACCATAGAGATCACAGAGCACACGGAGCGAATCTTCTCTGTGATCTCTGTGATCTCTGTGGTTCAATTTCTTTCGTGAGTTATGAAATACTTAATCGCAGCAAGTTTGGTGTTCTTAGTGGGCTGTGGTGGGCCGCCGGCGTCGAACGCTCCGCAGGCCAAAGTCCCGGCCAACTCCGATGTCGCATTGCGCGTCGTCAAATGGCCCGAATTCGAAACCATCCTCGCCGCCCAACGCGGCAAAATTCTCGTCCTCGATATTTGGGCGGACTACTGACTGCCCTGCAAAAAAGAGTTCCCGCATCTGGTCGAGATGCATCGCAAGCTCATAAACAAAGACGTCACCGTCATTTCACTCAATGTCGATGAAGTGTCGGAGCGCGACAACGTCCTGGCATTTTTGAAAAAGCAGCAGCCACAATTTCAAAACCTTTTGATCGACGAACCGGCCGATGTCTGGCAAGAAAAGCTGCACACCAACACCCCACCGACCGTGCTCGTCTATGGCCGCGACGGCAAACTGATCAAAGAGTTTGGCAGCGAGAAGTTCACGATTGCGGATGTGGAAGCAGTTGTGATGAACGCGCTGAAATAACGTTATTTTGTCCCACCAAATATCAGCGCTCCGCACCCTTCCGGGCGCGGCGAAATATCGGCTGGGCTGCTCCACGCGGTGACACCGCGGCCCGGCAACACTCGCACCACATTCACGGCCCACGATTGCCCGGGAGAAGGAATGCTGCCAGTCAGATCAGCCAGAGTGACCGCAATCTCGGCAGTGTAACCCGAAGCGTCACTCTTGAAAGCGACGAACCAGCGCGGGTTCCAGGTCGGATCGCCCCAGCAATCTTCCGCGAGGGCGCCGCGTTGATCGACTCGCAATCGGTAATAGGTTTGATAATCCCGATCGATGTCGAGCAGAATCTCGACCCGATCATTGGCACCCAGGTCTGCGTCGCGACTGCGCTTCTCAATGGCCGGCAGCGCGCGATCGGCCGGATGCTTGCACTCCACGGCGATGTAGAGATACTCGTCGTCAAACGCGAAACGTGCTTCGCTTGAATACTCCGAGCCCACCGTGCCGGTGGCCGTCTTGAGCGTGGCCGGCACGGCGTCTTTCCAAAGCATCTCATCGAGCTTGCCGTCGAGATGCGGCCGTTGATTGGTTCGCTTGCAGTGCACGATGGGTCGCGGCGGCAAACCATTGCGATCCATTAGCCAAAGTTCCATGCGAGCGGCGTCGCGCCAGGCATCGTGGCTATTGGTGCCGGCCTGTTCCGCGAGAAAAGATCGCAGCCAAGCTTTGGCCGGGTCGGGCTCGCCCAGTTGCCGCTGTGCCGAATTGATGCAGAAGCGAATGGCCGGATCATTGGCCACCAGTGGCCCGCATGCGGCCAACTTCGGTTCGAGTGCGATTGTCTCTTGGAGCCAACGCCGGGCGATGGTCGGGTCCTGAATCGGTGCTGAGGATTCACTGGTGGATGAACTACCCAGCGGGCGTACACCGCTACCCGGTCGGAACGGTTTTTCTTTCGTTGGAATTTGGTCGGCTTGTCGAAAGTCGGTTTGGGCGATGGAGATGGACTGCCCCTGCTCATACCGCCGCCGCGCTTCCCCCGAGGAGAGATACCGGACGAGCCATCGGCATGCGTCCGCTGCGCAAGGCTCCTCCGGGTAACGCACCAATATCAATGCGAACGTTTCGCGTGCTAGACCCCATTGCCCACTCTTGGCGTACTGCTCGCCGAGCGCGTAAACGGCCAGCGCTCCGCGATCGGCCGGCAACTTGTCGAGCACCGTGCCCGCGCGTGCCAGCACGGTGCCCGGGTCGCCGACTTGTGGCAAACCCGATTGGCTGAGATTGAGAAGCGTCTTTAGTTCTTGCATCGGCTTTGCAACCGGATCGGCGACTGTAGTTTCGGGAACTGCCCGCCGCGCGGTGCCGCCCGGCGCGAGCAGAATGCCATCCATGAGTCCGCGGCGTGCTTGCTCTTCCGGCAACGTCGTTGCTAGCAATCGTAACCCGCGCGTTTTCGGCAGTGGCTGCTCGCTCAGCAATCGAACGACCCGAACAGCGACTTCACGCGGCGTATCCGCGAGATTGCGATTCGGATCCGTCGTCGGCACTACACAGTGCGGCTGACCCGGACCGTCCCACAGCGTAAATAGTTTCTTCGCTTGCCACGGCGTCAACTTCAGCGTCTGAATTTGTTCGGCGAATGCAGTGGGATCTGCGGCCCGGTGAAATGCGGTTTGCAAGGTCTCGACGAGCAGAGTCTCCGCGGGGGAACCCGCAAAGTCGGTCATGATCACTTCCGGCTGCCAAATACGTATTGCAAGTACCAGCCGCGCTAGCAAATCATCCGCAGCTTTGCCCGCGTGGGTGCGGTCCCAGTGTGCGACTAGCGCTGCGCGGTCGCCGGATTGCAAATGAGCCGGCATGGGAAAGCCCGAGAGAATTTCGGCGGCCGCGCCGCCGGATTTGCGAATCGCGGTTTGCAACCGCAGAGGCATCATCGCGCGAGTTGATGGTGCCGTCGCCGGATCAGCGGTCGTGGCCGTCGTAGCGGCGACGAGAAAACCATCGCCGCCCAGATAGGCAGCGATGTCGAGGGGCACCGCCGATTCGTTGGCGTGGATGCTCAACACCGCGGCCCGCTGGCCACCACGCCGCTGCGGCGTCCAGGTCTTGCCGCCATCGCTCGTCGCCAACACCACGCCTAACTCACCGACCGCCCACCCGTGGTCCGCATCCAGAAACTGGACCGCGTTCAGCGGCACGCTTTGACCGGTGGGTTGCAACTGCCAGGTCTTGCCCGAATCGGCGCTGTGAAAAATCACGGTGCCGGGCCGGCCGACGACCCAAATGTGCGTGCCGAGCACCGCCACGCCATGGAAATCACACTGCTGCAACAGCGATTGCGGCACGCCCAAATCTGCGAAACCATAGCGACGGCCGGCCGAGTCCGGGCTCGTTAGCACAGTGCCGCCCTGCCCGACTGCGACAGCGAAATTGCGATCGACTGCAACCGCATTGATGTTGCGGCCGTTGAGCGGGTCGACGTCGGCCGCGGAGAAATCTTCTTTCGCCAACGTGCCAAGCCGGCCCCATGCGCCGGCCAGCACGATGTGATCCGGGTGGCGAACGGACAATGATAGCCAGGGAGCGCCAGCCGGCGCCGCCACCGCTTGCCAGGTCTGGCCGCCATCGCGCGTGCGGTAGAGTCCGCCGGGGGAACGATCGGTGCCATCGCCGGCTGCGATTCCTGTCTTGTCGTCGAAGAAAGTAGCCGCTTGTAATCCCGGTAACACGCCTTGCGCGATGCGCGACCAGGTCAGACCGCCGTCGTGAGTGACCAACAACACGCCGAGGCTGCTGCCGTTGGCTTGCACTTCTTCCCGGCCTGCGGCGCAACCGAAGTATGGCGTCAGAAATTTGAGACTGTTGATCCGCCCCTTGGTCGGGACAGGCTGCCGTTCCCAGTGCGCACCGCCATCGATCGTATGCAACAGCACGCCATCAGCGCCGGCCGCCCAACCTTCGTTGCGATCGACAAACCGGACACAGTGGAGCGGTGCATCTTCAGCGTAGTAATCAGAGCCAACCGCTGAGGCGCAGAGAACGCAGAGAAATACCGAGAAGATCCAACTCGGTTTTCTCTCTGCGTTCTCTGCGCCTCTGCGGTTGGCTCTGAACATTAGTCAAACATCCAAAAGCGCACGATGCAGTAAAGTGCGGTGAACGCGTCCTTGAGGCCGATCTTCTTGCCTTCTTCGTAGGTGCGGCCCGCGTAGCTGATCGGCACCTCGTAGATGCGCCACGTTTTCTTCTTGGCGACCTTGGCGGTGATCTCCGGCTCGAAGCCGAAGCGATCGCTCTTGAGGTTGATGCTTTGCAAGACTTCGCGGCGAAACACCTTGTAGCAGGTCTCCATGTCGGTCAGATTCACGTTAGTGAACATGTTCGACAGTGTGGTCAGACCCCAATTGGCGATCGAGTGCCAGAAATAAAGCACGCGGTGTTGATCACCAATGAAGCGCGAGCCATAAACAACATCGGCGCGGTTTTCGAGGATCGGTTGAATAAGCCGCGGATATTCGCCGGGATCGTATTCCAAGTCAGCATCTTGCACGATGACCACATCGCCGGTCGCATGCTTGAAGCCGGTGCGCAGAGCCGCGCCTTTGCCCATATTGACAGGCTGATAAACGATGCGGATATCATCTTCGCCTTCGTAGCCTTTAAGAATCTCGCGGGTGCGATCGGTGGAGAAGTCGTCCACCAAAATGATCTCTTTGCGGATCGGCACTTCGCGAACTTTGCGCAAGAGTTCTGGCAGCCAACGCTCCTCGTTGTAAACGGGGATAACCACTGAGAGCTTGAATTCCTTCGGAATTGGATAGATGCCGAGCTGACGGCAGGCCGCTTCGCCGAGCAAGTTGTTAAGCAGCGAGACGCGCTCGGAAGGATCGAGCGTGGCGAGCCGGCGCGTCAGATCATCGACCCGGTCGTCACGGCGAAATGGCAGCGTGGCAGGACTCATTCGGGCACTCCGTTGCCCCAAGTTCTTTGGGAATTGCCGATTGCAGATTTCAGAATGCAGATTGAATCGCGGCCCAATCCGCAAGCTACTCGTCCGCGACGATTATCGGTGCACCGTGTTGATTGCGTCAAGGTGAATGCAAAAGGGTGATTTAGATCTACATTGTGCAGTCTTCAATCTGTAATTGACAGAATCTCCCCATCCTCTATACGGTACGCGACCCACCGAAAGGAGTCGGTTATGAGTCAGTCCCCGGCCGTGCCGCTGTGCGACCTGCCCGCTCAATACCGCGATTTGCGCCCGCAAATCGAGGAAGCAGTCTGCCGCGTGCTCGCTTCCGGCCAAGCCATTCTCGGCCCCGAAGTCACCGCGCTCGAACGTGAAGTCGCCGAATACTGCGGCGTCGCTCACGGCGTTGGCTGCGGCTCCGGCACCGATGCGCTGTCGCTCGCTCTGCATGGCTTGGACATCGGCCCCGGCGACGAAGTCATCATTCCGACGTTTACCTTTTTCGCGACGGCCGGCTGCGTGATCCGCACCGGTGCGACGCCAGTCTTTTGCGACGTCGAGCCGAAGACGTTCAATATCGATCCGGAACAGGTGGCTCAGAAAATCACGCCCCGCACCAAAGCGATCATGCCGGTGCATCTGTTCGGCCAATGTGCCGACATGCAGCCGCTCTTGCATCTCGCCGCCAAACATCGCTTGCCGATCATCGAAGATGCTGCGCAGGCATTCGGCGCTGAGTGTCAAGGCAAGCGCGCCGGCGGCATTGGCCGGGTCGGGTGCTTTAGTTTCTATCCGACTAAAAACCTCGGCACGTACGGCGACGCAGGAATGGTCGTGACGCATGACCCCGCGCTGGCGGAGCGAATGACCGTGTTGCGCGTGCACGGCATGAAGCCTAAGTACCATCACCGCACCATCGGTTGGATGGGGCGGATCGACGCCATTCACGCCGCAATCCTGCGCATCAAGTTGCCGCACGTGAACCGCTGGTTGGAAATGCGGCGTGAAGCGGGCCGGCGCTACGACGCGCTGATCCGCGAGCACGGGCTCGAAGGTTTCCTGACCCGGCCCAGCGCGATCGCGCCAAGCCGGCACACCTACAACCAGTATGTGGTGCGCATCGGCGACGGCCAGCGCGATGCCTTGGTGCAGTACTTCCAAGCCGAGAAGATCGGCTACGAAATTTACTACCCGGTCCCCGTGCACCTGCAGGAATGCGTGAAGCACCTGGGATATGGTGCCGGCTCATTCCCGGTGAGCGAAGCCGCCGCCAACTGCGTACTTGCCCTGCCGATGTTCCCGGAAATTACCCAGGCCCAGCAATCGCGGGTGGTCAGTGCGATCGCTGAATTCCGGGGTCAATCTAGCCTGCGCCGAGCGGCCTAACCGGCTTTAGACGACACACGTTGCCCGAGACACCCGCCCCCAGGCGGGTGTTTTTGTTGCCGTCGTGTGGAAACTGGGTATACTATTATAGTTTCCTAGGTGTCGCAATATGACCCGGCCCGCCCAGCAACGAATCATCTCCGCCGCGCGGCAGCACTTCCTGGCGCACGGCTTTCGCGGCGTGACGATGGACGATCTTGCGGCAGAGCTGGGTATGAGCAAGAAGACGCTCTACGCCCACTTTCCCAGCAAGACCGCGCTTGTGGAATTGGTGCTCAACGACAAGCTCAGCGAGATCGAAGCTGGATTTGATGAGATTCTCGGTCGCGGCGGCGAATTTCACGACACTCTCCACGATCTGCTTGCGACCATCCAGCGCCATACCGCGGAACTCCAGCCACCTTTCGTCCGCGACATGCGACGCGAGGCTCCGCAAGTGTTTCAGACAGTGGAGAAGCGCCGCGGGGCATTGATCGAAAAATCGTTTGGGGCTCTATTCACCGAGGGCCGGCGTACGGGCATGGTCCGCAAAGACATCCCGGTTCGCCTGATGGTCGAAGTCTTGCTCGCGGCCACGCACGCCATCATGAATCCTGCGCAGATGGCCAGGCTCCGGCTCACCCCCAAAATCGGGTTCACCGCGATCATTCAAATCGTGCTCGAAGGCGTGCTGACGCGCAAAGGCGGGCCGAAATCATGAAGTCGCTCACGTGGTTTAGCTGTGCTCTTGTCCTCGTATCCTTCGGGTGCCGGCGTTCGAGCGTCGATAGTGTGCAGGGCTACGTGGAAGGCGAATTCGTGTACGTTGCCGCCCCATCGGCCGGCGCATTGGAGAAGCTTTACGTCGAGCGCGGCACGCAGGTCAAACCCGGGGATCTGCTTTTCGATCTCGACAAGAACCCCGAGCAAGCCACGCGGAATGAAGCCGAGCACAAGCTCGCGCAGGCCAAAGCCAACCTCGAAGATGCGCGAAAAGGTCGCCGGCCCACGGAAATCGAATCGCTCGAAGCGCAATTGAAACAATCACGGGCCGCATTGGTTCTTTCAGAAACTGAATTTGAGCGGCAGGAGAAGCTCCTTGCTTCCGGCGCTGGCTCGCGCGAGGACTTCGACAAGGCCCGCGCCGCTCGCGACCAGGATCGTCAGAAAGTGATGCAACTCGAAGCCGACTTGAAAACCGGTCACATGGGCCTGCGAGTTGACCAAATTGCCGCGGCCGAGGCTGACGTGCGAGCGAAAGAATCCATGCTCGCCAAAGCGGAGTGGGACCTTGCGCAAAAGCGGCAGCTCGCGACGCAAGCGGCCCTCGTGTTTGACACGCTCTATCGTCCCGGCGAGTGGGTCGCGGCCAGCAAGCCAGTCGTCGTGTTGCTGCCGCCACAGAACGTGAAGGTTCGCGCCTTCGTTTCAGAACGACGTGTCGGCGCCATTTCCATCGGTCAAGAAGTTCGCATTCGCATTGACGGTACGCAGCCGATTACTGGCAAAGTCACATTCATTTCACCACAAGCGGAGTACACACCGCCGGTGATCTATAGCCGGGAGAGCCGAAGCAAGCTGGTGTTTCTGATTGAAATCCGATTCGACGAGCCGGTGGCCGCGACGTTGCATCCGGGTCAGCCGGTGGATGTGGAGATTAGCCGCTAAATGCAGGACACTTTGGCGATCGACGTGCACGGCATGACCAAACGATTTGGTCAGCGCACCGTCGTCGATCACATCGATCTGCAGGTGCGAGAGGGCGAGATTTGCGGCTTCCTCGGCCCCAACGGCAGCGGCAAGACGACGTTCATTCGTATGCTCTGCGGCCTGCTCCGCCCCGACGATGGCCATGGCGTGGTCCTCGGGCACGATGTCATCAAGGAAAGCGAGTTGATCAAGCGCGAAGTCGGCTATATGACTCAGCGATTCAGCTTTTACGAAGATCTCAGCATCGCAGAGAACCTCGACTTCGTCGCTCGCATGTATGCCGTGCCCAGTCGCCGACAGGCAGTGCGCGCGGCCATCGACAGTCTTCAAGCGCCGGGCGGCGAAAACCAGCTCGCCGGCAATCTGTCGGGCGGCTGGAAGCAGCGGCTCGCTCTCGCGGCGTGTCTAATTCATCGGCCGAAATTGCTATTGCTGGATGAGCCAACCGCGGGCGTCGATCCCAAGGCTCGGCGCGATTTCTGGGAGCAAATCCACCAATTGGCCGGCGAAGGCCTGACGTTTCTGATCACCACGCACTACATGGACGAGGCTGAGCGGTGCCATCGGCTCGCGTACATTTTCAATGGCCGTCTGCTCGCCCAGGGCACCGTCGATGAAGTCGTGCGTCGCGCGGGATTGACCACCTGGGCGGTCAGCGGACCGAATCTCCACGGACTCGCCAATCAATTGCGCGACAAATCCGGAGTGCAACAGGCCGTCGCCTTCAGCACCCGGCTGCACGTGAGCGGCGACGACCCGGCCGCACTCGAAGCGGCGATCGCGCCATTTCGCCGCGAACCCTATCGCTGGGAGCCGGTCGAGTCGGGCCTCGAAGAAGTGTTCATCCATCTCATGGAGGAAACGCCGCAAGGTGTCACATCATGAACGGGTTTGGATTTTCTCCATCACGATTCTGGGCGATCGTTGTCAAAGAGTTTGTCCAGATGCGGCGCGATCGGCTCACCTTCGGCATGATGATCGGCATTCCGCTGTTGCAACTCGTCCTGTTCGGATTCGCGATCAACTCGGATCCCAAGCATTTGCCGACTGCGATCTTGCTCGCCGACCGTGGTCCGCAGGGGCGGACACTGCTCTGGGGCATCCGCAACAGCAGCTACTTCGACCTCGTCCGCGAACTTTCCACGGAGAAGCAGGGTCAGGATGTGCTCGCCCGCGGCGAAGTGCAGTTCGTCATCAACATCCCCGAGGATTTTTCGCGCGAACTCCTACAGGGCCATCGCCCGGCTATTCTCGTCGAGGCCGATGCCACTGACCCCGCGGCGACCAGCAACGCCATCGGCTCGCTGCGCTCCGTGATCGAGACATCGCTGCGCAATGATTTGAAAGGCCCACTCGCGTATCTCGCTGACACGAGCGACCCGATTGAGTTGCGCATTCACGCCCGCTACAACCCGGAAGCGATCACACAGTACAACATCGTGCCGGGGCTGATGGGCGTGGTGCTCACCATGACCATGGTCATGATCACCGGCTTGGCCATCACCCGCGAACGCGAACGCGGCACCATGGAAAACCTGCTCTCGATGCCGACGCGGCCTTTCGAAGTGATGTTCGGCAAGATCATTCCGTACATCGTCGTTGGGTACATTCAACTGACCCTGATTCTCGTCGCTTCCCACTTGCTGTTCCATGTGCCGATGGCCGGCAGCTTATTGTTGCTGTTATTCTCCGCACTGATCTTCATCGCTGCGAATCTGTCGGTGGGAATCACATTCTCGACGGTGGCCCGCAATCAATTGCAGGCGATGCAGATGTCGTTCTTCTTCTTCTTGCCGTCGATTTTGTTGTCCGGGTTCATGTTCCCATTTCGCGGGATGCCGCAATGGGCGCAAATGCTCGGCGAGGTTTTGCCGCTGACGCACTTCCTCCGTGTCGTCCGCGGCATCCTGTTGAAAGGCAACGGCATCACCGAAGCCGCGCTGCAACTTTGGCCAATCGCGCTCTTCACCGTGATCGTGCTGGCGATTGGCGTGCGAAGGTATCGGCAGACGTTGGATTAGTGTGTCTTGTTTGCGCGACGCGCCAGCGAGGGTGAACCTGCAAGCGCTCACGTGGTTCACCCTCGCTGGCGCGTCGGGCTAACAAGATGTGTGTCAACAATTTCAGGCTTGTTTGCGTGTGCGCAACTTGCGAAGGCCGACCAGGCCGACCGCGGTCAGGCCCATTACTAGCGTGGCCGGCTCGGGTGTGCCGGGCGGGACCGCGATTCCGCCGGGGGGCGCCGGGTCCGGGATCTGATTGGGAGGACCTTCATCGATGCCGCCGACTCCTCCTCCTGGAGGAGGAGGAAACAGGTCGGGCCGCAGGCCGGCGCGGGCCGCGCTGGTGGCGATGCCGAGGGCGAATACAGCGACGGCGGCGAGCGAAATGAAATGCCGTAAGGTTCGTTTCATCACCAGGTCTCCTGCGCACGGGGCGGCAAATTGGGCACCGTCTGAGTAGCGTGTATCGACACCAAATTTGGGGAAATTCATTCATCTTTCCTGGTGTGACATCGCTCGTGGCAATTTGGTCCGGTTAATCGGGTATCGCGCATTTTGACCGCATCATGAGCGATTTCACCGGTCCTTTCGTTTGTTCGGTACGAATCGTTGCCACACATTTGACCGAAATTAGCCGAGTAACCGTTTGGCGATCGTTCTCCATTTGGAGCCGACCATGAAGCGAATGCTTGCAGGCAGTTTGTTGGCCAGTTGGGTCGCGGTCGCCCACGCTCAGGAAGTGGAATGGCGAGCGGTTGGCAGCCCGAAGTCAGCCAAGCCGGCACCGGCTTCGACTGTGCAAACTGTCGCGGCGTCGGCCAACCGCGGGCCGACGGAATTGCCACCCGTTCCCGCCCCCGCCGATCCGTCAGCCGTGGCGGGGCCGATGGAAATCTCATCGTTCCCGGGCGAGGAGCAGCCGCTGCCGGCCCCTCAGCCTTTGACGCCCCCGCCCCAAGCCAATGACATCATTGCCGCGCCGGGCAGCAAAAAGGACGAACCCACCCTGGGAGAAAAAGGCCCAATCATGGGCCCGCCGCTTCCCGCGCCGACGCCTTATATCCTGCCCGACTGCCCGACCTGCTCGCAGCCAATTTTTGGTAGCACCAGTTCGTTGTATTGCGGTAAACAATTCTTCGTGCACGCGGAGTCACTCTTGTGGGTGACGCGCGGCGTGAACGGGCCAGTGCTGGCCACCACCGGCCCAATCGCATCCAACGGCGCAGTCAACGACCCGCGCGTGAGGACCGTGCTCGATTCGGAAGACCTCGACACGCAATTCCGCCCCGGACTTCGCATCGGTGCCGGCTGGTGGTTCGATCCGTGCGAAACGCATGGCATCGACACCACTTTCTTCTTCCTCCCTCGCCGCACCGGGCAGTTCGCTGCCACCGATAGGGATTTTCCGACGTTGTTCCGCCCGTTCTTCGTGCTGAACACCGGCTTCGCCGGCACCGGCGGCCGGGCGGGCGAGTTCTCCGAGCTCGTGTTCTTGCGTCCCCTCGTACAGGGCCGATTCGACGCCGACTTGCGCAGCGTTTTCTGGGGCGCGGATGTGAACTACCGGCACAACTTCTGGTCGAGTGGAAATACCAAACTCGATGGCTTCGCTGGCTTCCGGTATCTGAACCTCGACGAGAAGCTGACGATGACCGAAACCATTCGGCCGCAAGTGCCGGTCGGTTACGGCGCATTCACCCTCCCCGCCGGTGCGCTACTGCAGATTCGCGATCGCTTCGCGACACGCAACGATTTCTACGGCGGCCAAATCGGCGCGAACCTCGCCTATCAACGTGATAAGTGGACGTTCGATTTGCGGCCCGCCGTCGCGCTGGGCGCCACGCGCCAGCGGCTGTCCATCGACGGCGTGACCACAATCACTCCCGCGGCCGCCGCCCCGCCGGGCGCATTCAACGGTGGCTTGCTCGCGAACTCCGGCAACATTGGCAACTACACGAAGGACCCGTTCACGGTGGTACCGGAAGTGACGTTCAACGTCGGCTATCAGTTGGGCGATCACTGGAAAGTGTTCACCGGTTACAACTTCCTTTATTGGTCAAACGTGATCAGGCCGACCGATCAGATCGATCGCAACATGGATGTGACCCGCATCCCCAATTTCCTGATGCCGGGTGAGAATGTGGCCGCCGTGCCGGGCGCTCATCCGGGCGTACCATTCAAGCAGACCGACTTCTGGGCGCAGGGTGCGAACATCGGTCTCGAATATCGGTGGTAGTGACTGCGTCAGGTGGATAGACGATTGTGCGTGCGCCTCTGGGGTGAAATCTCGGAGGCGTAAGCACTTGGGGAACGCCATTTGCACTGTTCGGAATCCGATCGCTTTCCAATAATGCGCAAGCCATGCAAATGCCCGCGTTTTGACATTGAAGGACTGGCCAACTGCCCGGAGCAATTCCCATGAGCCCCCGATCATTCCTACCAATCGCACTACTTTACGCACTTGTATTCACGGCGATGCCACGGGCGGAAGATGCACCGCCGCAGGGCGATCAGCCCGAGGTGCTGACGCGCGGCCCGATCCACGAGGCATTCGCCACCGCGATCACCGGCGAATCGAAGCCCGGGCCGATCGCTCCGAAAGCGCCGCCGGAACCGATCGAAGAGTTGCCACCGGATGAGAAGCCGGCCGGCGAAAACGTGCAATGGATCACCGGGTATTGGTCATGGGACGAAGACCGCTCCGATTACATTTGGGTCAGCGGTTTTTGGCGCGCTCCCCCGCCGGATCGCCAGTGGGTACCAGGCGCGTGGCGGCAAGCGAACGATAATCAATGGCAGTGGACCAGCGGCTTTTGGGCGCCGGTCAGCCAAGAGCGGGTCGAATATCTCCCACCACCGCCTGCCCCAGTTGAGACGGCCACTCCGCCGGCTCCCGCCCAAGCCCAAGGCGAAGACTATGGCTACGCACCGCCAGTTTGGGTGTGGTACGAAACACGGTACGTCTGGCGGCCCGGCTTCTGGTACCACTTCCGGCCGAACTGGGTTTACATTCCCGCGCACTACACGTGGACGCCGCTCGGCTACGTCTTCGTGGACGGCTATTGGGACTACACGCTGCGCGACCGTGGCGTGCTCTTCGCCCCCGTCTATATCGGGCCGAATTACTACGCCCAGCGCCATTACACATATCGGCCGAGCTTCGTGGTCTACGATGAAGGTCTTTATGGTGCGCTCTTCGTGCGCACCGGTTACCGAACCTACTACTTCGGGGACTATTTCGAAACGCGCTATTCGAATAGCGGCTATCGAAGCTGGATCGATGTGCGCATCGGCGGCGCCTACGACCCGCTTTGGAGCTACTACCGGGTGGATTACGGTCGACGTGATCCAGCTTGGGTGAGCGGCATGACGACGGTGTATACAGGGCGCTATCGCGGCGACATTGCCCGCCCGCCGCGCACCTTCGCCCAGGCGCAACAAACCCAGGTGAATCAACGCACGACGGTGAACAACAACACGGTCGTCAACAACATCACCAACGTGAGTATTGTCGCGCCAATCACGAACGTAGATCGCTCGAAGGTCCAACTCACCAAAATTAGCGCAGACGATAGAACGCGTGCGATCAACGCCACCAAGCAAATGCGCGAGGCGTCGGTGCAACGGGGCAAATTGGAAGTCGCTCAGGCCGCCACGACCCAACAACAGCCCGGTCAACAAGCCCAGCAACACCAGCCCAAAGTGCTGAATTTGCCCCAGATTTCCGCCAAGGCTCAAGCGCCCGCCAAGCCGGCAGAAAACGCGAAAGCGCCGCCGCCGCTGCCGACTCCGCCGGCCACCAAGCAACAGCCGGCCCAGGCTCAGCAGCCGAATCAGCAACAACCAGGGCAACAACAACCTGGCCAGCAGCAGCCGGGACAGCAACAACCTGGACAACAGCCAGGTCAACAACACCCGGGTCAGCCGCAACAGCCGGTGCAGAATCCTCAGCACCCCGGGCAGCCACAGCAACCGGCGCAGAATCCACAACATCCTGCCCAGCCGCAGCAGCCCGCACAGAATCCGCAGCACCCGGGCCAACCACAACAGCCAGCTCAGAATCCGCAGCATCCGGGGCAGCCGCAATCGCCCAATCAGCCGCAGCAACCTCAGCAACCGGCTCAAAAGCCACAAACCCCGCAGCAACCATCACAACAACCCCCTAACCAGCAGCCCCCGCAGCAACAGCCCCCTCAACAACAACCACCGCAAAAGCCGGCGACTCCTCCGCAACAGACGCCGCCGCCCCAGCAGCAGCCTCCGCAGCAGAAACCGCCTCAACAACAACCCCCGCAGCAGCAGCCGCCTCAGCATCCTCCACAGCAACAACCGCCACAGCAGCAACCACCCCAACATCCACCGCAGCAACAGCCTCCTCAACAGCAACCTCCGCAAAAGGCGCCACTGCAACAGGCACCGCCACAACAACAAGCACCACCACAGCAGCCGGCGCAGAAACCTCCGCAGCAGCAAGCGCCGCCGCAAAAGCCACCACAACAACCTCCGCCGCAGAAGAAGCCCAACGAGAAAGAGAAAGACAAACCCAACCAGTGATCGCTCGTTAGAGCGTCGCTGTTAAACCACCGCCCCGGAGATGCGAGTCTCCGGGGCGGTTTTCATTTGTTTGCCCGACGCGCTAGCGAGGGAGAACCCTGCAAGCGCTTGCGTGCTTCGCCCTCGCTGGCGCGTCGGGCTAACAGGTAACAATTCAATCAATCATCCGCTTCGTAATATCGCCGTAACCATCAATTCGCCGGTCGCGCAAAAATGGCCAATGACGCCGGATTTCTTCCATCTTGGACCGATCACAATTGACGATCAACAATTCCTCTTCCATTGCACTCGCTCGCGCAATCACCTCGCCAAATGGGTCGCACACAAATGAGTTGCCCCAAAACTCGATGCCGCCGTCGATGGCGCCCTCGTGTCCTACGCGATTAACAGCGGCGACATAAACACCATTGGCGAGCGCATGGGCGCGCTGGGCCAACTCCCACGCGCGGTGTTGCCGTTCGCCATGCTCGGCCTTTTCTGATGGGTGCCAGCCGATCGCCGTTGGGTACACGATCACTTCGGCTCCGCGCAATGCCGTTAGCCGGGCCGCCTCGGGATACCACTGATCCCAACAGATGAGCGTGCCGACGTTCGCGAAGCTCGAGGCGAAGACCTTGAAGCCCAAGTCGCCCGGGGTGAAGTAGAACTTTTCGTAGTAGAGCGGGTCGTCAGGAATGTGCATCTTGCGGTACATCCCCAAGATGTCGCCGTCGGCGTCGATCATGACCGCGGTGTTGTGGTAGAGCCCGGCCGTGCGCCGTTCGAAGATCGAGGCCACCACCGCGACTGACTCCTCCTTGGCGATGCGGCTCAAAACATCCGTCGTCGGGCCTGGCACCGGCTCGGCCAAATCAAAGAGCCCATGATCCTCGGTGTGGCAGAAGTACGGGCTTAAGAAAAGTTCCGGCAAGCAGACGACTTGCGCCCCTCGCTCTCCCGCCTCGCGGATGCGCTCGACGGCTTTTTCCAAGTTGGTGGCTCGGTCGGCGGCACAACGCATCTGCACCAGTCCGAGCGTAAACAAATTCATGTTGCCTCACCAGCACTAAGATGTCCCACTGATTCTACACAGGAGCCGATCGGGATGTCGCCGGAGGGGGAAAGTCCGTTACGCATGGTCCGGCAAATGCTGGAAAGCATTCGAGCGGCAGGGATCGAGTGGCTTCCCCGCGATTTCGCGAAGCCACGCCGAACACCCGAGCAGGAGGCCGACCCGATGGCTACCCTTTTCGACGAAACCACCTCTGACCGTCCCACGAATGCCATGACGCCACGACAGCGAACGATTGAACTGACGATGCTTGCAGAAAAAGTTTCGGGATGCACGCGCTGCAAGGAGCTGGCGGCCACCCGCACTCAGACGGTCTTTGGCACCGGACCCCTCAACCCAGACATCTGCTTCATCGGCGAAGCACCAGGGGCCGACGAAGATAAGCAGGGCGAGCCATTCGTGGGCGCGGCTGGAAAACTACTAAACAAGATCATCGAAGCCTGCGGCCTGAAGCGCGAAGACGTGTACATCATGAACACGATCAAATGCCGGCCACCGGGGAACCGGGCCCCCAAGCCGGAAGAAGTTTTAAATTGTCGCGAGTATTTTGACCGTCAACTCGCCCTCGTGCGGCCAAAATACATCGTCGCGCTCGGCAGCACTGCCGCGCAAAACATGCTTCAGACCAAAGCGTCCCTCGGCAAACTCCGTGGCACATTCCACGAGGTGAACGGCATCCCGATGATGGCCACCTATCACCCGGCATTTCTGCTACCGCACCGCGCCCCGGACAAGAAGAAGGACGTCTGGGAAGACATGAAGATGCTGCTCAAGAAAATGGGCAAGCCGATTCCCAGGGGCAAGTCGCCTGGTTAGACTCTTTGTGATTCACTTGGACTTGGTATTCCGTCCATATCGACGCGCCTGCTCATCATCCTCGCGTCGCAGATCCCGGCGGACTTTCAGCACAAACAAGCCGAACAAAAGGAGAATGACGAGAACAACGCCGACCAGCCCCAGCGCGACAGGGTCACCTTCGAAGAGGGCATCGAGAAATTCTCCAATTGCTCGTCCACGCATTTTGAGAATCCTAAATTGGTCGCCGAGCTACTTACTATCTCTCGGCAAGTCTGCGATTAAGCGGCGGACAATCTCATCCGGCGTCATGCTATCAGCCTCGGCGTTGTAGTTTGTCAGCACCCGGTGCCGCAGGACCGGCGTGGCGACGGCTTGCACATCTTCGGTAGCTGCGTAGGGTCGGCCATGTAAGACAGCGCGCGCTTTTGCACCAAGCACCAGATATTGGCTGGCCCGCGGACCTGCACCCCAGGTCACATATTTACGCACGTATTCCGGCGATTTCGGATCTTTCGGTCGAGTGGATCGGGCCAGCCGCAACGCATAGCGTGCAACGTGGCTGGCCACCGGCACCTTGCGAACGAGGTCTTGCATTTCCAATAGATCGGTCGCCGTCAACACCCGTTCGATTTCGACTGGTGAACCGGACGTGGTCCTCTGAACGATGTCATACTCTTCGTCTTCGTTGGGATATTCGACGCGGACGTCGAACATAAAGCGATCCTGCTGAGCTTCCGGCAGCGGATAGGTTCCTTCTTGCTCAATTGGATTTTGTGTTGCCAGCACGAAGAACGGATCGGGCAACTTGTGCCTCGCACCACCGGCCGTGACTTGTTTCTCCTGCATCGCTTCCAGGAGTGCCGCTTGGGTTCGTGGTGGCGTGCGGTTCACTTCATCAGCCAAGACGACGTTGGCGAAGAGTGGCCCGTGCAAAAACTTGAATGCCCGGGTGCCGGTCGTGCGATCTTCTTGCAATACTTCGGTCCCAGTGATATCCGACGGCATCAGGTCCGGCGTGAACTGAATGCGGCTAAAGGAAAGCGCCATCGCATCGGCGACCGCGCGAACCATCAGAGTTTTCGCCAAACCTGGCACGCCAACCAGCAAACAGTGACCCCGCGCGATCAACGCCAAGACAATCTGTTCCAAAACGTCGCGCTGCCCGACTACGACTTTGCTGCACTCGTCGAGTAACCGTTTGCAACCATCCATGAGCCGGCCAATGGCCGCTTCGTCAGGCTCCAAGCCCTCCGCTCCATCGAGCCCCGCATCAGCGGAGTTAAGCCAGACGCCGCAGGCGCACAGACGGCGGCCGCCGGGAGGAACTTGCACCACCAATCCGCAATTGCGGCAACGCACCGAAATCATCTCGCCTCACTTTGTGCCAAAGGAAAGCCCCACACACCGCCGGGCAGCACCACGACCCAATAATTCTGATGCAGCCCGGTGGCTAACGTCGGTCCCTGCGCCGGGAGTTTACATTGGCTTTCCAGTTTACCAGTCTTGCGATTCACGAGCACTGCGGACCACTGATAAGGCGAACCGGCCGATTCTGCCCAGGACCAAACTGGGGCCTTCATAAAGACGAGCAATTGCGCGGACCCCAACGAATGGACCTGCCATTCAGCGATCGCCGGCAACTCGCATTTCCATCGATGCATCCCTTCGCTACGCAGCATTCGGCCGTTTTCGACACTGGCATCGCCGATTGATTCACCATTGCCCAACGGAGGTACATCATCTATTTGCGAGAACTTTTCTCCGGCAAACTTGCCGTTGTCCGCCTTCCAGGTCCATTGCGCGCCGTCGCCCACCCTGGCCACAACGACGTCTTGATTGACTGAAAAGTGCGAGAGCGGTTGCTTCTCCGGTGTTCGTACCGACCAATGCTCTTCGCCCCCCAAACTTAACGCTGCGAGAGAGTACCTTCCGCCGATGAACACCACTTCGCCGCGCCGCTCAAGCCAATCCAGCGGTTCCGGCTGCTCGGCGTCCCACTGTTTCGCGCCGCTAGGTATTTGCCGCGCGACGACGTGTCGGCCGCGGCTGAGTAGTAACAGACCGTCGCCGACAATTCGCGGCGTCTCGTCCGAGGGCAAGTCGACGTGCCATTGGATATCGAGCGAAGACGGATGCTGCGCCGGCATCGGCTTCGAGGGCGATATCTTGGCAGCACTTTTGAATTTGGTTTCGGGAGCATCATTTTGCGCGAGCTGTCCTGAATACTTGAAAACATGCAGATGTTCCGCTGTCGCCAGCACCAAATAGCCATCTGCAAAAGCGACGTTACCACCGGGCAAATTGAAAAAGGCGGCCGGCGGATATTCAAGCGAACCATCGAGCTTCAGGATTCGCAGTCCTTGCTTTGAGGTTGGCCACAACACGCGGTCGCCGGCGATGAGGCCGCGCCCCAATGGTCGATCGGCTTCCAGCGATCCCCAGTCTGCAATGAGGTGCCCGGTGACAAGGTCGATGGCTGCAATCCCATTTCGTAAACCACTCGCAGTCACGATGAGCCGTTGACCGGCGACGCCGAAGAGGTGCACTGTTTCGAGCGGCAATGGACGCGGCCAAACTGGTTCACCCGTCCATGCATCGAGCGCAAATACTTCGCCACTATCAAATGGCGCGAGGAATACTCGGCCATTCGCCGCGACCGCAGGTGCGACGTCGCGGGGCACGGGCATCAAATCGGCTGTCACGCCGTGGGGACCGCGTGATGGATATTGCACCGCCCACGCTACCCGCCCGCTCTGTGCGTCCAGCGCGACGACTAAACCTGCTTCGGTGCTCACAATCACATTCGGACCAGCGTGGACGAGCAACAATGGTCGGCCTGCGAGTCTTGCGTCCACCGGCAATTCAACAATTGCGCGAGTCCACAGAGGTCCCTTCGAGGGCGTCTCGGCAGGCAGTGCGGCGACCGTGATCGTGGCACGATTGCCTTGGACTCGCGTCCAAGAACAAAACAGTTTTCCGTCATCGACTATGGGGCAGCCGTCAAAATCGACGCGCCCTTCGCCGGGCCCAGCGACCTCGGACGCCCTTAGCTCCCAAAGTGAGCGCCAGCGCAATCCCTTTTGCGCGGGACCTCGTTCCAGACAAACGAGGTGGGTTTCCGTTTTCCCGGGGCGACCCAAGCGTGCGAAGACCCGCGATCCATTTACTGAGATCGCCTCGCCGAAATGAGAAGCGGACGGCGCGAATTCGATTCCTACTCGGCCACTCTGCGCGAGGGCGAATGCATCGGCTTGCTTTCCGGTCGTCAGGTCAAACGCGCTGATCGTGAGGCCATCATTGAGGAGAATGTGGCCCTGCCAAATCGTTGGAATTAAGGTCGGTCGCTTTTGCCGCCGCAATATCGGTGATGGTTCATTAGGTTCATCTTCCCCGGACGGATCGAACGTCAGCGGGATGGGAGCATACAATTTTCTTGGTGCCGCATCGGGGAGCGAGGGCGATTGTGCATTCGTGAGCTGTGCTGACGAGTGGTTCCCTTCTCGAAGCAATTCAACCAGCACACCCTTCCGCCCTCCCAATGTGCCTTGCGCATCAGGGAACTGTTTGCTGAAGTCTTCCAGATCTTTTTCGGTGGATTCGCCGGCCGCCGCTGACGCCATGAGACACTTCGCCCGCAGCAACGGAATGGCGACGCTGTCGGATCGAGACGCTTGCGTCCAGTAACGCCGTGCGGAGGCGAAATCGCCGGCTTCGAAATCCAAGTCGCCGAGCGTCTCATATCCGCGAGCAGCGGAACGAGTCGGCCCGAAGTTGCTCGCGATACGTTCCAACTGTTGCCGATCTCGGCGCTGGATAGCTTGGTCCACTGCGCGATCGGCGTCCGCTTCGAAGCGGGCACGATATCGATCGCGAAGTTCCTGGCGTCCACTAATGCGATCGAAGAGAAGCACTCGCACGGGCAGCCATCGGGTGCGTGATGCGTCGGTTGGAATCAGATCGTCGCCCGCTTCGTTTGCAATTTTGATGTAAGCCGCGAGCGCGTCGTCCCATTTGCCCTGGCGCTCGAGGTCAGCCGCTTCATCGCACCGTTCGATGGTCCGCCGATTTTCGCTGAGCAGTCGGGGGGAGTCGGCTGCCATTGCGCTAGCCGACCAGAGTAAGAACATCATCATCGCGGGGCGCCAGGTCATGGGGGTGGACCTTGAACAAAGCGGCCCAAGCCGAAAATGGCCAGGCCAGCACAGGCCGTCAGCAACATGTGCTTTTCGGTGACGGTTTCGGGATGCAGCACGTTGCCCGCAACGCCGATCGGGGCGATCAACATGCCGGCCACCTGCAGGAATCGCCCGATTCGATATCGCATTGTCCTTAGCTCAAATGCGGGTAGGGAAAGTGAATTCTATTCGATCGCAGCCGGTTATCTCCAGCATGTGCCGGGCAAAACTCGCTTGACGGCCGCGCGCTGCGGCCTAAGAAAACACCAATCTAGCTTCGAGGCAGCCTGAGGTAGTCGGTTTCCGCGGGAGACATTCGCATGACACCGGGTCGAATTGTGGGTCGGGCTCTCCGGCCCATCAGCCTCTTGGCTGCGCTGGTCGCCCTATCTGGCTGTGGCGACAACGACCGATATCCCGCCGAGCTTTCCTATTCCGTCCGCACCGATTTCCTGTTGCGATCCATTCCGAAACTTCAACCGACCGGCTTCAATACTCCCGGCCACATGCCGCTCGACTTTTTGGCGACGATGCCGCGGCGCTTCGATCCCGACGCCAAGATCCGTGTGATTGACCTGCCCAAGATTGATCAGCAGGTTTCGAATCAGAGCTTGAAACTCAGCGAAAATCAAAAAGCACTATTGGAAGAATACAAGGCGAATAACATCGTCGATCCGCGCAATCTCACCGCCAGTGAGCGGAAAAAGCTTGGCGAGATGCTGACCAAGCTCTTCGGCACGCCGAGCAATCCCATCGTGAAGATTAAGGGTGAAGGCGGCGACGACATGGGTATCCCAGCCGAGATGTCTTCTCGGCTACGACTCGACAAAGACACGCTGGCCGAAGGAAGCCGCCTCTATCGCCGCAATTGCCTCCACTGCCACGGCCTGGAAGGTAATGGCCGGGGCCCGACGGGCTTCTGGGTAAACCCGCATCCGCGCGATTACCGGCAAGGCATCTTCAAGTTCACGTCATCCACGCAGGACTTGGGTGAGCGCAAGCCGCGGCGTGATGATTTGTTGCATGTGATGTCTCACGGCATTGAAGGCACGTCGATGCCGTCGTTCAACATGTATCCGCGCGAAGACCTCGAGAAGATGGCCAGCTATGTGATTCATTTGAGCATGCGTGGTGAGATCGAGTTCTATGTCATCGACCAATGGTTCCAAAAGAGCAAACTGGTTGATCCACCGACCGCTGAAGAAATTCAAGCCCTTCGCACATCCATGACCGAAGACAAGAAGTCGGCCGCAGACATCGACAAAGCGACCAACGATTTGAAAGCAGTCAAAGCGCCCACGGCTGAAGAGGAAAAGACCGCGCTGGCCGGCATGGATGCAATGTTTGTCGAAGCGCTGGAAGGCTTCGCCCCGCGCTGGCTGGCAGCTCAAGATTCGGTAATTACTCCCGACCCTTATCCTTACGAGGATAACGAAGAGGCGTTGTTGACCTCCGCCGCACGTGGAGCGACGCTCTTCAACACTGGCACGGCGAGTTGCGTCTCGTGTCACAAGAACTATGGCCGTGAAGCGCCGTATTACTTCGACGCTTGGGGCACGATTGTGCGGCCACGAAATCTCACCGACGGTTACTACCGCGGGGGACGCCGGCCAATCGACATGTACTACCGCGTTTGGTCGGGCATCAGCGGCGCAGGCATGGCGAGTTACGACAAAGAGCTGCGTCCAAATGACGAAGATCGCGCCGGGCGAGTGGATAAGATCTGGGACCTCGTGAACTTCATGCAAGTCCTGCATTATCCGGACATGCGGGCCAAGCTGAAACAGCGGGGCGTGGTAGTGGATTGAACAGTCGCTGGTGGTTAAGGGCAGTTGAGTGTCGGTAAGCTGGCGGTTTAACCGCTGGAGGACCTCGCGATGAATCGGTTTTGGGGTTTGGTTTTTGGCTTGGTGCTGTTGGGTGCGTTTGTGCTGACGGCCGTCTCACCGCTGCGCCATTGGTGGCTGCCGATGAGCGCATCGAGCTACGCGCCTGAAATCGACAATCTCTTTTATCTCATCCTTGCCATCGTTGCGTTCTTCTATGTGCTCACTGAAGTTCTGTTGGTCTTCAACATCGTTCACTCCGGAAAACTAGGTCGCAAGTCCGAATTCAGCCACGGCGACAAACGCCTCGAACTTGTGTGGTCCATCGTGCCGGCAGCCATATTGATTCTGATCGCCGTTCTCCAAGTCAAAGCCTGGGCGAACATCAAATACCCCACCCATTTGGTTGAATCGCTGGACAAGGGCGACTCCTATCTGCAGATGGGCGTCGAAGCACGGCAATGGGAATTCCGGATTCGCTACCCGTCGCCGGATCACGTCTCCGAGTGGGAACGCGATCCCGCGTCGGCAGTCAAGGATTTCAAAACCAGGCTCAACGAGCGCATGGATGATATTTGGATGCCCAACGACATCCACACCTGGAAAGATCAAAAAGTGCTGATGCACTTTAAGACTCGCGATGTCGGCCACAGCCTGTTTTTCCCAAATCTGCGTCTCAAGCAGGACGCGCTGCCGGGCCGGACGATTCCCGTCTGGTTCCAAGCCACCGAAGCGAATACTCGGCTCAGCGATGCGAACGGGCAACAGAGTTGGTCCGATGGCTGGAAGCTTGGTGACAGGAGCCAGTGGACCGAGGACCCGAATTACGTCTTCGACATGGTTTGCACACAATATTGCGGCACGCGTCATTCGCTCATGCGCGGCAAACTGTTTGTCCACCCGACCAAAGATGACTTCCTCGCCTGGCTGCGACACGCCCGAGATCTTGTCAATGCGAAGCAGGCGGCGCCCGGTACTGTGAGTGCTTTCCCGTAATTCTCCGATCGCCTGAAGTTGCAACTGATCCATCAAGCCGGACTTATCCGGATCGAGGACGATAGAAATGAGCGACCCGCACGGAAATGGGCACGGCCATCACCCGGGCTTCCTTGGCAAATACGTCTTCTCCCGCGACCACAAGGTCATCGGGATGCAGTTCATGTTTACGTCCCTGATCTTCTTG
Organism: Gemmataceae bacterium; assembly: GCA_045802605.1. Classification (GTDB taxonomy): domain Bacteria; phylum Planctomycetota; class Planctomycetia; order Gemmatales; family Gemmataceae; genus JBJMQS01. The sequence goes on along the minus strand of JBJMQS010000073.1, from coordinate 102,821 downwards.
GGTCTGGGCGGTTTTCTCGCGCTCGCAGTGCGTGCTCAGCTCGGTTGGCCGAATGCCACGATTCCTGTGATCGGCAAATGGTTGTGGGGTGCATCCGAAGGCGGCAAAATGCCGCTCGACACTTACAACATGCTCTTCACAATGCATGCATCGGTAATGATCTTCTTCGTGATCATCCCGTGGCTTACGGGTGCTTTCGGAAACTTCTTGATTCCACTCATGATCGGTGCGGAGGACATGGCGTTCCCAACGCTGAACATGCTCTCTTACTGGTTCATGTGGCCCGCCTTCATTGTGATCAGCTTGAGCTTCTTCGCCTTTGGCGGTGCGGCCGCTTCTGGCTGGACGAGTTATCCCACGATCTCGAGTGCGACGATGCCCGCCGGCTCGGGGTTTGAATCGCCGGCACAAGCGGCCTCCGGCATGGGCCAGATCATGTGGCTGACATCTTTGATCTTTGTCGGCATCTCATCGATGCTCGGCTCGGTGAACTACATCACCACGATCATTAACATGCGCGCCCCCGGCATGACGCTTTTCCGCATGCCGCTGACCGTCTGGGCCATGTTCATTACGGCGATCCTCCAAGCAATGGCTCTCCCGGTGTTGACCGTGGCCCTGATCCTGCAATTGCTCGACAAGACTATCAACACCAGCTTTTTCCTGCCGCCGGCTGGCGCTTACTTCGGCAACTGGACCACGGGCCCAGGCGGCGGGCAGCCGCTCATGTGGCAGCACCTGTTTTGGTTCTACTCGCACCCGGCTGTTTACATCATGATTCTGCCCGCCATGGGTATGGTGTCGGACGTCGTTGCGACATTCGCGCGCAAGCCGCTCTTCGGCTACAAGCCGATGGTGCTCGCGATCGCCGGTATTGCGGGGCTTGGATTTATCGTGTGGGGCCACCACATGTTCCAAAGCGGCATGGATCCACGGCTCGGCACCGGTTTCATGCTGGCGACGATCATGATCGCACTGCCCAGCGCAGTGAAGGTCTTCAACTGGCTCGGCACGACGTGGAATTCAGATCTGCATCTCACCACGCCAATGCTCAACGCGCTGGCATTCGTGGGCATGTTCGTCATCGGCGGGCTGTCGGGCATCTTCATGGCGGCGACGCCGGTGGACATGTACATCCACAACACTTACTTCATCGTCGCGCACATTCACTATGTGCTGTTCATGTCGAGTGTTTTCGGCATCTTCGCCGGCATGTACTACTGGTACCCGAAGATGTTTGGCCGAATGATGAACGAGTTTTGGGGCAAGGTCCACTTCTTCATCACCTTCATCGCGGCCAACTGCACGTTTTACCCGATGCATATTCTCGGCGTGGGTGGCATGCCGCGGCGCTACGCGGTGCCCAACGATGCCCACTTCCTTCAACACTTGCAGCCGTTCAACGAGTTCATTTCGATCTCGGCTTTTGTGATGGGTGGGGCTCAGCTCATCTTTGTGGCGAACTTGCTAATCAGCCTGTTCGCCGGCAAGAAGGTGGGCCGTAATCCCTGGAAGGCAAACACACTGGAGTGGGGTGCACCGTCCCCACCGCCGCACGGCAATTTCGAGAAAGTGCCGATCGTGGTCCGAGGACCGTACGAGTTTTCCGGACCAGAATGTGCGGATGGTGAAGATTACGTCGTGCAAGCGCCCAACTTGGTTGTCCCCGAAACTGACCCTGCGAAAGTGCATTAATCCGTGGTTCGACCCTGGCTGCGAATCTGGGCCTTTGCGACTCTCGCCGGCGTCTTCACGATGCTGACGCTAGGAGCACTCGTCACTAGTTTCCAAGCCGGCATGGCCGACAACACCTGGCCGCAGACCCCGTGGCACCTGTTCGTCATCGAATGGGAAAACAAGTTCCTCGTCATCGAGCACACACACCGATTCTTCGGCATGCTGCTCGGCTGCATGGCCATCGTGTTGACTTTGGGACTTTGGTTCGGCGAACCGAATAAGGGCTTGCGCCGAACGGGTATCCTGAGCCAATTCGGCATTCTGGTTTGCGGAGCGCTGGCCATGTGGTTGGCACGCAGCAAGCAGCCACAGGGTCCGAGTGCCGGCTTGGCCGAACCGGTCGTGACCACAGATCCCGCTTGGCTTGCATTTGGCCTGTGCGTCCTGGCGGGCACGAGCTTGGTCCTGTTTGTCGCGATAATTGTCGGCAAGTTGCGGTCCGATGATCCTGTTCGCGGCGCACGCGTCCTCTCGTCACTGTTCTTGTTGTGCATTTTGATCCAAGGGTTACTGGGTGGCTTCCGGGTAAAACTCGATGCCATGTTCGGTCCCGACTTCGCCGCGGTGCATGGTGCCTTTTCACAGATCGTGCTCGCCCTGGCGACGATGATCGCTCTAGCGACGGTCTCCATCGATTCTCCCGACTCGCGACGGATGCATGCTGAGTCAGAAGTGCGCATCGATCGCTGGGCGCTGTGGGCGGCGCACCTTGTGTTTTTCCAGGTGCTCGCCGGAGTGATCTTGCGCCATTCCGGGTCCACGATTGGATGGATGGGTCCGCGGCTGCATCTGCTGTTCGTATTCCCTGCGGTAGTCGCGGTATGTGGCACCGCTTGGCGGATCCAACATACGGCCGCTCCGCAAAGCGTCCGCTGTCTGGCCAAACTGGCGATGGGACTGCTCGTCTGTCAGATTGTTCTGGGAGTCGAGTCCTGGCTAGCACGATTCACGCATGGCATCACAACCGCATCGTTCCAACAAGTGACTCTCGGTGATGCCATCTTGCGAACGAGTCATTCGTTGGTGGGCTACAGCCTCTTTGCTGCCACAGTCGCGCTCGCGATGCAAACACGGCGAACACGAGTCGCCGCTGAACTTGCCAATGTCCGGTCGCTGGAGGGCGCATTATGAAAGTCGCTGCCCCGGCCATGTTCGAAAGCTCGCTGACGCTTTCGCCAGCCCGACTAGCTGATTACGTGCAACTTTGCCGTCCGCGCATTGCGGCGATGGTGTTGGTCACAGTTTTCCTGGGTGGCTATTTGGCGGCCGTGGACAAAGTGCCAACTCAGTTGTTAGTCGATGCGATGATCGGCACCGCCCTAGTGACGGCCGCCGCGAGCGCCCTGAATCAATGGCTGGAGCGCTTCAGCGACGCACAGATGGCTCGCACCGCGGGCCGGCCCCTCCCCTCAGGACGCCTTCTCCCCGGGGAGGTCTTCGCGATTGGCTGCGTCCTGGCCATCGGTGGCCTCACGTATCAATGGCTGACACTCCCGCCAATCGTCATGGCCGCCACGGTATTTACACTCGGAAGTTATCTCGGCGTGTACACACCGGCGAAACAACGGACCTCGCTGAACACGCTCATCGGAGCGGTGCCTGGCGCCATGCCGCCGGTCATTGGTTGGACAGCAGTGCGTGGACAAATCGATGCCGGTGCCGCCACGCTCTTCCTGATCCTTTTCGTTTGGCAAGTGCCGCACTTCCTGGCCATCGCATGGATGTACCGCGATGAATACGCAGCAGCGGGCCACAAGATGCTGACCACCGACGACAAAACTGGCGCGACCACCGCGCGGCAAATGCTGATCTACCTCGCGGCGCTGGTGCCGGTCAGCTTGCTCGCGGCTTCAATCTTCTCAGCGGGAATCGCATACTCGATTGGGGCTATCGTGCTCGCGGCCTACTGGTTAAGACCGGTACTGGCATTTCGCGCTAGGCCGGATGTCTCGAACGCCCGTGCGGTTTTGCGAGCTTCGATCGTGTATTTGCCCGTGCTATTGATCCTGCTCGCTGTTTCGAAACAGTTGCCGACTTTGTGGGCTTCATGAGGACGGACCAGATGACAGTTACCGAAAACGAACCCGTATCGCCCTTGCACATGGGCTTGCCCATGCCCAATGGCAAGTTGGCGATCTGGCTCTTCCTCGTCACCGAAATCATGTTCTTTACGGGCCTGATTGGCTCTTACATCGTCTTGCGGCAGTCGGCCCCGAACCGAGTCGTTACGCTTGGGACCGCACAACAGGAAATTCACTGGCCGCGGCCCCATGATGTGCATCTCGCCGAGTGGATGGGTGCTGTCAATACGTTCGTTCTGATTTGCTCGTCGCTGTCGATCGTGCTGGGGCATCATGCTCTGGGCCACCGCGATGTCAAGAAAGCGACGATCTATATTGCGGTGACGTTGGCCCTGGGCTGCGTTTTCATGGGGATCAAGGCGCTCGAGTACAAAGCGAAGTTTGAGCATGGTATTTTGCCCGGCAACATCGGCGACCACCTCGAATCGACGGACGTCGGCTACCTCTACAAAGATCGCATCCGTGGCCAATTGCGGGCGGTGATCGACGATCCTGATCATCACCACATCGCCAAAGACTCAGAGACCTACAAGGACGCTCAAACGCTCGCCAAAGACCTCGACGGCGGCGAGGTGAACCCCGCAACGAATCTGCCCCCCAACAAACCGCTCAATCCGATTGAAGTCGGCCAACGCGTCAATGAATTGCTCGCCAAGAGCGAACATCGCGTCGAACACAAGGAAGAAAAGGCCGAGTTGCACCTCGCGCCTTACGTGCCATTCGGCAACATGTGGGCCTCATGCTACTTCGCGATGACCGGATTCCACGCGCTGCACGTCTTGGGTGGGCTGGTGGTCTTCGCGATCATCCTGATCATGGCCGCTCGAGGCCGGCTCGGACCACAGCACGAAGGGCTTTTCGAATACACGGGCCTTTACTGGCACTTCGTCGATATCGTGTGGATTTTCCTGTTCCCGCTTCTGTACCTGGTATGAGACACTGAAAAGCCCGGGCATTGGCGTGCCAGAGCTTCGGAGGAGATCATGATTCATCACGCGGAAGTCGCTCCCGATCACGACCCGGTATCCAAGATCTCGGCATATTGGGTTGTCTTCGCGGCCCTTTGCATCTTCACGATTGTGTCGTTCGTCGTGAATTACATGGTTCGACAGAATCACCTGACGAGCGAAATGGGCTTTACGATCATTCTGGGCGTGGCCGTGGTGAAGGCAGTGCTCGTGGCTATGATCTTCATGCACCTGAAGTGGGACTGGTACAAACTTTATTTCCTGATCGTCCCGACGTTCGTGCTCGCACCGATGGCCGTGCTGGCATTGTTGCCGGACCTTGTGATTTATTGGAAGAACTTCTACGGAAAGTGATCGCATGGTTCGGCGGTTGCGGTTCGTCACGCTTGTTTTGCTCGGGCTTTCGGCAATTCTGATCGCGGCCACATGGAAGCGGAGCAGCGAATTAGAACTTGACCATTTCGGCTCGGTCGCACCATTTACCTTTGTTGGCCGCGATGGCAAGCCTGTCAGCGACCGCGACTTATTGGGGCGGGTCTGCGTGTTCGCCTGCTTTTTTACCTGTTGCACTGAATCGTGCCCTGCCCTCTCTGGCTCGATGGCGCGGCTGCAATCGGATCTGAAAGATGTAGGAAACCTCCGACTGCTCAGTCTGACCGTGGACCCCGATAACGACACACCCGAGAAACTCGATGCCTACGCTCAAACATTCGGGGCCGATCCCCAGCGTTGGCTGTTCCTCACTAGCGATCGATCCAAAGTCGAAGAATTTGTCGTGGGGCGATTGAAGCTGGGGTTGGAAGAGAACAAGGGCCCCGAACGAAATACCGGCAACAAGATGCTGCATTCGAGCAAGCTTGTGTTGGTGGATCAGAAGGGCGAAATCCGCGGCTACTTCGATGGAACTATGGCGGACGGAGTAGACGCCCTCGAACGTGCCGCTCGTCACTTGGCGAGCCAGCGATGATCGATCGGCTGCTCGCGCCATTAGGATTGACCGCAAGCGACTTGCCCGCAGTCAACGCCACATTAAACGCCATCGCAGCGGTTTTCCTCGTGGCCGGATTTCTGGCAATTCGTCGGCGGAGAATTCGACTGCATAAGTTCTGCTTGATGACGGCATTTATCATTTCCACACTATTTCTTTTCACTTATTGCGTTTTTCACTTCGGTGTAAAAGGTGGGGCTTCGACACCCTTCACTGCCACCGGCTGGCCCAGACGCATTTATTATCCACTCTTGATCTCGCATATTTTGCTGGCATTTGCTGTCGCCTTTCTGGCCCCGATTACTTTGATCTTAGGCTTTGGCGCCCCTGGAAATCGCCACCTGAAACTTGCCCGTTGGACATTTCCGATTTGGCTCTATGTGTCGATTACCGGAGTAGTTGTGTATTGGATGCTGTATCGGCTCTACCCGCCGGCAGGATAAAGGGGTAAACTAGACACCATGAAGCACTGGCTGCGAATGTTGTCGATCCTGGCCGTGCTGGCGTCTTCGCCAGCGATCATGGCTTGCCCCAACTGCAAGGACGCTGTGGAAGCGGGGGCGAGCGAATCCGGCGATGAGGATCCGCTCCGCGAAGCGCGGGCTTACAACAACAGCATCTATTTCATGCTCGCAGTGCCGTATTCAATTCTGGCAACCGGCGGCATTCTTGTTTACCGCCGATTGCGCTTGCCAAATACCGCCGTCTAATTCTCCGGCACGTCCGCCTGCACAGCCTGTCGAATGACGTGGCTCGCATCATCTTGCACGTACGCGATGACTTTGACTTTCTTGAATTCCATCGGTCGTTGCGGCCGGGGGAACGCCTGCTTCTCGTGTGCGAAGGTATCCAGGTACTTCTCCAGATTCATTCGCAACTCTGACAAATCGACGGAAACCTCCCGGGTCTCCGCGGTGCCGGGTAACGCGAAGCCATCCGAGCCTCCGGGCATGGCGCGAACGACATTGTGATGATGCCGCAATCCGTTGCCGCCCTGATAGCGAATGCCGCTCTCGACGAGTGCAAAGCGCAACTTCACCTTCTCGCCGCCTTTGACCAGATCGCTCACTGATGCTTTGATGGTAATTCGCGGCCCAGTCCGCGCGACCTCCAACTTCAAATCGGCCTGTGCTGGCTCTTCGAGCCGCGATTCGATGGCTTCACGATATTCCTTGAGAGTCTCAGCACTAGCGGCGATTGCTCCGCCACCGCCATCGAACGGCGTGCCGTCGAAGATGGCGGTTGGAGTCCCGCGGACTTTCTTTGGGAACGCCTTGGTGTAGTAGACCCATCGCGCCACCGTATCCGAATTCGTCAGGGGATCGGGTGCCGGGATATGCATGTGATACTGCAATTGCACCAGTTCCGTGGCATGAAAGGCGTCATGCAATAGGTCAAAGGCGTAATCGGCCGCGACGCACGGCGGGCACTCCGCACCGGTGAACATTTCCATGAGGACCACCCGTTTGCCCTCATTCTTTCGTCCTGCGAAGGGCTCGACTTCGATCTTTGGCAGCTTGGCCAAAAAAGCCATGTCGAGCTCGGCTTCGGTTTTTTCGAGCTGGGCCTCAGCGGGCCTCAACTCATTTTGGCGACCCAGCCGCCGCAGCACATTGACCGCCACATTGAGATAACGGCCCTTTCGCTCGACGTTGGGGTCATTGGCCAAACCCTTCTTCAATCTCTCGACGATATCCATCGCCAGTTCGGCAAGCGGCGGCTCCTGTGATATCCACTCGCCCAAGCGCAGCAAGACTTCATTGCGGTATCGGGGGCCATACGTCTCTGCAACTTTCGACGACATTTCCACCCACCGGCGTGCCTCAGCCAAAGATGGATGCTCCGTTGTTGAGTTGCGAAGCAAAATGTTAGCAGTGTCCATCTTGAGGACGGCGTCACATTCTTCCTCGAGCGATTTTTGCAGCAGCTTCGGTTCTTCCGCGGCAAGTTCTTTTTGCCACTTGGCGAGGTCGTCTTTCAGGGAGCGAGCTTCTTCCTCGGTCGCCTTGCCGAGTTTGAGCCGGGTGTTGATGATCTCCGCTTGCATTTCATTTCGTTTCTTGAGTGACCCCGGCAACTCGCGCTTGATTGTCGCAGCCTTCGGATCGATCTTTTCCTCTTCGGTCCAAATCAGTTGCGCCGGTCGCATTGAGCGATCCGTAGATGCCCACGAGCCGCGGATTTCCTTTTCACCCGTCATTGGGCCTTCAAACGTATTTTCGGTGCCGACGATTTCGATTGTCAGGCGTATTTGCCCATCGGCAATCTTGATGGATTTGACCTCGGGTTTGCCGACGTTCTTGGCGACTTCGACCAAACTGGCGGAATAGCCATCGTCTTTCGGTTCGACCTTAATGATCATGGCCACGAAGTCTTGCGGAGGTCCGCCCCAATAAGCCAGCTTCCAATTGCCGGCCCGCAAGTCGGCCGCCGAGCCCGTTTGCGGTGCAAAGAATATCGCAAGCCAAGAGAGAAGTGCTAATCGTCGCATGGAAGGCTCCTGCGCAGGTGAGATATTGATGAATGTACATGCCGTTGGCTTGGTCGGCCCGTCTAGCGTTTACCGCTTGGCTTTTTTTGGGGCGGCGCGGTGAGCGGATCTTCTGGCCAGGCATGTTTCGGGTATCGCACCCGAAGCTCTTTGCGAACGAGTGGATAGGTATTCCGCCAAAAGCTGGCCAAATCCTCAGTGACTTGTTGCGGCCGATAGTTCGGCGCGAGTAAGTGTAACAGTACTGGCACCGTCCCGCCGGCGACGCGGGGTGTGTCCTGCAGGCCGAATAGCTCTTGAATGCGCACCGCCAAAACCGGCGGCCGGCCTTCTTCGTAGGTCAGTGCCAGGTGCGAGCCGCTTGGTACCGTGATTCGCTCGGGGGCTTCTCGCTCGACGGCCAGCAATTGTTCGCGGGTCAGACGGCCTTGCATCGCTCCCAGCCAATCGGCTTTTTTCAATTCGCCAAGCGAGCGACAGGAACTTGCGAACATGTCAAGAAGCTGCAATAGTTCCGCGTCGTCGAATGCGGGCAGCCTCAGTTGAGGTCGATAGGCCCTGAGCCAGCGAACTCGGGTGCGAAATTGCCCAGCTGGCGAATCAGTTGCCGGCCGGATCTCGGCGAATTGTGCCCTGGCGGCGCCAGCGAGGGCGGCTTGTGCGGCTTCGCCTTCGGGGGCAGCAGCGGGCGACTCGTCCAGGACCAAATCAAGATAGCGTGTGCGCTTCCACGCTTGCACTCGACCCGAGGTTGGGTCGAACCCTGCTTCCACCCCGGCGCTCACGAGTGTGGCCGGCAACCACTCGCGCTCGATGCCCGATGCAATGCGGACCAGCGTCTCTTCCTGTCCGGCTTCGACATCCACGGCTACGAAAAGCGCGGGCCGGGTGACCGCCGAGCGATTGTCCAAGCGAACGCCGCGGCCGCCGACCATGATGCCTTTGCGCCCGCCTGGGTTTCGCCGCCGACACACACGATCCGGAAATGCCACGAGGACGGCGCGCATGACTGCTTGATCCGAGTCCACAGCACTCGCCACCATATCTGAACTCAGAGCTTGCGCCAGTTGGTCGCGTGCCCGCAACACAAATCGCCCCGCCCCGCGGTCGAGTTCACCGAGAGGTGTCTCATAGGTGCCGTTGCGCTCGAACGCCTCCAAGACTTCAACTCGGTCGAGCAAATCCGATGCGCTCGGTGCGCGCATGTTTAGGTTCGCGCGCCGAAACGGATCGCGCTCGGCAAGTAAGGCCGCGGCCAGCGCGGTCCGGCGGCCATGACCGAGAGATGCTCCTTCGATCAGCATTCGCCCGAGCCGGGGATGGATCGGCAGCGTCGCGAGCCACTGGCCCATCGGCGTTATCCCGCTCTCATCCACTGCGCCCAGTTCACGGAGTAGCACCAGCGAGCGCGCGACCGCGTCGGCCGCTGGTGATTCGAGCCACGGAAACTTTTCGGGTGCTGCTTCGCCGAGAGCGAGCAGTTGCAATACCGCACCCGCCAAATCGACGCGCAGGATTTCAGGAGCAGTGTGAGTCGGCCGAGACTTATGACTCGGCTCGCTCCAAAGCCGGATGCAGACGCCGGGCTGCTCGCGGCCCGCGCGCCCTGCCCGCTGATCGGCTGAGGCTTGCGAGATGGGAACGATCGAAAGTCGATCGAGGCCGACGGAGCGATCGAAGTCCATCTCGCGGGCCAGGCCGGTATCAACAACGGCAGTGACCCCTTGCACCGTCACCGACGTCTCCGCGACGTTGGTTGCCAACACAATCTTCCGCCGATCCTGCCGACTCAGGGCCGCGTCTTGCACCTCGGCCGGCAAGTCCCCGTGCAGCGGCAACACCGAAACATCCTGGCGGGCGGCGATCTGTTCCAGCTCGCGCTCGGTTTGGCGAATTTCGTACATGCCCGGCAAGAACACGAGAATGTCGCCCGGCGTCTTCGGCAGCAATCGGCGGACCGCCTCGGCCGCGGCGACTGGCCACGGTGCGGTAGGCGGTTTCGGTTCGTAACGAATCTCCACCGGGTGCAGCCGGCCATCGCTGACAATGACCGGACAATTCCCTAAGTAGCGCGCTACTTGTTGCGCGGCAATCGTCGCGGACATGGCCACCAGTTTCAAATCTGAGCGCACAGCCTGCTGCACAAAACGCACGAAGCCAAGCGCGAGGTCGCTATCCAAGCCGCGTTCGTGGAATTCGTCGAAGACAATAATCGAAAGATGATCGAGAAACGGATTGCCGTGCAACATCTGAAGCAAGATGCCTGGCGTGACGACAAGGATGCGCGTCGCCGGGCCGGCACATCGATCGAAGCGAACATGATAACCAACTTCCTCCCCTACTCGTCCGCCGCGCTCAATGGCCATGCGACGGGCCGCCGCGCGGGCCGCGATACGGCGAGGCTCCAAAACAAGTATTTGCCCCTTATTGGCCAGCCCCGTGTCCAAGAGTCCCGGCGGCACTCGCGTGGTTTTACCGGCACCCGTCGGCGCCTGCAATACCACGCAGGGGCCGGCTCGCAACGTTTCGATGAGTTGCGGAATGACGTCATCGACCGGCAGCGACTCGCGGCTCATGGTGCCGACTGGGATTTCGATGAAATGGGCCGGGCCCGTGCCTCAAAGGTCTCGAATGAAAACAACTCGCGGGGAATAGACGCATCCAATCTGATTGTTGGGGGGACTGCGTAGCTCACCCACTCCGCAAGCGGCAGTAGCGCATTACGCGGGAAATCGAAGGCTGTGATCCCGTTCGGCGCAGGATCAAGTAAAGCGATTCGATTGGCATCAGGTGCATAGCGCCGACGTGCGGCGTCGCGGCGTAGCGCAGGACGCAACGTCTGGTTCACCGGCACGAATAGGTTCGGCAGCTTCAGATACGGTCGATAAGGTGCTGCATCAAATACAACGACCGGCGGTTGAGCCATGCCGGGCCGACCCGTCAGCACGATGGCGTCGCGGCCAGCTAGTTCAATGCGGGCGCCGAGCAATCGCGCCACCAATCGGTCATCGGCCTGTTGGAGCCATTGATGTAGTTGCTTCAAGCCATCGTCGTGCAAGACCCACAACTCGGCCGCTCCGCCATCGCTTGCACGAACGAGAGTTGGAGCGACTTGCACAATGGGTCGCGCCTTGAGATCTTTTGCTTCGACAGATTGCGGCGGGAGGTCGAACCGGCCTGCCATTTCGTTGAACGCTGCCTCAGCAATAAACTCCCATTCGTGCGGCGGGCTCACGATTGCTATCCGTCCTGGGGGCGCAACCAGGTTCGACACCGGGTGACGATAACCGTAACGCACCCAAACCCCGTCGGAGTGCTCGTAATATGCGTGCGGGCCACCAGGAGCGCGTTCGCCTTCTATGAGCGAAAACAATGGCGGCGATTCGACGTGAATCAAAGCTCGCTTACCAAGTAGCCGCCAGCGAATGGATCCGCTGCGCAATCGCTTTAACTCGGCAACGAATTGTACCAATCCGCTCGCCGGGAGATCGAACAGGGCCACAGTCGCAGGCGTTTCGGCTGCCATCAAGGGAAGAACGGCAGCCCACGAGTGTGCCTTGGCATCGAGCGAGGCATCCGGCTGGGCATGGAAAGCCGCGCCCGCTCGTGTCAGAACTGTGTTCAGAGCTTTCGGCAGCTTCTGCGACGGCGCCAGCCAAACTTCACCCGATTCAGTCACGTTGTACTGTACCGGCGATTGGGCGATCGCCTCAGGAATTGAACCAGCGGCCAATAATTGCCGAAGCACTTCCAGATTGGGAAACGACACAACGTTCATGTCGCTCCTCCAATTCGTTCGCGAACCTCGCGGTGAATTCGCCGTCGAATGAGATATTCATCTTCGTCGAGCCATCGTTTTGCGACCGGACCCAGTACGAAGTCATCGCTAGCGAGGGTAAGCACGACGGCCTCGGCGACGTACAAATGAAACCGCGAGTAAAATGATCTGCTCGTATAGGTATTCGCCAAACGGTTAATGTAGCCTTCCTGAAGAAGCTCGGACAAACGCTCGCGAGCAGCATCCGGCGGCCCAAAGCCTAAAGCGGTGACGTAGCTGCAAATCACCTGAACATACACGTCGGGCAAGACGGTCTCGGCACCGGCCCGCCCGGTGCGCCGGATCAGCGAGCGAGCAGAGTCTAAAACCGGCAACGCTTTGTCTTCTTCCCCGAAGTAAAGCCAGCCGGCCGCCAAGTTCAAAAGCGATTGCAATAAGCGGGGCCAATTGCGCAGATCCTTGGAGCGAATTTCCTCCAATGTACGGCCGCGGAGCAGCAGTCGCTCCATTCGCGTGAGCAAAATTAGCGTTTGCTCGCGCATACCGAATTTGCGCAACGCCCGCAGAGTTTGGCCAAAGACAGATCCGGCCTCTTCCAAGAACGCAGACGCGGATCCTGATTCGAATAGCTTGAGCAATCGCTCGATATATGCGTCCACTAAATCACGACGGCCGAAGTGACCGGCCAGAAAGAGTGATCGCTCCAACAAGCGCAGACGCGCGGACTGTGTGGGGATATCAAGGGTGGCGGGCGCAGCGTCTAAAGCGGGTACGACTTGCTCGAGCAGCCGAACGGCGTTCTCAGAAGTAAGCCGTGTCGTTACAGACACTGAATCGAGCAACACTCGAACCAACGCGTCAGGGCTTCGCTCAGCACGCTTCAATAGATCAAAGATCTTACCCGTGAGCCGTTCCCGATCGAGGATGTCTGGCAGCAAGGTCGATTCACGGAACAAGCGATCAATTTCGGGCACTGTGTGCCGGTATGCGCGGACACGATCCTGAGGCTCCAATATCCGCGATTGCTCGCGCAAACGCTCGACCGCGTAGAGATTGAGGCGGCGATCATCGTACGACTTGCTGTCGCGCGGCGTCTTTGTGATCTCCTCCTGCAAACTGGCGAGGTATTCCAACTGCTCCATCGGCAGGGGGCCACTATGCGATCGGCCGGCTACGACCTGCTCGAGCCGCCAGCCTATTGCTTGAGCGAGGAATGTATTGGCCTCGACTGTGTCAGCGCCTGACTCGGACAGCGCAGCCGTCGCTGAACGCAACAGTTCCCGCGCGGTTCCGGCTTCCCCGAGCCGAGCCAGTCCAAAGGCGAACATTAAATCGATGTAAGCGCCCGTGGCGTGCGGCCCCCCCAGGTCGGCGATGACCCACGCCTGAATTCGCTGGCGCAACTCTTCGACCCAATCGCGAATCTGCCGCAACCGCTCCGCGTCGGCTCGGCCTGAAAAACGAAGGAACGTCGGCAAATCCGTTTCCGCGCTGAGTCCGCGATCCAGCAGGCGCGTGAGAATGCGATCCCGGCTGCGGGCTAGCATCAACTCATCGCCGGCCGAACGACTCAACGCGGACCAAGTCAACCAAGCGAGACGCATCGGCAGCAAATGATCGTGAGTTTGTAAGTAAATTTGGAGTTGAGGCAGCACTGGCTGCAATTCACTCGACCCATGACCTGTCGCATTCAGGGTCGCTGCTGCCACGGCTCGTACATCGGCAGCGCCCGATCCCCTAGTCAGTAGACTCTGCCAATCGTCGGCGGTCAGAGGCGTTCTGACGCTTTCACTGCGCACCCATTCCGCAACGACCCTTTGATCAATCTGATCTGATTCCCACAGCGAATGCGCCCACGCCAAGCCAGCTTCGGGTAGATCTCCGAGCCTCGAATTGAGTCGCGCGATGGTCGGCCAAAGCCGCTGACGGTCCGGATGATCGAGCGGTCCATCGACTGCCAAGAATTGTTGTTCGACTCGACTCAGTTCTTCTCGGATGTCCGATGCGCGTAGGGTCTCAGTCGTTGGTGCGACCAGCGGCGCTGCTGGCTTTTGCGGCGTCGCTGTGTCTGCTCCGCGGCGCTTTTGTTTTGGCTTAAGTGTCTTCGTTTGGATTTGTTGAGCCGGTTCACTCGGTTCGACTTCTTCCACGGCGAATGTTCGAATATCGAAGGCGAACTCAGAGGAGTGGGCCCAGGCTTTCAAAGTTTCGCGATCCCGATCGAGCACATCATCCACCCACGATGACATGGGCCGAAATGCGGCGTCGTCGATGGTAATTGGCCTCATCGCGCCAGAGCTATCAGGCTGAAGCCAAGTGAGGACTTGGGGATCCGCGGCCAATAGTTGCCGAACGGTTTCACGTCTGAGCGGTGGATCTAATCGCCAGCCCAAGGGGACGAATAGGTTTGGGAGCTTGCGAATGGGTTGATAGCTTACGGAGCCGCGCAGTGTAATCTCCGGCGGCGGTAGGCGAGATGGGCGTAGTCGCATCGCAACGAAGTCATGAGTCACGGCCACCGCGAAGCGATCCAAAAGGTTCACTTCCATTCGCGCGAACAAATCTTCGACGGCATTGTGATCGCGGGTAATCCAGAGTTGGGCCGGCTGCTGTTCGCCCTCTGTTAGTCGAAGAGCGACTTCGAGTTTCTCGACGAGGGGATTGTCCCGACTGCCTTGAGATGATGCCGGAGCGGCAATGTCTAACGCCGATTCGATTTCGCGAAATGGTGCGTCGGCGATCGGTTCCCAATCCTGTGGTTGTCGCAACAACAGTGCTTGGCCTTTCGCTGGATGAATCAGCCCGGCGTAGGGATGCGACCAGCCCCATTCGATCCACACCCGGGGTGCAGCTTCCATGTAAGCGCGCGGAGCGGTGGTGTCAGCGGGATCAATCGCGCGGAGTAGTGCGTAATATGGCGGTGAATGGACTTTGAGGAGCACCCGTCGGTGGCGTTTGCCGTTGGAGGATTCCAGGACTCGGTAGGCCATGCGATCATTGCCAAGCCGCAGGATTTCATTGACGATCGCGGGCCATTGTCGTGCGTTAGGAATTTCGAAGAGCACAGAGTTTTGCGACTTAAATTCAGGTTGCGCGGCCAATCGTGTGAGCGGAAGAATCTGCGGCCAACAAATGGCGGAGTGCCAATTAACCTCAACTTCCTCAGTAACTTCAGTTACGTCCAAAGAAGCGAGCACATTTCTTGATTCGCTCGCCAATGACGCCGAGGACTTAATGAGGACGAAGCCTTCTGAACCCTTCCCCCCGCCGTCCGGTCCCCTCCCCCACAAGGGGGGAGGGGACCAGAAATACGCGGGGAGGAAACGGAAGGTTGAGAGAGGGGACCGGAGCCACCAGGATGGGGAGCGGTGAGCGGGGGGAAGGAAAAAGAAGTCGGAGGCACGCTCAGGGTGTGATACTCAACCGGCGTGCTGGCCACCTCCGGCGGGATCACACCGCTGGCGAGTGCAATGCTGAGCGTTTCAAGATTGGGAAATTGGAGAATCACCGGACAGTCCGTTATTGGCCTTCGCTAGCCGCCCGGCGATCGTCAGGCATCGACTGGCCAGGTTGGCTCGCCCCGGGATCACCCTCGCGCTCAACAACGAGTTCGCCGGCTTCACCGGCCTGCAGAAGACCGCCCTCCACCAGACGATTGACGAGCCGGCGGTGCAACTGCTCGTGCTCGTGAGGCAAAAGCTCTTCATCATCGTGAAGCTTCACAACAATGTCACGCCGGCCGGTGTCGGGATCGCAGCGAAGCTCGATTGTCAGTTCAGGCACGAATCCCCCCTGTCAGGGCAACAAGTTGCCGAGGGCATGAGCGTCGATTGTTTTCTTTTCCAACAGCAAATCGCGCAAAGCTTCGAGCGACGTCCGGTGTTCAGCGAGAATCGTAGCGGCCGATTTGCGGCATTCCTCAAGCACTTCACGGACGCGGCGATCCAGGGCGGCCAATTGCTCGGGTGAGAGGTTTGGATGCCGAGTGGACTTCTCGTCGGCATTGAATCGCACCGCACCGATTTCTTCGCCGCCCATTCCAAGTTCTTCAATCAACGTGCGGGCGATTTGCGTGGCGCGCTTCAAGTCTTCGCCGGAACCGATCGAGAGGTCGCCCAGCAGCAATTGCTCGGCCTCTCGGCCGCCCATGAGAACTCGCATGGTGTCGAGCATCTCGGCTCGAGTGACCACGAACTTGTGCTGGCGATCTTGGTAACGGACATAACCCAAAGCGCCGGCCGTATCGCCACGGATGGTGATTCGCTCAATAGGCGGCGAGTGTGGGCAGTGCATTGCGACGATCGCGTGCCCCGCTTCATGGATTGCAACGACCCTTTCTTCGTGTGGCGTCAAACTTGGAATTTCCACATATTCGGTCAGTGCCTGCTCCACCTCGGCGGGCGTCGTCGCCCCGGCACGTTTCTCACGCAATCGGATGCGAGCGATTGCCCTGCAGAGGGCGTTGAGGTGGTCGCCGCTGTAGCGGGTGCCCGCCGCGGCACCTTCGACATAGTCCGCGGTGCGGCGCACGGCGTACTCGATTGCCTCCGGCGTCATCTGCAACGCCATCTTGCGATCGTAAATTTCGATGATGGCTTTGCGATCCTTGTCGTCCGGATAGGGAATGTAAAGTTGAAACTCGAAGCGGCCCGGCCGCAGCAAGGCCGGGTCAAGCATCTCCACCAAATTGGTGGTGCCGACCACGAAGACCAATTCCTCACTGCGAAAGCCATCCATCTCGGTGAGCAACTGATTGACCATTGAGTGCTCGACACCCGATCCGGTGTAGGTGCCGCGAGCGCTGGCGAATGAATCGAGCTCATCGAAGACGATGATTGATGGAGCGCTCTGCCGGGCGCGGTGGAAAATCTGTCGCAAGTTCTCTTCGCTCTCGCCGACCCATTTACTCTTTAGCTCGGGGCCTGAAACGATCGTTACCGCGGCCCCGATGGAGGCGGCCATCGCTTTCGCGAAAAGGGTTTTGCCCGTACCCGGCGGCCCCCAAAAAATCATCCCACGTGGCAACAACTCTTCGAGCCGAGCAATCTCGCTGGGATCCGATGACCGCTCCTTTACCGCGAGTACGTCAAGGATCTCATTGCGGAGCCGAGTTTTCACCTTCTCGTAACCGCCGATTTCCGCCGCAAGATCGATGCTCGGCAGCTCCAAGTTGCCAACTAGAGTGGCCTGGCGAAGCTGCCGATATGCCTTCTTGGCATCGACCGGATAATCCTCGCCGTCGAGGGCACTGAGCAACCGACGCAGCCGCACGGCATTGATGCCAGAGACGTGTTTGTACAACGCCCAAGGATTGAAATCCCGACTGAACTTGCGCGCTTCGCGCTGCGTGATCAAATACTGTAACCGAGAACGGGGCACACCCAGCAAACTGGTGCGATGCGGAAACAAGTTTTCGATTACTCGCGGTAGCGGGAAGGACGGGTCTTTGAACCCGAGCCACACGACGTCCGGGTTCTCGTAGAGCAAAACCACGGCCTCGCGAGCCTCGGTGGTCAAACTGCCAGAGCTCGTTGTCAGCAAATCCAAGTGCGGCAAGACAATTACCTTGCGTTCAACCGCGCCCCGCACGGCTTCGCGGAGTTGCGAGATCATTGAGCCCAACAGCCCGGCCGTAGCCGCCCCGGGCTGTTCTTCGCGTTGCCGACCATCGAGATAGACACAGCGCAGATCGTGCTGTTTGAGTCGTGTTCGCAGATTGACGTAAAGAAACGGTGCGAGTTCCTTGTCGCATTCCAATAACACGGGGAGTCCGCGCGTCAATCGCTCGCTGAGTTCAGCCAATTCGGTCGAATAGGCGGCTTCAACCGCTTGATCGGCGGTGAGTTCCTTCGGCAAATCGCGTTCGGGTATTAGCATTGTGAGCGATTCTACACTTCCACCTTGATCGTGAGGGATCCGGCATCCGGGTCCTCGTGGATTTCCCTGATCTGGCCGAGCTGGGCGGCCTTCCTCTTCAGCGCTTCTGCGGTGACGCGATTGACCACCTGATCAAGTTCCTTTTTCAGGTCGATGAGCTCGCCTTCCAGATTTTCGGTAGCCTTTTGCTGCAATTTACGCTGTTCATTTGCCGCGATGCGGTCGAGGTCTTCCTTCGCTTGCTGTGTGAGGCGTTCCTTGATGTTGCGGTGGGCCGGGCCGATGTCGTCGTAACCGACGCCCTCGCGGGTTGATTCGACTTCCACTTCATCGCATGATTCGGATCGAACAGTGATGACGCCCTCGGACGGGTCGATGGAGACGCGGACGCCATCGCGGTCGCGGCGAAGCAACTTGCCCTCGTCGGTGAACCCACGCTTGCGCAGCTCGTCAGCGAGCAATTTGGCCATCTCTTCCTGAGGGAGAATGTCCAACATTCCCAGTTGCGTACTCACCGCGTCATCTGCATGGATCACGCGGGTATCACTTTGGCTAACGCGGATTTTGTATGCTCGGCTCATGACGGCCTTCCTACCGGATTTACGGCCACGGGCTCCAATTCTCGCACTAACCGATCTGCTTGCATATACGCGGCGTCGGCACAGGCATCACTCCAATCGGCCAAGAACAACTGCGCCGGAGTGTAACCTTCATCGAGATAACCTACGCGGCGAGCCCGCTGTTCCCATGTGTGCAGTCTCGCCAAAACGCGGGGCAACACGCCGGCTTGGCGCTGGATTTGATACCGCTCGGCGAGGCGCGGAGGTACCCCAGCCAAGAGACCGCCGATCAAATCTTGGGTCGTTCGAGCGGGTGTGCAGAATTCCGACGCTCCCCACAACAAAAATCGTGCCAAATCAGGGCGGCCTGCCCGATCGACTTCGTCGAGGTAGCGATCGATGACCGCTTCCTGCGCTTGTGCGATCTCGCTCATCGTGCCCCAGTTGCTGACCTGTTGCTTCCCATGCTCCGCCGCCAGCCAAGCCACGGACAATGGCCGTTGCAGAGCTTCCAGTATAGCGCCGCCAATGCCGGTCACCCAACCCGCGAAGTTCGGGGGATCGCTCGTTTGCTGAGTGATCTCCGAAGCGTACATGAGCCGGCAAAGCGGATTGACCATGAACCGCAGCCGGGCCGGCCACACGCGGGCCGCTTCCGTGCTCCGCAACAAATCATAGGCAAAGAACACGACCAATTGATCTGCAATCGAAGGCTCATCCTCGGGCGGATCCCAGCGTTTGCCGGTACTGGGATCTTCGGCTGTGAGCCACAGCAAGAACTCCACAGTGTGCTGGGTGAATGTGAGCTTCAGCTCTGTGGCCGGCCAACGTTCCCAGAGTCGGCCGGTGACCGGTTGCCCATCGCGCAAAAATCGTTCGCGGCGCCAACCAAGTCGGGCAAGATAATTGACGCAACCTTGCGAGAGTGAATCCTGTAACAACTGCTGGCACTTATCGCTCAATCCCGGCTGAGCTGGTGCCGTTTCCAAAACGTAAGGGAGCGCTGGCTCCAACGGGGAGACGCGGACGATTGCACGGAGGATTGTCAAGAGCCGAGCTTCAAACGGCGTGACGGCGTGCGGCTGATCAAGCATTATCATTCGCCGATTCTCGACGAGAGGGCGATTGAGTGTGCAGTCGCCGCCAAAGTCCCACAGCCGATGGAGCCGGGAAGCCGTTTACCGAGAGCTCGTCGCCACGCAACCGAATCTCAAGGGTGTTTCGCTTCACCCACAAAGGGTCATCCGATCGGTACCGATTGGTCAAGAAATGCACGACTTGATTGGATGAGCCGACCCAGCGCCTCCGAGACTCCGATTGTTCCCGAAGATAGGGTCCATCGACCAGGACGTCACAGTGGGCGAGAACGTCCGCAATCGCGGGATCCCGTAACGATCGGGCTTCGGCCAGGGTATACCCCGAATAAACCATGACGCTGAGTCCAATCTCCCACGCCTTACGTGCGAGCCCTGCCGCCGCCATCGCGTGAGCGAGAGGCTCCCCGCCCAACAGCGAAATGCCTTCGATTCCGAAGTCTTGGCGAGCTGCGTGAATCCCGGCACACAGGTCATCCATGGAATATGGCGTGCCGCCTTCGAATGGCAGCATTTCGGGATTGCAGCATCCCGGACAACGGAGCGGGCACCCTTGAAACCACAGCGCAAATCGCTTCCCCGGGCCCTCGGCTTCTGTGCAGGCGACGATTTGCGCCACGCTGACAATCACGGATACGCCTCCGTGAAGGCCCTGCTCAGTCGGAGATGATCTTCGAGGTCGAGTTGCTCAGCTCGCAGTTTGCCATCGATGCCGAGGCCTTCCAGCAACCGATCGACGTCGCCCTTCTCGCGACGGCCCGATGGCCAACCGGTGAGGGCTCCGCGCAGGTTCTTGCGGCGATGCGTATAGAGGTCGCGCAAGAAATGGCGGAATGCCAGCGGGCTGCCAACATGCTCGCGCTTCGCGGGATCCGGTCGGATAAGCACGATGGCTGAGTCCACTTGCGGCCGCGGCCAAAACACGTTGGGAGGCAAGTGCCGAAGTATGTTCACTTTGGCGAGGCTGCCAGTCAGCACTGACAGTGCGCCATATTCTGAATCGCCCAGCGAGGCGGAAAGGCGCTGCGCGATTTCGAACTGCACCGTCACGACCATTCGCTCTGGGGTGTAGTTACCGATAAGCAGATTTGCAATCACCGGTGTCGCCACCGAGTACGGCAAATTGGCCACGAGTTTCAGCCGAGTCGTATGAAACTGTTTCTGCAACTCATCCAGAGCAGTGAAAATATTCGGATTCAGCTCATTCTTACTCTTCAAAGCATCGGCGTGCAGCAGCCTGAGGTTGTTCGAACTAGGCAACAATTCCGAGACGAGCGGGAATATCTCCGGGTCTAACTCGACGCCAAGAACCGCGCCGGCCTTCTCGATCAGCCGAGTGGTTAAACTGCCCGTGCCGCAGCCAACTTCGAGGACCAGGTCTTCGGGACCCAACTCAGCAGCGGTGACAATGACATCGATCAGATTCAGATCGATCAGAAAATTCTGCCCAAGCTTGCTCTTGGGCTGAATGCCCGCTTCCGTAAGCCGGGCGCGAATGTAATTGAGAGTTTGTCGCGGCGCCGATTCATTCAAGCCGGGCCGCGATACGAGGTCATCCATTGTGCCACGTATTTTCCAATAATGTCGGTTTCTAGATTCACTGGGGCGCGGGTCGATTTACTCCCGAGCGTCGTCGCAGCCAAAGTCAACGGAATCAACATCACGCTGAACTGATCGGGACGCACATCTACGACGGTCAGACTGACTCCATCGATGGCTACTGATCCTTTGGGGACAAGTTGCCGAACGATCTCCGGTGGGCCGGCGAACCAAACTACCTGCCAGTCGCCCTGAACGTCTCTCTGAGCGATTGTACCAACCGCGTCGATATGGCCCGTCACGAGATGACCGCCGACCCGATCACCGAGCCGCAACGAACGTTCCAGATTCACTGGGTCATCCGGCGCGAGGGCTGCCAAGTTAGTTTTTGCGAGAGTTTCGGGACCGGCCTGAAAGCGAAGTAGGTCGGCCGTCTTTTCCACCACGCTGAGGCAACAGCCGTTGACAGCAATACTCTCACCGAGTGCTACCTCGGGCGCAAATGGCACGGCGACGTCCAGATTCTTCCCGCCGGCACCATCCGAAGTGGCGGCGCGAACAATCCCCAAAGCTTCAACAAGACCGGTGAACATAAAGCAGATTACTGCGGAAGGACTTCGTCGGCGTAAGCTCGTTGACGATTGGACCGTTTGACCACAGCGCGGACCAAAAAGCTCGTGGCATACATCCAAAAGGCGAGCACGAACACGAATTCTCGGAACAAGATTCCACATAACACGACAAATCCAATGACCGTCCAAGGCAATGCGCGCTTGCCGCGAATCATTTGCATGATTTGCTTGATGACTTGTTTTGTCAGGTGGGGATAGCCGACGTTAGAGACCATCAGAACGGCCACGAACACCGCTCCAAGCGTCGCCCAGACTTCGAGGAACGTTTCTATCGCCGGCGTGTCCCAGTCGGGTAGCCGCGAATGCAGCATGCCACGGGCGACCGCCAGCGTGGCGATACATCCGGCAGCGGCTGGCGACGGAAGACCTTTGAACCGCTTGGAGCCCTCGATCATTTCCACGTTGAACCGGGCCAGCCGCAAAATTGCGCACATCATGTAGAGCGTGGAGACCGCTGCCAAAGCCTGATGCAACAGCGGTTGGTCGCGGCCCGGCCCCAACTGCAGCAAGAGAAACGCCGGCGCAGCGCCAAAGCTAATGGCATCGCAAAGGCTGTCCAATTCGGCCCCGAACCGCCCGGCCGCCTTGAACAGGCGAGCGAAAAAACCGTCCAGGGTGTCAAAAATCATGGCCGCGCCGATCAGCCAGCCGCTGGCCGCCATGAAAAAGCGATCCATCTCGGCAGTGGAGTCGGCCTTGCCGATTCGACTGGCATAGGCAATGGCGGCGAGACCGCATACGGCATTGCCGAGCGTCAGCAAAGTCGGCACGATCGCGTTCTTCTTCACGGCTCGGGCCCCGGGCGCGAAATGCGTTGGGAACAAGGGAATTATATCGCGCTTCCTTGCTGCGGCAAAGTTCAGCTCTGGCCGCCCACATTCGCTTCGCGGCGCAGCTAAACTTCGGTAGAATCATCCCAATTCCCCAAAGGAGTGGAGTCCGATGAAGATTGCCGTGATCGGCACCGGTTACGTTGGTTTGGTCACCGCCACCTGCTTCGCCGAGAGCGGTAACGACGTGGTCGGGATCGACAAGGATGCCCGCAAGATCGATGTCCTCGAGTCCGGCAAGCTTCCGATTTACGAGCCCGGCTTGCTCGAATTGGTGCAGCGCAATCGGCGTGAAGGCCGGCTGACGTTTACCACCGATCTAGCTAAAGCCGTGCTGCCCGCGAAATTGATCTTCCTGGCGGTCGGTACCCCGCAATCGGATGCCGGCGACGCCGATCTCTCCGCCGTCTGGGCGGTCGCCGACGCCATCATCGACTTGTTGAAAGCGAATCCGAATAGCGCCGATGGCAAAATCATCGTGACGAAATCCACCGTGCCGGTGGGAACGAACCAGGGTCTTTTCGAGCGGCTCAAAGAACGCGGCTGTCCTCCCGGAGTTGAGGTCGCGAGCAATCCCGAGTTCCTCAAAGAGGGAGCCGCACTCGACGATTTCATGAAGCCCGACCGTGTGGTTGTCGGCGTGCGCAGCCCCGCGGCTGCCGATGTGCTCCGGCAGCTTTATGCGCCATTCCTGCGAACGGAGAAACCGTTTTTGGTCATGACTCCAGAAAGCGCGGAGATGACCAAGTATGCCGCCAATGCGATGCTGGCGACCAAGATCAGCTTCATCAACGAGATGGCGAATCTCTGTGACCGCCTCGGGGCGGACATCAACGACGTTCGACGCGGCATGGGCCATGACCACCGCATCGGTTTTCAATTTCTATTCCCAGGGCCAGGCTATGGCGGTAGCTGTTTCCCGAAAGATGTTCGCGCGATCATTGCCCTAGGCCGCCGCAACCAGTTTTTCCTCGACCTCATGGAAGCTGTGGATCGGGTCAACGTCGGACAAAAGCAAGTTTTGGTGCGCAAGGTGGAAGGTCACTACGGCAAGAAATCACTCCACGGCAAAACACTCGCAGTGTGGGGCCTTTCGTTCAAACCACAAACCGACGACATCCGCGAAGCTCCCGCACTTGCGTTTCTCGATGCCATGCTGGCGCTCGACGTCACCTGCCGTGTGCATGATCCGGAAGCAATGGCAAATATTCGTGAAATTTACGGCGATCGGCTGCAGTATTGCACCCGGCCCTACGATGCGGTCGAAGGTGCGGACGGACTCGTCGTGGTGACTGATTGGCAAGAGTTTCGCCAGCCCGATTTAGACCACTTAAAGCGGTCGATGAAGCAACATGTTGTGTTTGATGGGCGCAACCTTTATGACCCCGAGGTGATGAAAGCAGCCGGGTTTGCGTATTACGGGATTGGCCGACGGCCCAAGAAGTGAACTAAACAGAAGCGGTCGCAAGCATGCAGTCGGAGCGGCCCAGAAGGTAGCAGGCCCACGCGGCCATTCGAGCCGGATATTTGTGGGTCAACAATTTCTGCCAACCAGGCGGGTTCGGTTTGCGACACGCGAGCCGCGCGGATGAGCGCAACCAATCGTCGTGCCGTATCATTCGAACATTGATCGAAGCGAATCCCGCTTTGGCCATCATGGCGATCAAAGTGTTCGGGGTGAAGTGAACTAGGTGGCGAGGAAGGTCCAGCGCAAACCACGATTCTCCAAACCACTCAAAGGGCAAACCGGCGAAGTTCGGTACTGCGACCAAGATCTTTCCCCCCGGCGCCAGCAGTTCCCGGGCGGCTCGCAATGTCGGCAGCGGTTCGTGCACGTGCTCCAGTGAATGCCACATCGTAATTACATCGAATGAGCCCAGTTTTATATCCGGATGTGGTAGAGAACCCAACAGCGCCGGCACGCCGAGCTTCCGCTCGACTGTGGCGACCGCAGCGGCCGAGACGTCAAGGCCCGTGACGTTCCAGCCCTGGCGGTGCATGCGTTCGAGAAACGATCCACCACCACAACCAAAGTCCAAGAGCCGGCATCTGCCGTGCCGCGGCAGAATTCGCCGTTCAACGCATGGCCGGCCTCGCAGCCATGCAAAGGGCGCGGACGTGGCATGGCGATCGACTTTAGGCCGGTGCGGGGCGTAATCGATCGGATAGAAATCGCCGATGGCCGCCTGATCGGGCCGCGGTGAAGTAAATGTCAGATGGCAACTCCGGCATTCGACGACGGCGAACCACAATCCATTCCCACGGGCTTGCGGATCCTGCGCTTCGAGAATCGTGATGCGGTCGTGCCCGCCGCAGAGCGGGCAATCTGGCTCTTCCCAGCCCATTCCGGGCCGGGGACACCGGTCGGTGAGCGAGCGCAAACGGGTACTCATCGAGGCCGTCCTGATCTGTCTTCCGGACCGAAGTGTAAATAGCCAGAAGCAAACGGTCAATCGCAGGTAGGGACAGGTCCCAACCGCTACAATTTCAACATGTCGTCAGAGGCGGAAATTGCACTGCCGCGCTGGGAACTCGCGGCCGAAAACATTGCGCTGCGGATTCGCTGGTTGGGGCTAATCCTCGGCTATTTGTACGTCACCGCCGGCGGGCCGACCGACAACCAGCTTCGACTCACGGCCATTCTGGGGGTCGGCCTGGCATTCACCGTCATTGACACCGTGTTTAGCCTCCGCGGCCGGGTATTTTTGGGTCGCTACCCGCTCGCCGTGTCCTCGATGGAAGCACTCTTTATCGGTTTGCTGTGCTATTACCATGGCGGACTCAAAAGCTGGTTCCACTACTATTACTTTCTCTCGCTCATCTGCTGTGCAATCCGGCACTCCACCTCGGTCACATATGTGACATGCGGATTGCACTGCCTTTCTGTGACGGCCCTTTATGCCGCGCTGCCCCTGCATGAGCGCGAGCCGGCGGCACTGGTGTTGACATTGCTCATGCTGCTTTGGGTCACTTGGGCGGCGAGCTCCATGGCGCTATTGGTGAAACACGTCGGTGAATATCTCGGCACCTTGAACGACGCATTGCGGCATAATCAACAACAACTCGAGCACCGGATTGCAGAGCGTACGCAGCAATTGCAAGATGCCCAGGCGCAAGTTCTGCACCAGGAGAAAATGGCGGCGTTCGGTCTTCTGGCCGCCGGCATCGCTCATGAAGTGGGCAATCCGCTCACGGCGATCTCCTCGATCGTGCAAATGCTGGAACTGCGCGACCTCGGCCCCTACACGCACGAGAAACTAACATTGGTCAGCGGCCAGCTTCATCGCATCCGCGATATTCTCCGCGAGCTGGTCAACTTCAGCCGGCCGAGCTCTACGAAGCCCACGCGGTTGAACGTCGCCGAAGTGATGGATGAAGCTCTCTCGATTGCGAAATATTATCGCGGCGCGAAGAGCCGAGTGATCGCGACGGAATATTCGGAGAACCTGCCATCCATTGTCGGCGTGCGCGGTCAACTCGTGCAAGTGTTTCTGAATCTGGTGCTCAATGCGATCGACGCCACCCAAAAGGAAGGCCGCATCAACCTACGCCTAAGTTGTGAGGAATCAGAATTGATGGCCGAGGTTTCTGACGACGGCTGTGGACTTTCTGCTGATGTCCGCGAGCGACTATTCGAGCCGTACTTCACGACCAAAACCCATGGCACCGGCCTCGGTTTATTCGTGACCCGCAAGTTGCTCGCCGACCTTGGGGGCCGAATCGAGGTCACTGGTCGGCCAGGCGGTGGGACCATATTCTGTGTGCGATTGCCGATGGGGACATGCGAAGGGGATTATTCGCCCGAACCTGTTGAGACTCTTAATGGCGTTGTCAGTGCATCCCATTCTGGTCGTTGATGACGAGCGACTCATCCGCGACACCCTGGCCGAATATCTGACCCATCAGGGTTTTGAAGTTCACGTCTGCGCATCGGGCGAAGAAGCACTCACACGTGCGGCTGACCGGCGCTACGACGTTGTCTTGTGTGACGTTCAACTCCCAGGTCTCGACGGCATCGAACTCTTGGCCAAGCTCCAACGAATCAGTGCCGGAACGTGCGTGATCATGATGACGGCTTACGCCACGGTGGAAAATGCCGTCGAGGCATTTCAGCGTGGCGCTCACGATTACCTGATGAAGCCGCTCTTACTGGACGAGGTTCGCAACAAGATTCAGCGAGCGATCGCCTATGGACAGTTGCATCAGGAGAATCAGGATCTTCGCCGCGAGCTCAATCGCCAGTTTGACGCCGATCAACTTATCGGCACAGGTTTGGCACGGGTTCAGGAGTTGATTCGCAAGGTCGCACCCACCAAATCCACCGTGCTGATCCAGGGTGAAAGCGGTACTGGCAAGGAGCTGATCGCGCGAGCGATACATCGGCAAGGCTTGGCCCCGGATGCACGTTTCCTCGCGGTCAACTGCGCCGCCATTCCGCAAGAACTGCTCGAAAGCCAGCTCTTCGGCCGGCGTAAAGGCGCATTTACCGGCGCCGATCGGGATCAGGCGGGGGTCTTTGTGCATGCGGGCCCCGGCACGGTATTTCTCGATGAGATCGGCGAACTACCTCAAAACATGCAGGCGAAACTCCTGCGTACGATCGAGCAAAAGGAAGTGCTGCCCGTCGGGGCCAACGAGCCAGTCGACGTGCAAGCACGCGTAATTGCCGCCACCAATAAGAATCTGAAGCGTGAAGTGACCGAGGGACGGTTTCGTCAGGACCTCTTCTACCGACTCGACGTAGTCACAATACATGTGCCGCCATTGCGCGAGCGGCGGGATGATATTCCCGAGTTGGTCGAACATCTCCTGGCTCGCCACACTCAGGCGATGGGCAAACGAATCACCGGAGTGAGCCACGAGGCGATGCAACTCTTGCGGTCTTGCCCCTGGCGCGGCAATGTCCGCGAGCTGGAAAACGTGTTGCAGCGTGCGGTCATCCTCGGCGAAGGGCCACTGGTGACCGTGAGCGATTTGCCGCCTGATCTCGTACCGGCAGAAGGCGACCCAACGGCCGTCGATGACATCAGCACCGCCGTCAAACGATTTGAGAAACAGCACATCGAGCGAATCTTGCGACAAGTGCCCGATAAACGCGAAGCGGCGCGGCGATTGGGCATGGGCTTGAGTTCGCTGTACCGGCGAATCGCGGAGTTAGGCATTTCGTAGGGTAGGCAACCTACCTAAGAAAATTTCTCGACAAGCTCTCGCATGTCCTCGGGCATGGGCGACGCCCACTTCATTGCGTTTCCGCTCGCCGGGTGAGCGAAACCCAGCGTGGCAGCATGCAGCGCGATTCGCTTGGCTCCGCTCGGATCGGCCAAAGGTTTTCCGTGCAATGGGCGATCATAAAGCCGTTCGCCGGCCAGCGGCGTGCCCTGCTCTCCCAAGTGAATACGCACCTGATGAGTTCGGCCCGTTTCGAGCCGACATTCCACCAAACTCAACGGTCCAAGTTCGTGAATCACCTTGATGTGCGTCACGGCACGTTGGCCCTCGCCCGACGGACCAGACCCACGGCGACCATCACCGCGATCGCGGACGAACCACGACTCAATCCGGCCATTCGCAGGGGTGCCACGGCAGACGGCCAAATAGGTGCGAAGAGTAGTGTGCGCGCGGAACTGGCGGCCCAAGTGCTTCGCGGCCTCTGGCGTACGAGCAAAAACCACCAGACCACTCGTGTCTCGATCCAGGCGATGGACGGCAATGATTGGTCGGCGATCGTTCAGCAAGCGCGGCAACAGATCCGCTAAGGTAACCGGCAGAAACTTACGGCCACGTTGACCAAACTCCTCGGCTTCCTCCGCGTGTCGCATGGTGGTCAATCCGGGTGGCTTATCGACGACGACCACCTGCTCTTCGGAGTACACAATCGACACGCCCTCCGGGATCGGCGCGGACTTGGTCTCACGGAATCCCAGCTTGGGAGCTGCGGGCGGTTTTTTCTTTGGCTTCGGAGCTACAACTTCAATTCGCTGGCCCGGTAGCACACGGCGAGCGGCGTCGCCGCAGATCTGCCCCGCGAGCTTCACCTTTTTCTCTTCGATGAGTTTGGTAGTCTGGCTCCACGTCAATTGCAGTCGGCGGCGGAGGACTGCAGCCAGCGTTTGGCCCCCTTCTTGGCGATCGACTGAAAACGGCGTCATACCAGCTCCTGCGGACCTCATCATGCTAGTGGCCGGCGCCATACACTGGCCCCAGTTTGATTAGGGAGCTCACCATGGAGTCGTTCGAAGTGCGCACGAAGAACCGACGGGAGATGGTCGAGGTGACTGCGGAGGTTAACCGTATCGTCGGCGCTCATCCGGTCAAAGATGGCATCTGCGTCGTTTATTGTCCACACACCACTGCCGCTGTTACCATCAACGAAAATGCCGACCCGGATGTCGTTCACGACCTTTTGCTTTGGTACGGCAAGACGGTCTCAAAAGACCAACCCGGGTTCCGACACGGTGAGGGCAACAGCGACAGCCATATTCAATGCACCCTCGTGGGTCCCAGCCAAACGCTGATAATTCAGAACGGCGCCGTCGTCTTGGGTCGCTGGCAGGGGATTTATTTCTGCGAATTCGACGGCCCCCGCAAAAGGACGCTGCATGTCCAAATAATCGGCCAGTCCGGCTCTTGAGCAATTCTCCTTGACAGAAAAGCCGTCCTTTGGCATAGCGGCCCCGTTCCGGTGGAGAATTTGCAAGCGGTCCAGGCGGCGACCAATGCCGCGGGGGGGACGCTATGTTCCGACTAAGTGCTTACGTCGTCTTGGTCTCGATCCTCGGCGCCAACGCAATTTGCGCCGCGGAAATTGATCAGGGCCGAACTGGATTTCAACGATTCAACAGCGGCCCGCCGATATCGCCGCTGCCTCCGACGCCGCCGGAAAAACCGAAGCCTCGGCAAGCCAACGAGCAGGCCAACAAGGCCAGCGAAACCGCGGCCGCACTGCGGGCCCAAGAAGAGGCGAACTATCTGCGCCGGCTGCTGGTTTGCGATCGATTGAAACAGATTGCCCTGGAAACCGGGAACTCAGAGTTAGAAGCGCAAGCAATCCGGCTCGAAGAGCGGGCTTCCGAAGTTTACAAGTTGCGTACCGCCAATTTGCCGGCTGGCAAAACGGCGAACACGGCCCCAAGAGGGGACCACCCATGAAACGATTGAGCTTGATGATTTTGGGAGTGACGTTGGCGGGATGCATACCCGATCAGTTCACTCGGCCGACTATTCCTGCGACGCCACCCAATCGGCCGTCGTCAATGGAATCGCGATCGGAGTCGAAGAGCCGCGGTCCGGTGACTTCGTCGCAAATCGACGAACAGAACGCGCGACAAAAGTTGCGTGACCTGGAAAACGAGCTCGAGGACGACGCTCGCACGCCGACCCCGAAGCCGTAACGAAATTAGTATGCGTCTTGGAAGCCGGCGAGCCGCTGCGAACGCGGCGTCTGCCGCAGCTTCAGCAACCCGCGGGACTCAATCTGCCGAATCCGCTCGCGGGTGATGCCATAGCGGCGAGCCACTTCGTCGAGGGTTCGCGGCTGACCATCGAGCAAGCCGAACCGCAGTTCGATAACTTCGCGCTCCCGCTGTGACAGTGACTTGAGCACCTCACCAATCCGGTCGCGCAATAAGTGATGATCGACGTTTTCGCCGGGATTGACTGTTCCATGATCGCTCAAGAAGTCTTCGAGCGCCCGCTCGCCTTCATCGCCGACAGGATCGTTCAAGCTGACAGGCTGTTTGCCAACCGCCCGCAGTGAGCGCGTCTCTTCCTCGGGGACCCCTAAGACAGCCGCGATTTCCGCAATCGTTGGCTCGCGGCAGAGCCGAACGACAAGCTCACCACGGATGCGCTCAATAGCCGCCAGCACTCCAATTTGGTGGCAAGGTACACGGACGGTGCGAGCATGATCGGCCAAGGCGCGGGTAATGCCCTGGCGAATCCACCAAGTGGCATAGGTGCCGAACTTGAAGCCCATGCGGTGTTCGTATTTGTCCACGGCGCGCATGAGGCCGCGGTTTCCTTCCTGGATTAGGTCGGCGAACGCCAGTCCGCGACCACGATATCGCTTAGCGATTGAAACCACTAAACGAAGATTTGCCTCCGCCAACTCGCGGCGGGCTTTTTGATATTGAGCCTGTCGAGTGGGCAGCACGCGGATGAACTTCTCGAGATCGGTCTGCATCAACAAGAATGGCCGCAGCGCTTCGCGCAAGGCGCGCATGTGCCGGCCACGTTCGAACGGTTTGCGAATCCGGATGCGACCGCCGTACTTTTCCTTCCATTGGCCCGCCGACGCTAGCAAGTCACTCGTCCAATGCTCCAAGACTTCCGTCCGCGGCGATAGTTCTTCGGCGAGTTTGGCAGCCTTGCGCAGCGTCTGCCAGATGAGCCGGCGGTTGCGCCGCTGGGCGCTGATCGAATCTTGGCGGAGCATTTCCGGGAACGCCGCTTCGAGCTTTTTCATAAGCCGAGTTAGCGTGCGCAGATGCCGCGGCAGTCGAACGAGAATATTCGCTCGGGTTTGCTCACGGCTGGTGACCACGTCAATCACGGGATCGATCGTGATCTCGTCGGCCAGCACTTTTTGGAACGTGGTCGAGACGCGGTCGAGAATAGGAGCACAAAGTAGTGCCGCGTGACGGAAACGGTCGCGGGCTCGTTCCAAGCGAATGGCTAATGCTAATTCTTGACTGCGATTCAAAAGCGGAATGGCACCCATCTGCCGGAGGTAAACGCCCAGGGCATCATCCGCTCCCGAGTCGTCCCCTTCAGGGGCCTGCGGTTTCTCCTCCGCTTCTTCCTCGTCTTCATCCTCATCATCGAGGTATTCATCCGCTGCCGGAGGCGGAGCGATCGGCGCTCGGCTCGGCGGCACTACAGGGGCCGGCGGTGGGACCGGTCGGCCGCGACGAACCACGGCCGGACGTGCCACGGGTCGCGTTTTGGTAATGCGTCGATTCATTCGGTGCACGGCATTCCCCGGCTGTAACTTAAGGATTCGTTTCAGGTTGCGCTTCGCCGGATCACGGGAATGTGCCTCATTCCGTCCAAATAAACGGCCACTCGGCCTCGAATGGGTCGAGTCCTGGCCAATTGGGTGATCCAATGGATTATACGCTTTGGGAAAGGGCGATGCTTGGAAGCGGATATGACTATTTTGCCCGGCCCGCCAATTGCGCCTGAAAATACCGCATAGTCCGCTCTAAACCTTCGCGACGATTGATCTTAGGTTCCCACCCCAGAATGTGGCGGGCGCGGGAAATGTCCGGGTTCCGTACCTTTGGGTCGTCCTGGGGCAGCGGTTTGTTGACGATCGCCCCCTTCCCGCCCGTCAGACGGTCAATTTCGTGGGCGAATTCGAGGATAGTGACCTCGTCCGGGTTTCCCAGGTTCACCGGTTCATGGAAGTCGGTGAACAGGAGCGCGTGGATGCCGGCCACCAAGTCGCTGACATAGCAGAACGAGCGGGTTTGCGAGCCATCGCCATAGATCGTCAGCGGCTCGCCCCGAAGGGCCTGTCCCATGAAGTTGGGGAGCACCCGGCCATCGCTTAGCCGCATTCGCTCGCCGTAGGTGTTGAAGATGCGAACGATGTGCGTGTTCAGACCATGAGCTCGGTGGTACGCCATCGTGATCGCTTCGGAAAACCGCTTGGCCTCGTCGTAGCAACTCCGCGGTCCAATCGGATTCACGTGGCCCCAATAATCTTCCCGCTGCGGGTTTTGCTCCGGGTCGCCGTAAACTTCGCTCGTGCTGGCGAGCAAATAGCGGGCGTTTTTTGCCTTGGCCAAGCCCAACGTATTGTGTGTGCCGAGCGACCCAACTTTGAGCGTTTGAATCGGATAGTTGATGTAATCGACCGGGCTCGCCGGACTGGCGAAATGCAAGACGTTATCGACTGGCCCATCGATGTTGATGCGATGTGAAACGTCATGTTGGAGCAGCGAGAAGCGAGGGTTCGCCTGCAAATGGACTAGGTTCTCGCGTTGACCGGTAATGAAATTATCAACGGCGATGACCTCATGGCCATCGTCGAGAAACCGTTCACACAAGTGCGAGCCGATGAAACCGGCACCGCCTGTGATGACGGTCCGCATGCGAGAGCCCCCTGATTATTTTGCTCTGCGAATATCCCCTCAATACCTGTTGGTCTATGGCCTTAGTATCATTTCGCATAGGCGGAACCTGAACATCTCCGAGAGAGAATGGCGGGAAGCCGTCGTCTAGGGAGGGCTTGTCATGTCCACCCGTTTGATGCTCGCAGCCGACTCCGCTGCGGACCTGATGTCTCCGAACCCAATTTCAATTTCATCAGTTGCGACGGTGAGCGAAGCCGTCGGTTTGCTTGTCGATCGCGGCTTCCACGCCGCGCCCGTAATCGACGAGGCCGGCCGACCGATCGGCGTTGTGTCCAGCGGCGATATTCTTCGGCATGATCGGGAGTATGCGAGGCACTTATCGAAGATCCCCGAATTCGATGATCGAGAGCGAATGGATCTGCCGGGCGGCGAGCGGCTTCCACAGCGTGGCTATCAAGTCGAAACAGTCGATCGCACACCGGTCCGCGAAATCATGACGCCCGCCATTTTCTCAGTCTCCACAAACGCCACGCCGGAACACATCGTTCGAGAGTTGGCCGCGCGTCGTGTTCATCGGCTGTTCGTCGTCGATGGCGCCGGCGTGCTGGTCGGCGTCATTTCGACGTTGGACATCTTGCGAAAGCTCAAGTCATAGGTTTGCTAGTACTTCACCGACAAACCGAGCGTTAGTCCTTGTGCCCAGAAATCTGTCGCATTGAAACCGAATGCCGGTCGCTGCGCGGTGCTTGCCGAAGAAGGTGACAACGTGGGGTTCACATTCGGATTGACCCCTTCATCAATGATGGAGCCCGCACGCACGACGCTACTGATCGCCACGAGGTCATAGCCCACTGTGACGCAAATGTTGTTGGTAACTTGATAGCCGAGCTTGACCAATAGTTCTGACAAGACGCCAAACTTCGTCCGCTCGTAATCGCCAATGTTCGTGGATTGTGCGAGCACGTCGCCAGCATAAACGGCTGTCGTCACCCCGTTGAGCGCCTGCACCGTTGATCCAGTGATGCTGGCTCGCTGGTGGATGCCGCCGACGGCGAACTTGCTGGTGACATCGAGGCTGAAGCCGCATCCCAACCCGGTCCAGGCATTCGCGCCGACCTGGCCGCCATAGAACTGGTTACGAGCGCGGAAACTCTCGTCGCCGGCCAATGACACGCCGTTACTCGGAAACGCGGTGTAGTCCTGAATGAAGATGCCGTCGCGTAAATCGGCGTAGTGAAAACCGACGAGCCAATCGACACGATCACTGAACACCGAGAAACCGTGGCCACGAACGTTCGTGTCCGCATGCCAAAATTGGATCGGCGAAGACACGCTGATCCAGCCGGTCTCCGTGCCGTCAGGCCGGGAGTATACCAGGTATGTGTATGGCGACGAACTATTCGTCAAATCAACAAAGTACCGCCCGATCGACGGATCGCCGGGTGAGTTGATGAAGAACTTCTTGTCTTTGGTTTCGAATTGCGCGTACGAGGCATCAACGCCGAAACACTCCGTCACCCAAGCTCCCCCGGACAAATAGAAGCCGTTGAACGCATGGTGCCGGATGCCATCGCCGAACATCGTGCGTGGCGCATTGGGATCGAGTGGCTGCGTGAATTGATCAGTTGGCACGTGCTGAATCAAGGGAGGCGCCGGGCCATCGCGGAAGGTGAACAGCAGGTAGTCAATGCTGCCAAAGAACCGGATCGGTGCGTCGGCATCTCTTGCTTCCGGTATTGCGACCGAGGGCGATTCAACAACGGTATGACCTTGGGCGTGAATCGATCCCGCACTGATGAGTGCCACGAATAGGGCCGAGCCCCAAGCATGCCGTGCGAATCCCATGAGTCCGTCCTCAGTGCGAACGCGGAGCGCAATGGAGCGTACCGCCCCCATCACCTGCTTATTCGGTACGACACGAACACCGACTGAATGGGAAATCGCCAAAGACGGCACAATCGGCGCGACTGAGGGGGGGGAGCAGCGTGGAACATCACTTGGCCGATGGAAGGCCAAACAAATGGTCGTGCTTCGCTTCGTCGTGGCATTTCATGCACGAAGCAATCCGGCCAGCAGACGTCACCGATTTAGCATCGGGCGTCACTGTGCCATACACCCATCCATCGTCGGTATCAGACCTACTCGGTTCGAGCTTCAACATGATGAATAGGTCCGCCGGTTTGGTGGCCTTGAAGACCTTTTCGCCACGTAGGGAGTAAGGGAAAAAATGGTCTCCGCTTCTCGCTCCTTCATCGCTTTTATGCCCCGGGCGAGGTGTCACGATTGTCGCTGGATCGAATGCCACATTCTGATCGTGGAGCTGTTTGCGCAATGTTTCTGCCGCCGCGCCGGTGACTTCCTCCGGTATCCACGACTGTTTCACGATGGCCTGACCAACTATGGCTTTCGCGCCGGCGGGATGACGGACATAGTCGTTTCGATCCTTGGCGAACAGCGAGTAAAGCTTTTTGCCGTGTGTTGATTCGTCCTTGCTTTCGCTCACATAGGCCAGTCCCGGCATCGGCGGGCGGCAGAGGTGGGGCGCCCATCGCATGTTGTCGTCGACTCGGCCCCACGAAAAATATTCGGCTGCCGCGAGCTTGAGCTCTTTGTGAAAAGCTGGTTCAGGTGAGGACGGTGCCGCGGCATAGATGGCGATCGCAAAAAGGGCGAGAAGACATACGCCGATGAGTCTGGAAAACATGGCCACATCCTCCTTGGAGCGGCTGTTCAATCTAACCGAAATTCGGTGATGAAAGCGCAACGACTTGGTAACGAGAGACCAACCTGACCGCACCCTCACACATTCAGCAACCTGCGTGCTTCGGCCACGCCGGCCGCCGGCCAGCCATATTCACTTGCCGTGACGCGCGCGAGTGCCGCCAAGTGTCGCCAACGGAATGCGGGCCCAGTGCTCGCAAACTCCTCGGTGACTGTTCGGTAATATTTCTCAGCGTGCAACGCTCCATCTTCGCTGACGGCGTAACGCAGGAGCAAGTCAAACACCGGACGCGGCTCGAACCGCATTTGACCGTACCGATGCACTAAAGCACAGGCCCGGACTTGGTCCTTGTCCTTGATGGCGGCTTCCGTCGCACGAAGTAAGCCCACCGCGTCATTTTCCTTGATTGACTCCAGCGATTCCGTTGCCGGGAACGACTCGTTATTCAAGCCGTTTGTTTGCCCGGCCGTGTGATACGCTCCGACAATTAGGCTCGCGGCCGTGTTTCGTTGATTGCTCACTCGGGCAATGTTCCGCCAGGCGTTGGCTGAGTCGGATGCGTGAACGCCGACGGATGCACCATGGACGCTGCCCTTGGGTTTGCCGTCTTCGTCTTTGGTCCGGCCTGGATCGCGTAGGACCAGTTGATTTGCGGCGAGTGAAATGGCTTCGCCAATGGCTTCGGGCGCAAAGCCCTCGGCCAAAGCCGCCGCCACGGCGTCGGCGGCCGCGTCACGGTTGGAATTGCAAATCGTCTCGGCCAATTTCTCGACCCAGTCATCGACTGGTTGCCGATCGCCGAGATTGCGGCCGACGAACCGATGTTGATCGAGTAACTTAGGCAATGTCGTTCGAATGCCCGACGGCCGCATGTTGTGGTCCTGAAGCAATTTCTCTGCATTCACACAAAAGCGCACCGACTGCCGCAGCAGAGTTTGTGCGTGCTCCGGACCCGTCAAGTCGAGCAGCGCCCAGGCCCGCCACGATAACACCACGCGGTGCACATCGACCTCGTCCTGAATTGCGAACTGCAAATGATTAAACGCTTCGTTTGGCGTGCCGGACGCGAGGGATCTGGCCAGCGATTGTTCAGCCGCCACGAAGTCGGCTTTGCGCGCTCCATCACGAATTGATTCCGGGACGGGCTTCTCCGTCGCGTGTTCCGCGGCGATGAGTTCGTGCAACACTTCCTTCTTGCGGCCGCCTTGTTCCTGGATGCGATTGGTGTTGCGATAGAGAACCTTCAGCACCGGCAACGCTCGTTCCGCTTCCGGCAACTCCTGGCTCATTTGCAAAGCGGGCACGAGGGCCATCAGCGCGTGGTAGCCGGTGTAGTCTTGGCCGCCGAAGGAACGGGCATTAGCGAGCGCCCCGGCACAAACGAGTGTGCGGAGGTCGTTGCCGGACTTGAGTTTCCCCACCAAGATCGGCAGCAATTGGGCGGCCGGCGTGTCCTGCATCAAGCCAACCAGCGGTTCTAGTGGGCCGAACGTGAGAGCATCGGCTCCCTCAACCGCGCTAGCCGAAGCAAGGCCCAGATCCTGGGCCACGACCGACCCGAGACTGGCGACCAACATCCCTCGGCCAACATCTGCGAGAAAACCACGGCGCGATTGTCGGTGCATGGTTGAGTTCCTGGCGGGCGAAGATGTGAGGTCGCCGCTATTGATTGTATTTGGATTGCCCCGCCGGGATAAAACCGGCGGCTCGCAACTTCAATTTTCGACGAGCGCGCAGGGGTGCCTGGGAAAGATGCGAGCGGGCGTGAGCGTTTTAGTTGTTGTTGGTGAATCTTCCGCTTCGAGCAGGAGCCCAAGCTCCTCTGAACTCTCGATTAAGAAGTTGACGAAGCTCGCCGCCTTGTGTTTAAAGGGCGGCTTTGCCGGGCGAGCAGTGGAAATTGGCCGCCCGGTCGTCGCTTGCGGTGGTGGCAGTAGTGGTGGTGTTCGTCGTGCGACGACCGCAATTGGGCATTTTCCGTCTCACCTGAAGTGAGGTCGGACTCACCGGAGTAAGGCATAATGCCTCACCGCAGTGAGAGTGGGCCCGCTCGCATCACCCAAACAGTCCGCAAGTGCTCATCCGGTCCAGTCTGGTCCGAAGGCATCATGCCCCCGAGCCGGATGCGCGCCGGCGGATGAACATTCCTACGATACAAAGCGGCCGTGGTCAAATTCGAAAAATAGAGCTGGCATTTGCAGAGCGATTATTCCGTGCCGCGATGGTGGCTTCATCGGTTTGCGACTGTCGGCCGAAGAGGACCTGGGTCACCATTGGTGCTTGCACTTTGGGAAACTCCGCCAGGATAAATCCGACGGCTCGCAAATACAATCATTAGCGAGCGGCGGGGTTTATCCCCGCCGGATAGACCCTCGCACAATGCGATGCAGTGTTTTCACGCGAACATGACAGCCGACGAGCTAAATAGTGTAGTCTCCAGGTTGCTTAAGAGCGATATCGATGACGACGTACTTCAGACCATTCACCGAGCAACTTCGTCCATTGACGATTCCCAACTATTAATCAACGCATTAATCCAAAAACACCCTTCGAATGGCGATGAATGTAAGATAGTCTCTGCCACATTGACTCTCTTGGAATCGGTGGCCAATCGGGCGACGACCGACGGATGTATTTTGATGGCCCACTTGTGGCCGATAGCAGGAAATATCTGGGGATGCCATGACCCATGTGATAGGATCGACCTTTGGATAGTCGATTGCAAGTCAGTCACCCTGCAAAAGCACCTTGAAGCGTGGGCCATAAATCAGACCGACGAACGTGTGAAACGGCATATTGAAGGATGGCTACACTGCATTGAAACGGACAGGAATTAGTCCGATCCCCAAAACGACGAAAACCCACACTTACGCACGCGCGGCCGCAAGAACAAATCCGGCGGTCAATTAGTCCCGCGCTCGCAATTACGTCGGTTTCTGAAACTCCTCCACCGCTTCAACTACCGAAGCACCGCGGCTCACCCGGCCGAGTTTGGCGTCGAGTCCCTCGCGGCGCAAACGATCGCGCACTGACGATCGCACTTCGGCAACTTGAACGTGAATGCCCGCGGTTGCAAGTTCATCTGCCAGCCCCGCTAGCGCCACTGCGCTTTGCATGTCTACGTAGGGTGAGGCCGACAGATCCAGCACGATGAGTTTGGGCGGCGTGGCACTTAGATGCACGCGATCCAGGATCATCTCACACACATAGTCGATGTTGAAGTAGCAGAGGCTGGATTCCGGGCGGAAGATGATCAAGCCTGGGATCGACTCGTTATCGCGATGCCGGTCCAAATCCGAGAATTGCTGCGTCCTTGGAATCCGGCCGAGCACCGCGACATGAGGCCGAGAGGCATGGCGGAGCAGTTGAACGAGCGAGATAACCGCACCGATCATGACGCCACGGAGCAGGCCGGAGCTCAACACGCCCAATAATGCGGCCATCGCTACCACGAACTCCGCCTTGTCGCCGCGCCAGAGTTCGACGAGCGCGGAGAGCTTGAACAATCCCGCCACCGCGACTAGCACGACGGCCGCCAACACTGGTTGCGGCAATGCGCTGAGCAGGTGGGAAAAGAACAGCACGACAACGAGGATGAAGGCGGCCGCGATCGCGCCTGAGAGCGGGCTGCGTGCGCCGCCGCCTTCGTTCACCATCGATTGCGACATGCCGCCGCTGACGGCAAAGCCGCGGCCCAGACCCGCGGAGAGGTTAGCGGCCGCCAGGGCGAGGAACTCTTGATTGGCGTCAAATCGACCGCCATGCTTTGCGGTGAACATCCGGCCAATGGCAGCGGTCTCGGCGGCACCGAGCAGAAAACACGCGAATGACAACGGCAACAGTTGATTCAGATCCGACCAGTGAATGGCGGGAAACCCAAAGTGGGGCAGGCCCTGCGGCACTTCGCCGAGCAGTTTCACGCCGCGACTTTCGAGGCCCAAGAGCGACGACGCTGCGATACTACCGACGACGACAAACAGAGCGACCGGCCTATGTTTCAGAAAGATCTTTCCCAAAATCAGAATCGTTAATGCCGTGACGCCAATGCCGAGGGACGCAGCGTTTGTCTCATGCAAGTGCTGCAGAAAATAGCCGCTGTTTTCCCAGAAGTCGCCGTGCGCGCCGTGAAAGCCGCAGAGCTTGGGCAACTGCGTGCTGGCCAGAAAGAGTGCGACGCCGCACTTAAAGCCCACCATGACACTTTCGGAAACGAAACTCACGATCGCGCCCGCTTTGACCAGCCAGCCGGCAAAAGCAATCACGGCGACCAAAATGGCGGTGGCCGAAGCCAAGGCCATCAATCGCGCGGGATCGCCGCCCGCCATGCCGCCAAGTGCGGAACCCAACAGCAACGAGATGGCCGACGTGACTGAAATGGCCGTGTGGCGTGAACTGCAAAAGAGCCAGAAGGTGAGACCAGAAAACAGACAGGCATAAAGCCCGGCTTCGGGCGGCAACCCGGCGAGTGACGCATCGCCAATGGCCGCGGGGAGCAAGTAAGCTGCCAGAGTAACGCCGGCGACTAAGTCGCCGCGAAGCCATGTTCGATCGTACTGCTTCAACCAACGAAGGGCGGGCAGCCATCGGGCCGCACCAGAGATCGAGTCCGCAGAGGTTGATCCCATTGGTTTCATCCCGGGGCTGCTGACGACCGGCGATTCGGAACCGAGATGCTGCTGAATCGAATGGTCAGTGACTTGTTGTACGCGATTCGAGCAGTGGAAAAGCAAGAGACCCCACGCACTTTCGCACGTGGGGTCTCAAGAAAAAATCCGGCGATCACCTACTCTCGCGCTCGACGCACTACCATCGGCCCTGGTTGCTTAACGGCCGTGTTCGGAATGGGAACGGGTGTATCCAACCAGGTAAAGTCACCGGAAAGTTCGATAACTTGTGGCGAGTGAGTTGCGTTTCTCTTCCAGAGCCCAAGGCCCCGCCGAAGCGGGATGGGAGAAAAGGAACAATGCGGTCAAGCGATCGGCTGTTAGTACCGGTTAGCTGAGACCATTGCTGGCCTTACACACCCGGCCTATCGACCTTGTAGTCTTCAAGGAGCCTTCGTCACAAGGACAGGAAGCCTTATCTTGGGGAGGGTTTCACGCTTAGATGCCTTCAGCGTTTATCCCGACCGTATGTAGCTACCCAGCGGTGCCGCTAGCGCGACAACTGGCACACCAGAGATACGTCCCTCTCAATCCTCTCGTACTAGAGAGAAAACCCCTCAAGCTTCCTCCGCCCGCAGCAGATAGGGACCGACCTGTCTCACGACGGTCTAAACCCAGCTCACGTACCGCTTTCATTGGCGAACAGCCAAACCCTTGGGAGCTTCTCCACCCCCAGGATGCGATGAGCCGACATCGTACATGAATCCACGATTTCGCGTGGCGTAGACTATATCATCATCCTGTCACGGACCGTAGCACACACATTGAATTCAACTTGCAGCTCGAAAGTTGCAAATGGAAACACAATGCATGGCGTAGTCTCGCTTGTTAAAACAGGAGTCGGCGTATTGCCTCAGAGAGAATCTGAAGCCTGCTCTTTCGAGCCAGTCGTTACGGGGTCACAAGGAAATGAAGTGAGAGTTCAGAAGTCAGAATGAAAATCATTCTGCATTCTTAGATCTGCAATCTGCAATTCTTTGGACTTCCCACGGTATTGCCGAGCAGACCTGATGCGGATGCATCAGTCATAGTTCTGCTGACGGGTTCACCGTTATAAGCCGATTTGTTGGTGCAGCATTACTGCTGCAGCACCCCGATGTGTTGAGGTGCCAAACCTCCTCGCCGCTATGAACGCTCAGAGGAGATAAGCCTGTTATCCCCGGAGTACCTTTTATCTGTTGAGCGACGGCCTTTCCATCCAGCACCGCCGGATCACTAAACCCGACTTTCGTCCCTGCTCGTCCTATCGGACTCGCAGTCAAGCACCCTTGTACTTTTGCGCTCTTTGCCCGATTGCCAACCGGGCTGAGGGTACCTTTGGGCTCCTCCGTTACCTTTTAGGAGGAGACCGCCCCAGTCAAACTGCCCAGATAGCACTGTCCACCGCCCGGATTCACGGGACCGGAGTTAGAATTCAAGCACAATAAGGCTGGTGTTTCATCTTTCGGCTCACAGTGCGCCGAAACGCACTGGTCATAGCCTCCCAGCTACACTACGCATATTGGGCCTAAACCCAATACTATCCTACAGTTAAGGTTCACGGGGTCTTTCCGTCTAACTGCGGGAACGTTGCATCTTCACAACGATTACAGTTTCACCGAGTCGCTCGTGGAGACAGTGGAGCAGTCGTTACGCGATTCATGCAGGTCGGAACTTACCCGACAAGGAACTTCGCTACCTTAGGACCGTCATAGTTACGGCCGCCGTTTACCGGGGCTTCGGTTGCGAGCTTCGCCTTGCGGCTAACCCTCTTCCTTAACCTACCGGCACCGGGCACGCGTCAGACTCTATACATCCTCTTACGAGTTCGCAGAGTCCTGTGTTTTTAGTAAACAGTCGCTACTCCCTTTTCACTGCGGCCACCCAGGGCTTTGACACCCCAAGTGGCACCCCTTTTCCCGAAGTTACGGGGTTAATTTGCCGAGTTCCTTCACGAGCGTTATCTCGAGCGCCTGAGTATCTTCAACTCGCCTACCTGTGTCGGTTTTAGTACGGGCCAACTAGCTTCGACCGCACCGAGGTTTTTCTTGGCACTTCATCCAGGGACTTCGAAATCGTAAACGTTCTCGCCCTTGCGGGACGGCCATCTAGTAGGCCGCTCGCCCTTCAGAAATGCGTCACTCGGATTGTCCACTAGTCGGGTGCAGGAATATTAACCTGCCATCCATCGTCTACGCCTTTCGGCCTTGACTAAGGGTCCGACTAACCCTGGGCGGATTTACCTTCCCCAGGAAACCTTAGGCTTTCGGCGAACGGGATTCTCACCCGTTTTATCGTTACTCGTTCCGGCATAATCACTCGTGCATCGTCCAGGGTTCGTCATCCGTACCCCTTCACTCTATCGCACGACGCTCTCCTACCGTAGTATTGCTACTACCCGCTGCTTCGGTACCACGCTTAGTCCCGTTCATTATCGGCGCAGGACTCCTCGACCAGTAAGCTATTACGCACTTTTTAAATGGTGGCTGCTTCTAAGCCAACATCCTGGCTGTCACAGGAATCCAACTTCCTTTCGCACTGAGCGTGATTCTGGGACCTTAGCAGGCGATCTGGGTTGTTCCCCTCTCGACGACGAAGCTTATCCCCCGCCGTCTAGCTGCCGAACCTTGGTACATTGGTATTCGGAGTTTGGTATCGATGGGTAGGCGGGTAGCCCCCCATTCGATTTCAGTAGCTCTACCCCCAATGCCAACTAATTCGACGCTAACCCTAGAGTTATTTCGGAGAGAACGAGCTATCTCCACGTTTGATGATACTTTCAATCCTCCACACAGGTCATCCCCTAGTTTTTCAACACTAGTGAGTTCGGTCCTCCATGGGGCATTACCCCCACTTCAACCTGCCCATGCGTAGTTCACGTGGTTTCGCGTCTACCGCCACCAACTTGACGCCCTATTCAGACTCGCTTTCGCTTCGGCTGCGCCACAGAGTGGCTTAACCTTGCTGATGACGGTAAGTCGCCGGATCATTATGCAAAAGGCACGCTGTCAGGCCTTCCCCTTACGGGGCATAGCCCTCCAACCGCTTGTAGGCATGTGGTTTCAGGTTCAGTGTCCTCCCCTTATCGGGGTTCTTCCCACCTTTCGCTCGCGCTACTTGTTTGCTATCGGTCGCCAGAGAGTATTTAGCCTTACGGGATGGGCCCCGTAGATTCGGCCTCACTTCCACGTGTTGAGTCTTACTCAGGTGCCGAACAGTAACCCCTCATCTTTCACGTACGGGGCTGTCACCCGCTATGGCCGACCTTTCCAGATCGTTCCGTTAAACTAATGAGTTACTTTGTGTCCGGTCCTACAACCCCAAGAGGACGTGTCCTCTTGGTTTAGGCTATTCCGCTGTCGCTCGCCGCTACTGACGGAATCGATTTTTCTTTCTCTTCCTCCAGGTACTGAGATGTTTCAGTTCTCT
The DNA here is from genome assembly GCA_045802605.1 of Gemmataceae bacterium. Taxonomy (GTDB): domain Bacteria; phylum Planctomycetota; class Planctomycetia; order Gemmatales; family Gemmataceae; genus JBJMQS01. The sequence goes on along the minus strand of JBJMQS010000073.1, from coordinate 59,373 downwards.
GGGTTCGCCCCGTGCACCTATGGATTCAGTGCACGGTAATTCAGGGATCTCGGGATCAGCACTCGTTTGACAGTTCCCCCGAGCTTATCGCAGTCTGCCACGCCCTTCATCGCCTTCTGGCGCCAAGACATCCCCCACACGCCCTTAGTAGCTTGGCCGCATTGCTCCTGCCCTCCCAGGTCGCCAGTCGCTTTCGCTTCCGGTTCGCTAGCAGACCATTGAGCTATTGCTTCCGCCACTCGCTCGACGTGCATTCGTCGAGCTCGTAACGATCCAATTCTCTATCCTCAGGCTCTTTCAGATATCTCGATCACAACACCTCGTCGGCCGTGCAAGCACGCCCGACGACCGTTGCTTTCTAAGATGCAACTCTTCTCGCCACAAGTTGTCAAAGATCAGCCAACTGGTCGCCGAAGCGACCTCCCGCACGATGTTTCGGCCAAAGGCCGCGGCACCGTCCGGGTTTTCAAATCCCTAAGCCATTGTTGAGCAATGGTTTTAGGGGAAGTGTCTCTTTATATGAACCTCGGATTCGGTTTCAAGTCCCAAAAAACGAAGTTCACCATTCAGCGGCAGTACTAGCGGACAACCAGTCGCCTGAGGCGACCGCTCTTCACGCCTGGGAGATGGCCGAAACACTTCGGCAACCTGTCGCCTCAGGCGACCGCTCTCCCGTTTTCCTAGTGGAGACGACCGGGGTCGAACCGGCAACCTCCTGGTTGCAAACCAGGCGCTCTCCCAGTTGAGCTACGTCCCCTCGCCGCGGAGCGGAAATTCCAAAGCTCAACTGCCAAGATCCAAATAGACAATTACCAAGTTAGATGCTGGTTCTTGCTATTTGATTCATGGTCATTCCGCTTCGGCGAGTGGGCGTACTTGGATTCGAACCAAGGACCTCAGCTTTATCAGAGCTGCGCTCTAGCCAACTGAGCTATACGCCCGCAAACTATCGCGCCCTCCGACTTGTCTCCACAAACAACGCGGCCAAACCTCTCGGTTTGGCCCTACCGTGCATCTCGTCGCTGCGATAGAGCTAGGCTAGTTGAGCCTCATTTCCGAGTTGCACGATTCGTTTAATTCGCATGCACCAATCTCTCGTCTGTTAATCCGCGAATGAAATTATAGACCCACACCCCGGGGCGTCAACAAGGCTGGTTGCAATTCCTCGCGGACGCAAAATCCTCGGCTTTTCCAAGCGAGATTGCAGGTGCCTGAAAGGTTCGCGCGGCGCAATTTCGCTCGCCATGTATAACTGAAATACAGCCGACCAACATTATTTTCTCAGGACAAACGTGGCCGAACGCCTCACCATCGCGAATCTCGACGCCGACCTCGACCGCAGCCTGGCGACCCTGCGCAGCGATCACGCTGCCGTCGCAAAATCGCGCGCGCGGGTCGAAGCCGCCCTGAAATCTGGCGACGCTCATTATGGCCTCAACACGGGCTTTGGTGTCCTCGCGCGAGAACGAATACCGGATTCGCAGATTCTGACGCTTCAGCGAAACTTACTGCTGAGCCACGCGGTTGGCGTGGGAGATCCGGTCCCGCGCGACATTTCTCGCCTCATGCTGCGACTAAAAGTCCACGCGCTGGGGTTGGGCTATTCTGGTGTCTCGCTGCCCACGTTTCGCCGATTACTGGAGCTCGAACAAAGGGATTTGGTTCCTGTCGTGCCATCGCGCGGCAGCGTGGGCGCGTCTGGCGATCTGGCACCGCTTGCGCATTTGGCACTGCCGCTAATTGGACTGGGAGAGTTTTGGAGCGACGGCAAACCGGAACCTTCGGAAGCGGCATTACGAAAACACAAACTTGAGCCCGTCGAGTTAGGCGCGAAGGACGGCCTTGCGCTCATCAATGGCACGCAACTCATGTCGGCGTACGGCGCACACATTCTGCACCGTTGCGGCATGCTGGTGAAACTCTTCGACATTGCCGCTTCAATGTCACTCGAAGCACTGCAAGGCAGCGCTCGTCCATTCGATGAACGAGTCCACGCGGTGCGGCCACACGCGGGCCACGGCAACGTCGCCGCCAACGTCAGAGCTCTTCTGGCCGGCAGTGAAATCCTCGAATCGCATCGCAATTGCGGCAAGGTGCAGGACCCCTATAGCCTTCGCTGCATTCCGCAGGTCCACGGGGCGAGCCGCGATGCCTTGCAGTACGCCAGCAACGTAGTCGAAAACGAAATCAACAGCGTCACCGATAACCCACTCGTTTTCGAAAATGGCGACATCGTCAGTTGCGGCAACTTCCATGGTCAACCGTTGGCGCTGGCTCTTGACTTCGCGGCGATGGCGCTCGCGGAATTGGCGAGCATCGCGGAACGCCGGGTGTATCTGTTACTCGAAGGCCACGACGGCTTACCGCGGTTGCTGATGCGGGAGACCGGCTTGAACTCCGGTTTCATGATCCCACAGTACACGGCGGCCGCGTTGGTGTCGGAGAATAAGGTGCTTTGCCACCCGGCCTGCGTGGATTCGATCCCGACCAGCCTGGGCCAGGAAGACCACGTCAGCATGGGCAGCATCTCCGCGGTGAAGCTGCTTCAAGTGTTCAACAACGTTGAAACTGTGCTGGCGATCGAGTTGCTGACGGCCGCCCAGGCCTTGGACTATCGCTCGCCGGTGAAGCCAGGTCGCGGCGTCGAGGCGGCGCATCGCACGATTCGAACAAGAGTGCCACACCGCGAGGCAGACGCTTTGTTCCAGGATGATCTGCGAGCGATCGGCGAGCTGGTTGGCGATGCAGAGTTGCTCGACGCGGTGCAAGGTTCAGGGGTCAGTCTGTGTTAGCCCGACGCGCCAGCGAGGGCGAACCCTGCAAGCGCTCGCGTGCTTCGCCCTCGCTGGCGCGTCGGGCTAACGGCAGAGTCGAGTCAACTGCGGAGTACGCATGATTCGCTGGTGGATGAACGCACGTTTGGCCACGTTTGAGCCGAGCATCCGCGCGCCATACGGCGCGCTGGAAGGCTATGCCATCGCTGTGAGGGATGGCGAAATTCACGCGATTATCCCCTCGTCAGAAGCGGGCGACGGTGAAATCATCGACTGCCAAGGCCGTTGGATCACACCCGGCCTGATCGATTGCCACACGCACCTGATCTACGGCGGTAACCGCGCCGCCGAGTGGGAGATGCGGCTCGCCGGCGTGCCCTACACCGAAATCGCCAAACGCGGCGGCGGAATTTTGAGCTCCGTCCGGGCTACGCGCGAGCTGAGTGAACATCAGTTGTTCGAGACTTCCCTGCCCCGGCTACATGCCTTGATGGACGAAGGCGTGACCACAGTTGAAATCAAATCCGGCTATGGGTTGACGCTCGAAGACGAACTGAAAATGCTCCGCGTCGCAAAACGACTTGAAGAATCTGAATCCGTCCACATCTCGCGCACCCTACTCGCCGCCCATGCGGTACCGCCCGAGTTCAAAGACCGTGCCGATGATTACGTGAACTTGATCATTAGCGAAATGATCCCGGCAGCCGCCGAGCAAGATCTCGCCCACGCCGTCGATGCATTCTGCGAGTCGATTGCATTCTCGGTGGTGCAGTGTCAGCGCGTCTGGACAGCGGCGCGCGAGTATGGTCTTGGCATCAAAGGCCACGTCGAGCAACTGACCAATCAACACGGAGCGGTCGCCCTGGCCCGCCTCGGCGCGTGGTCCGCGGATCACATTGAATATCTGGATGACTACGGCATTGAGACTATGGCCGGAGCAGGCACTGTCGCCGTGCTGTTGCCTGGAGCGTACTACTTCTTGCGCGAAAACCAGAAGCCGCCGATCGAAAAGTTGCGAGCCGCCGGTGTGCCGATGGCGGTGGCGACCGACTTGAACCCGGGCACTTCGCCGTTCGCGTCATTGCGGTTGGCGATGAATATGGCTTGTGTGCTGTTCGGTTTGTCGCCAGAGGAGGCGCTAACCGGGGCGACACGCAACGCGGCCCGCGCACTCGGCCGGGCTGACCAAATTGGTACGCTGGAAGTGGGTAAGCGCGCGGATTTTGTCGTGTGGGACGTCGAACATCCGGCCGAGATCGTTGGTTCGATCGGTGTCAACGCGGTGTATCAGCGCGTTTTTGGTGGCAACAATTAGCCCCCGGTCAATGACCGGGGGCTAAATGGAAAATGCAATGACTCCTGACATGTCCATCTGGACTGGCCGCGACGACACGCCGACCGAGGGGCCAAACGCCCTGCGGTGGTGGCAGTGCGTGAAGCCGTACACGCCCGACGCGGAGCCGGGCATCGTGCTGATCGGGTTCGCCTGCGACGAAGGCGTCCGCCGCAACGGCGGCCGCGTTGGGGCGAAGGATGGGCCGCGAGCGCTAAGGAAGGCGCTGGCGAACATGGCGTGGCGAAACCAACACCCAATTTACGACGGCGGCGACGTGCACTGCGTTGAGAGTGAACTTGAGGCCGCACAAGATAATCTGCGCGAAAAGGTAAGTAACGTCGTTCGAACAGGGCATCGTCCATTAGTTCTGGGTGGGGGGCATGAGACGGCCTGGGGAACATTCCGCGGTGCAGCAGATAATAAACCCGATTCGACGTGGGGCATTGTCAACATTGACGCCCATTTCGACCTTCGTTTGGGGCCGTCTGCAAATTCTGGCACTCCTTTCTCTCAGATCGCCGATTGGTTCGCAAACAACCGACGTCCCTTTCGTTACGCCGTGTTTGGTATTTCAGACCCGTCGAACTCAAGAGCGAGTGTCGAACGCGCACATTCGCTAGGCACCAAATACCTTGATGATTTCACACTGCCTCACGTCGGACCGAACGCGGAGTGGGGTTGGATTCGAAATTTCGTCCGCGAGAGCGAGGATGTTTACTTGAGTTTGGATCTAGATGTTTTGTCCGCGTCCATCATGCCGGCTGTGAGCGCTCCAGCAATCCGCGGCGTAGCTCTTGATGTTGTCGCGAATCTTATTGATGAAATTCTAGATTCGCACCGAGTTGTTGCGGTTGATGTTGTTGAGTTCAACCCTGCATTCGACATTAACGGGTGTGCGGCCCGCGTTGCCGCAGGACTAATTTGGAAGATTGCGGCTGGCTGGACTGCTGCTAGGAGACCTCACAGTGTCTAACCCTACCCGCTCCGACCCCTCCCCCACCATTCGCGCCCCGCGTGGCTCCGCGCTTTCCTGCAAGTCGTGGCTGATTGAAGCGCCGTTGCGGATGCTCATGAACAACCTTGATCCCGAGGTGGCGGAGAGGCCGCAGGATCTTGTCGTCTACGGCGGCATTGGGCGGGCGGCGCGGAATTGGAAGTGCTTTGACAAGATTGTCGAGGTGCTGCGGCGGCTCGATGATGATGAGACGCTACTCATTCAATCCGGGAAGCCGGTGGGCGTGTTCAAGACGCATGCCGATGCGCCGCGGGTGTTGCTGGCCAACTCGAACCTGGTGCCGCACTGGGCGACTTGGACACAATTCCACGAACTCGACCGCAAGGGGCTGATGATGTACGGCCAGATGACGGCCGGCAGTTGGATATACATCGGCAGCCAGGGCATCGTGCAGGGCACGTACGAAACCTTCGCGGCCGCGGCGACGAAACACTTCGGCGGCGAGGCGAAGGGACGCTGGATTCTCACCGGCGGTCTGGGCGGCATGGGCGGGGCACAGCCGCTCGCGGGGACGATGGCGGGTTTCTGCGTGCTGGCCGTCGAATGCGATGAAACCCGCATCGACATGCGACTCAAGACTCGGTACCTCGATCGCAAGACCGCGAGCCTCGATGAAGCATTGGCGCTAATCAAACAAGCGACGAACGAGAAGCGCGCGCTGTCGGTAGGACTGCTCGGCAACACGGCCGATGTGCTCCCCGAATTGGTGAAGCGCGGCATCACGCCGGACATCGTCACCGATCAAACGAGCGCGCACGACCCCCTCAATGGCTATTTGCCGCAGGGTTGGACGCTGCAGCAGTGGCGCGAGCGGGCGAAGACCGAGCCTGACGTGGTGGTCAAAGCCGCGAAGCAATCGATGACCGTCCATGTCCGTGCGATGCGGCAGATGCAGGATCGCGGCTCGGCCGCGGTCGATTATGGCAACAACATCCGGCAGATGGCGTACGAGGCCGGCGTCGAGGATGCGTTCAAGATTCCGGGCTTTGTGCCGGCGTACATTCGGCCGCTATTCTGCGAAGGCGTTGGGCCTTTTCGCTGGGTCGCGCTCTCCGGCGATCCCGAAGATATCTACCGCACCGATGCCAAGATGAAGGAACTCATCCCGGATCGGCCGGCTTTGCACAACTGGCTCGCGATGGCGAGGGAACGCATCGCATTTCAGGGTCTGCCGGCGCGCATTTGCTGGATCGGGTTGCGTGACCGGGCCCGCTGTGGGCTGGCGTTCAACGAAATGGTGAAGAGCGGCGAGTTGAAAGCGCCGGTCGTGATCGGGCGCGATCATTTGGATTCCGGTTCGGTGGCCAGTCCGAACCGCGAGACGGAAGGGATGCGCGATGGATCGGATGCAGTTTCCGACTGGCCGCTCTTGAATGCATTGCTGAACACGGCGTCGGGAGCCACGTGGGTCTCATTCCACCATGGCGGCGGCGTCGGCATGGGGTTCAGTCAACATGCAGGAATGGTGATCGTCTGCGATGGGAGCGAAGCGGCCGGGAAACGAATCGAGCGAGTGCTCTGGAACGACCCCGCCACCGGCGTCATGCGCCATGCGGATGCCGGGTATGAAGAAGCGAAGGTCTGTGCGAGGGAGCAAGGTCTCGACTTGCCGATGGAATAAAAACAATTTGAACCGCAGAGAACGCAGAGAGCGCTGAGAAAACCAAAACATTCTTGGTTTCTCCGCGCTCTCTGCGTTCTCTGCGGTTCAAATCTTCGTCGTTATTCAACGACCCAGGTGTCGCCGCTGTTGAATAGCTTGTCGAAGTCGCCGACGCCTGTGGCTCGGGCACCCTTGATTTGATCGTGCACTTGAGCCTCGTACGTTGGGCGTTCGATGGCTCGGAATACTCCGACCGGCTCCGGCATGCCCTTGTGATGGCTCAAGCTCGCGAGCATGAATGCCAGCGACGGATCGGGTGACTTCTCATCGTGGAAGAGCAGATCGTCTTCGCGGCAATCTTTGCCGATCTGCACCACTTCCGGCAACATCGTACCCGGATTCACGCGGATGCCTTTGTCCCGATTCTTGCCGAAGACGAGCGGCTTGCCGTGCTCGAGGTAAATGACATTGTCGGCCCGTTGCGTGCGATCCTGAGCGTACTTGAACGCGTCCATGTTGAACACGTTGCAGTCTTGGTAAATTTCGACGAACGCGGTGCCCTTGTGAGCGGCCGCCCGCTTCAGCGTGGCTTCCAAGTGATGGGTGTCGAGATCGACCGAGCGGGCAATGAAGGTCGCTTCGCAGCCGAGTGCGAATACCAGCGGTGCCAGCGGATGATCGACCGAGCCGCCCGGCGTGCTGTAGCTCTTCTGGCCCAGCGGACTGGTCGGCGAATACTGGCCCTTGGTCAGACCGTAGATCTGATTGTTGAACAAGAGCACTTTGATATCGAGGTTACGCCGCAAGATGTGCAGCGTGTGATTGCCGCCGATCGAGAGCCCGTCGCCGTCGCCGGTGACGACCCACACTTGCAGATCGGGATTGGCGAGCTTCACGCCCGTGGCCACAGCCGGCGCGCGGCCATGGATCGAGTGGAAGCCGTACGTGCTCAGGTAATACGGGAAGCGGCTCGAACAGCCGATGCCCGAAACGAATACCATCTGTTCGCGCGGGATGTTGAGCCCGGCGAGGACCTTCTTCGCCTGGGCGAGGATTGAGTAGTCGCCGCAGCGCGGACACCAACGGACCGCCTGATCGCTGGCAAAATCTTCCGGCTTCAGCACCGGTAAAGTTGCAGTCGCCATGAGTCTCAAACTCCCTTTTCGGTCGTTATTCGTTTCATTTAGCCCCCCGTCATTGACGGGGGCTAAATGTTGTTCGTTACAGCATCGCGTCGAACTGGCTTACCAATTCATGGACGAGGAATGGTTTGCCTTGGACTTTGTTGTAACCCTTCGCATCCACCAGGAACTTCGCGCGGATGAGCAGCCACAGGTTGCCGGAGTTCAACTCTGGGATCAGCACCTTATCGTAGCTCTTCACGATCTCGCCGAGGTTCTTGGGGAACGGATTCAGGTATCGCAGGTGAGCGTGAGACACGCTCTTCTTTTCCGCGCGGGCTTGCTCGACCGCGGCTCGGACCGCACCATAAGTGCCACCCCAGCTCAGGACCAGCAGCTTGCCGTTCTTATCGCCAAAAACTTCTTGCAGCGGAATCGACTCGGCGACGTTAGCGACCTTTTGAGCGCGGGTCTGCACCATGTGCTGGTGATTTTCCGGACCGTAATCGATGTTGCCGGTGCCGTCTAGCTTCTCGATGCCGCCGACGCGATGTTCCAAACCGGCCGTGCCAGGGATGGCCCATGGACGAACCAGCCGAGCGTCGCGCTTGTACGGCATGAACGTGCTGTCGCCGTTGGCCGCTCCATTCGTCCCGGCGGTGTGGCCCTGCGGATGTTTCACTTCGAATGGCGGCAGTTCGGAGAATTTCGGGATCATCCATGGCTCTGAGCCGTTGGCCAGGTAGCCGTCGGTGAGCAGAAACACCGGCGTCATGTACTGGACGGCGATTCGCACCGCTTCCTGGGCCATGTAGAAGCAGTCGCCAGGTGTCGCGGCTGCGACGATCGGTACCGGGCTTTCGCTGTTTCGACCAAACATGGCCAAGAGCAAGTCCGCCTGCTCCGTCTTCGTCGGCAGGCCGGTACTCGGACCGCCTCGCTGCACATCGACGATCACCATTGGCAACTCGGTCATGACACCGAGATTGATGGCTTCACCCTTGAGCACGATGCCAGGGCCGCTCGATGCGGTCGCAGCCACCGCGCCAGTGAACGCCGCCCCGCAGACGGACGCCATCGCGGCGATTTCGTCCTCAGCCTGGAAGGTGCAGACGCCGAACTTCTTTAGCTCGGAGAGCCGGTGCAAAATGTCGCTGGCCGGGGTGATCGGGTAGCCGGAGAAGTAAAGGTCTTTGCCGCAGCGCTTGGCCGCGGTCATCAGCCCCCATGCGGTCGCTTCGTTACCGGTGATGCTGCGGTACTTGCCGGCGGGCAGCTTGGCCTTGGGCACGATGTAGTGCTTGGCGAACGCTTCGGTCGAATCACCGTAGTTGAAGCCGCCGCGGAGAGCGCGGACATTGGCTTCGATGTACTTGGGTTTCTTGGCGAACTTATCGGAGATCCACTTTTCGGTGATCTTGCAATCACGCTCGTAGAGCCAGTACACCAGTCCCAACGCGAAAAAGTTTTTGCAGCGGGCCGCTTCTTTGGGCGAAAGTCCAAGGCCTGCAACTGAATCTTCGGCGAGCCGGGTCATCGGCACTTTATGCACGTCGTACTTGGTGAGCAGCTCTTCGTTTTCAAGCGGGTTGGACTCATAGGCGGCTTTCTTGAGGTTCGACGTGTCGAACTCATTCTCATTCACGATGAGGATGCCGCCGCGCTTGAGGTCCGCGATGTTCGTCTTCAAAGCAGCCGGATTCATCACCACCAAGGTGTCCACCTGGTCGCCGGGGGTGTAAATGTCGCTCGATGAGAAATTGAGCTGGAAGCCGGAGACACCGGCGAGCGTGCCTGCGGGGGCGCGAATTTCGGCCGGGAAGTCCGGGAACGTGCTGACGTCATTACCAAAGGCGGCGGAAGTCGTGGTCAACTGCCCGCCGACCACTTGCATGCCGTCGCCGGAGTCGCCGCAGAAGCGAATGACGGCGTGGTTAAGAGATTCTTGCGGTTTTTCAGGACGACGAGGGGGTGCGACAGTCGCGGACATGTAATCCTCCAAGGCCGGCTCGATATCCGTAAACGGTTGGCGCCCTATAGCTTCGCAGATTCGAAAAGTCGAGTGCGACTGGTGCGTCGTTCCGCGGGGACTTAAAGGAATCTTATACCGAGCGTCGAGGATCACAAACAATCTGCGGGATTTCCGGGGGTTTCTCCGGTCAATGCGGTCGGGGTTCCGACAAAAAAGCAGTTCGCAAGGGAGTAATTGCGTGACTTTGGCACGATTTCTCCGGTAAAATACGGTTAAGTGGATTTCTGGCGGTCGTCGTACCGGGGTAATGGCCGGCCGTCGGCGAAAAACCGGGTCTGCTGGCGAACCCCGGGAAACAAATCATGCGCCGCCTGATCACATGCGTGGCTTTGCTCAGCGGGATGAGTTTACTCGTTGCGGCTGATCCGCCGCCGACACCCAGCGACCCCGACGGCGTTCGCAAGAACGCGGCCTTCGATCAAGAACGGCTCCGCCAACAATTCAGCGCATTCCAGCAATCGCTTTTGTCGTTGGCCCAGCGTCTTGAGAAAAGCAACAAGCCCGAGGACCGCGACAAGGCCGCCGCTCTGCGGCAAGCCATCGATCTGGCGAGCCGCGAGGGAATCGACAATCAGTTCTCCAAACTGGTCAGCACGCTGACCGCGCAAGGCGTGACTTTGCGCGAGCTCGACGAAGCGGTTGGCAAAAACGAGCAGCTCACCAAAACGTTGCGCGAGATGATTGCATTGCTCTTGAGCGATAACCAAGCTGCCAAGAACAAAGACGAACAGAAGAAACTGCAAGACATGCTCAAAGCCCTCGACGCCGTGATTCGCGCGCAAAAGATCGAGCGATCCAAGGTTGAGTCCGGCAAGGGCGACAAGGATGCTTTGGCGAAGGGCCAAAACAAGGTCACGAAGCAGACGGACGATCTCGCCAAATCGATGGGCAAGATGGGCGACAAGGATGACCCCAAGGGCGATCCGAAGAAAGGCGACCCGAAAGACGGGCAGCCAAAAGACGGCCAACCCAAGGATGGCCAGCCCAAAGATGGGCAACCCAAAGATGGTCAGCCAAAGGACGGCCAGCCCCAGGATGGCCAGCCGCAAGACGGTCAACCCAAAGACAAGAATCAGAAGAACGAGCAGCAAGACCCCACCCGCAAACAGGTGAAGGACGCGACGGAGAATCAACGCAACGCGGAAGAGAAAATCAACAAGGATGATCGCAAGGGTGCATCGAACGAACAAGACGAGGCCATTAAGAAACTTGAAGAGGCTCGCAAGGAAATCGAGCGCCGCCTCAAGCAACTCCGCGAAGAGGAAATGGAGCGGTTGCTCGCGAATCTCGAGAACCGTTGCAACCGCATGCTGACGATGCAGATTGAAGTTTACGAGGGTACCAAGCGAGTTCATGGCGCGATTCAAACTCAACCCGACAAGAAGCCGACGCGTGCGGATGATCAAAAATCCGGCGAGTGGAGCGTCAAGGAAGGCCAGATCGTCGTCGAAGCGAACAAGACGCTACAACTCCTCGCCGAGGAAGGATCGGCTGTGGCTTTCCCGCTCGTCCTCGAAGATCTGCGCGAGCAAATGAAGGTGGTCCAGGCGCGATTGTTCAAAACCGATGTCGGTTCGTTCACGCAGTCGATCGAGGAAGACATCATCGCATCGCTTAAGGAAATGATCGCGGCCCTGAAGAAGGCCCAGCAGGATATGAAGGATAAAAAGGATCAGCCGCCTCCATCTGGGGGCCAGCCGCCGCCTCAGAAACTAATTGACACTCTGGCCGACCTGAAGATGATTCGGGCACTCCAAGTGCAGATCAATAACCGGACAAAGGCCTATGCCGCGAGCTATCCCGGCGAGCAGGCCGATGACGCTGATATTCGGAAAGAGCTCCAAGGACTGGGGCAACGGGAAAACAAGGTGTATAAAGTGACCAAGGACATTGCGACCGGGAAAACCCACGGCCAATAATGTTCCTACTTGGTGAGGAGCGAACAGTGAGACCGCGAAATTGCATAGCGAGCGCTCTTGTCGCACTGGGCTTTGTGGTGCCGGCCTTGGCCGACGCCCCGAAGGCCCCGCTCTACACCTTCAGCACGCTCAAGGCGCCCCCAGCCGAAATGGTCCGGGCCCGGGCCGAAGCTTGGCTTGCGGAACAGGGCAAGACCGACACCGTCACCCGGGAAGCGTTTGACTCGATTTGGCATACCGAGCGCCCTTTACTTGATCGGCTGGTCGATTCTTTGGTTCTTGGCCTCCCGGAAGCCGGGAAAGTTCTAGCGGACGCTCGAGACCTCGAGATGCCGGCCCCGAAAGAACTGCCGGCAATTTTCAAGGATGCCAAGCTCAACAGCTTCGTGAAGTCGAACCTCGCGTTGGCCTATGCTCGATCACTCTCGGCTAAGCGCGTGTATGAAGAGGCGCTGGAAGCGTTGAAGTCGGCGGTGCCCGAAGAGGTCTGCGACCCGGCCGGCTATTACTTCCACCGTGCCGTTGCCGAGCACGCTCTGAATCAAAAAGGCCCGGCGGTCATTTCCATCGCCCGGCTCATTGATGATGTCACTGACGCGCCGGAACGATACCGCATGGTCGGCCTGCTCATGTTCGTGGACATGCAACAGTGGAAGGATGAGGAGAAAGACCTCGAGAACATCGCCCGCATGATGGATAACATCGAGCGCCGGCTCGACCATGCTCGTGGTGGCCCCAAGACGCAGGACCTGCAGAAGAAGGTCATCTTCCGGCTCGACGAAGTGATTAAGGAAATTGAGAACCAGATCAAGAACGGCAGCTCCCAGTGTCCAGCGGGCGGGGAGCCGCAACAACAGGGCAACAGCAACAACCCGCAGTCTCCACAGAATGATTCCATCGGCGGCACCAACGGTGGCCCTGGCGTGGTCGATCCAAAGAAACTCAAGCACCTGCAAGAGAACTGGGGCAAGCTTCCGGAGAAAGAGCGAGCGAAGGCAATGATGGAGATCACCAAGGATCTACCGCCGCGCTACCGTGAGGTCATTGAAAACTACTTCAAGACACTTGCTCAGAGCCCCGCTCCGTAAAATCGGGGTGCGGTGCTGAGCCAATATCCTCTGGCCCACCCGTTTTGCGGGTGGGCCTTTTGTTAGGTGAATCAGTCATGTTCCGCAGCCCTGGGTTGATTGCGTTAATTGGCGTCTTCGCTGTCGGCAGCCTGTGCTGCGCTGCCGAGATTCAAACGTTGGCTGGACAGAAGCACACGGGAGAATTGGTATCGATCGATGGACAGTCGGCCGTGTTCAAAACAGCCTCCGGCGACGTGACGATTCCGGTAACTCAACTGCTTGCAATCGACATCAGCCCCGAATCCGATTCCCGTGACAAATTCACTGAGGTGGAGCTAAGCGACGGCAGCGTGTTACACGTATCCTCAATCGTGATCAAGGCAGACCGTTGTGAAATGAAGTTAATCGGTGGGCCGATAATCCAAGCCCCTTTCGGGGCCGTGACGTCCATCCTGCGCGATGCACAGGATACCGCTCTCAAACAAGAGTGGACCGCCCTGCTCCGCAAACGTGGCCCACTTGATTTGCTGGTCGTTCGTAGCGAAGGCAAGCTTGATGCTCTGGAAGGCACGGCCGGCCAGCGCAATGCGGCTGGCGACGCCATTGAGTTCTCGCTGTCATCTGGCGAGAAGGTCACCACCAAGCTCTCGCGAGCGCAGGGTTTCGTCTTTGTCCGCAAACCAGATCCCAATTCTCAGCCATCGCTCTGCCGGGTCAGGGACACGTCGGGCACGGACTTGATCGCCCGCACGATTCGGCTCGATGGCGCAGCGATAACCATCGACACTGTTGCGGGCGCATCCGTCACTTATCCGGCGGTAAAACAATTGAGCCGCTTGGATTTCTCGAAGGGCAAGTTGACATATCTTTCGGATTTAGAGCCAGCCGATAAAGACGAGTCATCAACCGAGGACCTCGTCTTTCCCTACCGCCGGGATCGCAATCTCTATGGCGGGATGCTGCGGATCAAAGGTGTTACATACGCGCGCGGCTTGGCCCTGCATTCACGCTCGGTTCTCACGTACGATATTGGAAGCGACTACCGCGAGTTTCGCGCGATGGTGGGCGTCGATGACGCTGTGCGCACAGAAAACGGCGCGCCGGTGCGGGTCTTGGTGCTCATCGAAGCCGATGGCCGCGAGTTATTCAAAGGCGAGATTCGTACCGGCGATGAGCCGAAAACGCTGGCCCTTGATGTCAAAGGCGTGCGCCGGCTGCGGCTGACGGTCGTTTCGCCCGGTTTGGATCTGGGCAATCAGGTCGATTTTTGCGACGCCCGGGTGAGCAAGTGAAAACGACGTTCACCAGCGTGGTTCTTCTTGTCACCGCCGTGGCACTGGCCGCGCCACCAGAGAGCGTGCGCGAAGCGGAGATTCGCCGAGTCGCTGTCTTCGCAAAGGTCCGCCCATCAGTCGTCGCGGTGTTTGCCCCCGGCGGGCAAGGCGGCGGCTCCGGCGTGTTGATCGATCCCGAAGGATTTGCCCTGACGAACTTCCACGTGGTTGAAGGTTCCGGCCCGGTCATGCAATGTGGGCTCCCCGACGGCGTCCTCTATGACGCGGTGCTCGTTGGGTTGGACCGTGTCGGCGATGTCGCACTGATCAAGTTGCTGCCGAAGAAGGCCGGCCAGCCATTCCCCTTTGCCAAACTCGGCGACAGCGACAAAGTGAAAGCCGGTGACTGGTCGTTCGCCATGGGCAATCCGTTCTTACTCGCCACCGATTATGTACCGACAGTGACTTATGGCATGGTTTCCGGCGTGCATCGCTACCAATATCCGGCCGGCACATTCCTGGAGTACACCGATTGCATTCAGATCGACACATCGATCAATCCCGGAAACTCCGGCGGACCCCTCTTTAACGCCGACGGTGAGCTAATTGGCATCAATGGCCGAGGCAGCTTCGATAAGCGCGGCCGAGTGAACTCAGGCGTCGGTTATGCAATCTCAATCAACCAGATCAAGAACTTCCTTGGCCATCTCTACGCGGGAATCGATACTGATCACGCCACGCTCGGCGCGACGGTGAAGACCTACGAAGGCGAGGAAGGCGAAGCGCCGCGGATCCTCGTGCAGTCGATCCTCGAAGAATCCGATGCCTATCGCCGTGGCCTGCAACCCGAAGATGAACTCGTCGAATTTGCTGGTCGGCCGATCGGCAGCGTCAATCAATACAAGAACGTGCTCGGCATCTATCCGAAGGGTTGGCGCGTGCCGCTGACATTTCGCCGTGAGAACCGCAAGAAGGAAGTGCTCGTTCGACTGCAGGGACTTTTGCCAAAAGAAGAATCCGGCAAACCCAAGCAGCCGGGCCAACCACGGCCGCCACGAACCGAGCGTCCCAAGTCTGACTCCGAAGCGGCCAAGCTCTATAAGGCGAAACCGGGGTATGCGAACGCCTACTTCAACAACAAGGCGCGTGAGAAGCTTTTGGAAAATGTCCTGTTGCGAGGCGACTTTTCCATTTTCGGCGGTAAATGGATTCTTGACGGCGAGTTGGAGCGCAAAGGCGGCAATCGTGTGCCTATAAAGATTGAGATTGCTGAGAAACCAGACCCCGAAGGCAAAACGCCGCACACGGTCGTCAGCGTCGATCTCGGTGGCGTGACCTTCGCGCTCGATCCCTTGAAAGCCAATTCCGATCCGCGCGAACTCCGCGATCCACCTGGCTCGGGCGGCCTGCTCATGGCTCTGTACCACTATCACCGGTTTTTGACGCAAGGCCCCAAAGGCTTCGAAGGCGAATGCGCGCATGGTGGCACTGAGCCGCTCTACCGTCCGGCAGCGGATGGCCAAAACGTGCGGCCGGCAGAACGCCGGATTGATTGCAACGTGCTTGTTACCGAACACGCCGCGGTCAAATCGAAGTGGTACTTTGAAAAGAAAGACACGGCATTGCTCGGCGGCGAAGTCTGGTTGGCGAAAGACGAGGATCCCTGCGAGATCTATTTCAGCGATTACGAGACGACGGTGGGTCGGCAGTTGCCTTTCCGCATTGAGATTCGAGTGGGCGACGAAATATACGGCATCATCCGCGTCAAAAATTACCATCTCGACTCTGGCCCCGCCGGAGGCAAGCCATGAGAGCATTTGCGCTCGCATTCCTGGCGGTTTGTGCTCCAGCGGCGACCGCCCAGGATCGTTACGCTGCGGTCGCCGAACAAGTCAACCAGCGGATGGTCAAAGTATTCGGCTCCGGCGGCTTTCACGGCGTGGCCGCCTACGGCACCGGCATTGTCGTCTCGGCCGATGGCTATGTCGTCACTTCGGCGGGTAGCCTGCTCGACACGCCGGAGTTGCGCGTTCATTTGTGGGATGGCCGGCGCTGCACTGCAAAGCTGGTGGTGATCGAGCCCGCGCTCGACACGGCTCTGATCAAAATTGACGGCGTGGATGACTTAACATTTTTCGACCTGCCGGCCGCCGCCAACAAACCGCGAGCCCACCCTGGCGATTGGGTGCTGGCGTTCTCCAATCAGTTTGAGATCGCCACGCGTGGTGAGCCGATGTCGGTGCAGCGTGGCGTGATTGCCGCGTTTAACCGATTGCCACTGCAGCGACCTGCCGGCGAAATCATTTTCAATGGCGAGGTTTTTGTGATCGATGCGATCACCAACAACATCGGAGCGGCAGGCGGGGCCCTGACGTCGCGCACCGGCGAATTGCTTGGAATCATCGGCAAAGAGCTGAGAAATCCGCTGACGGACACCTGGATCAACTATGCGATCCCCGTCCAGGCAAAGGTGGAAGTCCGCGAGGGCGAAGCGACGCGCACGGTGTCATTGGCGGAGTTGGTCGCGAAAGGGATTAAGGGTGAGTACAAGCCAACTGCCAAGCCTGAAAAGATGAAGGGCCTCGAAGGTGGCTTCCATGGCATCGTGCTCGTGCCCAACGTCGTCGAGCGGACGCCGCCTTATGTGGATGAAGTGTTGCCAAATTCACCGGCCGCGAAAGCCGGGGTGCAAGTCAACGACTTGATCGTCTATATCGATGGCGACCCGGTCTCGAGCATCACCGGGTTCCGCGACCTGATGTCGCGCACGCACCCGGGCCAAGTCGTGAAGCTTGAAGTTCGCCGCGGCGAGAATCTGCAATCGCTGGAAATCAAATTGGATGAGCGGCCCAAGCGGTAACGTCATGATCAAACTGAACTTTCTTGCAATTAGCTTCGTTCTTTGCTCGACATCGTTGGTGCAATCTCAGGGCGGCCTCGACGACGCTAACGAGGCGGCCATCAAGGCAGCTGTGGCTCGGGTCGCGCCATCGGTGGTTGTAATCGAAACTACCGGCGGCACCGATCGCATTGGCTCGGCACGTGGTAATGGGCCACAGGTGCGCAAGGGCATTGGACCGACCACGGGCTTGGTGGTCGCGCCGGACGGCTACATCATTTCCTCCTCGTTCAATTTTGCCAATAAACCGACCGCCATCACTGTGAGCGTACCCGGACGAGCCGACCGGTTCATTGCCAAGGTGGTAGCCCATGACCATTCACGGATGGTCACTTTGCTCAAGATCGAAGCCACGGATTTACCGGTGGCGGAGGCGATGCCGTCCGGTGACTTTAGAGTCGGCCAGTGGGCGATCGCAGTGGGACGGGCGCTCGACCCCAACACCGAACATGAGCCGGCCGTGAGCGTGGGCGTCGTTAGCGCGTTGGGCCGCATTTGGGGCAAGATGATTCAGACTGATGCCAAGGTCTCGCCAGTGAACTACGGTGGGCCCCTGGTAGGAATCGATGGCCGCGTGCTTGGCGTGCTAGTCCCTGCGTCGCCCGGCAGCGAAGGCGAAGCGGCGGGCTTCGAGTGGTACGACTCCGGCATTGGCTTTGCCGCACCGTTGGATCAGATTCAAACGGTGCTACCAAAATTGCGGGCCGGCAAGGAACTTCGCCGCGGATTGCTCGGCATCACACCCAAAGGCACGGATGTTTACAGCGTCGCTCCAACGATTGCGACGGTGACGCCGGAATCCACCGCAGCAAAGGCCGGCATCAAGCCTGGCGACGTGTTGGTCACGGTCGATGGCCGACCGGTGGTGAACTTTTCGCAGGTGCAGCACATCTTGGGGCCGAAATATGAAGGCGACAAAGTGTCGGTGCGAGTCCGCCGCGACTCCAAGGAGATCGATTTCAACGATCTCGTTCTGATGGGTCAGGTCGCATCTTATCTTCATCCCTTCATCGGATTTCTGCCGCTGCGCGACGATCCTGAATTGGGCGTCGGCATCCGCTACGTGTTTCCTGACAGCCCAGCCGCGAAAGCCGGCTTGAAGGAGGGCGATCGAATCATGAAGATCGCCCCGGCGTCCTTGCCGCGGCTTGTGCCATTTTCCGGCCGCGACCACCTGCGGGAGATGCTGGACACGTTGCCGGCCGGCACCGATATCAAGCTCGAAATCAAACGCAAAGAAGGGAAAACAGAAACGCTCATGATCAAGCTCGATCGTTTGCCCGAACTCATTCCGGACAATGTGACGCTCGACTCCACGCTCAAGCTGGCGCTTACGCCGCGCAAGCAAGTGCCGATTGATCGGCCGCCTGGCGCACCAAAAGAAAAGCCCAAAGAGGCGCCCAAAGACAAAGAGAAAGAAGAGACAAAGCCGGAGGAGAAAAAGGAAGAGGCCAGGAAGCCGGAGACTGGCCTCATTCACCGGCCAAGTCCCAGCGGCAACCGCGAGTACTGGCTCTATGTTCCCTCGAATTATGATCCCAACATTTCCCACGGTCTGGTCATTTGGTTGCACGAGGTTGGGATGGGTGGAAAGGACGCCCGCTCCGTGGTGGACATTTGGCAAAGGACGTGCGAGGAGCGACATCTCATTTTGTTGGGCCCTAAATCTAACAATGAAACCGGTTGGCTGCCGAGCGAAGCGGAGTTTGTGCAAGAAGCGGCCAACGCGGTCATCAAGGAGTATACAATTGACCGCCAGCGCGTCGTGACGCACGGCCTTCGCAACGGCGGCCAGATGGCGTACTACCTAGCGTTCAACACCCGCGATTTGGTTCGAGCAGCCGCGGTCTCGGGGGCAGTCCTCAGCAATCAGCCGAAAGACAATGTTGCGGGCCAGCGCTTGTGTTTCTTTGTCGTGGCAGGCGACAAAGACCCCGCCCTCAAAGAAATCGCCGAGGCCAAGTCGATACTTAACGAAAAACGTTTTCCCGTGATCTTCCGCGAAGTGGCCGAGATGGGGCGAGAATATTTGGACCGCAAGACGTTTGAAGAGATGGTGCGTTGGATCGATTCGCTCGATCGATTATGAATAAAGCCCACCCGTCGCGACGGGTGGGCTTCTTTGCTACTTCAATTCCACTTCCCAGTAAGCGTTATCGAGGAACGCCTGCCAGGACTGGTACTTCTTCTGCGTCAACTTCAAGTTGAGCAGCGGGCTGCGACGCGGCTTCTCCGGCTTGCGGATCAAGCTCATATGCGCCTGCTTCGGTGTGCGGCCACCCTTGCGGACGTTGCACGACACACAGGCGCAGACGATGTTCTCCCAGGTCGCGTTCCCGCCCTGGCTGCGTGGCAGAATGTGATCCAGACTGAGCTCCGAAGTGGGAAACTTCTTGCCACAGTACTGGCACTGGTTGTGGTCCCGCGCGAAGATGTTTCGCCGGTTGAACTTCACCGTCTGCCGAGGCAACTTGTCGTAGCCGAATAGCCGGATCACCCGAGGCACCTGGATCTCTGAGGTGGCCGTGCGGACCCAGTCGTCATCTTCCTGCCGGAAGTTGGCCGACCGGTATTCGCTCAGCTCTCGCCAGGTCTCGAAGTCATAGGTGGCGAACTGGCCTTCCTCGAGGCTAACGACCTCGGCCAGCTCCTTGCACAAAAGGCAGAAGGCCCGCCGCACCGAGATGACATGCACGGCCAAGAACATCTTGTTCAGAACCAGGACGCTCGAGTCCAAGGCCGATGCCGCCACACTCATAAGACCGTTCTCCAATGCCTCCGGTTGAGCGCATTCTACGCGCCGCGTCCGGATGGCACCGGAAACGACACGCATGTCACGGGCCAGGTTCGTCAGACATCATAACAACGGAGGATTGCCCATCGCAAGCGCCGTGACCGTTAACGTGACGATCTTTGCCAAACTTTCGCAGGGCGTCGTCTCCCTATCCAAAGGCAAATGTGACCATCGAGTTGGCCGGATGTTCCGGCAAGGGGAACGCGTTTAGCCAGCGCTAAGGTGAGCTAACGGACCACTTCTAGGAAAATTTTTTTCTCACTTGAATCTCGGGTCGGTTGTGGTAAAAGTTCTCTGTCCTGCAGCGCGATAGTTTCGATGACTGGGCGACGTCGGAATTGTCCCTGCAGGACATTGGTATCATTCGATACGTTTGACCAATCGCGCCGACGGTTCCACCCAGGAGCCGTCGGCTTTTTTTTTGCGCGATGCTCTACGCGGCGCGGCGACTGCGGCTTGCAATTCGAAGTTTGGTCGGCTCGCCTTCATCTTTCCACACCATGAGCATGAACGCCGGAACAAGCAGCGGCCGGATCAGAAGTGTGTCAATCAGCACGCCGACAGCGAGAGCAAAGCCGACCTGAACCAGCGTGCCCAATCCCGAAATCATCAGCGTCATAAAGGTGCCCGCCATGATGACGCCGCACGCAGTGATCGTGCCACCGGTGCGAGCCAGACCACGGCGAATGCCCTTCTCCGCGCCGAAGCGTCGGCGCTCTTGCAAGGCACGGGTCACCATGAGGATGTTGTAATCCTCACCGACGGCCACCAGGATGATGAACAGGAAGAACGGGACTCGCCATTCGATTACACCCAACGGTTTGCCGGTATAGAGCGTGGCGAAGATCGTCGTCGCGCCAAGCGTCGCGTAGTACGAGAACAACACCGTGGCCAAGAGATACGCGGCTAGCCAAGGCTGACGGACGAGAACCAGCAGAATCAGAAACACGCCGCCCAATACCAGCATGTTGACCTTGGCTCGATCGTGCTCGATCACTGTCGCCAGGTCGCGAGTGTGCACAGTGACGCCAAACGTCTCGGTCCGGACGCTTCCCAGCGCGGCCGTTTGCGTCGGCAGAATATTCGTCAGCCAGTGATCCAGAACCGTAAGCGTCTGAATGCTCTCCGGTAAAAATGGATCAGATTTCAACACGACATCGATTCGCGTGACGTTGCGCTGGATACCATCAGTCAGCTTTGAGAGATAACGGGTACGCACTTGCTCCATCGGGTCAACCTTGCCGAGGGCTTTGAAGAGACCCGTGCCCAACGCGGCAAGTTCCATCGGTTTGCCCAATGGCTGCGTCAGGCTTCTCACCTCAGAGATATTGCTAATCCGCCCGAAGCCCTGGCTCAAATAGCGAATGAGCTTCTTTCCTTCGTCAGATTCCCAATCGGTATCGCTTGCGAGCAGCACCGTAATTGGACCAGTCTCGCCGGCACAGAAGCGCTGGCGAATGACGGCCAAGCCTTGCACGCTTTTGGAGCTAGGAGCCAGGTCACCGACCGGCGAAAAGACTGGCGTCGCTCGCAGGCCAAGGAATGCAAACGGTACCAAAACCGCGAATGTGACAATCCACACGAGCCCCGGCCGGCGCACGACCAGCTTGCTGACGGCTCCCCAAAATGTTCGCCGTCGCTCTCCCCGCTTCCGAACATGTATTCGGCCGGGCCAGAACGCTTTAGCTCCTGTCAGTTGCAAGAATGCCGGCGTCAGCGTGAGCGATGCCGCCAAGCCAACCACTAGAGCCAACGCGATCACCGGACCAGCACAGCGGATCTTCGCGAAGTCCGCGAACCCCATCATCGCCAAGCCACAGATGACCGTGCCGGCGCTCGCAGCGAGTGCTTCTCCCACGGCTGCGACACTGCGACGGACGCTTCGTGACGTGCTCTCGCCTCGCTCCAATTCTTCGCGATAGCGGCTGATCAAGAACAAGCAGTAGTCAGTACCGGCGCCAAAGAGAATGACAATCGCGAAGATTTGGCTGATGTTCATGACGTGAACGCCAGGAATGATCGCGACTAAGGCGAGCAGATTCAGCGATACCCACGCCGAGATGCCAATTGTGATCAGGGGTACAAGCGCCAAGATTGGCGAACGGTAGACGCACAATAGCACGACAATTACCAGGCCCACCGTCGCCCACGTAGTTTGGTCGAGGGCCGCCCCGCCTGCCGCGACGAGGTCCCGGCCCACGCCGGCGGGACCGGTGGTGTACAGGGTTAGCCCGGCGTCCGTGCCGCGCATTTCCTCACGCAAGACGGCTTCACAGCGATCGACCGTGGTCCGAGTCTGGTTGGCGATGTAAGGCGTTGCCAAGGCAACTTGCATTAGAGTGCAGTAACCATCGGCGCTCATGAAGCGGTTGCCGATGACGCCATTTTTTCGAGAGACGACACCGTTGATTTGTAGCGCTGGCTCGTCGCGCTTGAGCGTTTCGAGCCGGGTGATCAGGCGATCAACGAGCGCGAGGTCGGTGGATGTTAGCGGGTTGGCCGGGCGTTCCACGGCGAAAAGCACATTGCTCGCGCAGACGTCGGGCGGAAAGGCTTGTTCAAGCAGTTGATGAGCGCGAAGGCTCGGCGTCTCCGGAGGAAGGAACCGGATGTCATCGTCCTGCGTGGTATTTCGCGATGACGGGGCGATGAGCGTGAGCAGGCCGCCGAAGAGGAGCCATGAGATACAGATGATCCCGGGATGGGTGACCGTCAAGCGACCCAAAAACCGGAACATCCTTGCACCCTCCGATGGCATCCATGCCGGGCGAAATGTCAGCGAGTCCGCGGGAGCGGATATCGCCGCTGATTGCATCGGCCGGGTTTAGCGGGGAACTGGAGCAAAACAGGCAATTCAACCTCTCCACGACCGCGGCACGCTACCCGCCCAGCGCGGAACATGCAAGCCGAATGAGGTGCTGACCGCAAACGCGCAAGGCCAAACCAGAGCAGCCGTTTTCTCCAGATTTCCTCAGCGCTCTTTGCGCCTCGGCGGTTAACTCTGGTTTCTTCAATAGTCTGAAACGTGTCGTCTCCAGATCAGCATCCGCGGAGTTGTCCATGCAGCGCAGCAATTGGCTCGCTTTCCTCCTTTGCGTCGTCGCCCTTCCCTCCTATGCCGCCCCGCGCGCCTCGCGGCACATAACGGTAGACGATCTTTGGAAAATCAAGCGACTCGGCAGCCCGGCCATTTCGCCGGACGGAAACTGGTGCGTCGTCGAGGTGACGACTTGGTACGCCGCCAGCGATGAGTCGTCTTCGGAACTTTGGCTCATTGCGACCGACGGCTCGAGTCGGCGGCAACTGACAAGCTCCGGTGGCAAGAATTCGGGGCCCCGCTGGTCGCCCGATGGCCAAACCATTGCCTTCACCTCGAAGCGTGGCGGCGACGACGTGGTCCAGGTTTACTTGATCAGCCCTCATGGCGGCGAGGCACGGCGAGTCTCCCACATGCCGATGGCCCCGGCCGGGTTGAAATGGTCGGGCGACGGCAAAACGATTTACGCCATCGCCTGGACTTGGCCCGACGCCGCGAACGACGCCGAGCACCGCAAGCGCGAACAAGAGAACAAAGACGCTAAATCGAAAGCCATGGTCATCACCGATGCCTCCTTCCGGTATTGGGACAAATGGCTGACCGATGGCAAGCGGCCATTCATCTTTGCGATCGACGTGGCGAAGGGCACGCATCGCAACTTGCTTGCACACACCGGCCGGCACCTGCCGCCGTACGATACTTCCGCCGGCGATTATGACGTCTCGCCCGATGGCACCGAACTTTGCTTCGTGTCGGAGAATGTGAAAGAGGTCGGCCTCGACGTCAATCACGACCTTTTCGCACTCGATCTTGTGCAACCGAAAGCACCGCTGCAAAACCTCACTGCTGACAATCCCGCGAACGATACGCACCCGGTTTACAGCCCCGACGGCAAGTCGATCGCTTTTTTGCGCCAGACGATCAAATATTTCTATGCCGACCGCGCTCGTCTCATGGTGATGGACCGCACCGGCGGCCCGCCGCGCGAACTGAATGCGGGCCGGCCTCTGGATCGCTCGGTGGGCAATCCACATTGGCTGCCCGCGCTGGACCATCGCGCTCCGCCCTCGATGATTGGCGAAGTCGAAGATGCGGGCTACGTTCGTCTTGGCGTGTTTTCCGCCACTGATCCAGCACGGCTCATCCCGGGCCACTATTCGGATCGCAGCGTGGATGTTGCATCGCGCGGAACTAAGATCGCGTTTCTGCGTTCCGACTTCAATCACCCGGCCGAGTTGTGGTGCGGCGAAGTGAACGGCGTGAAGCGCCGTATCGATGACTTCAACAACGACATCGTCTCGCAGTGGAAGTTGGGCAAAGTCGAAGAGATTCATTACCCCGGGGCAGAGGGACACGACATTCAGATGTGGGTCCTTTACCCCCCGGGCTTCGACCCCGCTAAAAAGTGGCCGCTGGTGCAAGTCGTCCACGGCGGCCCGCACAACGCAATCACGACCGACTTTAGCTATCGCTGGAACCCGCAACTCTGGGCGGCCCAAGGCTGGGTCGTCGGCATCGTCAATTTCCACGGTTCGTCGGGCTTCGGCCAGGAATTCACTGACGCGATCACCGGCGATCTCGGCACCAAATCCCTGGACGACATCATGAAGGCGACCGATTGGTTTGCGTCCAAACCGTGGATCGACACCAATCGCATGGCCGCGGCCGGCGCCAGCTATGGCGGCTACATGATGTCGTGGATGAACGGGCACACCGATCGCTTCAAAGCGATGGTCTGTCACGCGGGCGTTTACAACTGGCACAGCATGATGGCCTCTGATTGGCTCCGAGGTCGGGAACGGTCTCTTGGTGCACCGCCTTGGGGAGCGATGGAGAAGATCGACAAACAAAGCTCACAGCGGTATGCCGCGGACTTCAAAACACCGACGCTCGTGATCCACGGCGAGAAAGACTACCGTGTGCCGGTTACGCAAGGGTTGGAGTATTACAACACTCTGCGGCAAAAAGGCGTGCCGACGCGGCTCTTATATTTCCCGGACGAAAACCACTGGGTAATGAAACCACAGAACTCGCTCGTTTGGCACCGCGAAGTGTTTGCGTGGCTCGAAAAGTACATCGGCAAAGGCCCGACCGGCTAGTTATTCCGCTTTCCCGCGCGCTGACTTGCTGGCCTGATACGCCAGCGGGGCCGCATTGTCATTCGCCCAGGTCGGTTTGGCGCTCGCATCCTCTTGTGGGCGGGCACGAATCAACAACAGCCGCTGAGCCGGATGCACGCCGCCGCTGACGAATGTCAATTGCCCCAGCGTCTGGGTACGATCGTAGCGGGTGCCGACAAGCAAATACTCGTGCGGTGAAATAGTCGCTTCCAAACTGAGTCCAGCGAATTGCTCGACCGGTCGCTGCCCAGTGATCGACCAGTTTTGCCCTTCCGCCGGCTGAAGCCAGATTGACCGGCCGCCATGTGTTATCTGCGGTGTGACCACGACGCGCACGCGTCCATCGGCCGCACGATGTGAAACAATGCCGACGCCACACTGAGCTTGCACGAACTTTTGGGACTTTGTTTCGCCGTTGGTGTGCAGATCAAATTCGCAGTCGCACTGCGCGGGACCAATCGGCAGCACCTTGGCATGGCCGGAGTGCATCGACACGCGATGGGCTTTGCACCAACGCTCCGATGTTAAAAGCTCCTGGAGTCGTGGAGCCGGCATGCCGCCAATCACGCCCACACGAAAACCGTTGTCGTCCAGAGCTGCTTTGCGATCGAGCGGCACCGGCTGCTCATCCACCGCGGGCCAAAGTCCACTATCGAGATATGGGTCGGCCGGCGGCTGTTCGAGGACGGCGATGTCGAGCACGACCACGTCCGGGCCCTGCGGCCCGCCCGCCAAACGATCGATGACCGGCGGCAAGGTCGGCGGCGTCATGCAGCCGGCGAACAGAATCACGATGATGGCCCGACATAATCTCACGCTGCGCCTCCATGCGCACCGCTCCCGTTGAACCGGGCCATAACCTGTTTGCACGAACCCGGCAAGAGAAATGGCGTCAATTTCCTTTAGTGCGTGCGATCAACCGGCGAATTGACGGCTTCGCACAATGAACCTAAGATGCCCGAGGCATATTCATGCCGCCTTAGCTCAGCGGTAGAGCACAGCTTTCGTAAAGCTGGGGTCCAGGGTTCAAATCCCTGAGGCGGCTTTTGTTGTAAGTGGTGTTTGCGCAACGCCTTTCGATTACTTTCCAATGTACGGGAGTGAGGCCGTTCGAATGAACCGTGCGCTGTTGGTTATTGACGTCCAACGCGAATATTTCGAGGGGGCGTTCCCCATTCGGCACCCCGTCGGTCATTTAGACAACATCCTCGAAATTATGGACGTCGCCAAAAAGGCGAAGGTCCCCACGGTGGTCATCCGGCATCACCAGCCGGATGCACAGTCGCCTGTCTTCCGCAAGGGAAGCGATCTGTGGCAGTTGCATGACGAGGTCGAATCGAGACCGCGGGATGTGTTGATCGACAAACAGTTGCCTGGATCGTTTACGAACACGTCGTTGGATCTGTTCTTGAAAGAGAGGAATATCGATACGGTTTGCATCGCCGGCTATATGACTCAGGTCTGCTGCGACACGACGGCGCGCCAAGCATTTCACCGCGGATACAAGGTGGAGTTTCTTCGCGACGCCACGGGGACGCTCGATGTCGAGAACAAAGCGGGTTCGGTCACGGCGGAACAGCTTCATGAATCCATCTTGGTCGCCCAGCAAATGTTCATTAGTGATGTGATCGACAAGGAGACGTGGCTCGCGCGAATGGGTTAGAGCGTGGCCGGGCTCTTTTGTTGAATAATTTTGACCTTCAAGTGCCTGAGCACACCAAGCCTATCAATGCTTGATGCGCTCAGGCTTTGGTTGAGCCTTGCTATTTCCTCCCGGAGTTTGGGCGGCGATTTTCTGCCACTCCTCACGGCTAAGTAACTTCACGGGCTCGAGTTGTTTTTCGGCAATGGATGCGTTAAGTGCAGCTAAGTCCTTCGCGGCCCAAGCCTCAAAGCCTTTCACGACATCGGCCAATTCGCGACCCAGCGCCTCGGCGCGATCGATCTGGGTTTGCGACGGGCGACCTTCATAGGACAAGATTTGGCCGTATAGATCAGCCAGGAACTCACGTAGGCGCTCCTCGCCGGTGATCATGCCGCCTTCCTTGGTGGCGACGATTTTCTTGCGAAACCCATTAACCTCCGCTGACGCAGCACGCAAGCTTTTCGCTACCGGATCGGTCTGTGGAAGATGGCCGGCCCGTTCGTCGAGCGCCAAGCGCACGGTATCGATTCGCTCGACCGCAAATGTCATGTCGCGAAGATTTTGGTAGACTTTCTGCGCGAGGTCGAACTGAGCCCGACGATCTTCCGCTGTGTGCGTCGAACGCGGGTCGGGCGCCAACGAAAGTTGCGTCGTGGATTCATCGTTATCCTTGGTCAGCTTAACCGTGTAATTGCCCGGCAACACCCGCGGTCCAACCGAGGCGGAGCCCGCTCCAGTCGCTGCCGGCGGGACCTTGGGAGGGGGCAACCGCATTGACCAGGTCGCGCGATTCAGGCCCCGACGTTTGCTGGCCGGCACTGTGCCCAGGAGCTTGCCGGCGTCGTCAAAGACCTCGATCTTGAAGTCGCCAAAAATGTGCCGGCTGCCTTGGTAATAAGTAATTGTCGCCTCTTCGGTCCGGTTCACGCCAACAAACTGCGCATCGCCATTCACCCAACCGCCTGACGCAGAAAGACTTTGGGCAGTTGGCTTTGCCTTGATGAACGCGATATTGCGCCCCAGTATGTCCGGAGTCATACCGCGCAGAGGAGTAATATCGTCAATGATCCATATGCCGCGTCCGTGCGTGGCAATGACCAGGTCATGATCGCGCGGATGGATTGCCAGATCCATTACTGGCACGCTTGGCATCTCGCCACCCTTGTATTGAACCCACTGTCCGCCTGCATCGAGCGAAACCCAGAGCCCAAACTCCGTCCCGAGAAATAGCAGATCCCGATTGACGAGGTCTTCCCTGACCACATAAGCATGTCCGCGAACCGAGCTACTTTGCGTCACAAGAGATTTCCACGTTTTTCCGTAATCCGAAGTCTTGTAAACATGGGACCGCATGTCGCCGGACCGGTGCAGGTCAAACGTAACGTAGACCGTTCCAGCGTCGAAATGGCCGGCTTCAACGGACGATACCCAGGCATCCTTGGGCAAGCCCTGAATATTGGCGGCCACGTTGAACCAACTCTTGCCGCTGTCGCGAGTCAGTTGCACGTTGCCGTCGTCCGTGCCGACCCAGATCACATTCGGATCCTTCGGCGATTCGGCGATTGCATAGATCGTGGTATGCATTTCAGCGACTGAGTTATCCACCGTAATGCCGCCGGATTCTTCTTGCTTTTGCTTGGCCGGGTCGTTGGTGGTCAGATCGGGCGAGATGCGCTCCCAGGTTTGGCCGCGGTCGCGCGAGCGGAATAGGATTTGCGCCCCAATATAGACGGTGCCGCGGTAGGTGGGGCTGAGTGCGATCGGCGTGTTCCAGTTGAAGCGCAGTTTTGCTTCGCCGTACTGCGGCAATGGCTTGATCGGGCGCGACTCGTGGGTCTTCCGGTTTACGCGGCCAATTTCGCCGCCTTGTGATTCGACGTAGATGTAATCGGGATCGGCCGGGTCGGCGAACATGCAGAAGCCGTCGCCGCCGTACATGTTTTCCCATTGGTGGTTCGTGATGCCGCCGGGATACTGTGACGCGCCGATCCAGGCACTATTGTCCTGCAAGCCGCCGTAGACGTGGTAGGGCTGATCCATATCGACCGAGACGTGGTAGAACTGGGAAATTGGCAGGTTTTCGCCTTTCCACCAGCGGTGGCCTGCGTCATAGGAGTACCAGATGCCGCCGTCATCGCCCGTGATCAGATGGTCGGTGTTTTTCGAGTCGATCCAAACGTCGTGAAAATCGCCGTGCGCGCCGCCAGCGATGTTGCTGAAGGTCTGCCCGCCGTCGTTACTCACAATCAGGCTTCCGCCAGTCTTGTAGACTTTGTTCTCCTCGTGCGGATCTACGATCAAATTTGCAAAGTAAAACGGCCGCCAGATCATGCTCTGGCTGCGATCCAGCAATCGCCAAGTCTTCCCACCATCATCGGAGCGGTAGAGGCCATTCTTGGGCGGGGCCGCCTCAATAAAAGCGTAAACGACTTTCGGGTTCGACGGCGCAATGGCGAGAGCCGAGCGGCCCCACGGCTTGGGCGGCAGACCCTTCGCCGACGATTCATCCAACTCAGTCCACTTCGCGCCGCCATCCGTCGATTTGAACAGGCCGCTGCCACTGGGCGCATCGGGTCCTTCGCCGCCCGAGCGAAACGTCCAACCTTTACGACGAAAATCCCATAGGCCGGCGAAGATCGTCTTTGGGTTCTGCGGGTCGATGGCCATCGTCGAGCAACCGGTCGATAGGTTGGGCCCCTTCAATATCTTCGCCCAGGTTTTGCCGCCATCGGTTGTCTTGTACAGCCCACGCTCCTCGCTGTCGCTCCAAAGCTTGCCGAGGGCACAAACGTAAACAGTTTTGGAGTCCGTCGGTTCGACCACGATCTTGCCGATGCGCTCCGAGTCCTTAAGTCCCATGTTCGTCCAGTTTTCGCCGCCATCGGTGGATTTGTAGATGCCATCCCCCCCCGACGTGCTGTTGCGCGTCCAGGCCTCGCCCGTTCCGACCCAGACGGTCTTTGGATTCTTGGGATCGATCGTCAAAGCGCCGATCGATTGCACGGGCTGCTTGTCGAATACGGGTTTGTAAGTGGTGCCGCCGTTGACGGATTTCCAGACGCCGCCCGACGCGGCCCCGACACAGATCGTGAGGCGCTGGCCTTCGTACGCCGCATCCAGAGCAGCGACACGGCCGCTCATCGCCGCCGAGCCGATGTTGCGAGCGCCGAGTCCGGAGATAGTTTCCGAATCCATTATTGCCGGGGTAGTCGATCGTTGAGTGGGGCTAGGTTTTGGCGCTTCGGTGGATTTCGGCTCGGGAGTCGTTGGGTCTGTGCTGGCTTGATCGGCTTTCGGCTTAGTGCCTGGTTTCAGGAACCGCTCGTCGGCGATCGGCTTGTTGACCTCGATTTTTTCGATGACCTGCTGTTGCCGACGCGGGCTGCCTTTGCTGCCCGACTCGATCGAGTAGGGAAAGTAAACGCCGGCCACCTGCTTGTAATTACCCAAAATCGTTTCGTACTGCCGCTCCGCCCCACGGATGAACCGCGTGGTCTCAATCTTGATCGGGACGTAGGTGTCCTTGTCGAGGAAATAAGTCAGCGCGTCGCCGTTCTTCAGCGTGACTTTCAGCTTGAATGTGTCGGTGCCTTCGAACGCCTCGCTGCCGAGGTTCTCAATTTTGTGCCCTTTTGCTTGGTAGTTGACGAGCGGCCCATCCAGATCGGCGGCCAGCACGAACGATCTCATTTCCTCTTCGTTGAGCGGTTCGACATCCTTCTTCCCGCCCCACGGTTCGATCTTCCAGCCCTGTTGGCCGTCGAACGCATCCACGCCGGTGAGACCCATCATCGTCGTGTCGATACGAATGCGGTTGGGCCGCTTGTTCTCCTCCACCACGACAATCTCCGCCCCGCCGCCCACGTATTTGGTGGTGCGGCGGATGGACTTGATCGCTTGTATGTGCTCCATGCCACCGATCGCGGTGATGTACTTGGAAACCAGTTCATCGGCGGTTTGGGCTGAGGCGGGCACGGCCCAAAATGGAAGCATAAGTAGGATAAGCCAGCAGCGCATGTGCATCTCCTGGAACAAGACATGTCGCAATTGAGACGATTAGACCGCGGTGGCCCCACTTCGGGACCCGCTCGGAGGCTCTCAGGCGGTTATATGAAAGCCCCCCTGCAAAAAACTCCAGAAAAAACAGCATGTTACCGAGCCAATGGGCCAAATGAAAAAGTCTGATACACGCTTGGCCGGGATCGAATGAGGGAGCCCCAGCAGAAATCGTCGTGCGGCTTCGCGCCGCCAATGACCTCGTCCATTTCCTCGCCCACTCATTTACTTTTGTTCTTGTTGAGGAACGCTAGCAATGCAGCGGCGAATTCGGGTTTGGAAGCCGTGGAAATGTGGTCGCCGTTGTCGATGATTTTCACGTCGCCGCGGCCGAGCAGCTTGCGCACCGCGATGACGTGCGCCTTCACCTCGTCGGACTCGTTCGCTCCGTGGATGAAAAGGATCGGCGCCTGGCACTTCTTCAGTTCGTCCTCGGTCACAGCGAGATTCTTGAAGCCACGGCCCGCGGCGGCGTAGGCTTTCACATCGTCGCCGGCAAAAAGAAGATCCGCCATGGCTTTCGCCCGTTCTTCGGTCGGCTTCGGCTTGTC
Organism: Gemmataceae bacterium; assembly: GCA_045802605.1. GTDB lineage: Bacteria > Planctomycetota > Planctomycetia > Gemmatales > Gemmataceae > JBJMQS01. Next base: position 28,127 of record JBJMQS010000073.1, on the reverse strand, counting down.
GGGCGGCGTGACCGCGATAATGAAAGCACCCAAGTCTTTGCCTTCCTCCACCGCCTTGGCAAATACCTCGACATCCTTCGCCTCAGATTTCATTCCGGCGATGAGCGTGCTTCGGCCGCGTAGACCACACTGAGCACGCGGCTTGGATGCGTCGCGGCCACTTTGCCGGCGATGTATGATCCCATCGAGTAACCGATCAAATGCGCCTTCTCGATCTTCAGATGATCGAGCAACCGCACGACGTCGGCCGCCATCTCCGGACCATACTTGGCGACGTCGTGCGGCCTATCGCTTTTGCCATGCCCCCGGCAATCCAAAGCGATCAGTCGAAAACCGCCCGCGCCTGTGGTCTTGAGTTTCGTGTTGCCGAGCCAATCCGCGCCCCACATGCTGGAGTCAGTCAACCACCCGTGGATGAATACGACCGCTTCGCCCTTTCCCGCGGTGACGTAGCGAATTTTCACGCCATTCGAGTCGAATGTTTCATCAGCGGCCTGGGCGGGCGGGGCGCCTAGACAGCACGCGACGAATGCCGAGAAAAGAGATCGGTGATGCATGTCTGGCGTTATACGACAAGACAATCGGCTACGGATGGTGGGAAAAACGACGACAGCCAACCAATTGCGGCCGGCGCGCCAACAAAGGCATCACTCAATACGTGAACCGGGATCGCAGTCTTGGTCCGTCCTAAATATCTCAATGAAACTCAGGCTAGTGCCGTCACCGTTCTGCTCGGCGTAAGCGAAGCTGAGGCGACGAGCCCCAGTTTCGTGCTCGCGAGACGGGGCCAATCGGTGGGGGGCAAAAGCCACCAGGGTGGCGAGGTGGGGCCGGGAGGCAACTGGATGGTGCCGGGCGGGAGTAATTTGATCGGCCCGTTGCCTGGTGTGGCCGGTGCGGGTGGGTTGCCCGAAGGATTGTTGGGATCAATGGGCCGAGGGCCAATCGGGTCGGACAGCGTGATCCCGAACAGAGAAAACTGAAAACCGCTCAGTGCCGTGCCGTTCGTGGTTCCCGCACCGATGATGTATCGGTAGCTGCCGGGCCGAAGTGATAGGTTCAAACTCCTGACATCCCCCGCATAGATCAAACGAGAATCCACGACGTCATTAGCCGAATCGACGATCGTGAGTCGCGCGACGGTGGTCATGCTTGGCAGATTTTTCGACCCATCGAAAATGACGTGAAGCACCTGCTGTTCATTGGCGATGAACGTTCCGGTCATCAACGGGGTGGCCGCGGTCAAATTGGCGTGAGAAAATTCTGTGAGGGCGATTGGTGCCGTGCGGAAATCCACCGCGAGGTTGTAATTGCCGGTGACGGCCGCTACGCCGGGATGGGCGTGGCGAACGGCGACATAGTAATCTTCGTTGGCGGTGGCGCCGAGGACTTGGAGAGTAAAACTCCCGGCCTCGTGAACGAGGACCTGCGCATCCACTCGCTGAGCGCGCTTGTTGTACACCTCCACGACCGGATCCATGCCATTCGCGCCCGAGGCGGACACCGTGACGGTCATGGTCACCGGCGCGTTGTTCTGGGATTGAGGTGATTTGAGGCGATAGAAGTCAACATCACTGGATGTGTTTAAGCTTGCGGCCACGTTGTAAACAATGCGCGCACCGGTACCGCTCAGGTATTGCTGACCGAGCTGGCTGGCGTTGGCGATCGTGTCATTGGTGCCGGCGTCGGGGTTCAGCAATTCGACGCGATTGTCCGGAGTCGTGGCCACGTCAGGCGTGACGAGCATGCGATAAGCGCCAATTCCGAAGACATCCGTACGCCCGCCGGTAACCCGGACGTAATAAGTCGCGCCTGTGGTGGGTTGGGGCAAATAGATGTTCACGTTGGCATCGCCAGGCCGCTGCCCGACGGCTTGAGCGACCACTTGGCCACTTGCGTTTAGCACTTCGACACGCGGGACCAGAAGAGATAAACCGTTGACTTTGACACTGACGGTCATCCCGCGGCCACGGAGATTGTTGGCTTGAAAGACGTAGACATCCGCGTCGGATGCGTTGGTGATATCGGCGAGAACATTGGCGGCCGCGGATGAGCCAGGGCCGGAACCGACTTGGATCTGCGAGGCAGTGGCGAGCGAGCCATTGCTCATTTTGGCATCGAAGAGATCCGCACGGCGTGCACCGTAGAGCGCCTGAATGGCGGTGATGTCCGCGGCGTTCAGTCCGCTACGCGGCATGGCGTGTTGGAACATCGCGGATGCGGGGTCGTTGCTGCCGCCGATGCCGAAAACATGTCCAGCTTCGTGCAAGGCCACGGCATAGAGGTTATTAGCGGTGGGGCCTGACAGGGAAAACGGGGCAGCACTATTGAACCACACGTCGCCCGCGCGAGTGCCGGCAGTCACGTCGTATGGTGTGGCCAGCGCGATGGAACGCCCGTCGAGTGGGACGGCCGCGATGCGAATGTCACCAAACCGGGAATCGCCTTGCGGAACACCGGGGACACCGAAATCCTGCCCGCGATCGGCCACCAGCCCCACATTCACGTTGGCGGCGACCGCCCAGGTTTGGATCGCACGCAGAATTTCTTGCTGCCAGGCCGCCGAGGGAATTCCGGCAAACGCACTCGAAAGTTGGCTTGCCACGCCGTTGACGCTGGTGCCGTCGGGGGCGAAGGACATCGTCAAATCCGATGACGGCCAAGGGTTCCCAAAAACGGCGGGAACTTCCCTGCCTTCCAGTTCACACAATCGAGGAGAAAACCGGGGAGACATCGGTCAATCCTTCAAAGTTCTAAGTGGCGAGTCGGGTTCACATTAGCGAGAGCCAGCCAGTCACGGATCCTATGCGGCAACCGTTTTGGACGGACGGTCCGATATGAGCAGCCGCAAACGTCAGTCCGGTGCGCCAAAAAATATTTGGATTCTGTGAGAAGGTTCATGACCGGCCGGATCGGCCCTGCAGTTCACGAGCAGAAGTGACGATCTTCTTGAATTCTTCTGTGTCCCGGATGGGTTTTAGGTCCTGATCGTTGTCGATATGTTCGAAACCATATCCCAGCCGAAGGGCATCCGCCAAAAATCGGTAGGCGGTCCTGGCATCTTCCGAATTCGTTGTTGAAGTCAGCGCGTAGACACCCGCGAGTTGGTAATTGATATCGGGAGTGGGGCCATGCTCGACACACCGATCGGCATCGCGATGAGCGGCGGCCCGATCACCCATGCGAGCAAGCAGTACCGCCCGCCCGGCGAGAGTCGGGAGCGAGTCGGGTGACTGTTCCAACGCGGTAGTCAAAAGAGCGATCGCGGCCTGAGTTTGGCCTGGCTGGTCGGCCAAGACCGACGCCTTATTTTGCAGGGCCGGCACGGATTTGGGGTTGAGTTCGATCGCTTGGTCAAAGTCAGCGAGCGCGCCTTGCGGATCCTTCGGCGCGCGGGCGAGCCCGCGGGTGATCCAACTGCGTTCGTCGCCTGGGGTCCGACTGAGGAGTTCCTCGCGGTCCAGGTTGGCACCGGCGGTGTTGCCGAGCTTTTCGCGCGCGTTGGCGCGCAAGAAGAAAAGGCGAGTTTCGAGGGGTTCGAATTTAAGGGCACTCGTAAAGTCACTTTCCGCGTCGGCGAACCGCGACAGACCCATGCGTGCCATCCCACGATTGATCAATGCGTCTTTGAAATCCGGCTTGAGATCGAGTGCCTTGCCAAAATCGGTTTCGGCGCCGGCGTTCAAGCCGCGATTGAGTTTGGTGAGTCCCCGATTGAAATGAGCCGCGGGATGATCCGGCTCTATCGCGATGGCAGCGTTGAAACAGCCCTCGGCCCGAGCTTGGTCGCCCAATCCCATGTAGGCTACGCCGAGATTAAACCAGACCCAGAACTGGCGAGGATCGCGGAGGGCAGCGTCTTCCAGCGAGCGCGCCGCCTCGCGATAATTCCCGCGCGCCAGGGCTGCGGTGCCAATGAGGTAGATGTCACGCACTGCGGTCGCTGGCCCGCCTTGAGGTTCTACCAGCTCCACCGTTTTTCCCATATGAGCGAGAAGTTCCGCCCGATCCGCTGTGACAGAACGTGGCAACAGGTCTGGCGGATAGGCTGCTTGCGCGCGATCGATCACCGACAGGGCTGATTGCAATTCGGCGTCACGTTGTGGCCCGGTGGACATATTCATCGCGCGATCAGCGCGGACCCGCGCCAACGTCATCAGCATGTCCGCCACTTGAGCACGAAGCCCGAGTCGATCGACGTCGGGGAGATGAGTTACTGATACATCGTTCGTCCATTCGGAGTTGTCGATGACCTTGTAGCGCTGCAACAAGTCGTGCACCTGGCGTTCACCCGTGGCCGACTTCTCCGAATCGCGGTTATGAATCGTCAACATTGGATAGGCGATCTGAGCGTCGCGACGGAAACTTTGGAATTTGTCGGTGGCCGATTGACGTGCCAGTAAATCGGTCTGTTCCAATTCCAGACGTCGAATCTGTTCGTGCCGGGTCACCAACAGGCTCAGCAAGGCGACGAGGCACATCGCCGCAATAGCCGCGACTGAGCCTGAAGATGTTAGTCGCGGATGCCGGCGGCGCCATTTCTGAAACCGTACGGGCCAAGATGGCTCCGGCGCATGCAGCAAGGGCAGATGGTTCAGTTGCCGGTTCAGGTCCTCAGCGAGTGCGGCTGCCGATTGATACCGTTTCGCGGGATCGGGTTCCAGGCACTTAAGCAAGATCGAGGCAGAACTGGGCGAAATCGATTGGTTGAACGACCTCGGATTCAGGGGCCGTTGCGACCGAATCTTGATCAATTCCAAAACCGACTTCTTGGGATCAAGAGGAGAAGGCAAAGCAAATGGCTGGCGCGCCGTCATCACTTCAAATAACACGAGCCCCAAAGAATACACATCCGAGCGCGCATCGACGACGGCCGCCTCGCCGTGAATGGATTTCAATTGTTCAGGCGCCATGTAGGCCGGAGTGCCGCCAATTTTTGAATCAATTTGGGAGGTCGAGGCGGCCAAATTGAAGTCCAAGAGCATTGGCTGGCCATCATCGGTCAAAAGCACGTTTCCCGGTTTGACATCGCGGTGGAGAATGCCACGGTCATGTGCGTGGGCGAGCGCTTCAGCGAGTCTTGCGCCAATCCAAAGGACTGCTTCATCGAAAGCGAAGCGAGAGAGCTTACGCCAAACAACACCCGCTTTGTCGCGTCGGCTGTCTTCTGAGAGATGGAAATCGGTCGCGGCACGTAAAGTCGGTAGTGCCTTACCATTCCGGTACTCAATGGTGTCCGCCAACGCTTGGCCAGACGCCGGCCACGTCGAGCGCTTGTGCAGTCCGCCGAGCAAGTCGGCTAAGGTGGTGGCACCGAGGAAGGGCATCACGATTAATTCAAACGGGCCGCTTCGGTGTGCAGAATAGATCGGGACAATGTGGGTGTGCTGCAATCGTGCCAGCGTTTCGGGTTCGCCGGCCCTAAATTTGGTCGATACCTTCAATGCGACTGGGCGTCCGCCGAGGTCGCGCTGTTGCGCCAAATAGACCCTGGCAAATGAACCCCGGCCCAGCTCTTCGATCAATTCAAAATCGTTGATTGTTTCCCCAATTTGGGGATATCGGCCAACCGTGTTATCGGTCGTTGTTGCGAAGCGACTTGGGACCGGCCATCCGCGCGTGTCAATCCCGTAACGATCTTCATACTCGTGTAAGTTGGGTGCCTCGCCACTGGCGATTCGTAGCCGATATTCCTCGAAGGCCAGTTCGCGAACAATGGATTTGTTGTCGAAGAGGTCAGCGTACGACGCCTCGTAGTCCTGCAGTCGAGCCGCTTGACCGCGTTTGCGGCGAAACTCCAGGTCAACGCGGATCAACTCGGTGAGGCAGGGCAAAAACAGGGAATCGTCGGGCGACGGCAAGAATTCTGAAAGGTCAGGAGCGCCTGCTGCCCAGGCTGACTCGAAGGCCCCAATCCGACTGTCGAGCTCCACGGCCGCATCAACCATCGTGGCTATCCTCGGCAAATTCCGCAGCGATTCGTGCGCGGAAGTCTTGGAGTACTCGTTCGGTCGTCCGTAACGAGCGGCCCGTTTTCGCCGCGATCTCAGCCACTTCATATCCTTCGATACGCATTCGCACCACTTGGTGATAGCCTGCTGGAAGTTTGGCAAGCACTTCGTCGATTACCATTTGCAGCATTGCGTGAGTCGCAGAGTCCGTCGCAGGTGGCTCGATCCCGTTTTGCGATAGCTGATCGCCGCTGACCGTTTTGCGCACATCGCGCTTGGCCGACCTGTGATGCCGGCCTTTTGACCGCATTTTGTTCAGAGCGATCACCAGCAATACTCCCCAGATCTCATCGCCCGACGGAACTGAATATAGGCCCTGAGAAGCTCCTCGAAAAAAACTACCGAAGACAGACTGCACAATGTCTTCGGCATCGACGCGCGAGCGGAGATCGTCGCCGCACCGAGCTTTCGCAAGTGCCAACAGGCGGGAGGCGTAGCGCTCATACAGAGTGCCAGCCGCACCCTGGCTACCGTGTTCGACGCGGGTTAGAAGCGATTGGTCTGAAATAACCCGCTGGGTCGCATCATTGGGTTGCGCTGCGTGGTGCCCGTTGGTTTCTCCGCCACGATCAGGGGAAGATGAAGCCATACGTCCTAATTTACACGGTTTGGCAACTCGGAGGTTGAAATACGCGGCGCCTTTTGGGCGTCGCGTAGTTTCATCAGGCCGTTCGCACTATACGGAGGCGTTCAGCGGCGGCCCCCTCGACCACGATCGTCGCCGGCGTTGTGGTTTGCGGCATCGTCCGCGCCACGGGAACGAGCCGCGGTTGCCGATGTCGCCGCAATATCGTCAGCGCCGCGTCCGCCGTTTCGCCGCCCGCGATCGTCGTTCGCATTGTGATTCGCAGCGTCGTCGGTGCCGCGGCCACTGTTTTGGCCACGAACGTCATTGGTATTGTGGTTAGCGGTATCATCGGCTCCGCCGCCACGTCGCATCACAGCCGTGCTGTTGTCACCCGCGAGCACGGACTGCGAGGCCGACGGGGTCTTGCGCTCTTCGAGGCTCTGCAGCGACAATCGTGACCGGGAGGGGACGTACTTCTTGGACGTTTTCGAACTCCCAATCAAACGCGAGAAAAAGTTGAACATTTCAAACTCCCTAGACTTCGTGGTCAGAGCGAAATGCTCTTGGCCCACGCTCATGAAGTGCAATCCACGGCGTCGGTCCGCCATGAAACCACAGTGCAAATGTCCGCTAAAGTTTTTTCCCGTTTCTCAGACTGACGTGGCGGGTGGCAACACATTTCCGCACTTCCGATTACTGGGGCTCTGGTCGGCTCGTCGTCTACCGGAGCAGATGTTTAACACCACGATTTTGCAGCGAGGTCCCCCATGTCTCACAAGGCCAAATGCCATCTGCGGTTAACCTGCCTCGAAAGGCGGGACGTGCCCTCCACCACAAATCTCTTCGACGCCAATTTTTACTTAGCGCATAATCCGGATGTTGCTGCCGCGGTTCGAAATGGACAGATGACGGCCGAATTTCACTTCCGCCATTTCGGTGACGCGGAACACCGAGCGGGGAACGCTGAATTCGAAACGCAGAACTACCTCGACGACAATCCCGATGTCAAAGCGGCGGTGGCAGCGGGCCAGATCACGCCGTTCCGCCATTTCGAGCTGGCCGGCCAGTTTGAGGGCCGCAACCCGGGGCGAACATCTTTCCGCACCGACGATTACCTTCGATTCAACGACGATGTCCGGGCCGAAGTGGAAGCTCATCACATCACGGCGTTCGAACACTTCCACTTCTTCGGGCAGTTTGAAGATCGCACTCCGTTTGCGGAGTTCAACCGCAATGACTACCTCGATGACAACCCTGATGTCCGCGATGCGATTGAACACGGCTTCCCATCAGCCGTGTTTCATTTCGAACACTTTGGCCGCTTCGAGGACCGCCGGCGAGATTTGGGTACGCGAATCACTTTGACGCCGGGTCAGGCGACGGTTGTCACAGGCACATCGCAAAACCATGACGACAAGAAGTTCTTCTCGTTTGTGGCACCGCAGTCGGGCACGGTGCAGGTGGTCGTGCAGACCTCCAACGGCGTATTTGCCCAGGCGGAGATCGAAAACGAGCGATCCGGTGGAGACGTCTTCGAAACACAACCCAACAACAACGTCAACTCGGGTAGTTTCACGGTAACGGCGAACACACCTTATCGTCTCCGCGTGCGCGCGCCGGGTAATAGTCCTGCGCAATTCACGGTGCGATTGACCTTGAGTTCATGACGAGAAAAATCACCCTTAATCCGCCACCCAGCGACCGAGTCGTTCGCGCTCGCCCTTAGCTGCAAACATTGACCGGTCGCTGGGTGGCGGATGATGCTAAGCCGAGGCGGATACAAGACACGCACGCGGGCCACGGCTTTTGGGATCAAATGACCTCAAGGTGCGCCCGCGATACGATTCCGGAATTCCAGGTAGTCGTTCTGATCGACTTGGTTATCGTTGTTGAAGTCAAAGATCGTGTTTCCGAGGGTGCCGATTGCGTTGCGGAAGACCAGGTAATCCGTTTGATCGGTTGTGCCATCACCGTTCTCGTCACCAAAGTATCGGTAATGCTTGTTGGCCGTGGTGCCCACCACGTTGTAGTCGCCTCCAGCAATCTGATCGCCGTTGCCGTCGAGTGCGCCGCCTTCGCCGGATACGAACGCCGCGCCAATGATCAGGTCATAGAGCCCATCGACCAGCGATCCTGCCGATTCCGTTAAGCCGCCCGAGAACGTAATCGTCACCGAGTTTGTCGATCCGATGGCCGGCACGGCCGTCAGAGCCACGTCCCCGACGGTGCCAGCGGTGCCGGTGCGATGCACGGTGAACGCCGACGTCACATCGCCCATGAAGGTGACCGGTTCGGAGAACGTCACCACGATCCGCCGAACTGTGGATCGCTGGTTGGTGCCATCGCCCCAAACTACCCCCGTGACCGTCGGCGGCGCTTGCACTTCGAACGCACCGATGTCGGTCGCATTGAACGAACGCACATATCCTGCTCCGCGCTGATCCGTCGCCGGCAGCAGGCTCGGGAAGGAGACGTTGGCCCCGCTGGCATGAATCGCGGCTATGGTGCCTTGCTGAGCGCGGTTGACAGTAATGGTCGTGGATGAGATCGAAGAGATCGTCATGATTTCCGAGTCAATCTGCAGCCGCGTTCCAACACTGAGCTTCGACGTGTCAGTCACTTGAATCGTGGTCGCGCCGATGGCCACGCTGGTCGCCCCAACAGCGGTCAAAAGGTTGGTGGCGGACGAACCGGCGCTGATGGCCGTGCTACCGACATTCAGTTTGTGCGTCTGTGTCGGACCGCCATAGTTTCCTAACGCAGCCAAGCTAGCAGGGCCGGCGACCAACGTGCCAGTCACAGTGCCCGCGCCGAAGTCGTTGGTATCGCCGACCAAGGTGTTGGCAGTATTGAACTTCGTCGACGCCGAGCCGGTCCGCAGGTCGTTGCCGGTGCCGGCGGTGGTTGAGATGTTGTTCGACACGATCGTGCTCATCAGCGTAATGGAAGTAGCGCTCGAGGCGATGTTGAAGTTCATGCCACCGCCGCCGCCGCCCGCGGTGTTGCTGGCAATCGTGCTGTTGCGGACCGCCAGACTGCCGGTAAACCCGACCGTAGTTCCGGACGCCACCACGCCGGCCAACAAGCCGCCGCCGAGGCTAACCGCCGAGTTGCCAGAGATGGTGGTATTGGTCAGCAACATCATGCCGCCGGTGCCCGAAATAATGACACCGCCGCCACCGGAGTTGGGATCGATCGATTGAGCCGTGTTGCCCGACAGTGTGCTGTTGTTGACGTAGATCGTGCCCGATGCAGTGGCGGCCGTGGTCAGCAGGGAGGCCATGATGCCGCCGCCATTCAACATGGCGGTGTTGTTAGCAAGCGTGGATGAATTGACCGTCACTGTGGCTGATCCGGTAATGAACATGCCGCCACCGCCCTGCCCGACAGTGCTGGCGGCAAAGTTGTAAGGCGATGTCGCGTTGTTGTTGTTGACGGTGCTGTTGTTGATGGTCAAGCTGCCGCCGGAGACAAAAACGCCGCCGCCGTTGTTCCAGGTCTGGTTATTATTGAGATTCGAGTTGTTGATCGTCACGGTGGCCGTCGTGCCGCTCATGAACAAGCCGCCGCCGCCACCGGTCGTCGCGCTGGAGTTGCTGACGTTGTTGTTGATGGTGTCGTTGTTGAGTGTCACGCTGGCCGTGCCCGTGACAAAGACGCCGGCGCCATTGCCGTTGCCGGTGCCCACGATGCCAGCGGTGTTCGAGCTGATGTTCGAGTTGGATATCGTCGCGGTCGCCGCGCCCAAGAAGTACAGGCCGCTACCGTTGTTGCCCGACGAACTGATTCCAAAGTTGTTGGAAATGGTGGTGTTGGTCACCGTGACGCTGGCGCCAGACACGCCGATGGCCCCGCCTGTGCTGCTCGTAAACGTGTTATTGGTGAACGAGCTATTGCTAATTGTCGCGATGGCCCCACTATCAATGCGGACAATTCCGGCCCCCGAACCCGAGTTCCCGTCGAATGTCGTGTTCGTGATCGAAACCAACATGTTGGTCGGGTAGTTAGTCTGCCCGGAGACCGCATTTACGCCGCTGCCGTTGTTGCCGACGTAAATTGCGGAGCCAAGGAACGCAATGTTGTTGGTAAAGGTGCTGTTGGAGATCGTCAGCGGCGAATAGTAACTCAGTAAATCCAATGCGCCGCCAGAGCTACTGCAACTATTGCCCGACATTGTGATTGAGTCCATGACCAAGGCACCGGCTTCATCGGCAATGCCCGCACCCAACGGACTGGTCGTGACTCTGCCGTTGGCTAGGGTCATGCCAGTCAACGTCACCGTGGACGTCCAATATTGTGGCGATAGTTTGATGTCGAGCACTCGGAACTGCAGGCCGGCATCGACCGTCACGTTCGCAGCGCCGGGCCCAGTGATCGTCACCGGATCAGTGATCTGCAACTGACCGGTGGTCAAGAAAATCGTCTGCGGCGTGTTAAAGGGCGAGGTTACCGACGTGTCGAAGCTGATGACGTCAACCACACCGACGTTGGAGTTGGCCAATCGAATGGCTTCCCGCAGTGTCATCTGTCCGACCGTCGTGATGCCGTCGTCATCGTTGCCAGTATTGTCAACCACGATCGACTTGGAGATCGCTACGTGCAATGAATCGAGTGAAGATGCGAAGACCGGATTGGCGGATGTATCGGTGACCTGAGTGCCCGACTTGATACTGATGTCGTAGAAGCCGTCCGCCGAGCTCTGCCAAGTCGGGCCGCCGAAGGCGGGAATCGAATACTTGACCGTCGCTGAGCCGGCTCCAATCGTGTAATCGCCGGGGTTGTAGGTAACTGCGATGGTGGTGACGCCGTCCGGAGCGGTGACCTTTACATTGGTCGAATTGAACGATGCCGTGTCGAGGTTGACGTCGTCGGTGTAGACCACGTTGAAGCTGTAACTCGAGGCGCCGGCAGTCGTAATGTCGGCGAAGGTGGCCTGGGGGGTGGGTGCCGTCGGATCGACCTCAACAGCGCCGATGTCGATCGTGCCAACCTGACGGGGCAAGCCGCGAGCATCCGTGGATAAGAACGGCCGGCTGATAATCGCATTCGCGACGTGAGCGACCGGCGCGGTACGCGTCACGGTCACCGATGTAGTGGTAGGCACCGCGGTCACCGTCATGATTTCCGAATCGATCTGAATGGTCATGCCAGCGAACATCCAGCGTGAATCGCTGACGTTCACCGTGATCGGCGACGAAACGGCATCCATCCCGCCCGTGCTTAGGAAGCCGAGGAATCGCACGGCTGCGCGATTGACGGATGCACCAGCGGAGTGAGCGGCCGCGGCGGTGTTGGCCTGAGCCCGATTGACCAGCAGCGGAGAACTCAGGTTGCTGATGGTTGAACCGAACGCGTGCGCATATGGAGTGCCGCCACGGGTGACCGTGATCGTGCCGCTAGACAGCGCGGTGATAGTTACAGTTTCCGCGCTGGCGGTGCCCGGATCGAGCACGAGTTGACCGTTGAAGCCGATGGTCGGATTTGGAATACCGCTCGTGCTGGCCAACGTGAATGTGGTATCGCCGGTGCCGATGCCGCTTGCTTGGGACAACGTTGTGACGCCATTGCCGTTCACCTGAACAACCGTCATCACTTCCGAATCCACCTGCAGCGGCAACCCGACGTAGAAATACGGGACATTGACGCGGATGCCGTTGTCGAAGTTGACCTGCGCACCAGCGGCGTGCGCGGCCGCGGAACTGCCGCTGCCTGACGAGCTAGTGCCGGTGCCTCGGATCACGGTGAGTGTGGTCCCCGACACGCCGATGACGAACATGTATTCGGAGTCGATGTTAATCTCAGTGCCCACCGCGATGCCCGTCGCACTGGTCACGCCAATGGTGGTCGCCGACGTGGTAATGCTCGTCGCACCAACTGTCGTTGAGGCGCTCGACGCACTGGTTGGGCCCACTGCTTTCATGACTCGCACTGTCGGGGATCCCGAGCCGGTATTTATCAGTGGGCTGCCAGGCAGCGGCATCATCGTTTTCACGGTGCCGCCGTGGAAAGCGAGTGGCCCGAGCTTGGCATCCAGTGGCGACGCAATCGTGCCGATGTTGCTGCCCTGATTGTCGAGCCGGTTCAGCGTGGCGGAGTCAACGGCACCAATGAACGAATTGACCACCGAAATATTGATTGGCGTATTCGAGATGCCAATGGATGTGCCGCCGAAGAGAATGTCTGGCCAGAACTTGTTGCCGTTTCCAGAAATTACCGAGTTAACGATGGCGACGTTCATAGCTGTGTAAAGGCTGGCGGTGGTTGCTGCCGCGATGCCGCCGCCGCCCTGTAATGCGTAGTTGCCGGAAATCGTCGAACTCAGCAACGTGAATTCGATTGGGGAGCCCACGGAAATCGCACCGCCCGTGGTGTAGGAAACATTGTTGTTGAATGTGCTGTTGGTGATGGCGAACTTTGCGACGCGGCCGGTCCCGCTACCGCTGCCGGTTCTAATTGCACCGCCGGCACTGCCCGCCACGTTGTCATTGAATGTGCTGTTATCGATCGTGACCGTGCAAGGATTTACGATGGCTCCGACTGATTGTTGCGTGAAGTCGAGGCCGGCGCCCGAACCGCCGTTGCCGGTCTTGTTGCCGGAAATTGTGCAGTTCTGAATGTTGATGATGTTGTTGACATAGCGAACTTCCAGGCCGCCACCGTTGCCGACCGAGGAGTTATTGCTCAGAGTACTATTTCTCAATGTCAACGAGCTCGTTAGTCCGTTGAGCAGGATGCCGCCGCCCTGGTTCAAGCTCGTCGCGGTGACACTGTTGCCGGTAATTACCATGCTGTCGAGCGTCAGGGCCTCATCTTGATCCAAGATTCCGCCGCCACCCGAGAACGAGTCAACGGTGCCGAAGCCGTTGCCACCAGTGACCGTCATGCCGGACATCGTTATGTCTTGAGCGGTGGACGGTGTATCGATGGTAAACACGCGGAAGGCGTTGTAGCCGGTAATTGTGACGGCCGCCGCGCCTGGGCCGGTGATCGTGACCGCGTCGGTGATTAATAATTCGCCATAGATGAGACTGATCGTCTGCGGCGTGGCCGTATTGAAGACCGTCGTGTCAAAAATGATGGTATCATGCGCGCCCGGGCTGGCGTTGGACTGATAAATCGCATCGCGCAAACTGCCGACGCCGAGATCGTTCGTGTTGGTCACGATCAGCGTGTTAGTAATGGCGGCCCTGATCTGCCCGATTTGATGGGTTTGGACTGGATTACCCGACGTATCCGTCGGCGGATCGACGACAACGGAGTAGTTGCCGTTGTCTGAGGAATCCCAATCCACCGCGGAATTCACCGGTGGTGTAAAGGTATAAGTCACCGAGTAGGTCAAGGCGCTGGTCGTGGAACTCTTGTCCGGCGACGAAGCCAAATAGGTTGGAATGATTTGCGGGCCGGACGGTGGATCGATCTTAATGTTGCCTGTGTCGATCGTCGTGCCATTGATCGCCACGTCATCGGTGTAGGTAACGACAATCATGTTGGGCGTCGCGCCTGGAGAGGTCACGGTCGTCCAATAGGTCATTTTGGCAAACGGGATATTCGGATCGATCTCGACGGCGCCGGCCTCCAGACTGCTGCCACGGGTGCGGGCATAGGCTGTGGGCCCGCGCTGATCGTAGGTCTGGAATAGTACAACACCGTTAGTATTGGTGTGCGATACGGCCGTGGTGCTCAACTGCCCGCGGAGCACTGTGATAGTCGCACCTGTCGTCGATGTAGTAACGGCCGTCACCTTCATGATTTCTGAGTCGGCCGTGATGTAGCTGCCGACCGCGATGTTCTGCTGGGTCTGAGTAGAATCCACAATACCCAGCGTCGTGGTGCTGCTGTCGAAAGAGCCGACTTTGGCCAGCCGCGGCTGGGGAACGAAATATACCGGGGCCCCCGACGCATGCGTCGTTGCGATAGAGCCGTTGACCGCCCGGTCCACCGTTACCGTGAACGGGCTAACCGACCCCGCGCCAACGATGCGCATGATCTCGTTGTCGATCCTGATAAATTCCTCATTGTGTCCCGAGAAAGTCGTAGTCGTGTTGTTGAATGTGGTTGTCGTGAGCGACATGGACGACGCGTCGTTAGCCGCGAAGACGGAGTAATCCTGCTCCGGACTGCCCGAATAGGGCAAGTGAGTTTGGGTCAAACCGCCGTTGTTCGCAAGCGGCTGCAACATTGGATTCAGCGGATTTTGAAACGAACCTGACTGATTGCCTGTGCCGGTCACCTTGGAGGTGCTATCGAGAATGCCGATAACGTTGAAGTTGCCGGTGAAGCCCAGCACCGAAGATGTGCCCAAGGAATAGAGATCCCAACCATAGCTGGGGGCGCTATTCTCAGCGACGATCGAATTTTGCAATTGGAGCGAAGCTGTCGTGAACTGGCTGACAGCGATGCCGCCGCCGGCACTCGACGAAGTATTGCGGGTGATAGTGGAATTGGCAATGATCGCTTGGGTGCCGTAGGTAGCGGAGACATTCAGATTGATGCCTGCGCCGGCATTACCTGACACGGTTGTGTTGCGAATCAGTAAACCATTGCCCGACAAAGCTCCACCCACGTTGATTCCAGCGCTGTTGCCGGTAAAGGTGGAGCTATAAATTCGCAAACTTCCATTGCCGGCCGCGACGCCGGCACCCGAGTTGTTGATAAACGTCGAGTCGATGATGTTGACTTCGTTGCTGGAAAGCACGCCGCCGAGTGAGAGTGCGGAATTCTTGTTCCCCGTCATCGTCACACGCGACAGATTGAGAATGCCTTGGCCAACGCCGCTGGCGAAGATGCCGCCGCCGCTGCCGAAGGGCGCTTGGCTATTGGAGATCGTGCAGTCAGTCAGCGACACGTTTTCGGCATCAACTACCATCGCGCCGCCGCTATAGGGGTAACCGACGAAGCCATTGGTCAACGTGAGGCCATTCAACGTCACGGTGATGATGCCCTGACCCATGATGTTGAAAATGCGACTGATGCCGCCGCCATCTAAGGTGACCGAAGCGCTCGCAGGGTTGATCACGGTTGAGTCGGCGACCCGCAGTTCGCTCCCGATCGAAATTGTCGGATTCGAGCCCAAGCCGGCCGAACTTGTGTCGAACGCAATGGTGTCAGTCACGCCATTTGCGCCGAAATTGGCGTTGGCCAACAAGACTGCTTCGCGCAACGTCAAATTGCCGGCGGTATACA
Source organism: Gemmataceae bacterium (assembly GCA_045802605.1). Taxonomy (GTDB): domain Bacteria; phylum Planctomycetota; class Planctomycetia; order Gemmatales; family Gemmataceae; genus JBJMQS01. The sequence goes on along the minus strand of JBJMQS010000073.1, from coordinate 12,365 downwards.
CCGAGTCGTCTGAATCGCCGTTATTGTCAACCGTCAACGTCCGGCCGATTGCGACGTTGAACTGGCCAATCGCAGTCGTGTTGAGCGGCACCGCAGCCGAGTCCTTCACGGCATTTGGCACCACCTCGATTGTGTAGCGGCCGTTGTCGGCGTAATCCCACCCGCCGCCCGGAGCCGCAATCGTGTAAGTCGCTGTCACCGCCGATGCAGTGCCGGAATTGGTGATCGGAGCGGTGGCGATCGTGGTGGATCCGTCGGGATAGCGTACCAACACGTTGTTGAGGGTCGTCGTATCGACCGTCGCAGGCGATGCCGCCGTGAACACGACAGTAATCGTGCTGTCAGCCCCAGTTGCTGTCGTCACACCGGTGACAATGCCCGTCACAGCGGCCGGGGTGTACTCAACTGCCCCGGCATCGACACGGGTTCCGGAGATGCCAGTCATTGAGCGCGAATACGTATTCCCGCGTTGGTCATATGGGAGCGTAACTGGAGTAAAGACCACTGTGTGCGCGGCAGCCGTCGAGCCATTTTGACCGCGAGCGATCGTGACAGTCGTACCACTGACTGCAGTGACTTTCACGATTTCGGCATCGAGCTGGACAAATAATCCAGGCGCCAACTTGGCTGCGTTGAACACTGTCATGGTGGTTGCGGTCGTGGAACCAATCGCTGCGTTGAGATTCGCTAGCGTAACCGGCACGCTGCGAATGCTGACGCCAGTGGCATGAGTCGCTGCAGATGTACCGTTTTTCCCACGAACGACCGTAATCGTATTGCTGCCGACCGCGGCGTTGATCCACACGATTTCGGATTCGATTTGGAGCGGCATGCCATTGGTCAGGCCGACGCTGCTTGAAACATTGATGGTCGTCGCTGAGGAAGTGATGCTCGCTGCGCCGACGGTTGTCAGTTGAGATACAACCGGTTTGACCGCTGCACCACTGGAGTGCGCCGCGGCCGTCGAGCCACTTGCTCCACGAGTAACAGTAATCGTTGAGGCGTTAATGCCCGTAACCGTCATGATCTCGGCATCGATTTGGAATTGCTCTCCAATCGCGATTGAAGCGGCTGAGGCGACGGTCACAAAAGTGATCGTCGAGTTAGTTACAGCCGTGCTAATCGTTGTGAAATTCGCTACCGCAGCCGCGCCAATGTCGATGGCGGGACTGCTGGACTTCAACAAGTGCGTCTTGAGGAAGCCGTTTCCGTTGACGGCGAGCGGAGCGAGTTGTGCGGAAGCGAATGTGTTGTTCGTATTGGTATTAAAGTTGAAGCCGACCGAGGAACTGAGCACACTATTTCTAGCCGCGACGGTCGTGCCGTTAGAGTAAATGTCCTGCGCAAATAACCCCACGCTGCTTTGAGAATTGCCCACGTTGTCAGCAATGATCGAGTTATCGATGTTCATCACTCCGGCACCGGAGTTCAGCGCCAGGCCGCCGCCACCCAACCACGACTGAGCGGTGTTGTTGGCGATCGTCGAATCGACAATATTCAAGTTGGATGTCGTCGTGCCGGAGATGACGACGCCGCCGCCGAACTCGTTCTGAGCCAGATTCGATGAGACGGTCGAATTGACCATCAGGAAGTTGTTGGTGTAGCCGTTGTAGTGCGTGAAATAGATGCCGCCGCCACGAGCCGCGGACACGTTGCCCGAGACGGTGGAATTAATCATGTAGAAGTTATTGTCAAACCCACCGTTGGTCTTCGTGCTGGGGAACCCGAAAGAGATGGCGCCGCCATTGCCCGCCCCAATTACTCCGGGGATGAATGTGCCGGCAGTATTGCTATCGATTTGGCAATTACTGATGGTAAGAGATCCACCTCGGCCACCCATCGACATGGCGATGGCGCCGCCACTGCTAAAGACGGTTGCGTTGTCCAAAGTTTGTGTTGGTGTTCGGTTGCCTGTGATCACCATGCTGTCGAGCGTGAGGACCTCATTGCGGCAGAAGATTGCCCCGCCGCTGCGGTTCTCGGCGTTAACCGGCGTCGCTTCGTTCGGCATACCGCCAGTCAGCGTCATGCCGCTCATCGAGACTTTGATTGATGAGTTTGTCTCATCAGAGACAAAGAAAATACGGCTGTCGCCGGCGCCTTTGATGGTCAGCAAACCGGCCCCGGGACCTGTCAGTGTCGTATTGCCCGAGATGACGAAATTGCCTACTCCAGCCGACATATTGAGTGTGCCGCTGACGGCCGTCAGGTCAATGACATCGTCGGTGCCAGCCGCATTCGCGTCATAGATCGCTTGCCGCAAGCTACCTGGCAACTGTCCCGGCCCAGCCACGGCGCCGTCGAACAGGTTGGTGACGGAGAATATCGCCGGTACTTCGCGAGATTCCAGTGGGTTCAAAAACAATCGTGCCCGAGGCGCGGTCGTGATTTTGCGGCGGAAAGAAGTCGGACGAGTGCGACGCGTAAACATGGCTGTCTCCGGGGACGAATGAGTTCGGAAAAATACCTCGAACTGGCAGCGATCCGTTCTCAACAGCGCGCAGAGGCTCTCTGTTGAGCTCCGCCGATGCGGACTCCGATTCGTTGAACCAGTGTGTCGTCGGACTGAGTTACTGCTCCTGCCGAAGGGGGCTCAGGCGGAGCTATTCGATCAAACGGGTCTCCATCTCTGCACCAAGCGCCTTGCGCGCTTTGGTCCGTAGTACGCGAGCTCTTTCCGTCAGCGAGTCGAAACTCTTCATATGCGCGTTCTGTACTTCCACGCGAGCGAGGACAGAATTCGCAAGTTCGGCAAATTTCAGCGCGGTTGCGGAGTTTTCCTCTATTAGACGTTCACCCGTGGTGACATACGTCATTGCAAGAAACTCCCAACCATCGAGGTCCGTGGATTTGATTGTCAACGTTCGGGCGAGGGCCTGAATGTTTTCGACGATTGATGAAGCGAGCTCCATCTTACCGTCGTAAATGAGGACTTCGGCGAGTTGACATTGCACGCCGATGCCATCCAATTGAATTTTGCGATCATTAGGAGCGGAGACTGAAAATCGTTCGATGGCAGCCTTCGCAGCCCCCGATTCGCGCGCTGCACCCGCCCAGTCTTGTCGCTGGCACAACCGTTGAGAGTACGAATCATGGCTGACCCAAGAAGCATGATTGAATTTCAATGAGCTTGGAAATGCGGCTGCGAGCCGATCATAGCGCTCGCTTGACACGTTGAGCCACGGCACGGCCTCGTCCCATTGGCCGGCCAGGGCGAGACAATATCCCAGATGTTGCTCGTGGTGGGCCAAAATGAAAATAGTCTCGGGATCGGTTGGCTTCAGGGCCACGACCTGGCGTTGAACCACAACCCCCTCGCGCATGACATCAATTGCACCGGCAAGGTCCTTGACAGCCAAAAGGACACGGCCCAGCCAGAGCCGTGTAAATGACTCACTCATTGCGAACGTGATATTGTTCGGATTATCGACACGGAACTGTTTCCGAATCGCGAGGGCTTCCGTTAGAAACGGTCGGGCATCAGCGGCCCGCTTTCCAGAGCGAGCTAGCCGTTCGCCCAAGTGGGAGAGTGAATTGCCGAATTCCTCGCGGGCTTTAGCGTCATTGGGATTCGCAACCGCCAAAGCTCTTTGGATCGCAATCGCGCGATTGAGTTGGGCTTCGGCCTCCGGAGTCGGCGGGACGCTGTCCCACAAAAATCGGCCAAATTCAAAATGACACAGGGCTAACTCGCGCTGGAAATCCCGGCGTTCGGGAAACAACTGGGTAAGCCCGGTGAACTCGAGATTGGATTCCGCGAACAGGGACTTGGCCCGATCAACCTGTTCAGGCACTGGTAATACCCGGCCCAATTGGCGCTTGGCCCTGGCCCGCTGCGCTTGTTGCTCTGGCGTGACCGCTTCTTGGGTAATCAAGGTTTCGAGGTACGGAACCGTCGTCGCTGCTGCATTGCGATCGTAATCGAGTTGCGATTCCGGACGTACGTTTAGGTTCGCGTAGACCTGGTGGAGTGTGTCGTCGAGTGCCTGAGTCGCCAACTCAAGGTTCTTCCCGGCACGCAGGCGCTCCGCTTCCGCTTGGGCTGCCCGGTCCGAAGCCTCCTTTCGCAACCGAGCCTCGCGCATGGCAACCACAGGTCCGCCAATGGCGAGAGTCAAAAGCAGGCTGGCTGTCATCGCTGCGAGCGTCGCCGGCAGGGGATTGCGAGTACACCACTGCCAAGCGCGGGTCATAGTTGAAGTACGGCGTGCGAGGATCGGCCGGCCTTCCAACCAACGTCCCAAGTCGTTCGCCAAGTCAGCTGCCGAGAGATATCGCGAGTTCGACAGCTTATGCAGACACTTCAGACAGATAGTTTCAAGATCGCGAGGGACTCGCGGTTGCAAACGGGTCGGCGGCACCGGTTCGGCAAAGCGAACCTGCACTAACGTGTCCAGAGCTGATGGGCCCTGAAATGGAGGCCGGCCAGTGAGCAGTTCGTAGAGCACCGCCCCCAAGGCCCAGATATCGGCCGCAGGCCCCACATCCAATCGTCCCGCCGCCTGCTCGGGTGCCATATACGCTGGCGTTCCAATCAAGTCACGTTTGTGCGTGAGATCGGAATCCCCAGCAATGTCCTTCACCAAACCAAAGTCGGTTAGCTTCGGTCGACAACGGTCCAAACCCTCGTTCGCCGGTGGTCCGTCCCATTCGAGGAGGATGTTAGCCGGTTTCAGATCTCGGTGAATCAGACCTTTTTGATGTGCAGCCTGGACTGCTGCAGCCGCCGTCTTAACTATTGTCGCGGCGTCCCGCGGCAGCACTGGACGACCGGCAATTTGCCGCGCCAGGCTCCCGCCCGCGACGTATTCCAAAACGAGATAGGGCCGGCCATCAACTTCGCCGGCTTCATGGATTTGCACAATGTTTTGGTGACGCAGTCCCGCGAGCGCCCCGGCCTCACGCCGCAACCGCTCGCGCTCATCGGGGAATGGCTGCTCCCGAAGCACTTTGAGCGCCACGGATCGACGAAGCTGAAGATGGGTGCCGAGGTAAACGAGCCCCAAGCCGCCTTGGCCGAGGACCGAGTGTATTTCGTAGCCCGGAATGGAAGGAGGATCGCCGACGAGCGACGTTTTGGCGCCGCCCGTCGGATCCCCATGCCCCGCCGTTGCCCCCAACGCGGGACTTTCCTTAACAGCCCGCCGCCGCAGGCCGTCCGGAATCTCGTTTGTGACCGCGTTCGCGGCCGTCAATCTTTGGACAAAAACCGTATCGGCGGTGAGTTCGATCAAGAATTTTTGGCAATCATCACAATGCTCGATGTGATCTTCGATTACCGATTCTTCATCGCCACCGAGCACTTCAGCGAGGAACTCCTGCAATTTGGGCCCGGACGGGCAAACGGCGTTCAAACCCCGCCTCCATCCAAATAGTCCATTTCGTCACGGAGAAGTTTTTGCACGTTGCTGCGCGCCTTGTATACGGTGGCGACTTTCATCCCCAACCGTGCTGCCACTTCGTTCGCTGCCACTTGCTCCAACGCTGTGAGCCGAAACGCTTCCCATGTTGCCGGCTCGACTCGCAATCGCACTCGTCCCTGAGCTAGCACCAGCAATTCGCAATCGTGAGCCACTTCCAACCGGTGCATCAAATCGTCGCGGGCGGCAGCTTCACTCTGCGAGCTATCGACATCCAATGCACTGGCTAATACATCTCGACGAGAACCCCGCATGAGGTCCCGCCACGTGTTGTCGGTCACCGTCCGTAGCCACGCCCGGAAACTCTGTGATGGGTCATAAGTAAATGACCGCATCACCACCAAGAGCTTCGCCAGGATCGTCTGTGTGACGTCCTCGGCATCCGCTGCTTGAAGTCCCCGGCCTCGGCACCACCCAAAAATCTGCGTCCCATAGCGCTCGGCAAACTCTCGCCACGCCGCTGCATCAGCGGGCGCGCGCTGGAGTCGCCCGAGTAGGGTGGCGCTCGTGACTGGGCCAGACTCAGTGCCCATGGAGAGATACGCTCGGTTTGCGGATGTCTGAATCTAAATTTACTTGAATGTCAATTTATCTTATTTCGCTGCCTTGCGTGAGATGCCAGCGGTTTAACCACCGGTCCGAATGTAAAATCGCCGACTGTGTAGGAATCCTGAGCTCAGCGGAGTGAGCCGTCCTAACATTTGCCTAATAAATTGAGGGAAACAGAACCCGCGGACGATCTACGGGGCCCCCGCAATCCGGTTGCGGAACTCCAAATAGTCGACTTGATCGACGTTTCCGGACGAGTCGAAATCAAAAATCGAACCCGGTCCGCCGGCTATCGCATTACGGAACTCTAGATAATCGACCTGATTCACAGTCGCATCGCCATTCTGATCCCCGAAGTAGCGAAAGTACTTGTTCGCGGTCGTGCCTGTGATCAGGTAGTCGCCGCCTGGGATGCCATCGTTATTACCATCCAGGGCCCCGGTCGACCCTGATACCTGCGCCGCGCCGATGATCAGATTGTAAAGGCCGTCGACTAACGACCCGTATTCAGTCAGGCTGCCGGAGAACGTAATCGTCACCGAACTCGCCGGCCCAGTCGCCGGAATTGCCGTCAGACTAACATCACCGACAGTCCCGGCCGTGCCGGTGCGATGGACAGTAAACGCGGCGGTGACATCGCCCATGAAATTAACTGCCTCGGAAAAGTTCACAACGATTTGTTTGACGAGCGAACGCTGATTAGTGCCGTCGCCGAAGATCACGCTCGTCACGGTCACCGGCGCTGCTTCGACCGCCCCGATATCAACCTTGCCACCTAAAAGCCGCGGGTGATTCGGACCGCGCTGGTCATAGGTGAGCGACGTCGTTGCTTCACCATTATTGATGGCTGGGCTGCCATAGAGCGGAGCGCGCGTGAGCGTTAAGCCGCCGTTGTTTTGCAGCGCGCCGAGCTGGGGATCAAACGGTGACGCCAACGTGCCCTTCAAATTGAACGTGCCGGGGAACACCATGTTCCCATCGTCGGAGACACCGATCAGATTGTAATCGCCATTGACCGTCGTCTGAGTGTTCGATGATATGTCGGCCGAATTGCCGGAAATATTGCCCGCGACGATCGTGTCATTCATAATCAGAATCATGTTGAGCGAACTATTATTCAGATAGAGTCCGCCGCCGATGAATGCGGCCTCGTTATTCGCAATGGTGCAATTGAGAAACGATTGAGAACCTTTGACGATACTGGCCGCGCCGCCGCGCAAGGCGAGATTGTTGCTGATCGTTGTGTTTTGGAGCCGACTGCCGGCAACGAGATAACCAGCGCTGAATCCTCCACCGAAGGCACCCGCGATGTTCCCTGAAAACGTGCTGTTACTGACCTGAAGCAACGGGCCTGTCCCGCAATCCAGTGCGCCACCGTTCCCGCTGGCGGAGTTGCCGGACATCTGGACGGTATCCAAAAGCAATGCACTTCCGCTGGCGTTACTACCGACCACGGCGATGCCGCCGCCAGCGCCAAGTGCCGTATTGGAACTCACAACGCAATTGGACAGGCTCAGTTTGTCGCTGTTCAGCAAGATTGCGCCGCCAGAATTGAGGACCCAGCCATTGGTCAGAGTCATGTCGCTGATGGCGATGGTGGCCTGCTGGGACGGATCATTGATGTTGAAAATCCGCGACTGGGCCTGGCCATCGAGCGTTAACCGGGAAACTCCGGTTCCGTGAATCGTCACGTTACCCGTAATTGGTAACTCCATGGCACTCAACGGAATCGTTACCGCCCCGACAAAGGCCAGGCCGCCGAAGGTGATAGTGTCGGGGCTGTACGGATCAGCGTTGGCGATATTGAGAGCCTCACGAATGCTGAGCTGACCCGGACCAATCAAGGAGTCATCAAAGTCGGTCGCCTCATCGACGACGAGAGATTTGCCCACCGCCACTCGGAATGCGCCAAACGAGCTGTTTGCTTGCACAGCATTGGGAGTCGCATCTATGTCGAACACCTGCGATCCATTCATCTGGACCGTGTAAACGCCGTTGTCAGAAGGATCCCAAGCGCCGCCAGGAATTGCAAATGCATACGTCGCCACCCGCACCTGGCCGTTGACCATAACGTCCGGCGTGGCGCTGAGAATCGCGACTGGTGCCAGCGACGGATCGAGAATCGTAATATTCGATGCCTTGATCGTTGAGATATTGATTTCCGTGAAATCCTTGAAAGTTATTGTCAGCGTGTTCGGCGACGTTCCACTGAGAGTAATGTTCGCCACCGGATTGAAGGTCGCTTTGGGGATTTCATCGATGCTCTCCACCGCGCCCATGTCAACGCCGAACTGCAGGCTCCGCGGCTGACCGCGCTGGTCGAACGTCAACGTGGGAGTTGGATTACTGCCATTATCGCGCACAGGACTGCTGGGGTTCGGCAGGTGGGTTGGAGCAGTCCCGCCGTTGTTGGCCAAGCTACCTAATAAGGGATCCGCGGGAAAAGCTGACGTGCCCGCAATTGTGGTTCCCGAGGCATTGAGCGTGTGACCATCGTTGCCAACACCAATGAAACTGTTGACCGCCGTTATGATCGAACCGACGAGATCGACGCCGGTTCCTGTAGAGGTCACATTCCCAGCCACGATGGAACTTTCGACGTTCACGGTCATCGCGCCGGAAGCTGTCGAACCGGAAAGCCCGCCGCCGGGACCATCAGAAAAATTGCTCGTGATGGTGGAGTTCCAGAGTCTTACGACCGAGCCCCCGGTCGAAGTTCCAATGCGAATACCGCCACCGACAGCAGAGCCGTTCGCGACATTGCTTGAAATCGTGGAATTGCGAACCAACAAATATGTGGAGGTACCGCCGGGTATATAAATGCCGCCGCCGCTGCCCGACGTCGTCATGTTTCCGGAGATTGTGCTATTCAGCACGACGAGCCTTCCAGACGAGGCAAAGCCAATTCCCCCGCCCGGACCTGAGGTCGTTTGATTGGAGTCAATCCATACCCCATCTAACGTCACGTTTTCATCCGCGGACAAGATCGCCCCGCCACGTCCTGCACCGGCATAACCATTAGTGATCCGGACCCCGCTCATCGTCACCGAGCCGGCGCCCGCGATGTTCAGGTTGAACGCGCGACTGGCGAAGTTGGCATCAATGACGGTTTTATCCGCGCCATGACCCACCACGTTCACTGAGTCGGTCACGGGCAATTCGCTCGTCAAAACGATCGGCAGGCCATCCAACGATGCCCAGAATGTGATCGTGTCGAGCGTGCCGGAACTGAGGTTGGCTCGCTTGAGCGCCTCACGCAGTGTCTGCTGACCGACAGAGTAATTGCCGTCGTCCACATCCCCGAGCGCATCGACAAGATAGACCCTTGGGATGGCCACTTGGAATGTGCCGAGCGTTCCGCCGGTGACGTAATTGCTAAATGGCGAATCGGTATCCGCCACTTGGTTGTTGCCAAGCGTCACGGTGTAAGTGCCGTTGTCGCCGCTATCCCAACTGCCGCCCGGGGACGGCGGCGCATCGAAGCTGTACGTCGCCGTGACGGAGGTGCCGGACCCTGTGATTGATGGCGGCGAATTCGGGCTCGCTGGCGTGCCGTAACCGGGGCCCGACACCGTCAAGTCCGCGGCATTGATCGTAGTCGTGTTGATGCCGGTTTCATCGTTGTAGACCACGGTCACGCTGTAAGTGGTTCCACCCGCTGCGCTAACTGTGCCCGGCATTGTGCCAATTGCAGTTGGAATGAGGTAGATGCCCTGCACCGCTCCAATGTCGGCACCCACGGAGGGTCGGGCATGCCCTGCTTGATCCACGAACAGGCCATTTTGACTGCCATGGGCAACCGCCAAGCTTGTAGGAGCGGGCATTTGGGTGGGCGTGTGCGGCACCGTCGCGCCGCCATTATCTTGCAGTGGCCCCAAGAGCGGATCGAGCGGAGCTGTTACCTGGCCAGTGTAGTTTGTGCCATTCGTGGTCGCGAGCGTGAAATTGCCGACATCCGCGACGCCGACCAGATTGGCCCCGCCGCCGATGGTTGCCGCACTTGGAAAACTAATGTCCGGCACCCCGGCCGTGTCGATGTTATTTGCAATGATTGAACTGATGATGGTCGTCGTGCCAATCGTGCTCGAGCTACCGCGGCGAATGCCACCGCCCTGCCCGCCCAGGCTGCCGGCAGCAACGTTAGCGGTCAACGTGCAGTTGTTAATCGTGACTTTAGACTGGCCAGTAATAAAAAGTGCCCCGCCGTTGGCGAAGGCCCCGATACCTGTTGCGGTGTTGCCGGTAAACGTGCAGTTGTTAAACGTGTACGACGCAGTGCCGCTAATTTGAATGGCGCCGCCGGCCGACCCAGCCGTGTTTCCCGAAAACGTGCAATTGGAAATCGTATTCGTGCTACCTGTTGGGGTGCCCAGATACATCGCGCCGCCAGCGCCCCCCGACGTATTGCCCGTGAAAATGCTCCTCGTGATGCTCAGTGTCGATGGTCCCTCCGACGGCCCCCGAATCACACCGCCAACACCGGCAATGGTGTTGGTTGTGAATTGACATTTGTCGATCAAAAGAGTGCCGGCCTTCGCCATCGAAACAGCAGCCCCAGACGCCGCTGAATTGTTAATGAACGTACTCGAGCGGACGTCAAAAATCGTGCCGGCTGAATTCGGCCCGCTGACGAAATTGATCGCCCCGCCGGTCAAGCAGCCGCGGCTGCCGACGTTGGCCGAGAACGTGCAGCTATCGACGGTGACCGAACAGGCCCCCGCGCCGATATCCATCACACAACTGCCGAATGACGCTGAATTGTTGGCAAACGAGCTCGCTGTCAAATTGATCGTGCAGTCCGACTCGAAATAGAAAACGGCGCCGCCGAGTAATTTGCCGGAGCTGCCACCGCACGAATTCGAATTGAGAACCGAGTTGTTGACCGTGATGGAAGAATCTGCCCCGGGCATGACGTCCAATGCGCCGCCGTCGCCGTTGCCACCGATGCTCGTGGCGGAATTGAGCGAGATCGTAGACGAATCGATCGTGACCGTCGAATAGGATTCGACGTGAATGGCACCGCCGAGACCGCCGGCGGAATTGCCCGTCAACGTGCAACTGGTCAAGGTCAGGTGGCCATTAAAGGCGTACATGTCGATCGCGCCGCCGGAGCCCGCGGTTTTGTTGTTGTTCACGGTCACGTTGATCAGTCGCAGATCCTCATCCTCGTTGGCGATCGCTGCGCCATTGCTACCGATGATGAGGTTGCCGCCCGTCAGCGTCATTTTTTGCAGCGTGATCGTAGCCGTGCCGGCCGCGGCCGTCGTGAATAGCCGCGCGTTAGCGCCGGCCGCTGCCGTATTTTGAAGCGTCAGCAGCGACTCACCTTTGCCGGTGATCGTCATCGAGTTGCTGATAGTGATCTGGCTGCCGAAGCTGATCGTCTGCGCGGAATTGAAGAGGCTGCTGAAAATGATTTGGTCACTGCTGCCAAAGCTCCCGGTTCGTGTCGCGGTCACGTCGGCGTTGGCGTCCGCTCCATTGTTGATGGACTGGATCGCCTCACGGAGCGTGCAACTCCCGTTCGGCGCGACGTTGTCTCCGGTCCCGGTTACGGTGATTGTCGCGGGGACCATGCGGTTTTCGAGGATATTCAGTCGGAGCTGAGAACGCTCGAACCGTCCGACGGGCCGCCGCGTCGTCTTGCGGTGCCGGCCGAACATGCTGCGGATTAGTCGCCCAGTGAACATCATGAGCCTCTCAGCGCCCGAGAAATGCCGACAGGCTGAATGCGAAATGAGACTTTGACGTAGGCCGGTGCGCTCGAACCCACAAGTCAGCGATGAACGCGAAAACAGAGCCTGCCCCAAGCATTACGTCGTTCGCAGGGCAATCTGAACCTGATTTTTCCTGGACCCGCTCCGTTTCCGCCTCCGGCGGGCTTCCTCAGACCCACGCTCTGCGCGCAGCACTGCCTGGGAAAATGCGAGCGGGTGTAGTGGGCGTTTGAGTTGTTGTTGGTGAATCTTCCGCGCCGAGCGGGAGCACGCGCTCCTCTGAACTCTCGATTAAGAAGTTGACGAAGCTCGCCGCCTTGTGTTTAAGGGCGGCTTTGCCGGGCGAGCAGTGGAATTGGCCGCCCGGTCGTCGCTTGCGGTGGTGGTAGTAGTGGTGGTGGTGTTCGTCTGCGACGACCGCAATTGGGCATGGGCCCCACAGAAGTGGGAGCACCCGTCTCACAAAAAGTGAGACGATCGCCCGCTCGCATCCCCCAGAACAGTCCGCAGGCATTCTTGCTGGCCTCACTGCAGTTGAGGCCAACAGGAAATGCCAAGAGCAAATATTCGACATTTTGGGGCCGAATGCAAATGAAAGTGGGAATCGGCGTTTCGTCAAAGGGATTTTGGCGAGCGGGGTTGCGTAAGCGCCCCGAGTCTTTCGCGGCTCGCAAGCGCT
>JBJMQS010000072.1:0-1547 GCA_045802605.1 Gemmataceae bacterium | reverse complement strand
GGTTGCTAGTTTGCAGGCGGAAGTCGCTAGACTCCGGCTAAGAAAGCTGAATTCTGCGAATCCAGCTATGATGGTTGGGTGAATCCACAATCTTATGCGGAAACGGGCGCTGGGGCGAGATGCGGCCCAGTATGCTCGAAGCAACGTGACTCGAAGAACGCCCGGCAGAGCCGGGGTCTGTCGGGCTGAATCGCATGTTGGCGAGTTCGGGGCTTAGACTTTTCTTTTCGAGGTTGATTGGCCAAACTAGGGCACATGGCTGAACCAAATTACCAGCAGCTTGATGTGATCGCCGTGGGCGCCCACCCGGATGACGTGGAAATTGCCTGCGGTGGGACACTGGCGAGTCTTGTGGAAGCTGGGCACAAGGTCGGCATTATCGACCTTACCGACGGCGAGCCGACGCCGCTATCGCCCGGGCCGGATGTGCGGCTGGCGGAGGCAAAGGCAGCGGGCGAAGCGTTGGGCGTGCATTTGCGCACGCTGTTGCATCTGCCGAATCGGCGGTTGTTCGATTCGTTCGAAGCCCGGGTCAAGCTGGCGATTGAGTTCCGCAAGCATCGGCCGCGGCTGGTGATTGGCCTGGGCGACAAGACGCCGATGGCGTCGCCCGATCATTGGCAGGCGATGCAGATTACGGATGCGGCCGTGTTCTATTCGCGGCTGACGAAGTGGGACGAGCAGTTCGAGAATCTGCCGCCGCATACGATCGGGCGGCAACTGTACTGCATGCTTGGCGCGCCGCTTTCGGGAGCGCCGAATCCGGGTGGACAGATTGTGGTCGATATCAGCAAATCGCTCGCTAAGAAAATCGCGGCGATCCGTTGCTACAAGACGCAGTTCCCGCCGGAGAAGGAGCACCTGTTCGACCGCGTGGATGCTGCGGATCGATATCTTGGGCGCTCGGCTGGTGTGCTGGCAGCGGAAATGCTCATCAGTCCGCGGCCCGTGGTGATGAAGGACTTGATGCGCTCTTTGTTTGAGTAGGAACACTAATCGACACTAATCATCGCTAATAAAGATTCGCATCGTGCGAAACAGATTAGTGAAGATTGCGGAGGTTAGCGTTCTCGTCTTCTACGCGCGTTTCAGTGAGTCGCGGATGTCGCGAAGTAGCAAGACTTCTTCTGGCGGTGGGGGCGCATCTTCGGGTGGTTGCTCGCCGAAGCGGAGTCGATGTTCCGCCAGGTTGATTGCTTTCACGAGCATGAACACGGCCCAGGCGACGATTAAGAATGTGAATACGTTGTTGATGAATGCGCCGTACTTAAGCATGATCGGATTGCCATCGGCGCCAATTCCAAGCTGGTACCCCTGATCTTTGAATGAGATATTTCCGGTCATCATGCCGATGGGCGGCATAATGATATCGTCGACAAGCGACTTGACGACGGTCGTAAATGCCGCGCCGATGATGATGCCGACAGCCATGTCGATGACGTTTCCGCGGAGGGCAAACTTTTTGAATTCTTGAATGACACCCATGATTGTCTCCTTTTTATTAGGCAGCGGCGGGTCGCAAGCTTTGCTTTAAATTGCGCGAACCG
>JBJMQS010000071.1:0-26725 GCA_045802605.1 Gemmataceae bacterium | reverse complement strand
GGCGTCAGCCCGACGTGTGAGACTTTCACGTCGGGCTGACGCCTCGACGCTCTTTAAGAGATGTGTGTCGCCATCGCTCGCACAAATCCGCAGCCGCGTCGGGCCACTTCGGAAATTCAAACTCGAATCCTGTCTGCAACAGTTTTCCCGGTACGACCCGCCGACTCTTCAACACGAGTTCGCTCTCGGTTCGCAGTAAGAATGCTCCCACCTCCAGCATCCATCTGCTGGCCGGCAAGCCGAAGCGAATGCCCCAGGCTCGGCGCAAGGCCCGCATGAACTCGGAATTGGGCAACGGATTGGGAGCCGCGATGTTCACCGGCCCTTGCAACTCGGAATGCTCGATTAGCCAATACACGGCACGAACGAAATCGCGTTCGTGAATCCACGAGACGAATTGCCGACCATCACCGCTCTGCCCTCCGAGACCGAACCGAACCAGTCGCGACAGCACATCGAAGACGCCGCCGCGGTCGGGACTCATAGTCATGGCCGAACGCATGAGGACTTTACGCATTCGAGGCGTTTCACAAGCCATTGCGGCTTTTTCCCAACCATGCGCGACATCGATGCTGAATCGCCAAGTGTCAGGAGCATTCGGCTCGTTGCCCCCGATGATGCCATTCGCTTCATCGTTGGCTGAGTCAAAACGGTGGGAATAAATGGTGGCTGTGCTCGCCTGCAGCCACACGCGCGGCGGATTTACAGAACGTCCGATTGCCTCGCCGACGGCACGCGTGGACTTAACACGGGAGTCGATGATTTGCCGGCGATTTGTCGCCGTGTAACGGCAATTGACACTGCGGCCAGCAAGATTGATGACAACGTCGGCACCATCGAGTTCCTTAGTCCATTCGCCAAGTGTTTCACCATCCCAGCCCACCGTCCGCCACGGCGAAGGAGTGTTTGATCGACTCAGTACGACAACGTCGTGCCCATCGGCCACAAACGCCCGGGCGAGTATGTTGCCCACCTGCCCACTGCCGCCCGGGATGACGATTTTCATAGCGCACCGCGTTTGATATCGGTTCAACCAATCAACTGAAGCGCGGTGCGCGAATTAACGTACATTGCGCTGCTATTTATCTGGATACTGCTTCTTCACCCATTCGACGCTGGCTTTGATGAGCTTGGTCAACACCGCCTGATCGACGTCTTCAAGTTTCTTGATGTACAAGCAGCCCTTGCTCGCCTTGTGCTTGCCGAGCTTCTTCAGAAGATCGGGATTGCCCTGGATCGCGCCCATGACATACAGCGTGAGCGCAGCTTTGCGCGGCGACAAGCCGGTAATGCAACAATCACCCTCGTGCCCGCTGGCGTACTTGTAGTGATACTTGCCGAACCCGATGATGCTCGGCCCCCACATCGTTGGCTTCTCGCCGGTGATCTTTTTCATGAGCTGCATGACCGCGAGCGCATCGGCGCGCTGCTGCTTGTCCTCGACCTTGGCCAGGAAGGCCTTGGGACTGATTTTGGTGGGTTTGGTTTTGGCTTCGGCCATGACAAAACTCCTGTGTTTCCGCGGCATCTGGGTGGTAGTCGATTTGCTTCAACGACGAGGGCCAAGCAATGTGCGATGCACATCATCAGCGGGAATTCCATTCACGTGGTCTGATTTAATTTCCGCCATTCGAGATTCTGCAAGAGCGAGCCAATCCGAACGCACTTCCGGCGCCATTTTCTCATTCAAGGACTGAAGCAGGAATTCGGCGCGTTCGGCGACCGGCAAAGTCGCCGCTGCGTTCTTAAGTTCTTGAAGTATCTGCGTCATAACAACTCTCCGACAGATGACACCAAAATCACACCTCGTTTCGGCTCCCGCGCGGAATCATTTACCGCCCTGTGAACATCACCTTCCCATCACCCAAGAGTGACTCCAGCTCGCCGACCTTTACGTCGGCGGGGTTCACTTGGAAGTTGGGGGCCGCGCGGAGAACGGCTCGCTTGCCGGCGGCGTCGAGGATCTGCACGTAAACGGGGCACGAGCCCGGCGTTTTGCACAACACCTTCGCTACATCGTCCATTATCGCGGGTTGGTGCTGGCCGAGCTCGAGCTTCAACACCAGCCCTTTAGTCATCTCGCGGCGGGCGGTGTCGATGTCGAATACGCGGGACATGACCAAGAGGGGCTCCTCGCCGCGATGCTCGATCACACCCTCGCCAAACAGAATTCGATCCTCGGTGAAATCGTCCTTGTATCGCGCGAATTCATCGGGCCACATCATCGCTTCGAGCAGGCCGGAGAAGTCCTCGATCTTGCAGCGCACGTAGCGGCTATTGCCGTTGCGAGCCTTCTTCACGTTCATGAACCGCACTTGAGTGAGCATGCCGCCGACGAGCACTCGCTGGCCGTGAGCCACCTTTTTGAGTTGACTCACTTCGTGCGACGCGAATCGCCTCAGTTCCTTTGAATGCTCGGCCAACGGGTGGCTCGAGAAGTAAAAGTCGAGTGCTTCTTTCTCGAATTTCAGCCGCTCGCTGGCCGGCCAATCTGGCACATCGGCGAGCCCTTCCGATTGCGGGACGCCATTCACTTCCTCGGGCGAAACGGCGTCGAAGATATTCAGTTGCCCCCGCCGACGATCCTGCTGCAGTTCGCCGGCCGCTTGGATTGCCCGCGGTAATGTCGCTAGGAGTGCCGCGCGATTATTGCATAGCGAATCGAACCCGCCGGCTTTGATCAGTCGCTCAATTGCTGACTTGGGCACGGCTTTGAGATCGACCCGCTCGCAGAAATTGAAAAGATCGTGATACGGGCCCTTCTCTTCTCGCGCCCGGGCAATCTCTTCCGCGGCGGCTCGCCCCAAACCCTTGATGGCCGTGAGACCGAAGAGAATGTGTCCCTCGCGCACCGTGAAATCCGGCCCGCCTTCGTTCACATCCGGCGGCCGAACGTCCACGCCGAGCCGGCGCGCATCAGCAATGTGATCGACAAGCACGTCGCGCTTGTTGCCATCGTCGATTTCGCTCGACAGCAGGGCGGCCATGAACTCCGGCGTGTAATGCGCCTTCAAATACGCGGTCTGGAAGGAGACCAGAGCGTAGGCGGCACTGTGCGATTTGTTGAAGCCGTAGCCGCCGAAATATTCGATTTGATCGAAGATCTCTTCCGCCACAGATTTGGCTACGCCGCGTTCGACGGCGCCGCGGATAAACTCGCCACGCTGAGCGTCGATGACTTCGCGCTTCTTCTTGCTGATGGCTTTGATGCAGGCGTACGCATCGGATAGCCCGATGCCGCCGAGGCGATTGAGAATCCGCATCACCTGTTCTTGGTAGACTTGCACGCCGTAGGTTTCGGCAAGCACCTCTTCCATGACCGGGTGCTGATAAGCCGGCTTCTCCCGCCCGTGCTTGCGGTTGATGTAACTCTCGACCATGCCGCCGCCGAGCGGGCCCGGGCGGTAGAGGGCGGTGCAGGCGATGATGTCGCGGATATTGTCGGGCCTTAGGCGTTTGAGCAATTCGCGGATACCATCGGACTCAAACTGAAATACGCCCTTTGCGTCGCCGCGCTGCAATAGCTGATAGGTCGCCTGATCTTCGAGCGGCAGCTTGTAGAGATTGATCTTCTCGCCGCGCGTGTTCTTAATCTCCCGGCGTGCGTTTTCCAGCACGGTGAGCGTGCGCAGGCCAAGAAAGTCCATCTTCAACAAGCCGATGGCTTCAATGTCGCCCATTACCCACTGCGTGGTGATGACGCGCTCGCCGTGGGCGGCCGCGCCTTCCTCACCGCGCGGGATCGCGGTCGCCAGAGGAACGTAATCGGTCAGCTTCCCTTGAGAAATTACGACGCCAGCCGCGTGTACGCCGGCGTTGCGGTTAGTGCCTTCCAAGGCGCGAGCGATATCGACCCATTCGTGAACCAGAGGGTCTTTTTCGTATTCGTTGCGGAAGTCGGGCGATTCGGCGATGGCGTCGTCGAGGGTGACGTGCAGCCGCGTGGGCACATGTTTGATCAGCGAGTTGACGCGTTCGAGCGGAATATCAAGCGCTCGGCCCACATCGCGAAGCGCCGCCTTCGCGGCCATCGTGCCGAACGTGGCGATTTGGGCGACGGAGTCCGCGCCATACTTGTTTTTGACGTAGGCGATAACCTCTTCGCGGCGATCCTGGCAGAAGTCAATGTCAATATCGGGCGCTTCGGAACGGTTGGGATCGAGGAAACGTTCGAAGAGCAGGTCGTATTCCAGCGGGCAAACGTCGGAAAGCTTGAGCACGTAGCTAACAATCGCGCCGCACGCGCTGCCGCGGGCCGATGCTGGGATGCCCTTTTCCCGAGCGAAGCGCACGAAGTCCCAGACGACGAGAAAATATCCGGCGTAGCCCATGCGGAGAATGATGCCAAGCTCGTGTTCTAGCCGTGCCCGCGCATGTTCGGGTGGCTTCTTGCCATAGCGGTCTTGCAATCCCGCTTCGCACAATTCGCGAAGGTATTTCTCGGGAGTCTTTTTCGCCGGTGGTTCGAAAGCCGGGAAGTGGCGTGCCTTGAGATCGAGCTTGATATCGCAGCCGTCGGCGATTTGTTGGCTGCGTTTGACCGCCTCGGCTTGATCCGGGAAGAGCTGGTACATCTCCGCCGGTGCTCGGACATAAAACTGATCCGAACCATAGCGCATGCGATTCGGATCATTGCGGGTGCGCCGAGTGTTCACGCACAATAGCACGTCGTGCGCCACGGCGTGGTCGCGGGTGAGATAATGCGCGTCGCAAGTGGCCACGAGCGGCAGGCCGAGCCGATTGGCCACCTCAATGGCCCCTTCGGCACAGAGCCGCTGAATATCTAGGCCGTTGTTTTGAATCTCGACGTAGAAATCCTTGCCGAAAAGCTTGGCGAACCATGCGGCCAACTGGGTGGCTTCGTCGAGCTGCTCTCTGAGAATGAATTCGCTAAATTCGCTCGATGCGCAGCCGCTGAGACAGATGATGCCCTCTTTGTGGGCCTCCAAAAGTTCCTTGTCGATGCGGGGAACGTGGTGCAGGCCTTCCAGGTAAGCCGCCGAGGCCATCTTCACCAGATTCTGAAAACCCTTGGTGTTTTTCGCCAAGAGCGTGAGATGGTAGCCCGCTTCGCCGCGTCTGCGGGCATCGCGCTGAAACCGTGACCCCGCGGCGACGTACGCCTCATAGCCGATGATCGGATTGACCCCGGCCGCGATGGCCTCTTTGTAAAACTCCACCGCCCCATACAGGTTGCCGTGGTCCGTCATAGCTACGGCGTTCATGCCGAGCGCTTTAACGTGGGCAATGAGCTCCGGCACCCGGTTGGCGCCATCGAGCAAGCTGTAATGAGTGTGGCAATGCAAATGAACGAAGGGATTCATTCCCACAAGATACCCGACCTGACGGCCCACGGCGAGGATGGTAGTCCGGCGACGTGTTACTTGCTGGCTTTCGGGGTGGCACGGAATTCGGACGAGGTGAGTTGTTTCACGCTGCCGTCTTGGAGCACGACCCAGCCGCCCCGCGATGCGGCATCTCTTTCATAGGCCAGCACGTTCGTGCCGCTTCCTAAGGGAGTACCCCAGACGACGATAATGTCGCCTTTGACGGCAGCCTGATAACCGTAGGGAAAGCCGGCTTTGCACTTCTCCAAATCGCTGATCCTCGCGGGTGCATGGTTATTTAGCAGATTGAGCTGAGCGCAGCGGTAGAGCTCCGCGAATTCCCCGAGCAGTTGCTGCTGTGAGTATCCCGTGATGTGGGATTCGGGAGATGGCTTTGAATTACAGCCCGCGAATAACAGCAAGCCGCAGGTGGCCGAGGCTAGAGGGAGTAAACTCCGGCGCGCAGCAATTCGCAATGGGCTGAGGGGTGGCTGCTTGCGGTCATTGACTGGCAACATAAAGGTGTTTTAGAAATCCGACCCGACGTTGTCGCCTGCGCTGCGGGTTCCAAGCGCTCGCCAGATTTTCGCTCGAATGGTATCAGTGATGAATCGCACTGAGCCATCGCAGAAAGCGATATTCACGCCACCGGGGTGATAACTGCGGGTGGCCTTATGGGCTGATAGAAAATCAGCCGAGCCGCAATCGAATTGCGTAAAACTGACTCCGCCATGGCCGCCTTGATTCGGCGTCATCGTATGTGAGTATGCAAATGTCGCGGGCAAATCTCGATAGTATTGCTGACCAACCACTCGAACCTGGACTCCCGTATCGGCATTACACGCTGAACACGCGGCACGATCCGTCAGACTGGCCAAGTTAGTAATCATCATCGTTGTAACATCATATTTTCCGGTCGCATCCCAGGGCAAATCGCTTCGTTTGATTTCCGCAAACATGGCAGTCGTGGCAGTACCGTCGGAGATGTCGACCCACCGGACGTTGCTGATAATGCGCTTGGCAGCGTCGGTCGTGTAATTGAAGACACCCAGGAACTTTGAATCGGTCGACTTGGTGTCGGCGGTCGCGCCAATGTTGGCAAAGTAATTCGACCATCCAGCCTGGAAATACCGCTGAGTCGAAGGGTCGCTCGGGCAGACGTACGTTGGCACGTCTTGTGACTGTGCGGGAAGATTCACCGCGTCCTGATGTACGTCGTAATCGAAATTGAATTTACTGTATCTTGTTCCCTGCTCGAGATATGGCAAAATCAGCGCTTGAACCGATGGCCGGTCATTTGGAGTCATAGATAGCTTTGGATACTCACCGGCCCCTGGCGGTAACCGGCCGTTCTCAGTTTCATACTGAACCACGGCCAACGCCATTTGGTGCAAATTGTTTTGACAGCGCGTTCGGTTCGCGACTTCGCGGACTTGTTGAACCGCAGGCAACAAAAGACTTAACAAAGTCGCGATGATCGCGACCACGACGAGTAATTCGATCAGCGTAAATGCGCGTCGGCAGTCCAGACGCATAGCAAATGAGCCTCTTGCGGCGGCACCAGGCCGCCAGGCCATTTCGATTGAAATCATACCCCGCCGCGGGGCTAGCGTGGAGATGGGAATCTCCTAATTTCTTAATTTATCGGAAAATGCGCCATAAAACGCCATAAAAGCGTTCCGGGCCAGCATTTTAGCCCTGTTTCGGAGTCCCGGAACCGCCAGAATTCCCCCCTCCAGCATTGGGGTCCGCAGCCTCCACCCCAATCTTGATCTCATCAGATGGGGGCAAAACCGTGTCCATAAACCCAATCCAGTCGTTCGCGAAGTTTTGGAATTTCACCGGGTCCAAAGTCGTTCCCGTTTTGTCAGCGATGTCAAAGGCCCGGCAGAAGCAGGCCATCACATCGTTGGGCTCCGGATCCAGGTCGCGCGGCATTTTCGCGAGTTGCTCGTAAAAAGCCTTCACGCCCGAAGTTCGCATTTTCAAAAGGTAGTAACACAAGGCCCACGAATGCGTGCGTGCCTCCACGAGCTTGATCCGGCCGCGCGGGCCTGGATAGTGCGATTGATCGAAATCGTTATCTTGAATTACCTGCAACAACAGATTGGCCTTCCAATCAAAATCGAAGTCACCTTTGATCGGCAACTGTTTGGCGTCCTCCGCGCGACTTTCGCGCAGATATTCGGCCGAGAATGTTTTAAACAACCGAGCGTAGGCCCAACTCGGACCGCCGTAGCCGGTCCAGTACGGCGCGCGAACTTCAATTGGCGCGAAATATGGGCTCTTGGGAGTCTCCATTACGCTGGCCATGCCAAACTGCACCCACGCCGGCATGACCACATTGGGTCGCTGCCAACCGCAACCGACCAACAATTGGCGAGTGCCGTCGTGCGACACCGACGCGCGCTCGGCTTCATCTTCGAGCGACTTGTCTAAAAGCGCCAAGGTTGCCATCTTCGCTTCTTCCGCGGGCGTCTTACCGGCCAGCTTGGCCTTCTTTCCCGTCAGGAGGGCCGGGCGATCCCAG
Organism: Gemmataceae bacterium; assembly: GCA_045802605.1. Taxonomy (GTDB): domain Bacteria; phylum Planctomycetota; class Planctomycetia; order Gemmatales; family Gemmataceae; genus JBJMQS01. The sequence continues at coordinate 18,868 of JBJMQS010000071.1, read as the reverse complement.
CCCTGCTGCCAGTACGACTGCATCTGCTTGGAAAAAGTCATTGAAGGATGATCGAGCCGCTGCGACGAAAACACCACCACGTTGTCGCGCGGCGTGAAAAAGCTATCAGCCACCAACGGTTCGTCTTCAATGGCTTGTTGCAGCCGGAACTCGTCCGGCTGATCCAACAAGACTGCGACCAGTTTCTGCTCTGGTAGCTTGAGCACCTGACCTTTGAGGGCGAACCAGTAGTAGACGCCTTTCATGTTGGCTTCGAGCGCATCTAACCGGCGAATGACTTCCGGCGGATCGGAGAGGGCGGTGTTGTAGAGCAACACATAATGGTCGGATTGGCGATCGCGGAACTGCAGCTTCTTCTTCCAGTAGGAGGCCGAGTCGCCTTCCTTCTCGTCGATGCGCTTGGCCAACGATTCCTTGACTTGCGTAAAGCACTCGACCGCTTTGTCGAGGCTGTCATGCCCCGTCTTCTTGCCGGTCTTGGCGACCTCTTCAAGAATGCCCGCGAACTCATCGACCAGACCATGATTGAGGGCCCATTCGGCGAGTTCATAAACTCGCTCGCCGTTACTCTGCTTGGCGTACTTTTCCTTCAGGTTTTCGAAGCGCCGCTTCACTGTGCTCACAGGCGAAATCAGTTTGCAGACCAAGCCACTCGCCTCGTCATTGAAAATGGCGGTCGTTCCGTGCTTCGTGTTGACGGTGAACTTGACCGCACCGCTCGCGGTCGGCAGTGTTTTTGGCTGCGTGACTTGGATCACTTGTTGGACGATGAAACGGATCGACTTATCGTCTTCGACAATCCCGGGGATGGTGCCGATCGATCCGGGCGGCAATTGCGGTGCTTGCTGTTGGCCCTGGCCTTGAGGCTGATCTTTCTTGAACGCCATCGTGTACTGAATGAACAAGTAGTCGGCTCGCGCGGCCGAAACGCCTACGAGCAGCAGCACCACCGCCCAACATCCACGCGGCATGGAATCCCCTCCAGCAAAAAGCGCACGGCTCCCGCCGGTCCCCCGCCGGTCGAGCCTGGTTATTGTCAAGCGCAGACGCACGCTATGCAAGTAACTTGCGCCCAGATGTTACGTTGCCGACATCAATTCTGACATTTTGCGAACCGCGATGAGCAACCGGCCGGCTTGGGCACTGATCTGCTTTGCTCCGAGATTTGCAATGAGGAACTTGCAATGGAGCAACACGGATAGTTGACAATGATGATAAGTATGGTAATGTATCATGCAGGGAATTCTGGAGTGCTTTGATATGTACGCAAATTCCAGCTATTTTTGGACTCAACCGCCAATCAACTCTTCCGCGGGTTCCTTTGTTTGCTGTCCCGCCTTTCTGGTTGCAGGGTTCACGGAATCGCAACGCAACGAGATTTCGGAGCTTTATCGGTTCGCCCTCGAGCAGGCTCGGGAACGGCTGCGCGCGGCCACGACTTGGCCGATCTCTTTTAGCAACAACTAAGCTCTCTCCTCGTTTGTTGACGGCCATGAGTAGATAATGCGGGGAGCACGAACGCTCTTCGGCATGGTGCACTCATGGCGTTGCGCCTTGGTCCTGGCACCGTTTTTTGGGTCGAGCTCGTCGCCGCGGGTCGGCGCTGGCAGACCTATGCCATGCGGACGGCGCTAGTGGCCTTGCTGCTCGTCGCCATGCTCTTCGTGTGCGCGGCCAACACCAACCTGAAACTTTTTTCGGCGTCGAATTCTGTTTCGCTTAACGAATACTCGCAACTCGGATCGAACTTCGCGATGGCGATCCTGTTCGCCCAACTCACGTTCGTGCTCCTGGCCGCGCCGGCTGCCACGGCCGGTGCGATCTGCATCGATCGATCGCGCGGCAACCTGGAGCTATTGCTGGCGACAGATCTCCGCGCCCGCGAGATCGTAGCCGACAAATTGTTTGCGCGGCTCATGCCGATCATCAGTCTCTTTGCTGCATCAATCCCGGTGTTGTTTCTCACGACGCTGCTCGGTGGCGTCAGTGCGCAAACAGTTCTGGACGGCTTTGCCATCATCGCCGTCACCGCGGTAATGGGGTGCACGATTGGACTGACAGCGTCGCTTTATGTCAGCCGCTTGCACGAAGCGCTTTTGCTCACGTACTTGATCGAAGCGGGCTGGCTTGCCGCCGACTGGCTGAATCTTACCCACCGGCAATGGAATCCATACACGGTGCTTCTCGAAGCGACCGGCATATATACGTTGCCTCCCGACAACTTTGCGTTATTCACCGTGGGCACGTTGTGCCTGTCCGCAATTCTGGTCCTGTTGGTGGCCTCCCGATTGCGGCGGATTGTCTTGCGAACGGCCGGGCGTCGCACCGGTGGCGGCACTCGTGGGCGGCGACATCTGTACGTCCTCAATCGCAATCCGCTGTTGTGGTACGAGTGGCATCGCAAGCGGCCGACGCGTGCGAGCCGGTTGATCAATCTCTTGTTTGCATTGGCAATGATCGGGAGCAGCATTTGGGCCGCATGCCTGTTATGGGAACCCTCCGTGTTTCGCTTCAACCACTTTGCGGCTGTTGGCATTATCGACATTCAAATTTGTGTGAGCATTCTGCTCTTGATCACATTTGCCGTCGCATCCATCTCTGACTTCACTGCACAGAAACAGCCAGACGTTTTGCTCGCGACGCCGTTGACCACCCGCGCCATTGTGTGGGCCAAATGGCTCAGCGTTGCGCGGTTGATTCCCAAGTGGCTGCTGCTGCCGCTTGTCTTGTTGTTCATTGCATCTGTCGCCGATGTGCGTGAATACCGGTCGCCGAACTCAATTTGGTGGATTTCGCAGGTTGAGCGACGCCTTGCGGCGTATTTCATCGAATTCACTCTTCACGCGGCTCACCTCTTTGCTTGCACCTTGATGTTGGTCAGCTTCGGCTTGTTCGCGGCGGTTTGGATGGGCAAATTTGCCCATGCCATTGGAGTTACCATTGGTGTCTCCATTTGGATCTTTGCCATTTGGCCGCTTCTGATCTACTCCGCCCATGCAGAACATCAGAATTTGTTCACCCTGGTGTTGGCGGCTTCGAGTCCAATTTCCGTTCAGGAAATGGTGTCGGCCGACACGTTCTGGAGTAACTGGGTGTTCAATCTGAATGACCAGACCGAGAACGCCGAAGTGCTCTACTGGACCGGCGTCATGGGATGGACGTTGTTCTATGCTGCGGCGTCCATTGCCTTGTTTTTCATGACCGTCCACTCGTTCAACGTCCGCATTCGGCGGGTGCCGGAGACTGGATTGGCGCGCAAGAAATTGCCGCCATGGGAGCGAGCCGGGCCAAGCCGCCGCGAGAAATTGCTGTCGCAACTGCCCTAACTCTGGTAAACCGTTCCCATGCCATTGCACGTCGGACCAGGGCCGGTCTTTCGCGTCGAGGCAGTCGCGGCGGCGCGGCGCTGGCAGATGTTTGCCGCGCGGGCCGGGCTGATCGCGATATTGTTGGTAGCGCTCAGTCTGGTCTGGTACAGCGCGCGCCATTCGTCAGACTCTGAACCATCGATTCACACTCACGCGGCGATTGGCGAAGCCTTCACGCTCACCATCCTCACCACGCAACTCACGATCATTCTGCTCGCCGCCCCGGCCGCCACCGCGGGCGCGATCTGCATCGACAAGATGCGCGGCAACTTGGTCGTGATGTTCGCGACCGACTTGTCGAATTTCGAAATCGTATTGGGCAAACTATTCGCGCGCCTGTTACCAGTATTTGGTTTAGTCATTGGCTCGTTGCCGGTGTTTTTCATCGCCTCGCTGCTGGGCGGAATCGCGCCGGACGTTTTACTCGGTGGGTTTGTCACGATTATCGGCGCTGGCGTGTTCGCCTGTGCCATCGCGATCATTGCTTCACTTTACGTGGGCAAGACTCATGAAGCGCTGTTGCTCACGTACTTGGCGTTGCTTGGTTGGAATCTGAGTTATTGGATTTACAAAATTGCCACGCCGTGGCCGGTTCCGCCATGGTTAGCATCGCTCAATCCGTTTTTACTCCTCTTCGCCCCGACCGACCCGAGCGAACCTCTGACAACCTGGGACTACGTATATTACCTCGCATTTACGCTTGGCACGTCCGCACTGATGGCGCTGGTGGCTGCGTGGCGATTGCGCCGCGTCGTGATTGCGCAACTCGGCCAGTTGGCTCGCGTTCGCCGCGGCATATTTTTTCGTCGCCGTGGCGCGCCGCGATTGCTTGCCCGGTCGCCCATGAACTGGTACGAGCGGCATCGCAAACGGCCGAGCCGCGCGAGCCGCCTGGTGTGGGCGATTTTCGGATCCGGCGCGCTGTTGGGTACCGGGCTAAGTCTATTTCACATGGTCGCGTCTCCCGCCTTGTTCGACTGGTTACCGCCGCTGTTGAACTGTCTGCAAGTGGGGGTGGGCCTGCTCTTGGTCACGGTCTATGCCGTGACAGCTCTCGCCGACGAACGCGCCCGCGGAAGCCTGGATGTGCTCATGACCACGCCGGTGACCACGCGCGAGATCGTCTGGGCGAAATGGCGCTCAGCTTTTTCACTGGTGCCCAAGTTGGTGGTGTTGCCTGGCTTGATTGGAGTTGTCGCCTTTCTCGCTGGAGGTGCTACAAGCTCAAAAAACCCTGAGTCATTCCGTTATCTGGCCTTGGCGCTGATCGTTTTGCACCCACTGGCATGCGGCGCGATGCTCGCCAGCGTTGGCCTCTTTTGCGGAACGTGGTTCACCAAATTTAGCCGCAGCGTCGGTGCGGCGGTATGCGTTTATGTGTTCATTACTGTCGGCGGGGTGATGCTGATCATGGTTACTTTTGGTGAAAAAGAAGAAGTGATGACAGCCGCTCAATTCAGCCCATTGCTGTTTCAATTTTTCGGAACGCTCGCATTAACCCAAAATCTGCCACCCGATTTCATGCTTTGTGTCGTTAACGGCGGGCTGGCCTCAGTTGGCATCTACCTCACCTTGGCAATTGTCTTTTATTACCTGACGCGCCGGATATTCGACCGCTGCATGGGCCGCACACCGGAACGGGGGTTGCAGCGGCGCCGTGTGTCACCGCGATTCGCCGGGTACCCAGAGGATGTCGCCCCGGCCATCGTCGTTGCCAATGCGAGCGAGCACGAACAAGAGATCTGACAAACGGTTCAGATACTTCAGCACTTCGGTATTGAGCAGCTCTTGATTATGCAGTGCGACCACGGAGCGTTCCGCTCGCCGGCAAATGGTGCGGGCCAGATGACAGGCCGCCGCGATTGGCGAACCGCCGGGCAGAATGAAACTTGTCAGCGGTTGCAATCGCTCGCTGAAGCGGTCGATGGCTTGCTCGAGACGCTCCACCTGATGCGCCGTCACACGCAACTTCGACGCCAGCACCTCGCCGGGAATCGCGGGCACACAGAGATCCGCGCCGACATCGAAGAGATCATTTTGAATGCTGCGAATGAGTTCCGCTTCGGCCCAATCATGCGCGTCGGCCAAAAGCACACCGAGGGCGGCATTCAGTTCATCCACATCGCCGATGGCGTGAATGCGCGCCGTGTCCTTGGAGACGCGCGCACCATCGCCGAGGCCGGTTACGCCCGCGTCGCCGGACCTCGTGTAGATGCGGCTTAGAAAAACCATGGCACCCGTTTGCCTTTGTGCGGCAGCACTCTTCCAGGACCGATAGCTTTTGTATTTCCTGGCGGGTCTGAAGTTCCTGGTATTTCGTGGCCCGGGCAGAGTCTTTGCATTTCGTGGGCAAGCAGAGACTTTGAATTTCGTGGCCGGGGCAGAGTCTTCGATGCCCCGGGGAGTGGCAAGCGCTTGCGGGTTCAACCGGGCCTTCGGTCGCCAAAGGCGACCTTCAGACCCGGCCACGAAGTGGAGGAAGCGTCAGACCAAGCCACGAAATGCATGAGTGCCAGACACGGCTCAAAATGCAAGGACTTCACGGCTGACCACGAAATGTAAGTCGAACTATGGTTCGGCCCAGACACAGAATCACTGGAGTTGTCCGAGGGTGCCTGGCTCCAAATTCTGCCCACCAGAGCCCTCACTCGCAACATCTTACTACCTTGCGAGTTAGAGCCAACCTAAAGACTCCGCCCCGTAAAAGCTCTCGGCCCAGATGGTGCACCCCAATTTCACTGGGCGGATTCCTGCATGGGAACGAGGCGGTATTTCCCGCATTCTCGTTCAAGCCGGTTCCACCGATTGACCGATACAACCGGCACGGTCCATTCGATCCGGACCAGCTATTTTAGCGCCGCTATGGGGGATTCCAGATGACACGGCGATGGCTTCGGCCCATGACCTTGATCGCGGCGCTTTGGGCGCTTTCGGGGTCCGGCTGCCTCTTTTGGTTCCCGCAGCAGGCGTGGGTCGCTGAGCGCATGGACGACAAGTATCAGCATCCCAACGATTTCCGCACGCCGATCTTGCCGCCGATCCGCGACGGCTTCCCGTTGCCGATTTGCGAAGACCCGCCGACGGACTTGGAAGTACTGCGAACCATGCCTCGCATGAGCCGCGGCATCCCGTTCGTCTATGAAGAGTTCCGCGACGACATCGAGATCGTGCCGGAACGGATCGTGGACAAGATCGACCCGCCGCGGTTCTACCCGCTGGTCGGGCCGGCGCAACTCCACCATTGCCATTGGAAGTGCACGATTTATTACAAGGACACTCGCCTGGCGAGCCAGCCGATCGCGGCCAAGATCGTCAAGGATCGGGTGCAGGTCGTGTACATCGACAAGGACCACCTGCACTTGTGGGTGGGCCCGAACCCAGCGGCCCAAGCAGCCGTCTCGCGAGACCTGGGCGGGTACTAACACCGCTGTAGGTCAGGCTGTGCCTGACATTGGGTATGTGTCAGCGTTGAGCTGAGCGGCAAAGCGAATGAGAGAAGCCCCCGGGTTGCAACCCAGGGGCTTTTCGCGTTTAATCTTCCGAACTTGCCCAACTTAACCCGAGCCTCATGACCCTCGATCGACCTTTGCGCGTATTGTTCATGGCCTCTGAGGCAGCGGGCTTCGCCAAGACGGGCGGGCTCGCCGATGTGGCCACGGCGTTGCCCCGCGCGCTGCACAAGCGCGGCATCGACGTCCGCGTGGCGATCCCCTGCTACAACAGTGCCCGCAAGGCCTGGCGGGCGCCCGAGCCCACAGAAGTCGGCGTGGATATTCACGTCGGCCCGCATTCATATCCGGGCCGGGTGTCGTGGACCTATCTACCGAAGTCGGAAGTTCCGATCTATTTGATTGAGCAACAGCACTTCTTCGAGCGTGACGATCCTGGTGCGGGCCGCGGCATCTACAACTTCACCGACCACGGCAACAAGCGCGACTATCCGGACAACGCCGAGCGGTTCGTCTTCTTTACTCGCGCTTGTCTCGAGATGTTGCCCAAGCTCGGCTTTTGGCCCGACGTCATCCATTGCAACGATTGGCAGACCGGCCTCGTGCCGGTCTACGCGCGCGATCTGTATGGCCGCGCGAAGCCAGAGTATTACCAACCGCGGATGTTGCTGACGATTCACAACATCGCGTATCAGGGTCAGTTCAGCCCCAGCACAATGGCAGTTACCAATCTCGACGCCAGTCTTTACAGTCATGACAAGCTTGAGAGCCACGGCACGCTGAACTTCCTGAAAGCGGGGATCGTTTACTCCGACTGGATCAACACGGTCAGCCCGCGCTACGCCGAGGAAATCCAAACGTCGGCGTTCGGCTGCGGCATGGAATCGACGCTCGCTTCGCGGCGACATCGCCTCTGCGGTATCCTCAATGGCGTCGATTACGACGACTGGAACCCAGCCACCGACCCCCACCTGCCAGCGAAGTTCGACGTCAATAACGTTTTCGAATTCAAGCCGGAAAACAAAGCCGCGCTACAGCGTTACTTCCATCTTCCCGAGTGGCCGCGCACGCCAATGCTCGGTGTGGTCAGTCGTCTCGCGGAGCAAAAGGGCATCGAACTTATTCTGGAAGTCGCCGAGCAGATGATTGGCCGCGATGTGCAATTCGTGATTTTGGGCGAAGGTGATCAGCACTACCACTACTGGCTGCAACAATTCCGCGACCGGTATCCGCAGCGTGTCGGCGTGCACTTTGGATTCTCTGATCCCCTTGCGCACCTGATCGAAGCCGGGGCGGACATGTTCCTGATGCCGAGTAAATATGAGCCGGCCGGGTTGAATCAGCTTTATTCGCTCCGCTACGGCACGGTGCCGATCGTGCGCGACGTCGGCGGCTTGCACGACACGATCTTTGACACTACCGAGAGCAATCTCACGGCGAGCCGAGCCACCGGCTTCCGCTTTGGCCTATACAACGGCCACGCATTGCTCGGCGCGATCGATCGTGCTGTGCACGTCTATCGCAACCGCACCGACGTCTGGAAGCAGCTCGTGCAGAACGGCATGCGGCAAGATTGGAGTTGGGACCGCTCCGCCGGCGAATACGAGAATCTCTACCGGCGGATGATTGGGGTATAATGCGAGGGTTACTTGGTGGAGTAATTTGCGATGAGTCATTCAATCGATTTGCCGGACGAAGTTTTCGCCGCCGTCCAAAAGGAAGCGGAGTCGATGGGCACCTCGCCGGCTGAGGCAATCGCGGCGAAGTTTGTGAAGAATGGGGAGCACTCTCTGCAGACAACCCCAAGGCCAGGGCAAACCATGCGCGAACGACTGGCCGACATAATCGGTTCGGTAGCAAGCGGTCGAAGCGATGGTTCAGAACGCGCCGGCGAATTGTTCACGGATTATGTTGAAGAAGAGCATCGGAGACAATCACGTTGATTCTCTGTGATTCAGGCCCTCTCATCGCGATTCTCGACGTCAACGACGCGCATCACAAGCAGTGTAGTCTGGCGCTTGACACATTGCCTGCAGATCCGATGTTGACCACCTGGCCGTGTCTTGCGGAAGCAATGTACTTCTTGGGAAGAAACTGCGGACTCAGTGGTCAAGAGCGGCTGTGGATGATGTGGGAGCGCGGGGCGCTGCTGATTCACGGAAACGACATTAGTGATTGTCGTCGCATGCGAGAGTTAATGAACCAATATGCCGACTTGCCGATGTCACTGGCCGATGCGTCGCTTGTCACCGTCGCGGAAAAGCTGAATATCCAAACTGTTTTTACCATCGATCATCACTTCCACATTTACCGTCCTATTGGCCTCGATCATTTCACGGTTCTCCCGTGAACCAGTTCCCCCACCTCTGCCGCGATCCCATCACCGGCCGGCCAGTGCTCATCGCCCCGGAGCGAGCGGCCCGGCCACACGCCGACGTCGCCACGCAACTCGCCGACGACTCTGGTGATTGCCCGCTGTGCGAAAGCCGCGAGGCTCAGACGCCGCCGGAGATTATGGCACTGCGAGACACCGGGTTGGCCGCGGATGGGCCAGGATGGCGTGTACGTGTCGTGCCCAATCGTTTCCCCGCCGTGCGGTTGGAAACGGGCTCGGGTAGCCATGAACTCGTCATTGATTGCCCCAAGCATGTCTCGTCGCTCACACACCTGTCGCATTTGCAGGTGGTAGAAATGCTCGGTGTAGTTCGCGATCGCCTACGAACGCTGCGCGAGACTCACAAGTTTGCATACGCTCAGTATTTCAAAAACCACGGGGCGGCCGCCGGTGCTTCGTTAACGCATGCCCACGGACAGATCATCGCGTTGCCGGAGGTGCCGCCGGTGATTGAAGCCGAGGCGGCAGCGTGCTTCGACAAATGTGCGTTTTGTGAGATGATCGGTCGGGAGTTGGCCGATAGATGCCGCGTTGTGCGAACGACAGATGAGTTCGTGATTCTCTCCGCCTTTGCAGCGCGATTCCCTTACGAGACATGGCTGCTTCCACGAAGCCATGCGCGACACTTTGAAGGGACCGAGGACCTCCGGTTCCTTGCAACCGAATTGCAATGGCTACTGGGCCGGCTGGGGTCGGCCGCCGACGCTCCAGCGTACAACCTGATCCTGCACACTGGACCATGGACTGACGCGAATTTTCATTGGCACTTCGAGTTGTTGCCGCGGCTGACCGGCGTCGCCGGCTTTGAATGGGGTGCGGGAATCTTCATCAACCCGCTGCCTCCAGAGGAAGCAGCGAAGCGGCTTAACGAGCCGGACGCGTAAGCGACTGTGTCTATTCCGTCGCTTACGCGTCCGGCTCGTTCAATTACGAACTCGACAAGATATGCATGATGTCGCCATCTTGCACGATGTAGGTCTTCCCTTCGAGCCGGTAGACGCCGTGGGACTTGGCTTCCTTCATTGAGCCGACTTTGACGAAGTCGTCGTACGACACGACTTCGGCCCGCACGAATCGCTTCGCGAGATCGGTGTGGATTGCGCCCGCTCCTTCCGTAGCATCCGCGCCACGGTCGAGCGGCCACGCCCGGCACTCGTCGTCACCGACGGTGAGGAAGACAATCCGATTCATCCCGGCAAAGATCTTCTGAACGGTTTCATCTCGCATCGAACCGCTAATGCCCAAGTCAGCGGCGAACGCCGCGCGATCCTCATCGGAGAGTTGCTCCAACTCCATTTCCAAGCCGGCCGGTGCCGCGAGTGTGTTTGGCGCTAGCTCAAGCAACTTCGCCGGCAGCGGCTGTTTCAGCGATGCCTCGCCTTGATTGAGAAACGCCAATTCCGGCTTCAGCGTCAACAGTTGGAATGAGCGAACGAACTTCTCTTCGTCCGGCTTCAGGCCGATGTCCCGCGGAGCGTGGCCTTCCTCAAGAGCGGCGGCGATTTTCTTTAGGACATCGAGTTCCGCCTGATCGGCATCTTTCTCTTTGGCAGGCTTTGGCTTCTTAAGCCCTGCCTCGACTTTGCTCATCCGGTTGGTCACGATTTCCAGATCGGCAAAGGCCAGTTCCTCGCGAAAACGAGCCAATTCCACGGCCGGATCGCTGCCGGAAAACCCGTTGAGAAGGACCAGCAACCCATTGGATTCTCTGAGGATGCCGAGCCGTCGCGGATTGTCACGACGTTCGCTCAGATCGAGGCCGGGGGTGTCGAGAAAGGCAATTTCCGCGTATGTTGTTTTCTTAGGTTTAAACAACGCTGACATACGGTCGAGTCGAGCGTCGGGTATCTTGGCTATGCCCGTCTGCCCTTGCTGCACACGGGCCGGATCGGGCGCGACACCGGTGAGCCATCGAAAAACCGTGCTCTTGCCGGAGCCCGCAAAACCAACGATCCCGACCTTCATATCGCCCCCAGTTGGCCTAAAATGCCGGGCACAGGTGGAACCTAAGCCCGTTCGCCGTTTAATGGAATGGTATCGCCGCAGCCGATAGGCGTCTGCGAATCATGAGAACCGGAATGGATTTACCCGGCTACGGGTGCCGTATTGTCGGGACTGGCTCGGCTCTGGGCGGCCAGTCCGTACCCAGTCACCACTACGAAGACCGGCTCGGTCTTCGTCGCGGCTGGGTCGCGGAACGTACCGGCGTCGTAGACCGCCCCGTCGCTACCGAAGGCGAACGCACCGGAGTTCTCGGGGCCGCTGCCGCCCGCCAGGCGCTAGAAGACGCGGAGATTTCCGCCCAGGAACTCGACCTCGTTATCTGCGCCACGATGACGGCGGAGATGAACTGCCCAGCCACTTCGCAACGAATCGTCGCCGACATCGGCGGCGTGCCGTGCGGGGCCTTCGACCTCACGTCCGCATGTACTGGCTTCCTGGCCGGCATGCACTTGGCCGCCAACGGCATTCGCGCGGGTGCCTACCGCAATGTGCTCGTTGTTGGCTCCGACGTCCTCAGCTCGATCGTCAATCAAGATGACCCCAAGATGGCCGCCCTCTTTGGCGATGCGGCCTGTGCGGCTGTGCTAAGCCGCGCGGATGATCCGAACCTGGGCATCGTCTCGCAGAAGCTGCGATCTGACGGCAGCCAGTGGGCCTACATATATCAGCCGCGCTGTGCCGCCGATCTGCCGCCGCACGTGGAAGAACCCGAGCGGTACGGCTATCTGACAATGAACGGCTTGGCGGTCTATCGCTTTGCGATCGAGACACTGACGCGAATGGTGCCGGTCACTTTGGCCGACGCCGGCATGACCATGGACGATGTGGATCTGGTGTTGCTGCATCAATCAAATCTGCGAATTGTCGAGCGCGTTCGCGAAGCGTTGCACTTGGATGCGATAAAGTGCCCAACGATTATCGAGCGAACGGGCAATACATCGGGCGGCTCGCTCGGAGTCCTTTTGGACGATGTTCGCCGTGACGGCCGCGTCCGCGCGGGGACGAATATTTTGCTCGCGGCCGTGGGCGGCGGTCTGACGTGGGGCGCGAGCATTTGGCGCGTCTGAATTATTCGCGCCGTTCGACAATTACTACATCCTGATTGCCAATGTAGCCCGGCAAGATGCCGCGAATCTTAAAGTACTTCGACCAATGCTGGCGAATGTATGCGTGGGTGTGAAAGATATTCTGGTAGTAGTCCGCTTCCTCAAGTTTCGCATCGTACTGAACATTGGGCACCGCCACGAAACCGGTGCGCCGGCGTTTTTGCTCCAGTTCCGGCGGCAAGGTGGCCGGCATGATCCAAAAATGCGCTTCCCCATGGATCGTGAGAAGAAGAATCGCGCCGGGCCGGGTCACGCGTCTGAGTTCTTCCAGCCATTCGAACTGATCGGCTTCCCGCAAGTGCGTGAAAACGGATAGTCCGATCACCAGATCGAATTCTCCATCCGCAAACATCGTAGGGGGATGGAGATTGATGGATTCAAATCGGCCAAAAGGAAGGTGGGCGCGACACCACTGAACGTTATGCGGATCGACGTCCACTCCCGTAAAGGTGGCGGGCGTGCGATCGCTGAGATAGCGCGAGAGTCGGCCACTCCCGCAGCCCCAGTCGAGAATGTTCTGCCGTCCTTCGAATCCTTGTCCGGTCACTTTGCGACATGCCTCTTGCAATCGCTCAAAATGGATGAACCCCTCGCGGACAAAAACATCGGGACTATTCTGGGTAGTGACCCGTTCGCGGCGAATCGCATCGGGCAGCGGCGGATCGGAGGGTGCCGCCGCGCGGAAATACTGAGGGTAATACGTCGGCAACAACCGCCGGCCTGAGCGAGCCAAGACACATTCAAACGTCAGTTTGCCGCCCGGCGGGAGTGGGGCTGGCAGTTTCGTCCTGCAGATGAACCCGCTCATGACTGCCCAAGGAGCATGCGGGAATGATTGGGCGACATCCGAGCGCGGAATTGGATATTCCACTTCGGCGAACGGTACACCGTTACACGTGAATGTGATCTCCTGGCGTCGCCACGGTGGGATCAATGCCCAACCGCTGATTTCTACATCGCTGCCAGAGACTTTGTCGGTCGCGACAACCCATTTCAATCCATGGTATCGCCAATGAACGCGGCGCCACCATTCCTGAAGGTGATGCCGGACGTAACGGTACGGCCGTTTCAGGCTAAGTACGAACGCGTTAGCCGAAGAGGATAAGAGCGATGGATGAAGCACTACAGCATCCTGCCATAGGGTGAGTGGAAAATCCGGCTGAGTTTAGTTGGAAAATGGTCGCGGCGTCAATTGCATTCATTTGCCTGATCAGAACTTCGGCAGCTTCCCAGTCAGGACATCCTTCTCCCATTTCTCCAATAACGGCCAATCCACCGCGCAGGTGCCGAAGTCGGCCATGTGCTGATATTGCTTCAAACGGTCAATTGTCTTCTTGATGAGCTTGTCATCTCGGCGAAAAGCCGGTCCGTGACTGGGGAGCCAAAACTCCGAATTGTCGTCGCGGATGCGTTCGAGCGACTTCACAAAATCGGGAAGATGCGAGCCGTGATGGGCGTCGATCACGCCAACGCAGCCATCCGCATAAATGTTGTCGCCGCAAAAAAGCAGATTTTTCATTTTGAAGCTAAGCTGACCATCCGTGTGGCCCGGCGTATGCCAGACGCGCAGCTTTTGCGAGCCCACGACGATTTCATCACCCTCGTCGAGCAACACATCGACCTTCACCGGCGGCATGGGCAGATCGATGCCTTGTGCGCGAATGCGGGCAAAAGTCAATTCGGAGTCGCCCTCTTCCAATGGTTTCACGCATGTTGGGTGGGCAGCCACCTTGGCTTTGAAGAGATCCTTAGCTCGCGCCAGTCCCTGGATGTGGTCGGCATCGGCGTGGGTGGCGATGAGCAATTTGCACTGAGCCAGGCTGAAGTCCATTTGCCGGACGAGTTCAATGATCTCCGGCACGGCATCTTCGTAGCCAATGTCGAGGATGGCAAATTCGCTGCCGCCGTCAATTAGATAGACGTTCACGCCGAGCTTTCGCCCGGCCTGATAGTTCAACTCGATGACGTTGGGAAAGAGGTATTTTCGCTGAAGCATGAAGCCTATCCTAGCGGTTTGCTCAGCCAGTACCATAAAGAAAGAGTTAACCGCCGGGGCGCAGAGAACACGAAGAAACGGTTTTCTCTTCGTTCTCTGCGCCTCGGCGGTTAACTCCCGATTTAGGATGCCAACAATGTACCGGGTGACGCGCGAAATTCATTTCTGCTACGGCCACCGATTGCTGAACTACGACGGCAAGTGTCGCAATTTGCACGGACACAATGGCAGGGCGGTGGTCACGCTCGAAGGAGCGTCGCTCGATGCGCTCGGCATGCTCGTCGATTTTTCCCAGATTAAGCAGATCCTGCAACGGTGGATCGATGACACCATTGACCACAAGATGCTGCTGCACCGAGACGATCCAGTATTGGGTTATCTGCAAAAACAGAATGAACCGATCTTCGTGCTCGACGTGAATCCCACCGCGGAAAACATCGCCAAGTTGATCTTTGACTATGGACGGCGTCAGGGGTTGCCCGTCGTTGAGGTCCGACTGTGGGAAACGGAAAATTGTTACGCCACCTACACTGGGGAACTTTGATCCGCAACCATGTCCGGCGGCAATCGATCCGCCATCGTGGGCCGAAAGACCATCAAGAGCAAAAGCGGCAAATACCACAGCACATAAGTCCCGCCGCCGCGAGCGTACCAGAGCTGCGCTCCGAGTAAATGTGCGCAGGACAGAGCCAGCACGTGGCCCAAATCTTTGGGCTCGGGCCAAAAGGCCGTCAATACGACGAAGGCCAGTGCGCAAATGAAGACCGGTAAGCGATAGGCCCAATAGATCCCGGTCCAGAATCCTTCGGCCCCCGGCACGCGCCAGTTCTTCAACTCGGGCACACTGATTATGGTCGGGATGCGCCAGGTAAATCGATCGTTGGCCCACAGGGCGAACGCCACCAATGCCAAGCTAATGCCGGCGGCGACAGCGAACGCGGCCAAAAATCGGCCCATCCCGCGGCGCTTGTAGAAGTGCGCCCACACTGGGACTACCAAGAGCGGAAACAAGAACCAGCCGCCGGCCAATCCCAATAACGCGCCTGACACCGCAGGCCGCTGATAGATGACCACGGCCCACACCAGCAACGCCGACGGCAAGACATGCTCGACCTTCGTCAAGTGGACGGCGATGTATGGCAACAGCAGATAGGCGGTCGCCGCGGCGACCCCGACGGTCGTGGTCCCGAAATGCCGTCGGCCCACCAAAATTAATCCGACAACGACAGCCAGATGGCAGGTCCCCGAAAGCGTTCGCTCGACCCACCATTGCACACGCTCCGAATCAATGCCTGAGGTGGATTGCACAAGTTTGGTCGCGCGGACCTCGGCTTCCTGGATAACGACGTGGGGAGAACCCAAAGGAAGTTCGCCCGTCACGCGCTTCGTCACCGCCACGACGCCCAGGCTGGCGAACAATGCCAACGCCAGCCATGCGAGACCTGCTGGATTGAGATTTGGGTGCAGCGCGGGCCGCTCAATGAGAGCCGTGTCAATCAAACAGCGCAAGAGCCAATAGGCCGAGCCGGCGATAAGGACGAAGTACCCCCACCATAAACGCTGATTTGCCATGTCGTCGCGCAGTCGCGCCGGTCCCTCGAGCGAGCCGGCGATCGCTTTGCCGACACCGCCGTCATCGGGCATCGCATAGATTCGCGCCGCGTTGGCTAGTTGCGTGGCCTGTCGCCGCAGTTCGTGCGCCTCCTGCACCAGCAACAGGCCTGGCACCATGGCGAAGAGGGCCAGCACGTCCCAATTGCGAAGGCTGAAAATGCGACTGAATTTGAAAAAGAGGGCGATCGCCAGGATCACCGAGAAGTAAAACCAGGTGGTCGAATTTGGCAAACTGAAATCGATGAAGATAGATGGAGGCATGGAGTGACGAGGTAGAAAGGGTGAGGAGGCGAAACGGCGATACAAGCAAATGCCTGTTTTTTCACCGCTTCACCCGTTCACCTCTTCATACTGCTTACGGGTGGCCTTGACACTATTTGGCAACACCCCTATTTCCCCTCGTCTGCCAGCGGGTCCGCTACGCGCCCGGAATGGGCGAAGACAAAGGACTGTCGATGCGAGCCGTCTGCCAAGCCGTGTCATTCGTTCGCTTGCCGGTCGCAATCTATGCGCTCGTCATTCTCGCTGGATCTGCTCGCGCTCAATCGCCTGCGGACAAGTTGATCTCCGAGGTCATTCCGCGCGGCAATCGTGCTGTGCCGGCCGAGCGAATTCGCAACACCATCAAGAGCCGCCCCGACACCAAATATAGTCCCGGTAAGATCCAAGACGACGTCACCGCGTTGATGGCGACGCACTCGTTCCGCGATGTGCGGGCTAGCTTTCAGCTCACGTCCGACGACAAGGTCGTTGTCTATTTCGACGTTGTGGAACTTCCGAGCATCGTTCAGGAAATACGTTTCGAAGGCGCGAAGCACGCCAAGGACGATGAACTACTCTCGCTGACCGGTTTGCACCGCGGCGTGCTGTTGAACCCGATCGCCAATAAGGACGCTTGCCGGGCCATCGAGCGGTTCTTTCACGAAAAGGGCCGGATGTTCGCTCACGTCGAGTTGGCGGAGGGCGGCAACCCAGATGATTCGCGCGTGATCTTCCGTATCTCAGAAGGTCCAGAAGTCAAAGTGACTACGGTCGATTTCATCGGCAACAGTTTTGTCAGTGGCGAACGGCTGCGAACGCAAATCAACACGTCGCGCTCACTCCTCGGCGCGATCGGCGGCACTTACACGCCGGCGATGATCGATTTGGATGCCGCCAAGCTCGAAGAATACTACCGCACGTTCGGTTACCACGAAGCTCGCGTGAATCGCGAGATCGTGCCATCAGCGGACGGTCGCACCGTAAAGGTGTATTTCCACATACACGAGGGACCGCGCTTTAAGGTCAACGGCGTGCAGGTGGTCGGCAACTCGCAATTTTCCGAGGATCGCATCCGCGAGGTGATCAAGCTCAAGCCGGGCGACACCTACGATCGCAACGTGACCACCGCCGACATGAAGAACATCAACGATCTCTACGGGTACACTGGCCGAAAGGTCGTGGCGAAGGAAGAGGTCGTTTACGCGGGCCCCGGCGTTGTCACTGTCCAGTACAACGTGCAGGAGCGGCCGCCGGACATCGTTGGCCACGTCGAAGTTGTCGGCAATACGACCACGCGGCGCAACGTCATTTTGCGTCAGGTGCCCCTCTATCCGGGCCAAACGCTCGAATATCCCGCCGTCGCGCAGGCGGAGCGAAACCTTACGCGATTGGGCATCTTTGAGAACAACCCTGAGACGGGCGTGCGACCGACAGTCTCGGTCCTAGATCCACAAAGCGATAATCCAGTCAAAGACATTCTAGTCAACGTGCAGGAGACGCAGACCGGCAGTCTGCTCTTCTCCGTCGGCGTGAACTCCGATGCGGGCCTCACCGGCTCCATCGTTCTCAACGAGAAGAACTTCGATATCACCCGCGTGCCGGCCTCATTTGAAGAGTTGCTGGCCGGCGGAGCATTTCGCGGTGCGGGCCAAGAGTTTCGGCTCGAAGCGGTGCCTGGTCAAAAGTTCCAGCGTTACACCGCCAGTTGGCGTGAACCCTACTTGTTCGACAGCCAATACAGTTTCGGCGCGAGCGGATACTACTACAACCGCGGCTATCCCGAGTACAACGAGCAGCGCGTCGGCGGCCGATTTACACTTGGCCGCCGCTTGAATCCGCAATGGTCCGCCAACCTCACGGTTCGGCTTGAAGACGTCGATCTTTACGACATTCCGGATTACTATCCAGAATCGATCCAGCAGTATCGCGGCAGCCACTTTTTGGCCGGCTTCCGTGGCGCTTTGACTCGCGATACCCGCGATTCGTACTTGCGGCCAACCGAAGGCAGCCAATTTGAGGCGGGGTACGAACAGGTTACCGGGGATTACACCTTCCCATTGTTCACCGTGGAAGGTTCCAAGTACTTCACGCTTTATCAGCGTCCTGACGGCTCAGGCCGGCAAGTGCTGGCGTTGCGATCGCAGGCCATGTTCTCGACATCGGCCGATCCCATCTACGAACGATTCTTCGCCGGCGGCTTCCGCAGCCTCCGCGGCTTCGAGTTCCGCGGCGTCGGCCCGTTCGACCAAGGCCTAAACGTCGGCGGTACTTTTGCGTTCCTCAATAGTGCTGAGTACCAAATCCCGTTGGTGGCGAGTGATCAGCTCTATATGGTCGGCTTCGTCGATTCGGGCACTGTCGAGCGAACGGTCAAGATTTCGGATTACCGCGTGACGGCTGGTCTCGGCATGCGAATCGTCATCCCGGCTCTCGGTCCGCTTCCGATCGCGCTGGACTTCGGCGTGCCGATTGTGAAGGGTCCGGATGACCGCAAGCAGATCTTCAGCTTCTGGATGGGTTACTTCTACTAAGAGTGGTCAGTGGTCAGTGGTCAGTGGTCAGTGGTCAGTGGTCAGTGGTCAGTGGTCAGTGGTCAGTGGTCAGTGGTCAGTGGTCAGTGGTCAGTGGTCAGTGGTCAGTGGTCAGTGGTCAGTGGTCAGTGGTCAGTGGTCAGT
>JBJMQS010000070.1:0-203374 GCA_045802605.1 Gemmataceae bacterium | reverse complement strand
GAGTCTTTTGAGCTTCAAAACCTCGGGGCGCTTACGCAACCCCGCTCGCCAAATACACTTTTTGGACAGTTGTCACCGCTCGTTTCAACCCATCCAAATCAAACGGCTGTATCTCTCGCATCTCGATTGATACCCAGTGTTCGTAATTTCTCGCCTTGAGCTCACGTGCGAATGCTGCGTGATCTACCTTGTCGGCACCAATGGGTGCAAGCTGTGGCTCGCTGACGTGGAAATGCCTCACGAATCGGAATCCAACGTCGAAGACGTCCTTGATCGAATCGCCCGCCAGGGTCATGCAAGCCGTATCCAAATGCAAGCGGAAGCCGGGATGGTCCACGGCTTTCACCAACTCCACAGCGTCCATTGCGCGGGTGACGAAGTCCGCTCCGTAATCAGGCGGATTCGCTTCCATGACGATGGCCGTGCCTTCCTGAGCGGCGTCGCTGCCCAATTGACCGAAGAACTCTATGGCTTCGGGCGACACGTCGCGACCCTTGGCTAGGCGGTTTTTGGGCGAGCCGAAGACCAGCGCCTTCGCACCGAGCCTAGCACAAACGTGAATGATCCGCTTCAGGTATTGGCGCGTCCGGCCGCGGATGGCAGCATCGTCGAAAATCGTCAGTTCCGGATGACCAAACAACAGGGCCTGGGCAGCAACAATTTCCAAGCCTCGATCATTCCACCGCGCTCGGCACTCGTCGATTTGGTCGTCGGTGACTTCGGCTGGATTGGGAAACAGTTTGGTTGGCGCGATTTCGATCGCTTGCACACCAAGCGAAACGAGCGCCTTTGCGACCGCGTCGTCTTCACTCGCCGGCCAGGCGATATTGGAAACCGCGAGGCCCTTCATTCTTTGTCCCCGCGCTCGGTCTGAACGTAATCATACAACTCATCGAGGACTTGTTTGCGGTCGTAAAGATAGCCGTCGTGGCCGCCGAATATCGCCGCGTGCACCGAGCGCATGTCGTAGCGGGCCGGCGGCGAGCCGTTGTCGTTGGTGAAGTCCATGCCGAACGCGTGCTCGGCAATGGCGCGGATGCTCACGGGTTCAGTCGCGAAGTTCACCAGCTTCAATTCGGCCGAGCGTGCGACCTCCAGATCGCCCCAAAGATTATTCACGTTGTAGAACTGAAATATTCCATCGGCGTGAATCTTGTGCGTCTCGTGATTATGTAGCAAATCGTAGATCGCGTTCTTCTTCAGCCCCGGCCCAAACATGGCCGGCAGACGGACGATCAGGCAGTCGTCGAATCGTTCGCAGATCGCCTTTTCCAGCATGAGGCGATGCTTGCCGTACGCTTGCGAATCGTGCGTGACCTCAATCGGCGTATCTTCATCGACGCCGAGGGCCGTCGGATAAACATCGATGGTCGAGATGTAAACCACTCGCCCCGCCTCAGCCATTCGCAAAGCACTGAAAAGCCGATCGATCGCCGCCCGGTCGTTATCCGGATCACGATTGGCGATCCATTTGGCTCCAGGGGTGCCTGCGCAGATGATCACGTCATAGCTGCGACCGGAGATCTCCTCGATGTTCTTCGAGTTGTACAGCGAATCGAAATCGAACTGCCTCGCCAGGTTGCCGCCGATGAATCCGGTATAGCCAATCAGTGCCGAACGCATGTCACTTCTCCGCCGTGCGGAATTCAACGCGATATAACCCCGGGACGTCAAGCGCGACGAGGTTTACAACCGAAGGATCGACAAGCTTTCCGACCTTCTGTCCATCGTAGATATGGGTGATCCGCCAGTCGCGGAGAAACGATTCAAATGTCCCGGTTTTTACCCGTGGCATGACTGCCACCGAATGGCCGGTGAGCGCACCATACTCCCACTCTTGCCAACCTTCGGGAGATGGCGAATAGATCAGCAAGCGGCTCCATTGCCCATGAGCATCACGATCGACGGCGCGCGCCAGTTGCATCATGGCAGCCGTCGGCTTACGCAGGCCAGTGAACCATCCCATCGAATGCAGCTTTTCGCGGTATTTAACGAGCCACGGAACAGTCTCGCGCGGCATTACGGCGACGCAGAGCACGCCGAGCAACAACAGCACCCGAGTCCTGGTCCAGAAAACGGGAGTAGCCGTAATGAGTGCAGCCATGAGCGACAAAATTACGAACAACTGCACCGGCAGAAAATAACGTTCCCAGCCGTACCCGACGAGCGTAGGCCCCATAATGAAACATCCAGCCAATACCATGCCCCAGATGACCAATCGTTGCGATGGGCGACTCCACTTCAATCGCGGGCCACAGGCCACTAACACTACCGCAAATAGGGGCAAGGTCGCTGAGTGAATGAGGCAAAACACCAGGCCCTTCCATGACATCGGAATCTTGTTGGTCAGCAAGCCCCAGAGCCAATTTCCAAAATTGGTCAGCAAGTCCGCTTGTGGCGGTGTCTGGTAATAGTTCATCACGCTGGCGTCGCGAGCCACCAAGACTTGGCGTGTATTGTCGTTGACCCAGAACGAATTGAACTGGAGGTGACTGTACACGATCCACGGCAATAGCGCGATGGACAATGCACCATAATAGGCGACGAACGAGGCCAATCGGCGTGGCGACTGAATCGTCACTATCAGACCCACCGCAAAAGCGGCGATCAGCGCGTCGAACCGATTCAGGCACGCCAGCCCCATCCATAAGCCCGCTGCCGCGGAAGACGTCGCACCCAAGCCAGGCTGAGCGACCACGTGCAGCGCAAGCGTCAAAAGCAAGATGCTCAAAGCGGCATTGCGAGCTGCGAAGGCGTCTTCAAGAAACGCGGTACAGGCGAGCAGCCCCAAATAAATCGACGTCCCCGTCCAGGCAGGCAAATTGACAACGCGGACCAGCCGAATAAGTGCCGCCAGCAAACCGAAACAAATGAAAAAGTTTAGCGCCACGCCGGTGTAGAGGCCAAGATCGATGACGAGCCGCGCGGTCGCCATGAGCACCGGCCAAAGGGGCGGAAATGAGATTCCGTACGGCGTGTCCAGGACGTACTGCCGCTGTGTATTGACGTGGTAAAAATCTTTGAAAACCGTGTTGGACAATTCGAGATAAGACCATGAATCCGGAGCGAAAAACGTCACTCTAGTGACAACCGCAAACGCCAAAAACGTGACGACCACGCCGAGCCATGCGTGCGAGCGATCGTCGCTAGCCACCTGTCCATTCATTTCGGGTTATAGCGTCCCAGGCACGCCGCGAACAAACAGCGCAATACCCGCAAGTTGCCGCGGATCGGACTAATCTTTGTCGGAACTGGTCCGTGCGCGGGATAACGGCGTGCAACAGGAATTTCGGTGACGCGAAAGCCCAGCCGAGCGGCTCGAATCGCGAGGTAGTAATGCAGCTCATACCCGACGAACTGATCGCGAAATACAGCGACGCGCGGATCGGCTAGGAAGCGCGCCGAATACGCACGAAAGCCATTGGTCGTGTCGGTGTATCGGAAGTGAGAGGCCACGCTGATCAACGGCGAGTGAATGAACTTCACGCCGAACCATCGACTCAATGGCAGGTTTTCCGAAATGCCACCGCGAATGAACCGCGAGCCTTGCACGTGGTCGTTGCCGGATTCGAGCGCCTCGACAAATCGCGGGATCGCGTCGGGGCCATCCTTGTTGTTGCCATCGATCGTGATTACACCGCGATAGCCGCGATCGAGCGCCCACGCGAACGCCATGCGCATCTGCGCACCGAGCTTGCCCGGCCCCGTCTTTACAAGCAGAGTGTTAACGTTCAGCGCCTCCACCACTTCGCGCCGGGTTGAGCCATCGGTACTGCCACCGTCGGCGATAACGACATCGACACCCTGTAAATCACGCATCTTTTCAAGCTGCTTGAGCAACTTGCCATTTTCGTTGAGCACGAACACGCAGACGCAGTAATCCGCCGACTTGGGCTGGAATTCGACTTGGTCAAAGGCGGGAATTTGTCTTGGGATCGAAAGCGACGGACTCATCGCGCCTCCGTTGGAGAGCGCGGGTCGTTGACGGACTGATTGAGCACGTTGCGGCGTGTCGCGTCGGACAACATCACGGCGCTCGATTGCTCCTCGCGCACATGGTAAAGCGGGCGGTCGGATGTTTGATCGAGCACTCGACCGAGATATTCACCGATCAAGGTGATCATTAAGAACAGCACAAACAATAAACCGCTCACCAGCAAGTTGGTCGTCGTCCAGCCGGGCACGGCACCTTTGAAAAAGAATATCGCCACAGTGTACAAGCTCGCAAACAAACTCAGGAAGCTTCCCAAGATACCCAGCACGCTGACCAGGCGCAATGGCACCGTCGAATTGTGGACCAACACCGATAATCCCTTGCGAACGGCGCGGAAGAACCGCGGCTTGGGGGGCTGGCCCGACCTGCAGATCGAGTCGTAGTGATGAGTGGCGGTCGTCAGCCCGACATCCGCCGCGACCACTTGAAAATATCGCTTCCGCAATCGGTTCTGCGTCAGTGCGTTGACCGATTGGCGGTCCATCGCGCGCAACATTGTCGCCCCGCGCACGAGGCGCACGCCAACCAGCCAGCGGACCAACGACAAAAGGAGTCGACGGCCAAATCGGTACAGCGGGCTTGCAGGAAGCCGACCACGGTCCACACCCAGAACGAGGTCGCTGCCCGCCTGACATTGCTCGATCATCGGGCCGATTTGGTTCGGTGGATCGAGATTCGGATCCATGGTCACTACGAAGTCGCCGATGGTCGAATCCAAGCCGGCCAGAATCGCCGTTTCGTCGTCCATCTTGCGCGAGAGCCGGACCAACCGAACACATTTGTATTCCGCCAACAATGGCCTCACGGCGGCGACCACCTCAGGGCCTGCGCCATTATCGACCATGACAACTTCGTAGTTCGTGTAGCGCTCATCGAGGTGCCGGCAGACTTCATCTACGTAGGGGCGCAAGATGGCCGGATCGTCGCCAATGATGGCCACGACCGATGCAAACAGGTCTTGCTTGTTAGCGCCCAACCGCTTTGCCCTTCTGGAGTTCGGTGTCCACTGCCTCGACCACATCGTACACGTTATCGATCTTTCCGCCCATGACGACAAACAGCCCTGGCATACCGTAATGGGCGCGAAAAAGGATCGGCCGGCTGTCGTCAGTCTCACTTCGCGGCAGCACGGTCTTCACTTCCCAAAGCGATTCGCGATAAGTAACGGACCGCGCCGCCGGGAGGTAGCGGGCCGCGTCGCGCATCATCGCCGGGAAGGCGGAGCGTTTCACGGCCTGGGCACAAATCTCGTAGGCCGGCTGATATTCGGCGCCACCGTCGAACCAATGAAAGTGCGGCGTGTAACGCACGTGGCTCAGCGTGTAAAGCCCCCGAGCCGGGAACGGCATGCACGAGAAGAACGGACCGTCCATGACGGTGATGCCGAGTCCGGCCAAAGCGGGGCTGGGTTCGACAAGCGCGAGTTCGGTCAACTCGTGCTTCAGCGGAATCGCCGGCAACCCGGAGTTGACGAGCACCGAGTTGGTTTGTGCGTAACCACAAAGAAAGACTCGCCGTGCCAACACGCGGCTCTCACCCAAATCGGCCTCGAGTTCGGATGGTAGCGTGCGGAGTCGAGTAACAGTCAGCCCAGTGCGAATCTCGGCTCCCGCACGTCGAACTCGTTCGTGCATCACGTCAGCCAACTTCGCGGCGTTGAATCCGCACTCGCGCGTCCAAAATACATCGTCGATCAATTCACTGTTGAACAGCCGCCGGATTGAAGGTTCCGCTCGTCGGATGGGAGCACCAATGCGTTCCATGCATTTCTGAAATTGCGGAGCCGAGACTTTCGACCCCCGCCGCGCGACCGCGTAGATCTTCTCGAACGATTCATCGACGGCCTCGCCAAACTCCTGGATGAAGCGCGGAAAATTCACGCGCGAGCGCAGCGCGGTCAGAATACTGCGCGGATAGTGATAGCCGTTGTGGACGCGGGCTTGATTGACGTACGACGCCCGTTGCATCAAGCTCGGCTCGCGATCGCACAACAAAACCGAGTCGCCGCGCGCAGCGAAATGCTCGGCCAAGTAAAGACCGTAAAATCCACCGCCAATTACGAGACAATCGTATCGATCGGCCATTTGTACTAGCTTAACCGAAAAGCCAAACCACAGAGACGCCAAGGCCCCGAGAAAGAGCTTTTCCCGGCACCTCGGCGTCTCTGTGGTTAGGCTTTTCAGATTTTGCGGCGCGGGGAGACGTACTTCGCCGGCTCGCCTTCGGTAATTGTCTGCAAGAGTTGCCGGACCACATCATCCGAGGTCTTGCCCTCGGCCTGGGCTTGGAAATTGGTAATGATCCGGTGACGTAATACGGGTACCGCCACTTTGCGGACATCGTCGATGGATACGCTAAAACGGCCATCCAGGGCCGCCATCGCCTGGCCGCCGCGGATCAGGAATTGCCCCGCTCGTGGCCCCGCACCGTAGTCGATCATCTTCTTCACGGACTCCGGCGCGGTCGGATCTTTGGGCCGAGTGGCGCGAACGAGCCGAGCCACGTAATCGACCACGAAGTCGCCGACCGGCACCGTGCGCACCAGCTTCTGCAAATTGGAGATCGCTTTGCCTGACAAAACTTTTGTCAGGTCCGGCGGATCTTCTTTCGTTGTCGTCACCAAAATGCGCTTCTCTTCTTCCAAATTTGGATAATCGACTGCGATCATGAACATGAACCGATCGAGCTGCGCCTCGGGCAGCGGATAAGTTCCTTCCTGCTCAATCGGGTTCTGCGTAGCAATCACGAAAAATGGGTCGGGCAAGTCATAGGTATCTTGCCCAGCCGTCACTTGCCGTTCCTGCATCGACTGAAGCAGTGCGGCCTGCGTCTTGGGCGGCGTGCGGTTGATCTCGTCGGCCAAAATGATGTTGGCGAAGATTGGCCCTTTGACGAAACGAAATTCGCGCCGGCCCGATTCCGATTCGTCGAGCACAGTGGTGCCTGTGATGTCGGAGGGCATGAGGTCCGGCGTAAATTGAATCCGCTTGAAAGATACATCCAGAATCTGCGCGATCGAGCTTACCATGAGCGTCTTGGCCAAGCCCGGCACTCCAACGAGCAGGCAATGCCCGCGCGTGAATATCGCGGCCAGGATCTGATCCACGACATCGGTTTGCCCGACGACAACCCGCCGAAGCTGCTCGATCATCAAGGCGTGAGTCTGACTAAACTGCGCGAGATATTCGCTGAGGCGATCTTGAGACACCGGCATCCCTCGGTGAACGGACGACGTCGCGGGCGGGAACAATTGTGGACGATGTTGATTGTAAGAGTTAACGATGCCGACGCGGAGAGGGCGGCGGAGATGAGGGGGTTCGATGCTTGCCGAAGCCTCTCGGGTTAGCCGCTATACTGTCGCAATGCGCGTTGCCGCCTACGTTCATATCCGCCGCACCCGGCTTGACCTTGGCCAGACCGGGGTCGGCAAGCACATTAGCGAAGTCGTGCGCGGATTAGCTCAGCACCCCGGCGTGGAATTGCAAATTCTCGGTGCGCGAGAAGACCTCGTGAACGGTCAACTCCCCCCCGCAAGCACTTTGCAGGGCTTACCCGTAAAAACCTTCGGTCTTCCGCGACGTTATTTGGAGTTGGCCTGGGCCACATTGCGGTGGCCGAAAGTTGAGTCGTGGACCGGCCCAGTGGAATGGGTGTATTGCCCGGCCGAAGCCTATGTCGCTCGTCGACGCGCCAAGTTAGCCGTCGCGATTCACAGCGTCTATTGGTTCGAGAAAGACACAGCATGGAACTTGCATCCCACGTTCCGTTCGCAACGGCGACGCTGGGCCCGCCGATTCCGCCGATTCCGTGATTCCACCGACCTTTTGCTTCCGGTATCGCAGTTTCTCGCCGATCGCCTCACGGCATTGTTTGGGATTCCCCCCGAGCGCATGCGCGTGGTCGGCAATGGTGTGGAGGAGGCCTATTACCACGCCGGCGAACTGGATGAGTCGTGGCGGCGGCGCATTGGCGATCGGCGCTACGTCTTAGCTGTTGGAGGATTGACTGCACATCGCGGCGCGGATTGCCTCTTGGCGGTTGCCGGCGAATTGCACCGTCGCAAATCGGATTTGCAAATTCTGATTGCCGGTGTGGGCGAACCACGGTTCAGCGAGGCGGCCGCCCAATTGCCGAACGTTGTTCAGCTCGGCTACGTGGGTGTCGATTCGGGGCTGCCCGCTTTGATGCGTAACTCAACCGCACTGCTGTTTCCCTCTCACTACGAGACATTTGGCATACCGGCAGCCGAAGCCATGGCGGCCGGCACGCCCGCGGTGGTGGCCCATTTCGCGGCACTCCCCGAGGTCGTTGACGAAGCTGGCATCCTCATTGAACCCTCTCAGCCGGCTGCGATCGCCGACACGTTAGAGAATCTGGCACGGGATGCGAAATTGCGCGCCAAATACGTGGAAGCGGGCCGTCGCCGGGCGGAAGAATTCCACTGGCAGCGCTGCGTGGAGCGCACCTTTAACGCCTTGCGCGAGTTTTCCAACCAGTAAGGTGAAGTCGCTCTTCGGAGCCCCATACGGGGCCGGATTCAATCAACTGGCTTGACGCGGCCCCCATAATCCCTTACAAGAGAGTACATCCGTTAGTTTGCGGCAGCCTTCCTTGATCGTCGCCTCGTTCCGCATCGGCCCGCACGCATCATCGTTCCGGCCGTGTTTCGGTCCACGATCTGCCCGTCGGAAGGATTTAGCCCGTCCCCGTTTGCGAGTACTTTGTCGCTAGCCCGCGTTTCGGGCTTGGCTTTTTCAGAGATCTTTTGCGCTCCGCCCCGGCGGACAACGAAATCCACATGGTTCATCGACGACCCGCTCAGCGGCACAACAATTACCGTCCCAATCGACCGCCGGGAGGAGCGACAGTAGCCCCGCCCCGGCCGGCAAACCATCAGCCTGTCGATCCATCTCTTCTGTCTCCCACATCCGGCGTTCTCGAATTGCACCCCAAAGGCTTTGGCTTCCTCCGCGATCCTGCCAAGTCCTATGGCGCGGCCCCCGGCGATGCCTATGTGTCCGGCCAGTTCATCGACCAGTTCGGATTGGCCGAGGGTCAACTAATTACCGGCCAAGCCGCTCCGAGCCAACAGGGTAGCGGCCCCCGTCTGGTGGAAATCGAAACTATTGAAGGTGGGCCGCCGGCGGAGTTTCGCCGTCGCAATTTCGATGAACTCACGGCTGTTGATCCCAGTGAACCCATTCATCTGGAGACCGGGGCCGAACCATTAACGACCCGCGTCATGGATCTCATGACGCCGATCGGCAAAGGCCAGCGTGGCTTGATCGTCGCGCCGCCGCGTACTGGCAAGACGGTGCTTTTGCAGCACATTGCCGCAGCCGTCTCCGCCAACCACCCAGAAATGCACTTGATCATGCTGCTCATCGACGAGCGGCCTGAAGAAGTCACCGACATGCGGCGAACCATCCGCGGCGAAGTGGTGGCTTCGAGCAATGATCGCGAAGCCAGCAGCCATTTGCGAACCGCTGAGCTGGTCATGCACCGAGCGAAGCGTCTAGTGGAACAGGGTAAGCAAGTTTTTGTGCTGTTGGATAGTCTGACGCGATTGGCGCGAGCCTACAACAAAGCATCGAATACGGGCCGGACAATGTCGGGCGGCATTGACGTTCGCGCGCTTGATATTCCGAAGAAGCTCTTCGGCTCAGCCCGCTGCTTCGATGAGGGTGGTTCTCTCACCGTCATGGGGACGTGCCTGATTGAAACCGGCTCGAAGATGGATGACGTGATCTTCCAGGAATTCAAAGGCACCGGCAACATGGAGCTCGTGCTCGATCGCAAGCTTGCCGATCGGCGCGTGTTCCCCGCGATCGATATCGCTCAATCCGGCACCCGCAAGGAAGAACGGCTGCTCACGCCGGAGACGCTGCAACGAGTCACACTATTGCGGCGCACATTAGCGCAAATGAAATCAAACGAAGCGATGGAAGCGCTGATCAAGCAATTGAGCCGGGCTAATTCGAATCAGGCATTTCTTGACCGGATTGCGATCCCTGCGAAATAGAATCAAGGGTTAGTGAAGTTCCAACTTAACTTCGTTGTCACCAAGCTTGATTTCTTGCCGTTCCGGGGTGGTTGCTACCGAGGTGTAGGCGCCAAGGTTCATTTCGATTGGCGGCGTCGTATTCCGTTGGCCCGCTACCTCGGGCTCGAACGGGTTTGCATTCGGATCTCGCGAACGGCTGATTGGTCGTACCACAACTCGATGCCAGCCGACGGTGGCCCCGGGCTTTCCATTCTCGCACATCATCTCGAACGTGCCGTCTGCGTTAGTAACGGCCGTCGATCGCAGAACTTTCGCGCCGGTTTCTTCTTCGGGAATGAACTCAATACGAACCTTGGCCAGCGGTTGACCGTTGTAAGTGGCTTTCCCGCGCACCGGCGCCAACGGCGGAGGGGCAGCCGGGCCGCACCCGGCTGCCGCGAATGCAGCCAGAAGTAAGAGGGCGGGCAGCCCATTTCCCAAAATTGACTGAGACAGTTGAATCACGGTAGCTCTGACAGATCTTCGATCTGGCCCGGCACTCCGTTGCGGGTTCCGTACGCCGACAGAATTTTCAGCGGCGTTCGATCGGTCGCAAAGCGAACCGATCCGTCGGCCAACGCCACGTTGGCACCGCCTGGGTGCATCGAGCCAATGGCCGTCAGGCGATCATCCTGCTCAGGCAGGCTGCCGTTCGTAGCGCTTGTTGGCACTCGATAA
This sequence comes from Gemmataceae bacterium, assembly GCA_045802605.1. Taxonomy (GTDB): domain Bacteria; phylum Planctomycetota; class Planctomycetia; order Gemmatales; family Gemmataceae; genus JBJMQS01. The sequence goes on along the minus strand of JBJMQS010000070.1, from coordinate 192,659 downwards.
TTGATCGCAACCTCGGTACCGATCAGATAGTCGGCGACTGAGTTACGCGGCGTACAAAATGCCCATCCACCCCAGTCCTTGAGCGGGTACAGGGGATTCGTAATTCGATCGAAATCTGGATCGTAGTGCGATCGTTCGGCAAACATAATGGTGTTCGAGGTTCCATCGATGATGTCCGCCATGCGCACCTTGCTGTTGACGAAAAAGATCCCGTCGTGCGTCATGTCTTGATAGAAGTACGAGCGCCGGCCGGCGTTTCCGCAGTAGCTGACTTGTCCGTAGTATCGATTGCCGCTGGCAGCCGATTGCACCTGTTGCACAGGATCATCTAAAGCGTCGCTGGGGCAAATCGCAACTTTGAACACTTGCGCTGACAAGCCATCGCGGTTGGTCGCAAGATTCTGGTTGTTGTTATCCGGATTGAAATCCCACCGCGTCTGCAGGCCGTCTTGCTCAAGATAAGGAAGCATTTCAATGTAGAGATTTCGATTGCTCTTATCGTGAGGAAAATAGGGCTCAGGTTGAGTGGAGTTCACAGGCGACGGTGAGGGCGGGGAATTGGACGTCCAGCCCCAAGCCAAACCGACGGGTAAGCGTGAGTTTTCAGTGTGGAAGTTCTGGGCAGCGATCGCCAGTTGATGCAGCGAGTTCTGACACTTCGCCCGGTTGGCCGCTTCACGAACCTTTTGCACCGCTGGGAGCAAGAGACCAATGAGGATGGCAATGATAGCGATGACCACGAGCAGTTCGATCAGAGTGAAGCCGCGACGTGACATGGGAGACCTCCGATGGAGGGATGAAGAACAATTACACATACATTAACCGTTCCAAGTAGGTAAGGCCATGAATTTTCTATGAACCGTTCGTTTCTGTGGATGGTTGTGGCAGCGGCGTAGCGCCCGGGGGCGGCGATCCTTTACCCGCCCGTACATACTCGGCCCGTTTCCGGGCATATTCTTCCGGGGTTAATTGCTCCAAATCGGCCGCCGCTTCGCCCTGCGTGGCTTGACGATGAATCTGCTTCAAGAACGGGATGCACCAACCGCAGCCCGTCCCCGCGCCACCGCATTGCGACATTTGACTCGGGACCACCGGCCGCTCGCGCCGGGCAAAGTTGACGAGCTTCCGCCGCGATACATGGAAGCAGTAACAAATCTCATCATTGGGTGACAAAGGGAACCTGCAAGCAAAGTCAACTGGGGCAGCGTCATTCTAACAGGGCAGCCTGTCAATTGCAGTTCGATCGATCGCGCAACTCGGCGTTATTAATTCGCCAGATGGCAAACTCTACCGGGCAAATCAGGATCGACGCAACTGGATTGTCGATTTGGCATGCAGTCTGCCGATACTGACATCGAAGCGACGTGTGAGGGCATGCAAGTGCCTGACGTCGAATTCGGTCGAGCCACTTTCGACGGGCGCAGCGATTTCGTTCGCGCACCTGCCAGCCTGACCCGATCCAGATCGTTGGACCTGCATCGCTATTGCGCCAGCGGGAGGCACCATGCCTTCGCCATTATCGTGTTTAGTTGCGGTTTCTCTTTTGACCACGCCACCCGGAGTGCCGGAACGCTTGCCCGACCCCGCGGATTGGCCCCAGTTGCGCGAGGCACTCGTCTCGATAGCGCTCGAGTGGGAGATCCTCGACCCGCGCGAGACTCGATATGTGTTTTCGCGCTACGAAGACTTCGACGAAAATCTCAATCTCATGCGGCGACGCTATCAAGAGCTTTGTGACGCGCCGCCCTTGAATGACTGCGAGCGATTCCCCGACCACCGCACCGTCAATGATTTATTGGGCTTCAATCGCGCCTATCGCCGCTTCCTCGATGCGCGGCAACCAATGGATTCGGACCGAGCGCCATACCTTCAGGCCGCCGTCAAAGAGACGGATCATCTCTTTCAAATCTGGGACGGGCTGCGCGACTCACGTTGCGATTATTACTATGTGAGCGTTCGACGGCAGGCGTTGAAGCGACTCAAATCCCAGATCGGCGAAGCGGACTATGAAGCCGGCGCTCTACCGCCTCACGTCCCACTGTGGCGATTTGACGAAAACTAGTGCGCTGTTATCGTCCCGAGATCGATGGCAGAATGGATCGCGAATAGTCCATGAGAACAGGCTCTAGCGATGCCATTTTGAGTTTCGTTTTCCAGACAATGCAGTCGCTTGAAGTGCTGAAGCTCATGTTGTTGAGGTAGTCTTGAAGCAGAGAACCAAAATTCCCGGGCAGTAAAGCAGCTTGTCCAGCATATTGGATTTTGTCTCTCTCAAAATCGGCCTGGGCCTTTTGCATCGATGCGCTGACATTAATGCCTGACTTCATCTGCTGCTGCACAACAATTTGGACTTCTGGCGTGCCGAATTTGATCCAAAGCCCAATGCACCGCGAGTCCTTCGCACTGGAGAAACCTGGAATCGCAGAAAACAGTGTTTGAACCTGCTGCGACTCAAGATCAATGACGGCCCAAACATGGCCATTGGAGGCCGCTCGGCCGACCATTGCGGCAACGGCGGGCGAAGGCTTGCATTTGCCCATCTGCCCGACCATCGCTTCTTCGTTCTTGGCCCAGTTCACCAATGCCACCGCCTTGTTGGAACTTGATGGAAAGAGCAACTTGCCGTCGAGCAATGGATGAGATGATTGATAAACCGAATGGCCGCCCACGGTGACTGGTTTCGCGCCAACCGCTTGGACGAATTTTCCTTGGTCGATCGGCACCTGACTCAACAACGTGACCGTGCGCTTGCTCCAGTCTGGCAAATCAATCGCCACGATAATGCGATCGAGCATCGTTTTTGGCGTGGTATTGGCGCTTTGAAAATACCCATTGATGGGAGTGGGCCGCAGTGCGTAATCGACGATCGGCGAGAAATTCGTGTCGGACATGATTTTCTTGATGTCTAATCCGACAACGATTGGCGCTTCACTCGGCACATAAGCGACGGCTTCGTTTTGCGCATTGATGACGTACTTCCAGATCAAGAGACCGCCGACGCCGAACGCCGCCAGGCCGAGAACGATAGCACCAATGATCAGCAAGAGCATGGTGGTGCTCATCTTTTCGCGAACCATTCGGCCGCTGCGGCGGCGCTTGCCACCCTCCGGGGAGCGCGGACGATCTGGCTTGCCACCGACGCTTGGCTTGGCGGTGGCCCCTTCCTCGATGATCTCCACATCTTCGAGATCGAGAACTTCGATGTCGTCGTCAGCGTCTACGTTTGCGGCCACCCGTTTGGGTGCCGCCTTCGGGGTTGGTTTCGGGGCCGGGGCCGAGAACATCACTTCGCACTTGGGACAGGTAATGGCTTTCCCCGCCGGGATCGGCTTGGGTGATTTCAGAGTTGCTTTGCATTCGGGGCAAGTGACAGAAAAGACGGCCATAACCACCTCGGAGGCGAATCGGTGCGTTGCCGCTATGGTACCAGCCGTCGCCGCAGTCGCAACCGGCGCAACCTGACTGGAAATCCGGTGCAGGCGGTTTGACCGCCCCGCCCCGCAAGCTAGGCTTAAATGCCCCAGTTCGCCAACGGAGTGCGCTATGAATGCCGGCCTGCTGAGCAAATTGTTTGGAAGTCGCAAACAGTGGAGCGGTCCCTGCACGGTCATGCTCGACGCCGACGCGTCGATTCAGGCGAGTGGCAGCGACAGTATCGTAAATGCCGGCATCAAGAATTACGCCCCCCGGCTCATCAGCGGTCGGCTGACAGTCGATTCTGTCTGTTATCTGCCCGAAGAGCAGGCGCTGGTCATGGTTCAAGTGAACCGCATCCGGCAGTCGGGCGGGCAAGACCGGATCGAACCGACCTATTACGTGGCGGATCTGGCCCATGTCGCGGCGATCGAATTTGCGGAAGGCTCGCCAATCGAGGCGCTGGAAATCTCCCCGCCTCCCGCTCGCGCCAATTCCACGAATAAGGCCCACGGCTAAGTCCCTGGCGCAGCACGACAACATTCGTATCAGCCGACGCGCAAAGTTGTGTCACTCCGTCCTCGTTCCCCAAACAGAGTTTGGGAACGAGGTGCCGGGGAAGCGCGCTTTCGGATAGGATAAGTGAGCCATGAAAACACTCCTCGCAACCATTGCGGCATTCGCGTTCACCGCGTCCATTGGTTTCTGCCAAACGGCCCCCGGTGGGGGCACAGGCACCACGGTTGGCTCGACCGGCGGCGGCAGTCGCGGCTCAGCCTCCGGCTCGTCAGCGGGTGGCGGCAATGCTAATGTCGCGGATGCTGGCATTGCTAGCGGCTCACTCCTCGGTGGCTTTAATCAAAGCGGCAGTGGCAGCCGCTCCGGCGCGGGCTCCAGCGTCTCTTCGAGTAATTTTCTGTCGCAGTATTACGCCAACCCGTATGCGGCTGGCATCGCCAACAACTCGGCCGGTGCCGCGTTCGGTACCCCGGTGTACGGCAATATTAGCGGTGGCTCAGGCGGCAGCTTTTCTGGCGGCACCGGCGGCTCGAACCGATCAAGTTTCGGCGCCACTGGCGGATCCGGCGGTTCCGGTTTCGGCGGCTCACGCACCAGCTCGTCGGGCTTGAGCATGGGCGGGCTTGGCACAAGCAGTAGCCCGAGCGGCGGCTTCACCTCGCTCGGCAACACCGGCGCTGGCACGGCCGGAGGATTCAATCGCGGGACAACGGGGCTCGGCACCGCGGGCGTTTCCGGCAGCGGCGGAATTAGCCAAACATTTGCTCCCGCCGCACCGAGCGGCCTCAAGAGCGGCATGCTCTACACGACGACCGTGCGGTTCCCCATGACCATCCAGCCCATGACACAAGTGCGCGACAGTTTGCAATCAGTCGTTGCGCGATCCTCGAGCGTGAGCGCACCTGCCAACGTCAAAGTTGATGTTGATTCAGGTGTCGTGGTGCTACGGGGTCAGGTGGCCGACGATGATGAACGCCGGCACGTCGAGAATCTCGTGCGCTTATCGCCCGGAGTGCGTGAGGTGCGAAACGAGCTCGAAGTTAAGCAATAACACTACGGCAACTCCAGCGTCCATTCCTGCGCTGCATATCTTTTTACCACCAGTTCCGCGGCGTGAACACGCTCGGCATCGGTGATTCGGCCCGGCTCGCCGCCAAACCGCTCGCGAAACGCCGAAATCAGATACGCCACGACGTTGTCGCGCGACATCGTCACCTGCTCGCCGAGCGGATGAACGCGCTTGTTCGCACTGGGAATGCCCTTGTCCGAAATCTTTTCCCGCCCGATACGCAAGGCCCGCACCAAATCGCCGCTATTCATCTGATACGCAATCGTCGTGTGATGCAGCACCACGCCGGGCCGACGTGCTTGGGCCGCCCCGCCAACTTTGCCGACTGACGATGCAATATCATTGAGCGGCACGTAGGACACATCCGCGCCGAGAGACCGCAGTGCATCGACCACCCACTGATCGCAGAATTGGTACGAGTCGCGAATGGTCATTCCTTCGAGCATGGCGGCGGGCACGTAGAGCGAATAAGTGATCGTCATGCCCGGTTGCACAAGCATCGCCCCGCCGCCGGAGATACGCCGCACCACTGTCAGACCCAGTTCCGCGGCACCAGCGGAATCAATTTCATTTCGAAACGATTGAAAGCGGCCAAGGATAACTGCGGGGGCGGACCACGCCCAGAATCGCAGCGTCGGTCCGCGTTCGCCACGTGCTACCGCAGTCAGCAGCGCTTCGTCGAGCGCGACATGCATGACCGGTGGCTCTCGCCCCTCTGGCAGGATTTCCCACGAAGCCGCGTGCCAACGGCCCATGACGGGGTCACTCATGCGAGACCTCGCCGGACTGCCTCAGCCACCGCATCTGCATCGAAACCTAACATCTCAACCTCAGGGCCCAGCACGAGGCGAATCCGCCGCGCAAGCTCGACGGCATCGGAATCCGCCGGCGCTCCGCTCAATGCGGCGCTGATCCAGTGAATGGCTTCGTCGGGGTAAAGGAAGAAGTCCCCAGAGATTTCCACATCGACGAGTATGCCGGCTTCAAATCGAAAATCGGCGACCACCAGCTTTCCGCCGGGCACCTTGTATTCGCCGTGACAGCGCATGGTTTAGTGTGTCCAATAGGGTTCGGAGTCAATTATCGTTGAAACGCCGGGCAATTTCGACTTCGCCTGACTGCAATTGACGGTTTTTGCGGCATGGAAAATACTGGCGACTCGCAAAAGCCGGTCCGTAAGGCCTTTGTGGAGCAAAGGAAGGCTCCTGCATGCCTGTGGCTAGTCCCTGCGTCGCACCGACATCTCACCTCGACCGTGCCTGGCCGGTAATCGCCCCGCCGCGCCTCGCGGCCTCGGGATTGATCCTATTCGCAGCCGTGTGGCATCTGGTTTATCTCATTCGCAACTGCCCGTTGGACCTCGCCGCAGATGAAGCCCACTACTGGGACTGGTCGCGCCATCTCGATTGGAGCTACTACAGCAAGGGGCCCTTGGTCGCTTGGCTCATCCGTCTGAGTTGCGAACTGTTTGGCGCATTCTCCGTCCGCCTTTGCGGCACCGAACTCATTGCCGTGCGTCTGCCGGCAGTTGCTTGTGGCGCGGGACTTCTGGCCGGCCTCTACGTCTTGGCCGCGCGAACTCTCAAAAGCGATTGGCGCGCCTTGGCTGTGGTGGCTACCGCGGTGAGCTTGCCAGTGTTGGCCGCAGGTGCTACCGTGATGACGATCGATGCGCCATTCACTTGCGCCTGGGTTTGGGCCCTGGTTTTCACCCACGCCGCAATCTTCCGTCAAGGCAACTGGAACTGGGCGATGGCCGGTGTGCTGATTGGCATCGGCATCCTCGCCAAGTACACGATGGTATTGCTGTTACCCTGTGTGGGCATGTTCTTGCTCGTGCATCCGGTGCATCGCAGCCAATTGCGGCGTAGCGGATTCTGGCTCGCATGCGGAATCGCGGCAATCTGCTGCGTGCCGATTCTCATTTGGAACATCAAGTACGACTGGGTCACGGTCCGCCACGTCGGCTGGCAAGCGGGCGCGCAAGCTCAAGGCATTCGCTGGCTGGGCCCGTTGCGCTTCGTGGTCGAGCAGGCCGGCTTGTTACTCTTCTTCTGGTTCGCGTGCTGGGCCGCCGCCATTTGGCGCGAGCGTCCCGGCCATTCGCAAGATGCCGGCCGTGCGTTCTTGTGGTGGACATCGATACCGGTGTTCGCCATGTTCGTGATCATCAGTTTGAAGACGCCGGGCCAACTGAATTGGCCGATCGCGGGGTATATTTCGGGACTTATTCTCGCGGTCAACTGGTTAGCCAATCGGTTTGTGAGCGCCTCACCGACGTGGTGCCGCATCCATCGCGCTTTTCTGATACTTACGACTGTAGCGGGAATGTCACTAACGGCGGCCATTCACTATCCGACATTGATCCAACCCATTCTGGCTGTGATCAGCGGCGCTCCAACCGAGGACAGCCCTCTGCCCATGCGCCGCTACGATCCGACCGCCCGGCTACGCGGTTGGAGCTTTCTCGCCGGGAATATCGACGCCACGCGCCGGCTTTGCGAAATGTTGGGCGATGATCCGATCATCGCCACCTCGTTTTGGAATCTCTCCGGCGAGATCGCGTTTTACTGCGAGGGTCATCCCGATGTGCAGTGCCTCGGGCCGGCCATCGGCCAACGCATGTCGCAATACGATCTGTGGCGACCGAACGTTTTGTGGGACCCTGACGCCTTTCGCGGCCGAACCTTCATCTTCGTTGGCGACCTCGCGCCCGAGATCGTACAGGCCTTCGACGCCGTGGATGACACTTGGTGGGTTGATTACACCGAAAACGGCCATGTCCTGTCGTACTGGCAAGTCACGATTTGTCGGGGCTATCGCGGATTCGGTCCGCCAGCGAGGTGGTGCGGCGGTGCACTGCACTTCTAGTCAAACATGACGCTCATGAACGGTTTAAGATGCCCCGTGGTTCAAAGGAGTGTGACGTGCCGATATTGCTTGTGACGGGTCTGGCGCCAGGCGCCGGGGCCAGCACCGTTGCGGCAAACCTGGCGACGCTGGTCGCTCAGTCGGGCAAGTCCGTCATCGTCATCGATGTGAGTGGCCGCGGCACCGCCGCCATTCTGAACCACCGGCCCGTCCCCCTGCCCGATCATCTTCGCGCCGTCGCACCCTCCGCGCAGCTTTTGGAAGTGCAACCGGGTTTGCGAGTTGTCACTAGCGACGCTGAATCCGTGTCGCGATTATCGACGGCCTTACGTAATGATGCTGATCTCCTGATCGTCGATGGATCAGCGATCTTGCCCGGTGCTTTGGAACTATTGGTCGTGCGTCTTCAGCATGATGCGATGCACTTGCTCTCGATGGAAGAATCCATCGGCGGATTTCGTAATCCTGCACGCCGGGCTCTTTTGACTCTGCCGGCGACCGATGCACCCGACAATCTCACCGCGAACGAACTGCAACACCGATTTCCGCAGATCCTCCCAGGCCTCATCCCATTCGATCCCGCCGTGAGCCAGGCGCTCTCCTATGGCCGAGCGTTCGTCGATATCAATCCCCACTCGCCCGCAGCACAAGCCTATCGAAATCTGTTAAGCGGTTTGAACCTTTTCAAATCGCAGAATGAGCCAGCCCCTGCTCCGACATCCCCACCGCAGCCGCCCCGAGTGCCAAATACCCGGTCATCCGATTTCCACGTCGACTACGACGCCCTTTCCAACCTCGGAATTTGGGCGCCGCCGACGATGTCGCGCGAAGTGACAGCGACGCCGATGCAGCCTGCGGTCGCCGAGTTTTCGCAAACCGACGAGGTGATTCATTCACCGACAGCCGGGCACACTGGCGACCTGACCGCGGTCGCATTCCTCGGTCGCCGTTTGGTGACGGCCAGTTGGGATAAGACGGTCCGCGTTTGGAATTTGCCCGGCGGGGAACCAATCGCCTGTCTCAATGGTCACGCGGGGGTAATCAGTTCCGTCGCTATCTCCGGCGATGATCGCCTGCTTGTGACCGGCGGCTGGGACAAAACCATCCATCTGTGGGACGCGACTAACAAGTTTGCGCTCGTCGGCACGTTGTCTGGACACACTGGCGTGATCACAAGTGTTGCCGCCTCGGCCGATGGCCGAATGGTCGCCAGCACCAGTTGGGACAAAACCGTCCGTCTGTGGGAGACGGCCACGCGGCAAGAACGGCATTGTCTGACGGGACATGCCCGGATGGTGACGGGCGTGGCCCTTTCACCAGATGGTCAGACGGTTGCCACCGCGAGTTGGGACAAGACTCTGCGCCTTTGGGACGTTGCCAAGGGAGCCGAGCAATCGATTCTCGCAGGTCATATTGGCGACCTGACCGCAGTGGCCTATTCGCCGGTGGGTCATCGAATCGCCACCGGCAGCCAAGATCACACCGCCGTGATTTGGGACACTCGAACCGGTCAGTCGCTTTTCACGTTGCGCGGTCACACGGGCGACGTGACCGCCGTCGCGTTTGCCCCCGATGGGCGCGTGCTCGCAACAGCGGGCTGGGATCGGACCATCCGGCTTTGGGACGCCGCTTCCGGTCAGCAGTTGGCGCTACTGCGCGGTCATTCGGGTGTTGTCACCAGCGTTGCCTTCGCAGCCGACGGGGCTTGGCTCGCGAGCGTGAGCCTTGATCGCACCGCGCGGCTTTGGGACGCCAAGACCGGCGAACTAATCGCGACATTACCGGTGCAACAGCAAGCGGGCGCGGATGCGGAAGCCGACGCGGCACCAACTCTGTTGCGACCATATTCCGAAGAGACAATTTCACTAGACGCCTCGGCGACCGCCACCGCCAGCCAAGCGATCACCGAAACGCCGCCTGATGGCGAGGACTCTATCCTGGAGTCGTCGAGCGATATTCTGGAAAAATCCAGTGCGGTAACCACCCGCCATCGTGCAAGTTCACCGGCTCCGCTTTCGACTCGCTTGCCGATCATTCGCACTGGTGGATCATATTTGTCGCTGGCCGTCGCCCCGAGTGGATCCGTAGTTGCAGCCGGCGCGGCCGACGGGACGATCTTGCTGTGGGAACTTGACACGGGACGCGAAGCCGGAATTCTCGCCGGCCATCAAGGCGAAGTCAAAGGAGTGGCCTTCGCGCCGGGTAGCCGGATGCTCGCGTCGGCTGGATTGGACGGCGCGGTCCGCCTTTGGGACGTTTCCACGGCCAAAGAACGCCTCGTCCTTCCTCAACAAACAGGTGGCATCAACACACTGAGCTTCTCCCCAGATGGCGGATTGCTCGCGCGCGCCGGTGCCGAGGGATCCGTGCGCCTTTGGGACGTTGCCGCGGCCGATGACCTGTCGGAACTCACGGGACATACTCGTCCCGTGAATGCCCTGGCTTTCTCGCCCGAGGGCCATCAACTGGCGACCGGCAGCGACGACGGAACCGTGAAGCTATGGTCAATCAATGACGCTCACGAAATCGCGACGCTGAGCAGCCATCGTCATGAGGTCACGGCCATCGCTTTCGCACCCGATGGGCGAACCCTCGCCAGCGGCGGCAGCGACGGCGAAGTGAAATTCTGGGACGTCAACAGCCGCTCGGAATGGAATGCGTTGCAGGCGCATGGCAAGCGCATAACCGCCATTGCGTTTTCGCCCGATGGCCATCTCTTGGCGACGGCCAGCGAGGATTTCACTGTCCAGATTTGGGACTGCATCACCGGGCAACTCATGCACACACTGGCCGGGCACGCAGCAGAGGTGACCGGCGTGGCATTCTCACCCGACGGGCATACCATCCTGTCGGCAAGCTTGGATCAAGTCGTGCGCGTCTGTTACGTCGAAAGCGGCGTTTTGCGTGGCACACTCGGTTACGCCCCGGAAGATGAGCCGAAGTCAGGCGCGGAGCCATTGCCCGAAACTGCCCTGACAATCAAGAGCTGCTATCTCGCCGCCGGCGGTTCCGATGGCCGAACGCGCTTGTGGGATTTGTCGAGTTCCGAAGCGATCACCGGTGTCGAGGCCAACCACACGCTCGATGGCCACACACTGGATGTCAACGCCATCGCTTTCGCGCCGACCGGCAACCGGATGGCCTCCGCGAGCTCGGACAACACTGTCAAACTTTGGAACCTCACCGATCGCAGCGAGCTCGACACGCTCAATGGTCACGCCGGCGAAGTCGCAGCGGTGGCGTTCTCACCCGATGGCCACGTGCTAGCGAGTGGTGCTTGGGATACCGCAATCAAGCTGTGGGACGTCGCTACCGGCGCGGAGCGCGGCATTTTGCGCGGCCACAAGGGAGCCGTGACGTCGCTGGCATTTCATCCGAATGGCCAAACGCTGGCGAGTGCTGGCTGGGACAAGGCGGTGATGCTGTGGGATGTGGCCAAGAGCAGATTCCAAGCATCGCTGCAGGGTCACGAGAAAATGGTCACCACAGTGGCCTATTCGCATGACGGGCAATTCCTGGCGACCGGCGGCTGGGACAAGTCAGCCCGCATCTGGGATACGTCTCGGAACCAATGCATTCGCACTTTGACCGGCCACAAGTTCGCCGTCAGCGCCGTCGCGTTTCATCCCAATGGCCGGCTTGTAGCAACCGGTAGTTGGGACACCACGATCAAGCTCTGGGAAACGACCACCGGGCGCGAAATGCACACGTTGCGCGGCCATGCCGAGAGCGTGCGCTCCATCGCGTTTTCGCCGGATGGACTTTTAATCGCCTCGGGAAGTTGGGACGGCACCGTCCGCCTCTGGGACGGCCAGACGGGCGAAGAGTTAAAGCAATTCACCGTGCCCGGCGGCAAATGCCACGCCGTGGCCTTCTCGCGCTAAGCGATTTTCTTTTGCATTTCGACTTCGTAGCCGCGGGCTTCAGCCCGCGCGTGCTGGCAATCGCAAAGGCCTCAAGCGATAGCATCTCCTCGTTTGCATTTCGCCCCGGAGGGGCGCAGGAATGTAGCCACGGGTGGAGCGCGTCCGCCGTTAGGCGGGCAAGCGCAACCCGTGGTCAGACGGATATTTGTCTTCCCGCCCCGGCAGGGGCGGAGGAATCTGTCTGCACTCCTCCGCCCCTCCGAGGCGGAAAGATAAATGGGTTCTGATTCCACAGGTTGCGCTCGCCTCGAAGACTCGGCTCGCTCCACCCGTGGCTACAACCCTGCGCCCCTCCGGGGCGAATGCAAACGAAACGTCCGCTTGCATCGGAACGGAGCGATTGCCGGGACGCGCGGGCTGAAGCCCGCGGCTACAAAATCACATTTCAAAACACGCTTACAACACCATCTCTTTCGCCGGCGCCGGGCAGAAACCAAATCCGCGCTTAGCGACCAATTCCTTGCGATTCATTTCAAACTGCGCCTGGGCTTCGTCCCAATCCCACGTCTTGGTTTCGATGTAACCCAGAATCAATAAGTTCCGCAATTCATCGAGGTCGGCGAAGCTCAGCCCGTCCGTCGTCTTCACCGCATGGTCAACGTCGATACCGGCCCTCACGTCAGCGTGCCAGCGCTGGATCAGTTCGCGGCGCAATGCCGCGTTGGGCTTGCCCAACGCCAAGACGACATCAATGCGGCCAGGCCGGCGAAACGCAACGTCGATGCGGGCCAGATTGCAGTTAGTGGTGAACAAATGGACGACGCCTTCAACACTGCGCACTCCATCGAGTGCGTTGAGGAACACCGATTGATGGTCCGAATCGGGCGCATCGTCTCGTGCCCCGCAGGGCCATGTCAAAATCATCGAATACGACAATGCCGCGGTGGTCCAGTTCGAACAGCGCTCGCACACTGGTGGCCGCACAGGTGCTGCGGCGTGCTGAGGCGTAGTCATCCGCGCTGACGATCTGAAATTCCCAACCCCGGCGCAAGCACTCGCTTTGCAGCCAGCGGCAGGCCGATGTCTTGCCGTTGCCGAGCGGGCCGGTGAGCAGCATCCCGCGGCGTGGCCGGCCGCCCCAGTCCCGAATCCGGCGCAAGTTGTCTCGCTCCAGAAATCCGATCGTGTTCTCGCGCAATACTCGCATTTGCTCCGGCGCAAGAACCGGCGGCGCGACGCGCTCAGTTTCCTGAACCTGGATTTGGCGAGCGACCCGATAAAACCGCAAATAGTCTTTTCGATCGATGACGGCGAATTGATGACCGGGATAACTGTGTCGATCGGAAAAGTTGAACCTGACGAGAACGAACCTGAGCAACCTGATGTGATAGACGCGTAATCCGAGCCGAACGTTGGGCGATTCCTTTCGCGTGCCGGTGCCCCACTCCCGAATCATGACACCGTCAGCGGCGACAACCGGCCCTTTACGGGCATGCCGCATCACAGGCCCCGAGAAGTCGTCGAAATCGACGGCCACCGGATTCGCAAAGCCGCCGGCCCGCGCCGCATGTGCGACCAGCGCCTTGAAGTCCTCAGAAAATGCCTGCAATTCGGTCATGGGCGAAGTGAGAGGTGATCGCCGCGGCGGGTTCGCGGTTAGTTGAATAGGCTGCCACCTCGGGGTACCCCGGAAATGGCCGTTCTGGTAATAATGGCAGTGCACACCGCTGAACTGGAGACTGTCCGCCATGGATGAAAACGGCGCCGCGAGCCCGCCGGCCCAACTCTACGAATCGCCGTTCCAACGACATAAGACGCGCGTCGTCGAAGTCGGGGGCGTCGGCATCGGCGGCGACAACCCCATCCGCGTCCAGTCGATGACCGTGCCCGACACGCATCTCGTCGAAGAAGTTGTCGCGCAGATTCATGCTCTCGAAGAGGCGGGCTGCGAGCTCATCCGCGTCACCGTGCCCAAGCCCGAAGATGCTTCGGTCTTGTCCGAGATCAAACGGCGGATGAAGGTGCCGCTGATCTGCGATATCCACTTCGATTACAAGATGGCCCTCGCGGCTCTCGATCATCCGGTGGACAAGATCCGCATCAACCCGGGCAACATCGGCGGCATGGATCGCTTCCGCCAGGTTGTGCGCAAGTGCAAGGACAAAGGGATCCCGATGCGCATCGGCGTGAACGCCGGCAGCCTCGAGCGCGAATTTGCGATGAAGTACGGCTTCCCCTGCCCGCCCGCGATGGTGGACTCGGCCCTGCGCTACATCGAGATTGCCGAGAGCGTCGGCTACCGCGACATGATCGTGTCGCTGAAATCAAGTGACGTGCGCACGGTGGTTGAAGCATATCGCCTTTATGCCAAGCAGGCCGACTACCCAACGCACGTCGGCGTCACTGAAGCCGGCAAGCCGCCTTATGCCGTCACGAAATCCGCATGCGGCATCGCACCGATATTGCTGGACGGCATCGGCGACACGATTCGCGTCTCACTCTTAGGCGACCCGGTGCCCGAAGTCGCCGCGTGCTACGACATCCTGCAAGCGACTGGCCGGCGCGTCCGCAAGCCAGAACTGATCGCCTGCCCGACGTGTGGCCGCTTGGCGATCGATCTCGAAAAGATCATCGCCGAGCTGGAGAAGCGGCTCGAAGGCAAATCGACGCCGGTGAAGATCAGCGTGCTCGGCTGCGTCGTCAACGGCCCCGGCGAAGCGAAAGAAGCCGACATCGGTATCGCGGCCGGCAACGGCAAAGGCGTCATCTACCGCAACGGCGAAATCGTCCGCCACGTGCAAGAAGCCGAGATGGTTGATGCGCTGTTGGAAGAGTTGGCCCGTTGGGAAGCGGATCAGGAACACGCTGAGCCCAAGAAAGAGTCTCGCAAAAAGTTGCCGCTAGTGAATGCATGAGTGCGCATCAATTCACGGCACACATGATACATAAATCACTTCCGATCTAAGCAATGTCATCGCTGAAAGGAAGATTCCGTATGCGGCTTCTCAGCATCATTATCTTTGGCTTGACAGTTTTCAGCGTTGCGTGGTTTGCGACCGCGTCGCCGACCCAAAATATCATTGTCCAGAGCGATGCCATCCCAGCGGGCTATGAATCGATACCCTTTGAAACCAACACCGGCTGTCTGGCAATTCCAGTCATAATTCAGGAGCGTCTTGTACACGTCGAAATTGACACCGGGTCAGCATGTACGGTGTTAGATCCGAAACGGGTTAAAGACATCCCTTTGACATGGACACGCGATTCTGCCGTGCAAGGCTACACGGACCCAATCTTAAAATGGGATGCGGGCTTGACATGTGGGACACAGGTAATCCGCATCGGTCAACAATCCTACACGGGCGGAACAATTCATGCTTTCGACGTGTCTGAAGTTAATAGAAGCCTAACAGACCGAAATATGAAAACGGTTGATGGACTTATAGGAAATGACATTCTCACAAAGGCTGGTGCAATCATCGATTTTCCGCGATCGCGACTCTTGATTCGGATTAATGAACGCGGCAAGTAGCATTTGCCATGATTAGCGAATCAGCGGTCTACCAAATCCTTGGCGACGAGATCTTGGCAAGATTAGCCGTTAGGCGATCAAATAGCCAGTCAATTAGCCGACTTCGCGGTAGAATCTAACATCCAGAGGGCTTCCTCGTGATAGATATGGTGATCGCCGACGAAATGATCGTGATTAAGTTGCCGACGGTGGAAACACACCTCGAAACCATCGCCGGCACGATTGACGTTCCCGGCGGCATCGCCGATCTGGCGACGTTCCGAACGTGGATCAATTCCAGCTCTTATCCGAATGACCTTCGAATCGACTTTATCAAGAACTCACTGTGGCTGGATGCGTCGATGGAAGAACTGCTGTCGCACAATCAAATGAAGATGTCGATGTATCACACGCTCATTCATTTGGTAGTCAGCGAAAGTCTCGGCATGTTTTTGCCTGACGGCATGCGCATCAGTCATCCTTCGTCGGGGTTATCGGTTGAGCCGGATGCCGCGTTCGTATCGTTCGATGCGTTGCAAACTGGAAGAGTCCGCAAATGCGTTGGCCCGAATGGCATTATGGAACTGGAAGGCTCGCCTGAGATGGTGCTGGAGGTTGTCAGCCGCTCGTCGAGAAAAAAGGACTATGAGCAATTGCCTGAGCTTTACGCCGCCTCGGGCGTGCAGGAGTTTTGGCGGGTTGATGTTCGCACCGACGTGTCGTTCGAGATTCTGCATCTGGTTGGAAGCCATTACAATTCGGCGTCAAGTGATTCCGAAGGATACGTGAAATCAAATGTTTACGGTCGATTTTTCCGGATCGTGAAGGCAACGAATGCCATCGGCGATCCCGTTTACGTGTTAGAACACCGTCGCTGATCACGGCCGAAAAACATGACTGCCGACTCAAGCCTAATCGCCGCGCCATCGATCCCTGGCTACGAAATCCTCGGCGAGCTTGGCCGTGGGGCGATGGGCGTTGTCTATCGTGCCAAGCAAACGGCACTGGGCCGCATCGTCGCTCTTAAGATGATTCTGCCCCGAGAGAAAGTGCGCGACACGGATCTTGCGCGCTTTCAAACCGAAGCCGAAGCGGCCGCCGCGTTGCAACATCCCAACGTCGCGCAGCTTTACGAAATCGGCCAGCACGATGGGCTGCCATACATTGCGATGGAGTTTTGCCCCGGCGGCACGCTCGCCGATCAGTTACAAGACTCGGTCATGCCCGCTCGCGAATCCGCCGAGTTGGTCCGCACCCTGGCCAACGCAGTGCAAGCCGCGCATGAACTCGGTATCCTTCACCGCGATTTGAAGCCGGCCAATGTGCTGTTGGCACGAAGTCGTCTCATTTCAGACAGCCAACAAACGCTGCGCGATACGCAAACCGAAACCAAGGAGATGCGGAAGACCGCCGGTCATTCGACCAGCCATGACTCCAGTTCGTTGGTTCCCAAGATCACCGACTTCGGCATGGCGAAGAAGTTCGATCCCGGCACGGGGGAGGCCGCGTCGAATCTCACGCACGCCGGCACGATCATCGGCACGCCGAGCTACATGTCGCCGGAGCAATCCGACGGCAACTCGTCGCCCCTCTCCGATGTCTATTCGCTCGGCGCAATTCTCTACCACTGCCTGACTGGCCGGCCTCCATTCAAAGGAGCGACCGCGCTCGACACGCTGATGGATCTGCTCGACAAGGAGCCGGTGCCACCTTCGAAGCTGGTCGCCAAAGTCCCGCCGGATTTGGAAGCGATCTGCCTGAAGTGCCTCGAGAAATCACCGGCCAAGCGCTATGACTCGGCGGCTGCTCTGGCCGAGGACCTCGATCGCTTCATCAGCGGCTTGCCCACCGTCGCACGGCCCTTGAGCCGATCAGCTCAACTGATCAAATGGGCCAAGCGGCGGCCTGCCGTTGCCGGACTTGTCGGCGTGGGCTTCCTCAGCCTGATTGTTTTCGCGTGCCTCAGCGTCGGATTATGGCGAGCGCTACACGAAGCCGCTCTTCAGCGCGATCGCGCAGTTGGAACGAGCGGAGTCGCAATGGCCGCCATCGACGACATCTTGCAGCAAGAAGACCTGCCGGGTTCGGGCGACCCCGAGGTGCAGCGACAAGCGATGCTCGATTCCGTAAGTCGGTCGCTGATGCGCCTGGCCGAGTATGGCGGCGTCGACCGCGAGTTGCTCGATCGCAGCGTCAAAGCATACTTGCGACGGGGCCGGCTGCTCGTGGATGTCGCCAAGTTGGATGAAGCCGTCGCTGCCTATCAACAAGCGATCGATTTGGCGCAGAAACAACTGGCCGCCCAACCGAACGATCTGGAATGGCGGCGCGAGTTAGCAACTGCGAAGAACCGAATCGCCGGCGCGTTTGATCGCAAAGGTGATGTGGCGCGTGCCACCGTCGCTTACCAAGAGGCCGAAGACCTGCGGCGTGCACTGGTCAACGAAACACACGCAGCCGAGGACGAACATGACCTTGGCGTGACCCTGTACAACCGGGCCGGCATGGATGCGGAGCTTGCGGGCAAGCCTGTCGAGGCGAGCAAACGATTCGATGAATCGTGCACGCTGCTCAAGAATGTCGTCGCGCAGAAGCCGGATCAGTTGAAGTACCGCGACTCGCTCGCGCAATGCTGGTTCAACCTGGGTCGCTTCTTGAGCCATGACCCAGCGAAGTCGAATGAATCGCTCAGCGCTTTCCAAAAAGCAAAAGCCCATTGGACCGATCTGGTGAAGCGGGCCAGTGAATCGCTTCTCTATCAGACCAAGCTGGCCGCGTGCCTGACCGAACTTGGCCGGCTGTTTCACGATCAGCATTTGACCTCCGAAGCGTTGGCACAATACCGCGAAGCGCTGGTGGTCTATCGCGACATGTCCAAGCGGCACCCGAAGGTAGCGACCTATCAGGGAATGCTCGGCCTCACCAGCTCGAATCTGGGCCAACTCGAAGATGAGCAGAATCCGCGCGAAGAACGCATGCTCCTCCTGCAGGAAGCGGTTAAGGCTTTGACCAACGCCCAGGGTCTGCCGATGTTCCGCGAGCCGATGGCCAATGCCCTGCTGGCACTAGCACGGGCACAGAAGGCCGCGGGGGCGGCCGAATCCCATCGCACATTTGATCAGGCCGTCGCCCGCTACGAGGAAGTCGCCCAGCAATTCCCCAACAACGAAGAGATCCGCAAGAACCTCGAAACGGCCCGCCGCGAACGCGATCAGATGAAAGAAGCCTGAGCCCTGGGGCGGGATATAACGCACTTCGTGATTCCTTCGCCCAGCGCATCTCCGACGTTGAGGATCAACTATGAAGCTGCATCGTGCGCTTTCGCCAATCCTGGCACTCGTCGTCTCGGCCGTTTTTGTGCCGTGTGCTTTCGCGGATGACTGGAAGGGCGAGAAGGTCCTGCCCACAAAGGCGCCGAAAGACGTCCGTTTTGGCGACTGGGTGAACGCCGTACAGGTGAGCTACAAGTTCTCGGGCCGGCTCAATCTACCGGTGCTAATAGATCGCGATGGTTGGCTGCGCATTTTTGACGGCGAGCATGAGGGCTGGGCTGATAAGAACGATTTCGTTTTGGTTCGCGATGCGGCCAATTACTTTACAACCCGGATTCAGGCGAATCCCAACGATACTTTTTCCCTGCACATGCGCGGCGAGAGTTTCTTGTCCGCCAATGAGCCCGACAAAGCCATTCTCGATTTCACCGAGTGCATTCGCCTGAATCCGAAATATGCACCGTATTACAACTCGCGCGGTCTCGCATGGAAGCGCAAGAACGATACCAGCCGGGCGCTCAATGATTACGACGAGGCAATCAAAGTTGACCCGAAATTCGCGGAAGCCCTGATCAATCGCAGCTTGGCGCGGGTCGAAACTAAGGAACTCGATCGGGCGCTGGCCGACTGCGAACAAGTCATTCAGATCAATCCCAAAGACGCGGAAGGCTACAACCTGCGCGGCATCGTCTGGAGCGCAAAGAACGAACCGGCCCGCGCCGTTGCGGACTTTGACCAGGCGATTCAGATCAATCCCAAGTTTGCCCAAGCCTATTTCAACCGCGGCCTGACACGCAGCTACAAGGGCGATCTAGAAAATGCCCTCGCCGATTTCGGCGAAGCCGTCGGGCTCGATCCAAGACACGTAGCCGCGTACGTCAATCGCGCCGGCATTTGGTTCAGCAAGAGCGACCTCAACAAAGCCATCGCCGATTACGACGAAGCAGTGCGGCTCGATCCCAATGACCCGGCCGTGCTCAATAATCGCGGCTGGGTCTTATTCTGCAAGAAAGACTACGACCGCGCTATTGCCGATTACGATGCGGCCCTGCGACTCGACGCCAAGAGCCCGCTGGCACTCAACAACCGAGCACTTGCCCGCATTTACAACAAGGACTTCGACGGCGCAATTGCCGACAGCAATCAAGTGATTCAATTCGATCGCAACAACGCGCTGGCGTTCAACTATCGTGGCTGGGCGTTCTTCCTGATGAAGGATTATGAGAAAGCTATCGCCGATTACGATCAGGCGTCGCGGTTGAACCCGAACGACCTGTTACCGCAAACCAATGGCGCCCTGGCTCGACTTTTGATGCGGCAACCCGATGAGGCCGCCAAACGATATCAAAATCTCGCCGAACGATTGAAATGGAAAGGCGACCGGGCCTCATATGCCGTGATCCGCGGTCACCTCGCCGCTCGCCAGGCCCACAACGAGCCATTGGCGAAACAACTCCTCACGGACTCGGCCGGCAAGCTTGACGACGCGTGGCCGCTACCGATCGTGAAATACCTCCGCGGCAACATCGACGAGGCCGCACTTTTGGCACTCGCCATCGACAACGACAAGCAAACCGAGGCACGATGTTATCTCGGCATGGACCAAGCTCTCAAAGGCGACACCGACAAAGCGCTCGTCCATCTGCGCTGGGTGAAAGAACACGGAAACGTGGACTTTACCGAATACGTTTTGGCCTCCGCCGAGCTCACTCGGCTCGAACGCGGCGACAAGCTTGGCCAGCGATAACGGACCGAGTTTCCCGGCATAATTGAAGAATCCTCGTCAATCGTTCCGATACACTCGATAGGCCCAATCCGCGCGCAGGCTGCGCTTCGGGCCGGATTTTGACAGTTTCGTCAAAGTTTTCGACCGCCGAGGCCGGCAAAGGATTGCCATCATGCGCGTGCGCAACGCTTTCGCAGCACTCGTCATGGCGACGTTAGGAGCGGTGGCGTACGCCCAAACGCCGCCCGCCGAGCAACTGCCGCGGGCCCAGCCGCCGGTCCGTCCCGCCGAACCCTCGCGTCCACCAACCACCACCGCGCCGCCCGGCGCGACTCAGCCGCCGCAGGTGCAAAACGCCCCCGCCCCGCAAGACTCCGGCCAGGCTCCCGTGCTCAGCTCCGCGCCGCGCATGATCGGCGACTTCCCGGGCTATCTCGCCTGCAGCAATGTGATTGTCAATTCCACCATAACGTCGATCGTTCCATCGAGGAGAATCATCATTGGCGCCGATGGTCGCGTGCAGCAACAGCTCGTCATTCTTACGCCGGTGCAAAGCCCTGCCACCGAGGAATTCAAATTCTGCACCGTGGCCCTGAGTCGCGGCTCGTTCAAAATCGCCGAGAACGAAAGCCCGCAGCCGCAAGATCGCGCCTTCATCACCTACAACGAGTTTCACAACGTGGCAGTGCGGGCGAATGGGTCCGCGACAACCATAGGCCAGCCCGGCAACACTGCCCAACTGGGCACCAATCTCACCGACGCGACCGTCTTCCCGATGGACATCCACCGCGAAACGGTTGGCTTCGAAAAATCGTTCTTCGATGGCAACACATCGGTCGGCTTCCGCCTACCGGTGTTGCAAACATCGCAAAGCTCACCGACGACGTCAGTAAACAATGCGGCCGTCACGGGCCTCTCCCAGTTCCCGACGACCCTGCAAGTGAACTCCGTGGAGCCCGGATTCGACGGCGCCCGCGTTGGCGACCTGACCATCGTGCTCAAGCATGCGCTGTTTAATGACGTGGACGGGGGACGCGCGTTCTCCACCGGTCTGGCGATCACCGCTCCCACCGGCGGCGGCATTCCACTCGATGATGGCTCCCGGCTTTATTCGACGATCTTGCAGCCCTATCTTGGTGCGCTGCAAAGCTGGGATCGCCTCTTTGTTCATGGCTTCAGCTCGATTGCGGTGCCGACCGATCGCCGGGATGTCAAGATTTGGTTCAACGACATGGGCATCGGTTACTTCGTTTACCGAGACTCCGACGGCGGCTGGCTGAACTCCATCGCCCCGACGTTTGAAACGCACGTCTCCTCGCCGCTGACCAACGGCAAGAACGGAATCGACTCCGTCGATAGCGTTGTGCTCACCGGCGGGTTGCATTTCGGGCTCGGCCAACGCTCGGTGCTCACGCTAGGCGTCGCCACGCCCGTCACAGGCCCGCGGCCCTACGAAATCGAATCGCAAGTCCAGTTCAACTGGCTGTTTTGAGTAAGAGTTCACCGCAGAGACGCAGAGATCGCAGAGAAAGACAGAGAATACAAATCTTCTCCGTTCTTTCTCTGCGCTCTCTGCGTCTCTGCGGTGAACTCAGTTCTTGATAAAATGGGCGCATGACCGCTGAGAAGTATCTTCGTCCCGAAGTCATCCGCCAAGTCGCGCGGCTCGACCTGCGAGCGAAGTTCATCGTCGAAGGGTTTTTGTCCGGCCTGCACGCCAGCCCATTCCAAGGCTTCTCGGTCGAGTTCTCCGAACATCGAAAATACGTACCCGGCGACGACCTCAAGGACCTCGATTGGAACGTCTTCGCCAAGACCGATAAGTACTATCTGAAAAAGTTCCAGGCCGAGACCAACCTCACCGGCTTTCTGGTGATGGACCTCTCCGCGTCGATGGATTACACGTACTGCGGTGAGCTAACGAAGTTTGACTATGCCGTCTGCCTCGCGGCCGCCCTTGGGTACTTGATGATTCGTCAGCACGACCCGGTGGGATTGATCACGTTCGACACCGAGATTCGCGCCTGCCTGCCGCCTCGTAGCCGGCGCTCGCATTTGGGCAATATTCTCGGTCTACTCGCGGGCCTGAAGCCGACCGGGCCGACCGACATCGCCGGCAGCTTGCATCGCGTGGCATCGGTGGCCGGCTCGCGCGGGCTGATCATGATCTTCTCCGACCTGCTGGCGGAACCGGGGCCGATTCTGGAAAGCCTTTACCATCTACGGCATCGCGGGCACGACATCATCGTGTTCCATATCCTGGACGACGCCGAGGCGCGGTTCCCCTTCGACGGCACGATCGAATTCTCGGACGTTGAAACGCCCGAGAAGCTCACGGTCGACGCCCAAGGCATCCGAGACGATTATCTCAGCGCCGTGGCTGAGTTTCGTGACCATTTCGCGGCCGAGTGCGCAAAAGCGCGAATCGACTACGTTCCGGTGGATACAGGCTTGAGCTTCGATAAAGCACTCTTGGAGTATCTCCTCCGCAGGCAGCGGCAGTATTAGGTGGTGAGGTGATTGATACGAATCAAGGACACAGTCAAATGCTGAGGCACCGTCAATGACCCAACCACCTACCTACTTAACCAACTAACCACCCACGATGACGTTCATCTTCCCCGCACTCCTTGCCGGGCTTGCACTGACGGTCTTGCCCGTGGTCTTGCACCTGATCTTGCGGCAACAGCCCAAGCAGCTTCCTTTCCCGGCGTTCCGCTTCTTGGCGCGTAAAGCCACGACGAATCGACGCCGCTTGCGCTTGCGACATCTCTTGCTCTTACTGTTGCGCATCTTGATGGTCGCGCTCATGTGCCTGGCGCTCGCACGGCCGCGCGTGTTGAACGAACGACTGAGCCTTTCCAGCGAAAGAGCCGCGGCGGCAGTGCTCGTGATCGACACCAGCCTCAGCATGGGCTACACGGTTGCCGGCAAGACCCGGCTCGATGAAGCCAAGAGCCGGGCGCTGGAAATCGTCGGGTCGCTGCCTGCCACCAGCAAGCTTGCAATCGTGGACCCATCCGAACCGGGCGGCGACTGGCAGACGACGCAAAACGCCGCCCGTGAGCGCCTCGCCACCCGCGATTTGCAGGCGAGTGCGACGCCGCTGACAGATTGCGTGGCCGCCGGCTATCGCCTATTCGATGCCATGACCCGCGAGGCCGGCGAAGAGGACGATCCGCCGCCGCGTTTTCTCTATGTTCTGACCGACCGCACGCCGGCCTGCTGGGACACCTCGCGCACCAAGGACCTCGTGGCCGCTCGCGATCGTCTGAAAGGTCCGCCCATCCAGCAGATCATTGTCGATGTGGGAATCGATAAGCCGGCCGACGTTGCTATTTCAGACATTCGGCTCACGCCGCAAGTCGTGCCCGCCAATAAGCCGGTTTCGCTGAGTGCGGTGGTGCAGGCGACGGGCCAGGACGTGGAAGCCCAGGTGCAATTCCGCATCTCGGGGCTTCCCGAAGTTGACTCGAAGTCGGTGCAAGTGTCCGCCGGGCAAAGCAAAGAGGTAGTTTTCTCCCGCCGCGGATTGAAGCCCGGACTGTACCAAGCCGAGATCAGTCTGGCGAGCACCGATGCACTGCTCGCCGACAATGTTCGCTTCGTCACGTTTGAAGTGCGCGAACCGAGACCGGTGCTGATCGTTTGCGAGCAAACGAGCGATGCGACGACTCTGCTTAACGCGCTGCAGACAGCCTTTCCGTGCGAGGTCAAGACAAGCAATGATCCAAGTCTCCGGGCACTGGCACCGGCTGATCTTGCGAAATACCGCGCTGTCATTCTGCTGAGCGTCCCCGCTCCGACCCGCGACCTATGGGAAAAGCTCGACGCCTACGTCGCGGGCGGCGGCGGGCTCATTGTCTTCCCGGCCGGCGAAGAGTTGGACGCTAGCGATTACAACTCCACCGACACGCCCGCCCAACGGCTCATCCCAGGCACGTTTCAACAAATCCTTTCCGGCGGTGACTCGGGCGTGAAGTGGAGCGAATACCAGTACAACCACCCGCTCATGGCCAAGTTCCGCGACTACGCCATGGACCCATCCAATGGCTTCGCGGAGAACCCGCCGCGCACTTATCGTTATTGGGAAGTGAAGCCTGAACCCTCTGCATTCGTGCTGGTCCGTTACGCTGACGAAGGCAAGCACGCCGCGTTATTGGAGACTACGCTCGATCGCCAAAAATATCGCGGCAAAGTGCTGCTCTTCACAACGCCCTTTGACCACCGGCGCGTCGCCGAAGATAAACCCTGGAACGACTATGCCCAGTGGTGGTTCTACCTCACGATTGCCGATCACGCGATTCGCTACGTCGGCGGGGCCAACGAGGATGCCGAGTTCAACCACACGTCCGGCCGGATGGTGAATATCGCGTTGCCTGCCAACGTGAAGTCACAAACTTTGAATCTGACAGGACCTGGACTATCGGGACCCGATTCGCTTGTCCGCCGCCCGGAGAAAGGCCAGGAAGTCCGGCTCACGCAAGCCCGCACGCCAGGGAATTTCACCCTGGCGACGCCTGACAAATCTTGGACCGCCGGCTTCAGCGTGAATCCGCCGACCGAAGAATTCCAACTGCTGCCGCGTGTGCCCGTCGAAACGCTGGCTGAGGTCTTCGGCCCCGACGCCGTCTTGGCCCCGGGCCACGAAGCCCCCTTGCGCGACAAGCTCGACCAACACTTCCGGCAGCCCGTTGAGTTGTTCCCGTGGCTGATGCTGTTGCTCTTCATGCTCTTCGTCGTCGAGAACCTGTTGGCCAATCGGTTTTACAAGAGGCCGTAACCGCCAAGATCAGGGAGGACGCGGAGAATACAATGGAGTTCTCTGCGATCTGTGGTTCATCGTCTTATGGTCACACTGACTACCGATCCTGTGGTTCCCTGGTCGACGCCGATCGTCGGGCCGATCATTCTGACCGCGACGGCACTGGCCATCGCCGGCATGACCTTTTGGACCTATCGCGGCGCTGCGCTGCCACCGTGGCGGAAGGCGACGATTATTGCCGTACGTCTCCTGGCCTTGTTGATCGCGGTGTTCACGGTCGTGCGGCCATCGCTAGCAATTCGCGATGATGAACGCCTCCCTTCAAAGCTGATCATTGCTCTGGACACCTCGAAGAGCATGACCGTCACCGATGAAGTGAACAGCAAGTCACGGTGGGAAGCGGCCGAGCGCATGTTTCGCGACTCGACCCAGATGTTGCGCAAGCTGCGCGACGAGCACAACGTCACGGTGGAGTTGCACCGCTTCGCCGACGAGTTGAACGATCCCCCCGACGATGTGCAAAACGGATCGCGAATGGCCGAGCTCTTCGCCAAGCCGCCGGCCGGCTCGCGCACTGATTTTGGTCAGATGCTCCGTGCGATCGCTCAGAAATATGGGCAGGAACGAGCCCTCCGGGGTTTGTTGATTCTGAGCGATGGGGCCGACAACGGGACGCGTTTTCCCGCGATTGCTGAAGCGTCGAAATTCCGAGCGCTGTCATGTCCGGTACAGACGTTTTCTCTCGGCCAGGAAAGCACTTCATCGCAACAGCACGACGTGGCCATTCTCTCGGCCGCGGCCGACCCATCGCCGGTTCCCGTCAAGGGTAAAGTGACCGTCCACGTCAACGTCGATTCCCCGGGCTATGAGAACGCCAAGACGACGCTACGATTGTTTTTCGATGGCAAAGAGGTCGCATCGAACGAGGTTCAGTTCCGCAAGGCGGAAGGCAACGAGTTGACCATCGATGCAACCGCGCCTGCGACCGCCGGTGAAATCAAGCTCAGCGTGAAGATTGATCCGCTGCCCGGCGAAGCGTCGCTTTTGAATAACGATCTGACGACCTATCTCACGGTGAGCCGGGAAGGCTTGAGCGTTTTGATCATCGATCGATTGCGCCCGGAGTTGCAGCACATTCGCCGAGCGCTGGCAGGCGATCCGCGAATGCGAGTCTTCCAAGCGTTGCGCCAAACCGATGAGCCACTCTCCGGCGCCGATGCCACGCTCTACGACTTTAGCCGCCAGGCGTATGACGTGATCATCATCGGCGATGTGCCGGCCCATCGGGTGGCCGCGGGCAATGGTGATGTGCTCCGCCAGATCGAACAGCTCGTGAGCACCAAAGGCGTGGGCCTGTTGATGATTGGCGGGCATGAGTCATTCGCGGCGGGCGGCTGGATGAATACCAAAGTGGCCGACGCGCTGCCTGTCTTGATGGATGTCGCAGGTGAATTTGAAGAGCCGGTGCGAATGCAGCCGGCGAAGTCCGCGCGCAACGAATACATCATGCGCATCGGCCCCGACCCGGCCGCGAGCGAAATGCTCTGGAAGAAGCTCCCCGCCCTGCCCGGTTTCAGCAAGCTGGGCAAGCGCAAGGCGAGCGCAGTCGTCGTCGGCGAGTCGGCCACCGGCGTGCCGCTCTTAGTTCGCCAGGATTATGGCCGCGGACGTACGGCCGCGCTGGCTCTCGATGAAACACGGCTCTGGTATCTGCTCGGTCCGAATCAACGGCCACGGACCACCGAAGGCCAAGACGCCCATGCGCGCTTTTGGCGACAGTTGATTCTCTATCTCGCTCATCAAGAAGAAACCGAGGGCAGCGTCTGGATCAAACCCGAGGTTCGGCGCGTCCCCGTCGGCACCAAAGTGCCGTTCGGCGTCGGAGTCCGCGGCAAGACCGGCATCGATCTGCCCAACGCCAACTTCGAAGTGAAGGCCGTACATCCCGACGGCAAGTCGGCGGAGCCGGTAACGGTGGCCCGCGACAAGGAATCTGACCGAGGCACATTCTGGAAGACCGATCAACCCGGCGAATATCAGCTGCAGGTCAAGGCGACGGCGAAAGACGTCGATGGCACGCCCGTTAGCGATGAAGCGAAAGCGCGATTCTTGGTGTATCAAGATGACACCGAACTCTTGCGGCCCGCGGCCGATCATCAGTTTCTCGCCCGGATCGCGGCAGCCGGCGACGGCCGAGCGTATGTCGCCGAAGATCTGCCGAAGTTTCTGGCCGACTTGCCGTCTCAGCCGTTGCCGAATGGCGGGGCCAAGGTCACGTATATCCCCGATTGGCGATCAAACCATCTTGGGCCGTTCCCGCCGCTCTTGTATGGGGTGTTCGTTGTTCTTTTGGGATTGGAATGGGGCTTGCGCCGGTTTTGGGGTTTAGTTTGACGAGTCCACCGCAGAGACACAGAGGAAATATCGAGAAGAGTTCTTCTCTGTCTTTCTCTGCGTTCTCTGCGTCTCCGCGGTGAACTCTTATTATGTTGTAGAATTCAGAAACCGGCGAATGGCCAAACCCGATGCACATACAAGATATCTTTCAACAACATCCGACCACGTTTAGCTTCGAGTTCTTCCCGCCGAAGACCGATGAGGCCTCGAACGAACTGTTCGCCGCGATCACCCGGCTGCAAACGCTACGGCCCTCGTTTGTTTCGGTAACCTATGGCGCCGGCGGCGGCACTCGCGAGCGCACGCACGATCTCGTCGTACGCATCAGCCGCGAAACCGATCTCACCGCGGTGTCGCATCTCACCTGTGTTTGCCACAGCGAAGCCGAACTTACGAATATCCTGGACCGCTACGCCAAGAGCGGGATCGAGAACATCCTGGCCCTGAGCGGCGACTTGCCGCGCGAGCGGCCCGAACACGACCGTTCGCAAGATGCCTTTCGCTACGCCGCTGATTTGGTCCGCTTCGTCAAGTCGCACCCCGGCACGAAAGGTCGCGGCTTCGGCATCGGCGTGGCTGGCTTTCCCGAAGGCCACCCTGCGACGCCCAATCGACTTTTGGAAATGGACTATCTCAAGCGCAAGGTGGATGCCGGCGCGGATTACATTTGCACGCAGTTGTTCTTCGAGAACCGCGACTTCTATGACTTCCGCGAGCGCTGCGACCTCGCTGGCATCAAGGTGCCAATCCTCGCCGGCATCATGCCGATCACGTCGCGCGGCGGCATGTCGCGGATGGCGGAGTTGGCACTGGGTGCGCGAATTCCCGCTGCACTATTGCGGGCGATCGGTCGCTGTGCCGATGATGCCGCGGTCGCGCGGGTGGGCATCCATTGGGCCACCGAGCAGTGCCGCGATCTGCTGGACCACCAGGTGCGCGGCCTGCACCTGTACACGCTCAACCGCAGCGACGCGACTCGCCAGATTTACGAGAACCTCGGCGTGGCCGACTCAGCCGCTCTGCGCTAGGCGCTTCACTGGTTAGAAAACGCAACGCTTTCCATCGCGCTTCGGAATTGATTCTTGGCGTCTTCGTCCGTCGTAGGAAATGTCCCCGAGATTTCGAATAGCCGCGAGCCTTGCCGAATGGCGAAGAACTCAGCGGTGTAGTCCGTGGCGCCGCGGCCATTCGGATCCAATGCACCGGCAAACGTAATGCGGGCGGCCGGCTGACCACCTACCGTTAGGCCCGGCTCGACCTCCTTAACCACCTTCCAGCTTTTTTCGGGCGGCTTGTGCGCTCTTAAGAACTCCGCCGGCGATTGGTCAGCCGGCGTTTCATGAACGAATACGCGAAACCACGCCACCGCAACATTCGGCGCGAGCCTTTTGAACTTCACCACCAGCCGCGGCGAAAGAGTCTGATCGGGCGACGCCAACGTGCGGCCCTGCATCGACCAACCCGCGGGCGGCTTGAACCGCAAACCGGTCTGCTCGTCACTAAACGAGTCGGCGGCTTTGCCCAAGAGTGTTTGCCCGCTGCCCAAGGGCGACTTGTGCTGTTGGGGCCAAAATACCAGCACTGCCGCGAGGCCCAGTCCCAGGCCTGCGGCGACGGCAAGCTCGACCCATTTTCCGCCGCTGCGAGCCATGTTAGAAATCGTCCGAGTTGATGACTTCGCGGCCGGCGCGTGTGCCAAGCGCTTCCCAAATCGAAGCGGGCAGCGTGAACTTCAGGGCGTGCACGGATCCATCAGCAAATAGAAACATCGCCGAGGTCGGGTGCGGCGAATAAAAGTCGTACGGCGAAGAATAGAACTGGTTCATCGGAAACGGATTCGTCCGCGCCATGACCAAGACGGGCGCCTCCTCAATCGCAGCGATCAAGCCCGGTGAATCTGGATTCGTGCGAATCGTACCATCCGAAGGAACACCCGCCCACGGTCCTTGGCAAAACAGCGCGGCCCGTTCGCCGATGGCGATCGTGTACGAGGCCCCATCGCGGATATCGGCGATGCGCGTCTTGCTGTTGCGAAAGAAAATGCCGTTGCCCAGCGTCGGATGTTCTCCAATCGCGCCGCCGAATCCAAAGCAGGCGGCGTACGTGCTCGGTGCGGCCTGACACAAATCCTTCCCATATTGGGAAAGGATCATAAAAGGTTCCGTCCCCCGATCGGACGGGCAGATATAAGTCCGAATGGGGACAACGCGTACGGAATCGTGCACGGGATCTTCGACGGGTACGGTCCATTGAATCTGCGCGGCCACGTTGGCCTGCTCAATATGGATCAGCAAATGCGCCGCCCACCCCCAACCCGGAGTCGAGTTGATGACGACACCCTTGGGTGGCGGAGCCTGCTCGTCGAACGAATACCCCGGGGGAAAGTGGTTAGCATGTTGATGATAACTGTGAAGGGCCAGGCCGATTTGCCGCAAGTTGTTTTGACAGGACATTCGCGATGCGGTCTCGCGCACTCGCTGTATGGCGGGCAGTGCCAAGCCCATGACCACGGACGTGATGGCGATGACCACCAGCAATTCCACGAGGGAAAAGCCACTCCGCACGCCATTGGCGCTCGATTTCATGACGCAACCGTTTGAGATTCGCGAGGCTCAATGCGTGTATTGTAGGTTCGTTGCTTTGCTCGTGCGATCTTGATCGAGCATGGCACTGCCAAGACTTAGCCCGCCCTAAGCGCATGCGTGTAAATACTTAGTTGCATCAGAAAACCATCAATTTGCTTGATCGCGATTTTTCATGCCTGTATCATGAGAGCGACTCTTCGTAACCTCCGCACTCGGCCCCCGGACATCGGAGTCGGTCCTACCGCGGCTTTATGCCTTTCTGACGTCTTTTGGGAGCTGTCAGCTAATGTCACTTGCTTTGCGGTCGCGCATACTGCGACGGGGACTGGCGCATACCTATCGCCAACGACTCCAGTTGGAGACTCTGGAAGTCCGTCAGACGCCGGCCACAATCAGCGGGCAAGTCTTCAATGACCTCAATGGCAACGGCCTGGTTAATTCAGGCGAAGCTGGCTTCCCCGGCGTCTCGGTCTTTCTTGATACCAACAACAATGGCGTCATAGACCCGGGTCCTACCACCACCTATTCGTCGGCCAATGTCCCGCAGACCATTTCGGCCAGCGGTACGCCGACAGTCACTTCCACAATTACGGTTCCTGATGTCGGCGTTGCGTTCGATGTCAACGTGAAGTTAAATATTTCGCATACGTTCGATTCTGATTTGGTCGTGTCGCTCAAGAACCCAGCAGGAACGTCGGTCACGCTTTTTTCAAAGGTGGGGGGAAACGGCGACAATTTCACAAATACGGTCTTGGACGACCAAGCGGCGACGAAAATCACTTCGGGGTCAGCGCCATTTACCGGGACATTCAAGCCGTCACCCGGTTCACTTTCTTCCTTTAACGGCGCTGCGACCAACGGAACCTGGACGCTGACCATCCAAGACACAGCCAACCAGGATGGCGGCGCGCTCAATTCTTGGTCGATTGATATCACGGCGGCGGGCGAACCTGCCACCACGACCGACGCCAACGGGAACTATTCATTCACGGGCCTGGCGGCGGGCAGCTACAACGTCGTGCACGTGATTCCCTCGGGCGGTTACGTCCAAACTTCGCCGGGCGGTGATGGCCGGTACCATGTGAACTTATTGTCGGCTGGCACATTTACTGGCAACTTTGGGGACCGACTTCCGCCGGCTACGATTGCTGGCCTCGTCTTTAACGACACCAACAGCAATGGCACACAGGACAGCGGTGAGTCACCGCTATCGGGCATTACCGTTTATCTCGATCTCGACAACAGCGGCACGCTCAACGCCGGCGACACCTCTGTTACGACGAATAGCAGCGGCATTTACACTTTCAATAATGTGGTTCCGAACAAGGACTATATTGTCGCCGAAGTGTTACCGGGCGGATTCACGCATATCGCTCCTGTGCGCAGCGGCTTACAGGCATCGACCAACGTAAATTCATCGAAGATGACTGGAGAGCAAAGCGAAGCCTCGGTCGCAATCGATCCGACGAACCCGAATCGCGTCTTCGTGTCATCCAACCAGTTGAATGGCTCGGGCGGGATGATGGGCTCCTACAGTACCGATGGCGGCACCACATGGTCGCCACGTACGTTCGCCAACGGATCGGACGGTTTGATTAACTCGACGGGCGACCCTACGGAAGTGTTCGACGACTTTGGCAATCTCTGGGAAGCGAATCTCTCCAGTAGCGGTACGGCCACTAATGTCACGCGTAGCACGGACGGCGGGAAGACGTTTACTTCCTTCCAAACGGTAACCGCCGCTTCATCCGATCAGCCGACGATCGTGGCGGGGCCATCCGGCACGCCTGGGATCGATTTGATTGCGATTGTGTTCAATCAAGCCTCGGGGCAATGGGCGTCGTATCTGCAAGTCAATTCCAGTGGGCCAACTGGCGGCTTTACTGCGCCGGTCGAATTGCCGAGTTCGAATACCGGAATCTCGGGCGAATACAGTGACGTCGCGATCGGGCCCAACGGCCAAGTGGCGGTCGCCTACCAAAATTCCGGTGGCGAAGGGCCGGACACTATCTATTTCAATCTGGATCCCGACGGAGTTGGGGCCCAGGCATTTGGCGCGCGCTCGATTCTCACCACGACCAACGTCGGTGGCTTCGACCATATCACGCCGCAACCAAGCCGCTCCGTTGACGCGGAAATCGGCTTGGCCTATGACCGGTCGGGCGGACCCCACCAGGGACGCCTGTACGCGCTCTACACGGAAGAAGTGACCAACGAAAGCAATAACACGGACATCATGCTGCGCCACTCGGACAATAACGGGACGACGTGGAGCAGCCCCGTCCGGGTGAACGACGATAATACGACCAATGGCCAATTCTTGCCACGGATCAGTTTAGATCAGACAACTGGCTACATTGCAATTTCGTGGTTCGACGCACGCAACGACCCTGCCAATGCCAAGTCCGAGTACTGGGCCACCGCGAGTTTCGACGGCGGCGCGACATTCTTGCCGAACATCAAACTGAGCAGCGGCCAATCGTTGCCCGGCGGCAGTAATGATTACGGCGACTACACGGGGTTGAGCTTCACCAATGGTCGATTTATTGCGACCTGGCCGGACAACTCCAATAGCACTGGCGACAATCCGAGCGGCACCGCAACGCATGACATCTACATCGCCAAGGTGATCGTCACCAATAACACGCCGAATTATTTGGTATCGACATTGCCGGGCACGACCTATTCTGGACGCGACTTTGCCATCAAGGGAGCAAACCCGCCATTGACTGTGACAGTCAATCAGGACGCGTTGCAGGCCGATCCAACGAACAGCGGGACAATCAATTTCACGGTCGTGTTCAACCAATCTGTCTCCGATTTTGCGACCGGCGACGTGACCCTCAGCGGCACAGCCGGAGCGACGACCGCCATCGTGACCGGCAGCGGCACAACATACAACATCGCGGTCAGCGGCATGACCGGCACCGGTACTGTCGTGGCCAGCTTGGCTGCCGGCGTTGCCAACGGTGCGGGCGGCGCTAACCAGGCGTCAAGCAGCACGGACAATACTGTCAACTTCGATCAGACACCACCCACTGCGACATCTTCGCCGGCAAATGTCACGATCAGCGGAGGAAGCAGCCAGCAGTTCACGGTGACTTACTCGGATGATTCCGCGATCAACGTCGGATCGTTGGACAACACTGACGTGCGCGTCACAGGTCCGGGCGGCTTCGATGTGCCCGCCACGTTTGTAGGTGTCGATAACAACACGAACGGGACACCGCGGGTCGCAACCTACACCTTCTCACCGCCCGGCGGGACCTGGGATACCGCCGACAATGGCACATATTCTGTCGTGGTGCAAGCCAACCAGGTCGCGGACGTTGCCACCAATACGGTTTCGACCGCGACAGTCGGTAGTTTCCAAGTAAACGTCCCCCCGCCAACCGTCACCGGAATCATTTTCGGCGACGGTACAAACCAGCGATCCCAAGTTCGTCAAATCGTCGTCACGTTTTCCGAGCCCATGAACTTCATGGGCGGTGCGGCCGCCGCGTTCACCGTACATCGCAGCGGCACCGGCGGGACAACGGGCGATGTCGCGCTGGTCGCGACGCCGAACGCCGGCCCGACTAGTTCGGTAACAATTACCTTTTCGGGCACTTTGACCGAGTCAGCCAATTCACTCATCGATGGCCTTTACAACTTGATCATCGATGCCGCTCAAGTTTCGAGCACCACCGGCACGGCCCTCGACGGCAATAACGACGGCATCGCTGGCGGGGATTACGTTGTCACCGGCACAACAGCCAACAAGTTCTTCCGCCTGTACGGCGATCAGAATGGTGACGTGGTCGTTGATCAAACCGACTATCTGGTATTCCGGAACGCGATTGGCGGAGGGCCGAATACGATTTTCGATTTCGACAACTCCGGCGATGTCGATCAATTGGATTACTTGGCATTCCGCAACCGCATCTCAGCCGGCCCCTAAATGCGATTCTTGATGATCGCCTTATTGAATTCGTTTCTGTCATCTGTTTCGAGGTAAACCTCGATGGCGCGCATGCGGAGAATGCATCGGAAGGCCGCCCCCGATCTGAAGCGAGTGCGCCCTGCTCTCTCATTGCAGCGCCTCGAAGATCGACTAAACCCCGCGATCGCGATTATGGGGCCCTATACGCCGGCCGACCTCGCCACGTTGAACGCTACAGCCGGGTCCGCCTGGGCGGCCGAGCCCACACCGCCGGTGACAACCGCCACGCAAACCTCTCACTTTGACGCCCCAAACGCTTGGTATTTCACGCTCAACAACCCCACCGTGCTGGCGAAACTCCTAGACGCACCGGAAGAATTCAAATCCGATTACACCGGCTCATTTACAATGTCGCTGCCTCGCCCCGACGGCACCTTCCAGCAGTTTCATGTCTGGGAAGTCTCCATCATGGAGCCGGGGCTCGCGGCCTTGCACCCCGATGAGCATACCTATCGTGGCCAAGGCATCGATGACCCGACCGCCCAACTCTCGATGGACGAAACAGCGCTCGGCTTTCACGCCCAAGTGCTGTCACCAAACGGCCGATATTACATCGACCCGTACTTTCATCTCGAGCAGGGTCAATATGTCGCCTATTACGCTAGCGACTTGGTCAACCATCAAACGTGGGAATGCCAGACAATTTCCACCGACCTCAATGCTGCGAACGCCGGCTTCACGGATACCTCGACGGGTCATCCAGCGGGGTGCAACTGTCCATTGTGCCAAGCAGCCGCGAGCTTAAGCACAGTTTCGAGCGGTGCAAATCCGCCGGTCACGCGGTCACCGTCGAATGGCACCGTGCTCCGGCAATACCGGCTGGCGCTCGCGGCTGACTGGGAGTACTCCAATTTCTTCGGCGGCACGGTCGCCCAAGTTCATGCCGCGCAAATCACGGCGATCAATCGCGTGGATGGCGTCTATGAAAGCGAACTCGCTGTCCGACTCACTCTTATTGCCAATAACGATTCATTGATCTACTGCACGGGCAATGGCTTTACATCGTCGAGCGATCCCTACACCGATGGCAGCGGCTCGACGATGCTGTCGCAAAACCAGAGCAACGTTGATAGCGTCATCGGCTCAGCCAATTACGACATTGGCCACGTCTTCAGCACCGGTGGCGGCGGCATCGCGGGTTTGGGCGTGGTGACCATGGCTGGGTCGAAGGCCCAAGGCGTGACCGGCCAATCGACTCCCACGGGCGACTCGTTTTGGATAGATTACGTCGCCCATGAAATGGGGCACCAATTCGGCGGGCATCACAGCTTCAATTCATCGGTCTTAAACGCCAATCGAACCGTGTCTACGGCGTATGAACCCGGGAGCGGCAGCACCATCATGTCGTATGCCGGCTTGGGCGATGACTATCAACCACACTCCGACCCCTACTTCCACTCGGCCAATCTGGACGAGATGACGACGCATATTGCGGCGAACCCAGGCAGCGCGACGGTATCGACAGGCAACAGTATTCCATCCGTCAATGCTGGGCTCGATTACACTATTCCTGCTTCGACGCCGTTCGCGCTCACCGTCGCCAGCAGTTCCGACGCCGACGGCGATCCATTGACATTCGACTGGCAAGAGCGAGATCTGGGTTCGGCCGACTTGCTCACAAGTGCCGACAACGGCACCAGCCCAAGGTTCCGGCCTTTCTCGTCCACCACCAGCCCCACTCGCACCTTTCCGCGCCTCTCTGACATTTTGAACAACACCGACCTGACGACGGCGAAGACCGGCGAGCGGATGTTCACCGTCGCCCGCACGGCAAATTTCCGAGTGGTGGCACGCGACAATAAGGCCGGAGGCGGCGCGTTTTCCATCGACGACATGGTGCTCAAAGTCGTCAACACCGGATCGGCCTTTGCCGTCACGTCGCCTAATACTGGTGTCACGTGGACCGCCGGCACTTCGCAAGCCATTACTTGGAACGTGGCCGGCACGACCGCCAACGGCATCAATGCCGCTAATGTCAACATCTTGCTTTCGACGGACGGCGGTCTGACTTTTCCCACCACGCTCGCCGCGAATACTCCCAATGACGGAACTGAGACAGTCACCATCCCGAACAGCTACGGCAACTTGGCCCGCATCAAGATCCAGCCAACTAATAACGTATTTTTCGACATCTCCGATACGAATTTCACAATTGCCAGTCCCAACGCGATTACCGTCACGTCGGTTTCGCCGGTTGGCGGCAGCAACGTTCCACCGCCATTCACACAAGTCGATATCACGTTCAGCGCCGCCATCGATGCCAACACGGTCGGCACCGACGATCTCACTCTGAGTCAAGGGTCGGTCGTCGGCGCTCAGTTGATCTCGCCGCAAACCGTTCGCTACAGCTTGAGCGGTTTGACGGCCGAAGGGTCAGTGACCCTCAACTTGCTTTTCAACTCAGTGTTTGACACCCTTGGCAATGGAAACATCGCCTTCAACACCAGCTACACGATCGATTACGGTACGACGGCGTTTCCGGTCCCCTTGGCCGCCAGCGGCGTGCGCGGCACGCTGGCCTATACCGGCACCGCGTCCGGATTGATCCAATCAGCGACGGACGCCGACTCCTTCCCCATTACTCTGGACGCCGGCCAAAGCGCATCATTCTTGCTCTCGCCCGCATCCACCCTCCAAGGCAGTATGAGCCTGACTGGCCCAGGCGGCCTTAATCAAACCGTGTCCGGGAGTTCCGCGGGCAGTGCCGTGGTGATGCAATCTGCCCCGGTCGCTCTGGCCGGGGTGTACACGCTGACGGTCAGTTCTCTCGGGTCCACGACCGGAAGCTACACCGCCCGTCTGGAATTGAACAGCGCTTTGGAAAACGAAAGTAATGGCGGCGCGGCGAACAATTCGACGGCCACGGCCCAGGCCGTCACTGGATTTTTTGATTTAGGATCGGGTGCGGATCGTGCCGTCGTTCGGGGCCAGACTGAGCCTGGGCTGGGCGCTTTGGTGAACGAAACTGAGCCCAATGATTCGATCGCCGCGGCCAATAACGCCACCGGCGATTTCGTCCCCGTCAGCAGCAATGTCTACCAAACGGTCATCACCGGTAATCTTTCAAGCAACACCGACGCTGATTACTTCAACATTGGCGCGATGCAGGTTGGCGACGTAATAACGATTGCTATGTCCGGCGCCGACGGAGGACGCGGGACCGCGGTTGACCCGCAACTATTCCTGTACCGATCCGGCACCACCAGCGCCGCGACCAGCAACGACGATCGGGCGACCAACAACTTCGACGCACTGATTTATCGTTACACCGTCACCGTGCCGGACACTTATTACATCGATGGCGCCCGCGCGTCGAGTACGCTGGGCACTTACAAGATCAGCGTTTATCTTGAAAACGCAGGCACAGCGCCAAATACCGGCAACGGCGCGTTTACCGAAACCGAATCAAATAACACCAAAGCGACCGCCAACAACGTCTCGGGCACCTGGAAACGCGCCACCTACAATTCGACCATTACAGGCTCGATCGGCACCACGACCGATGCGGACTACTTCAAGTATCACTTCACGACAGGCGACGTTTTTAGCGCCGCCGTGACATCGGGGGGCAATAGTCACGTGGCGATCGCCTTGTACAACGCCGCGGGCACACTGCTTTACAACGAGAAAGGCGTCAGCACCAGCTTCGGGAATAACTCGGCGATGTACGCTTACGATATCGTCACGACTGGGGACTATTACGTCAAAGTCTCGACGGTGAACGCCACAGCAGGCACGTACACCCTCAGCACGAATCTCGCCACATCGGTCACCCCGCCAATTCCAGCATCGGGCTACGACTATTACAGCTTTACCGTGACCGCTGGACAACCTTTGGCACTCGGTCTCAAAGGTCTCACGGCAGGCACCCTCAGCTTCGATCTGTTGGACGCTAACGGTGTACTTGCGGTATCGGGTTCAACGGGTTCTGCGAACTTCGATCAAACAATTGGTTTTACACCCTCATCCTCGGGAACATGGTTTGCGCGGGTGGGTGCGACGTCAAATAGTGATTATCAAGTGCTCGTGGCTCGCGGCGCATTCATCGATTCCGAGACAAATGACTCGTTCGCCACTGCGGAAATGGTGACCGCCGGCCGGGTGCTGGGCGCGATAACTACTTCGGACGACTGGTATCAGTTCCCGGTCACGGCCGGCCAAGTCATCACGCTTACGACCGCGACTCCGGGCGATGGAATCGGCGAATTCATCAATACTCTCGATCCAGCCATCGAACTCTTTGACCCTTCCAACAACCCCGTTGGCAGCGATGACAATTCCGCCGGCGACGGGCACAACGCGAGTCTGAGCAAGACGGCCGCGGCGACCGGAAACTATCGGGTGCATGTCCTCGGGACCGCAGGAACCACGGGCGAATATGTGGTCAGCTTGGCGCTCAGCGACGCGCCGCCCCAGGTCACTAGCTCGGTGATCGACGACAATACTGTTCAGCGCTCGCGAGTCACCAGCGTCACGGTCAATTTCAGCGAGCCCGTGACATTGCCGGCCAACCCCACGAACGCCTTCCAACTGGTTCGAACCTATCCCACCGCCAGTACAGTGACACTCGGGTTTGATTCAGCCGCCTTCGCGGCGTCTGGCAATACCCAGGCGATCTTGACCTTTACCGGCCCCACAGGATTGGTCGAATTCGGCTCGTTGGCAGACGGAAATTTCACGCTGACTGTCTTCGCCAATCAGGTTTTGGATTCCGCGAACCAGCCAATGAACGCCAATTATGCGGTGAATTTCCACCGTCTTTTTGGCGATCAGAACGGCGATAAGACTGTCGATCAAAACGACTATTTGGTCTTCCGCGATGCAGTGTCCGCGGGACCGTCCCATGTCTTTGATTACGACAACAGTGGCGACGTCGATCAAGTGGACTACCTCGCATTTCGCAATCGCATCGCCCTCTCCCTGCCTTAATTGAGAGCGTAGAAGCAGATCATGCGTACAATTCTGCAGAGTTCCTAAATGCGCAGTTTCGTCTCGCGCCAAGCAACCGGCAATCGCTGATGGCTCACCAACCAGTCTCGGCCGATCAATTCCTGAAAGCGCTACGGTCGAGCGGCCTCTTGGACCCCATCGACCTGGTCGCGTTCATGGCCGACGTCCCACAGGATGATCGCCGCTATTCCCCGGCCCTCGCCGCGGCCCTCGTTCGCCGCGGCCTGCTCACGCGATTTCAAGCCCGGCAATTACTGATGGGCGCGAGCAAAGGGCTGGTGCTCGGCCCCTACCGCATCCTGGCTATGCTCGGTCGCGGCGGCTCCGGCAAGGTGTACCTCGCTCGTGACACCCGCATGGAGAAAGCGGTCGCGCTCAAAGTGCTGCCGCCGCACAAAGCCCGCGAGGAGGAGCGCCACCTGACCCGCTTCCAGCGCGAGATGGAACTGGCCCACGAGGTGGATCATCCCAATGTCGCTAAGGCCTATGAAGCCGGCGTCTCGGGTGGCGTGCACTACATTGCGCTAGAGTATGTGCCTGGCAAAACGCTCTCCATGAACGTCGTCGCCGGCGGACCGCTCAAGCCCGACGTGGCGGCCCGCGTCTTTGCGGAGGCAGCCGACGGGCTGGCGCACGCCCACGAGCGCGGCTTGATCCATCGCGACGTGAAACCCTCGAACCTCATGATCACCCCGGCCGGGCACGCGAAGTTGCTCGATCTAGGGTTGGCCATGCGCCCCGGCGAAAAGGGCGATGCGCAGGTCTTCGGCGGCCGGGGCTACGTCGTCGGCACCATGGATTACGTGCCCCCGGAGCAAACGCGCGATGCATCCGCCGTCGATGAGCGCAGCGATATCTACGGCCTCGGTGCGACGCTCTTCTACGCTTTGACTGGCCGGCCGCCGTTCCCGGGCGGCACGGGCAAAGAGAAAATCGCCCGCCATCGCCGCGAAGAACCGCCGCGGGTCGATGAATACAACGCCGACGTGCCGGATGACTTGGCGGATCTTGTGGATGAAATGTTGTCGAAGCATGCCGAGAACCGCCCGCCCAGCGCGGCCGCTGTCCGCGATCGGCTCCAGCGCTGGGCCGCCCCGCCCCTCGCGGCCGATGCTCCCATGGAGGTGGACCGGATTCTGCACGATCTGACGACGGATACCGCGACCGACACGGACCTGGAATCCGCGCACATCGCGTCGGGCCGTGGCTATTGGTGGTGGATCGCCGGATTGGCGTTAATGTTCATCGTGATGCTGATCGCGGTCATTCTCCGCATCCGCCGCGAATAATAGCCCTCACACACCGGCCGCGACCT
Source organism: Gemmataceae bacterium (assembly GCA_045802605.1). Taxonomy (GTDB): domain Bacteria; phylum Planctomycetota; class Planctomycetia; order Gemmatales; family Gemmataceae; genus JBJMQS01. The sequence goes on along the minus strand of JBJMQS010000070.1, from coordinate 152,417 downwards.
CTTCCAGATGCTTGCGTGAGACGTCGCCCACCTCGGCATGCAGCGACCTGCCATGCGAATCCATGGTCACCACGGCCGGGAAATCTTGAACCTGCATTTCCCACACGGCTTCCGGGCTGCCGAACTCTTCCTTCAGATACACCCGCGGCACATCTTTGACGCACGCAGCATACACTTGTGCCGCCCCGCCAATGGCATGCAGATAGACGCAGCCAAATTTCTTGCACGCCTCCAGCGTGTTGGCGCCCATGCCGCCTTTGCCAATCACGGCCTTGATGCCATATCGCTCGATGACCGCCGACTGATACGGCTCCTCGCGAATTGACGTCGTCGGGCCCGCGGCCATCACGCGATATGTGCCATTCTCTTCCAACACCACCGGTCCACAGTGATAAATCACCGAGCCCTTCAACTGCGGCACGTCGCCGCCTTTGAACAGATACTTGTGCACCGCGTCCCGGCCGGTGAAGAGCGTTCCGGAGAGCAGCACAACATCGCCGGCCTTGAGCTTGCGCACCGTCGCTTCATCGAGCGGTGTGCTCAGACGAATGGCATCTTTGCGAACGCCAACATTCACCGCGGCGGCCGGCTGATGATCGAATTCCCCAGGCGTCTGGTAAAGCCAGCGCACCGCCTCGCCATCCGGAGAGAGCACGATGCCGCGACGGCGATAGGCCCAACACATGTAGGCCACGCTGACGAAATAGGAGGCCGGCAAGCGATTGCGGACGCCAATCTTGCATCCGCCCACGGTGAGATTGCCGCCAAAACCCATCGGACCGATGTCGAGCTTGTTCCCCTCGGCAATGATTCGCGCTTCTAGGGCCGCGAGATCGGGAGACGAGTTCACGTCATCCACGGGTCGCAGCAACTGCTCCTTGGCGTACTCATACCCGTTCGCGCGGTCACCGCCGATGCACACGCCCAGGAAACCTGGCCCACACCCCTTGCCCTGCGCCTGCCACACTGCATCGAGCACGCACAGGCGCACGCCTTCGAGGTCGCGGTCGGCTCGCTGGCCCGATGCGACCTTCGCCGGCAGTGAATATTGTGCGCTCATGTTCTCGCAGCCACCGCCTTTGAGTATCAGGCGGATATCCACTTCATCGCCACGGTGTTGGTGCCAATGAAACACTGGGCTGCCCGGGCCGAGGTTGTTCCCCGAATTGCGCCCGGTGACGCTATCGACCGAGTTCTGCCGCAAATAGCCCTTCGCCGTCGCTTCGCGCACCGCGTCGCACGCGGCGTCCTGCAATTCAAGCTGATCCAACCCGATTGGTGTCTTCACATAAAAGGTGATCGTGCCGGTGTCCTGGCAAATCGGGGCCGACTGCCGCTTGGCCAAGCCGATGTTCGCCGTGACCAGCTCCAGTGCCATTTCGGCCCGCGAGCCGATTTGCTCCAAAGCACGATGAGCGTCGATGACTTGCGTAACATCGGCCGGCAAAAACGCCGACGTGCGGCGAATGAGTTCGAGAAGATTCTCACGGAATCGATTCGTGTTCATTAGACCATCCTAACCACAGAGACACAGAGGCACAGAGAAAACAATTGAATTTGTCTTCTCTGTGCCTCTGTGTCTCTGTGGTTAGCTCTTCTTCCTACACCTTCTCTGGAATCCGCATCGCATAGAACGAGCGCCAGACAAAGACGAGCGCCACCACGAACGCGGCCGCACCGGCGTAGGCGGTGTAGTCCCAGCCCGTCCCGGAATGAGCGGCTTCCTTCGTCTTGACCGCGATCTCAACCGCGAGCAGACCGAACAGGGTCGAGAACTTGATAATCGGATTGAGCGCGACCGAAGAAGTATCCTTGAAGGGGTCGCCGACGGTATCGCCGACCACCGTTGCCTCGTGCAACGGGGTGTTCTTTTCCTTCAAATCGACCTCGACCAATTTCTTGGCGTTATCCCACGAGCCGCCGGCGTTCGCCATGTAGATGGCTTGGAACAGACCGAACACGGCAATGGAAATCAAGTAAGCCACGAAGAAGTTCGGATCGAAGAAGGCGAAGGCCAGCGTGAACATCATCAAAGCGATGAAGATGTTCCACATACCCTTCTGTGCGTATTCGGTGCAGATGCGGACCACCGTCTTCGAGTCCTCGATGTCCGCTTCTTTCTTTTCGAGGTCCATGTTCCGCTTGATGTAATCCACCGCCCGGTAGGCGCCCGTGGTCACGGCTTGCATTGACGCGCCGCAGAACCAGTAAACGACGGCCCCGCCGCAGATGAACCCGAGCAGCACAGGTGCGTCGGTCAGGCTCAGGTGCAGCATGCCCGCTTTGCCCAATAGCAGGATGATCGAGAAGATCATCGTCGTGGCACCCACGACGGCCGTGCCGATCAACACCGGTTTTGCGGTGGCCTTAAACGTGTTGCCTGCCGAGTCGTTCGCTTCCAGATAGTGCTTGCCGCGTTCGAAGTCGGGCGTGAAACCGAAGTCTCGTTTGATTTCTTCTTTGATGCCGGGGATGCTCTCGGTCTGAGCGAGTTCAAAGATCGACTGGGCGTTGTCGGTCACGGGGCCGTAGCTGTCCACGGCGATATTGACCGGGCCCATGCACAAGAAACCGAAGGCCACGAGGCCGAAGGCGAAGATGGAACCCACGGGCACCAGAGCCGGAACTGGCTGTCCCGCCACGACCGGCGAGAGTTGCACTTCCATAATGCTGTTGAGGCCGAGCGTGCTCACGTAAAACGCGACCGCCATCAGGCCGGCCATCAGAATGCCTTTCCAAAAAGCACTGAAATTGCCAGCCACGATACCGCTGAGAATGGTGAGCGACGCGCCGCCTTCGCGGGAAGCGGTGACAATTTCGTGGACGTGTTTCGAGTGCGAACTCGTGAATACTTTGGTGAATTCAGGAATCAACACCGCCGCGAGAGTTCCACAACTAATGATCGAGGCAAGCTGCCACCAGAGTTCGGGAAGCGCCCTGCCACTCACCACGAGGTCGCGGATCAACAGCCAACTCATCCCGAACGACGTCGTAATGCACAGAATCGAGGCAATCCAAATGAGCCGGGTCAGCGGCTCTTCGAAATTGAACTCTTTCAGGCCCTTGTACTTCGATACCGAAATGGCCTGGTTGATGAAGTAAGAAGCGCCGGACATGAAGTCCATAAGGAACCGCATGGCGAAAATCCACACGATCAGTTTCGCCTGCAGGTCCGCCTGGTCCTTGGGAATCGCCAGCGTGATGAAGGAGATCAGTGCCACGCCGGTGACGCCGTAGGTCTCGAAGCCGTCGGCCGTCGGTCCAACCGAGTCGCCGGCGTTGTCGCCGGTGCAGTCGGCGATCACGCCCGGGTTGCGGGGATCGTCCTCTTTGACTTTGAAGACGATCTTCATCAGGTCCGAGCCGATGTCGGCGATCTTGGTGAAGATACCGCCGGCGATTCGCAGCGCGGATGCACCGAGCGATTCACCGATCGCGAAGCCGAGGAAGCAGTAGCCCACGATCGCGCGATCGACATACAGGAGGATGACCACCATCATGATCAGTTCGAGCGAAATCAAAAACAGACCGATCGACATACCGGAGCGGAGGGGAATGTTTACCACGTCCCACGGCTCGCCACGCAGCGATGCGAAAGCGGTGCGCGAGTTGGCGTAAGTATTGACGCGGATGCCATACCAAGCGACCAAATACGAGCCGCCCATTCCGATGACGGAGAACAGCAGCACCAGCATGGCCGTCTTACCGGATTCATGCTGCAGACCCATGAAGTAATAGGTCATGGCACTGCCGATGATGACAAACAAATAGAGCAGGAATTTTCCCTGCTGAATGAGGTAGGTCTTGCAGGTTTGGAAAATAATCTCGGATATCGCCAACATCGACTTGTGCGCCGGCTGTCGATGAATCTGCCAAAGCTGATACAAGCTAATGCCCAGAGTGCCGCAGATGACCCAGGCACCGTACCAGAGCAAATCGAACGCGGTGATTCGATGGCCAAAAATCGTGAACCAACCCTGTTTCAGGTCAGGAATCGCCAGATCGGCCTCGCTGGCCGACGCGGAGCCGGAAAAGATCAAAAGCGACGCAATCGCTCCGACCATGACAGGCAGAGACATACGCAATTGATGCAAGATACGATGGCGCATGGAATTAGGAGCTCCGAAAAGACCTGGCCGACCGTTGCCGGACCGCACATGTAAAAGCGGGGTTAGGATAGGGCTAAAAACGTGAGAGTCTACCGAACTATTCACCCCGGTTTGACTTTGGATGCGTTCAGACGCGCCAATCCGCGCCGTCGGTGAATTCAACACTCAATCAATTCGACCACCCCCACCAAAATTGGCAACGAAACAACGAATGTGCCTAAGGTGTGACGGCCTACCGCAGCAGGTCCACTCCAACCTCTTGTGACCACGCATCTTGTAGCCGCTTCAGCACCGGCCCAGGCCAAGGAATCGCTCGGCCATTCAACGCGCTTACCCCGGCGAGGCACCATGTTATGCAGGTGAGAAGCAACTCGTCGGCCGTGAAGCAATCATCCGGCGACATCAACCGCTCACCGAATGCGATGCCAAGCGCCTGACACAACTCGCGCACAACTTGCGAACTTACCCCGCCGAGCACCGTGCCTGCCGGCGGCGACCATACCTGGCCATTTTTCACGACGAGAAGATTGGCCGTCGCCGTCTCGGTCACGTGCCCGGCTTCATCGCAGAGTAGTGGCTCGGCAAGCGGATCGGTGTCGCGCGCTTGTTGCCGGGCGATCCACCAATGCATCCGGCTTCGTTGTTTTGCCCGCGGATCGACCATCGGCGTCCCGCGCATCGCCGGGATTGCTAGCCGTGCTCCATGCGTGAATAATCGCCGGTGCCGTTCGACTGGCAGCGGGAATGTATGCATGCCAAGCGTCGGGGGGCCATCCTCCGCCTCGCCAACAAAGTGCCCAAAGGGCCCCGGGGTCGCGAAGAGCACTACTGCAAGCTCCCCGTCGGCCGGCAAGTCTTTGGCATTGCGCTCAACCAACTCATCCGCAATTGCACGAAGTCGCTCGTCGGAGATTGGCTGAGGAATGCGACACAATTCGCAACTCTGTCGAAATCGCCGGAGATGATCATCGACGCGAAATAGCTGCTGGCGAAACGTCCGCATCGTGTCGGTGACCGTGGCCCCCATGACGAACCCAGCATCGTGCACGGGCAAACTGGCCGCCGCAGCATAAATGAACTGCCCATTTAGATAAGCGACCGCTGGGTCCATGAGGATTTGGTAGGATTTGCAGGTAGATCGGGGAAGCCGACCCGGTATTAAAGAGCGTCGAGGCGTCAGCCCGACGTGTTTGGGAATTTGTAAGACTTCCACGTCGGGCTGCCGCCTCGACTTAATAAAAGGTGGCGGGCATCGCTGTATGAAATGGTATTCGGCGATCATTCTGACCTTCTTCGCCGTGGGCACCGCGGCCGCCGGCGTCCATTATTCCACCGAGCAAATCGCTCAACTGCCCTCCCAATGGCGCGGCTACCTGCTCGATCAGCGCGCATTGCGCCTCCTCGCACTGCCGACGTCCGCGAACAATCCTGCGACGCCCTTTCGACTGGCCTATGAGGCCGAGCGCGATCGCCTGGAAAAGCTCGCGGCCAAACAGTCATTGACTGCCGATGAAATGGCGGACTTGGGTGCGCTGCATATTCGCCTCGGCCAGCCCGAGCGCGCAGTTGAGCTCTTGCGCGCCGCGCTGCGCACCTCGCCGAGCCATTTCGCCACCGCCGCCAACCTCGGCACCGCGTGCCAACTGACCGGCGACCTGCCCCAGGCCATCGCCACGTTAGAGGTCGCGGTGGACCTCGCGCCCTCGCGCTGGAAAGCGGCCGAGCGGCTCCATCTGAAACTCGTGCGCGCGCGATCGCGCGACGCCAAGCAAGCGACCGCGCTGGATTCACTGTTCGACGCCGATGCCAAGCCTTCGCCCGAAACCGTTGCCGCGTTACAAGCGCTCGGGCTATGGTTGCCCGCCGATGGCCGCGTGCTCTGGCAACTCGGCGAGATCGCGCACGCCACCGGCGACACTGTCACCGCAGCATCAATACTCGACGGCTGCGTCAGCGACTTCGGCATGAACGATCCGCTTCTTCGCGAGCATCGAGCCACCTATCGGGCGGCTGCTCCGGCGCCAGCGGGCAATATGGCCGTTGCTAAAGCGGCGCACGAAACACATCAGTCGATGTTCAAATCTATTCGCCCGCTGATTCGCCAAAAGAATGTCGTGAAGTTACCCGAGATCAGAACCAACGGCGTCAACATGCTGCCCTGGGATCTTCTGTCCGACACGACGTTGGAACAACCATTCCGTCCGACCTTTCCCGAACACCTCCGCAAGCTCGCCGGTAAGCGGGTGACCTTGAACGGCTTCATGCAGCCGACGGGGGGCGGCCTTGCACAAACCGATGTCTTGTTGATCGAGTTCCAAGTGGGCTGCTGGTTCTGCAATTCCCCGGAGCCTACGGGCATCGTGCGGGTAGAAATGCCGAAAGGAAAAATGATTCAGTTGACGCGTGATGCCGTGCGGGTCGAGGGTGTGCTCACGCTGAACTCGGCCGACCCGGAAGATTACCTGTACACAATTACCGAAGCGAAAGTCGGCCCACCCGAATAGCTGACCGAAAGAGGAATGCCGATAATTCGGGCATTTTCCTTCGTTTACCCCAGCCTACCCAACCTGTCTGCCGTTAACTCCGAAATCCGAAAACCATATCATGGCCTTGTCCCCGATTTTTCGCGAAAACCGTTTTCGGAGTGGCCGTTATGGCTTTGTCCACTGCTCAAATCGCCCAACAAAAAAAGCAGGCTGAAGAACTGCTATTCGCCGGTCCGGAACACCTCGGTTTCGCCAAACGGCTCTTCTTTGGCCACTTCCGCACGGATCAAGTGCTGCCCTACCCCGTGTTGCCGCGGGATGAGCAGGTGGTCGTCGATGAAGCGGTCGCCAAGGTCCGCAAATATTCCGACGAGTCGATCGACGCCGACAAGATCGACCGCCAGGCCGAGATTCCGCAATCCGTCGTTGATGGCTTGGGCCAACTCGGCGTTCTCGGCATGACCGCGCCGAAAGACGCCGGCGGCATGGGCTTCTCCCAGCAACAATATTGCCGCGTGCTGGAAGTGCTCGGCGGGCACTGCGCTTCGACCGCCGTGTTCGTCAACGCGCACGGCTCCATCGGCATTCGCGCCCTCGTCTTGTTCGGCAACAAAGACCAGCAAGCCCGCTGGCTGCCCGGCCTCGTCTCCGGCAAGCAACTCGCCGCATTCGCACTCACCGAAGAAAAGGCAGGCTCCGACGCCGGCAACGTGCAGACGATGGCTGAGCCGGTCGATGGCGGCAAGGCTTACATCCTCAACGGCACCAAGCGCTACATCACCAACGGCGGCATCGCCGACGTGCTCACCGTGATGGCCCGCACTCCCGTGCCCGGTTCGTCCGAGACCAAAGTCACCGCGTTCCTTGTCACGCCCGACATGCCCGGCTTCAAAGTGCTCGTGAAGCGAGCCGAGAAGACCGGCATCCGCGGCACCGCGACCGGCAAGCTCGCCTTCGAGAACATGCGCGTGCCGGCCGAGAATGTTCTCGGGCAACTTGGTAAAGGTTTGAAGATCGCTTTGACCGTGCTCGACTTTGGCCGCACGACCTTCGGTGCCACCTGCACCGGAGCCGCGAAATACCTGCTCCGCGCCCACTGCAAGCACGCCAAGACCCGGGTGCAGTTCCAGCAAACGCTGTCCGAATTCGAAATGGTCAAGAAGAAGATCGCCTTTGGCGCGGCTCACGCCTTCGCGATGGAGGCAATGACCTACGTTTGTGCAAAGTTGATCGATTCCGGCGCCGAAGACTACATGCTCGAAACTGCCATGCTCAAAGTCTTCGCCACCGAGCACCTCTGGACCATCGTCAATGACACGATCCAAACCTTCGGCGGCGCTGCCTATTTCTGCGATCTCCCGTACGAGCGGATGATGCGCGACGCTCGCATCAACACGATCGGCGAAGGGGCCAACGAAGTGCTCAAGGCGTTCATCGCCGTCGTCGGCTGCCGTGCCCCTGGCATGCAGCTTGACGTCGCCCGGCGAAACCCGCTCAAGCATCACACCAAGCTGTTGCAAGTCGGTTGGGAGCAATCGATCGGCCGGTACTCCATCCCCGAGGTGCCGGTTCTCAGCAAAGACCTGAAGCAAGCCGCGACGACCATGGCCAAGCGGATCAAGCAGCTAGGCTTGGCCCTGCCTTGGGTATTCGTCCGAGCCGGGACGGAAGAGAAGTTCATTCAGAACGAGTATGTGCACGAGCGTTTGGCCGACATTGCGATCGATCTGTATGCCTCCGCGTGCACATTGAGCCGGCTGGATCACCTGTTGCAAAACGGCAACGGCGCCGCGTCGCAGACGCACGCCGATGTGACCGCCGGCCGGCATTTCTTGAAACTGGCGGACCGCCGCATCGCCCGCAACTTCGAAGCCCTGCGCGATAACGATGACGCTTTCACCACAACATGCGCCGACGCCGCGGTAGTCGCGCATACGTAACAAGAAGAACTAACCGCAGAGAATGCAGAGATCGCAGAGGATACAATACTCTCAGTATTTGCTCTGCGTTCTCTGCGGTTAAATTTCTGGATTTATGACAACTAACTATCTCGATCCTGACGTTCTCGCCCGGATTCGCCACCTCGAATTCTCCGCTCGCCAAATCGTCGAAGGCATCATGTCGGGCGAGCACCGCTCCCCGCGGCACGGCTTCGCCGTCGAGTTCGCCCATCACCGCGAGTATGTCCCCGGCGACGACGTCAAACATGTCGATTGGAAGGTCTTTGGCCGGACAGAGCGGTACTACCTCAAGCAATACGAATTGGAAACTGACCTCACCGCCTGGTTCGTGATCGATACCTCGGCTTCCATGCGATATTCCTCGCACAATGTCAGCAAATACGACTATGCCGCGTTGCTTGCCGCCAGCTTGGCCCACTTGGTGATTCGGCAGTCCGATCGCATCGGCTTCGTTGCGCTGGACAATGCCATTCGTCGATTCTTGCGAACGTCCGGCAGCGGAGCCCAGGTGCCGGAGATGATTCGCCTGCTGACCGAAGGGCCGGGCCAGGAGCCATCGCAGATCGGCACGGCGTTGTCGGAAGTGGCTAGCCGGTTGGGCCGGCGATCGGTCGTGCTGATTTTCAGCGACTTCTTGGACGAGCCCGCGGAGTTGGCCGCCGGCCTGCGGCGAATCCGGTTCGATCGCCACGAGGTGATTGCGGTGCAGGTGCTTGACCCGGCCGAGGAAGACTTCCCCTTCTCGGCGGCCACGCTATTTCGCGGAATGGAAATTCCCGAAGAGCTCCTGACCGATCCTCGCGGGTTGCGGCGGGCATACCTCGCGGAAGTCGAAGCCCATCGACACGCCCTTCGCCACACTTGCCACGAACTGGACATTCACCTGCTGGAAGTGCGAACCGATGCCGACCCCGGTCTTACTCTGGCGAGATATCTTGCGACCAAGCGATAGCCTAATGATGTCTTCGTTAAACGAACGAACGCCCTGAGATCGCTAACACCACACCTACATGCCGTTTCCTCTTGCCGTGCTGTTTTCCACGCCTGCTGTTGCGATCGGCACGGCGGCTGCCACGGCGGCCATTCCGCTCATTATCCATTTTCTGAACCGCCGGCGTTATCACGTCGTTGATTGGGCGGCGATGCGTTTTCTCCGCGCGGCCCTGAAGCGCACCACCCGCCGCATGCGACTCGAGCAATGGCTGTTGCTCGCCGTGCGGACTAGTCTTGTTTTGCTGTTCGCCTTGGCAATCGCATCGTCGATGAGTTGGGCGGAGCCACTCTGGCAGCGGTTATTTCCGGGTGCGGCCCCACCGCTTCGCCGCGCAGGTCGGACGCATCATGTGATCGTTCTCGATGGCTCATTGAGTATGACGGCCAACCGCGATGGCGAGTCCGAATTCGAGCGGTCGCAGAAACTCGCAACGAACCTTGTACGCTCATCACCCGGCGGCGACGGTTTCAGCGTGATACTGATGTCGGCGCCCCCACGCGCAATCGTGCCCGGCCCCGCAGAAGATCCCGCGCGCGTTGCTCGGGAAATCAGTGAGCTTCATTGCACGCACGGCCTCGTTGATTTGACACAAGCGATGCAGCAGGCTGAAGAATTGCTCAATCGCAGCCCACGCAAGTTCGCTCACCGTGCCGTCTATTTCTTCACCGACCTGCAGCGTTCGCAATGGTCTAACCCACCGACGCCGACGGGTAGCTGGGTCGAGCCCTGGCAACGCTTGCATGCCCGCTCGGACGTCGCGATCGTTGATGTAGGTCCAGGCCCGACGGCAAATCTCGCGGTCGCTAGTTTGGAGTTGGCTGACCCCGTGCTCCTCGCTGGCAGTCACTCGGCTTTGACCGCGACAGTCCAAAATTTCTTACAGCAAGCGCAATCGCAACTTCGCGTCGAGCTTTGGCAGAGCAAAACCAACTCCGTGGGCCGCTCCGCTGAGGAAGCTCCTTATCCCCCCCGAATGGTTCGACAGGAACTGCTCAATCTCGCATCGGGAACATCCGCCTCGGTGTCATTCCCGGTCGAGTTTCGCAACGCCGGCGACTATCTCCTCGAAGTGCGCCTGCAACCGGATGCGCTCGCCGCCGACGATCGGCGCGCGCTGCCGGTCAGCGTCCGCGAATCGTTGCCCGTCTTGCTGGTTAATGGCCAGCCATCACCGGACAAGCTCGACACGGCGACGGGCTGGCTGGCGACCGCGCTGGCCCCGGCGGACAAGAACCAATCCACCGCGCGATTCCCGGTCAAGCCGCGCGTCATCGATGAGTCACGATTTTCCGATCCCGATTTGGATCTGAACGAGTATGACTGCGTTTACCTCTGTGATGTCGCCCGCCTTGGCCCGCGTGATTGCAATCGTCTGGAGGCTTACGTTCGCCGGGGCGGCACCGTCGTTTTCACGCTCGGGCCGAATACCGATCCGGAAACCTACAACCGGCTTCTGTACCGCAACGGCGAAGGCTTGTTGCCGGCACGCTTACTGGCCCGCCAGCGCGCTCAAGGCGATGCCTTTTTCAACATCACCGCTGATCGCGACGCGTTTCGCAGGGCACCACTGTCGGCGTTTCTCGCTGACGATGACAGCGCTTCGCTCCTCTCGGCGCGGTTTAAGGAATACTGGCGCGTCGAGCCAAATGCCAAAGCCACGGGTCGCCGGATACTCAGTTTCTTGCCTCAGACGCCGGGCGGCGATGCGCTCATTTACGATTGGCCACGCGGTCGGGGCCGCGTGGTCCTTTACACCTCGACCGTCAACACCGGCTGGACCGGTTGGCCCGTGTCGCCAAGCTTCTTGCCGTTCATGCATGAGTTGCTGCGGTCGGTGATTCGGCAACCGGCACGTCGAGACTTGGCCGTCGGCGAAGCGATTGATGAGTACCTGCCGGAGGCCACCGTCGCCAGCGAGGCCCTGATTTCACCACCCGACGGCCCGGCCATCACGGTCCCGCTCGTGACGGGTGACGATGCGCCGCGAATCCGTTTCACCGATACCGATCGCGCCGGGATCTACACAGCCAAAGTCGCGGGCACCGTCCACACCTTCGCCGTCAATGTCCCGTCGGGAGAGAGCGCTTTGTCGCGCGCGACGGTCGGCGATTTGCCGCCTACCGGGACGGACGACGAGCCGCAAGTCATCACCGACCCCGGCCAAATTCGCATTCGGCCTGACGCGACGGGCGGCGATGTGATCGCCGCACCGGAGGACTCCGGTGCGCTCGGTGCGAATGTCGCTCGCTATCTACTGCTCTTCGCACTCGTGCTGTTGTTTGTCGAGCCTCTCATGGCCTGGCGCTGGGGTTCCGCCCGAGAACCGCCAACTTCCCTGGATCGACCCGCTCCCACCTTGATTCGCCGCGGTGGCGACGCACTGCTGGCACTCGCCACCTGCGTGCCGCTGTTGATAGTTGCGATTGGCGCCATCGTGTTGATCCATGCTGCGGCAGTCGGCGAAACCTTGGAGTTTCTGCCGGCCAGTATCCGCTCGGCGGTCGAACATCGCTTGGGGGTGCCACCGGCTGCCGCCGGGGAAGGAACTCGCTGGCGAATCGACCGGCTCCCAGTGTTCACGGCCGACGCGACCACCGATCGTTGGCTGGTAGGCTTAACCGCCCTGAGTGCGCTGGCACTCGCGGGCTTCATCTATTTCCGGGAGCTGCGTCGCACCTCGCGAATGGCCGGTTGGCCGCTCGCGGGGCTGCGCTTCGGCCTCGTGCTGTTAATCCTCGGTGTCTTGTTGCCCCAGTTGCGGCTGATTTTCGAGCGTGAAGGTTGGCCTGACCTCGTTGTGCTCATCGATGATTCGCAGAGCATGGGAGTGTCAGACACTTATCCCGACCCGGCATCTGCAAAGGTGGCCCTCGACATCGCCGCCGGCACCAGCGCGACTCGATTGCAACTCGCTCAAGCCTTGCTCACCAGGCCGCAAGATGGCTGGCTCGCGGAGCTCGTCAATGGCCGGCAGACTCGGCTGCACGTATTTCGCATGTCAGACAAGCTCGCGCGCGTCGCGGAAATCGACGAGACATCCGAGACAGATGCGGCCAAGAATGAAGTGCGCGCGTTGCAAGCGAATGGCCCGTCCAGTCGGCTCGGGGATGCGATTCATAGCGTGCTGCAAGAGTTCCGCGGTGCAACCCTAGCCGGCGTGATCGTCCTCACTGACGGAATAACGACCGACGGTGAAGACATTGTTGCTGCGAGCCGGCACGCGGCCCGCTCGGGCGTGCCGCTGACCTTTGTTGGCCTGGGTGATGCGCAGGAGCCGCGTGATTTGGTGCTGAGTGATCTGCGCGTGGATGATGTCGTGCATGTGGGCGATCGGCTCGTATTTGAAGCCCAGCTCACGTCGCGCGGCGGCGCCTCGGGACCGGTGCCGATCGTGCTTTCGGAACGCAAAGGCGATCAACTGGTCGAAGTGGCCCGCGCTGAGGTGATGGCCAACGCGACGGGAACTCCCGCCAAGGTGCGCGTCGTTGTCGTGCCGCGAGAGCCGGGCGAGCGAACCTATGTGCTCGAAGCCACTCCGCAGCCCGGCGAGGAGGACACCGGCAACAATCGGCTCGAACGCTCGGTGTTCGTTACGGAGTTCAAGCGCACCCGAGTGCTGCTGATCGATGGCCGGCCTCGCTACGATTATCGCGCGGTGAAAACGCTTTTTGAGCGCGAGACTGAAGCAATCCGTGGCAACAAATCCGTCGAGCTGAAAGTTCTACTTCTGGATGCTGACCCTGATTATCCGCGGCAAGATCGCTCGGCACTGGAGAGTTTCCCGGTTACACGCGATGATTTGTTCGCCCATTACGACGTCGTGATTCTTGGTGATGTCGATCCATCGCATCCGGAACTAGGTGAGAAACACTTGCAGTGGCTGGCCGACTTTGTCCGCGAGCGCGGCGGCGGGCTGCTCTTCGAGTGCGGCCCCAATCACCCGCTCGCCACCTGGCGGAACACGCCGCTCGCCAGTGTTTTGCCCGCGGACGCCCGGCCCGAGGGACCGGGCTCGACAGTTCGCTCTGCCGGCTATCAAGTACGGCTGACCGCCGTTGGCCGCAGTCATCACGCGCTGCGCTTTGCCCCCGATGAGGAAGAGAACCTTAGCGCTTGGTCCAAGCTTCGTCCACTGTACTGGGCAGCCACTAGCCTGCAGCCCAAGCCGGCCGCCGAGGTGCTCGCCGAACTGCCCGCCTCCGAATCTGGTGCGGCATCGCCATTGATTTTGCAGCAGTTCGTCGGCGCGGGCCGGGTCATGCTGTTCGGCTTCGAGGAAACCTGGCGGTGGCGCTATCGCAGTGACGAAGTGCGATTCAATCAGTTCTGGTTGCAAATGATCCGACATCTCGCACAATCGCGGCCGGGCCGAGCCGAGCTGCGACTGGACCGCCAAACGGCCTATCGCCGTGGCGAGCCGATCCACGTGACGGTCCGATTCCCCGACGACAAGCCGCCGCCAAGTCCGGACACGCCGGTGAAGGTGACGCTCGATCGCACGCCGTCCTCCGGGACTTCAGAACGCCAAACCTTGCAACTGGCGGCGATGCCCGGCAGCCGGGCGACCTACGAAACGATCGTCACCCGCACTCCCGAAGGCGTGTATCACTTTTTTCTCGTGGCCCCCGATTCCGGCCCCGGCACGCCGCCCCACGCCGATGCCCGGGTCCAAGCTCCGCCCGGCGAAATGGATCAGTTGCGCATGAACCGCGGCGACATGGAACAGGCTGCCCAAATCTCTCGCGGCCACTTCTACACACTGGCAACGGCCTCCAAACTCTTGGACGAGTTGCCTCCCATGCCCCGCGTGACCCTTCATCAGCCCCGCCCACCCCGGCCCATATGGAACCTGCCGTTCATGTTCCTGCTGACGATAGGACTCATCACGGCGGAGTGGGCCCTGAGGAAGAGGCAGGGGCTGGTGTGAGACGTTTCGTATTACGTTTCAGGATTTTCAGAGCAGGGTGTTTTTGTGCCGCATTGGCGAGACCAACGGAATTGGCCAATCAATCCAGTTCACGCAACGTAAACGGCAAAAAACGCTCATACCATTTCCTGCGGTGTTCGAATTCTCCCCCCGAATACTCAACTCTGCCGGTTTCACCGTACATCACCAAGCAGCGGCCGTCGGAGCAATTCCACGACGAATAGCGTGTCCCATTTGAACAAACGCGATCGCTTTGAGGACGGCCAAGAATAGACTCGACTTCTGTTTGCGTCATACCTTCTCGGATGTGTGCTAAATCACTCAGCGAGGGACGCCGAAAGACCATTCCAACCACGACCAGCGACGTGAGCAGGACGAGCGAACTTACTATTAGTTTTCTTCGCGTCGTCACAAGCCCGCCCCTTTACTCTTAGACGGCTCGTTGGTCATCCTTCCAGAACTCCACCCCGCAGCCAAGCTCGATTTACGGCGTTTTGCTGGTTTTTGGCAACAGTTGACATCGGGACCGTTAATCGTCCTCATTGGTACAATGGCTTCACCCTCAATTACGGGTGCCGGTGTATGCCGTTAGTCCTTCAGCCGCGACCACAAACGGGCGATTTGCACGCCCGGCTCGATGAGCTCCGCCAGCGCTTGCGGCAGATCGCGCTGACCAGCGGCATTATTGGGTTCGTTGCGGGCATCAGCATATCGGCGGCGCTGGCTTGCTGGCTCGATCTCGCTTTTCAGCTTCCTTCGGTGGTTCGCGCGTTTCTCCTCGCCGGGCTGATCGTTGAAGTCGTTTGGCTCGCTCGGCGTTTGCTGATTAATCCTCTGCGGGCGGTCGGCGATGAAGCCCACGTCGCGCTTGAAATCGAGCACCACTATCCCCATTTCGACGACGCACTCGCCAGTGCCGTCGAGTTTGCCCGCGACCACGAGAGCTCCGGCTCCGCACAACTGCGCCGTGCCACCGAGCGGCGTGCCATCGGCCAATCACTCGATATCGATTTCAGCGGACTCGCCGACAGCCGGCCGGTGCGGGTCGCATTGTTCGCAATCGTAGTTGCGGCAATTGTGGTCGGGCCGCTTTTGTTCCAACCATACGTCGGATTGCTGCTCACCCGGTTGGCTGACCCATATGGTGCGCATCCCTGGCCGCCACAAACCCAACTGACGGTTGTCGCGCCGAGTCAATTGGCCCGCGGTGAATCGTTTGAAGTGCAAGTCGCGGTTGAAGGCCGAGTGCCGGACCAGGCGACAATGCTATTCGCACTTGAAGGTGCGACAGCGGTTGAGCATGCCTATCCGCTGACCCCTCAATCGAAGAACGGCAAGGAACAGTTTGTCATCAAACTCGAGCCGAGCCGAGTGTGGCGATCGTTTCGGTATCAACTGTCTGCCAATGACGCGACAACCGGGTGGCGTTCGGTCAACGTGCTGGTGCCCGCAGAGCTTGCCGCCCTCGATGGCCGGCCTTCTCCACAAATCCACCTCGACTATCCCACGTACACCGATCAAGCCGCCATCGATTTGCCGGCCGGGACCTGCGCGATTGAGGCCGTCTTGGGCACCAAGCTCACGATTCGAGCCGCGGTCGATCGGCCGATCGCATCGGCCGCGATTCAGTTGCGACCCGAGCCGCGCGTCGCGGCGGGCTTCATCGGTCCGCTCTTCGGCGCGAACGATATCACGACCGCTCTGGGATTTTGCCCGGCCATCACGACCGTAGCCGCTCCGATGCCGCTTGCGCTCGACTCCACCGGTACTCGCTGTTCGGGAATGATTGTTCCCATGGTGGGAGGCAGTTACGATTTGTTGCTCACCGACGCCACGGGCCTCACCGGCCGCCGCCCCCTCGATATTCGTGTGCAGCCAGATCCATCGCCTGCCGTAGCGCTCGAACGGCCCGCCTGGACTACAGACTCGCTCGAGGTGCTTCCCACCGCATCATTCACGCTCAAGGCCTCGATCGATGATAATGTGTTCTCGATTCGTCGCGTCGCCGTCGAATATCGAACGGACGGGAATGAGAAACCACGACGATTGCTTATCTACGATGGCGATGAACTCGGAAAAGCGATCTCCAGCGCCACCAGCAGGCTCACCATCGCAAATCCAGTGAATCTCCGGCCAAAACATTTGGACATCGAACGTCAAATACCTCTCGCGCAGTTTCGCCATGCGAATGGAAAGCCGCTCGCCACCGGCGATGTTCTGACAATCTCGGTCATCGCCGAGGATTTTGACGACGTGTCGCCGTGGAAGGCACCGGGACGAAGTCACGAAGTCGATCTGCGCATCGTCAGTTCCGAGCGGCTCGACGCTATCGCGCAAAAGACGCGATCGGACCTGGCCGCCGGCCTGCGCGACTTATTGGCTCGTCAAGCCGACGCGCATCGACGGACGGCCGCCGCGGAGACCGAGCGGCGTGCCACCGGGCAACTGCGGTCCGAAAGCGCAGCAGCTCTGGATCGGGCGATCACTGAGCAGCAACAGATACAGGAAAAGCTCGGCGACGATCGCGACGGACTTCGCGCACAGGCCGAAAGGCTCGCGCGCCTTTTGGCTGAGCAGAACACAGAGCCATCACCCGCGCGCGATCGTGCCGAACGGTTAGCCGAGGGTTTGGAACGGCTCGACAATGAAGTGCTGCCTCCGATCGGCCCGACTCTGGCAGCAGCCCGCAATGAGCCGGGGCCGACTCCGCCGGACCAGCGCGACCGCGGCCCGTTGCCCGATGCCGTGCGGCAACAAACCGAGGCGGAACGATCTTTGCGCGAACTGGCGGAGTTGGCCGAAGCAGGCAATGCTGCCAACGCCCTAGCAGCCGAGGCCGCCAACCTCGGCGTCGAGCAACGCCAGCTCAAAACCGAGCGAGATGAATTGGCCCGCAAGCTGCCGCCGGGGACTGATCCTGGCTCAGTGTCGAAAAACGATCGAGCCGCGCTGGAACAGTTGCGCGAACGGCAGGAGGCGCTTGCGCAAAAGGCGGCGAATCTAACGCAACAACTCGATGCTCATGCCGACGCCGCTCGCGATGCAGCGAAATCGCCAACGACTAGCGATTCCGCCTCGCGCGAGAAATCCGAGAGACTCGAGCGCGAAGCGAAAGCTCTGGATTCAGCCCGACAGGCCGCGCACGGCAACGCCACCAAATCGAAAGAGCCGGTCGCCAATCAGATGATCCGGGCCGCGGAGTCCATCGCCAAGAATCAGTTGGGCGACGCCCAGGAACGCCAGAATCAAGCCATCGAGCAACTCGATCGGATTCGCGACATTTTGCGTGATGCCGACAGTCCTGACCTGGACCGCTTGCTCAAAGATCGCGAGCGCGTCGAGCAAGAAGTCGATCGCCTCAGCAAAATGCAGGAGTCACTGCAAAAGGAGAGTCGTGCGGCGGCTCAGATCGGAGACGAGGCTGAGGGAAAGAAACAACTTCAGCGACTCGCAAAAGAGGAAGAGAAACTCGCTGAACAAGCACACGAAACGGCCCGTGAGCTGACCCGCCAACGCCAAACAGACGCGGCTCGCGATATGGAGCGTGCCGCCAAAGCGATGGAACAGGCCGGTGATGAGATGGAGCAAGGCCGCAATCCTGACGAAGCCGAGGACGATGCCCTCGACCATCTCGACGACGCGGCGGAGCGAACGCAGCAGGCGAAAAACCAAACCGAGGAACAACTCCGCCGAGAGAAAGCGCTGAAATTCTCCGAACGGCTTGGCGGCTTGGTCGATCGCCAAGCGGCGCTCGCGGCCGAAGGCGAACGGCTGTTCCAGGCGGCTCAGGCCGGCGGCGCGTGGTCGCGATCATTAACCAAGAGCCTGGCCGATCTGGGCCGCGACCAAGACGGCATGGCCAAAGAGGTCGAGCAGGCGACGAAGGACCATCTACAGCCGTTGAAGGTTCTCAAGCGGATGGCAGATCAAGCGACCGAGGCGATGAGTCAAACCGCGGCCGCTATCGAAGACGCGCGGCAGAACGGGCTCAACGCGGCCACGATCGACGCCGATCGCGCCGCCATTCGCAAGCCCCAAGAACTTGCCCTCAAACGACTCAAGCAATTGCAAGCACTCACCAAAGCCGCGCCGGAAGAAGCAGATCGCAAAAGCAAACAGGCGGCCGGCCAATCGGGTCAAGCCGGCGATTCGCCGAGCCGGCCCCAATCGGGCGAGCGGATTCCGGCGACCGCGCAATTGCAAGCGTTGCGAGAATTGCAGTCCGAGGTGAATGAGCGTACGGCTGCGTTTGCGAAGGATCATCCCAATTCCGCGGCCTGGACCGACGCGGATCGTGCCGAACTCGATTCTATTCGAAAGGCGCAAACTGAACTTGTGGAATTGCTGAGCGAAGTCGTCCCGGAGCCAGCCCCCGCTGGAGGCAAGAAATGATGCCCCTGTCCTTGTTCCTGTTGGCAGCGCTCGCCGCCGATCCACCGAAGGATTTCGTCGGTCCTCCGAAGCCGGAAACGACAGTCGAAGCGGGCGATCCGCAAACGATCCGCATGCGGCTCGATCAAAACATGCGCGCGACTGAGGACCAGTTGCGCCGGCAAAAGATTGGCGAGGAGGCGCGCAAACTCCAGGAAAAGGTGATTGAAGATATCGATCGATTGCTGTCGCTGGCCAAACAACCGCCACCACCTTCTGATGAACAACCCCCACCGCAAAACCCGCCGCCGTCGAATGCGTCGAATAACAAATCCAAGTCGAAATCGGAGACAGCTCCGCAAGACGGACCGGGAGGCAGCGGCGAACACAGCGATCAGTCGGGCGGCACCAATCAGCCACACCCAGGAGGCAGTCCGGGCGAGCGGGAGCGTCAGCGCAGCGAGCGAAGTAATCCGGGCCAAGCCAAAGGCGGCGAGTCGCGACGCGATCGTCGTGCGAAGGCGGGCAAGTCTTCCGAGTCCATGGCCGCCAATGCGCAGCCTGGTGAAGGCAAGGCGGGCGCTTCGGAACAGCGGCCCAACGAACCAGGAACAAAACCCGGCGAAGCACCGGGTAACCCCGGCAACAATCCAGACAAGGCGAAAGGCGCGACGATGCCGCCCGAGCGGAGCGGCACGCCCGAACGGCTCTCAGATTATTCGAAAGATGTGTGGGGCCACCTCCCCGAAACGCTGCGCCAAGAAGTGGATCACTATTACAAAGACAAATTCATGCCCCGGTATCGCGAATTGTTGCAGCAATATTACAGCCGCCTAGCGGAATCCGAACGCCGAGAGAAGGAACGGCGATGAGGCCCATTCCTAAAATTCTCGGGCCTGTCGCTTGCGCTCTTCAGCGGTCAACCTCTGCGCCGCTCCTGTTGCCCTCCGGTCCCCTTCCGTCTTCTTCCGGTTCCCTCGCGCAACCCACTAGTCCCCCACAAGGGGGGAGGGGACCGGAAATACGGGGGGAGGAAGAAGAGGGCGGAGGGAGGGGACAAGGCAGCCGAAAATGTCCTCAACAACTCACTCGCCGATCATTCCTCGCACTAGCCGCTGCACTCTCGGCCGCTTACCGCTTGCCTGCCCAATCACCCAAATCCAATACCGACCTCATCACGCCGGAAACCCAGCGTGCCATCGATCGTGGCCTGACTTATCTCGCGCGATCGCAAGCCATCGACGGGTCCTTCGGCGAGAGGCCACCCTACCAAGGCAACGTCGCCATCACCGCGTTGGCCGGGCTCGCGTTCATGGCCGGTGGCAGCCAGCCGGGGCGCGGGACCTATAGCGCGAACGTCACGAAGGCGTTGCAATACGTGTTGTCGTGCGAAAGCAATCAAACGCCTGGCTTCCTTTATCACCCAGTCAACACGACGCATGGCCCCATGTATAGCCACGGGTTCGGCACTCTGTTCCTCGGCGAATTGCATGGCATGGTGGACGATGAGACGCTGGCGAAGCGACTGCGAGCCACGCTCGATCGCGCCGTGCAACTGATCATCGCCTGCCAAAACGCCGAAGGGGGCTGGCGCTACCGCCCCATCAAGGAGCAGGCCGACATTTCCGTGACGATTACCCAGATGATGGCGTTGCGATCCGCCCGCAACGCCGGGCTCGCTGTGCCCAAGTCGATCGCCGATAATTGCATCGAGTACGTGAAGCGGTGCCAGACCCAGGATGGTGGGTTTCGCTACCAGAAGCAGGGTGGCCCCGCAGCGTTCCCACGCTCGGCCGCCGGACTTTGTGCGCTCTACTCGGCTGGAATGTACGAAGGTGAAGCGGTCACGAAGGCACTGCGATACCTGAAAGACTTTAAGCCAGGAAATGTGCAGGCCAACCGCGCCGCCGTGGCCGAGGTGCACTACTACTACGCTCACTACTACGCGGCCCAGGCGTTTTGGACCGCTGGCGGCAAGGATTGGGACGATTGGTTCCCGGCGATCCGCGATGATCTGGTCAACCGAGGCCGCCAGCGGGCCGACGGCGCGTGGAGCGATCCCACGTTCAGTTCGGACTATGCGACGGCCATGGCTTGCATTATTTTGCAGATTCCCAATAACTATCTGCCGATTCTTCAAAAGTGAGTGGATTGACTGATGCGACTCGCCGACCGCGTTCGCGATTTCACAGAATCTGTCATCCGAGATACCAGCCGCTTGGCGATGAAGCACGGCGCGGTCAACCTCGGGCAGGGCATGCCCGATTTCGATCCTCCGGAAGAGATGATCGAAGCGGCGAAGCAAGCCGTCTCCGATGGGTTTAACCAATATGCCGTGACATGGGGAACGACCGGATTGCGTAAAGCCATCGCGGCGAAGGCCCAATCATTCAACGGCATCGACTGCGAAGCCGACGCTAACGTGACGGTCTGCTGCGGTGCCACCGAGTGCATGATCGCGGCGATGCTGGCGATCGTGAATCCCGGCGACGAGGTGGTGATCTTTCAGCCCTACTACGAGAATTACGGCCCCGACGCACAACTCTCGGGGGCGAAACCTGTCTGGGTCGATCTCCATCCGCAGGATTGGACGATCGATCAAGCGGAGTTGCGGCGAGCATTCTCGAAAAACACCCGCGCGATCATCGTCAACACGCCGAACAATCCGACTGGCAAAGTCTTCACTCGCAAAGAGCTGGAGCTAATTGCCGAGCTTTGCCAAGAATTCGATTGCTACGCCATCACGGATGAGATCTACGAACACATCATTTACAACGACACGCCCCATATCAGCCTGGCGACGCTGCCGGGGATGGCCGAGCGAACGATCACAATCAGTGGTCTGTCGAAAACCTTCAGTTGCACCGGCTGGCGACTTGGATACTGCTTGGCAGCGCCGGAAATCACTGGTGCGATCCGCAAGGTGCACGATTTTCTCACAGTAGGTGCGCCGCATCCATTGCAAGTCGCCGCCACGGTGGCTTACTCCTTGCCGCGCGAATACTACACGAAACTGTGTGACGACTATCGTCGCCGCCGCGGCATCCTGCTGGGCTATTTGCGCGAAGCCGGCTTCGAATTTCACGATCCCGACGGCGCCTATTACGTGATGACGGACATTTCCAAACTCGGCGGCACGCATGACGTCGAATTCGTGAATTGGCTCGTGAAAGAAATCGGTGTCGCCGGCGTGCCGGGATCGAGCTTTTACCACCCGACCGAGCGTGGCCGCACCAAAGTGCGATTCATGTGGGCGAAGCGTGACGAGACGCTGCACGAGGCGGGCAAACGGTTGCAGCGACTCAAATCCGGGAAGGCACCATGAGTCGGCCGTTGCTGCTGCGGCTGACGCCCAAGAAGTTTCGCGCCGCGCTCTGGATGCGGCTCTATCGGTCTTCCGCGGCGAGCCGGCCGGAGCTTTACCGCAACGCCAAGCTGGCGTACGCGCCACAGGTGAGCATGGACCTCGTCCCGGGTGACGTGGTTTCAGGCTGCATTGCTTATACCGGGCTATGGGAACGACGGATTACCGAACGAGTCATGAAAATCGCCCGGCAGGGCGGCACGTTTGTCGATGTGGGGGCCAATCTCGGTTACTACAGCTTACTCTGGGCCGCCGCTCATCCCGAAAACAAAGGTTATGCCTTCGAGGCATCACCACGAGTGTACCCACTATTTCTTCGCAACCTCGAGCGGAACGGTTTTTCGAACCGAGTGAAGACCTATCAGCTCGCCGCCGGCGCGCAAGCAGGACAGCTTCCGTTCGAGGTTGGCCCCGCCGATGAGCATGGCTGGGGGGGCCTCGCGAAAACCAAGACAGCCAATACCATGCTGGTCGATGTAGTGCGCGTCGATGAGATCCTCAACGAACCGATCGAGCTACTCAAGATCGATGTCGAGGGCGCGGAGCCTTGGGTGTTGGAGGGCTGCACTCGGCTTTTCGAGCGCCGGCTCATTCGCCAAATCATCTTTGAAGAAAACAAATCGCGCAGCAAACAGCTCGGCCTTGAGCCGGCGAAATCGCGCGAGCTTCTCAAACAATTCGGATTCCAAGTCACGCCGTTGGGCGATCCCGACAAAGACCTGGATTGGCTCGCGACCCTCGACGGGAAATGACCTCAAGGTCTCACTTTGGCAACATCCTCGGGGACGACGCGGCCACGAATGATTTTGGCCAGCGCGATTAGATTCCCCTTAAGTCGCTTTCGCCTCGGAGGTCGATGAATGCGCAAGAGGTTTCCGACAACGCAGGGCAGCCAGTGATTGCGAAGCACTTCGCCGAACGAGGTGATTGAACCTTTGCGCCACAAATAGGTGGGGTTCATGATTTGACTGAACCCGAATCGCGCGCCTCCACCTTCAGAGCCGCCGGCTTTGAGATGAACCAATCGGCAACTCGCGACCGCGCCGATTCGCCCGAACGCCTGGCATCGTGCCGCCCAGTCGGCGTCCTCGAGCCACCCGTAGAGCGCGAGTCGCTCATCGAATGTCACTTGCCTCGCAATCGCTGAGCGGACATTGATTGCGCCGTAAATGCCACGGATGTCGCGGTACTCAATCGCTACCGGCGGAAGCGAAGATACAATTTTCTCCGCTTCCTTGCGCGAAATATCGCCGTCGTGCAGCACGGTCGGCGAAAATGCTACGACATCCGGCATCGTTTGAAACACTTCACGGACCTTGGCGAAGTAGTCCGGCGCAAGCGCGATGTCGTCATCCATAAATACCATGACATCGCTCGCGGGACTGGCTTCCACAACAGCCAAATTGCGTTGCCGACTCGAGCCCGGCGGCCCCGTTAGAATCCGCACGTTAACCGGCATTTGCGCAGGCAAGTCCTCCCGCCCAGTGACCGAAACAATTACTTCATCCGCGGGCTGGATTTGACCGTGGAGATTGCGGATCGTTTCCGCAAGAATGGCAGGCCGACCTTTCGAAGCGATGATCACCGTCAAAAACATCAGGGCTCCCGCTCACCCATCGCGCAGTTTCAACGCAATGAATTTGGTCTCCAAATATGCTTCGAGGCCCTCATGGCCCAACTCGCGGCCCAACCCCGATTCCTTCATTCCGCCGAACGGACATTGGGGTGTTGAGGGCACCGGGTCATTGATACCGATGATGCCGGCCTCTAAACCCTCGGCCAGCTTCCACATGGCGGTCAGGTCATTGGTGAATGCGTATGCCGCCAAGCCATAGCGCGTCGCATTGGCTCGCTCGATCACCTCGTCCAGTTTCTGAAAATCGAGCACCGGCATCACCGGCGCGAATGGCTCATCGGTCAAGAGCGTCGCATCGTCGCGGACGTCGGCTAACACGGTCGGTTCGAAGAAAAAACCTTTGCGGAAATGTGCACTACGCCGGCCACCGGTCAATACACGGGCACCTTTCGATTTGGCGTCATCGACAATTGTTGTGGTCGCTGTCAGCCGGCTTTCATCGATCATCGGCCCGATTTCCACGCCGGATTCCAGACCATTGCCTAGCTTCAGGGCTTTGGTCGCCTCAACGGCGGCCTCCGTGAATTTTTTGCGCAAGTCGGAGTGAACGAAAAACCGGCTCGGCGAGATGCACACTTGCCCGTTGTTGCGAAACTTGCCCACGACTGCCGCCTTGGCCACGGCTTCCGGGTCGGCATCCGGCAGCACGATAAATGGCGCATGGCCACCCAGTTCGAGACTGACTCGGATCATTCGATCGGCCGCACGCTTCATGAGCATCTTGCCCACGGCGGTTGAGCCGGTGAAGCTCAACTTGCGCACGGCTGGGTGGGCGAAGAATTCGTCCGAAAAATCCTCAGCCTTCGCAACCACGCAATTCCCGACGCCCGGCGGCAGCCCCGCGTCCTGCAAGCATTGAAAGGTCTGGATCAAACTTAACGGCGTCTGATGGGCCGGCTTGCTGACGACCGTGCACCCAGCCGCGAGCGCCGGGGCGAGCTTGCGCGATTGCAGAGTGATCGGGAAGTTCCAAGGACTGATCGCGGCCACGACGCCAACAGGGTGCTTGATCGTGAGATGCCGTTTCTGCGCGACCGAATTGGGGATCACCTGTCCGTAGGCCCGCTTTCCTTCCTCCGCGAACCACTCAAACGTGTCGGCCGAGTGCAGCACCTCGGCCCTCGCCTCGACGACCGGCTTGCCTTGCTCTTGCGTCATGGTGCGGGCGATGATGTCGGCTCGCTGCCGCATCAGGTCGGCCGTCTTCTTGAGGACGCTCGCCCTCTGATAGGCCGTCGTTTTCGACCAAGCCGGGAATGCCCCCGCCGCCGCGTCGAACGCCCGACGAATATCGTCGCGGCCAGCGAGAGCAACTGAAGCGACCGCTTCCTCGGTCGCGGGGTTGGTGACCTTGATCATCGCCCCGGACGCGGCCGGGAGCCACTGGCCGTTGATGAACAGGCGGGTTTCGAGAGAAGTATCCATAAGAATAAATTAGGTGGGGCCGAAGGGCTGAACACAAAATTCTGTTTCAGTGGTTCATCATCCTCAAGGAGGGAGATGGAATAAACGACCGATGATTTGACAGTTGTTCGACAAAGCGATGCGGGCAACTTCCATTTTGAGGAGGTGTCGTTTAGATTAATGTTGAGTGAGGTCGCGTGATGTCGCTAACTGTACCCGAATTTGAAATAGAACGCTTAACTATCTCACAACGTCTGGAACTTATCGGCGAGCTTTGGGATAGCATCCCAGCCCAGGACATCGCAACGAATATTCCCGAGTGGCACCGCCAGGAATTGGAGCGGCGGCTCGACTCTGCTGATGCTCATCCTGATCAAGGCATTCCCTGGAAACAAGTCAAAGCTCGTCTGCGGCAAAAACCGTGAAACTGCCGATCGTGTATCGCCCGGAGGCTCTAAGTGATCTTGTGGCCGCACGGGATTGGTACGAGCGTGAGTTATCCGGTCTGGGCGACCAATTTGCCGACGTAGTCGAAGAACTAATTGATCGCATCGAAACAATGCCGGAAATGTACGCGGCCTTGTTCCGAGGCGTCCGGCCCGCGAAATTGCGAAAATTCCCCTTTGTTCTCTATTACCGCGTATTGAATGAGTGGATTGAAGTACTTGCCCTTATGCACGGCAGCCGCGATCCGCAGGCATGGCGGAGCCGGGCCTAAACACCGTGACCTGGAATTCCATTCCGTCCTTGCCATTTCTCACCCCCACCCCTTAAAATAGAAGTGCAACGCTACGATTTCGGGAAAGCCTGCGAAAATGGCCCTGCTCAACCGGAAAGTGGATTACGCGATTCTGGTGCTCTCGCATCTGCACGAGCACCCGGCTGGCGGGGCGGCACGAGCCATTGCCGAGCGTTTTGGGCTGAGCCGAGGGTTTGTGGCCAATATCCTCAAAGAGCTTTGCTACAAAGGCTTTGTGACGAGCCACCGCGGGGTAAAAGGCGGCTACGCTTTGGCCCCAGGAGCGAGCCGGCAGACGCTGGCCGATCTCATTGAGACATTGGATGAGTCTTTCCGGTTAGCTGAGTGCAACCACGCCGACGGGGCCGATTGTGCGGTCTTTGGCTCCTGTACTATGCGGGGCCCGATCGCCACGGTGCATGGCCGAATCATCGATGTGTTGCGGGGCGTGACGCTGGCGGATTTGTTTGGGGCGAATGGAGAAATCAGATTGCAGATCGCAGATTACAAACCGCGGCCGCAGCCTGAGCCGACGAGTTTTCATTCTGACTTCTGCAATCTGAAATCTGAAATTGTCGCAACGGAGTGAGCATCTGATGGCAGTGAAGACGCCGATTTATCTCGACAACAATTCGACCACGCGGTGCGATCCGCGGGTGGTCGAAGCGATGTTGCCATACTTCACCGAGAAGTTCGGCAACGCGGCGAGCCGCAACCATCTCTTCGGCTGGGAAGCCGAGGAAGCGGTGGAGAATGCGCGTGATCAGATCGCTCGGATCATCGGCGCAGGCGGCAAGGAGATGATCTTCACTTCGGGAGCGACGGAGAGCAACAACCTCGCCATCAAAGGCGCGGCCGCGATGTATCGCAAGAAGGGTAATCACATCATTACCCAACTCACCGAACACAAAGCGGTGATCGATCCATGCAAGCGGCTCGAACGCGATGGCTTCCAAGTGACGTATCTGCCGGTCGATCGCGACGGCCGGGTGTCGGCCCAGCAGATCGCCGAGACCATCACCGACAAGACGATCCTGGTCACGATCATGGCTGCCAACAATGAGATCGGCACCGTGCAGCCGCTCGCTGAGATTGGCAAAGTCTGCAAATCGAAGGGTGTGCTCTTCCATACCGATGCGACGCAGGCCGTCGGCAAGATCCCGATGGATGTGCAGGCGATGGGCATCGACTTGCTGTCGATGTCGGCCCACAAGATGTATGGGCCGAAGGGTATCGGGGCGCTTTACGTTCGCAAGAAGGATCCGCGCGTGCGGCTCGACGCCATCATTGATGGTGGCGGCCACGAGCGCGGCATGCGGTCGGGCACCTTAGCCGTACAAAATATCGTCGGCTTCGCCGTGGCGTGCGACATTGCTCGCCAGGAGATGCCGGCCGAGAGTCAGCGGATGTTGCGAATGCGAGAGAAGCTCCGCAAGGAAATCACTGATGCCCTTCCCGAGGTCTATCTCAACGGCCACCCGACCGAGCGGTTGCCGGGCAACCTGAATCTGAGCTTCGCCTACGTCGAAGGCGAAGGCATGATGATGGGTATGAAAGATATCGCCGTATCGAGCGGCTCCGCCTGCACCTCGGCAAGCTTGGAGCCGAGCTATGTGCTGAAGGCCCTCGGCGTTGGCGATGAGTTGGCCCACTCCTCGATCCGATTCGGCCTCGGCCGCTTCAATACCGAGGAAGAGGTCGATTTCACGGCGGATCACGTGATCACGGCCGTCAAGAAACTACGAGCGATGAGCCCGCTCTACGAGATGGCTCAGGCGGGCGTGGATCTGTCCACTGTCGAGTGGGCAGCACACTGAGGACAGTGGTCAGTTGTCGGTGGTCAGTTGTCAGTTAAGACAAGGCCACGGATAGCTGGCTCGGGCGCAACAAGGTTAATGAGGAGGAGTGGAATTAGTATTAGTGGCCGGCGATGGATTTCACTGACCACTGATAACTGACCACTGACAACTGCCATGGCGTATTCAGATAAAGTCCTTGAGCATTACAACAACCCGCGCAACGTCGGCAGCTTCGATCAGAAGGATGCCGACGTCGGCACTGGCTTGGTCGGCGCGCCGGAGTGCGGTGACGTGCTCAAGCTGCAAATCAAGGTTGACCCGGCCACGGGCCGGATCGAGGATGCTCGGTTCAAGACCTTCGGCTGCGGCTCCGCCATTGCTTCGAGCAGCTTGGCCACCGAGTGGCTTCGCGGCAAAACGATCGACGAAGCGATGGCGATCAAGAACACCGCCATTGTCGAAGAGTTGGCGCTGCCGCCGGTGAAGGTCCACTGCTCTGTGCTGGCGGAAGACGCGATCAAGGCCGCGATCAAGAACTACACGCAGAAACAGGAATCCAAGAAGGACGAGCTCGTCGGAGCGAAGTAGACAACGAAGGTAAGATAAAAGTAGATTGCAGAAGTCAGAATCCAAAACGATTAGGCTTTCTGGATTATGCGATCTGAAATAGGGAGAGACTGATGTCCACCGTAACCGAACAAGCCGATTTGGGCGTCAAGACCGCTCCGCCGGCTGCCACGATTAACCTCTCCGAAAAGGCCGCCAAGCAGGTGCAGGCGATTATCGCCGATCAGCACGCATCCGGCACCACCGAGAAGCTGTATCTGCGACTGCGAGTCGTCGGCGGCGGCTGCTCGGGCTTCCAGAACAAGCTGGACCTCGATCCGCTAGTGAACGAGAAGCTCGACGAGGTATTCAACATCCATGGCGTGGATGTTGTTGTGGACAAGCGCAGCTTGCTCTACCTCGATGGCGTCAACGTGGATTACCACGACGACCTGAACAAGCGGGGCTTTAGCATCACCAACCCGCAAGCCAAGAGCACCTGCGGCTGCGGCAGCTCGTTCTCGATGTAATCGGAGACTTGTTGGCCGGACGCGCAAGCGACGGAAATCAAAACCTTGACCCCATTTGGGGATTCTGATTTCCGTCGCTTGCGCGTCCGGCTAACAATTGACGGAAAACGCATGGCGGACATTGACCATTTCGAACGCCTCGGCTTGCCGAGGCGTTTTGCATTGGCGGCCGACGAATTGGAGCGCAATTACCTCGCCCAGAGCCGAACCGTCCATCCGGATTTCGCCGGCGAGTCGGCGATGGAGGAATCGTCCCGGCTCAATGAAGCCTATACGACGTTGCGCGATCCGTTTCGCCGGGTCGAGTATCT
This sequence comes from Gemmataceae bacterium, assembly GCA_045802605.1. Taxonomy (GTDB): domain Bacteria; phylum Planctomycetota; class Planctomycetia; order Gemmatales; family Gemmataceae; genus JBJMQS01. The sequence goes on along the minus strand of JBJMQS010000070.1, from coordinate 123,240 downwards.
CTTGCAATTGCTGGGCGGGCCTGGTGCGAAGGAAGTTTCGCAGGCACCGCCGGAGTTCCTCGAAGAGATGATGGATTTGCGTGAACGAATGGAAGATGCAAAGAGTGACCCAATCGCCTGGGCCGGGCTGGAACAGGAACTTCTGGCTCGCCGGGAAGCCATCGTTTTGGAAGTCGGCGAACAATTGGACGGTGCGAATCCGGATTTGCGAGGTGCCCGCATGCGTTTGAATGCCGCAAGATATTTGACCGGGCTGCTCCGCGACTTTGAAGATCGGTAAACTAGGATCAGGGCGCTTAGTTCAGCGGTTAGAACGTCCGCCTTACAAGCGGAAAGTCACAGGTTCGATTCCTGTAGCGCCCATTTGCGAATTGTCATATATTTCAGTTTTCTCATTTAAGCGTCGTTGAGCAATCGAATCCCTATCATCTGAGTTCGCCTTCTATGCCACGTCGCCCGGCACTTGATGGAGCTCACTCATGTTTCGCACTCTAACGTTCACATGTCTGCTGTCACTCGTGATGCCTTGCGCTTCGGTGCGTGCAGTGGAGCACACTGACGCAACGAAAAATGAGGCCCCGGCTGGCGCCTACCAATACCACGGAAACACGTACGTCCCCTCCGGCCCACAATGGTTGATCTGGTCGAAGGAAATCAACGGGAGTGATTGCCCAGCGGAAGAACCCTACGCAATCAATCCCGCATTCCAAACTGCCTCCTTTGGCCAGGGCCAATTGCGGCCAATGGAGTCACAAACCCGCACCTCTGCAAAGGTAAGTGAGGATACTGGCGCAACTGACGCACTCGATGAAGTGAACGCCTACCGGGCTCGCCATGGTTTACATCCTTTCATGCGTGACGAGGGTCTCTCTGTCGCTGCGGGTCGAGCGGCCGCCTTCCGAGCACGCCACCGGGTGAACGGACATGTCATGGGGGGCATGGGTGATTTCCAATTCGTGCCGCCGGGAACAATTGCGACATCGGCCGCCTGCGCCGCTTGGCCGCCGAAGATGGGCTGGGGCTCCTGTTGCGCCCGCGACAACTATCGCTATGCGGGCGCGGCCTGGGCAATGGGCCCAGATGGCCTGCGGTACATGCACCTGTACGTTCGCTAAGGTGCTACGTTTGACATCCACAGGGACTGGACCGCTCGACATGCGGTCCGGTCCCTGTCTTTTGGCTGAAGGTGGTTCAATCCACTGTGGTAATCACAGCGGAATTCACGAAAATGGACGTTATGACCCCGCGTGCCGTTGGCATCGATCTTGGCACCACGTTTAGCCTCGCGGCCTACGTCGAGAATGGCCGGCCCGTGGTCGTGCGCGATGATAAAGGCATCGCGCTTGTGCCGAGCGTCATCAGTTTCCACGAAAATGGCGAAGTGCTTGTCGGCACGGCTGCGCGGGAGCGGGCCTTGGCCGATCCGGAACACACGATTTTCAGCGTCAAACGTCTTATGGGCCGGACGCTGGCCGATCTCACAGACGAATTGCCGATGATTCCGCACCAGATCATGGAGCGGGACGTCGACAGCGGACGACGCGTGCTGCGTGTTGATGTCGCCGGGCATGAGCACACGCCGGAAGAACTCTCAGCAATGATTCTTCGTGAGGTCCGCAAACGAGCCGGCAACCCGACTAAAGCCGTGATTACGGTGCCGGCTTATTTCGATGACGCCCAGCGGCAGGCGACACGCGATGCCGGGCGAATTGCTGGGCTGGATGTGCTGCGAATCGTCAACGAGCCGACGGCGGCGGCACTAGCCTATGGCCTCGACCGGCGAGAGACTGCAACCGTTGCCGTGTACGACCTCGGCGGCGGCACTTTCGATTGCTCGATTCTGCGCCTGGACCAAGGCGTGTTCAAAGTACTGGCCACCAATGGCGACACGCATCTGGGCGGCGATGATTTCGATCGGGCCATCATGCATGTAATGGCACGAGAAGCGGGCGTTGACCTGTCACGCCGTGATCCGGAACTGCTGCAGCATCTGCGCGATCAGGCGGAGCGCGTCAAAATTCAGCTTTCAACCGCGGACTCCACCGAGTTTTCCATCGATCGGCCAACCAGGATGCGCCGTGTTTTCACTCGGACTGAGTTGGAAACCCTCCTAGCTCCCTTCATCGACCGCAGTCTGGCGAAATGCAAAGCGGCACTCAAGGACGCTGGTTTGAGGCCGGATCGAGTCGATGAAGTGGTCATGGTCGGCGGCTCAACGCGGATTCCCTACGTGCGTCAGCGGGTCGGGGAATTGTTTGGCCGCACACCACATACAGAGCTCAATCCGGATGAAGTGGTGGCGCTCGGTGCAGCGATCCAGGCGGACATTCTCACCGGCGGACGAAAGGACACGTTACTTCTAGACGTCATTCCGCTGAGCCTCGGCATTGAAACGCTTGGCGGCGTGGTGGACAAATTGATCTACCGCAACAGCACGGTGCCGGCCCGAGCGACGACCCGCTACACCACTGCCGCCGACAATCAAACGACCGTCGTGCTCAACGTCTATCAGGGCGAACGAGAATTGACGAAGGATTGCCGGCTACTGGGTCAGTTCAAATTGTCCGGCATCCCACCCATGCCGGCCCAATTGCCGCAGGTCGATGTGACGTTTCTCGTCGATGCGAACGGGTTGCTCACAGTGTCCGCGAAGGAATTGCGCAGCGGGCAGTCGATGAGCGTAACCGTGCAGCCCGCCCATGGATTGACGCAAGACGAAGTCGAGCGCCTCGTACTGGAAAGCGTCGAGCATGCTCACGATGATTTCCGAACGCGCCTTTTGATTGAACTGCGGAACAAAGCTGAGGGCGAAATTCGGCACACCGAGAAAGGCCTGGCCGAAGCGGGCCATCGACTCAGCCCCGAAGAACATTCGCAAGTCGTCACCGCAGTCGCCATGGTTCGAACGGCACTGCATGGAGATGACCCGCAGCCATTGCGGCAAGCGATGGACCGCTTAGCCGAAGTCACCCGGCCACTCGCCGAGGTGCTTATGAACGCGGTCGTCTCGGCCACCCTCAAGGACAAGATTGCCGAGAATTTGTCCGAGGAAGATGTCAAATAACGGGAGATTGTCATGCCTCTCACCTGGCAAGACACGCGGCCCATTGGCGAAGCGCTTTTTGAGAAATACGGCGATATCGATCCGCTCACGGTGAGATTCACCGATTTGCACAAATGGGTTTGCGAGTTGCCCGACTTCGCCGATGACCCGAAAAAGTCGAACGAGAAAACGCTCGAAGCGATCCAGATGGTGTGGTACGAGGAATGGAAAGACGAATACGGCGACTAACTGATCGGCGTGATTTCTGTTTGTTCAATTCCAATTCGTTCGCCAACGACGCTCAACGGGCGGCCCTTAACGTTCTCGTAAATCCGGCCGACGTATTCGCCGAGAATCCCGATACACAACAACTGAACGCCACCCAGAAACAGAATGGCCAGCACGACCGTATTCGTGCCGGGAACTCGTTCGGTCAGAACGCGCTGCAACAGGATGATGACGAACCCGATCAAAGCCGCGGCCGATACGGCGAGCCCCAAGTAAGTGGCCAAACGAAGCGGCCGAGTGGAAAAGCTGAAGATCCCGCTGAGTGCGAGCTGCATCAATTTGCGAAAGGTGTATTTCACCTCGCCGGCCGCTCGGGCGCCGCGTTCATATTCCAGCGCAGTTTGCCGGAACCCCACCCAGGCGCGAAGCCCGCGAACAAACGGCACCTGTTCGTGCGATGCCAACATGGCGTCTGCGACCCGGCGATCCATGACGCAGAAGTCGCCCGAGTCGAGCGGAATGTCAATTTCCGAAAGCCATGACAAGACGCGATAATAGATGAAGTACGCGCAACGCTTGATCAGTCCTTCCTTCCGCTCGCGTCGGACTGCATAGACGACGTCGAAACCCTCGGCCCACTTCGCGAAGAACTGAAGAAGGATCTCAGGCGGATCCTGTAGATCGGCATCAAGCACGGCGATCACATTGCCCGTGACATGTTTCAGCCCAGTCCAAAGTGCAATTTGATGGCCAAAGTTGCGCGTCAGCCGCACGCCCTTCCACCGCGCATCTTTGCGATGATAGTCGCAGATCAACTCCCAGGTTTTGTCGGTTGAGCCATCATCCACCAAGACGACTTCGTAATCGGTCCCCCAATCATTCGCGGCTTTGCGAACGCGCTCCACCAAGAGCGGCAGGACTTCGCTTTCGTCATAACACGGGATGACGAGCGAGATCTTCGATGTCGCCAGGCTGCGAACGCTCATCGCGGCCCTCGGCGTTCAATGCGGCGATAGGCCGCGAGGTGATATTTCTCCGCGCCGTACTGGGCCAACCAGTCGTGAAGTTTATTGCCATTCAATCGCGCGCTTGTCTCGTACGCCGGGCCCACTTGTTGCCAGAGATCACCCAGCGCCTCGCGAATAGCTGTCGGCGTGTCTTTCCCCGGTGTCGCGAAGACCACGGTCACATCACGGCACTGATCGGCTGTCATATTTGTGTGATTCGGCCAGACATAAACTTCTCGGGCCAGGCGGCGTGCCGGATAGTATGCAGCGAAATCGCAAAACACAATATCGAAGGTTCGAGTGCGGTCGCGAACAAACTGGTCGATCGGACGGTAGTCGCGTGCTTCGATCTGAAATCCGATCAATGCGACGCGAGCGGGCAGACCCACGGCACCGGCGGCCAGGAAACAAAGTCCAGGCAGGAGTTGAGCCGGTTTGCTCAATTGATCCGCGGCCATGCAAGCGGCGAGCGCCGCCGGAGCGAACGCCATCCAGGAGTAGAAAACGGGATACCCGCCCGCGATTTGGACCACGACCGGGATCACCAAGGCAAAGATCGTCAAAGCTATTGAGACGGTCGCACGCATTCGATCCCGAAAAACAATGCCGCCCAGGGCCACGAGCAACACGGGCAGCAAACTGAGATCATGCAGATAGAGCGACAAGAATGAAACGATGTGCTTCTCGCTTGGATCACCTAGTCCGATATGTGGAAGAACATTTGACAGGAATTCGTTCCATACACCATGAGAGGAATACAGGAAGTAGAGTCCTGCAACGCCGCTTGCCATGCCAAGCACAACACTGGCAATAGTGCCAAGCGCGGTTCGCCGTTGACTGAACAGAACGGCAAGCAGCGCGAGCGCCGTGACGGGAACTAGTTGTAAGCCGGCCCACGGTCCAATCGCGGCAATCAGGAACAGGGTGATCGCTCGAGTTACTGGCTGCAGCGTTAATGCGAACGCTCCGGCCGCTGCGATAAACATTGCCAATGCGTCGGGCCGGCCTTCGCGGTAGCCAAACCCCATACCGTAGCCGAAGAGAAGCAGCATGACGAACAACAGCCGCATGGTCGTCGTCTGCAACAGCCCTGCGCGCGTCACCGCACGGTAGGCGAGCCAGGCCGCTAGCGCAACCAAGAGATAATCCAGCGATCTGACCGCCGTCACACTGAAGCCAAAGAGTTTGATCCAGCCGGCGAGCATGACGGGATGGAGCGGCACGTCGCCGGCGAAGAAATGGTCTTTCGGTTGATTCGGCCAGGCTGCCGAGGTAAATTCCCCGGTGAAGGCGAGGCGATAGGCCGGGTCGGTGTAGAGGACTTCGTCTCGCCACACTGTGGGAGATAGCGTTGCGGTAAAGACATTGATGACGAGAAAGAAGACTAACAAGCCGACGACGGCAAAGCTCTCGGAGGCGGGGACAACCGGTCGATGGAGGCCTCCGGCAGCCATAAACTTGCCCTCATGTGTGTTGCAAGCCTGAAGTGCAAGCGGTTCCCCGCGCACACTTCAGGCTTGCAACACCCGACATGCGTAGCGACTAAGTTACTCTTTCTCGGGCATCTGGATCAGCAAGCCGCCCGAGCCGGTGCCGCCGCGAAGCTCGCGACTCGGCTTGTCCTTGGTCGGGGCCTCGTCCTCTTCGGGCTCATCCTTCGGAATCGACGCCGTGGCCGTCTCATGGGCTGCGAGCTCAGCTTCGGTCACGCCGCCGTAGAGGTTCTTGCGTGACAGGCCGATCTTGCGATCCTTCGAATCGACCCGCAACACCTTGACCTCGATCTCGTCGCCCGTCTTGACCACATCTTCCGGGTTCTCGACCTTTTCGTCGGCCAACTCGGAAACGTGCAGCAAACCTTCCAGGCCGGGCTCAAGCTCGACGAACACGCCGAAGTTGGTGATCTTCGTGACCTTGCCCTTCTTGACGTCGCCGGGATGGAAGCGGCCGGGGATGTCACCTTCCCACGGATCGCTGGCCATCTGCTTGAGGCCCAGTGCGACTCGCTTGCGCTCCTGATCCACATTGAGCACCACGCACTCGACGTGCTGGCCCTTCTGCACGACCTCGCTCGGATGGCTGACCTTGCGCACCCAGCTCATGTCACTGACGTGAAGCAAGCCGTCGATGCCTTCTTCGATTTCGATGAAGGCGCCGTAGTTCGTGAGATTGCGAACAGTGCCGGAGACTTTGGTGCCCGGGGGGTAACGCTCGGCGACCTGATCCCACGGGTTTGGCTGGACCTGCTTCATGCCCAGCGAGATTTCCTGCTTGTCGCGATTGATGTTGAGGACCTGCACATCGATCACGTCGCCGATCTGAACGATTTCCGACGGGTGATTGATTCGCTTGGTCCAGCTCATCTCGGAGATATGCACAAGGCCTTCGATGCCCGGCTCGAGCTTCACGAAGGCGCCATAGCTCATGATGTTGACCACTTCGCCCTGGTGCTTGCTGCTGACCGGGTACTTGGCTTCGATGTTCTGCCAAGGGCTCGCGGACTTCTGCTTCAGGCCCAATGCGATCTTTTCCTTGTCGCGGTCCACATTGATGATGTAGACCTCGAGCTCTTGATCAATCTTCACCACGTCGTGCGGGTTGGTCACCCGGCCCCACGACATATCGGTGATGTGCAGCAAGCCGTCGATGCCGCCGAGATCGACGAACGCGCCGAAGTCGGCGATGTTCTTGACGATGCCCTTGCGGGTTTGGCCGGGCTGAATCTCGGAGAGCAACTTCGCCTTCATCTCGGCTCGCTGATCTTCGATCAGCTTGCGCCGGCTGACGACGATGTTGCGGCGAGCTTCATCGATCTTGAGAATCTTGCACTCGATCTCGCGACCAATGTAGTCGCCGATATCGGGTGGACGGCGAATATCGACCTGACTGGCGGGCAGGAACACGTTGACGCCGATGTTGACGAGCAAGCCGCCTTTGATCTTGCGTCCCACGATGCCCTTGACGACGTCGCCTTCTTTGTGCTTCTCGAGGATTGCCTCCCATTCCTTTTGCCGCTTCGCTTTGCGGTAGGAAAGGTTGACGACGCCGAACTCATCCTCGACCGTTTCGAGCAAGACCTCGATTTCATCACCGACCTTCGGCACGGTCGATTCGCCGGTCACCTCGTCGCGGAACTCCTCGGTCTTGATCGAGCCTTCGGACTTATAACCGACGTCCACGAGGACTTCGTCGCCAATGATGTTGAGCACCCGGCCACGGACGATTTTGTTGGATTCGAAGATCTGGGCTTCGGGTGGCAGCCAGTCTTGTTCAATTTCGAAGGTGTCGAAGGCTTGATTGATGTCGGGCTCGCTGACATCGAACTGACGAAGGAGATTACGATTCACCATGTTGATTGGGACCAGTCTTCCCGCACTCCGGCGGAAGGCAAAAAGGACTCGGAACGCCTGAGGTCGGCCCGCTCACTCTGAGCGCGCAGCGATACCGCAGGAATCGGTGATTCTAGGATAAAATGCGGGTTTTGGCGAGATGAAAGTCGAGTGGTATATTGGGCTTAGCCAAAATGTGATTGGAGCTTGACGATGGACGTGGTAATTCAGTTTTCAAAGGCCGAAGAGGCAAAGGCGTTGCCAATTCTATTGCGACACTCTCCTGGGGCCGTTTTGCCGGATCGAGTCTATGTGCTTAGCGAATCTGCCGTGCATGCAGTGCAGGAAGCTGGCGTCAGCTTCCGCGAACTGAGCCGAACCGGCGTCGCGGTTGCCAATGAAGGAGCCGCGTCCGGTGAAAGAATATGACCTCTTCATTCCGCTGCGTTACAACGATGGTTCACCGATTGAGTCGCGGAAACTTCAGCATCTGCATGCTCGCTTGCTAGAGCGATTTGACGGCCTAACATTCTTTCCACAACCAAATGAAGGCTACTGGAAACTCGGCGGTATCACATACCGCGATGAAATCGTCATCTATCGCATTCTGACCGGTAAGGTGCGTAGCGCGAGACAGTTCCTCACCCAATTAAAAGCTGACCTCAAACGCGAACTTCAACAAGAAGACATTCTTATCATTGAGCGCGACGTGGAAACACTTTAGAAACCATCCGCCGACATCCGATAGGGCCTCGTAAGTATCTAACTGTTTGGACTTAGCTGCACGCAAATCAACTCATTCCGATCCCGCACATACAAACACCCATCCGCCACCGCCGGATGGGCCCAGGTGTTGCCGCACACTTTGGCCCGGGATAGCTCCTTATATTCGCCGGCGTCCGGCTGAATCAGCACGAGGTCGCCGCCTTCTTCGAGCATCAAGAGTTTATCGTCACCGGTGCGGATCAAAGTCGCGCCGTATTGGCCGATTTTGGGGCGAGTCCAGAGAATCTTGCCATGGTCCAGATTGACGCAATGCAGGTCGGCTTGGGCCGGTGGGATGAGCCGGCCAGTGACCACGAAGAGATGTTTGCCAACGCTCACCGGCGTGGAGAAATAACAACTAAGCTTGGGGTTGCGCCACGCTTCGTTGGGCGTGGGCCGATCGTTCTCGGCAAGTTTGAGAGAGACCATGCCAAGCGTCACGGAGCTGATAATTAATTTGTCGCCGGCTTTGGTCGGCGTCGTGGAGCTTTCGCTCAGCAGATCTTTGAAGCGATACCGCCAGATTGGTTCTCCTCCAGCTGGCGGCAAACCAAACACCGCTTCGGAATTGAGGACCACGATTTGGCGATCCGCGCCGACGCCCACGGCGTTGAGCGCGGAATAGCTCGCCGGCTCTTTCAGATATTTGTGCGAGAACTTGCCAGTCTTGGCGTCGAGCGCGACCACCCCGCCCTCCGAGCCTCCGACTTGCAAATACACCTTGCCTGCTTCAACGAGCGGCGCAGCCGACACGCCGAACTTGGGCACGGCCGCTTTGTATTCCTCGACGAGATCAATCGGATCGGCCAGGAGCTTGCCCGTGGCAAGGTCGAACATCGCGAAATTGCCGGTGACGCCGAAGCAATAGACTTTGTTGTCCGCTATCGTCGGCGTTGCACGCGGGCCATTGCCGAACATGCTCTGGAATGGCTTTTTTTCCATTCGAGCCACCCAAGCGACTTCGCCCTTCTTGGCGTCATAGGCCGTGACGTATTCCAATTTGGCCCGGCGCTCAGCGTCGTCGCCGAGCGATTCGTTGGCCGCCGTGTGCAGGATGACTTTGCCATTGGCGATGACGGGCGACGAGTGCCCTTCAGCCACATCGACACGCCAAAGAATTTTGGGCGACGTGGTCCAGGGTTTGACGACTTCAGTGGTCGAGCCGTCTCGATTCGGCCCGAGCCACTGCGGCCAATCAGCCGCCTGAAGAGGAGTAACTAACCACAGGGACACAGAGGCACAGAGAAAAGCAATCCTCTTCATTTTGTTCTCTGTGCCTCTGTGTCTCTGTGGTTCGCTTCCTATCGCACGACGTTCAATGCCACGCGGCCCGCCTCTGACACAGACGAATCGTCCACGACCCGCTCACGTAAGAACTCATGGAGCGGTGCATAACGCCACGGATGACCAAACTCGTCCGCGAGCTTTTTGAGTTCACTGTTGAACCGCTCCGCCAGCACCGGCATCGCTTCCGCATAGGTCACGTCGCAGAAATAAATCCGGCAGCCCAGCGGCCGTTGGTCTCGCGCGGTGCAAAGCCCATCGATTTGAAAGGGGCAGTTATCTCTCGAAGCGGAACGGATCACGGCCTGGTCGAGTAGTATCTCCGCTTCCATGTCCGACAGAAACAACGTGTGGCCATACTCGGTGAACCGGCAGCACTTGCCGCTCTTCTGGCAAATGGGGTTGTGCCCCGCCACGGCCGCGTCAGCCCGGCGATAGATCTCAACAACGCGATTTCGCAGTACGGGGGTCATGTTTCAAGAATTGTATTCTGTTTGAATCGTGTTTTGTTAACCGGATTTTGTTAGCCGGACGCGCAAGCTACGGGTGGCAAAGTCTTGGCCCCACTCGCGTGATTCCGATTTCTTGTTGGCCGACGCATGCGACGGAAAGCAGAAACCCCGAAATGGGGCAATGTCTCTGCGTTCCGTAGCTTGCGCGTCCGGCTAACGAAGAAGGAAAGCCAACTACACCCGCAGCGCCCGCACTCGCCGCGTGATCTCCTCCGCCGTGTACAACTGGCCTTTGCCGGCGCCCGGGCACCCTTCCTGCGTCTGCTTCCAATCTTCGGGCGTGTCGGTGGTGCTTTCCCAGAATGGCCACGTTCGGCACTGTGTGGGCCGGGCTTCGTAGACCGTGCAGCCCCGGCCATGCTCGAAGAACACGCAGTCGCCATTGGCCTTCTCGCGGAGGCTCCGCCGTTTGCCCTCTTTGCGAGTGTAAACGGCCGTAAATTCCTTTTCCGGCATGCCCACGGTTTCAGCTAATGCCGCAATTTCACCGGGCTCAACCCAAACGTATCCGGGTGCCCCGGTACAGCAGTTTCCGCAGCGGGTGCAGGTAAAACGCAGGCCGTTTTCGTACCAGGGTTCGCTCAAATGCCGCCACCTTTCAAGCCAGGCTTTAATACCTTCTCCCTTCGCGGATGATAGCAAAATGAGGAAGGAATGATTTCTGGAAATTGACGATTGGATCGGTTAGACTGGTGGGCCGTGGTAGGGATGCCGGGAGGGTTTATAGTGCCAGGAACCGTGCGGTTCGACGACGTTTTGGAGCAACTGAACAGCCCCCACGAGGCTGAACGGGAGCGGGCTGCGCGGCATTTGGCACAATTGGGCCGGACTGGTCTGACGCCCGAACAGGGCATTCGAGCCCTCAAAGCATCCACGCTGCCTTATCCCGATCGAAGCAATGGCCGGTCCGAGACCGCCGTGGATTTGATCCGTGCCGCCCTGGCCGTGCCCTTCCCTGAGTATCTTCCGCAAATAATTCAGCGATATGGGATGTGGAGCGAGCGGGCGCGTGGCGAGGTGCTTCGCCGGCTCACCCGAGTTCAAGACGTCCGCGCCGCCCAAACAGTCGTGACCATTCTGGAACAGCATGCCCGTGCAGGCCGAGTGAAGGCACTGCCTCTGGGCATGTATGACTCCGCTCCGCAATTTGCCGAGGTCTTGTTCCCGGCCCTTCTCAGTTTCCTTGACGTGCCCAAGTTGCGAATGGCGATTTGCCAATACGCTTTGTCGTTCGCGGCCGCCCATTTGATTGATCACGAAATGCTCGTGCCGCATGCCGACACGATTATCGCCATGTCCCAGAAGCGCCGCGATTGGCTGGCTCCCCGGCAACGGGCCGAGGGCGTCGGCTGGCGCTGGGGTCCCAAATATCACCGCCGCCGTTGGCCCGCCGGCGTGCTGCTCGATTTGCTCGGCTACATCCCGCTGCCGGCTGCCGTCTCGCAGCTTCGCGAAGCGTTGGACGTTTACACTGATCCGCGCCTGCGGATGTACGCGGCACTGGCCCTGTTGCGGCACAACGAAGAGATCGATCCCGCGATCATCACGCAGATCGCCTCATGTGCCGAGTCGCGCAAGTGGCTCTACGACGGCCTGCAGAAGCTCGAACGCTTCCAGCTTTACCCAACAGCGTTACGCACCCAAGCCGCACTGGCCGAGTCTGACTTGGTCGATTGGTTAGTCCATGCCCGCGAGTTGGGCCGGGCCCCGGATGAGATCCACCTGGTCAAAGTCATTCCGTTCGACACGGGTGAAGAAACCGGCTGGCTCGATTACTATCTGTTCCGATTCCGCGTGGTTGGCCGGCACTGGGCCGCCCGTTCCGGCTGGATGGTGGGAGTCGCGGGTCCGTTTCTCCGCAAAGATGCTCCGACGATTCAATCGCTGGGCGACACGCACAGCAGCTACCGCCGCTGGACCGAAAAGCCGATCGAAGATCACATTTCGGATGTTCGCCAAGTGATGAAGGCCTGGCGCGAGCGGCATCTGGCGAAAGACGGCGAGTAGCTGGCCCTTTTCGGCGATCAAACTTAGTTTTCTAGCGAATGATCCGATTGCAATTCGCCAGCTTCCTCTTCGACTGACCCATCGAATTTGGCCGCCAACATATCGCGCTCGAATTGCTCATCGAAGCGCTTCTGATCGAGCTCCATGAGCCAATCGGCGAGCTGGCGAAAATCGTCAGCCGAGAGTTCCAGAATTGCTGCTTGGATTTGTTGAACGCTCATGGTGCCTCCACACCAATCTTAGAACCGTAATCAACCCGTTGTCCGTTGGCTCGCGCGAGCCGCTCGGTAGTCGCCGCCGGCGATTTGCTTCGCCCCGTTAGCGGGCCGATTCCAGGCATACATCCACGCTGCAATAGCGATGCCATCGGACCTTGTCGCACTCACGCGGATTCGACGAAAGAGACTGCGGGCCGGCAGATCCGGGAAATGACCTTCGTAGTTGTCGAGCATCGCGAGTGCCGCCACATCCGGCGAGATGGCATAGAGCTCGCCACGGACCGTTTCCGCCGATTCGGCATCCGGCACCGCGGCGGGATAGAGCCCCAAGTCGTAGAGCCGGCCCGGCACGCTGGCTGGCCCCAAATAAGTCAGCCGGCTCATGAGCTGCGCGAGCGCCGTCGGCGCGATGCCGGAGAGCAGGGTCCCATAAACAAACAAATGATCATTCATGATTGCGAACACGTATCTTAACAATTCGCATGGCATGATGCGAAGGAAATCTCATGCCGCAGCGCGGTCCATCGTTGTGCGTGCCGCTCCAGCCCGCCAGTTGGCGCATTCCCTGACAGTGACAGCGAGAATAATTAGGCCGGCGACAGGTTGCGGCCCCATCACCTGCACGCTCCAGTCTTGCGGGAACATCGAAGCCGCCACGACCCCGATGAGCAATCCACACGCCAATCGTGCCCAGCGCCCGGCCAAGCCAGGATGACAAACGACGGCCGCTGCGGCCGTCGGACCCAAGAGCAGATACGTGCACGACTCCGTCGCCGGCCCCAGCACCGTCATCCAACAGGCGGCCAGTGCGAAGGCGATGTGCAGAAGTTCGCGGCGAGTTCGCCCCGCCATCCGGCCGACAAAAATAACCACCGCCATTCCCAGCCCTGCGACGAGCTCGATGATTTGGTAAACCGAATGGCTCAACGGCACGGCATAAACTCGGAAGAGCATTTGCAAATCACGATAGGCATTTCGGATTTCGCCGCTGGAGCGATCGTTCTCCGCAAAATGGTGCACCCAGCCCGCGTATTGCCGTGCGACGCAAGGAGGCGATTGCAACAAGAATGGCAGCCCGAGGCCAACTGCCAGGGCCAGGGCAAAGCGCCATGCGAGCCGGGGCTCGATGATCGCCACCAAACCGACGAGTGCCAGCACGTACGGCTTCACCAGCACGGCCACCGCAAAAGCAATCGCCGATCGCCACAGTCGGCCACGGCTCACATCCGCAGTCGCCCACAGCAGTAGCCCACACACATGCGTGTTCGCCTGGCCGTTATTCAGATTCTGCAACAAGAGCGGCCAAACAATGAGGAGCAAGAGTGCCACGTAGTGCGGCGCGAGGCTTTTCGGTAAAACGTCGCGCGCCCACGCAAGAAGCCCACTGGCTAGCAGAATTGTGCCCAACACACGCCAGACCGCCCCGCCCCAGCCGTCACCCAACGGCTGCCACAGCGAGAAAAAAGCCGCGACCGTCGGACTGTATCGATAGAAGTCGAACTCGGGCACCTGAACGTAGATGTCGCGGCCCGCGAGCCACTCGCCGGCCGCATAGCTGTAAATCGGATAGACCGAATGCGACCGTGGGCTCATCACCGCGCGGGCCGCACAGACGATCGTTAACCCCACCCACAGAACGATGGCGAGGCGACGAACGTGCGTCGCCCAGCCCGGCGAAGATTTGGCGAAGTGATGTCCGGTGGAATCGCAGGCGTCACTCACGCCGCCCGTTTTCCGGACCGGCCACAGAACGTGCTCACGCCACGGATGGAGGTGCGGACAAATTCCACGAACTCGATCACCGCCTCGAAATGCCCCAGTTGCGCAACGATGTTTTCCAAAGCCACGGAGATGAGGTTCCCCTGCAAGTACAGCATTCGATAGGTCTGCCGCACCGCGGAAATCTCGTCGGTCTTAAAGCCGGCCCTCTTCATGCCGACAACGTTGACGCCACAAACTTGGTTGATGTTCTGAATGATGACGAACGGCGGGACATCCATGGTGGCGACCGAACAGCCGCTCACAAACGCCAGGCGGCCCAGCCGAACAAATTGGTGGACCGCCGCGTTGCCGGACAGAAACACCTTGTCGCCGATGTGGGTGTGCCCACCCAAGAGAGCGCTGTTGGCGAAGATGCAGTTGTTGCCCACGCGGCTATCGTGCCCGACGTGGGAGTTGGCCATCAGATAATTGTTGTTGCCGACGGTTGTCACTTTGCCGACCGCTGACCCGCGGTGAATTGTGACGTACTCGCGGAAACAGTTGCCGGACCCGATCACAAGATCGGCGCCGGATCCGTCGGCGGACAGATGCTGCGGACGCTCGCCCAGCACCACGCCGGTCCCGACGTCGTTTTTCTCGCCCAATGTCATCGGGCCGATCAAATGGCAATGCGGCCCGATCTTCGAGCCCGCGCCGATGCGCACCGGCCCGGTAATGATCGAAAACGGCCCGACGCTGACGTCAGCGCCAAGTTGGGCCGCGGGATCAACAATCGCAGTCGAGTGAATGGTCGCAGACACGCCTGGCTCCGTGGCAGTCGCTAAAAAACGTGGGTTCCTTCCCACACGCCGGACAATAAGAGAAAGTCGCCCGCGATGCCAGGGCAATCCAATTTCTTCGTGGACCGGTTGGAAAAAGTTACAATCATCGACTGCGAGCAAAATCTATTTTGCGGTCCAACGGACCGCGAGATCTTAGCCCAGGCCGATCAGGCCTGGGTTTTTGAATTCGTTTGCATGGCGGTCTGAAGGACCGCGATACGCAGGCCAGTAATATCCGCGCTGTCTTACTTCCGCTCGACGCGCTCCGGAGATAACAGAACTTCAAGCGGCTTCCATTGCGCGTTGCGGACGACAAAGTATTTTTTCTTGTCGGGTACAGTCTTGATGGAAATCTGGCTTATGTCTGGTAGATTGTCCTCCTCCAAGGTGCCTGTGATCAGCACCGGACGATTCCACAAACCTGATGTCCAGCCCGGCAAATCTTTCATGTTCTCGACATATAACTGAGTGCCGCGATACTCAAACCACCACTGATCATTGAGGGCCTGCGCTTTCCCTCGGAGTTCAACGTGCCGGCCACGTTGATCCTCAAGTTTCACCAGTCGAGTTGTGCCGTTTTCAAGCCGATACTCGTCGCCAGTCTTTTTGATGGTGCCGTATCCTTCGACTGTCTTGCCTTCATACTCCGCTGGCCACGACGCTACTTGATCGATCAACACTTTCCAACCGTTGCCCTCGATGTACGCCTTCTTTTCGTGGCTGAGTGCTTTTCCTTCAATCAGTGCGCGTCGATCGACAAAGTCAGCCGGCGACCATACGATCCGTTCGATCTTCGTCCTCTTGTACACGGCCAATTGATGGCGGAAGTAATGGTGCGTCGTGCCAATTGCGATGCCCGCGTTTCTATAGGCCTCTGGCGGCACGCCGACAAACCCGCCTGTCTCATATCCTTCGAACAAATAGGTATTGCCGTACTCAAGCTTTGCTGGCTGCTCTCCGGACTGATGCTCGGTTCCGAAGTCCTCTAAATAGGGAATCAAGCGGATCTGAATGTCCTCTTGGGTGGATTGCCCATTAATTCGCTGCACCCGCAGGTTTGGCCCGCCTTCATATCCTTTGAACGGTCCTTCAACGACAAAGCCTTGAACTTTGACAACATCTCCCAAGGGTACTCCGAGCTTGCCGATGAGCCCGAAATTGCCGCCGAGTTTGTTCAACGGCACATCCACAGGTTTGTCCGCTGACGGGGCCGCGTACTCTCCCACAATGAAGACGGCAAATACCAAGATGATGCGCTTCATAGGAACTTTCCATTAGACGCGGAACGCTTCGCTCAACTGTAGGCGCAACGCTGGTTGCGTTCAAGTTACACGACGTGCTCGCCTTAGTCAGTTGCAGCGAGTGGTTTGCCGACAGACCGTTTCCAACCACTTAGCAACGCCGCTTTGTTTTACGCGGCTTCGCTCGTCTCAGTCGATGAGTAACAATGCAGCCGATTAGCCCCAACACCATCGAGCTAGGTTCTGGCACAAAGACAATGCCTTTGGGATTGTTCAGACCAGACATCGAACTTCAAGGAATGCCCCTGTAGCCCCACTGAAGTGCAATAGCTGGCCCGAAACTGACGAAACGACGAACAGATCCCCGTTCGGTGCAAAAGCCAAGTCAGTCGGTAAGTTCAAACCTCCGCCTTGCGCGAAAACTCCCAAGTCAGCACCACTAGTTCCCGAGAATCGATGTATCTTGTTGTCGCTACCGCCAGTGAATAGATCCCCGTTTGGACCAAAAGCCAACGAGATAAAATTTACCGAAGTATTCACGGGCGTAAATCCACCAACAAACGCACCCGTTGTTCCATCAAATCGCATAATTGAATTAACAGCACTGTCAGCGACAAACAAATCGCCGCTGGGTCCAAACGTAACGTCGTAGGGCCGATTCATTCCATTGCCTTGCGCAACAATTCCCAAGAAAGTACCGTTGCTGTTGAAGCGATCGAACTTGCCGTTGATATTGAGCGGCACCAATACGTCACCCGTTGGAGATATCGCCAAGCCAGCAGGAGCGTTCAAGCTCGGCTCTGCAAACGAACTGATAAAGGTCCCCGTCGTACTGTAGCGCTTGACAACATCACTCATGTAACAGGACACGTACAGCTCTCCACTGGGACGGTAGGCAACACCGTAGGGCCTCGTCGAAGTCCCCGTGGAAACTAGTTGGATTGTCGAAAAGTTGGTCGAGTCCACGATTCGAAAACGGTCGGAATTATATTCCGTGATGATGAATTGGGCGAAAGATACGTTCGTCATCACGGTCAGGAGATAGAGGGTTAGCAAAACGTGTCTAATTGTAATCGGCACGAAATTCTCCCGGAGGCTTTAGCGGCTGACCAATGAATAATCAATCTTTAGTAGGAATATTACGCGTTCCTCAAATCGCCTGCAATTAACTTCTGATTCCCTACGACCTTTACGATGTAGCTGAAAATGGCCTGCGTACTAGATGGCGTACGCCAGCGATGCGCGCATTTGTAGGTCCGGCCATCTTTCTCGCTCGTTTCCGACGGGTGCCTGGGGTGGAGGCATTGCGACACCCCAGTCCTGGGGCTTCGAAGACACAGCCCCGGCCACCCAAACCAGATTCAGACAATCTGATCCACGACCTAACTGCAACATCCTATTCCCATTTTCATTTGCCTTTCCCCCAAAAGTGTCGGATATTTGCTCTTGGCATTTCCTGTTGGCCGCAGCTGAGGTTAGCAGGAATGTCTGCGGACTGTTCTGGGGGATGCGAGCGGGCCACTCTCACTGCGGTGAGGCTTATGCCTCACTGGCGTGAGTCCGACCTCACCTTCAAAGTGAGACGGAAAAAGCCCAATTGCGGTCGTCGCAGACGAACACCACCACCACTACCACCACCGCAAGCGACGACCGGGCGGCCAATTTCCACTGCTCGCCCGGCAAAGCCGCCCTTAAACACAAGGCGGCGAGCTTCGTCAACTTCCCACTTTGCGACTGATGGGGCGCGTGCCCCGGCGCTTCCGAAAGTGGAAGATTCACCAACAACAACAAAAACTAAAACGATCCCGCTCGCATTTTCCCAGGCAGCGCTGCGCGCACAGGACTTTGTGCCAGTCCCGAGTGCCCCCTCGTGTCATCCCGAGGCTTTGCGAGGGATCTGGTTGGGCAGATCCCTCGCAAAGCCTCGGGATGACACGAGGGAGCGCTCGGGAATGACACCTTTGGGGCTCGGGAATGACACGGGAGTGGCCTCGGATCACACGATGGAGCCTTGGAACGAAACTGTGGGGCCTAGGAATGACATGGGGTATCACTCGGAATTACACAGGACACGCGATCGAAGCTGCTTGCCTTTCCAATCCGCATCAAAGAATCCGCAGCAATTGTCGCGGTACCGGACGTCTGGACTTATGCCGATTGCTCCTTTCCCCCACGCCCCCGCTCGGTTACAATTTCCATCCACAGCTTGAGGGAAATCACCATGCGCGAAGTCCTGTCCTGGCTTGACAAGCACCACGAAGAAATCATCCGCGGTCTGGCCGACCTGGTCGCCATCCCCAGCATCAGCACCGATGGCGAGCACAACAAGCAAATCGAGCGCACCGCGAACCTCACCTGCCAGCTCATGCGGGAAGCGGGGCTGAATAACGTCGAGGTGCTGCGGTGCGGCGACTCGCTGCCCTACGCCTATGGCGAGTGCATCGTCAGCCCCGACAAACCCACCGTCTTCTTGTACGCCCATCACGACGTGCAGCCGATCAATTACGTCGAGCAGTGGAAGAGCGAGCCCTGGAAGCTCACCCGCCGCGACGGCCGGCTCTATGCCCGTGGCGCCGCCGACGACAAAGGCGCGATCTCGGCCCAACTCGGCGCGGTGGCTGCATTCTTGAAGGGTCGCGGCAGCCTGCCCTGCAACATCAAGATGTTGGTCGAAGGCGAAGAGGAGATTGGCTCCAAGAACCTCATGCGGTTCTTTGATCAGTACAAGACAAAGATCAAATCGGACGTGATCGTCGTTTGCGATACTGAGAACATCGAAGTCGGCTTGCCGAGCATCACCTATTCGCTCCGCGGCATCGTCGCCGTGCAAGTCGATGTCTCCTCCGCGACGTTGCCGGTACACAGCGGCATGGGCGGGGGCGCGGTGCCGGACGCAGCACTCGCACTCAACGTGATCTTGAGCCGGCTCTATTGGGGTAACGGCCCGCTACCGATCACGGGTTTCAACGAGCGCGTCCGCCGATTGACCGAGAAGGAAAAGAAGGCGTTCGCGGAACTGCCCTTTGACGAACCAAAGCTTCGCAAAGAACTCGGCATGGTCACAAGCGCCAAGCTGGCCATGGAAACTGGCTCAACGATGTACGAGCAAACCTGGCGCAAGCCCGCGGCCACCGTAGTCGCGCAGGAAGCATCGACGATCAAAGGTGCATCGAACCAAGTGCTGCCGAAGGCCTCGGCCATTGTCAGTTGCCGGATCGTGCCGGACCAGGATCCGGAAACCGTGCAGCAGCAACTCATCGACTTCCTGCAGAAGGATCCACCGTGGGGCGTCGAAGTGAAATGCACGCCGCAAGGTTCCGTGAAATGGTGGATGACTGACCCGAATGGCCCCGCGTTTGAAGCGGCCCTCTCGGCCATGCAAGCCGGCTTCGACCGCAAGCCGGTCGCCATCGGCTGCGGCGGCTCAATCGGCTTCGTGGGTCCGCTGGCTGAATTGTTCGGCGGCGCACCCGCCTTGCTCATGGGCATCGAAGACCCGGCCTCCAACGCTCACGCCCCGAACGAAAGCCTGCACGAAGGCGACTTCAAGAAGCTCATGGCGTCCCTGGCCCACTTCTTCGAGAACATCGGCAAGTTGGCGCCGAACAAGGTGAAGTAGCCCTGCGTTATCCATGGAGCGCCAGCGAGAAGAAATCGTATTCGCTGGCGCTTCATCCTCTTAACAATTCAAACTTGATTCTCGTCATCGTTTCCGATCAGCAATTCATGCCGCCAACTAAGATCGTAGCAGGTGTCTTAATCCTTTCGATCCGTGCGATGCTTACAAATTCCGTGAATTCCGTGGCTGTCCTAACGTGAAAAGAACCATGTCCACACGCCCGGCCAAATCCGTGTCACAATTGCAATTGGGACACTGCGCCTGGATTTTCGCGAGGTGATGCCGCATGACGCCTCTTCGCCGTTGCGGTCCGTGGTTGTGCATCTGCTTGTTCGCCGGCCCGCTGGTCGGGCAGGTCGTCGCGCCGCCGCCGCCAAAAGAGTACGACGTCGAGTTGCGGTATCGCATCCGCGCGCCGCGCAACGAACGCATCCGCCAATATCTCGATCTCACCCGCGATCTCGATGCGGCCGGATTGGTCCGCGAAGAATCGCCTCGCGAAGATGCAACTGATCCCAACGCCGAGCGGATGCGGGGCCGGCTGCCGTCGGCTGCGCTCGAGCGCGTCTTGGCCGAGCCGCACGTTCAGACTGTACTGCTGACACCTGCCGACTGGAAACTGCCGGAGGGCGATGCGCGGGTCCCGGTTCGAATCGAATTGACACGCGGGCTGGCACCCGTTCGCCAGCGACTCCTCGCACAACAAACGCGCGAACGATTAGCCCGGCTCGGGTTCATCGAGAAAGTGGGCTACGATCACCGCGACGCGACGCTGTTGGTCGGCACCATGCCGGCCAACATGGTTCCTTTGTTGTTGGGTGATCTGCGGCTGCAGCCGGGCGGTTGGCTCTCACCGATCGACAGCCCGGACGCGCTGCCCGAACCTATCCGCTCGGTTTCTCCGCTGCGCGTCATCCGTGTCGAGCCGCAGCCCGAGGGACTGCCACTGGTGGCAGACGCTATTCCGCCGGTCCTTGCCGCGACGGATGTCAAAGTGAGCCCGGATCTCATCGCGCTTTTGAATTCCGACAATGGAGCCGCTACCCACACCCGCCTCGATGTGGTTCTGCTCGATGCGCCAAACACAGCCAATCCGCAATGGGGAGCGCGCCTCAGGTCGGCCGCGAATCTGACCATCGAGGGAGTGGCCGGCCAGATCGTCACTGTCGTAAGCACCGCCGGTGCGGCCCGCGAGTTAGCCGCCTTGCCCGAGGTGGCGAGCGTGCGACTGCCGGTGGCCGCGTCGCCACCAGTTGGCACGAGCGATGGCATCAACCCTGGCAATGTGTTGGTCACGACCAATCTCTCTCGACTTCACAAATCGGGCACGGGCCGCGGGATCAAACTCGTCATCATCGATGGCGACTTCGCCGGACTGAATCGCTATCTCAATCGATCCCTGCCCCATCAAACCAAGTTCATCGATCTAACCGCTGAGCGGAATGTCACGCTGCAGCCCGACCCGCTGCCCGATGACCGAGCGGGCCGCGGCACACTCGCGGCCCTTGCCGCGGCGCTCGCCGCTCCATTGGCGGAAATCGTCTTGATCCGCGTGGACCCGGCCGCGCCGTACCAGGTTATCTCTATCGCTCACGCAGTCGCCGGACTTCCTGGTCGGAGTGAAGCTCTCCGGCTTCGGCACGAGGAGCTTTTGCAATCCGATGTGCAACTGCGGGATGCTCGCGCCCGCCTCAATGAAGAACGGCGAGTCGATTCCGAGAATTTCGACGCCAGCGAAGAGGCGCAGAAACGTCGAGTCGATCTGCAAAACCGGCTCCGAGATCAGGAACGCAAGGAGAGCGAGTATGAACAACTGATTGCGCGATTCACCAATCTTGAACAAGATCTCTTCAATCTGCGCTACGCCTCGGTCGTCGCCAACAATCTGAACTGGCTCGACGGTCTCCCCGCCGATGGGACCGGCGCCGTCGCGGCGTTCTTGGATGGACCAGCCCAACTTGGAACTCGCCCCGCCAAAGTCGGCGCGGCGACGTGGCTGCAATCGGCCGGTGACACCCAAGGCCAAGCGTGGGCTGGACCGCTCTGGGATGTCGATGGCAACGGCGTTTTGGAATTCGCGCCACCTGTGATGCCGCTGCCCGTCAATCGCTGGACGCGCGAATTGAATTTCCTCGGTTGGCAGCCGCATGAAGGTGGACCGGCGAGTCAAATTCCAGCCGGGGCCAGGCTGCGGTTGGCGGTGCAATGGACCGAGGCGCAAGATCCGTTAGCTCCAGTCGATCTGACCCGTTGGCGAACGCCACTGACGAATCTCCAGCCCGTGCTCCTGCGTCAACGCGATCCTTCGGGGCAAAAATTATCCTCCGATGACATGATCGTACTGGCCCGCAGCGCGACGCTGCCGCAGATGCTCGCACGAGGTCGCGGCTGGGCGAGCTTTGAGCAAGTGATCGAGTTCACCACGGATGTTGCCGGCACGTATGCCGTTCGGTTGGAAGGAAAGCTAGCTGTCTCCACGACTCCGCCCGAAGTTGCGACTATTCCTGCAGCGCTCAGACATGGCGAAGTCTATCCTCGAGTGACAGTTTCGGTGTTGGATGACAAGAGCCGCGACGCCGGTCGGCCAGTCTTTGCAGACTTCCGCACGGGTCTCGGCGGGATAGGCTCGCCCGGCGACGCCCGCGCAGCGGTCGTCATCGGCGCCGGCAACAATGCCGGGCGGCTTCAGCCCTACAGCGCAATTGGTTCATCCCCGAGCTTGTCGCTCGTCACGCGGCCGACCTTGATCGTGCCCGACGAATTTGTCTTCGGAGGAATTACGTCCCGCGGCTCCGCACAGGCCAACGGATTCATGGCCGGCGTGGTCGCCGCGATGCTCTCCGCAGGTGCACCGCCATCAGCGGATTTGGGTTGGCTGCAATTGCGGCCCGGCGGCGCGTTTGTCGTTCCCGAGGCGTGGTTGAATCAACTGAAACAATGAACTGCGAACCTGTGAATAGTGTTTCCGGACGTTTCTTGCTAGATTTCAATCATGCCCATCCGAGAGTTCTTGCAGGTTGATCCTCAATCCTGCGTCTCCCGGGTACGCGTCGGGATGGTGCTAACCCGACAAAAGTTCATCAGCAGCTTGCACGCTACGGCAATGGAACGGCTGGCATGCCCGCAATAGAGGTCAAAAGAGGCAATGACGGACTGCTGGTCATTTACGACGGGGTGACCCGAGCTACCCGCATCGCGAAATACGCACCCGGAACAATGGTGCCGGTGGAGGTCACGGGAAAGCTGGACGGGTCATTGAGTGGATTACCAACAGTCGGAGAACGATTATGAACGCGAGCGAACAGACACGAGCTGAAGTGTTGGCGGCACTCGCGGAACTCAGTCGTCTGCGTCCCGAGTGGCGATTAGGGCAAATGATTGCCAACATCGCAACGACGGCGGGAAGACTGGACAATGGTGCCGTGTGGGACCTTGAGGATGACGAGGCACTGATTGCTGTCCGCAAACTATTAGGTCAGTCGGCAAAGGCCGAGCGCGTAGCTTAGCCATGTGTACGTTCACGAACTGGATTGTTTCTCGATCTCGTCCAGCTCGCGCAACCTTCGGTCCGCATCGAATGTGGGCGCCAGCAATTTCTCGGCCATGGCTCGCGCTTCCGCCTCACTCAATCCGCTACGTGGAGTGCCGGTTCCTCGGAACACTTTCAAACCTTGGCGCATGGCGATGATTTCGCGCCGTGTGCGACCTTCCGGCGCATCCGGCCAAGGGTGGTGAAGTTCCTGACAATCGAAAAAGATCGGAACGACTTTCATCGCATAGCGCCAGTAGCCGGGGTTATCTGTTTGCAGGACAAACAGCCCGCCTGGTTCCAAAGCGCGATGCACCAAGGTTAGAAACTCCGGCGTGATCAATCGTCGATAGACCTGCCGGGAATCGTAGTAAGGCTGTGGGTGATAACAGTGGATCTCGCGGACAGACTGCGGCGCGACATGCTCGCTCAGCAAGTCTCTCCCGCCGCCGACGGCGAAGCGAACATTGGTCAATCCACGTTGATTGCCACGACGGCGAGCGTAGCGAATTACCACTGGCAAGGTGTCCACGGCTAGGTGATCGAAGTCAGGACGCTCGACGGCGCTTTGGAGGGTGAACCGCCCGTTACCACAGCCGATGTCCAATACCACCGGGGCTTTACGCCCAAAAAGTGCCGTCCAATCGATAGGGCCGCCCTCTGGATAGCGTTTCAGGGCCGTTTGTGTCCATCGCTCGGGCGGCAGGATTTGGCCCGGGATAGGCACACCTAACTCGTATTCAGTGGTGTCCGTGGCCATTGCAACCTAAAAAACCAATGATTTTGCCCTGACGCAACTGTCAGGAGACGTACACTATAATCGATCAACCGTCCGATATTCTGTCTATGAGCTCAACTGAGGGAACCATGCCAAGGCGGGTACGGTTACTGGCGTTAATTCTTGTCCTCATCGCGGGGCCGATCTGGGCCGACTCGGCCACGGATTTGACCGGCTACGTGACGACGGACCAAGCGACTACAGCGAAGTCTAAACGCACGGGTCCCCATCAAACCGGCCACCTCGGCGTCGCCGTCGAAGTGGCTAGCGGCAAGCTGCGCATTTCCGATATCGAAAAAAGCTCACCAGCCGACAAAAGCGATTTGGCCGTCGGCGACGTGATCACGACGATTGACGGCCAGAAATTCATCGACCGAGACGCCGTTCGCCAATACATGGCTGAGAAGTGGCCCGGTCAGTCGGTCACCATCGCCGTCGAGCGCGGAACCAAACCGCTGACAGCCAAGATTTCGCTCACAGCACCTTCGAATCCGCTACGCGACACCAGTGCGCCGCCGCCCATGATCGGCGTGCAGCTCGAGGAGAGTGAATACGGTGTGCGCATTACCGGCGTTACACCGGGCTCACCAGCCCAAATGGCCGGCCTGAAGCCAGGCGACGTAGTTCGCACCATGGATGGCTGGGCCACCCGCTCGGCCGAAGCGGTTCGTAATCGACTGGCGGATCACGCACCTGGCGACACGGTGAAGGTCTCCTTCATTCGTGAAGACAAGCCATTGGAAGTCGCGGTGGAAGTGGCCGCTGCCCGATTGGTCGAAGATATGCCGACCTTATCCGGCTGGGACGATCGCAATCCGCGCGTCTTCCGTGATCCGGTTTACAAACTGGCCGTCATCCCGATCCAATTCAATGACCAAAAGCTCAATGAGAAGCTGCCAACCTCAGCCTGGGATAGCGCCGTCTTCAGCATCGGCAAATACAAGGACCGCAGCCCCACCGGCCAAACGGTCTACGGCAGTGTGAACGACTATTACCAAGAGATGTCGTGTGGCAAGTTCAAGATAGACGGCAAAGTGTTCGACGCTGTGACAGTCGGCAAAAAGCGGGTCGAATACACCCAGACCTCCAATCGCTGGGCACTGCAAGTCGAAGCCTGTGACGAACTGTTAAAGCGCGAAGGCGATGACGTACTGAAGAAGTACGACGGCATCTTCTTCATCTACGCCGGCTCGAAAGTCGCAACGCAGCGCGGCGGCATCTTTTGGCCGCACCGCTCGACGTTCCGCTACCACAATCACGCCTGGCCGTACTTTATCGTCGCCGAGGGCGGCGAGAAAATGTCGTCGATCAGCGTGATCAGCCACGAATTTGGCCATATGCTCGGCCTGCCGGATCTTTATGGCCGGCCCGAGGCCCCGGAAGCTGCCGACGTCGGCATCTGGTGCAGCATGTCATCGGGTCACGGCCAAGATGGCCGGCCGTTGCATTTCTCGGCGTGGTGCAAAGAGCAACTCGGCTGGCTCAAGCCGGTCGTGATCGACCCGCGCGTCAAACAGAAACTGATCCTGAACCCGGTCACTGGCTCCGACCACGAATGCTACAAGATTTTGTTGCGCTCCGATGGTGAAGAATACTTACTATTGGAGAACCGCAAAAAGATGGGCTTCGACCGCGAACTGCCGGCAGAGGGCTTATTGATCTGGCGCGTGGTGAATGGCCGCCCGATCCTGGAAGAGGCGCACGGCATCACCGGGCCAAACGCGGCGAGGAAATTCTTAGGCTCCGTACCCTATCCGAGTTCCGCGAACACAGCGTTCACACCCGATACGACCCCTTCAAGCCGGCCGACCTTGACTGGCGGCTGGAACGTGTACATCACCAACATCCGCAAGATGCCGGATGGGCGTATCGCGTTCCAAATCGGTTACGAGTACATGTGATTATCGTTTAGCGAGTGGCCCGATTTGGGGTCGGCCCTGGGGCCACTCGCTATACGATTCGGATTTTGACAATTTTCTTGCTGCCTAAACGCACGACTAAACCATCGCTGAGCATAATCGGCGTTTTTGGATCTTCGACCTTCGTGCGATCCGGACCCACACTCATCGCACCTTCGGTAATCTTTTGGCGTGCTTCGTTGTTGGACTTCGCGAATCCAACGAGCACCAAGAGTTTGCCAGGGAGAATGGCGCCGTCCATCAATTCACTCCCCGCCACATCGGCTGTTGCAATCTCACTCGGATCCTGTCGGGCCGAAAACCGCCGCTCCCATTCGGCCTGGGCATCTTTGGCCGCTGATTCGCCGTGGTAAAAGCCAACGATGTCTCGGCCCAGTGTCTTCTTCGCATCCATCGGATGGCCGACGAGCAGCGAATCGATTTCGGACTTAGGCCGATCGGTCAATAAGCGGAACCATTCACTCAGCAAGTCATCCGGGATGCTCATAGTCTTGGCGAACTGATCGTAGGCCGATTCGCCGACGCCAATGTAATTGCCAAGACTTTTACCCATTTTTTTCACGCCATCCAGGCCGCGCAAGATTGGCATGATAAGACAGACTTGCGGCTCCTGGCCGGCGGCCCGCTGGAGGTCGCGTCCGGCCATGAGATTGAATAGCTGCTCGGTGCCGCCGAGTTCCACGTCCGCCCGCACCTCCACCGAGTCGTGCCCTTGCATGAGGGGGTAGAGACATTCATGCAGATAAATGGGTGTGCCGGCCTTGATTCGCTTGGTGAAGTCGTCGCGCTCGATCATCCGCTGCATGGTCATTTGCCCAAGCAGCCGGAGCATCGCCGCGAAGTCAAATCGATTGAACCAATCGCCGTTGCGGACGACTTCAACGTTGCTGACGTCGATCACCTTGGCGATCTGTGCGAGATAGTTCTCCGCGTTTTTGTCGATCTGTTCACTTGTCAACGCCTGCCGCGAAGCGTCCCGGCCCGATGGATCTCCCACGGCCGCCGTCGCGGTGCCGATGAGTAGCACAATCTGGTGGCCAAGATCCTGAAACTGCCGAAGCTTTCGCAGAACGACCGTGTGCCCGAGATGGACATCGAAGCCCGTAGGATCAATGCCAAGCTTGACGCGCAACGGTTTGCCGCGCGATAGCTTTTTCACAAGCTCATCACGCGGGATGACCTGGTCCGCACTGCGCTCGATGATGGCAAGTTGCTCGGAGACGGTAAGCATGACATTTGTGTATCAAGAACTTGAACCGCAGAGAACGCAGCGCGCACGGAGAAAACCGGTTTTCTCTGTGCTCTCTGCGTACTCTGCGGTTCACATTCTCAAGTAAACATCTGAAACCGGCCGGTCGCCTCAAACGCATTCGCGTAATGCTCGATCACCGGCACTTTGCATTTCGCCGGCCAGCTCACGGCCAAGACGTCGAACCGACACATCCGACCGAGAAGTCGGTGTTTTTGCAGATATGCGAGGGCGAGCTCAGTCAGCTTTTTCTGTTTGACTATATCCACCGATTCGGCCGGGCGGCTCACGTCGCTGCATTCGGTGGAGCGCACTTCGGCGAAAACAAGAATGTCGCGGTCTAAAGCGATGATGTCCAGTTCGCCACCGGGCAACCGAACATTGCGGGCGAGGATGCGGCAGCCGGCCTTCCGCAAAAAAGAAGCGGCGGCGCGTTCGGCCTTGTCGCCGAACAATCGCCGCCACATCGGCCAGCGGGTTAGTCCACCCGCGGACATGATTTTACGCCTTGGCTGGAGACTTCTTCTTCGGAGCCGGTGTCGGCCGCGGCGTCGCCTCCGCGGCTGGCTGTGCCGCCGGTGCCGGTGCGTCTGCCACGTCAACTTGGCTCGGCTTAATCTCGCGCTCTCGGAGCTTGGTCGCCTTGCCGACGCGATCTCGAAGGTAATAGAGCTTGCTTCGACGTGTCTCGCCGGAACGCTTGACGTCAATCTTGGCGATCTTCGGCGAATTGACCGGAAAGACACGCTCGACACCCTCGCCCTGCACCAGCCGCCGCACGGTGATCATCTCGCGGCCCTTGTCGCCGCGGCGAGCGATCAAAGTGCCCGAGAAAATCTGAATGCGTTCCTTCTGGCCTTCCAGAATTCGCTGATGGATGTCGACCGTGTCGCCGACGGCAAAATTCGGCAGATCAGGCTTGGCGTCGGCGGCCTCGACGAGAGAAATCAGTTTATTTTTCATGGCCCGTTTCCTTGTTCGTGTCTCGGTCACGGCTGCGGCGTTCGGATTGCTCCTTCCGCCAGGCCGCGATCGCCGGATGATTGCCGCTGAGCAGCACCTCCGGCACCGTCATGCCGCGAAATTCTCGCGGCCGAGTGTATTGCGGATACTCCAGGCGGCCGGGGTCGCTATGCGATTCCTCGACCACACTGTTCTCGTCACCCAGCACGCCGGGCACGTACCGAATCACCGTATCGATCAGCACCATAGCCGGGACTTCGCCGCCGTTGCAGACAAAATCGCCGATCGATATCTCGCGCGGCTTCAGCCCGATTCGCACCCGCTCATCGAAGCCTTCGTATCGGCCGCAGAGCAGGATCAGTCGGCGCTGGCCGGCTAGTTCCTTCACCAATTCCTGCGTCAGCCGCTGGCCAGCGGGCGTGAGCAGGATCAATTCCCCCGCGTCCGGATGCTGCGGGCGGACCGCTTCTACCGCATCGAACACCGGCCCGGGCATGATCACCATTCCCGGTCCGCCGCCGAAGGGCCGGTCATCCACACTTTGGTGCTTGCCGGCGGCCCAATCGCGAAGGTTCCAGAGCTTGATGTCAACCAATCCTTGATCGATGGCCAACTTGAGCAAGCTCTGGGTCTGATATCCCGAGAAGATCTCCGGAAACAGGGTTAGGACGTCGAAGCGCACGGCAGTGATTTCGGCAGCCCTTCGGGCCGGCCGCTAAACGTTGGCGGCGGCCGCCTTCTTTTCCGCCTCGAGCGCCTCGAACTTGCCCATGTATTTCTTGAACAGAATCTCGCAGCGCTCCGAGGCCAACGCGCCGACGCTCTTCCAGTGCTTGATCCGCTCCGGGCGGAGCGTCACACGGGCGTCCGTGTCTTTGACGCTGGGGTCATAGGTGCCTAATTCCTCAATGACCCGGCCGTCACGCGGCTGGCGGCCATCGATGGCGACAATGCGGAAAAATGAGCGGTGCTTCCGACCCATTCTTTTCATGCGAATGACGACAGCCACGGCCTAAGTCCTTTGCGAGATTCCTTGTTCGGCAGCAGATTTCATACGGATTTGAAGCGGATTTGTCCACGATCTCCTGGTTAGCCGCGAGGCGGAGGCTTTGCGCAGCCGAGCGTTCATGAACGGAAACCCTTCGCCTCCCTGGTAACTAGCGGATTTTGAAACATTTACAAAATTCCGGCGGTACAATCGGCGACATCTCGGATCCGCTTCCGCCGGAGGATTCCGATGCCCCGTTTTCTGATCTTTTGGGCCTGTTTCACCACATTTGCCGCCGCTGCCCCCGCCGCCGAGCCGTCCGATATTTTGCGGTACGTCCCTCGGCAGGCCGAGTTTGTGACCGTCGTGGACCGCCCCCGCGATCTCGTCCAAGCCGTTGCTGGTATGGCTCCCCTCCGCGAGCTAATGACATTCGAGGCGGTTAAGGAACAGTTCGACTCCACGAACTCTCGGCGGTTCCGCCAACTTGTCGCTCACTTCGAAAAAACGCTCGACCGCCAATGGCCGGACTTGCTCGATGATCTCACCGGCGGAGGGGCGGCCCTGGCATTGCGATTCGACCCTCAACCTCCGCCTGCGATGCTGGTCATCAAAGCCAAGAACGAAGACACGCTCCGGCGCGCTTTCGATTTATTCGTCGAAGTCGTGAAGACCGAGCTCGAACGCGCGGAGAAACCGGAGAAAATCGAAACCCATTCGTACCGCGGATTCACCGGTTACAAGTTCAGCGCCGATTCCTACGCCGCTGTCTGCGGGCCGGTTCTTTTTTTCAGCAACAAGGCTGAAGCGGTGAAAGCCGGCATCGATCTGTGCATCGATGGCTCGGCAGAAAGCCTTGCCCGCACCGGCAAAGCGCAAATCGCTCGCAAGTTCGTCGAAGGCAGACCCGTTGCTTGGACCTATCTCGATCTGGATCGCATTCACAACATGACCGAGGCGCAGGAAGCCTATCGCTACCCACGCGGCGACCCTGGCAACCTGGCATTCCTACAAGGCATCACCGACGTCACTGGCAAATCGCCGTTCGTTGCACTGGGCCATTACGCTTCCACCGAGGGATTGCGCACCACGATCTACATGGCCGCCGGTCGTGAGGCGACGCCCGCGGGGCTGGCCCTGCACTTGCCCCCTGAGGGTAGGCCTGGCTCGCTTCCGCTCTTAGCGCCGAAGAACACGGTCATGTCGATGAGCTATTTCCTTGACCTGGGCAAACTTTGGAACGAACGCGAAAAGCTCTTTGTCGAAAGCACTCGCAAAGAGATCGAAGGGGCCGAGCAAAAACTCGGCCGTTTCCTCGGCGGCAGGAAGCTCTCGGAAATGCTCACCTCGATCGGCACTTATCACCGCTTCGTGGTCGTGACGCCGGAGGCCAGCGGTTACACGATCAAACCCGACCAGGTGCAGCCGGCGTTCGCTTTCGTCACCGACATGCGCGATCCGAAATTCGCCGAGGGGATGAACACGATCTTGCGTGCCACCGCATTGGTCGCCGGCTTGCAAGTGAAGCTCAAGATGACGGAGGAAAAAGTCGGCCCGGTCACGATGGTTTGCTACCGCTTCCCCGAAGAAGGCAAGATTGCCGACGATGCGAATAATAACCGCTTCAACTTCAGCCCGTGCTTCGCTCGTGTCGGCGATCAGTTCATGGTGTGCTCGACCGTTGAGTTGGCACGGGAACTGATCGGCCTATTGTCCAAGCCCGAAACCAACGACCTATCCAAGGGCGGCGCGCAAACATGGCGTATGCGGCTCGACGCGGCCGGCGGTGCAGAGCTGGTGAAGGCGTTTGAAGACCGCGTACTCACGCAAACGATTCTCAACGACGCGATGACCACCGAACAAGCCCGCAAAGAAGTCGCGAAGTTCATGACCTGGCTCAGGGGTCTGGGCCAAGCAAACTTTGAAATCGAATACGGCTCGGATGATTTCCGGTACGACATCTTCCTGGGATGGGGAAGGCAATAAGAGTTAACCGCTGAGAGCGCGGAGAAAACGATGAGGATAACAGCCATTGGTTTCTCCGTCTTTCTCTGTGTACTCCGCGTCTCTGCGGTTAACTCTTCATTTCGAGGCTCACCATGATTGACCCCAAATGGGCCTGGGAGCCGTACTCGCCGAGTAGCGAGGCACCGTGGGACATTCGCCGCGTGGGGCACCTTTATCGTCGAGCTGCATTCGGTGCGAATTGGGCGGAACTCCGCGAGGGTCTCAGCCAGAGTCCGCAAAAACTTATTGACGAGCTGTTGGCCGGTGGCTCCGACGGACCGGCGTTTCCCGAGAGCATCAAGAAAGGCAACGAAGGCGAATTGCTCCCCGCGTGGTGGCTCAAGCGCATCCTCGAAACCAAAAATCCGTTCCGCGAAAAGCTGACGATCTTCTGGCACAACCACTTTGCCACCTCGCAAGCGAAGGTCCGCAACGCCGGCTTCATGATCGGCATGATCGAACTCTTTCACAAACACGCGCTGGGCAACTTCACGGACTTGCTCCAAGAAGTGAGCAAAGACCCAGCCATGCTCATCTGGCTCGATGCGGCGACCAGTAAGAAGGGCATACCGAACGAAAACTATGCCCGCGAGTTGATGGAACTGTTCAGCCTTGGCATCGGCCACTACACCGAAGCCGACATCCGCGAGGCCGCCAAAGCCTTCACGGGCTGGGAGATCAAAGGCAAACAATCGCACTTCAACAAGAGTGAGCATGACAACTCGCAAAAGACCGTGCTCGGTAAGTCGGGCCGCTTCCAGGGTGAGGACGTCGTCAAGATTTGCCTCGATCAACCGGCCTGTGCCGAGTTCATCTGCGGCAAGCTGTTCCGATTCTTCATCAGCGAATCGCTGCCGCCGACGCCGGAACTGATCGACCCGTTGGCCCAGGAATTCCGTGACAGCGGCTACAACTTCGGCAAACTGGTCGAGCGCGTGTTGCGATCGAACATATTCTTCTCGGAACATGCGTATCGAGCGCGAGTGAAATCGCCGGTCGATTTCGCGATCGGCATCGTCCGCGGACTGGAAGGCAATGTTTCCACAATTGCACTCGAACAAGCCCTCGAAGGGTTGGGCCAGCGTCTTTGCTACCCGCCCTCGGTCAAAGGCTGGGACGGCGGCGCTGCGTGGCTCAATGGCCAAACGCTGCTCTTCCGGCAAAACCTGGCGCTCGCATTGACCTCGACCGAAGACGACCGCTTCAAGAGCCGAACGGATCCGGCGCGGTTGGCAAAACACTACGAGCAAACCGACGCGGACAAGCCGGTCGATTTCTTCTTGAAGCTGTTCTTGCAAAACGACGTCTCGGTCGGCACCCGCGAACGGCTCACGCAGTATCTGGCAACGGCAAGGAAACAAAAACCGCCCGTGTACTGGACCGACGACCAAGCCGCCGATCACCCAGTGCGGGCATTGTGCCACCTGGTGTTGACGCTGCCGGAGTTTCAGTTGGATTGAGATTTTCAAAGGAGCCTTGAGGCTAGACATCTCGTGGCGAGCTGAGGTCCCTGTATTTCGTGGCAGGGTCTGAAGCTTCCTGCATTTCGTGGCCGGGTCTGAAGGTCGCCTCTGGCGACCGAAGGCCTGGCTGAACCCGCAAGGACTTTCCGCTTCCCGGGGCATCGAAGACTCTGCCCCGGCCACGAAATGCAAAGACCCTGCTTGGGCCACGAAATACAAAGGCTCTGCTGGGGCGACACAATGCAAAGACTCTGCTGGGGCCACGAAGTACAGGGACCTCAGAGCTGGCCAGGAAATATTGGAAAGGACAAGCCATGCTACACCGCCGCGACTTTCTCAAAACCTCCGGCCTCATCGGTCTTGGGACGGCCGCCCCGTTCTTCCTCACTCGCACGGCCTTCGCGGCTGGCAATGCCGCCGAGCCGGGCAAGAAGGACACTGTCCTCGTCATGCTGCAACTCACCGGCGGCAACGACGGCCTCAATACCGTGATCCCCTTCAAGGACGAGCTCTACGAGAAATATCGCCCGACTCTCAAAGTCGCGAAGGATCAGGTGAAGAAGGTCAACGACTCGCTCGGTCTGCATCCCGCGATGGACGCCTTCGCCAAGCTGTTGGAGAAGCAGGCCCTCTGCATCGTGCAAGGCGTCGGCTATCCGAACCCGAGCCAATCGCACTTCCGCTCGATGGATATCTGGCAGGCGGCCAGTACCGCCGAGAACCTGAGCGAAGGCTGGATCGGCAAAGCCCTCAAGTCGGCGAAGGGGCCTGCTTTCCACGTGACCGCAACGAACGAGCCAGCGCCGTTGGCATTGGCCGGCGCGCCGGTTCGAGCACCTTCGATCGCCTCGCTGGATGACTTCCAACTGAAGACCGCTGCCATCACCGGAGCGGATCAGCGACAGCAAAAATCGCTCATCGAAGGCGCGGCTTCTGGTTCGTCCCAAAGCCCGGGAATGCTCGACGTGGTGAAGAAGACCGCGGAGAGTACCTACGCATCGAGCAAACGGCTCCAGGAAATTGGCAAGAACTATCAGCCCAAGAGCACCTACCCGCAGACCGGTCTCGCCAATCGGCTCAAGCTCGCGGCTCAATTGATTGATGCCGACTTGGGCTCGCGTGTCTTTTACGTCACCATTGATGGCTTCGACACGCACTCTGGCCAAGGCGCAGCGACAGGGGCACACGCGAATCTCCTCCGTGAAGTATCGGATGCGGTCAGCACGTTTTATCTCGACTTGGAAGCCCGCGGCCATGGCGAGCGCGTGCTGATCGCCACGTTCTCCGAGTTCGGCCGGCGTGCCAAAGAAAACGGCTCCCGCGGCACCGACCACGGCTCCGCCGCCCCGATGTTTCTCGTCGGCGGCAAAGTCGCCGCCGGCGTGGTGGGCGAGCATCCGAGTTTGGACAAATTGGCGATGGGTAATTTGAAGCATGCGATTGATTTCCGGAGTGTGTATGCCGCGATCTTGGACGGTTGGCTGGGCGTGAACGCGGCAGAGGTGCTGGGGAGCAAGTTTGAACCGGCGAAGCTTTTCAAAGTTTAACATTGCTCAGTTGAATCGAAATTTGCTCCGCGCGCAGTACTGCCTGGGAAAATGCGAGCGGGTGTAGTGGGCGTTTGAGTTGTTGTTGGTGAATCTTCCTCGCCGAGCGGGAGCGCATGCTCCTCTCACGCCTCTTTGTGGAAGTTGACGAAGCTCGCCGCCTGGTTTAATGGGCGGCTATCCGGGCGAGCAGTGGAATTGGCCGCCCGGTCGTCGCTGCGGTGGTAGTAGTGGTGGTGGTGTTCGTCTGCGACGACCGCAATTGGGCATGGGCCCCACAGAAGTGGAAGCACCCGTCTCACCAAAGTGAGGCGATCGCCCGCTCGCATCCCCCAGAACAGTCCGCGGACATTTGATGCTGGCCTCAGCTGCAGCTTGCAGCCAACAGGAAATGCCAAGAGCAAATATTTCATACTTTCGTGCGGATGGCAAATGAAAATGGAAATCCATCTAAGGTGCACGGTATTTGGGTGCCTGGGCTGAGTCTTCGAAGCCCCAGTCTTTGCAGCAAAAAAGCTTGACCGAAATAAAAAAACGCCGGGCATTGCTGCCCGGCGTTTCATCTCGCAATCTTTGTTTTCTACTTCGTCTCGGCCCCAACCAGTTCGGCTGGCGGCTTCTCGGTCGTGCTCGTGTCGAAGATGAGTTTGCGCTCCTCGCCTTCGCCCACGACCTTGACCTCGATTTTGTCCTTGCCCTGGAAGGTCCCGCGGAGCAAATCTTCCGAAAGGGGGTCTTCGAGATTGTGCTCGATGGCCCGGCGCAGAGGCCGTGCACCGAACTCCAAGCTCGTGCCCTTCTCGATCAGGAACTCTTTGGCCTCTTCGGTGAGGACCAGGTTGAGGCCCTTCTCTTTGAGCCGCTTCGAGACCTTCGAGAGCTCGATCGTGACGATGCTCTTGAGGTCTTCCTTCGTGAGGCTGCGGAAGACGATGATGTCGTCCACGCGGTTGAGGAACTCGGGCCGGAAGTTCCGGTCCATTTCCTGCCGCACCGTGGACTTCATCTTGTCGTAGTTGCTCGCATCGTCCTTCTTGGCGAAACCGAACGAATCGCGGCCGACAATCTGCTCGGCACCGATGTTCGTCGTCATGATCAGGATCGAGTTCTTGAAGTCGATCGTGCGGCCCACGTTGTCGGTGAGCCGGCCTTCTTCCATGATCTGGAGCAGCATGTTCCAGACGTCTGGATGGGCCTTCTCGATTTCGTCGAGCAGCACGACCGAGTACGGCTTGCGGCGGATCTTCTCGGTGAGCTGACCGCCTTCTTCGTAGCCGACGTAGCCCGGAGGCGCGCCGACCAATCGGCTCACGTTGTGCTTCTCCATGTACTCCGACATGTCGAGCTGCACCAGGCTGTTCTCGTCGCCGAACATGAACGCCGCGAGCCGCTTGGCGAGCAACGTCTTACCGACGCCCGTGGGGCCGGCGAAGATGAAGCTGCCGATGGGCCGTTTCGGATCTTTCAACCCGGCCCGGCTCTTGCGGACGGCCTTGGCGATCGCGTGAATGGCCTCGTTCTGGCTGACGACTGCGCCATGCAGTTCGTCTTCCATCTTGATGAGCCGTTGGGTCTCGTCGTCGCCCAGACGCTTGAGCGGCACGCCGGTCATCTTGGAGACGACCTCGGCAATGACCTCTTCGTCTACAACGCCGTCGGTTTCCTTGGCTTTCTCACGCCATTCGCGGGTGATCGTGTCCTTCTTCTTCTTCAGCTTGTCGGCCGAATCGCGGAGGCTCGCCGCCTTTTCGAAATCCTGCTCGGCAACCGCGGATTCCTTCTCTTGATTGAGCTTCTCGATCTGGTCGTCGAGCTCTTTCAGATCTGGTGGCCGGGTCATCGCCTTTAAGCGGATGCGGGCACCCGCCTCGTCGATGACGTCGATCGCCTTATCCGGCAGACAGCGACCGGAGATATATCGGTCTGAGAGTTCGACGGCTGCAAGCAACGCCTCATCTTTGATCTGGACGCGGTGATGCGCTTCGTAGCGATCGCGCAGACCTTTGAGAATTTCAACCGCTTCGACCGAAGTCGGCGGATTGACGATGATCTCTTGGAACCGGCGAGCGAGGGCCGCGTCCTTCTCGATGTATTTGCGGTACTCATCCAGCGTGGTCGCGCCGATGCATTGGATCTCGCCTCGTGCCAACGCGGGTTTGAGCACGTTCGAGGCGTCGATCGCACCTTCAGCGCCGCCGGCGCCGACGAGCGTGTGCAATTCGTCGATGAAGAGCATGGTGTTCTTGGCGCGGCGGACTTCGTTCATGACCGCCTTGATGCGCTCTTCGAATTGGCCGCGGTACTTGGTGCCGGCGACCATCATAGCCAAGTCGAGCACGACGAGCCGGCGATCGCGCAATAGCTCGGGAACGTTGCCGTCCACGATCATCTGCGCGAGGCCTTCGACAATGGCCGTCTTGCCGACGCCCGCTTCGCCTAAGAGCACCGGATTGTTTTTCGTCCGGCGCGAGAGAACTTGAACAACGCGTTCGATCTCGTTGGTTCGGCCAATGACCGGATCGAGCTTGCCCTGCCGGGCGAGCTCAGTGAGATCGCGGCCGAATGAATCGAGCGCGGGAGTTTTGGATTTAGACTTGGTCGTACGTTCGGAGCCGCCTCCGCCGCCCCCACCCCCGCCACCACCACCAGCTTCTTCTTGTGGCATATTGTGCCCCAATAGGTTCAGGACCTCCTCACGGACGTCCTCCAACTTCAATCCCAGGTTCATCAAAACCTGTGCCGCAACGCCCTCCTGCTCCCTCAGAAGGCCAAGCAAGAGGTGCTCGGTACCGACATAGTTGTGGTTGAGGTTCCGGGCCTCTTCAATGGAGTACTCGATGACCTTTTTGGCTCGGGGGGTCTGGGGCAGTTTGCCCATAGTGACCATTTCCGAGCCCGGGCCGGTCTGGACAATCTTTTCCACTTCCAGCCGGATTTTGCGAAGGTCAATATCGAGATTTTTGAGGACGTTGGCCGCGACTCCGGAGCCTTCTTTGACCAGGCCGAGCAGGATATGCTCGGTGCCGATGTACTCGTGGTTAAACCGCTGCGCCTCTTGATTGGCGAGCTGCATGACCTTTCGAGCACGATCTGTGAATCGTTCGTACATTGCGTTATCCGCCTCCGGTATCCGATTGGCTGGGCTGCCAACAGTACATACTGCGGGTCCGGGAGAACCTTTCCGCTCGGAAATCTCCCACATTCACTATACGGACACCGTAGCCGGGTATCCAAGCATAGCTCGCCCCAAGGATTCGGGTCGGATGCGATACCTGGTTGGATGCTGAGGATTGCGGAAGGGTTCGGAGGGGGAAGACCGAGGGACCGCTAGTCTGACCAGTTTTCCACCCTCAAGCCAACAACTGCCGAAAGGTCGCTATCCCGGCTCACGACGGTGGAATCCCCGAGCGAAAATGCAATTGCCGCGATCTGGATATCTATTTGCTGGATCGGTCGGCCAGCACGGCGCAATTGCATAAAGATGTGCCCAAAATGTTCGGCAGCCTCTGCTGAATATTGCCAAATAATAAGTTGCGACAATCCACGTTGCAAGCGTTGGCGGTTTTCGTCGGGATTGTTGCTTCCGAGCACGCCCGACCATAGTTCACCCAAAACGGGAACGGGAATGCCGATGCGGTGGCCCTGAAGCCGAAGTGGTTGGCATCATTCAACGACGCCACGCCGCCGTAGGACGAAATCCTGTGCGACCGCAGTGTCGAGCAGGTAGCGCATGTCTATTGGTTCTGATTGTCCGACATTTGATGACGAACTGCTTCAATGCTCTGCGCTTTCACCCGGTCACGAAATTCAGCGAGTTGACGTTCCTCGTCCGTACTGAGCATTAGGGGTTCGAAGGTCTGACTCCAAGCGACCCACGCCGATCGGGCGTTTGCGTCATCGCGCCATTCGTTTTCAGTGATTCCGATAGTGAGTCGAGCAGCGCTCGCTGTAATTTCGACCGGAGTGCCGTCTTTCCACTCGGAAGGCACTGCGACCTCAACGCGCCCGTCGATGACCTTCGTGTGAATGGTTTCCATATCGTCACCTCGAAAATCAATTATAGGCCATTGTGGCGCGGTATTATAGAAGACCGATGTCCTGGTCGTTGACCTTGGTAAAAATGTTGTGACGGTTCTGAGCGCACGGCGGGGATAAACCCCGCCGCTCTTTTCAAACAAAACGCGCGACTTGTGTCTTTAGGAGCGGCGGGGTTTATCCCCGCCGTGCTTTAGTGCTTCAACTCCACGCCCAGATACAACTGCGCGCGATCGAACCAAGGCGTCGGCGATGTGGGCGTGTCGGGCGGGGCGATGGTAGTGCCGACGCTGACCTTCGAGCGCCCGTCGGGCAAGGGCACGGCCAGCTTGATGTCTTGATTCAGCTTCGGCTTTTCGTGCGGCGTCGTGGTTGGCGCGGAGGTGCCGTTGTACTCCAAGGCCACGGGCCGACCCCAGATGGGCACTGGCACCTGCGTGGAGGCTTCCAAAAACACCTCGTGGCGTTCGGGCATATAGGTGCGCGGGTGATCGGGGTCATCGCAGTAGACGGCCGGGCCGCCGCGGACTTGCACTTCCTCCACGATCCACGGATGCACTTTCACGCCGACGCCTGTTTTCCCGGCCCAGCGAAACTGCTGCTGCTCGACCGACTCGCTGCCGGCATCGACGGAGCCGAAGACGTAGAGCGGCCCCGCGACGGGCACCTTGATCGACTCGCCGGTCGCCCAGGTCGAATCGCTTTTGACGACATCATCACGACTCACGTGCGCATCGCGGACAGCTTGCTTGCCGGACAATGCCAGCCATTCGGTGAGCGGCTGAGGTGATGTGGGAATCTCGGTCGCCCGAATTGAAACCGCAGGCGTGAGGCTTGATCGTTCGCTAATTGTGCCGGCCAACAAATCCATGGACGCAAGATTGTTGGCGGACGGATCAGGCAAAATCGCCGGCAGCGGGTTCCTGTCTCCGGGCCACGCAGCCAAGAGTGTCAACATCAGCAGTAGTTCATGCATGCCGGGCTTATAGACGACGGCTCGCGGCTTGACCAGTTGAACCCGGGTTGACCACGTTTACGCCGCCGAGTTAATCTCTGTGAGCTTTGCACAGCGCCCAAATTCTCGAAGCG
The DNA here is from genome assembly GCA_045802605.1 of Gemmataceae bacterium. Taxonomy (GTDB): domain Bacteria; phylum Planctomycetota; class Planctomycetia; order Gemmatales; family Gemmataceae; genus JBJMQS01. Next base: position 83,877 of record JBJMQS010000070.1, on the reverse strand, counting down.
CCATTGTGACGCCGTTGACACAGGCTTATCTCGACTTGGTGAGTGGCAAACGCCGCGGAGTCCGCGCAACGGTCATGCGCGCGGCTCTCGGGCTTGGCGAGCTCCCCTATGCCGCGGCCATGGCGATTCGCAACGCCATGTATGATCGTGGCTGGTTCCACACGTCTCGCGCGGCCGTGCCGGTCGTCAGCGTTGGCAATCTCACGACAGGCGGCACAGGCAAAACGCCGTGCGTCGAATACCTCGCTCGCTTCTACCGTGAGCGGGGGCTACAAGTCGCGATCCTCAGCCGCGGCTACGGCAGGGACCAAGGCCCGAACGACGAAGCACTCGTGCTCGAAGAAAATCTGCCGGATGTGCCGCACTTGCAAGGGCCCGACCGCGTTGCCCTCGCCGCGACGGCCGTGGAGGAACTCGAATCGGAGCTGTTGATCCTCGACGACGGCTTTCAACATCGCCGGCTCGCGCGGGATTTGGATGTAGTGCTGATCGACGCGACGAATCCGTGGGGCCACGGGCATTTGTTGCCGCGGGGCTTGATGCGCGAGCCGAAATCATCGTTGAAACGAGCAGGCGCAGTCCTGGTTTCGCGGTGCGATCAAGTTTTGGGAGACCGCTTGGCAAATCTTCGCCGCGATATTTCGCGCTACGTGAAAACCGACACGCCAATCGTCGAAACCGAGCACCAGCCAAATGCGTGGATGCGCGAAGGTGACGGTCAAATTGCATTGGATGACCTGCGTGGCCGGCCTGCGCTGGCATTCTGTGGCCTTGGGCATCCCGAGGCATTTCGCTCGACGCTCGCGGGATTAGGCATTGTGCCGAGCGATTTCCGCACCTTTGCCGACCATCATAACTACACCCGCACGGATATTGACGGCCTGCGAAACTGGGCTGACAGCCTGCCGGCCGACGGAGTGGTGTTGACCACGCAGAAGGATGCGGTGAAAATCCGGCTCGGCGACTTGGCGGGGCGACCGCTGTACGCGCTGCGAATCGGTCTGGCCCCGCGACCCGGCCAGGATGTTGAACGGTTGCACGAGCACCTAAAGAATTTGAACCGCAGAGATCGCTGAGAACGCAGAGAAAGACGAATTGATGTTTTCTCTGCGATCTCGGCGGTTCAATCTCCGGAGTATTCGGATGAAGCCATTTGATTTGCAGGGCTTGCAGACCTATGAGCTGCGCGATCGGCCCAGCAAGGTCTTTGTCGAAGACCTGGGCCAGCCGTTGCCCAGCGGCGCGAGCGTCGATGAACTGCTCGCCACGTTGCCGCAACAACTCGCGGGCAACACCTGGCGACGCGTCTGCGATCATTTGGCGCGTTGCCACGGCGATGGCCGCTCGGTCGCAGTTGCCATCGGCGGGCACGTGATCAAGACGGGCTGCTCGCCGTACCTCATCGATTGGATCAATCGCGGACTCGTGACTTCCGTTTCCATGAACGGCTCGGCCGCGATTCACGATTTTGAGTTGGCGTTCGCCGGCAAGACGAGCGAGGACGTGGCCGCTCAGTTGCCCGAGGGCCGCTTCGGCATGGCGCGAGAGACAGCCGACGCGTTTGCCGTCGCCTCGCAACTTGGCGCACAACATGACATCGGCCTGGGCCAGGCGCTAGGTCGGCACATGCATGACTTGAACTGCCCGCACGCCGAAGTCAGCATCGTGCTCGCCGCATTTCGCAGAGGCATCCCCTGCACCGTGCATGTGGCTTTGGGCACCGACATCGTGCACATGCATCCGCACGTCAGCGGGGCGGCGCTCGGCGAAGCGTCGCTTATTGACTTCCGCAAGGTGTGCTCGGTCGTGGCTTCGCTCGAATACGGCATGTGGCTCAACATTGGCAGTGCGGTGATCATGCCGGAGGTGTTCTTGAAGGCCGTGTCCGTGGTGCGCAACTTCGGCCATCAGCTCGATGGGCTGGTGACGGTGAACCTGGACAAGGAATCGCGGTATCGCACTCTGCAAAATGTTCTTTTCCGCCCGGCGGCGGAGGGCTTGGAGTTGGTGGGACATCACGAATTGCAAATCCCGCTGTTGCACGCCGCGATGGCCGCACGATTGACGCTGGCAAAGCCCGCCAAAGCAGCATAAGAGTTAACCGCAGAGTACGCAGAGAGCGCTGAGAAAACCAAGAAGGTATTTTCTCAGCGCTCTCTGCGTACTCTGCGGTTCAAATTCTTCTTTACCTGCTCAGCCTGGGCTCAAATCGAAACCCATTCGCATCGGCCTGAATCTTCAAACTGTAATTCGGGATCGGAATCACACCCAGCATGGCGTTGTCCACACGGCAATCGCCGCTGCCGGTCGGGATTGTCCGGCCACGGACGATGTCCACGGTCAAATCCGATTGGCCCGATAGCTTTCCGCCCAAGCGCGGCGGTAAGCGCCAGGAAGCCGGCAGGCCGCGCAAATTCATTTTGCTCCCCTCGAGCACGTAGTGCATGTGCGTGTCGGGCTTCCGAAAATCTAGCTCGGCCGACTTGAGGAACATTTCGCCATCGGCCACTCGGCCGCGGACATCCTTCAGGAGCAACAGATTGTCTTCGACCACCACTTTCCCGCTCGCCCGATCGGCGTGCAGGTCGATCGAAGGAACGTAAAGCACGACATTCGTCGGACTCAGCTCGACGCGATATCGCACTGCTTCGTGCCGGGCCGGCAACATTAGCCGCAGGCTCACCGGCGTGTCGCCCTCAGCGGTAAAATGGCTCCAGATATTTTGCGGCACATACGGAATGCGAGTGAGCGTGTCGTGCGTGACATGGACGCCTTTGGAGGTGAGCGTGACCGTACCTGAGGATACATCAGCGGGCGCGGTGCCGTTCGCCTGCCATTGGCCGCCCCAATCGGGATCATCCACGGTGCCGGTCAGAGAAAGTTGGCCCGCTTCAATTTTGACGACCGCATTGATGCCGTGAAAATCGCAGTCCGGATCGCCTTCGTGCTTGATCGTGACCGAGGCGTTTTGCAATCGCATCTCCGGGATTTTCTCCGGCGGCCCGGCCGGCTTCGGCAAGCGGGTCAGCAGATGGCCATCGCGGTCGTGCCGCAACGTGAGGTGAGCATCATTGAGTGTCATCACGCTCGGCTCGGCGTTGCCGCCGATTAGTTCCCTGAATCCGAGGTCGGTTTCTGCCCGGCCCACGGTCAGGAACGGCGGTTGATTCGCTGACTCCAATTCGCAGATGCCGACGTTGCGGGCTGCGCATGACGACGTGCCGACTTCCACGCCGCCCACGGTGACGGGCACGCCGAGTCTGGCTTGCAGTTTGCCCGCGACGAGCCCGGCGGCGTGAGAGGAATTCAACCAACATTGGAATGCGACATATCCGCCGACGACGAGCAATCCAAGCAGCAGCACACCGCGGTAAAACAGCCGACGCATCGATCACTCCTTCGATTCGGGCGGAACCTGGGCGTCGATGCCGAGGCTGCGGGTGATGAAGTTGATGATTTGCCGCTGGTAGTGCCGGCCATGAATGCCATGGCGCGACAGCGGATAGACCATCACTTCGAAATCCTTGTCGGCCTTTTCCAGTTCATGGATGAGTTGCACCGAATTCTGAAAGTGGACGTTGTCGTCGATCAGGCCATGGATGATGAGCAGCTTGCCGTGCAGATTCTTCGCCGCCTTCACGACCGAGCCGGCGTCATACCCGGCCGGGTTGTCCTGCGGCAAGCCCATGTAGCGCTCGGTGTAGATCGAATCGTAATTCCGCCAATCGGTCACCGGCGCGCCCGCGATGCCCGCGCAGAACTTCTTGGAGTGTGTCAGCGCGTAGGCGGTGATGTAGCCGCCGTAACTGTGGCCCTGTAGGCCGATGCGCTTGGGATCTACCCAAGGGTTCTTCGAAATCCAATTCACCGCCGCTTCGAGGTCTTTGAGTTCGCCAACGCCGAGGTGCTTGTAGGCCGTCCACGCCGATTCGCGACTCTTGCCGCTCGCCGACCGCGGATCGACCTGGAACACGACGATACCGAGGCTGGCGAGGACTTGGTCTTGAACGCGGCCGCCAGCCCAGATGTCTTGGACCGTTGGCGTGTGGGGGCCGGCATAGGTTTTGACCCAGACAGGGTATTTCTTCGCAGGTTCGAAATTCGGCGGGAAAGTAATCAAGCCGCTGAGTGTTATGCCGTCTGGGCACTCAACTTGAACGGAGTCGATCTTGCCAAAACGATACTCTTCTCGCGAGTATACGGGATTGATATCTAGGCGTCGTATCAGATTGCGACTCGACTCATAGAGCAAAACTGTAGTCGGCTCTTGAAGAGAACTCCAGGTGTCCGCAAAGTATTTCCCGTCCGGAGAAAGGTTTGCCGAGTGCCACCCCAGTGACTGACCACAGTGTTGCCTGCCAGTGCCATCAACATGAGTGCGAAACAGATTCAACTTACCCTCAAACATCGTCGCTAGGCGTCGCGATAGTGAAAGATCTTGCTCAGCCGAGATGGTAGGCCAAGTCGTGGTAAAGTAGACCCAATCTTTGTCTTTACCGACGAGCTTGTGAATTTCCCATTCGCCTTTCGTGATCTCATTTAAGAGGGCGCCGTCGCTGGAATAGCGGTAAATGTGCCGCCACCCCGTCCGATCACTCAGCCACAAGAAGGAACCATCGGGCAAAAACGTCAGCGGCTCGGGATCATCGACCCACGCCTTGGTGGTCTCGCGGAAGAGCTTGCGTACCGGGCCGCCATTGACGGGCACTTGGCAGACATCGAGCCAGGTTTGCGTGCGATTCTGGACATAGACGTAGGCGGATTTGCCGTCGGGGAACCAGCCGACGCCGGAGATGAGCATGTCTTCGGCCGGGTACGGCAACTCGGCGAACACCGGTGGGCCGCCGATCGCGGGCACGATGCCAAGCTTCACGGTCGGGTTCGGGTCGCCCGCCTTCGGGTAGGGGATCTTCTCGACATCGAGCCGCGTTGGCAAATGATTGACGACGGTGAATTCCTTCACCGGTGAATCGTCGAAGCGCATGAACGCGATGTGCTTCGAATCCGGCGACCACCAGTAGGCTTGGCCGTTGCGATTGAAAATCTCTTCCTCGTAGACCCAATCGGCTCGGCCATTGAGGATCGGCCCACCGCCATCCACCGTGAGCGGCCGTTCCGCCCCAATGAAAGAATCAGCGATGTAGAGGTTGCCGTTGCGAGTGAACGCGATCCATTCGCCGTTGGGACTAAAGCTGGGATACTCCTTGCCGCTGCCAGACGATGTGAAGCGACGGGCCGGCTTTCCATCGAACCGTAATTCGAAGTAGTTGTCGTTGTGTTCGACCAGCGCTGCCGTGCGTGCGGAGTTCATCGTGAACATCTGCCGGTTGCGGAACTTTTCGATGTCTTTACCGGTGAAGTCCGGACACAGGCGCAACGAGGCATCGATCTTTTCTGGATCGAAGAACAATTTGCAGCGACCGGTCCGCGCCTCGACGAGATAGGTTTTGCCCTCTTTGGACTGCAAGAAATGTTCATCGTCGGTCCAGTCGATGATTTTGGTCGGGTTTCCGGCGAAGGACAGTGGCGGACTCTGCTTGAAGATTGCATCGAGGTCGATCGGCTTGTTCATCACCCTCTCGTCGGCGAGGGGCCTGACGCTGCCGGTCAATATCGCTGCTTCGGCCGGCAGGCGAAGTATGGGGTAATCAGCGCCGCCGGTGATGGCACTGTCGGAGAAGTTCCAAGCGAGCAGGCCGTCTTCGGACTGCGGCTCCAAAAGCAAGCAAGCGAGTGAGCCGAGCGGTTGTTCCGTGCGAACCAGAACGGTCCCGGCCGGCATCATTTTGGATTGCTTGCGCGGCTCCGCTTCGACCCGAGCCAGTTGGTGACCTTGGAACTTCCGCGGTGATTGCTCGAAGTGACTCGTGTGGTAGTACTCGATGTCCAGTTCGATGTCCTCGCGAAATTCCGCCAGCTCGATGCCGTGACGTTGCAGGTTCTCAATCGCTTTGGCCTGATCGGCGGGTATCAGGTAGGCGTACGGTCGTGGGATTTCGAGCGTCGGCTCCGTGCGGGCTATGACACGCACAGGGATATCTTGCGGCGTCGTGCCGTTTTCCGCGAAACTCTGGATCGTCCGCGGCTCGGCGTCCGGCACCATCTTGGTGCGGACCGCGATGCGGTCGTGTGATAGCTTTTCGTGTGCGAGTTTGCTCAGTTCATCTTTGCGAGCGGCCGCCTCGTGACAAATCGCGCGGGCGAAACCCAAGCTCGCTCGCACGCGCTCGGCAAATGGTGCATGCGAATACGATTCGCTGAGCACACTGATCGCTCCGCGCAGCCCGAAATACTGCACGCCATACCTTGGCTGCGGTGGGTAGGTTTCCCACTTGGTGCGATCGTCGGAGAAGTTGCCGTAAATGAATGGAGAGATCCCGGTCGCCGCTTTCAATCGCTCGCCCGCAGCGGTGAGGAAATCTTTGTTCAGCCTCAGCAGTTTCTCGCCGCAGTTAGGATGGCGAGCACAATCGTAGGTCAGATTGTGGCGATGCAGCGAGCCATCGGTCGTGTGCATGTCCACGATCACGGCCGGGTTCCACTCGCGGACGAGTTTGACCAGTGCCCGGATCTCCGGCGACTCCAGTTTGACGAAGTCACGATTGAGATCGAGCCCGGCCGCGTTCTCGCGCTCGCCAAGTTCGTCCGGGCCAGTTTGCTCGGAACGTTTCCCGCGGCCGACCTTCTCGTTGCCATCCGGATTGAGATTGGGCACGATCAGGATGACCAAGTCTTTGAGCAAGTCGCGGTCGCTGCCGGCGGCTATTTCGCGCGCGAACGCGAGCGAGGCCTCTTTGCCATCCACTTCGCCGGCGTGGATGTTGCCGACCAAGAGCACGACCGGCTTCTTGCTGTCTTTCGCTTTGGCGGGCGAGTCCGCCAGAATCAAGAGGGGCATTGGCCGGCCTTCACCGCTCTTGCCGAATGTCGTGGACTTCACCACCGGCGCTTGCTTGGCGAGCTCATCGCAAAATGCAATGACCGCGTCGTGCCGGGTCGTCGCTTGAAAATTACTCGTCTCGGCCGTCGTGCGCGGCAACTCGGCGATCGCGAGAGTGGTGACTAGCAAGAATGCGAGACTGGCCAATTTTCGAGACATTGAAGTCTCCAAAGGATCTTGTTAGCGGGTTTTGTTAGCCGGACGCGCAAGCTACGGAAAGCAGAATCCCCGAGTGGGGCGAAGTCTCTGGCTTCCGTAGCTTGCGCGTCCGGCTAACAATACCTTAGCTGCTCGCGCTACGGTAGCTGCGCAGCGCCCGGCGAAATACCTGCCGACTGATCCACAATAAGACGATTGCGGAGCCGATCGCATACAGCAGCATGCCGCGCTCAAGCACTCGGACCATGGAAGAAGCCGGCACATAGATGGCCAACAACACCGGGATGACAAACGTAAAGAACCAGCCGATGGGCCGGGCCCACGCCATTTGCTCGAAGATCTGCCGCGGGTAGCGCATCAGGCTCGTGAATAGCCACCAGAGTTCGTACAGGCTTTGGTTACGAATGAGCCAGACGGCCGTGGATGCGAGCATGAGCATGAAGCTGTACGCAATCGCCAGAGCACAGATCAAGCCGATCACGAAGCCCCCAACAGATTCCAAATTCAGCGGGGCGTGCAGATGCCACGCTGCATAGGTCATCATGCCGGCTCCCATGATTACGTTGGGCACGGTCGCCCATTCGAAGCTGCGAAACGACACCATGAACTGCTCATCGACCGGCTGCAGCAGAATCAAGTCGAGATCACCTTTGCGTACGAGTTCGCCGAACTCGTTGAAGTTGTTCATGAAGAGCGTTTCGACGACGCCTTCGAGCGCGTAGAAGCAGCCGAGGAAGAAGAAATACTGGTACTCGGTCCAGCCCGCGACCGCTTTGGTGTTGCGAAACAGCGTGACGTAAAAGACGATCATCAGCACTAGCCAGAGCACTTCCACGACGACTTTGATCAAGTAATTGGCGCGGAACGCCATCTCGCCGAGCAGGCTGAATTTGATGAACGAACCCAGTAATCGCAGGTGACGCAGCATCGTTATCCGCCGTATGCGCTGTATCGCCGCAAGCCTACCCGGTAGAGCAGCCGCGCCAGAAACATCAGACCGATCGCCCATGCCGCTTCGAGTGCCAACCCGCGAACGAGGTCAGGCCCGGACACCTTTCCGATGAATACGTCGGCGGAGAAGCCCGCGGCATAATAGGTTGGCAAACTCTTGAGCAGACTTGGCCAAAAACCCGGCAATAGCGCCAGCGGAAACATCTGTCCCGAGACGAAATAACTGAGCGTCATGATGACATAGAGGATGGAGCTGACTTCCAACATCCAGAATCCAATCATGCCGATGCACGATTCGAAAAAGAAGCCAACGCAAAACGCCAGAAGCAGCGAAGCGAGGTAACCGAGAAACGTCGGCAGATCGGGCAAGTGCTGGAAAAACGAATGGCACATCGCGAATAGCACGCCATAGGGCAGGATTGAGGTCGCAATGTAGGCTACCTTGTGGGCGACTCGATACGAGATCAGGTAGCCCAGTAAATCCAGCGGCTGCACCAGATATTTCTTCAGCGTCCCATCGCGGATGTCGCGGGCAATTCCGCCCGGGAGGCCGGGCATGGACGAGAACATTCTGGTGATGTGTACCAGCAGCAAGTAGGAGATAGTGTCTTCGTAGGTGTACCCTCCCAACTCCGTTCGACCGGCCGCCTTCGCGCCTTCAAAAACTGCGGTCCATAGCAAGATCGTGGTCAGCATGGGCAGAAAGCGCAGGAACGTGCTGAGGAAAAAGTCGCCACGATAGGCGAACCTTTCCGTCAGCGAAGCGCGGAAGATGCGAAAATACTTGCGAAGTGTCGAGGGCCGCGGGATCAAGCTCGCGATGAATCCACTTTGGCGGACAGCCACATCGTTCATGACGCGGCTCCGCTCGCGGCCACGGTGGATTGCTCAAAGATGCGCGCGATCACTTCCTCCAGAGGCGGGTCTTGTACGCTGAGATCGGCCACCGAGTGCTGAGACAAGATATCGGCGAGCACCTCGGAAATGCGGGATCGTTCCACCTTCAATTCTGCGGCCGGGCCGGTCCTCGAAATTACCTCGCCATATTTCTGCAAGTCCTGTGGCGCATCGCCTTCGAATTGCAAGCGCAGTTGTTTGACGGAACCAAATTGTTCGGTGACTCCCACCAGCGGACCATCGTAGACCAGTTTGCCGGAGTTGATGACCAGCACGCGATCGCATAACGCCTCCACGTCGCGCATGTAATGGCTCGTCAACAGCATCGTCACGCCACGGCTAGCGTTGTATTCACGCAAGCATTCTTGAATGATCACCTGTCCGACGACATCCAGGCCAATCGTCGGTTCATCGAGCAGAAGCAATCGCGGCCGGTGCAACAGCGCGGCGATTAGTTCCAGCCGCATTCGTTCGCCCAGCGATAGTTCGCGCACCGGCTGTCGAACCAGTTTCTCCACGCGGAATAGCTCGGTCAACTCGCCGAGCGTCTTCTCAAACTCGGCCCGCGGCAAGGAATAGACTTCGCGGTGGAGCTGAAAACTGTCGGACGCGGGGAGGTCCCACCAAAGTTGATTCTTCTGGCCCATGACGAGCGAGAACTGCCGGCGAAACGCGTCCACCCGATCTGACGGCGTAAATCCCAAGACCGTTGTGGACCCGGACGTGGGATAGATCAATCCGGAGAGAATCTTGAGCGTGGTCGTCTTGCCGGCCCCATTGGGCCCGAGAAAAGCGACCATTTCGCCCGGCTCGACGGAAAAGCTGACGCCATCCACCGCGCGGACCGTTTTGTATTCCCGGCGAAACAGGCTCTTAATCGCACTGCCAAGCCCAGCCTGCTTTTGCACGACGCGGTAGACCTTGGTCAGCTCCCGGGCTTCGACAATCGGCATCGGCGGCAATGACTCCTGAGGGTGGACTTACAAGGAATTGTATCGGCGAGGCTACCGAGGGTCGGGTATACTGGTGTAGCGGAGGTATCCCCATGATCAAGGTCGAACTCAATCCCGCGGTGAAAGCACTCCTGCCCACATTGGATCAAGAAATCGAAGTTCATGAGCCAAATGGGCGAGTTGTGGGCTACTTCATTACCGCCAAAGAACGAGAACGATTGCGAAAATTGGAAGCTGCGACGTCGACGAATGGCAATGCAGCAGCGAATCCAATGCTATCGGACGATGAACTGGACAAGGCCGAAGAAGATGCCGAACGAGACGGTGAATGGTTCACCAGTGAGGAGGTCATCCGGCATCTGGAGTCCCAATGAGGTACTCCGTTAAATGGTCGAAAAGAGCCAAAAACGAGCAACTTGTCGAAATCTGGCTACAAGCCACCGACTGCCCGGCCGTTACCAGAGCGGTTCATGAGGTGGAAGTCCTGCTCTCCTATCAAGCAGAAACTGTCGGCGAATCCCGCAACAAAAACCGACGAGTCTTGTTCCATCCGCCACTCGTGGTGCATTTTCGAATTGACCACACTGCCAACACGGTAAAGATTTTCAATGTGCTTCCGCTGTCTTGACGGATTTCCCCTATCGGCGAGAATTGCAGTCTAGCCCCCGCTAAGCACTTCAAAGGAGTTTTCGCCATGTCCGCCGCAACCGCCGCACCGCAACGCAAAGCTACGCGCCCGCAGGTCAAAGAACAAATGATGCTGATCGGCGGCAAATGGGTGCCGTCTGTTTCCGGCAAAACTTTCGCCACGCTCAACCCCTCGACTGGCGAACCGATCTGCCAAGTGGCCGAGGGCGACAAGGCCGACATCGACAAGGCGGTTGCCGCGGCCCGCAAAGCATTTGATCACGGCCCCTGGCCGAAGATGAGTGCCTCTGAGCGTGGCCGGCTCATGTACAAACTAGCCGACGCGATCGAAGCGAACATGGAAGAGTTGGCCGCCCTCGAATCGCTCGACAATGGCAAGCCGATTCGCGATGCCCGCGCTGCCGACCTACCGCTGGTGGTCATGTGCTACCGCTACTACGCGGGCTGGGCGGACAAGATTCAAGGCAAGACGATCCCGATCAACGGACCATATTTCTGCTACACCCGGCACGAGCCGGTTGGCGTCGTCGGGCAGATCATTCCCTGGAACTTCCCCGCGCTGATGATGGCATGGAAGTGGGGGCCCGCGTTAGCAGCCGGCAATTGCGTGGTGCTGAAGCCGGCCGAGCAAACGCCGCTCACCGCACTTGCGATCGCAAAGTTGGCCCAGGAAGTCGGCTTCCCCGACGGCGTGATCAACGTCGTGCCCGGTTTCGGCCCCACCGCGGGCGCGGCTCTCTCCAGTCACATGGATGTTGACAAGATCGCATTCACCGGCGAGACGAACACCGGCAAGATCGTGATGACGGCGGCCGCGAATAGCAACATCAAGCGCGTCAGTCTTGAACTGGGCGGAAAGTCGCCGAACATCGTCTTCGCCGATGCCGACATGGACGCGGCCATTGAAGGCGCTTACTTCGGTCTGTTCTTCAATCAGGGCCAATGCTGCTGTGCCGGCTCGCGGCTCTTCGTCGAAGAGAAGGTTCACGATCAACTCGTGGACAAGCTCATCGCCAACGCCAAGAACCAAAAGCTCGGCGATCCGATGGATCCGGACGTCACCCAGGGCCCACAAGTCTCGCAAGAGCAGATGGAGCGCATCCTCGGCTACGTCGATTCCGGCAAGACCGAAGGGGCCAAGTGCGTGGTCGGCGGCAAGCGATTTGGCGACCGCGGCTACTATGTCGAGCCGACCGTCTTCACCGGCGTCAAAGACGAGATGAAGATTGCCCGCGAAGAGATCTTCGGGCCAGTGATGCAGGTGATGACCTTCAAAGACATCAATGAAGTGATCACCCGCGGCAATCGTTCTGACTTCGGCCTCGCCGCCGCCGTCTGGACCCGCGACATCAAGAAGGCCCACGCCGTCGCCAACGGCCTGCGTGCCGGCACCGTCTGGGTGAATTGCTACGACGTGTTTGACGCCGCCGCCCCATTCGGCGGCTTCAAGCAATCGGGCATTGGCCGCGAACTGGGCGAGTATGCGCTGCAGCTTTACACCGAGGTGAAAACGGTGACGGTGGCTATGTAATTAAACTTGAAACGATGGATCGAACCCCTGGCAAACGCCGGGGGTTTTTTATTGGCAGACTGGTTGCCTGCGGTTGACGAACATCCAGCCTACGCCCGCGGCGAACGCGAAGTATAGCGGGATTTCCGACCACCATGGGAGCGCTTGGCCCAAGCTGCGGCAGAAGAACGTGATACCGGCGATATAGAGGATCAGCCGAATCGACGGCGAGGTGTTCGAACGCACCACGAACAATATTGCGATGGCGAGAGCCAGGTATGACGGCGGAAGCGTGAGCGTTCGCCATGAGGTGGTGCCGCCGCCAAAGTCGATCAGGGCCACGGCGAACGAAGCAATGGCGATTTGCCAGGGAATGGCCAACTCAATCCAAGCGACACCGTCGATAGCCGTCGGTTTGTCGCAGCCACGAATTGCAAACCATGCAAGCGCTCCAGAGAGACTCAAGCCGAGCCCAACGCTCAGCAACACGATGGGGCCCATCCATGCGGAAAAGACGGCACCACGGCGAAGTTCGTCTATGAGCCGTTCGTAAAGGTATCTGGTTCGCGAATTTTCGGGGATGCTGGCCAACTCCGGTAGCGCGGTCGCCAATGCGTGCTGGGGGTGATCGGCAGCGATATCAAAGGAGTTGGTGGTCTCAAATGCTGGCCGAACCGGAATGGTTTCCACCAGCGTCTGCGCTTCTCGTGCCGAGGCCAGCGTCATCGTCGTGGTAATGAAGCCGCCCGCACCGATAATCCAGGCGACCAGCGATGCGAACAGGCCCGTCGCGGCCCCAGCGACAATCGCGCCGGTCCACGTTCGCGCTTTGGCGAAACGCACTGCGAACACGCCCATAATCATCGGCAGCAGCATAGCCGCGGCAAACCAACAACGTTCGAGCCAGCCAGCATTCACGAGGGCACTGAAGATGATCATGCCGACTGAGGGTGCATTTCCCGCTCGGGCACTGTGCACGATGGCTTGAGTCGCCGGCACCGAGAAATAGCTGCCGCTAACGATGCCCACGATCGCAGCAACGGCAATGACCATGCGAGGGGCGCTGAGATGGGCCTTGAGCCACTGCCGCATGGCCGATTTAAGTTTTATTGCGGGGTCGGCAGCCGGGTTTAGATAGAGTTCCAAATCGTCGGCAATGGCTTGAGCGGATGGATAGCCCTCGGTGGCATCCCGCGACGTCGCTCGAGCAACAATGGCGACCAGCGATTCATCCGGCGGCGCTAATCGCTCCCGCAGAATGTTGAAGAAGAGCTTCCCAAGTCCCGACACGTCAGCGCGAAAATCGGGCCGGCGTATTCCAGTCACGGGCGCGATGATATGTGCCATTCCCTCGGCGTCGATCAATATCTGTCGTGGCCGTAACTCACCATGCGTGATGCCATTCAAATGATCGACATGCAGCGATCGGCCGATCTGAATGAATAGCTTGACGAGGTCCGCGAGTGGCAATGATTGCGTGTATTCGTCCAGCGGACAGCCGATCGCTGCGTTTGGCCGCAGGGTCTCGACCGTGCCGGACATTCCGCCCGGCGTGACGAGCAGCGATCGCGGAGCGTGGGTCATGGCTTGGGCTTGGACTCGTCGAGCGAAGCGCGGAATTTCTCGTAATCGTCGAAACCATGGAGGGGCGTGAGATCTTCGTCGCGATGCATGTTCTTGACAGCTTCTCTGTCCACGGCCGATGGGTTTTTCTTGTCTTGGAAGAAACCTTTGCTAGCGGCCAACTTGAGCAAATTGACGGCCTGTCGGGAGAACTCGGCCGCGCGATTGCGATTCTGCTTCGCGGCTTGGGCGCACGCACAGGCGCAGTTGTAAATCGTTTCGCCATCGGATTTGTTGTCAGCGACTAATTCGGCCACTTCAGCTAGCGCTTGATCTAATTTGTCAGCCCTCACGTTATCGACCGCACGGTTCGAGCGCCAAATTCCGGCTGTTTCCGGCTTCAGTGCTATCGGCTTGGAGCAAGCCTCCGCCGCTTCACTGAATTTCTCCAAACGAACGAGTGCCTGATGGCGATGAGCGTAGGCGGCATACAAGATATCTATTTGTCGCTTATCACCCGTGCGGTTTTCACTGATCCGCGCGATCACGCGGTCGAATTGAGTGAGAGCCTCTTGTGGGCTCTTACGCATTAGCGATTTGCCCATCTCAACTCGAATCCCGTCAGCTTCTGTTCCGTAGTCGGGATTGTTTGGATTGAGGCGGCTCAGAGTTTCGTATTCTGCGGCACTAGCCTCGTGCAGTTTTCGAGCTTCAGACAGATTCGCATCTACAAATGCGACCAGAGCCTGACGGTCTTTTGGTTCCATCAATTCTTCAGTCGCCGGCCTGCACCGAGAGAGATCACCAAGACTGCGAAGAGCGGTTGCGAGTGCATCACGATAGCGTGGATCGGAATCCTCACGCCGTTGCTCGACTAAGGATTCGGCAATCATGCGAGCGCGGCTTAACTGTGATTCCGCATCCTGATGGAGCAAGCGGCGAAGGATGACGTCTTTTTCAAGTCTCTCGCAGCCAAAGATGGCGCGGCCGAGATTATTGAGGACGATGGCGACTTCACACTGATCGTCGCGGCGGCCGGAAGCCTGTGCAATTTCTTCTCGAATTGTCAGGGCATTGCGGAAGGCTTCTACTGCCTCGTGCTGCTTGTTTTGGTCCGCCAAAAATGTTGCGTAGTTGGTATACCCAGTCGCGACGCCGCGTCGGAGGCCGGTGTTGCCAGGGTCGGCATAGGCAATTTGCTCGCTTAACTTGACGGCTGCCGCAAATTCTTTTCCCGCTTCCTCTGTTTGGCCCTGTTTGCGATGGACCATTCCCAATCCGGAATGAGCCCGCGCTAACTCGCGCTGAAATTGCGATTCGTTTGCACGGTCCGTCGGTATCGTGTCGTATTGGCGCAAAGCCTTTGTGAAGGCATCCAGAGCATCCGGGTATTTTCCAAGAACCTTCCGAATCTCGCCAGCACGCACGTAGGCCGCGACCACACCCAATTGGCCCTCGGCATCCTTTGGCATATCAGCGGCGAAGCGCTCATACTCGTGGAGCATTCCGGTGACGTAATCGAGCTGATCTTGCGTCAACGGTGTCCGTTGCTGCTGAAGCATCCGCTCAACGACTTGAGAGAAGTTTTGATCCAAAGCTTCTCGAGCGGTCTTTCGTGCCGCTTCCCGGGCCACGCGCTCTTGCTCCACCACTACAAATCCAATGGCGAAGCCCAGCATGGCGGTCATCGTGAGGGCGGCGGTCGAAGTCACCAGAGTTCGGTGTCGCCGGCACCAGCGGGCGGCCCGCAGGTGCCAAGGCTCGCGCCATGCGGTCACCGGCTCGTCGGCCAGCCAATGTTCAACGTCGCCGGCTAATCCTAACGCCGTTGTGTAACGATCGCCCGCGGCCAACGACATCGCTTTCTGGCAAATCGCTTCGAGAGCTCGCGGTGCGATCGGGTTTGCGGCCCGTGCTGGCGGAATGTTGCCGGTGCGAATTTTCTGGGCCATTGTCGGCCAATCGGAGAAATCGATCGGCATCTTGCCGGTGATCAACACATAGAGGGTAGTGCCCAGTGCGTAGATGTCGCTGGCGGGGCCTACCAAATCCCAGCGTCCGTCCGCTTGTTCCGGACTCATGAAGGCCGGCGTGCCCAGGGCCGTGCCCATAAGGGTGCTGTCAGTATTCAATGCGCTGGTGAATTGTGGTCCGGACCCAGCCGGTGCGTTCGCTTCCGGATCCTGGGCGCAGCCGGCGGTCGGATGGAATGGACGAGCGAGGCCCCAGTCCACGACGACCGCTTCGCCGTATGATCCGATCAAAACATTTGAGGGCTTGATGTCACGATGAACGATGCCCCGGCTGTGGGCGTAGGCAATCGTCTGACACACGCTCACGAAACGTTGCAGCAGTTGGCGGAATTTGAGATTCCGTTCCGCCGGCGACATGGTCGATTTCGGATCGTGAAACTCGTTGATGACTTCCTGGAGATTGCGGCCCTGAATCAGCCGCATCGCATAGTAGGGCCGGCCACCTTCGTGATGGCCCAGGGCATACACCGGGACGACGCCGGGATGCTCCAGACTACCGGTGATCTCGGCTTCGCGGACGAATCGTGCCCGACTCAGAGACCGATCCGCGAAGCGTGGCTGCAATTCTTTTAGTGCGACTTCGCGGCGAAGTTGGGAATCGCGGGCCACAAAGACGTGGCCTTGCCCGCCCTGAGCGTAGAGGCGGACAATCTCGAACCGATCGTAGTCTTTGGTCGGTTCCGGCTCGGGCACATCCGCGACTGCTTCGACCCGCGTACTCTGAGTCGCCAGTGGATCAAAGACACCGCCGGCGCGCACCCCGGGCATGGTGAGCGGTGTTGGGGGCGGATCGCTTAACGAATATCCCACGGGAAGATCGCCTCTGTACGCAACCGGGCGCACCGGGAGCCGGGCAATCTTTCCTAGCTTATTTTCTCATCAATTGCCATTTTTCCGGCGCAAATTGAAATTCCGTGCAGTTTTACAGCGGTTCGCTGAATAGCCGGCTGGCCTTTTTGACGTAAAAATCGCTGGCGGGGCAAAATCCCATTACTCGGCCACTGCTTTTAGCTCCTCGCACAGGGCCTCAGCCTCGGCGGCCCTCGGTGCCTCGGCGATCACCCGCACGATCGGCTCAGTGTTGCTGGCACGCAGATGCACCCAGCGGTCGGGCCAGGCGACTCGAATGCCGTCGGTGCGATCGATCTCGGCATTGGACCAGTGCTGCGAGATTTTCTCAAAGAGTTCTGGCAATCGTTCCCGCGCCATGCTGATTTTCTCTTTTCGGATGACATACTGCGGTAACGCGATCGCGAGTTGGTTCAGCAATTGACCGGTGCGGACCATGTGCTGAAGAATCAATGCCATGCCGACGAAGGGATCGCGCACCCAGCCAACTCGAGGATCGATCACCCCGCCATTGCCTTCCCCACCGATGAGCGCTCCGACTTCGCGCATCTTGGCGACGACATTCGCTTCGCCGACCGCGGACCGCAGACACTTCACGCCGGCCGCAGACGCAATGTCTTCGGTGACTCGTGAACTCGACAGATTGATGACCACGGGGCCGCGATCGTGAGACAAACGTTCGCGGACCGCCAAGGCGAGTGTCAGTTCTTCACTCAAACACACACCGGTCTCGTCGATGAGCGCGAGACGATCGGAATCGGGGTCCAGCGCGAAGCCGATCGCGCCCTGTGTCGCCTTCACGATTCCCGCGACATCTTGCAATTGTGCCGGCGTCGGTTCGGGCTCATGCCGGAAGATCCCGTCGGCTTCGCAGTTGACCGCCACGACGGCACAACCGAGAGCTTGCAACATGGCCAAGCCGGACGGTCCGCCCGCGCCGCCATTGCCATCCAAGACCACCGAGAACTTGCGAGCGCGAATTGCCGAGATATCGACAAGTTCGAGCACGCGCTGCCAGTGACGTTGTGAACTACTGACTTCATTTATTAATTTGCCACAGGCGTTCCATTCGACGTAGCCCTGAGTCGCCGATGCGAATTGTTTTTGGATTTCCGCACCTGCTGTCGCTGAATGCACCGCGCCATCGGGTCCAAAGAGTTTGAGCCCGTTGTAAGGGGCGGGATTGTGACTGGCGGTAATCATTAGGCCGCCGCGACACCCCAGTTCGCGCACCAGAAATCCGCAGGTCGGCGTGGGCACAATTCCGAGGTCTCGTACTTCGCAGCCGACGCCGGTGAGCCCGGCGATGGCCGCGTGGCGAAAGGCATTGCCGCTAGGCCGGCTGTCCCGCCCCAATGCAATTGGGCCGCCGCCGAGAACTGTGCCCAGCGCAGCGGCGTAGCGCAACACGACTTCCGGAGTTAACTCCGACCCGACGATGCCGCGCACACCGGATACGCTGACGATCAATGCCATGGAAGTCTCAACTGGGTTCGATCCCCAAATCGCGGATCGTGAACATCGGATGAAAATCGTAGCCGGCCAGTCGTTCGCGAGCACCTTGCAACCGATCGACGATACAAACCACTCTGAGAACTTTCGCACCGGCCGCTTCGACGGCGTCGATCGCTTGCACCACTGATTCGCCAGTTGTGAGCACGTCGTCCAGAATCGCGACTTGGTCGCCGACACTGACCCGGCCTTCGACCCGCACCTTTGATCCGTGGTCCTTGGCCTGCTTGCGGACGAAAAAGCCCTCGAGTGTTTTCCCGGCTTGGTCGTAACGTGCTAAACAGGCGGCGGCCATGGGGATCGCACCGACTTCCAGGCCGCCAACCGCTTGGATGTCGAGGTCGGCCGTAGCGCGATAGAGCAGTTCTCCGAGCAAGCCGATCGCTTTCGAGTGGAAGAGAACTGCTTTGGAGTTAATGTAGTAGCTACTGCGTTTGCCCGAAGCGAGCACAAAGTCGCCGAAGCGAACGGCACGGGACTTGAATAGCTCAAGCAGTTGCAAGCGAGCGGTGTCGGACATGGCTGGCCTCGTCGAGTCGTCCGCGACCAGTTTACGTGATCGATGCGAGAGCACCCAGGGGAGGCGAACATGGCACGAGAAAAATTGCCCACGTACGCCGATGCCGAGATTCCCACCAAGCTCGCCGAGTTCGGCTTAGACGCCTGGCACCTCGACGATGGATGGATTTGCCGCAAGTTCGCGGTGGAAAACTGGCCGGCGGCGATGTCACTTGTCAATGCGATCGGCTATCTCGCGGAAGCAGCGTGGCACCATCCGGATTTGACGGTCACCTGGGGCCGCGTCACCGTAAAGCTGAAAACACATTCTGAAGACGGAATTACGGACCGGGACTTCGCGCTGGCGCGACGCATTGAAGATGTAATTTTGTGGAAGCCACTCGCGGAAAGCCCGTTTGAGCCCAACCCAAACAAGTGGATCAAGGGCTAAGCATTTCCTTTCGCGGCGGATACGCGGCCAAGGCGAGAGCCGGGGCGGTGCACGCCAACACGCCAAGATTGATGAAGACGCTGATCAGATGCCAGCGGCCAAATTCGGTGCGAACGCTTTCGCGCTGCGCTGGCTCCCCGGAGTATCGTTGAAGGCGCAAATCGCTGACACGCTCGGCCACGGGCCAACCGGCCGCGACCAAGAGTAGCGCGATCGCGAGCAGCCAGGCGCGAACTCGCTGTCGGCGGGCTCGGAAATCGAAACACCAAGCGACGGCAATTCCAAACGCTACAAGACCACAGACGGCTTGAAGGCCAAAGTAGCCCGGGAACATCGGCGCAACCGCCAAGCCGGCCAACCGACTCCCGAATTCCTGCGGGTTGCCACTGATCACCAACCAATCGGGTCGCTCTTCCACAAGCCGGCCGAATGCGGTGAATACGCGCCCGGCCACGCCAAAAGTGAAGAACCAACCGGCCCCACACCACAGTCCAACGGCGAGCGCGTGCAAGCCCGGCACAATCGCGGCGAGCTTTGGCGATTCGTCGAATCGCGACTCCGTGCCCGCTTGGATGCGCGACAGGTTCGAAAGGTGTCGAACGAAAACCAAGAGTGCCGCGACGATAGCGAGAATTGTTGCCGGATCATTGAGGCGAGGACTAAGACTCAGTTGCGTGCCTGCCAGCGCTATCGCGGAAACGATCGAAGACAGCGATACCATCCGGCTCGCCAGTAACGTCGCGACAAATGCAATGAGCGCGACAATCACCGGGATGGGAAGAAGCACGGCCGCGACTCCGGCCCCGACTGCCACGCCCTTCCCGCCTCGGAAACCGAGATAGACCGGGAAAACGTGGCCCAAGACCGCCGCGAGACCGGCCATGACCGCAATCGCATCGACACTGCCTCGCCAACGTGCGACAAACCACATGGGCCCGGCACCTTTTGCGAAATCCAGCAGCAACACGAGTATGCCGAACGGTTTTCCGACGACTCTTCCGACATTGGTCGCACCGATATTACCGCTGCCCGCCTGGAGGATGTTGACGCCGCGAAGATGCGCGACGATGACCCCGAATGGAATCGCTCCGATCATATAACAAGCCAGGATCGCAATTGATTCTGTAATGACGCCGGCTCCGAGCAGTTTGCGACGTAGTTGTTATCCCGCCGCGCGCCTGCGTTGACGAGTGGCGTCAGACAAAATTGCTTCAAAAGCGCGAACGTGGTGAGCAAAAGTCCAACCAGCAGCCGCTTGTCTAGCAGCTTTCCCGCAGATCGATCGTGCAGATGCATCCGTCAAATCGCTGAGTCGGCCGGCCAGTTGGTTCGAATCGTGCGGATCATCGATTACGAAGCCTTCGGACGGTGGGTGCATCAACTCGGCCGCCCCATTGTGAGCCGTCGTAATTACGGGCAACCCACAAGCGAGCGCCTCCAAGACGACGAGGGAACAGGGATCATAGAAGGTCGGATGCACGAGAAGATCGGAAGCAAAGTACACGCGCCGCACATCGCCACAATGGCCGATGAGGCGAACGCGGTCGCGAACCTTGAGTTGCTCCGCCAGCCGTTCGTAAATCTTGGTATTGCGGTTGCCGGCTACCAGTAGAGTCAATGTTGCTGGGCTATGGGGTAATGCCCGCAAGAGCGGCTCAAGCCCTTTGAGGCGGTAATTCATCGCCACGATCGCGGCCACGACAGCGTCATCGCGCAGGCCCCACTCTCGACGAGCCTCATCGCGCAGCCGCGGCCGGTCGGTTTCGACAAACCGCGCGGGATCGATGGCATTGTGCAAGACGCGTATCTGTGCGGGGTCGAGGCCATAGTATTTTCGCGCATGTCGCCGGACGAAATCGGAATTCACAACCAACATTGGCCGATCGCGGCCGAGCATTTGCCGTCGCTCGAAGCGAGCAAACGATTGTTGCGCGGGGTCCAGCTTTTGAATCGTGCGCGCAAGTAAACGCAGCAGCCCGGCACGATGTTTGAACAGGTTAAATTCCGCACAGGCCACGTGGAGGCCGCCCAGCGGGTAGTAAACGTCGGTGCCCAGCACTTTGTCGAAGCCGACAGAAACTTCTGGCCGATCGCTTTTCAACGCCTGGCGCAAGGCCGCACTGAATCGCCAGGGCCGAAGAAATCGTGGGCCAGTCGAAACCGGCAAGGCATGAAAGTGAATCGCCTGCGGCAATGCGGCAGCATCCCACCGAGCGGCGTACAGGTGTACTTCATGCCCGGCGACGACAAGACAGCGCGCCAAATCAGCGACGTACATCTCGGCGCCGCCGCGGCTAGGCAAGACATTTTCATGGCACAATGCAATTTGCATCCGGTATCCTTACGCCACGCGACGAAGCTCGTTGTGTCCGCGATAGTTGTTCCAACGCACCAAGACCAGCCGACGTACCAGCCAGCCCATTCCTCGATTTCGATTTGGCCCGGCATAGATGCGCCAGAAACGCAGCCGATCGCGTGCCGTGATGCCGGGCACGCTCGTCGAATACAAGAGTTGCGCGAGGTCCTTCAGTTGCCACCATCGCCATGTGAGTGTGTGTCTCGCAAAGCGATGAAGGTCAATGAGCGCCAATTGCCCGGTCCAATCCTTCGGTGGCGATGCAACAGATCGCTCGGCCGCAAAGAAGTGGCAGAGATACAGGTCTTTGTGAAAATACCGCCGCTGGTGAAGCGATCGCGCTACTCGCGCCAATTCCGCGATCACACCTCGTTTCCACAGCGCAAATCTGTTGCCTGGCAGTTGTGCCTGGGCTTGGGGAATGAGTTCGTGCAATGCCTTCATGCCATCGAGCTCTTCCACGGCAAGGTAGCCGCGCAACCGGCCTGCTGGCCCGATACCGACGCCGACTGCCACAGCACGGGGCACGGCAAATCCTTCGGCCGCCGCTCGTTTGAGCCGGTTGTATTCCTGCTGGGCGGCCGACCACGAAGGCTGCCGCGTGAGTGCCGCCAGCCAACCACGAATTCGAGACTCGTGATAATGCCGTTTCAGATAAACCACGAGGCCATTGCCCATGCACCAACGGGCAATCGACCGGCCCTGCTTAGCGTGAAACAAGTCGCCAGGATTCACCGTGAGCACAGCTTCCGGGTCAGCCGGTGCGATGTGTGTCCAATCCGGATCGGCACTTGTGTGCCAGGTCGTTTGACCAATGCTCATGCGGCCCTCCGCTTGGAGGCGCCGAGAACACAATCCGCCACGCGCAAACCCGTATCAACATCGGTTGCGGTGCCGGCGTAACCATGCGAGAGCTGAGCGATGTCTTCGCTGCGGGTGAGCCCGAGATCGCGAGCGAGTTGCTGCAATTGTGCTGCTTTGACTTCTTCCGAGGGCGGCGATGATTTCTTCCATGCCGGGTCAAATTCGAGGCGTAGCTGCGGCCTTTCGTCTTCGACCACGACAAGGCTCTCGCTGGCAATGTTAAAACAGCCCGCTGCATGACATCGGTGCAACACTTGGCCCAACCGGCGCAGCATGTGACCACGTTCGGGCCGCGGCAGAGCCAGCCAACCGCGCAAGCTTCGCGATGAATCCTGAGTTTTGGCGAGAAGAAATCCGCTGCCATCGTCTCGGCCGCCGAAGGCCAATACCTGCGGCACTGGCACACCATGGCGGGCCAAACGAAACAATAACCCGGCTTGCGCAATTGCGGGTGAACGGACCGGCCATTCAACGATTCTGGCGACTGTGCTTCTCCAGCCCGCACTAGGAGGAACCTGAAGCAACCAGGCCGAGCCGATTGCTGGAACGGCGAGCCGAATCATGCGCGTCTTGGTTGGGCAACCACTCGCAGCATTCGCCAACCAATCGGGAATACGTCCTTGGAGTGTGTCCCAGCAATCGTTAGTGACGCAAATGCGCTCCCCGTCGAGCCAGCGTATACGCGGCTCGCGCCGCGCTTCTTGAAGTTGCTCGCGGATTGACCGTGACCGGGCGTGGCATTCACTTAATTTGGCAATCCGCCGTGCCAGCGCGGGAAGCGGATTATTCATCTGCAATGTTTGCAAACAGGACTTCAATACCAGCACCCGTTCCCGAGCGGTCGCAAGCTCAGGGGCCAGGGACGCGTGCAAGCGTGCCAACATCGCCACACAGGCCGCGATATCGCTCTTCGAACTACGGCGCGCGCGCGGCCAATCCAGCAGGACGATGGAACGGTTGCGGCGAACCAGAATGTGTTTAGCCGATAGATCCGGCGCGGACATGCCGGCTCGAACAATCGCTGCGATCGCTTGGCCTACACTCCGCGCAAGTGAACGGCGATGATGAACCGGCAATCGACCTCGGCGCAACATCCATCGCAGATCACGGCCACGTTCGCGGCGCAGGAGTAAAAACGCTCGGCCCTTGTGTTCACCGTAAGCGAGCCATCGCGACACCGGGACCTCTTCGCGCGCTAACTCATCGAGCACTTTCGCCTCGCGGCCAGACAGCGAAACCCATCCGAAGCCGGCGAAGAGATTCCGCCAACGCGTTCGCCAGGCCACGCAATGCTCGCGCTTCAAGATGAATCGGTGGCGATCAACATTCACCGCGACGACATGGCGATCCGCGTGACCGCTGATCACTTCGCCGGGCAGGTCCACGATGCTCGCGGCATTCTTCAAACCGAGCGATTCGAGCCGCCGAGCATAGCGTGGATTGAAAACGACAAAATCCCGCTGCGATTGCAAGCGGCGCCAAAGTGACCATACCGGCAGAACACTAGCCGGCATGGCGTGCCTCTTGGAAGCCCGCCAATAATCGCTCGGAGGCCGCCAAGACTTCATCAGGAGTGAGGTTCTTCATGCATCGGTGGTCGAGGGGGCACGTTCGCAATTGGCAGGGACCACAGTCAACTTTTTTCTGCAAATGAATCGCCGCGGGAAAATAGGTTTCGGTCCATTTGATGTGCGTAGGTCCAAACAGCGTGACCACCGGGCGGCCAAAGGCCGCCGCGAAATGGCGCGGCCCGCTATCGGTCGTCACCAGCAAATCGGCCCGGCGGACAAAGGCCTTGGTCAATCCCAGCGAGAGTTCACAATCGGCGAGTGAATAAACGCTTGGCCGTGCCGAGATGGCCACGATCTGGCGAGCCAATTCGCGCTCGGCCGGGCCGCAAAGAACCAACACTCCGGCACCACGCTGATCGACGAGATTGCGGGCCAACTCCGCGAAATACTCAGTTGGCCAATGCTTGGCCGCGCCGAAGGCGGCACCCGGATTGAGCGCGATCACCTCTGGATACCGCGACAATTCAAACTGTGACCAAAGGTTATCTGCGGCTTGTTCGTCGTCGGGGGTCGTGAAGAGGCGCATCCGCTGCGAGGGCTGCACGCCGAGCCGAGCCACGATGCGGTTGTACGAATCAAGGACAGGTCGAACGGCGATCTTTCCCGCCTCGTCTCGCTCCGGTTCCAACGCATCGGTCAATAGTACTCGGCGACCGTAGCGAGCGTAGCCGATTCGCCGCGTCGCGCCAGCGAGCCGGGCGGTCAACGCCGAGCGGAAAGAATTAGGAAACAAAACAGCGATATCGCAGCCGCGCCGACGCAACTTGCGTGCGGCCGCCATCCATTGATTTCGGTCGGCCGCGACAAACTCTTCAAACCACGGCGCGCCATCGATCACACCGCGGACATATGGCCGACCCACGGCAATAAGGGAAGAGCCGAGCAATCCTTCCCAGAGCGCATTGATAGCCGGCGTGGCCATCACCACGTCGCCCACCCAGTTCGGCAAAAACACTGCTATGCGCATTGAGCAGCCTTACGCGGCCTTGAGGCGATGCAGAATGTTCGTGGTGCTGAAGCCATCGCGTAAATCGGCGAGGTGCACCCGGCCACCATAAGATTCGACGAACTCTGCACCGACCACGGTTTCGCGGCGATAATCCGCTCCTTTGACCAATACGTCGGGCCGCAACTGATTGATCAACTCTTCTGGCGTCGCAGTATCAAACACCGTGACGAAATCCACGGCTTGCAAACCCGCCAAAACCGCCGCGCGTGCTTCGACGGGATTGACCGGGCGACCTGGACCTTTCAGCCCGCGAACGCTGGCGTCACTGTTAAGCCCAACGATCAAGAGGTCGCCTTGCGCCCGCGCTTCGTGCAGGTATTGCACATGGCCCGCGTGCAATACGTCGAAGCATCCGTTGGTGAACACGATCCGCTGCCCCTGTTCGCGCCGACGCTGCAGTTCCGGCATCAGCAGCAACACGTTCGTCACTTTGTTCGCAATGCCCATGCCGATGGCATCGCCGCGAAGGATGTCGGCTCGAATCTCGTCACGCGTGACAGTGGCGACGCCGATCTTCTCGACTTCCAAGCCACCCGCGACATTGGCCAGACGAACGGCGTCGGCGTAACTCGCCCCGGCCGCCAGCGCGAGCCCAAGCATACTAAGGACAATATCACCTGCGCCAGTAATGTCGTAGACCTGTCGCTGCCGAGTGGGCAGGACTTGCGCATGGCCGTCCTGGCCAACCAGAACCATGCCGTCTTTGTCCAATGTTACAATCGACGCTTCGAGATCGAGCGTGACGCGAAGTTGCTCGGCGGCCTGGACGGCGGTCGCTGCATCGTGAATTTCTATGCCAGTCGCCAAGCCGGCCTCGAGACGGTTCGGCGTCAGCGTGGCGCAGCCACGGTACTTGGTGTAGTCATTGCCGCGGATTGGATCGGCCAACACTCGTTTGCCAGAAGTGGCGGCCAAAGACATGATCGCCTTCAGCAATGATGGCGTGCAAACGCCTTTGTCGTAATCGCTGATCAGCACCACGTCGCAAGTCGGAATCAATTGGGCCATGGACTCAATCAATTTCCATTCGATCGCGGCGGGGATGGCAGCGCGTGTTTCATAATCGACGCGGAGAATTTGTTGCGGGTGCTTTTGCTGTGCCCTGCCGATGTAGCGTTCTTTGACCGTGCTAGGCCGACCCACGTCAGCGACAACCGCGGAGTGGTTGACCCCCAAGTCATCGAGCATGGCGCGAATGCGAATTCCATCAGCGTCGGCTCCGACCACCCCCGCTAACATCACTTCAGCATCCAGGGCCCGGAGCAAAGTGGCGACGCTCGACGCTCCGCCCAGACGCTCCTCGCGGCGATCGGCCTGCAGGAGCATGACCGGCGCTTCTTGGCTGATGCGCGCGGCATCGCCCCAGATATAGCGGTCGAGCATGAGATCGCCGATGACGAGCACGCGCGGCGTGCCCAGACGGTCCAAAAGTTCGATCAAGTCGGCGGACATACAGGCATCCATGCCCGGAAAAACGGCCCTTCGTTGTACCTTGAAATGTGCTTGGGTGAAAAGGCGAACCTCGAAACGGCGGCTATGGCACCTTGTTTGCGGCGTGCGATCGCATTAGTATCGAAAGGTGCCCGCGCGAGGCTCTCATGAACGCACTTTGTCCGCCCCCGCCGACTGCTGATGTCGCGCTGGAAGACCGCGGGCCGGAACGAGTTCGGCTGCGGTTGCAGCAGATCACCTGGACCATCGCTACCGTCGCCATCACGGCGTGGTTTTGCACCTTTGGGGCGATTTCGGCGATCCTGGCGCTCTCGGTCGCAAAGCATGTCCTGGTCGCCATTTTGGTCATGGGAGTTGGCCTCGACCAGAACAACAAATCCGATTGATTGGTTCACCTTCAAACATTCTTCACACGCAACCCATCGCCGCCGTCAGTCGGCCCCCTAGCGTATCGGTATGCGGCCTTACTTCTTCCTCGTTCTTTGCTGCCTGTTCGTCGGCGGCTGCCAGCCGGCTGAACGCCTCAACGGCGGCGGCTCTTCGTTCATTTATCCCGCGATGCTGAAGTGGTCCCGCGTTTATGCGGCCGAACGCGGCATCCAGATCGACTATCAATCGACTGGGTCCGGCAATGGCATTCAGCAGATGACGGTGCAGACGTTGAATTTCGGCTGCACCGATGCGCCCATGAACAAGGACCAACTTGGCGTCGCCGAGGGACGCGGTGGCGCGGTGGTGCATTTGCCGCTTGTGATGGGCGGGGTCGTTCCGGTCTACAATCTTCCGAACTTGCCGCCGGACACTATCCTGAATTTCAGTGGCCAGGTCTTGGCTGGCATTTTCCTGGGTGACATCAAGAGTTGGGATGACCCGAAGATTGCCGAACTCAACCCTGGGGTGAAATTACCGCAACAGCGGATCCTCGTCGTCTCACGCTCTGACCCAAGTGGGACGACGGCGATCTTTGCCGACTACGTTTCCAAGGTCGCACCCGAGCCTTGGAAAGCCAAAGACATGGGCAAGCCCGGCACGGCGGTGCGCTGGCCTGCCGGCGAGGCCCAGAAGGGGAACGAAGGCGTGGCTGGCTTGGTCACCCGCGTGCCGGGTTCGCTCGGTTATGTCGAGCTAAAGTATGCGTTAGACCTGAATCTTGAATATGGCGCGATCCGAAATCGCGCGGGGAAGTTTCTGCGGGCATCACCCGAAAGCGTGCAGAAGGCGGCCGCTGCGGCACTGACGAAGATCCCGGAGAACCTGTGCTTCTCGCTGACCGATGCGCCCGGTGAAGAGTCGTATCCCATTGCCGGCACGACGTGGGCGGTCTTTTACGCCAAACAACGCCCTGTCGTGGCCGATCCCATGCTGGAGTTTTTCCGCTGGGCAATCGATCCTTCCGGCGGACAGCATTATGCCCGCGAGCTGGGTTATGCACCGCTGCCAGAGAATTTGATTGCAGCCACGCGGGCGCGACTCGACTCATTAGCCGGGGGGGCAAAGAAATGAGTTCCCCAGCCTCGCTGCCTTCAGCCAAGTCCAAGAGCGAAGCGGTCGTTCACGCTCATCCGGCCGGCGACCGCTTCTTCCGTTGGCTTTGTGCCGCCAATGCGATGTTGGTCATCGCGGTGGTCGTCAGCTTAGTGGGCATACTCATTTACCAATCCCTTCCCTTTTGGAAGGCTTCCGGCGGTTATGCTATTTCGCACGCATCATGGAATGCCGGCAAGGGCGAGTTCGGCATCTGGGCCCTCGTTTACGGCACGCTGGCGACCTCGGCCATCGCGATGCTCATCGCCGTGCCGCTCGGAGTCGGCTCCGCGGCATTCTTGGCTGAAATCGCCACCGGTCAGGTCCAGCGCGTCGGCTCGTTTCTGATCGAACTGCTCGCGGCCATTCCCAGCGTGGTCTACGGCTTTTGGGGCTTGATCTTCCTGACGCCATTCGTGCGCACCGTCTTCGGGTGGCTTCGGCACCCATATGCTTCCGGCTCGGGGATTCTGGCGGCCGGCTTCATTCTGGCGATCATGATCGTGCCATACATCACGGCCATTAGTTACGATGTGTGTCGAGCGGTCCCACGGTCGCAGCGCGAGGGTGCGCTTGCACTCGGCGCGACGCGGTGGCAGACGATTTGGACTGTGATTTTGCCATACGCCCGACCCGGCATTTTCGCGGCCTGCTTCTTGGCCTTGGGACGCGCGCTCGGCGAGACGATGGCCGTCACGATGCTCGTCGGCAATGTCGCGCGGATCGACTTTTCGATCTTTGGCCTGGGCGACTCGATTGCCAGCAAGATTGCGAATGAACTCAATGAGGCGTCGAGCGAGATGCACCGCTCCGCTCTGGTGGGTTTGGGGCTGGTGTTGTTCGTCGTGACGTTGGCGGTCAATGCATCGGCGCGTTTCTTGATCACGCGCATGACCAAACGCGGCCCACGGCATGCCGCACGACGTCGCTGGCTCTCGCGTCAAAGGATGAAATCGGCCGACTCGGTTACGGCGTCGAAGCCGGCGGATCCGCCCAGCAACCGCGCCCGCGGGATGAACACGGTGATGACAGGCGTCCTGGGTGGCTGCGTTGTTGCCACGCTCGTGCCGCTGTTTCTAATCCTGGGCTTCATTACATTTCGTGGCGCTTTGGCTCTGGACTGGGATTTCTTCACGAAACTGCCGGCACCTCCCGGAGAACCAGGCGGCGGGTTAGCTCATGCTCTCGGCGGAAGCGCGATGCTCGTCGGGCTGGCGACGTTCGGGGCGGTGCCGGTCGGCATCCTGGCCGCGATTTATCTCGCCGAGTATCGACGCAGTCGATTGGTGCCTTCGGTGCGATTTCTTGGCGAATTGCTCGGCGGTGTGCCGTCCATTATTCTGGGTATCTTTGCGTACGCACTTTTGGTCGGGCCGACGCGGACGTTCTCGGCTTGGGCCGGTGCTTTTGCACTCGGTGTGATGATGATACCCGTGGTCATGCGGGCCACCGAAGAAGCGCTCGGCTTGGTGCCCAACGCCTTGCGCAACGCCAGTTATGCCCTAGGTGCCAGTCAGTGGCAAACCATCATGGGGGTGACAGTGCCGGCCGCGTTGCCGGCGATTATCACGGGTGTCTTCCTGGCGATTGCTCGCATCGCTGGAGAAACGGCACCGCTTTTGATCACCGCTTACGGCTCTAACTTCTGGCCGCGCGGCCCCGGCGACCGAACGCCATTTATTGCGAAATACATCTATGACTATTCGCGCAGCGGTTACCCCGACTGGGAACGTCAGGCGTGGGCGGCCGCGCTGGTGTTGCTGGCTCTGGTGATGCTGCTCAACGTGGGCATTCGCCTCGCGACGGGCAAACGAGTGATCTCTGCGTCCCGCGCAGACTAACTGCTCTTCTTCTGGGCCGCTTCGGGCTCGAGGCGCTCGCGGACATCTTCTTTGCCGGCCTGGATTTGGATCACAAATGTCGGGCCCTGGCAGGTCTGTTCGGGAGAGATGGTTAACTTGCCCATGACACCGTCGAAATCTTTCAACTCGATCAACTTGTCGTGCAGAGTTTTGGGGGCGAACCCTTTCGCCTCGCGGGCGCCGGCCACGATCAATCGGGTCATGTCATAGGCGGAGGCGGCCTCCGCCGTCGGCTCCGTGTGAAACTTGTCGCGGTATTTCTTCGCGAACGCATTGTCCGCGGGCAAAGAGGTAGTCGCATAATCAGAGACGAAGTAAGTCGAGTCCGCACGAGCGACCAGATCGGCCCGCTCCGATTCATCGCCTGCGAAAATGATCTCGGGCAACGAACCGCTTTTGACCATTTGCTCGCGCAGTTTCAAGAACTGATCGACCGGGAGCACAGCCACCACCGCTCCGCCCGACTCAGCCAATTTCTGGGCCGCACTCTTGATATCGTCGTCAGTGGAGACATGAAGGAGCGTCGGCACCAACTTGCGATCCTTTGCACGGCGAGAAAGTTCGTCGGCGAATCGGTTGGCCGACAAGTCATCCGCCGGTGACACGATCGCAATCTTGGTGGGCTTGAGCTTCTCGCTGAGGAACCAATCAATTGCGCGGGCCCGCTGGCTTTCTGAGAGCCCGAGCGAGAACACAACCTTGGGCGCGGGGCCAACGAAGCCGGCCGAGTTGAAGGCGATCAACGCATTGTCGCGGGCGGCCGTCGCGACCTCGACCGCCTCGGCCTTGTTGATCCCACTCAACAATGCTTCGGCATGATTCACTGTGGCCAAGCGGACAGCTTGGCCAGCCGCAGTCTTGGGCTCACCAGCACTGTCGGCGTGAAGGACCGCGATCTTACGACCCAAAATCAAATCACCAGCATTGGCTTCCTCGACGGCGAGTTGGACCCCTTGCAACGCTTGTTGACCGCGATCTCGGTGCGGTCCAGACAGCGGAATTACGTGGCCCAAGACGTGGGGATCGGGCTGGCTGCGACTACATCCCATTGAGAATGCCAGCAGCAAGGCAAATCCAGTACGAAACCGGGCCGAACCACCCTTTAAGTGCCACGGAAATGCGGGTTTTGGACTTGCTAATCGATTGTTCATTCGTCTAACTATGAAGAGTATCCCTGCATTAACTTCTTATCAGTCTAGGGACATTGGGTCCCAAAAGGCTCCTGTGGGCAAGCCGGCCGAGCTGACGCCGACGACCTTCCTCACGCTTTTGCGCGAAAGCGGCCTCGTCGCGCCGGACCAATTGCAATCGGCGCTAGTCGATGCTCCCACCGGAGAGCGCGCGAAGGCTCTGGCGCGTTTTCTCATCAAACGCGGCTTGTTGACACGCTTCCAAGCGCAACAATTGCTCGCCGGCCGAACGGGTGGGTTTTTCCTCGGCCAATACCGCATCTTGGACATGCTCGGCCGCGGCGGGATGGGCAAGGTCTACAAAGCCGAGCACATGACGATGGCTCGGCTGGTGGCACTCAAAGTTCTGAACTCGGACGTCACCCGCACGGAGCGAGCCCGCGAACTATTTCGCCGCGAAGTGCGAGCCGCGGCCCGGCTCGTGCATCCCAACATCGCCACCGCATTCGACGCCAACGAAGTCAATGGCCGGGCGTTCCTGGTATTGGAGTACGTGGCGGGTCCGAGTCTTTCGCACTTGGTGAAATCCGGCGCACCGTTGCCGATTGGGCAAGCCTGCGAGTTGATCCGCCAAGCCGCGGTCGGC
The DNA here is from genome assembly GCA_045802605.1 of Gemmataceae bacterium. Taxonomy (GTDB): domain Bacteria; phylum Planctomycetota; class Planctomycetia; order Gemmatales; family Gemmataceae; genus JBJMQS01. The sequence continues at coordinate 52,499 of JBJMQS010000070.1, read as the reverse complement.
CTCCAGCATGCCCACGAGCGGGGCATGGTTCACCGCGATATTAAGCCGTCCAATTTGCTGATCGGTTATCAGCAATTTCCGATCAGCACGAAGCCGGAATCCGATTGGTCCACCGCCGATGGGAACTTACCCGTGGTGTTGAAGATCGTTGACTTCGGCCTGGCGCTCTTGCCCACGGCACTGGGCAATGACGACACGCTGGAGCCAGACCGCCACGTGGTCTTGGGCACTCCCGATTATCTGTCGCCAGAGCAGGCGACCGATATCCGCAGCGTGGATATCCGCTCGGACCTCTACAGCTTAGGCTGCACGTTTTACTACCTGTTGACGGGCCAGCCACCCTTCCCTGGCGGCACAGCCATGGAGAAGCTCCATCGCCACGCCAGCGAAGAACCTGTCCCGATTGAGTTTCACCGTCCTTCCGTGCCGCCGGGAGTCGCCGCGGCGGTGCGCAAACTCTTGGCGAAGCGGCCACAGGATCGGTTCCAAACTCCGTTCGATTTGGCCGACACGCTCGCGGAGTTCGCCGAAGTCCGCCCAGTGAACTGGATTGACGACCGCCGCACCACCGGCGACGATTTGGTTGTGCCGGAGGAAGGCGAGCCCGAAGTTGGTAGCTCTGCCGGCGGAGCCATGAGCGGCACACTCTCTTTAGCGGAGATCGCCAGCACGCTCGACGCCGCCCAACGGGCGGGAAGTGATCCCGTCATCCGCCCAGCGCGCTGGCATAGCACGCTTTTGTTCATGGCCGCCATTGCCGCGGGATTTTTAACGGGAGCGATTTTGATTGTTAGTGCGTTGTTGAAGAGATAAGGCCCCTTCCCTGACGCGGGTTGAAAAACAAATTGCATCAACGGTTTGCCAACTCGGTTTCGCCCCGGAGGGGCGCAGGAATGTAGCCACGGGTGGAGCGAGCCCACCGTTAGGTGGGGAAGCACAGCCCGTGGTATGCGTGCGCGTTTGTTTCCGCCCCGGCAGGGGCGGAGGAGCGCAGATAGGTTCCTCCGCCCCTCCGGGGCGGCATCATTCTTCTATCCAAAAACCACGGGTTGCGCTTGCCCGCCTGACGGCGGACGCGCTTCACCCGTGGCTACAACCCTGCGCCCCTCCGGGGCGAAAACCAGGAAACCGCAAACGCCTTGGGACAATTTGCTCGAAGACCTGGTCGGGACCAACCCAAAGACAGGACGCGCGGGCTGAAGCCCGCGGCTACATTATCAAGACAGGCTTAGGTTTTTTCTTCCAGCAATTCCGGAAAAACATCCGGCGATAAGCCGGCGTCGCGAATGGCATCACTCAGCTTGCGCATTGCGGCGAAGCGGTAATTGGCGACCTGCTGTTCGGTGATTCCCAGTTTGATCGCGACGTCGCAATTGGCCCAGCCTTTGACAAATAACAGTTCCAAAACTTCTATGCGTAAGAAGTCACCCTTTTGCTGCCAGTCGCGGAGCATTTGACCCAGACATCGAGAGACGGCGTCGTTTTCCAAATCCTTGCGTTCGCCGCTGCGAGCCAAGCTACTCGCAGCTCGCTGGCCGCTGTCGCGCTGGTTGTCGAGAATCTCAATGCCGTCTTCGCTTCCGCTCTGCCACGGCTTGCGGCCTAACCGGCGAAGCTGGTCGGTGACTTTATGCGATGCGATTGTGAAGAGGTACGTTTGCAGCTCGCGGCGATCGTCAAAATTCGGAAGGCTATTCAGAAAACCGATGAAGGTTTCCTGCACCACATCCTCGCTGGCTGCGCGGTCGCGAAGCCGGCGGATAGCAAATGCCAGCAAGCGACCTTCATAACGGTCGATCAGCAGTTGCCAGGCTTTGGGATCGCCTTGGCGAATCTGGGCGATCAGCAATCGATCACTGTCGGACGCCATGGACATTAGGATAGCAGAAAGGCCCTACGATTCTCTCACCCGGCGCAGCCCGGCGCGGGCCTCCGGATTCAACGGATGCTCTTCGTAGCCGGCCACCATCTCGAAAAACTGGGCCGCCTTGGCTCGTTGGTCGAGCCTTTCGTGGGCCAGGCCGAGTTTGTACAAAGTGTCCGCGCCGCTGCGAGAACTCGATCGGTAGTCGGTGAAGCATTGCACTGCGAGGTCGGGACGGTCGTACTCGTTGAGATAAAGATCGCCGAGCAACTTGTTCGCCTGCTGCCAGGCATCTTCGTCGGCCGAACTCGCAAAGCGCGGAGGTTTGTCGTGGCGAACATCTTCCAGCATTTGCAACACCCGCTCACGATCGCCGAGGCGAAGCCCCATGCGGGCCGAGAGCACACGAGCCGGAATATCACCTGGCCGGAGCGTGATGACAACATCCAGCAAATGCTTGGCCCAATCCAAAAGCGGAGCGTCCGCATCGCGCATATCAACGATTCGACGAGCCGTGGCAATGCAATAGTCCAGATCCACGGCTTGCCGCAATGGCTCCGGTGCGTCGCGCCATTGCTTCGGTTCGATGGAATACAGATAGCGATCACGTCGCGCTAAGAGGTCGGCATCTTTGGCGTTATACACCAGGGCCCGCGCAGTGGCTTGAAATGCGCCGAGGGCATCCCCGCGGCGCTCATGCAGCTCAGCCAGTGTGCGCAAGGTTTCAATTCCGCTGCGGTCATACTCCGATAATTTCTGGTAATGTTCCGTCGCCTTTGCCAGATCTGTGCGTTGGAACGCGGCGTCACCCAAATGTTTGACGATCGCAAAAAATGCTTCCCGGCCGGACTCGGAGAGTGCTGCCACTCCGATCGTTTGGCCAGCTAAGTGCCCTCTCTCCAGCATTGTGGCCGCGTGTAGAGAATCTCCATGCTTTTGCAGCGCTTCGGCAGCCTGCAAGAACAATCGCGGCGCTTCGGCTGGCATGTCTCGGGCGGCGATGGCCAGAAACTCTGCTCCCCGCCCAACGTGTTGCGGGTCATTGGCGAGAGCTAGACCAAGCTGCTCAACATAAGGACTGTCGATTTTCTCGATCTGGCCCACCGCGAGATCAAGCTCAGTGAGATGAGCGTACAGCGTACGTTTCATGCCCCAAGCGGCTGTGTCTTGCGGTGTGTCTGCGAGGACAATTTCGACGGCACTGATTGCTTCCAGCCGGCGCCCGGGCAGCGCCAATTGAGGCTGGCCGACTAAGTGTTCGAGTTCCTTCTGAGTCAAAGCCAATTGCCAGGCCGAGTAAAGAATGGCACGACGATTCAGGTCGTCCGGCTTCCAAGCAGAAGGATCGAGCAGCGCGCTAAGATGCCGGGCCGCCGCTTGAGTATCTCTTTCGTGCATCGCGGCGACGGCCCGCCAATAGGTGATAGCAGGAAGCAAAGCTGGTTCACGGCTCTCGACCAAGTTGAGCAGGTGAACTGCTTCGGCCAATCGGTTCGCCGACGGGGGCTCGCTCAGCAACTGCGCCGCACGGTGCAGACACAGATTCGGATCGATGACATCAGCGAGGCCTGGGTCGGAAGCGAGTTTGGCGGAATCCAAGTCTTTGTGCACTTCCCACAGCAAGGCGCTAGCGCGTTGATTGCCTGGGTCGAGTCGCACGGCACGGCGTAATTGCGCCAATGCTTCACGGTGGCGATGAGATTTCGCGAATCGAGCTCCACGGAACGTCGCGAACCAAACCGGCCAACGTGGGCGAAGCCAGATTGCAACGATTGTCATCGCGACCAATACAACGGCCAGCGCGATGAGGAATCCGGATGGCATTTAGCGACTCAATGAAGGCCGATGTGGTATCACCAGCGGCGACGTGGAGCGGTTGCACCCGCGAGCCAAAGAACAAGCAATGCTCCGACGATTGATAACAGATATCCGGGCCACGTCCCGATCACAAATGGCTCGTCTGGCGCGCCCCAGATCGCCCAGCTAACTCCACTTCCAATCAGCGCACCCACGATACCGCAGAGAATTGTCGCCAAGCAGCCAATGGGCTGCCGGCCAGGCATTAAGAGGCGAGCGATGGCCCCGACGAATAACCCCGCGAACACCCAGCCAAAGAAATTCATCACGGCAGCATCTCCTTAACCTGGTGGGCGATCCGGAGTTTGGATTTCTGGCTGGGAGGCTCCCTCTGCGGTACAGGGCAATACGACAACAAACTCTGCTCCTCGGCCGACCCCCTCGCTTTGCGCAGAAACCGTGCCCCCGTGCAATTCGACGAGCTGCCGCACCAGCGATAAGCCGATGCCCAGGCCGCCGGGAGATCGGTGGTGCGGCCGTTCTGCCTGCGCGAATGGCTCGAAAAGCTTGGCCAACATATCCGAAGCGATGCCGATGCCAGTATCGCACACACGGACGGAGACCTTGTCATTTTCTCGTGCTACAGCCAGCGTCACTTGTCCGCCCGGCTCCGAATAGCGCGCCGAGTTATTAAGTAAGTTGGCGAATACCTGAGCGAGTCGAACGCGGTCGCCAGTGATCGGAATGGGCTCAGGAGGAATATCAACCGTGAGAGTTTGGCTGGCTTTATCCAATAAGGGCCGGCTCTGCTCGACAGCCGCATCGAGAACGTCGCCCAGGACCAAACGCTCGGACGTGAGGTGTAGCTTATTCCGCGTTAATCGGGATACATCAAGAAGGTCATCGATCAAGCGCACCAGGTGGCTGACTTGGCGCTCAATAATACTTCGCGACGATGCGACGACCCCGGCCGCGTCCTTCCCGAGCCGCATGATTTCCAGGGCATTCCGGATCGGCACCAGTGGGTTGCGCAATTCGTGGGCCAGTGTGGCAATGAACTCATCTTTGCGCCGATCAAAAGTGCGCAAGGTCTCGTTGGCCCGATCCAATTCTTCCGTGCGTTCGCGCACTCGGCGCTCGAGCTCCACTTCAACTTGCTTCTGTTGGAGGGCGTAACGAATTGCGCGGCTAAGAATCGTGGCGTCGAGTCGAGCCTTTTCCAAGAAGTCCACGGCACCTGACTGCATCGCGGCCAGGTCTATTTCCGGATCGGTGAGGCCCGTGAGCAGAATGATCGGAACGTCGCTGCCACGCGACCGGGCTTCGCGCAATAGATCCAAACCGGTCCGCGGCCCGAGCTTGTAATCCAGCAGTGCGACGTCGTATGTCCCTTCGCAGCAGCCCTTCAAGCCGGACTCATAATCCTTCACCCAATCGACATCCATCGGGCGGCCGGGTACCTCCGCCAACAGCTCGCGCGTCAGCAAGTAATCATCTTGATCATCGTCGATGAGCAAGACCCGGATTTTCTGATCACTCGCCGTTGTCGACATCGACCGGCAACTCCACGATTTCGAGCCAGTATTTACCGAGCGTGCGTATCACATCGACCAGGGCGTCAAACGTCACGGGCTTCGTGATGTACGAACTCGCCGAGAGATTGTACGTGCGGATGATATCCTCTTCGGCTTTCGATGTGGTCATGATAACCACGCGCAGCGAGCGGAATTTCGGGTCCGCCTTGATCTCCTGCAAAGCCTCGCGGCCATCCTTCCGAGGCATATTCAGGTCGAGCAGTAGCAAGCCCGGCCGGGGCGCGGAACCCGGCGCGGAGTACTTGCCCCGACGATTGAGATAATCGAGGAGTTCAACGCCGTCCTCGACAAAGCGAAGGTCATTGGCGAGCTTCGCCTCTTCAAACGCTTCTTTGGTTAATTGACGATCGTCCGGATCGTCATCGGCCATCAAGATTGTTACAGGTTTCACTGGTCACTCCTGGGACCATGACTTTCGCGAACGGGCAAGGTGATAGTGAACGTCGCACCTTCGCTGGGGCGACCTCTTGCAGTAATCGTGCCGCCGTGCCGTTCTACGATCTTCCGGCAGACGGCTAAGCCAATGCCGGTGCCTTCATATTCGGCGCGACCATGCAACCGCTGGAACACTTGAAACAGCCGGCCGGCATATGCCTCGTCAAAGCCAATGCCCTTGTCGGCCACCTCAATGCGGTGATCCCACGCTTGACCATCGGCCGAGCCCTCATGTGCGACCCGTTGATACCGAACCGAAACACTAGGCGGCACCCCCGGCTTATGAAATTTCAGTGCGTTGGCGAGCAGATTTTGAAACAGTTGCCGCATCTGAACCAGGTCGGCAGAAATGGTCGGCAGCGATGCAATATCGAGCTGAGCGCCGGTGGTTGTGATCCGCTCTTCCAGGTCCATTAACACATCGGCGACCACACTATTAAGATCGACAATTTCGAACGGATGACCCTTCGTCGTGACGCGAGAAAACTCCAAGAGATCATTGATGAGCCGCCGCATGCGGACGGCCGAATTCAGCATTCGCAGGAGATAGTCTTGTCCCTGTTCGTCCAGGCGATCCTTGTATCGCGACTGAAGACGATCACCAAACGCCTGAATCTTGCGCAGCGGTTCCTGAAGATCATGCGAAGCCACATAGGCGAACTGTTCCAATTCGCGGTTACTGCGGCTCAACTCCTCGGTGGCGAGCCGCAACTTTTCGGTCGCTCGTTCCCTTTCTTGGGCCTCATCGTATAGCGTCGATACGACTTGCTGGAGCTCACCGGTGCGCTCACGCACCATCTGCTCGAGTTCCTCTTTGGCTTGCTTCTGGCCGTGAATGTCGGTGCAGGTACCAAACCATCTCGTCGGCCGCCCGGCTTCGTCGCGAATTGGAATTGCGCGGCCAAGAAACCAGCGATACGTACCATCGGCCCTTCGCAAACGAAATTCGAACTCGTAGGGTTCGCCCGATTCCAGCGATTGCCGCCACGCGCCTTCCGCACCCGGGCGATCGTCTTTGTGCAGGGAGGTGAACCAGCCCGTTCCGTAACTGTCGATAACCGAGATCCCGGTGTAATCTGACCAGCGACGATTGACAAATTCCAAGAACCCGTCGGGCCGCGTGACCCAAACAATTTGCGGCAGCGTCTCGGCCAGGACGCGGAAACGCTCCTCGCTTTGTTTTAGGCGCTGTTCATCCCGCACTCGCTCAGTAATGTTGCGCGTCACGAAGCCAATGCCGATGATGGTGCCGCCGGCATCTCGCACGGGATAGTAGCTCGATTGCCAGACGGGTGCCTCGCCAAGGCGCCCTCGAGCGTCTTCCGCCACCACGCGATCGATGATAGCCGCGCCTGTCTCGGTCACCTTCTGCAGCTCGGCGCTCGCCGTGGATGCAATGTTCGGAAGTAGTTCGGGGAGTGTCTTTCCAAGACACTCAGACACTGGCACCTGATTGGCTTCAGCGAGATAGCGGTTCACGCGAACGAAGCGCAAGTCACGATCGAAGAATGCGAGGCCCAAGGGAGCATTCATAAAGAATGTGTCTAAGAGCGCTAACGCATCGGCCGATTCACGTTGTGCGGAGACGGTCTGAGCCCGCGCCGCCTGAACGTTCTCTTCGCCCCGACGCTGAATTTGCGATTCCCGGTGAATGAGATAAAAAACAAATCCCAGCATCGCAATGGCGGCCAGGTTGCCGAGCATGGTCGTAAGAACGGAGATAATAACGCCGTTGCGCAATGACCGGCGTCGCTCGTCGAGCAGCTCATTTTCTTTTGCGATCAAATCGCCAATGTGGCCACGCACCCGGTCCATCATCTGTTTGCCGTACTGCATCATGTCTTGATTCACGGCGGCCCGGCCATTGGCGCGAAATCGGAGGGCGAGCTGATCCAGATTGTCCAGTTTGAGCTTGGCATCACGGGTGATCAGATCCACCAGCTCTGTTTGCGAGGGCATGTCCGAAACAAGATCGCGTAGCTGGTGCAGTTGATCATCCAGCCGGGGCCTCGCGGTGGAAAAGGGTTGCAAATAGGATTCGTCAGACGTGGCAAAATAGCCCCGGACGGCCGTCTCCGCGTCTGTCAGGGTCGCCTGGACCGCGTTGACTTGTGCTAGTACTTGCAAACTATGGTTCACCCAAGTTTGATTGCGGGCCCCCCAATAAATGTTGAAGCCCGTGAATCCCGCGTTGGCGACGAGAATGACTAAAAAGAACCACCAAATATCGCGGAGAGCCCCGGACTTCAAAATCCGCATAAGAGCACTCCGACCGGCCGGTGAATGGTCGGAATAAAAGGGATGGGCGGCATTTGAGGTCGGGTCAAGCGATGATGGGCAGGCGCACCACTCTCGCATGAGGGCGCGATAACCACTAATATATTTGCATAATGCATGCCAACGAACCAGTCCCGACTTCCACCCAGCGCGTCCTCGTAGTTGAAGATATGGAGGACGCGCGAAATTCGCTGCAACAACTCCTTTCGATGACGCTCAAGCTCGAGGTGGACACGGCGGAGGATGGAGCCAGCGGCCTCAAGAAACTTCTGGAACGTCCTTATAGCGTCGCGATTACCGATTTGCGGATGCCCAAGCTCAGCGGCATGGCCCTGATTCAAGAAGTGCAAAAACGAAAGATCCCTGTCACGATTATCGTGACGACGGGTCACGGCAGCATTAGCGAAGCCGTCCAGGCGATGCGAGCCGGCGCTTATGAGTTTCTGACCAAGCCCACCGATCCCCAGCATCTGTGTCTTCTCGTCGAGCGAGCACTGCGCGAACGGGCGCTTCAGGACGAGGTGGCTGCTCTTCGCCATAAGCTGGGCGAGCAGTTCTCCTTTCAGAACGTCCTCAGCAAAAGCGAGCAGATGCTGAAGGTCTTTGACCTGATCAGTCAAATCGCCGATACGAATTCGACCGTCTTGATCGTCGGTGAGACTGGCACCGGAAAAGAGATGATCGCTCGGGCCATCCACGAGGCCTCGCCCACGCGGCGGACCGGGCCTATGGTTGCGGTCAATTGTGCCGCATTGCCCGAAACGCTTTTGGAAAGCGAACTCTTCGGCCACGAGAAAGGCTCCTTCACAGGAGCCGCTGGCATGCGCAAAGGCAGGTTCGAACAAGCGAATAAAGGCACGCTGTTTTTGGATGAAATCGGCGACGTGCCCATGTCGATGCAGGTCAAGTTGCTTCGTGTGCTGCAGGAGCGGCAAATTGAGCGCGTCGGCAGCACGGAATCCATTGAGATCGACGTCCGCGTCGTTGCCGCGACGAATCGGCCGCTGGAAAAATTGGTGGCCGACGGCTCGTTTCGGGAAGACCTCTTTTATCGGATCAACGTGATCCGCTTGGATTTGCCGCCCTTGCGCGAACGACCCGAGGATATCCCGCTCTTAGCGGCCCACTTTGCTCGCAAATATGCTCGTGCGAATCAGCCTCCGCCGGACATCGAACCCGACGCGATGGAAATCCTCCTGAACTGTCCGTGGCCGGGCAATGTCCGACAGTTGGAGAACGCGGTTGAGCGGGCCTGCGTGACCGCACGCAATGGAATCATCACGACGGCGAATTTGCCCTCCGACGTCGGCGGGCGCACGCTCGTAACGCCCGACTTCGCCGTGGATCTCACCCGGCCCTTAACAGACCAACTCAACGAGCTGACGAGCAGATTCGAAGAACGCTATTTGCGAGCCGCGTTGAAAAAGACCCGCGGACATGTCGGACAGTGTGCGGAATTGACCGGACTTTCCCGCCGCAGTATCACGGACAAATTGGCTCAATACAAAATTGACCGCACCGAATTCAAATCGGACGACGACGACTAACCGACGACAGAAACAAAAGCAGCCTGGGAGCTTTGATGGTCAAAGCTCCCAGGCTGCTTCGTTGTGCCGTATCGTTACGGCACGTCAGACAATGTCGCCGCCAGGCGACCTCCGCCCCATGAGTAGGGACACAACAAACAAAACTAGGAACACAAAGAACAGGATCTGGGCCGCCGCGTACGAAGTTCCAGCAACATTTGTGAAGCCCAGAAGGGCTGCAATCAGAGCGATCACCAGAAACGTGAGTGCCCAACGAAGCATGTCCCACCTCCGATGCACCAAGGCCCGCGAAGCGGGTCAGTGTAGGTCAAACCGTGCGACGACACGCGCGCCGCTGTCCTGATGAATAAGAGCATGTGCCGTGCCAAATTGTGACCCGTGCGCCCGAACGGGCCGCATGGACGGCGGACCGTTTGCAAATACCTGCCCACAGAGTTACAAAACGCACTCAATTCTCCTCCGTTTCTCGTCTGAGGCGACGCATGCGACATTCTTGGGAATCACGGGGCGATGCCCTAAGACATTAAAAGGGAGGGACTTATTGCCCCAAATTGCATCAGATATTTCTCGCTTTTTGAAGGCAGAACCGGTACAAAAAATGCACCTAATGGACTGTTGCGAAACAGAAGGAGTCTTAAATGAATTTCATTACGGCAATTTCGCAGCCTACCATTATTGATGCAACGACCTCCGAAGTTTATGTCGTTGACCAGCGAGATGAAGTGCGGCCACTTGAGCAAGTTCAAGCGAGACTATGTCAATTGCTCAAAGAGACTCCGGTATCGATCAGCGCGTTGCGGCCCGAGAACATTGGGCGACCGCGTTTGGCGTTCGGGTAGTCTTCCACTCACAATGAAATCAATTCCGGGCGAGGCAAAACCTCGCCCGTTTTTTTTTTCGCGATAGTGCCCCGATCTAGGCTAGCAGCGATTTGAACTGCTTGTCATTCGAGCGCTCTAGGCTTTACACTGAGAAGGGTTAAGCGGGGGTCAAATCCATGAGTTTATGGCAAGCCTGTCTCCTCACCGTGAGCTTAATGGGTCCTGAGCCTAACGATCCCCCGGTGATGTCATCACTTATCAACGCACTGCGCGACCGCGACATTGAGGTGCGCGCGTACGCTGGCTCGGCTTTGGCCGAGCTGGGCTCGGCGGCAGTCGATCCGCTGATCGTCGCCATTCAGGACGCGGATCGCTTTCAACGTGCCGGCGCCGCCTACGCGCTAGGCCGGCTTGGTGGCGCGGCACGACCGGCGCAGCCACAATTGCTCAGAGCCCTCTCCGATGACGATCGTGATGTGCGACGACAAGCCGCCTATGCCCTGAGTCGCCTGTTGGCGTCCGAGCGTGATCAACCTTCGGTGGCTCCGCCGCCGGTGTTTCCTCAGGAGCCGAAATGAAGCTGCGCGCGGTATTGATGACCGCGCTTATAGTCATGCCGGCTTCAGCTCAGGTCCGTCATGAGTCCCATGTTCCAATTCCACCATTGGAGAATTCACCCAATCTGGATGCGGCGTTTCAAAAACGCCGTGCTGAAATTCTGCTTCAAAAGCTCTTGCAAGATAAAGGGTCTGGCAAGCTGCCGCTACTTGCCGCTGACCCGGCGATGGTCCAAGACTTATTGAATCGTTTAGAAAACCGTGATCCTGAACTGTTAGCACAGTTCCGCGCACAGAGTGCCGCCGCGAACGTTGATTCTGCCGCCTTGGAAAAACAGATTCAGGAACTTATCCAAAAAACCAAATCTGCTTTGCCGTCGACACCACCTTCCCAAAACCCGCCTAGCAGCAAGAGCTCGCCCGGAAAATCTGCCGATGAGCGTTTCCAAGACATGCTGCGCGATTGGAAGCTCGATGAAGTCGCAAGCAATTGGCGGAACTCCCAAGCCTATCGCGATCTGATGCAAGAAATCTCCCGTGCCGCCGACAAACCACCCGGACCATTTTCGCTTAGCGATGTCAACGAATTGATGGGAAAGGTCGAGTCGCTGGCGAAGGGTTTGAAAGCCAAGCTGCCGGAATCCATCCACGGACTGCCGAAATTGCACATGCACACGCCAGACTTTGGCGGCGCTGGATTTTCGCTGGGTCAACCATCGCTACCGTCGGCGTCGGGGACCGCGGATATCGCATCGATCGCGATCATCTTGGCTGCGGTCGGATTCGCCGCTTGGTTTTTATGGCGGGTCGGGAATTTGTCACGTCGTCGCTCGCTGCGAAAATCTAGTGTGTCATATACGTTGCGCGATCCTGAGCAGGTCACCACGCGCGAGGAGTTGATCGACGCCTTTGAACGCTTGGCTCTCGTATTCTTCGGGTCCGGTGCCGCCCATTGGCATCACCGCCGCGTCGCCGATCGCCTCGCGGAAAAGACCCTCGCCCGGTCCGACGCGAATGAGCTAGCGGAACTGTACGAGCGTGCTCGCTACTCTCCAGCGGCTGGCGAAGAGAATTGGCAGTCTGCCCGGCCCGCCTTGGCCCGGCTGGCCCGGGGCCGGCAATGAGGATATTGCTAGCGATCTTGAGCCTGATGTTTATCATCCGTGCCGCGCCGGCGGACGACACGATTAACACTGGTTCGCGATTCTTCCGCGCACTGCTGGCTGGGGCCGGCATGAAGCCCCGTGAACGGGGTGATCCCGATTCCATTGCTGACTTTCTGGCGCATCCTTCCGAGCATATTCTGATTGTGTTTGGAGACGTCAACTGGATCAAAACCAATCTCGTGAGAAATGACTTGCGAAGGTTTGTGAAAAATGGCGGGGCTCTACTGATCGCCACTGACAGGCGAACCGAAGAAATTACCGGCGCTGAATTGGGCATCTGGGTCGATGGCCATGTGGTTTTTCGGGGGCTCGACAGGCCTGAGTTTGTTTATCGCGAGACACTCAAAGATTGTCCCCTTCTCCAAACGCCTGCAGACATTTCAAAATACCGTGTGGCATTGGGACCTTTGGCAGCGTCTTGGGATCGAGTTGCCACTAATTTACCGAGTTTCTTGGAGATCAAACCAATAGATTTCAGACCTATTCCGGTGGCTTACTTGCCCAAGAATTGCACGATTTACCCCGACAACGATAACTCCCTCGGCGCAGCTCCGACACGCTTTGCCTTCGCCTCGATCGAAGGCAGTGGCCGCTTGCTAATGATCGCAGACCACAGCATTTTCATTGACGGTATGATGCTTCAGCCCGATAACGACAACCATAAGTTTGCTTGGGCCGTGATTGATTGGCTTTCGGAAAACGGAAAGCGAAACGAAGTGCTCTTTATTGATGATGGCAAACACCGCGCACGTTTCGACCCGAATCCCACATTCACCGATCCACCTTTGCCACACCCCGATGTCCTGATGCCGGCGCTCGATCACGTTATCATTGGGCTGGAGCAGGATAACGCCTTTAACCGCGCGATTACGCGTGCGATTGAGACGCGCCTGATTTTTCGGGGATTTCTGTTAGGCATGAGCGGGTTACTCGTGGCTTGGGGGCTTTACAAAATTACGGTCGGCAAATTGCGATGGGCGTCAAAATATCGATTACCGAACGACTTGGATGAAATGGCGGATCCTGCCAGTGCCGGCGCTCGCCGCGCGCGCGATCGCGCTCGGGGTAATCTGGCCGGCCCGGCGAGGGAATTGGCACGGCGATGGTTCGAAGAGCTGAATATTAGTACCAACGGCTCAACTCGGGCGCCAGAGGTTAAAGGCGGAGGTCTATTCACGCACCGATCATGGTCGCGGCAAGTGCAATCGCTTTGGGCGATTGCCGCCGGTACCGATCGGTCCCGAAGCTGGTCCGCGGCTCAGTTGCAGCGCCTAGCACACGAAATCGGTGACATGAGGTCTGCGGTAGCCGCCGGCGAAATTCAAGTCCAACCTGCGGAGACACAGGTATGACCGCCCCACCTGCGATCCGCCCTACCGCGAGTGATGGCGACGGCCATGCTGTCGCGCAGTTGGCCGACGAGGTTCGCGATCTGCGCCGACGCATGTTGCAACAACTCTCGAGGCTCGTCGTTGGCGTTGATTCGGTCATTGATCAGCTTTTAGTCGCCCTGCTGGCTGGCGGACATGTGCTGCTTGAAGGCGTGCCCGGCGTCGCGAAGACAACGCTTTCCAAAGCGTTCGCTCGAGTGCTCGGAAGCCAATACCAGCGAGTTCAGTTCACTCCCGATTTGCTTCCCTCGGATGTAACGGGCACATATATTCTGGACCGAAAAACGGGCGAATTCCTGCTTCGCCCAGGGCCGATCGTTTGTCAGGTGCTGCTGGCCGACGAAGTGAACCGGGCACCTGCCAAAACCCAGTCAGCGCTCCTCGAAGCGATGCAAGAAGGCCAGGTCACGATTGAGGGCACAACTCTTTTGTTGCCTAAACCTTTTCTGGTCCTGGCGACGCAAAACCCGGTCGAGCAAGAGGGTGTGTATCGGTTGCCCGAAGCGCAACTGGATCGCTTTTTGATTCGCGCAGGAATGGGATATCCGGGCCATGATCCGGAAGTCGCTATGCTCAAGGTCCATTCGTTTCCGGTCGTCGAGCTCGATGCGGTGACTACACCGGAACGAGTGCTTCAGCTTCAGGCCGGCCTGCCCGGTGTTTTTGGCGCGGAGCCGCTCTTTCATTACATCGTGGCTTTGGCGGAAGCGAGTCGAAACCATCCCGATATCATTCTCGGCGCAAGTCCCCGGGCCGCGCTCAGCCTGCTACGATGCGCGCGTGCGCAAGCATTGCTGGAAGGGCGTCCGTACTTCACGCATGAAGACGTCCAGCGGCTCGCACCAGGCGTGTTAGGTCATCGTCTGATTCTCCGTCCAGAAGCCGAAATTGAAGGCACGCGCATTAACGATGTCATTGAAGATCTGATTGCGCGTGTTCCGGTGATGGAAGCCGTCAAGGCGTCGCCCAAATAATCGGGCCCACAACATGCTCACGCCGCGGGGATGGTGGTTTCTAGTCCTCGTGCTGACAGTCGGTGCGATTGGCAGCGTCTTGGTGTTGCGCAGTCCGCCGACACCCGCCTTGTTTCTGGCCAGTTTGGCGCTTGTCTTTTGGTTCGGGTTTGAGTGGGTCCTATTCTTTTGGCGAGCCCGGATCACCGTCGGGCGGCTAACGCTTGAACGCTCGATTCATCATGAGGGCCAACTCGCTCGCACATTTTGGGTCGGGCAGACGTATCAGGTGAACGTCACTGCGAAGTTGCCACAAGGCAACCTGCCGTACGCTCTTTGCGAGGATTATTCGCCCACCTCAGCGACCACGATCGGCTCGCTCCGGCGCGAAGGTGCAATCACGGCTAATGTCGATGCACACTGGAAATACGAATTTCAACCGAAATTCCCCGGGATTGTGAGATTTGAAGGTGCATCAGTTCGGCTCACAGACCTGCAAGGCTTTTTCTTTGCCGAGCGTTTCGTGCGACAGCCGGTGGAATGCGTCATTCTTCCATTGCCGGCTTCGTCCCGAGGGAAACGTGCCGACAAGCGGGCCAATTCTCTCCCGCCGCCCGGCGTCCATCGTTTTCGGCGGCCTGGTACAGGCAGCGAGCTTTTGGAATTGCGCGACTATCGTCCCGGCGACCCACCGCGGCGAATTGCATGGAAGCTGTCTTCACGGCGCGAGCAACTGATTACGCGCGAATACGAGAGTGAAGTACCACTTCGCTGCACTCTGTTGATTGACGCCTCCAACGCTACTCGCCTGGGTCCTCCCGGCGCTACAGCCCTCGCCGGTCTCACTAACATTGCTGCTGCGGTCAGCGGCACAGCGCTCGCCAACCGCGACTTGGTCGGACTAGCGGTCACTGCGGATTCCGTCCTCAGCTACATTCCCCCGGCGCGAACTTCTGCACGCTTAGTGCAGATATTCCAAACCCTCGCACGAACTTCAGCACTGGCGCCAGAAGCTCCAGTGCGCGAAATCAACCGTCTCATTTCCGCATCGAACGCTTTAGCGACGACAGTCTATCCAGAACTCATGTCTCCCAGTGTAAATCGCTTCGCTTGGTGGACGGCTTGGCTCAATCCTGCGCCCGTCTATGGTGCCAGGGCTCGCTCATCGCCCTTGCGACGTTGGTTTCAAGTCTTTTCGACATCTTACCGGGGCCGGGTTGCCGCGCGCAAGCGATTGGCAACCCTATTGACCGTCTACTACCGATTGCCGCCAGGTGCCGTCAGTCTTTTGTGTGAAGATGATCCCACATTCAGCCGGTGGTTGCAGCACTTCTTGGCGGAGCACCGAGTGCCTTCAAGTGTGCGCGTGTATGACTCGGCCGGACGAGACCGTTTCGTCAATCACGTGCCCCTGCAGATGCAAGCGTCGGCCCTGCTCCGTGCGGTAAGCCGAGGCCGGGATAATGAGCTTTTCGTTCTCATGGGCGAATACGTGGAACGCTCCGCTCATCTCGAACCTCTTTTAGCAGCGGTGCGTGTGGCTCGCGCTCGCCATCACCAACTGATGGTGATTCAGCCGGGAGAGAAAGTCACCGAGCCCGGGCCAGTGCCCGACCGAGCGTCCATCGAGGAACTCCTTGCATTCGCGGAGCGATCGCGACAGGCGCGAGCCTGGCAGGAGGTTCGTCGAGCTTTTGGCCGCCTTGGAGTGCCTGTCGTGGCTGCTGGCGACGGCGATCCCGCCGCATTGATTCTCTATCGGCTGGAGCAGATTCGCTCCGCGGAAGGGGCCCGCCGCACATGAGCAAAGCCAAAAAAATGCGGGCCCCGACTTATTGGAGCAATGGCTTGGCCCGGGGCTATTTGTTCATCGGATTCTGCGCTTGCGTGGTACTGGCACTGAGTCTCAACTCTCGCTACGCCGGTGAATGGGCTTTTTTGCCGTCGTTGGTCGGCGCGGCCGGCTTAGCCATGCGCTGGCCCTCGGCACCGGTCTTTGTTCTTTTAGGGACTGCGATCGCGGTCATGATCACGAAAGATAACGAGGCAACGTCTCCGGAAACGGCCGAAATACTGATGGCTACATCGCTTGTTATCTACGCCGTCGCTGCCACCCGTTTGGTCGGTGTCACGCGCTCCCTTTGGCCTCCGGATGCACGCCCACACCTGCGCTGGGTTCCGCCAAAACAACAACAGAGTTCGACGGCCCAGGATTACTTGCTGATGCTCACAATCGTTCATCCGCTTTGGAAGTGGTACCGCAGTTGGCCCGCTCCGCCCGTGGGCGAACGGCGAACTGCGGAAACATCGACGCCAGACGAAATTGTCTTAGGACTGATCCCTGCCGCACTGGCAATCGCGGCCGCCTTTGTGATTTGGAGACTCGTTGGCTTGGTCTCCCCACCGTTGCGAATGATCGTCGATCAGTGGCGGCTCGGGGTCGTTATCTGGTCCGTTATCATCACGGCCATTGGCGTGCGCGTGTTTATTGGATATCTTTCGGCTCGGCGTATGTCGCGCGATCAAGCTCATCTCATTTTGACCGATACCGTATGGCGGGAGACGCGGCGAGAGCAGCAGAAGATCGCTCGATGGACGGCTTGGCGGCAGGTGCGACACGAATCTCGTGAGGTGAATCCATGAGTTATTGGCTGCGGGAGATCGCCGGCTGGGTGCTTGTCGTGGTCGGTCTCGCCGTCTTGAGCTTCGCAATATTGTTTCTTGCAAATGGCCTGGTTTGGCAAACCACGCCAATCGCCGTCATCGGCATCTTTGTGTTCCGCGGCGGGATTCATCTACTGAAAGTTGCGATGGCCGCGCGGATTTGCGAGCAAGCCGCTCGTGCCCTTCGAGACCCGCCGCCGTTCGAGCCCCGGCCGGCCCGGGATTTGAAACGAAGTTAGTTCGCTACCCGACGTAGCAACCACCCAGGAAGGCCGGATCGAAGGTGAAGGAGCGGATCTCATTCAGCGAAAGGCCGCTGAGCGCGCGAATCGACTGTGCCGCTCCAGGGCCGCCACTCACCAGAAGGTCAGCGCGTCCATCCCCATTTTGGTCCGCACACGCGACACAAACACCGCCGGAGAACTCCGAGCCGTAGGCAAAGAAGCTCCGCAGAATCGCGAGGTTGGCGCCCGAAAACACCTGGACGTGTGGCCCACCACCGGCACCAGCGCCTGTGATAATATCGGCTCTGCCATCGCCGTCGATATCGCCCGCGGCGACGTTGACACCGCCAGTGAAACGACTGGAATAGGCATAAAAGCTAGCCTCGTTCGACATATCGGCGCCATTGAAAACGCGAACGAGTGGCCCGCCACCGGGGCCCGCGCCGGTGATGATATCAGCATGGCCGTCGCCGTTGATGTCGCCGGCCGCCACATTGACGCCACCGAGGAAGCTTGCTGGATATGCGAAAAACCCAGCGAGCTCTGCTCCAGTAGCACCGGAGAATACCCGCACATGGGGACCGCCACCCGCGCCTGCTCCCGTGATGATATCGGCGTGCCCGTCACCATCGACGTCGCCGGCCGCCACGAAGACACCATCGGTGAATGAAGCGGCATAGGCAAAGAAGCTGCGGACGACCTGCCCGTTGGAGCCGTCGATGACTTTGATGTGCGGTCCACCGCCCGCTCCCGGCGCGGTGATGATGTCGTCAATGCCATCGCCGGTCACATCGCCAATCGCGACGCGGACGCCGCCGCGAAAACTCGGATCGTAAGCGGTGAAGCTAAACCGCGGGGCACCCGTTGCAGCATCGTTCACGACAACTCGTGAAGAGCCACCGGCGTTAGCCGCGATGGCGATTAGCTTGGACGCAGTTGGCCCGGTGATCGTCATCGTGGACGATCCCGTCGAACCGGTGGATCCGCCTGTCGAACCTACCGTTGAACCAGAACTACCGCCACTCGTGGGCGCTATGGATTTGCCGAATTCCTGAGTGAAATAAAGCACGCCATCGGCGTTCGCTTTGATGCTGACGCCGATCTCGGAATATGTCGGATCGAGGATATTGGCCCGGTGACCTGAGGAATTCATCCAGGCATTCATCACATCGTCGGCACCGCTGTAACCGTAGGCGATGTTCTCGCCAATGGCGTAATAGTCGTAGCCGGCGTAGGCATCGCGCGAAGACATCGTGGGCAGTGCCACGCCCATGAGCGTGTGCTGCATCGCGCCGCTGAGGCCTTGCACGGCACTCTGCTGAGCCATCTGCGTTGACTGCATCACTGCGGAAAACGTGAGCACGGGGCTGACCGAAAGCGCCGGCAGACCGGCCGCCGCCCGCTGTTGATTCACTAAAGAGACGATCTGCGATTCGACCGAACCGAGCGGCGCCGTCTGATACGGGCTGCCCTGATCCAGCACGTTGTTGCCTTGCGTGTCGGCCAAACTGTCATTTCCGGCTCCGCCATAAATCGTGTCATTGCCGGGGCCACCATCGAGGTAGTCGTCGCCATTGCCGCCATAGATGAGATCGTTGCCCCAACCGCCGCTCACGATTCGATCGTTGCCGGAGCCGCCGAAGAGCCAGCATTGTTGAACGATGCCGCCACCAACGGAGATCGAATCGTCGCCTTGTCCACCGTCGATGACGATGGCGGATACACCCGCTCCGTCAAAGCTCTGGCCTGTGGCCGCGACGTAAAACGAGTTCCCATTGGGCACGACGGAAATGTTGTTCGCTGAACTGTCGCCCAACACTGTCAACACACCGTTGAGCACACCGGCGGTGACAGCGGGGGTTTCTCGGGATTCCAAAATCAAAAGTCGCAGACGCGCAGTTCGGCCGCTTGGGAGCATGAAGTCCACTCCTGATGAATGCTCTTGTTGTAGGGCCTAGGGGATCGGGCCGTGGCCGGTTATGCGGTCTACGAGAGGGGGGTGAGAAAAATGTAGGCTGAGGATGGGATGAAGTCAAACGGCAAAGCGGGTGATGTGTGTCGCTCCGGTCGCCCTTTTATTGAAGTTCTGCCGGTCACGCAACAGTGGGGGCGGTGGGTATCTGGTAATTGGCGAGGCCTTTGCCGATCACGCGGAGCTTGAGGGGTGAAGACAAGGTCAACGGTCCGGCTAAAGCGGTTGCGTCGATTCCAGGGCTTTGGCCCGAATTGCACGTCTTGCGATTGAGCTCTCGGTTAAAGCACACGGCCCGCAGGATTTCCTGCGGGCCGTGATTTGTTACTTTTCAAACCCCTGCATCACGGAGCGCCAGACAGGTTCTGGCGGAACCGCAAGTAGTCCGTCTGATCGACGTCACCGTCACCGTTAAAGTCGAACACCGTGTTGGGGCCATTCGAGAGAGCATTGCGGAAAGCTAGGTAATCGGTCTGATCAACACCACCGTCGCCATTCTCGTCACCATAGAACCGGTAGAACTTGTTGGCGAGGTTGGAACCGTTGACATGATAGTCGGTGCCGGGTGTGCCATTACCGTTGAGCTGACCACCACCATTGCTGACTTTCGTTGCATCGATGTTGAAGTCGTACCGGCCGTCTTGCAACGACTTAGTGCTGTCGACAAACGTTCCCGCATTGAAGGTGATAGTGACAACGCTGGCGGTGCCCGACGCAGGATTGGTCGTCAACGAGACCGGTCCAGTACCGCCCGCGGGCGAGCTCAAGCTCGACGCACTTCGTACCAGACTAAAGGCATTGGCGCCCGTAAAGGTCACCGGCGTCGAGAAGGTCACGATAATGCGGCGGACTTCCGAACGCTGGATTGTGCCATTCACGCCGAAGATATTGGTGTTGCCGGTACCTTCGTCGAGAACCACTGAGACAACGGTCGGAGGGGCGACTGCCGAGATGTTCACTTGGTAGGTCCCAAGCGTACCTGAGGCCACCACCGCACCGCCATCGAGGTCCGCCACCTGGTTAGCGTTCATCGTCACGGTGTAGGTGCCATTGTCCGGTGTATCGAACAAACCGCCAGGAGCTGAGATCGTATAGGTCGCGGTCACCGATGTGCCCGAACCGGTCACCGTCACACCAGTCGGAGTGAACGGTGAGCCAACGCCAGGACCCGTGACCGTCACGTCGGCGGTGCCAATCGTCGTGGTATCCACCCCGAAGTTGTCGGCGTAGACCACGCTGAAGGCATACGTCGAGGCGCCACCACTTGTGACATTGGCGGCGTTGAGCGTGCCAGTTGGCGGGATCACTTCAAACGCTCCGATGTCGGCGGCTGCACCGCTGACACGGACATGGCCCAGACCCCGCTGGTCGTAGGCGAGATTGACACTGGCGGCACTCGTGTGAGCAGCAGCCGTAGTGCCACTTTGAGCACGAGCCACACCGATCAAAGTGCCCGTAGTGCTGGTCACCTTGACGATTTCAGAATCGATCTTCACGTACATGCCGATGACAAACACGTTAGCGTCTGCCACGGTCATGGCCGTGTCACCTACGGTCATGTTCGCCGTGATCGTCGTCAAGGTAGCCGAACCGGCTTGCTGGGCGGGGCTGACGACCGGCAGCGTTTGCAGCGACATTGTCTGCGTCTGGCCACCATTGTTGGCCAGCGGGTTGAGCAACGGATCGGTGCCTACCGTCAAGTTATTCGCACCAGCCAATGCTGCCGCGCCATTCGATATGGCACCCACAACGCTGAAGTTAGAGGTCACCCAACCCGCCTGCGACGGACCATAGATATCGACGCCGCTCGCGCCGGTATTGCCCGTCACGATCGTGCTCTCGAGGTCGAGGATACCCGCCGAGTAAGCGACGCCCGTAAATCGCATGGCCCCACCGGTCGCAGCATTGTTGCCCGTCACGGTTGAGTTGTGCAAATAAATCTTGCCGGAGCTCGTCGTGAAGCCGCCGATGGCACCGCCGACGCCCGTACCTGCATTGTTGTTGGCCAAGGTGCTGTTGATGACGCTCAGGGTCATGCCGCGGAGGAAGTACACCGCGCCACCGGCACTGGAAGCGGAGTTGCCGGACAAGGTGCTGTTCGCGATCCGCACGTTGGCCGTGGACGGCGACACAGAGGCATCAACACCGATGGCACCACCCGTCGAAGCGTTGTTGCCGCTCATCGTCACATTGTTGAGCGTCAGGGTATCGCCCGTGCCGACGAGGATGGCACCGCCCATGCCAGCGAACGTGCCGCCGGTAATGGTCATGCCATTAATGTCCAACTCGTTGGCGCCGTTGTTGACATGGAAGATACGGCTGGCGTTATTGCCGCTGACGGTCAACTTGTCGGCGCCCGGGCCGTTGATGATCAAGGCAACATCGGAATCCAGCAGCTCGCCGGACGTCAATGTGATCGTCTGCGCGGTATTGAACACCGTCGAGTCGAAGCTGATCGTATTAGACGCCGCGCTCGCCGAGTTGGCGTTCAAAACTGCTTGACGCAATGATCCAAGGCCGGCGTCGTTGGTGTTGGTGACAACGAAGACACCGCCGATTCCTACGTTGAACGTGCCAACGCTTCCCGCCGCGACAAATAGATTGTCGTTAGTGTCTTCGACCGAGTTGGCGGTCACGTTCACAGACCACGTGCCGTTGTCCGCGGAGCTCCAATTGCCGCTCGGCGGGTTGAAGGTATAGGTCGCGGTCAGCGGAGTCACGTTCGAGTTGCTGCTCTTGGTGAAGCCGGTGATCGATAGCGGGCCGGTGGGGCCGGTGATCGTGATGTTGCCCGTGCCGATCGTCGATGACAGGATGCCACCGTCGTCGACATAGGTCACAACTACGGAGTTCGGAGTTGAGCCGGACACCGTGACCGCGGGAATCGCCGTCATCTTGCCGCTGGGCGACTTGTGATCGCCCTGAACGGCACCGATGTCAACGACGGTTCCCTGGAACGCTCGCCGGAAACCAATACCTCGCTGGTCGTAGGCCATGTAGATATTTGCGCCGGTGCTGTGAGCCGCTGCCGTCGTACCATCCTGACCGCGTGCAACCGTGATAGTCGATCCATTGATCGCCGTAATCCGGACGATTTCGGAGTCAACCCGCACATACTCATTCAGGAATGCCTGACTGATTCCTCCCGTAACAGTGACGGTGGTATCGCCAGAGGTCGCGGCCCCCGACAAATTACCGAACACGATATCCAACCCTGTCCCGATTGGGGCCGAGCCAGGAAGCATCGTCAGGGTTAAGCCACCGTTGGGGCTCAAGGAACCGAGTCCCGCACTTTGGTTATAGATGCTGCCTGTGCCGCCACTGGACGCCTGGCCAGTCGCACCGGCGGTATTGGAGATTAACGAGTAGCTGAAGGCGCCAACCGTCCCGCTGAGATCCGGGCCGGTGGTGGCCGAGTTAGCAGAAATGATTGTGCTCACGACCTGCGACAGGGTGCCGCTGGACACGGCAATACCACCTCCCAACGAGGTGCCGGCTGTGTTCCCGGAGAACGTGCTACCGAAAATGGACAGGGCTGAACCGCCCAGCATCACAATGCCGCCGCCCGGACTGTTATTCGAGGTGTTGTTGGCAAACGTGCTCGAGATAATCGTAGACGTTCCGCCATAGAGATAGATGCCGCCACCGCCCTGACCGGCCGTGACGTTCGAGACGTTGTTCGAAATCGTGCTTCGGACGATGTTGTTGTTACCGCCCGAGAAGTTGTAGATGGCGCCGCCGTCACTCGTGGACGTGTTGCCATTCATGGTCGATTCGGTCAGGTTCAATGTGCCCGTGCTCGAGATATAGATACCACCGCCGAGCGAGGTGGCGGAATTGCTATTGATCTTCGACTGCCGAATGTTGGCCGTACCACTGTTGAAGTAAATCGCGCCGCCACTGACGGCTTGGCTGTTTTGCACCGTCAAACCGCTGGCATTGAGCGTGCCTGTGGTGAAGGCGATGCCGCCGCCATTGCTCGTCGATGTAGCGCCGGTGATTCGGATGTTGCTCAACGTCAGAACCGAGGTGGTGAAATTAATCGCAGCGCCTGTGCCGGCAAAGCTGCCGTTACCTTGCAACGCCATGTCGGACATGGTCACATCGGCTGCGCCAATGTTGAAGATCTGCGCACTGGCTGCAGCATTCAGCACCACATTGTTCACACCGGGGCCGTTGATTAGCAGCGCGTGGGTAATCGTGGGTTCAACAGCCGTCAAGGGAATCGTCTGCGACGTCCCAAATACGGTCGTATCGAACACGATCGTGTCAACAATAGCACCAGTCTCATTGTTGGCGCCCGTAACGCAATAACGCAGGTCGCCGGACTGTCCGGTCGTGTCGGCCCCGTCCGCTGTATTGCTGTCGCTCAACAAGGTCACGTGCCACAACTTCCCGATCGCAACGTTGAACGTGGCCGTCGAGGCATTGATCTTCTGGCCCGCGGTGTCGGCAATCTGATTGGCGACGAAGCCGACCGACCAGGCGCCGTTTTGCGCGCTGCTCCACTTGCTGCCCGGCAAAGAGGAAATGTCAAAGGTGTAGGTGGCCGTAATTGGCGACCCATTCGTCAGCGGGCTGTAAGTCACTCCCGTCACCGGCAAGGTCACAGCGCCCGGTCCGGTGATGACGATATCACTGGTGTCGATTTTCGATACGTCGATCAACGACGAAGGCGTCGAGTATGTCACCACCGCCGTGTTCAGTGTGGAACCCGGCGTAGTAATCAACGTCGGCGACACCAAAGTGGCAATCGGCAGTGAGATATTCACATTGAAGGTGCCGATTTGACCGGCCGCTATCGCGTTCGGTGAGGGGTCAGTGTCAAACACCTGGTTGGCATTGATGCTCACCGAGTAGGCGCCGTTAGCCGGCGCCAGCCATGTTCCGCCGCCCGGAACAGTGAAGGTATAAGTCGCGGTCAGCGGCGTGGCATTGACCGCGCTGCTCTTGGCCACGCTGGTGATGGTCAAGTTGCCGCTCGGGCCGGTGATCGTGATGTCGTTGATATCAATGCTCGACGCATTGATCTTGTTGTTGTCGGTGTATTGCACGACCACGGTATTCGGCGTGCTGCCCACGACCGTGACCGACGACGGTGAAACGAATGTCACGAGCGGGAATGGGCTGTATCGCTGAACAGCTCCCACATCAACACCGGGATTACCGGAAGCATTGACGTCACGGGCATAACCCGGGCCGCGCTCGTCGTTCGTCTGAGCCTGGTTATTGTTGCCGCTGAAGCCAGTCGTCACGCCATCGTCATAGGCGTACAGCACATGCTTATTGCCGGCTGGATCGAAGCTGGCCGAGGTGCCGCCACGAGGACGCATCGTCGGCAGCCGCGAGCCGTCTGGCAGATTAATGCCGCCATTATCGGAGAAGGCGAAGACGCCCGGCAACTCCAATGTCGCGGTGGTTGCACCTTCGTGATTGTTGGTGCCGGTGAAGGTATAGCCTGTGTAATGCAGACCAATGACGTTGTTATCGCCAGTGATGGTCGTGCTGCCAATCGTGTAAATATCCGGGGAGGCGGCCAATCCGCCCACGTTGCCTGCGATGATCGAGCTATCGATCGTCATGGGCGTTGCGACCGGCTCAGAAACACCGCCTGCGTAAGATGAAGTGCCGGTGTTGCCGACGATTGTGCAATTAGCAATCGTGATGCTCGGCGTGCCACTCGCGAAGTGGTATGGGCCAACTACGCCATATTGCGTCTTGTTATTCGTGAAGGTCGAGTTGATGAGGCTGATCTGAGCGCCTTCATACGGCTCAAGCAGACCGTAAGCGGCGCAGCTATTGCCCACCACGGTCGAATTACTGATGTTCATGGTCATGCCCCAGAAGGCATAGACCAAGCCGTGGGAAGCACCGGTACTGGTGTTGCCGGAGACCAACGAGTTATTGATAGTGATCTGAGGCAGCAACAAATTACCCGAGGTCCCTTCCGGTCGAATGAGCGCTGAATCAGGAGCGATGTTGGCCTTCACGATCGATGTTTCGATATCCACGGTCGCGGTGCCGACGTAGAGCGCACCACCATCCGTCGTGCCGGTGTTGCCGCTGAGGGTACTGTTGAGCACCGTAACGGAAGATGTCGGGGAGCCACTCGTATCGTTGGTGTAAATGGCACCACCGACGGACGCCGTGTTCCCGATGAGCGTGCTTCCGCTGTTGATCAACAATTGGCCGGTGCTGAAGCCGACTGCACCACCGTTACCGGCAGTATTACTGCTCAAGGTGCTGTTGGTGACCGTCAATGAACCAGTCGTGAAGTTAACCGCACCGCCGATGCCGGACGCTGAGTTATTGCTCAACGTCATGTTGTTGAGCGTGACCGTCTGCGAGGTAAAGCCAATGGCCGCACCACCGCCTGTGATCTTGCCGTGCGTCAGCGTCAGGCCGGAAATGGTGACCGTGCCGGTCGATTGAATGTTCAAGATTTGAATGAGGTCTTGGCCGCTGTACTTCGCCAAGTTGGCGCCCGCACCATTGATCACCACGTCGTCGGTGATGTTCATGGTGGTGGCGACATTGACTACCGTGCCATTGAACTTCGACGCATTGAAGTTGATCGTGTCCAGACCAAGGTTTTGGTTCGACAGCAGAATCGCTTCACGCAGGGTCAAGTTGTTGACAGTGTAATTGCCGTCGTCAGCGTCCCCTTGGAGATCAACGGTAAGCACGGTCGGGAACGCAGTCACGAATTGGCCAAGCGTACCCGGATCCACTGGCAGAGTATCATCGGCATCGTAAACCTGGGTCGGCTGCATGACGACTTGGAAGGCGCCAATATTGGTGCCGCCCCAGCCGCCGGCCGGCGCAGTTACGGTGTAGGTCACGGTGTAGTCGTTGCCGGCGCCGGAAAAGCCGGTCATGGTAACCGTCTGGCTACCGAAGCCAGTGCCAGTGACCTTGATGTCATTGTTGTCGAAGGTGCTCGTATCGATGTTGCCGCCGTCGAGGTCGATGTATTCGATCGTAATGGTTTCCGCGCCATTGCCCGGGGCGAGGATATTCGGAGCGCTCAGCAAAATGGCGCTGGGCTGCGGGAAGGTGGTGTGCTCGTAGGCACCAATGTCGGCCTTGCCGGACGGGATGTCGCGAGCGTGACCAATGCCGCGCTCGTCGTACTGCAAACCGAACGTATTGCCGCCGCCATTGTTGTAAGCCAAGCTGGCCGGCGAAGAGATCGCCATCGTCTTGATGCGAGTGCCGTCCGGCAGCAGGTAGCCGGTGCCATCGTCGAGCAGAGCATTCAGTAGCGGATCGATCGGCGAACCCTTGGTGCCGATCTTGTTGAACGAACCGCCGCCCACCCAGCTGGCATCCTGCACGCCGATCAAGTTGTAGTCGCCGTTGAGCGAAGAGCCGGTCGCCATCTTGAGGTCGGCCGTCGTTGTGCCGACGTTCTTGGCATCGATCGTCGCATTGAAGGTCGTGAAGGTGACCGTCGATGCCACGTTAATACCGCCGACACCGGCCGTCGCCGTATTGCCGGAAACTGTCACGAAGTCCAGTTCCAGGCTCGGTGAACCTGTGCCCGAGTAAGTGGAGATCGCACCACCATTTGAGGCCCGATTGCCCGAGAAAGTCGAGTTCTGGATCGTGGTGTTGCCGTAGTACGTGAGCAATGCACCACCCTGACTCGTGGCGGTGTTGGCTTCGAAAGTGCTGTTGGTTACGGTCAATGTACCGTTGACATTCGGACTCCAGTAAATCGCACCGCCGCGAGCTGACGTAGCCGTGTTGCCGGTGAAATACGACTGGTCGATCAAGGTCGTCGAACCACCGTTCAGATAAATCGCACCGCCAGTCGTGCCGCGGTTATTCTTGAAGATGGTCGGATCGATGGTGACGATGCTGCTCGCTATAGGAATGTACACTGCACCGCCGACACCATTGGCCGTGTTGGCGATGAACTGGTCATTAGTCAAAGTCAACACAGCGGTGTCGCTACCGTAGATCGCACCACCCGATGAGCCGGCCGTGTTGCCCTGGAAGGTGCTTCCTGTGACATTGAGCGTACCGGTGGTGAACATGATCGCGCCACCGAGGCTCGTCGAGGTGTTCAGGCTGAACAC
This sequence comes from Gemmataceae bacterium, assembly GCA_045802605.1. Taxonomy (GTDB): domain Bacteria; phylum Planctomycetota; class Planctomycetia; order Gemmatales; family Gemmataceae; genus JBJMQS01. The sequence goes on along the minus strand of JBJMQS010000070.1, from coordinate 25,152 downwards.
CATATTCGACAAGTTCACCTGACCATCGGTCATGTTGATGGCGGGGCCATTGGCCGCGCGGCCGTGGGTCAAAGTCAGACCGGACATATCGACCGAGGCCGCACCCGCTGGCATGTTGACATTGAAGATGCGGAATGAGTCGTTGCCGGTGATGGTCACTGACGAGGCGCCCGGACCGGTGACGTTGAGCGGGTCTGTCAATTGATAGCCCGAGGTCAACGAGATCGTCGATGCAGCACCCAGATTGAAGGTGATTGAATCGAGGTTGTTGACATTGATGTTCGAGAAGTTGATCGCTTCGCGAAGCGTCAAGTTACCCGTGGTGTAAATGCTGTCATCAGTGTCACCATTGCTGGTGACGACCATCGCCTTGCTGCCGAGCAGAGCGTAGAACGAGCCGACTTGCCCGGTCGGAATTGCAACCGGCGTCGGATCATTGTTGGTGACCACGCCGGCCAAATTGATCTTGAAGAAGCTGGTGTCGCTGGCGTCCCACTGTCCCGCAATCGCATTGGCCGGCGGGGTGAAGGTGTACGTCGCGAGGACAATGTTCGGATTGCTGGAGTCTACGGTAAAGGTAGTTGCGGTATACGTGATACCTGTGAAGGCATCTTGGACCTTAATGTCGTTCACATCGATTGTGGACACCTTGATGCCGGAAATGGCGTCCTTGAAGGTGACCGTCACATCGTACGAGGTCGGACCTGCCACGATCGGGGTGTTCGACAGGCTCAAACCAGCCAAAGCGCCTGGCACCGGAGTCGCTTCGAAGGCGCCCACATCGTAATCCGCGCCCAACAAACGTGGGTGAACCGGAGGTCCGCTGTCTCGCTCGTCACGAGTCAGACCCAATGGATTGCTGCCCGCGTCGCGGGCCAGGCTGCCGCTGTTCAGAGCCATCGTCTGCACATAGGTGCCGTCGAGCAACTGGTAGCCAGCATTGTCGCCCAGGGCAAACAGGCCCGGATCGATCGAGGACACGCTACCCACTTGATTCGGTGATCCGGTGAAGGCCCAAGAGCCGCCTTGGATACCAACGAGGTTGTGATCGCCGGCGATGTTGAGCGTTTGGGCCGCGACGGTTAGACCAATATCGTTCGACACGGTGCCGGTATTGTTGGCCACGATGTTGCTAAACATCGTCCAGACCGGAACGGTCGAGGATCCCGAGATGCCGCCATAACCGGCGATGCTCGAGGAGCCCGTGGCATTGTTATTTGCAACTGTCGAGTTGTAGATGCTGACGGTCTGGCCCGCGACGAAGCTGTTGATCCGAATGCCCGCACCGTCGGTGGCGATATTGCCCGCGAAGGTCGAGTTCTTGATCGTCGTGTTGGCCGTATTCACGGTGAGGCCACCGCCATTGCTCGCCGCGACGTTGTTTGCAAACGTGCTGTTCTGAATCGTCAGTGTGCCGGTGCTTCCGACATACATGCCACCGTGCGTGGTGGTGCCGACGTTGCCGGAGAACATCGAGTGATTCACCGTCGTCGTTTCCGAAGAGCCGGCAACATACAGGCCACCAACGGTGCCCGCTCGGTTCTGATCGAACCGAACGCCGTCGATGGTCAGAGGCACCGAGCTGGCGGAAACGTACACGCCGCCAGCCGTAGAGCCGGTGTTCTTGCTGAACACGTCGTTCGTCAGCGTGACCGTAGACGGGCTGGTCGAAATGTAGAACGCACCCGCTGTGCTGTTGGTGGTGTTGCCGGCCAGCGTGTCGTTGGTCAGCGTGATCGAGCCGGAGACGAAGTAGATACCAGCCGAGGTAAAGGCGGCAGTGTTATTGAGGATCTGGCTGCCGCTGATGCTCACCGTATTGGCGCTGTTGAGGTACAACGCACCGCCCGTCGAACTGGTGGTGTTACCGGAGAAGGTGCTGTTGGTGATGGTAACCGAGCTAGTCGAGCCGGTGCGAATCGCACTGCTGGTGCTAGTGCCCGTATTGTTCGAGAACGTCGAGCCGCTGATCGACACAGTTGCCGACGTGGACAAGTACATTGCCGGTGCGATGCCGGTCGCGGTGCTGCCAGTCAGAGTACTGCTGGTAACTGTGACAGAATCAGAGGCACCCGACAAACGAACGGCGCCACCGGAGCTGCCCGCCGTATTGTTAGTGAACGTCGAGCTAGTCATGCCGAACGTGATGCTAGATCCGATCATGGAAATCGCGCCACCACCAGAGCTTCCGGCTGTATTGCCGTTCCCGGCGCCAGTTGCACCGAAAGTATCCGATGAGAGCGTGACGGTATTGCTAGCACCGCTGGAATAGAAAACGCCGCCGGCCGCGGCGGCCGTATTACCGGTGAAGGTTGAATTACTGAGGTTGAAGGTCGAGCTGGCACCGCCGCGGATCGCGCCGCCGACGCTGCTCGATGTGTTGCCGGTAAACGTGCTGTTGGCGACGTTCACGGTCACCGAGTTGCCGCCAATGTGGATAGCACCGCCGGAGGTTGTCGCGGTGTTCTTGTTGAAGGTCACGCTCGAGAGTGACACGGTCGCACTGTTGCCCGTGACGGCAATTGCGCCACCGCCCGTGCTGCTGGACGTATTGCTGGTGAAGTTGACGTTGGTCAGGCTGATCGAAGTCGATGCCCCAGCCGTGATGACGCCGCCGGCCGAAGCCGCGCTGAAGTTCGTGAACTTCATGTTCGACAAAGTGAGCGATTGATTGGGAGCGACAGTAATTTGCTCCACCACGGGCGAAGCGTTGAGGGTCAAGGCGGCCGCCGGACCGGTGATGATTACCGAGTCAATAATGGACTGAACGCCATTGGCGACCGTGATGGTCGTTGCCGAGCCGAAGACTCCGGCATCGAACGTGATCGAGTCAGTGAAGCCACCGTTAGTATTCGCGATCGCGATTGCCTCACGCAGGGTCAAATTCGTCGCAGTGAAGTTGCCATCATTCGCATCACCTGTGTTATCGACGACGAGGGCAGTCGCGAAGGCAGTCTTGAACGAGCCAGCAACGCCCAAGGCAGAAGCACCCTGGTCAAGGTCGAACACCTGGCTCGGATTCACGGAAACGGTGTAGCTGCCAACGTTGACGCCGCCCCAGCCGCCAGTCGGCGCGGCGACGGTGTATTCGACTACATAAGAGTTGCCGGCACCGCTCTTAATGACCGCAGAGGTCGGGTTAACGCCAGCGCCGTAGCCACTGCCCGTGACCTTCACATCGTTAGCATCGAAAGTTGTACTGTCGATGTTGCCGCCATCGCTGTCCGTCCAGGTGACTTGGAACACGTATGGCGTCGCGCCGGCGGCCGGAACGTTTGGAGCGCTCGTCAGCGCGGCTTCTGGGTAAATCGGACCCACTTCCGTGGCACCCACATCGACCGCACCGCCGCGAAGCCGAGCAAATCCGATGCTGCGTTGATCGAATGCTTGGAATACGTTGGCGCTGCTGTTGTGGCTTGCAGCGGAGGTCCCAGATTGAGCGCGGGTGACGGTCAGTACGTTGCCGCTAACGGCCGTAATCAGCATCACCTCGGCATCAACCAAGACGTAGACGCCGGTGCCTAGCTGAGCGGCGTTTGTCACCGCGATCGTCGTGTCGCCAGTGCCGGCCGCCGCCGAAACTGTCGTAGATGGCAACAATGCTCCGGCATCGATGACGAGGCTGGTCGAACCTGGGACAAGCGTCTTGATCTTATTGCCATCGGGCAGCAACACGCCACCGTTGTCAATGAGGCCGGTGCTAAATCCAGGCGACTTCAGCGACGCGTTTGTGCCGATCTGGTTACCTGTGCCCGAGAAGGTAGTGCTCGAGTTGTCGTTGGTGCCGATGAGGTTGTTGTTGCCAGCGATTGTGACCGCGCCCGCGAACGAGTAAACATCGAATCCTTGGGTGCCGCTGCCGCTGGCGGTGTTGCCCGCAACGATACTGCTGTTAACAGTAATCGTCGCCAGCGAGCTTTGGCGGCTGATGCCGCCACCGGCTGAGTTCGTCGCCGAACCGTTGGCCGTGTTGCCGTAAATGGTGCTGTTGTTAACGATGAGGGCCCCGGCCGCATTGGCATTAATGCCGCCGCCGCCAGTTGACGCTGTAGACGATCCGCTCGCCGTGTTGTTGAACAGCGTGCTCTGATTGATGGTGACCGATGCAGATTGATTGATAGCACCACCGCTGGTGCCGGCAGTGTTGTTGCGGAAGGTGCTGTTGTTGACGAGCAGCAATCCGCTAGCATTCTGAACCGCACCACCAAGGGTGGCGGCCGTGTTGGCGTTGAAATCGGCGAAGGTGATTGTGCTGGCCGCTTGGGTACGAATGGCACCACCAGCGCCAGTTGCATTCTTCGCAATGTTGTTCGTGAAGACGACCGTCGAGGCATTCAAGCTGCCAGCGCCGTAGATGGCACCGCCGCCCAGTGTACCGTTCGAGGTATTGCCCGTGAATTGGCTATTGGTCAAGGTCAGGGTGCTGCCACCGCGAATAGCACCGCCATTGCTGGCGGCCGTGTTGCTAGTAAAGGTCGTCGTGGTAACCGTGGCGTTGCCGGAGGTATAAAGCGCACCACCCGTCGTGCCCGCCGTATTCCCGGTAAATGTCGAAGCGGACAGGGTCGTGCCGGCACCACCGCGAAGGGCACCACCGGCGGCTCCAGCCGTGTTGTTACTGAATGTCGAATTCGTAATCGTTGAAGCGCCGCTGATATACAATGCTCCGCCCGTACCCGTCGCGGTATTGCCGCTCAAAGTCGTGCTGGACATGTTCAGGATGCCGCCGGCGAGTACCGCGCCACCGGAACCCGTTGCCGAATTGTTCGTAATCGTGTCGCTATTCAACGTCACAGTGGACGTTGAGAATGTGTAAATAGCGCCGCCACCGCCACCAGCGGTGTTCTTATCGAGGACGGTATTCGAAACAGTGATGTTGGAACCTGAGTTGAATACGTAGAGCAAACCGCCGCGGAAGCCGGTCGAGTTTCCAGTCACAGATGAGTTGGTGATAGAGACTGTCGAACTGCCGCTAACGAGCATCAGCGTGGCCGCTGACGTTCCGGACGTTCCGGTACCCACGTTGTTCTTAATCGTGTCAGAATTGCCGCTGAATGCGAATGTACTGTTGGCGAAGATCGCTGATCCGCCGCCAGCGCGGTTCGCTTCGAATGAGGTGGAATTGGCGGTGACTGTCGCCGCACTGCCAAAATAAATTGCTCCGCCGTTTGTGGCAGCCGTATTCTGCTTGAATGTCGAACTCGTAATAGTTGCGCTTGCGGCACCCGACATATAAATGGCGCCGCCGTTGGCACCAGATGTATTGCCGCTAAACGTTACGCTACTCAACGATACCGTGGCGCTGCCCATGCTGAACACTGCGCCTGAAGTGGAGGACGTAAATCCTGAAAAACTCAGACTGGAGAGCGATAGGGTCGCGGCAGAATCGGTCCAACCTTTAAAGCCGGCCCCCGCAATCGTCAACGCGGCGGCTGGCCCTGTGACCGTCAGAGAATCGGTGATGTTGCCGCCCACCGCAGTCAGAGTGATTGTCGAGGGAGAATTGAATACTGTTGAATCAAAGGCAATTGAATCCAAGATGCCAGCATTAGTATTAGCCAGCACGATGGCTTCGCGCAGCGTCAACTGGCCGACACCAAAGTTCCCATCGTTCGCATCGGAGTTGAGATCGACGACGAAGCTCTCCGCGAAGTTCGTCTTAAATGTTCCGAGTGTGCTGCCGCCGACGAAATTACTGCTGGTGTCAGACACCTGACTCGGATTCATCGTCACGGTGTAAGCGCCGACATTCAGGAAGCCCCAACCGCCAGTCGGAGCCGGAACCGTGTAGGTCACGGTGTAAGCGTTACCCGCGCCACTAGCGCTAAAGCTTGTCGGGTTCTGGCCAGCCCCAAAGCCAGGGCCGTTGACTGTGACGTCGGCGGTGCCGAACGTCGTGGTGTCCAGGTTGTTGCCTGCGTCATAGCTGACGCTAAAGCTGTAGGCCGCGTTACCGGCGGTCGGCACGGGATTGGAGAGCAACGTGGCGATCGGGTTGACGATGAGGCCTTCATAGGCGCCGATGTCAACGCCTGCACCAGCGGATCGTGAGTAAGGTGTATCGCGCTCGTCGTAGGTAAAGCCGAACGTGTCCTGACCCGCGTCGATCGCCGGGCTACCCGGACGCAGCGCCATGGTCTTAATCTTGGCGCCACCGGGCAGCGTGAAGCCGCCTTGATCAGACAACGGCGCCAGCAGAGGATTAATTGGACCCGCGTTCGTTCCCTTCAGAACAGTGCCCGTAAATGTGACACTGGAATTATCGTTCGTGCCAATGAGACTCTTATTGCCGGCGATTGAAATCGCAGCGGTCGAGTACAAATCGCGACCCTGCGTACCCGTACCAGTAATGACGTTGCTGGCAATGATCGTCGAGTTGATTTGCAAGGTCCCAGAGCTGGTGCGGACCAAGCCTGCACCGGACGCGGCGGTCGAAGCGCCAGTCGCGGTGTTGCCGAAGATTGTGCTGTTGTTGACGGTGACGTTGCCGGAGGTCATCTGGATGCCGCCGCCGCCCGAAGTGCCGGCCGCGGTGTTGCCTGCCACAGTGATCTGGTTGAATGTCGCGGCGCCGGAATCATAAATGCCACCACCGCTCAGGGCCGAAGTATTGCCCGAGAACGTTGCGTTGGCCAAGGTGATGCCGCTGGCGGCCAAACCGCCACCCGACGATGCCGCGGTGTTTGTCGTAAATGAAGCAAACGAAATCGACGCAAGCGAACTGGTCGTGCGAACCGCACCGCCCAGGCTCGCGGACTTGTTATTCGTAAAGCTAACCGTGGAAATCGAGGCTGTTCCGCTGGAATAAACAGCGCCGCCAGCGCCGCCTGCCGTGTTTCCTGTGAACGAGCTATTTGTGATCGTTCCGGACCCCATGCGCACGGCACCACCAGTACTTGTCGAGGTGTTCGTGTTGAAGGTGCTGGAGTCGAGCGACAATGTGCCAGTGCTAACAACTGCGCCGCCGCTTCCCGTATTGTTGGTGAACGTTGAGCCAGTAACGGTCAGCGTGCCGGGAGACAAGATTGCGCCACCGGTGCTGCCCGCCGTATTATTCGTGAAAACGCAATTGGTGGCCTGTGTCGTTGGACCGCTGAAGTTATAAACGACACCGCCGGAACTGCTCGACGTGTTGAACGAGAAGGTCGAGCTGCTCATGATGAAGGTTGCTGTCGTCCAACTATAAAACACGCCGCCCATGGCGCCAGTGTTGCCGGTGACGAGCGAGCTATTAATGGTCACCGTGCCGGCGTAACCGGACACCGCGTCGATCACTGCAGACGTGCCGCTGACCGCCGTCTGGTTGTTCGAGATCGTGTCCGCGGTGAATGTGACGTTTGCAGTCGTACCGGTCAAATTGACAACAGCACCGCCACCCGAACCACCACCAGCCCCTGAGTATTTGAAATTCGTTAGCTTCAGGTGATCAATCAACAAACTCGATGAAGCAGCGTTATCAGTCATGAAGGTGACCGAGTTGCCACCCGCGATTGTGACCGGAACCGTGACGCTACCGTTGACACCTGTGATCGTGAGATCTTGGGCGGCGGTGGTCATCGAGCCAATTGTCGCCGTTAACGTAATTGTGGTTGCCGTGTTGAACACGGTGGTATCGAAATTAATGATGTTCGAGCCGCCCGCGGTATTCGCAGCGGTTAGCTGCGCGGCTAGGCTTCCCACACCCGAACTGGCCGTATTGGTCACCGTGAAGATCGCCGGCACCTGCCGCTCTTCGAGCGGCTGGAGCATGAGGCGTGTTCGGTACGACTTGTCCAGATTTAAACGGTGAGTTGAGTTGAAGCGGCGGGTGTGGCGGGGGGTGGAACGGCGGCTACGAAACAGCGGGGACATGTGTGCCTCTCCTCGGTGGGACCGGAGAACTTTGGGGTGCTACCCCAGGTGTACGAACAAATAATCCCGCGGCGGCGGGTTAAACCGGTCGCTACACAGCGACCGGCTTGTGGTCTAATCGCGCCCTATGCATCCCTGCGGCGGGCCTGACTAAGCCGGAAAAAACCAGCATAGAGTGCCGAATTCCGCGATCTAGTCTGCGCGATGCAACGATCGATCGCGAGTTTGCGCACGCGCGAGTGATTGTGAGTATAACCGACGTGACGGCGCGAGCAATGGGTTAATTAAGATTTCTTGAGAGAATTTTTTGACTTTCTAATCCTTCATCCGTATACGCTTTTTCTCACGAATCCGCTTATACATGTCAATCAACAATGCAAATTCCTTCCCCGACGCTTTCAAAAAACGATTCGTCCTGGCCCCAAGGGGGCGAAAGCCCCCACTCATCAGTCTTTCACAGAATTCAGCCATTTCCCTCATATTGTGCGATGCGGTTGACCGGTCCCTCGGCCTCCTCGCCAGCCGCTCCAGAGATCCGGAACTGCATCAAGAACGCATCCTCGCCAGAGTCTTCGTAATACCGGCGCATGACCTTGGTGGCACGGAATTCCATCGCTTTGAAGAACAATTGCGCGGTCAAATTTGTCTCGCGCACCGCCAGCGTTATTTTCGTTCGCCGGTGATTGGACAACTTGCCGATGAGCTTGGCGATCATTTGCTTGCCAATGCCCCACCGGCGATAGTCCGGGTGCACGGCGAAATTGAGCACGTGCAGCTTCGATTTATGCAGCTCATAGATCATGAAGCCGACGACCTTCTCTTCGCACTCAGCGACCATGCCGATGCAATTGCGCTGGCGCAAGCACTTGAGGAAGTCTTCTTCGGTCCAGGAGAACTCGAAGCTATCGCGTTCCGCGCGAAGGACTTCCGGCATGTCGCGGCGAATCATCCAGCGGATGTGCACCTTGACTTGCTCGTGATGCTTCTGGCCCGTGCTCATCGATCTTCTCCTCAAATCCGCGCTCCGGGCTCGCCGGGGTCGCGGTCTATCGCCCGTTAGTTCTTGTAAACGCGGGCGGCCTCTTCCTTGATGACTGGCAGCTTCAACTCATCGCACGACATCTGTACCTTGAAGCGGAAGTCGCCCGCTTGCATCGCGCGAACTTTGATTCGGAACACCGCGTCGGCCTTGGTTGCCAACTTGGGCAACGCTTCAAATGTCACCTGTTGGCCCGCCGTCTTCCCGGCCGTCGGCCCGTTGGCATCGCACGGCAACAGACCTTCCGGTGCGATTCCTTGAATCTGAATGTTGGTGCAAGGACAACTGCCGCGGTTAAAAGCTCGGATCTCGAAGGTCAGCTCGCCACCGACCTCGATGGGGTCGTCGAGTGCCACGATCTCAATAGCCAAAGCGGGCACGCCTTCGACCGCGACCACCCCATCGGCCCGTGCTTCGAGTCCTCGGTCAGCCGTGGCGACCGTGCGGCTCGGATGATCGCCGACCACGGTGGCACGAGTCTTGAGTGCGATAGTGCGCCGAGCGCCGGCCGGAGCCAGGCCCAGCTTCCATGTGACTGAGCGCGACGTGGCGTCGAACGTGCCACTGTCGGACGCCCCGATAAACTCGAGGCCTGGCGGCAGCACTTCTACGATGGTCACATTGTTTGCGGGCGCATTGCCCGGATTGTGTATTTCGAATTCTTCCGTGACTTCGCCTTTGAACAGAATCTTGCTCGGCCCAGTGCGGCGAATTTGCAACTGTGGCTGCAAGAGTTGCACATCGGCCTTCGCGGCCGCTTCGGCAACACCCTCGCCAGTTGCGCTGACTTCCGCCGAGACCAAGCCACCCGCCGCGGCAGTCGTACGGAGTGGGATTGTGCGAGTCTCGCCGGCCGGCAGCGCGCCAAGCTCGGCTTCGACGTGATTACCATTCGGGTGTTGCAAGCCAACAGGCAGCTTCACCCGCAACACAAGATTCTGAACCGGGCCACTACCCGGATTGGATACTTGGATCTGGAACGGCACCGGCTCGCCGGAAAGGGCGGACTCGGGCCCGGTGATCGTGACCGCTAGTTTCGGGCAAACAACTTTCGATCGCATGGCGGCTGTGGCACTAAAGCTCACGGTCGCGTTGGATCGGAATTCTCCTTCGGCACTCGGTTGCACTTCGACGTGCAGCTTGCGCTCAGTGCCGGCTTCCATGCTGCCGAGCGACCAAACGAGGCGGTCACCCACGGGTTCGGCCGCCGGCTCGCTGCCGGCGTATTTCGTTCCTGCGGGTAGCTCATCTTCCACGCGAACGAGCGAAACCGGGCAGGCACCCACGTTGCGAACGATGATGTCATACGTCAGCGTCGCGCCGACATTGACCGTCTCCGGGCAACGCTTCTCAAGAACGACGGCTGGTGCCGCGCAGTTTTGTTGACGCGATTCGGGAATCGGAAGCTTGGTTTCGGGCAACCGCTCAGGCGGTAGATCTTTGCCGCTGCGGTGAAACGAGGCCGGGCTGGCCGGTGCTGGCTCGGGAAGTCCGATTTGCGGGCCCAATTCGGCGGGTTGATTTTGTGCGGGAGGCAGGACCGGCAATGGCGCGGGCTTGCTCGGATCGCTCCACTGCGCAATCGCAGGTGTCGCCAATAATATGAGGCCCCACGATAGGAGGCGTGTGCGGCTCATTGCGATCCCCCGATTCGCTCACCCCATTTGGGCGCAACGCGTCCCCCGACGCGCTGGTGGCGCTGGCTCGCCTGCGAACTCAACTCACGGTGAGCCGGGGCTATACCCGAACCAGCCAACCTGTCAAGAAGGAAATGTGAGAGCCGGAGATGTGCTTCCTACGTTTGCGGCGTAACCCAGTTCGGAATCTCAGATTCGACGTTTTGAAAAAATGCGCTTCGAGGCAGAACCTCATCACAACCCGCCGAGCGCGCTGCGTTCAGCGCGGCGGCATCGACGTGCGAACCGAACGCAACAATCCGCGGCCGTTGTGGCAATGCGCGTAACGAATCCATCAGTGTGCCCAAATTCAAATCCGGATTACCCAAATCCACAATCACGAGTGAAGGCGCGGATTCGCTCGCCAACTTTGCGAGCGAGTCCGCCGTGCGTGCGGTCCGGACGGTTACGCCCTGGGCCTGCGCCGCGCCTCGGACTTTGCTGGTGTCCATCAAGTCGGTCGATAGGAGGAGAATTGTGCTCATGGTTTTAGTTGGGTCCGGATGTTTTCTTCCCGTTTCTCGATAATCGATTTGAGCCGTTCATTTTGGATCACGATCCGCCGCATGGCGTCCTTGTTGACGGGCTCCATTGCGGGCTTAAGCCGTGCGACCATGGTGTCAATTTTGCATTCGAATTCGGCTGTCTGGTAATACTTGTCCATCACCTCTTGGAGCTTCTTGCGGTACGCCTCTTTCCCTTCGTTTGTCTGCATCAAGCGGCGGGCGACCAAGCCTTTCCACTCCGGATAGATCGTCCCTCCGGAATGCTGCCACATTTGATCCATCCCATGCGGCATAAACACGAACTTGGCCGATTTCGGATCGTGGTAAACACGATAGTTGTTCTTATTCATGCAGTAGCCGTCCCAATGCCACAACACAGCCTCGATGGCCATCATGGTGAAGAAGCGATCGAGGTCGCATAGCTGACCGACCTTCGCAAACTTCTGGTCTGGCTCGGTCTGTCGGCACGCCGCGACGAGCGCTTTGAGATCGGAGTGGTCATCAACATCGGCGGATCCATGCGAGCGCTTCAGAGGCTCGTCGATCTCGCGGCAAAACTCGCTGTCATAAAGATTGCCCTTGGAGCTACCGAAACTGCGCTTCAAAAATTGACGATCGAATGCCTCGACCATTACGTAGACGCCCATTTTCCGCTCGTTGAGTTCGACTATCACGTGCGTGGCACGAGCGCATGGCACGCCGGCCGAGCGAAAGAGTTCGCTCGCCAGAATCTCCGTCATGTACCTCGGATCTTGCACTTCATTATTCAGATGGATCTTTTCGAGTTCGCCCAGGAACAGTTGCCCAGGTTCGAACTCGTTGAAACTTAACGTCAATCCGGGGGTCCAGTCCCACGGCTGCATGGAACCTCGGCCGCCTTTGATGTGAATCGCAACGTTGCTCCAAGTGCGGTCGCCCATCGTGACTTTACATGGCACGTTTTTTCGAGTCTCGCGCTTCAATGACTCGACGGCATCTTTGTCCACATCGATATGAATGAGGGGCACCCGCCCTTCATGGTCGAACAGCCTGTCGGCTTCCGAGCTGATGGCCGTCTGACTCAGCCCCGTCAAAATGCACAGTGATAACAAGGCCTGCTTCATCACGTGGTTCCAAAACGAGCGTTGCCTGGCTGGCATTTTACTTGAACTTGTCCATGTTCGAGAAAATCGTCGTGAATCGGGAAATTTGCAAACTGAATCGAGTGATGTAGGCTGAACCAATCGCGCAGGTGCGGAACGAAGCCCGAGTCATGATCCGGCGCGGCCGTCAACGTCTGGCCAAACGTGGTCTTCCGAATCTCCGCGTTTTCAACGATTACTTCGCCCGCTTTCAGAACGAAGCGGGGCAAAGTAAACATAGTCTTGCGGTCTGCTGACGGTGCATAGATGGCGATGTCCGCGTCCGCTCCGACGCCGAGATGGCCCTTGTACGGCAGTCCCAAGATTCGCGCGGGCCCCGCGCGGGTGATAATCGCAATTTCCGAGAGTGTGTATTCTCGATCCAAATCGGTGAGCACCGTGCGCTCTCTCACTTTGGGTGGCAACCGGGCCAGTATCTCGCGGCGATAATCCCGGCTCATGAGCAATTGCACGATTTCCGGATAAGCAACGAATGCGCCGCCAGACGGATGGTCCGTCGTCATCGCGACTCGCCACGGATCTTTAACGAGCAAGAACCACTCGAGCCCAATCGCCCATTGCATGGCATTGACGAAATTCGCGTCCTTGTACTCGATCGGCGAGATGCCGCACCCACCTTCGCACTCGGTATCGAAGTCGAGATAACGTCGGCCCGTAGCGCGTGCCAGGTAATGGCCCAGCGCGCTGTCGCCGGTGAGCGTCATCGTCGGCCCGAACATGACCTGCCCAACATCGACAGTGATCTCGGGATGGGAATTAACGTATTCCGCTAACTCCGAAGCCCGCGAGACGAGACTTTCTGGATCGTCTTTGTCACCGCCATAGCTGTGGAACTGAATGTGGGTGAAGTGCCCGCGCCGGCCATCGAGCGATTGCATCGTGGCCAGTGTGGTCGGCGCATTGCCGGGCATGCCAAGATCAGCGCCATGCACGTGGATTGCGTGCGGCAATCCCAGTTCATCAACAGCTTGTGCATAGATCCGAATGATCTGGCGCGGCGTCACGCCAAAGCTAGGCACGGTTTCATCGAGTCCGCAGCGCGATCCGCCCTGCTTGTACGTCTCGACGCCTCCTGGGTTTACCAGCTTCACGCCGTAGCCTTGTGTCGATCGCAACACCCAACCAATGAATGCACGGAAGCGGTCGTAGTCGCCATGAGCGAGTCGGTCCAAAGCGTAGTGATGATCGCCTAGCGAGATCAGCAAGGCCGAATCCACGACCGGTGTGTCTGCCAATTCAAGATGGGCGTGCCGCGCGCCGAGCGGTGTGATCGCCGGATCCACCGCTGTTGTGTAACCGAGCCCCGCATAGAGATAGCCAGTCGCATATGTCGATGGCACACTGCCTGCGGTGCCGCTTCGCGTTATCGCGGTGCGGCGGATTGGCGAGGAATCGCGCCGTTCGGGACTAAGTCGGCGAGCCGCGTTGATTTTGGGACCGGCGATATGCGTGTGCATGTCCACGCCGCCGGGCATGACAACCAAGCCCGTCGCATCAATCGTTCGACTCGGCGGCTCATCAAAGGGAGCAATGATTTTGCCATCGCGAATCCACAAATCGCGGACAACGCCGTCGAGAGCGTTGACCGGATCGTAAATTGTGCCGCCAGCGATGCGCAAGCTCATCCCGATATGGTATCTGGGCGTATCCGGGCGAGACAAAGATCAATCACGAGGTGCGCCTCGAGTGAGGGATTTGTTAGCCGGACGCGCAAGCTACGGAAGCCAGAGTCTCGGCCCCCACTCGAGTGGATTTGATTTTTTGTTGGCTGGATGCATCTACGAAACGCAAAACCTTTCGCCTGCGGCCAAGTCTCTGCGTCCCGTAGCTTGCGCGTCCGGCTAACAAGATGCCTACACGCCGTGCCAAACAACCTCCTGGCCCCTGACCACCATCAGCCGGTCATATAACCTGAAGACATTCGGTCATCCCCCGGCGTCTCAATCGCGCCGTGTAACCGTGAGCCCATTATTTAGTAAGGATGCTAGAAATGCAGATCGAGTTTACGGCTCACAATATCCGCCTCGACGATGGAACGTTTACAAAGCCGGACATGAGCACCTCCATGGAATCCCACCCGTGGTTCGTGTCGGCGCGGCGGGTTCTTGAAACCGTATTCCCTGGCGACAAGAGTCGCTTCCGGGTGTTAGACCTCGGCTGCCTCGAAGGCGGTTTTGCGGTCGAGTTTGCGCGGATGGGGTTTCAGGTGCTCGGCATCGATGTCCGCGAGATTAATATCGCGGCATGCCAGCATGTGAAAGCGAACACCAACTTGCCGAATCTGGAATTCGTACGCGATGACGCCTGGAACATGGCGAAGTACGGCACCTTCGATGCCGCGTTTTGTTGCGGCTTGCTGTATCATCTGGACCGCCCCAAACAGTTCTTGAAAACTCTCTCTTCTATTACAAGCAAGCTGTTAATTCTCCAGACACATTTCTCATCAGCATCCGATGACACGACAGACCAGCCGCGGACGCCCGAAGAATCGAGCGTCAGCAAATACTGCTTGTCACCGATCGTGGAGAACGAATCCCTCTTGGGCCGGTGGTACAACGAGTTCGCCACCGAAGCACTTTTCCAAGACCGCGAAAAGAGTCGGTGGGCGTCGTGGGACAACCGCAACTCCTTTTGGGTCCAACGGGAGTATTTGCTCCAGGCAATTCAGGACGTCGGCTTCGATCTCGTGATGGAGCAATTCGATTGCTTCGGCACGAAAATTGTCGAAGCCATGGTCAATGGTGCATACAAGACGGAAGCACGCGGCACGTTCATCGGCGTGAAGACGCGATAGTTTTTGCCGCACGCCCAAAGCCAAAGATGCAGACAAGTGTGCATTGGGAGAATTCCGAAATGGAAATCAAACGAGGCGGCTCCCTGCCCTCCGGCAAAGGGTCTGCGGAATATTTCACCGGCACCGTGCGGATCGATCCGCAGTTCGAGGCGGCTGCTCCGGCGCGGGTGGTCGGCGCGAGCGTGACATTCGAGCCCGGGGCGCGGACCGCATGGCATACGCATCCACTTGGCCAGACGTTGATCGTGATGTCCGGCGCCGGCTGGGCGCAGTGCTGGGGCGGGCCCCGCGAAAACATTCGACCTGGCGATGTCATTTGGTTTCCGCCAGGTGAGAAGCACTGGCATGGCGCGACAGCGACGACGGTCATGACACACTTTGCCATTCAAGAAAAGCTCGATGGGAAAACCGTCGAATGGATGGAGCAGGTGGGCAATGAACAGTACGGCAGTTAGTTCCCGGCCATACGGCCGAACAATTCGAGGTAATGAGAGCTTGGCTACCACCTAGACCGTACCGTTTGCCACCTGTTAATCCGTCATCGTATCATCGTGAAACCAGATGCTTGACACTGCCATTCGAGCCGCGTACCGTGGTAAGTGAACGGAACCCCACGCTTACCGCTCGAGTTTCCATAAGCCGCCACCCGCGGCGACCGCTGCAGTTCTAAACCATCACCGCCGGCCCCTCGTCCCGCCGTGGGCGACTCCGATCGTGTGAGAACCGCAGCCGAACTGTTCCCACCGCCGCTGCTGACGCAGCGACCTGATCCGGTCCTCGGCAAGCTTCGGTCCCACCATGGCGCAGCCGGCTAATATCATCCTGGTCGATGCTCATTCCCTGATCTTTCAGGTGTTTCATGCATTGCGCCAGCCGATGTCGAGCCCTGACGGCCGCCCGACCAATGCGGTCTTCGGTTTCACTCGCGATATCTTCACCCTGCGCGATGAGCTGAAGCCGGACTACCTGATCTTTGCTTTTGATTTGGCCGGCCCGGTGTTCCGCAACACGATTGAGCCGGAGTACAAGGCACACCGCGCCCCGCCGCCGGATGATTTGCAGATTCAGTTCCCCATGATTCAGCAAGTGGTCGAGGCGTTCAACCTGCCGGTGCTCACAGCGGAGGGATTTGAAGCAGACGACGTCATCGCAACCCTCTCATGTGCGGCTCGCGATCTGGGCATGCAGGTGACGATTTGCACCTCGGACAAGGATTGCCGGCAATTGCTCGGCGACCGCGTGCGGATGTTCAACTTGCGGAAACGAACGTACCTCGACCCGAAAGCATTGCGGGCCGACTGGGGCATCGCCCCGGAACAGGTCATCGACTACCAGGCCCTCGTGGGCGATTCGGTGGACAACGTCAAAGGTGTTCCCGGCGTCGGTGCCAAGACGGCGACCAAGCTGTTGCAGGAGTTTGGCTCGCTCGACAACTTGCTGGCTAAGGCCGACACTGTGAAGCCGGACCGCATCAGTAAGGCTCTCAAGGAAAGCGCTGAGGCGGTCGCCAAGAGCCGCAGGCTGGTCACGTTGGAGACAAAGGTTCCCCTCAAATTCGAATGGGACTCGTGGAAGATTCGGGACTACGACGCTCCCAAACTCCTAGCGCTCTTCGAGGGGTTCGGCTTCCGAGGTCTCGCGGACAAAGTTCGCGGGGCGGCCACAAAGTCAGGTCCGGCCACGGACCTATTTGCACCGGGCTCCGATGGGATCGAATTTGAATTCGGCGCAAACGCGCCCCCGTCGGACTGGCAGTCGGACTATCGGCTCATTGATAGCGCCGAGAAATTCAATGACTTGTTGGGTCAGCTCAAAAGCCAGCCACGATTTGCATTTGATCTCGAAACGACAGGACTCGACCCGCTGCGCTCCGACATTGTCGGCATCGCGCTCAGTTGGAAAGCCGGCGAGGCGTATTACATCGCCGTGCGTGGCCCGTCCGAGTGCGGCAAGCTCGACGAACGGCTCGTTCTCCACGGACTGAGGCCGATCTTTGGCGACCCGTGCATTGCCAAAGTGAATCAGAACATCAAATACGATTTGCTCGCCTTGCGCAAAGCGGGCATTGAAGTCCGCGGCGTCGCCGGTGACCCGATGATTGCCGACTACCTGTTGCGATCCGGCGAGCGCTCCCACGGGCTGGATGAGTTAGCGCGCAAACAACTTAACCATGAGAACATCAAGATCGAGGAGTTGATCGGCAAAGGCAAGAATCAAATCACGATGGATGCGGTGCCGACGGACAAGGTCTGCACCTACGCGGCCGAGGATGCCGATGTCGCGTGGCGGCTCACCGAGAAGTTAGAAGCTGAACTAACCGAAGTTGATCCGCGCCTTCGTCAGCTTTACGAAACGCTCGAATTGCCGCTCATCGGTGTGCTGGCGGAGATGGAATATACGGGTATTCGTATCGACGTGCCGTTCCTCAATCGGCTCTCGGGCGAAATGGCCGAACAACTCAAGGTCGTGGAACAGGAGATCCACCAGGTCGCAGGCCGCGAATTCAACATCGCGTCACCGCTGCAACTGCGCAAGGTCCTGTTTGAAGAGTTGAATCTGCCGGTGCAGAAGCGCACGAAGCTTTCGGACGCTTCGAGCACGGATCAAGAAACACTGGAACGCCTCGCGCCCTTGCATCCGTTGCCGCGAAAGATCGTGGAGTATCGCCAGGTCGCCAAGCTCAAAGGCACCTATGTCGATGCCCTTCCGGTCTTGGTGAACCCCAACACGAGCCGGCTGCACAGCTCATTCAATCAAACGGTCGCGGCGACCGGTCGCTTGAGTTCGACCGATCCTAATCTGCAAAACATCCCGGCTCGTACGGAGCAGGGCCGACAGATTCGTCAGGCATTCTTGCCGGCGGAAGGCTGGCGACTGCTCACCGCAGACTACTCGCAGATTGAGTTGCGATTGCTCGCTCATCTCTCGGGCGACGACGCATTGCGTGAGGCATTCGCGAAGGGACACGACATTCACGCGTCGGTGGCGTCGCAAATCTTTGGCGTGCCGTCCGAACAGGTGAATAGCAGTCAACGACGGGTGGCCAAGACAGTCAACTTCGGCGTGATCTACGGGATGAGCCCGCATGGCCTGGCCATCCGGCTCAGTATTGAGCGCGATGTGGCGGCGAAGTTCATCGACGACTATTTCGCACGTTTCCCTGCCGTACAGGCTTATCAAGCTGAGGTATTGGCCCGCTGCGCCACTAACGGATACGTGACATCGCTTATGGGCCGGCGGCGAGCAATCTCGGGCGTTCGCTCTCGGGCTAGCTACAAAAGCCTGAACCAACCCGAGCGCGAAGCCATCAATATGGAGATCCAAGGCTCCGCCGCGGACATGATGAAGCTCGCCATGCTTGCAGTCCATCGCCGGCTCTGCGAACAGAAGATGAAAGCACGGATGCTGTTGTCGGTGCACGACGAACTCGTCTTCGAAGCCCCTGAGGACGAGATTCGCCCGCTGGCGGCCATGGTGCGGGCTGAAATGGCTGGGGCAATGCCGCTGGCCGTGCCAATCGAAGTCGATGTCGCGGCCGGGGCGAACTGGTTGGATGTGGAGGAGGTGAAGATCGCATGACGATCGAAGTCGTTTCAGAGGCTCCTATCAGCGTGAATCCGAACATACTTAGCGGTACGCCGGTATTTCCCGGAACGCGCGTTCCCGTCAATGCTCTCTTCGATTACATCGAGGGTGGACTCTCCCTAGACGTATTTCTCGACCACTTTCCAACCGTGAGTCGCGAAAAAGCTCTCGAGGTGATCACGTGGGCGAGGGAGATCGTGGGACATGCTCATCCTGTTCGATGAATGCGTGCCGAGGCCACTGCGAAATTGGCTAGCTCATGGACGATTGCCGTGAATCGACCGAAGCCCGTCATCGGCCTAGTCGGTGGCATCGGGGCGGGCAAAAGCGCCGTGGCGGAAGTCCTCGCCGAGCGTGGCGGGAGAATCGTCGCGGGGGATCCGGCGGGGCATGCAGCTCTGCTCGACCCAGATGTTCGAGCGCGTGTTGCGAGCCGCTGGCCGGAGGCCATAAGTAAGGACGGAGCGATCGATCGCAAGACATTGGGGCGGATCGTGTTCGCCGACCCGGTTCAACTGAAGGAACTCGAAGCGATCGTGTTCCCGTGGATTGAGGATCGCTTGCGAAGGGAGATTGCGGCAGCAGAGGCGGACCCGAGCGTTCGCTTTGTCGTCCTCGACGCGGCGATCATGCTGGAGGCCGGCTGGCAACGGGTGTGCGACAAGCTTGTGTTCGTCGATGTGCCGCGAGAGTTGCGAGTAGCACGAGTCGCTCTGCGAGGTTGGACTCCGGAGGATCTGGATCGCCGCGAAAGGACGCAGATGGCGTTAAGCGAAAAACAGGCGCGAGCCGACGCGGTGTTGACGAACACCGCGGGGATGTACGAGTTGCAGAAAAACGTGGATGCGCTTTTGGCCCACTGGGGCCTGGCCGCCCAACCAACGTGAGCAACCATGGACGCCGAAACCAAAACGCCAGTCGAGAAGAGACGCCACTCGAACGCCGATGGAGTCGCGGGCGATTTCGCCGCCGGGCTGTTCGAAGAGCCGGCTGCACCTGCACCCGTGTTGGCGCAACCCAGTGTGGACGGCCATGCGTCGACCGATGGCGGAGCCGACCGAGGCGCACCCGGTGATCGCCTCGAAGCAGTCAAACGCGGCAGCACCTTCGTGCAGCAACTCCAGCAAATGACAATGGGGCAGTTGCTAAAAACCGCGACCGATGAGGGCATTCCCGAAACTCAGCTTGGTGGCTTGAAGAAACAGGATCTCATCTTCCAAATTCTCAAGACGCGCACGCAGCAAGACGGCTTGATGTTCGGCGAAGGCACACTCGAGACGTTGCCCGATGGCTTCGGTTTTCTTCGGAGCCCCGATTACAACTACCTCCCCTGCCCCGACGACATTTACATTTCGCCAAGTCAGATTCGCCGCTTTAACCTTCGCACCGGTTCGGTGGTCGCGGGGCAAATTCGGCCGCCGAAGGAGAACGAACGCTACTTTGCCATGCTGCGGGTCGAAGCCGTCAACGGCGAAGACCCCAATGTTCGGCCGCTCAAGGTTTGCTTCGAAGACCTGACGCCCCTACATCCGACCCGGCGATTGCATCTCGAAACGTCCCACGATGAAATCTCGATGCGGGTGATGGACCTCGTAACGCCGATCGGCAAGGGCCAACGCGGTCTCATCGTCGCCCCGCCACGCACTGGCAAGACGGTCCTTTTGCAGAAGATGGCGAATTCGATTCTGAAGAATCATCCCGAGTGCTATGTCATCGTGCTGCTCATTGATGAGCGGCCCGAAGAAGTCACCGAAATGGAGCGGTCGGTCAAAGGTCCGCGCACCGAAGTCATTAGCTCCACTTTTGATGAGCCGGCGTCCCGGCATGTGCAAGTGTCAGATATGGTGATTGCAAAGGCCCGCCGAATGGTGGAGTCCGGCAACGACGTCGTCATTTTGCTTGACTCGATCACGAGGCTCGCGCGCGCCCATAACACGGAAGTGCCACACTCCGGCAAGATTCTCTCCGGCGGCGTCGATGCCAACGCGCTGCACAAGCCGAAGCGGTTCTTCGGGGCGGCCCGCAATGTGGAAGAGGGCGGCAGCCTGACCATCTTGGCCACGGCCCTCATCGACACCGGTTCGAAGATGGATGACGTCATCTTTGAAGAATTCAAAGGCACCGGCAACATGGAGTTGCACCTGGATCGCCGGCTCGTGGATAAGCGCGTCTGGCCCGCCATCGATGTCAATCGCTCCGGCACTCGCAAGGAAGAGTTGCTGACGACTGCCGAAGAGTTGCGGCGAATTTATATCCTCCGCAAAGTCCTCTCGGACATGAATCCGGTCGAAGCGATGGAGTTGTTGACGGCTCGCATGAACCGGACGAAGTCGAACGCAGAATTCCTGATGAGCATGAACCTGGGATAACGCATGAATCGCTTTGCTGTCATCGTCGCTCGCTTCAATTCGGAGATCACCGAGAAGTTACTCGCCGGCTCCGTGCAAGCCTTCGGCGCGGAAGGCGTGCCCCACGATTTGCTGGAAGTGATACACGTCCCTGGTGCATTCGAGTTGCCGCTGGTTGCAAAGACGATGGCGCTGTCCGGCCAATACGCTGCGATTGTCTGTCTCGGTGCGGTCATTCGCGGAGACACCGATCATTACGACTACGTTTGCCAGGCCGCGATGCACGGTATTTTGCTAGCCGGACTGGAAACCGGGATTCCCGTGATTTTCGGCGTTTTGACATGCAATACCGACGAACAAGCGCTCGCCCGTTGCGGCGGGGCGGAAGGCAACAAGGGCGCGGATGCCGCCCGGGCCGCGATTGAGATTACCAAGGTCATGCAGCAGATCGGTTAACATTCGTCGATTGCATTTCCGGCACATCGCGGTCTTCCATCGCCGCCATTAAGAACTGATCCAACTGATCCAAAAGCGCGGGATGGAATGATTGCTCCCAGCGTGTGGCCCAGTTCACATTAGCCGCGCGAGCCCGCTTCTCGACATCGGAGAGGCCCGCCTTGGCAGCGAGTAGGCCAGTGAGCACGCCATCTACCGTTCCCTCGACGGGGACAAAATTCTCCGAAATGGCGAGTAGCTTCTCCGCCGTCTTGTTGGCGTAGGTGTTGGTCACGGTCATCATTCCAGCCGAGCACATTTCCAGCGGGACGAGACTTGGGTGCGGCGAGCACATCAGGCTCAAGCCGATGTCGTAATCCTTGAGAATGCGGCGATAGGCTTCCTGATCATGCCGCGGCAACAAGCTGAGCTTCGCACCATTGCCGAGATCGATCTGACCATGCATGGCGAGCGTGCCGATGCCGTGGAATTCCCAACCAGCGAACGCACCTTGCGCGACCGCTTTGCGCAATGCCATGATGCCGATGTCGAACATGTTCCGCAGCGCGTGCGGTTCGGGCCGGCAGTAGAACAGCACACGTCGCCGACGTTTGCGCGACAACTCGGCCGGCGTGACTTCGCCGACAGCCGTGATTGTATTTTCGAACGAGGTGCTATGCCGCTCGCCGCCGGGTAGCGCGAAGACGCCGTGACCTTGGCTCTGGAAAAACTCACGCAGCAACTCGGTGGAGAAAAGCGCGAAGTGCGGGAACGTATAGGACTGGGCCGCGAAAGAGGCCAATGCGCCATAAGGATAAAAGCCCGGCTCGAATTCTTGAACCAAATAAACGAATCGCTGTTTGCCGAGCGTCTGCGTTGCACGATGGGCGATGTGCGCGGTCCACCAACTGGTGGGCAGGAAGACGTCGTGCGGGCTGACGTGCACAATCGTGTCGCGGTTGTAAGCGTAGACCAATTCAATCCGGTCGAGAAGATCCTCGAGGCCCGGATAGTTGCGGAAATTGTTGGCAAAGGTCACGGGCCGGAAGTCGCATTCGTCCGTAATGATCAAGCGCACGTTGAAGCCACGCTCGCTCAGGCAACGGGCAAGATGGAAAACAGTGATGTAGCCGCCAAAGACGTACTTGAAATCGATGATCGAGATCACCATGTTCACGCGGCGCGGCGAATCTTCGTGAAACGACAGCGTAAGCGGTGCCGTGATTCGCTCGATGGCCACCACCGTGTCGATGTGGCTAATGGTGTGCACTGGCAGCAAACGCTTCGCGAGTGAATGGCGCATGGCGCCGTGCGCGGTGAGGCGTGTGCCCCACCATGTCTTGAACCGATGCAGCGCTCGCCAGCAGATCGCCTGAAACAGATGGGCTTCCACGCCGACCGTTTGTCGCCACGCGTCGGGCCGCAACGGCCGCATCGCCAGCCAAAGCTTGCCCTTGCGCGTGTCCGGCGCGCGGAGCACTTTCCACATGGCGGCGAGCTTGTCCGGGGCCGCTTCGGCGTGACACCGAGTCAGCGCGTTACGGATTGTGTGCTGAATGCGCAAGAGATCGTGGGTGTAGTAACCATAGCCGTGCCGGAAGAAAGCTTCGACGTTGCGCGGGATTCGCTTCGGCCAGAAGAACGCCAGGAAACGATAGAGCGCCCCGATCCAGCGCTGCGGCTTGGGCGCCACGTGGCCAACCACGTTGCCCGAATGTTGCACGTAGTCATAAAGCGGGCGATCGACGTAGCCAATATTGCCCAGCGACATGGCAACCACGCCGAGCCAATGGTCGTGATACGCATCGCCCACTTTGTCCGGGAACGGCAGCAAATAATTGAGCAGCGACCGCCGAATCATTGACGCAGCGCCCGTCACCGTGTTCGCGAGCAACAGGTTGGTGAAGTTCGCATGGTTGCTGATGCGCGTCGTCCAATACGTCTCCGCGCGCACCCGGCCCGTCTCGGTCACGATCCGCATGTCGGAGTACACGAGCGTCGTGCCCGGTGTGAACTCGCGCAACAACGACTCGAGCTTGTCCGGATGCCAGCAGTCATCCTGATCCGAAAGCGCGACGAAGTCGGCCTCGGCGGGCACATCACCAAGCACCGCTTCGAAGTTGCGATAGAACCCGAGGTTCTTTTCATTGCGGATGAGTCGGAACCGATCATCGCCGTCGATGGCAGCTCGAATACCTTTGAGCGCTTCGTGATCCGAGCCGTCGTCGCGAATGATGCAGATCCAGCCGCCGTGTGTCTGCGCCTGAATTGATTCAACCTGCCGGCGGAACAAATGGGCGGGCGGGTTGTAAGTCGTCATGCAGATGGCGACGAGCGGCCCTTCGGTGGCCGGGATCGGACCAATTGGTCGCGGGTCTGTGAGCTTCGGCTGGAGCGTAAACTTGCCGAGCGTCGCCGACTCCAATGTGCCATCGTCGAGGTACGCTTTCACAACGAGTTGCGCGCGGGCTGCGCGGGGAATCGCGGGAATGGGCATCTCGGCGTAGAAGCCCGACCAGTAACTGTTGCCCTTCGCATCATTGGCCGGGAACTGCGCGGTGAGTGTTTTGCGGTTCGGGACGTTGCGCAGAATCATGTGCACCGGGCGATCGGTGAACTCCAGCGCCCGATCAATCGGCAAGTCTTCATCGAGCGGAGCCGACTCGAGATTCGGATCGACGACCTCGCCGGTAATCGCCTTCGGACGAGCGGTCAAAAGTCGAAGTTCGAGCCGTTCAATTCGGCGCTCGGGGTGAAATGCCCAACCGCTCACGACGAAGCTCGATCCCTGCCCAATAACCAGTGGCTCGGGCAGCGGCGTCGTGAATCCCACCTTGAGCCGGCACTGCTCAGGCTCGCGTTCGATCGTTTCGCGAACCCCTGCTCCAAAAACGCGGGCGACGCGCAAGACTGGCATGGCGACGACGCCGACCGTCAATCGAGTCAGCGCCAGCGCGGTCCGGACCGATCGGCGAGCAAAGTTCTTCAGGCGTTTGCCGCGAGCGATGGTGTTGCGAAAATTGCAAACCGTCGTGTAGAGCCAGTCGCGCGAGTAAACGTTGATCTTTTCCTGTGCCTGCCGAAACGACTGCTCATGCTCGACCACGCGGCCACGCAATTCGCGGAGCGTTCGCTCCTTGGTGGCGACCTCAGCCAACAGTTCCTGAATCGCGGGGTCGGCCGCGAGTTGCGGCGGAAGTGTCTTCATGGTGTGCTCCGGCATCCTGCCTCGACAGCAATAGAGCCCCTGGTTTACCAGCGAATTGAAAAATTAACAACCCGAAGCGGCCGGGGCGAACCCGCCTCAGCGCGCAGTACTGCCTGGGAAGATGCGAGCGGGTGTCGTGGGCGTTTTTGTTGTTGTTGGTGAATCTTCCACTTTCGGAAGCGCCGGGGCACACGCCCCATCAGTCGCAAAGTGGGAAGTTGACGAAGCGCGCCGCCGTGTGTTTAAGGGCGGCACTCCGGGCGAGCAGTGGACTTGGCCGCCCGGTCGTCGCTTGCGGTGGTGGTAGTGGTGGTGGTGTTCGTCTGCGACGACCGCAATTGGGCATGGGCCCCACAAAAGTGGAGCACCCGTCTCACAAAAGTGAGACGATCGCCCGCTCGCATCCCCCAGAACAGTCCGCCGGCATTCCTGCCGGCCTCACGTGATGGCCAACAGGAAATGCCAAGAGCAAATATTCGACACTTTCGGGTGGAATGCAAATGAAAGTGGGAATCGGCGTTTCATCCAAGGGATTTTGGCGAGCGGGGTTGGGTAATCGCCCCGACGG
>JBJMQS010000069.1:0-1621 GCA_045802605.1 Gemmataceae bacterium | reverse complement strand
TTTCGGCCGCGCGCCGGACGATAGTCGTGGCGGCCTGATGTTGCCGCTTGAGGGCAACCGGTGGATGGCGACCATCGGTGGCCGCCACGGTGACGCGCCACCCGGCGATGCCGAAGGCTTCCTGAATTATGCCCGGGGACTGCGGACAACGACCATTTACAACGCGATCAGCCATGCCAAGCCATTGAGTAACGTCGCGCGGTACGGCTTCCGCGAGAGCGTGCGGCGCCATTTCGAGCGCCTCGACTCTTTCCCGCGCGGGCTGCTGCCCGTCGGCGACGCAATCTGCCGGTTCAACCCCGTCTATGGCCAGGGCATGAGCGTGGCCGCGCAGGAGGCCTGCCTGCTCAAGAAACTTCTCGAGAGACTAGCTGGAGAGAGCGATCCGATGGCCGGCCTGGCGCCGACTTTCTTCGATGAGGTGCAGCCATTGATCGAGACGCCGTGGTCGGTAGCCACGCTTGACTTCGTTTTCCCCCATACACGCGGAGAACGTCCTGCGGATTTTGAGATTACGCTCCAATTCGCTATCGCATTGACGAGGCTCGCCGCCGAGGATCCGGCCATTCACAGGCTGACCGCTGAAGTGCAGAACTTGTTACGGCCGCGCAGCGTGTATCGCGATCCCGCCATCGTGCAGCGCGTAGTTGCGAAGATGGCCCCGGCATGACCACGAGGCGAAACTCAAGCACCTCAAGGTCGAGCGCGGCCCCCGAGAATGCGACGCCTTATCCGTTGGCCCGGCACGGCGGTGAGCGAGAACGGGCACGGTGGTCAAGGCGAGAAGACTGTGGACGGCTGGTGGAAAATCTTTCGACCGCCGCATTTCGCCGCTCATAAGTCGTGACAGCTTATCGCGTTATCGGCTGGGACACGGACTATGGGCATGGTCGCGCCACAGGCGATGCGGACGGTCTGGCTCGCCTTGTTGTGCTTGATCGGCCTCGCGACGACTCTCATCGTGAGAATGGCGGTTTCGAGTACGGATCTTTCGAAAGCCGTCCCATCCACGAAAGCAGAGGTTACGCGGGGAGCCGCCCTGACCGATGCCGTGGCGCGTTTGTCCGAAGACCTGACGGCGAGGACAAAGCTCCAAAACAGCCCCTCCACCAAGCTAGATACGCTCGAAGCTGCAAAGCAGACTGCTCCTGATATCAAACCGGTTGAAACTGTTGCGACCGGGTTGCCCACAGCGGAGCCGAAGCAGCTCTCTAAAACAACGGAGAGGATCGTCACCAGGCATTGGCACGACCCTTTCGACAAGCGAAGAGCCGCCGCTCAGCCTACTCCCAAGCGTAAAATCTCTCAGAGAGCACGATCCGCTGACGCGTCAATAACAGCGGGCACCAAGACGCCCACCCCGGAGCGATAGAACGGCGCCACTTAAAAGCGCGGCGCTCAGCTGACGTGCGATGTTCTGGTCCGGTCCGCTTTCGATGGCAGGTCGCGCCGGCGTGGTTGGTTTGATATGTTCGGCTGAAAGCTGAAGCAGGGAGTGGGCTCCATGACCGTTGACAATCCCAACGTCAAAAACATCTGGACGACGATTGAAATCGACAAAGATGGGGTGGAAACAGTCCTGGTGGTGGAAACCGATCTTGAACTGAATGCTGGCAATCCC
>JBJMQS010000068.1:0-2133 GCA_045802605.1 Gemmataceae bacterium | reverse complement strand
CTGTGCCGATCGTTATCTCTGGACGCTCCCGATGTTTCACGCCAACGGCTGGACTTTCGTGTGGACGGTAACAGCCGCGGGAGCGACTCACATTTGTCTGCGCAAAGTCGAGCCGCGCGCTGTCTTTGAATTAATGGCAGCCGAGCAAGTCACCACATTATGCGCGGCGCCGACGGTTTTAATTGCCCTGGCAAACGCGCCGGCAACTCTGCGTCGCCTGGCGCCGAAAGGAATTCACGTTATTACCGCAGGTGCCCCGCCTGCACCGAATACGATCCAGCGACTCGAAGAAGATTTGGGCTGGACCATCACGCACGTGTACGGATTGACCGAGACAGCGCCGTTCATCACGGTTTGCGAGTCGCGCGCGGAACATGCCGCACTTCCGATCGGGGAACGCGCGGCAATCAAAGCGCGTCAGGGGGTTGAGTTGATTACGTCGGGCGAGTTGCGCGTGATGGACACACACGGCAACGATGTGCCGCACGATGGCGTTACTCAGGGTGAAATTATTGCACGCGGTAACGTGGTAATGGCCGGCTATTACAACGACCAGGTAGCGACCGATGACGCTTTACGCGGCGGATGGTTTCATACGGGCGACGCCGCGGTCGTGCATCCGGATGGCTATGTTGAAATTCGTGACCGTCTGAAAGATGTCATCATAAGCGGCGGCGAAAATATTTCTTCGGTCGAAGTCGAAGGCGTGCTTTTGAGACACGCGGCGGTGCAGGAAGTGGCGATCGTCGGGTTCCCCCATCAAAAATGGGGCGAAGCACCGCACGCTTTTGTTGTTCTGCACGAAGGCGCAAATGCCGATGAGCGTGAGCTATGCGAGTTTGCCCGGGCGAACCTCGCGCACTTCAAAGCGCCGCATAGCGTGACCTTCGTTAATGAGCTACCAAAAACTGCGACTGGCAAAATTCAGAAATACGTCTTGCGAGCGCGACGTTCTGCAATCGTGCTGCAATGAGTCTTTCACCGGTCGCTCTCAGCCCGCCCGGCGCCAAACGTTTCGCCTAGATCCTGACCGGCCTGAGGGCAGGCCGGCTCCAACGCCAGCCGTTATGGCGGCACGCCCTCGCGTTCGATTAGCTGCAACAACTAAATAACCGAATCATTCGCATGCGCGGCCGGTAACACCGCGCTTGAGCCTGGCTATCAACCCGCTATCCTCGCAAGCCATGCATCGTGACCATCAGTGTTGGTATTCGCACCGTCTCAATCGCCAAATGGGTGTCGCCATTTACGGTAACTACGGCGCGCCCATCCTCGCGTTTCCTACAAGCTGCGGCGACGAATGGGAGATGGAAGGTCAGGGCATGATTCGCACACTGAGCCCTTACCTTGAGCAGGGCCGGATCCGAATCTTCTGCATCAACAGCGTAAACACCGATTCATTCCAAAACAAAGGAGCGCATCCTTTCCATCGAAGTTGGTTGCAGGCGCAGTACGACGGCTACGTAGCGAACGAAGTTTTCCCATTCATCGATTCTCAGTGCCAAACGCCTGGCATCGGGATCGCCACGTTGGGCGCATCGCTCGGTGCGTATCACGCGGCTAACACTCTGTTCAAACATCCCGACCACGTGAAGCGCTGCTACGCACTCTCGGGCATTTATGACATGCGAGACTCCATGGACGGGATGTACGATGACAATTTCTATTTCAACAACCCTGTGGACTACATGGCTAACCAGAGTGACCCGTGGCACCTCCAGCAGTACGCGAGTTGCGACATCCGACTGGTAACCGGCTGCGGTCCTTGGGAGAACAGCGGACCCACCTATCGAATGTCCGAGGTGTTAAACAGCCGTGGCATTGCTCATCATCTGGACGACTGGGGCCCAGAGGGCGGACACGAATGGCCTTACTGGCATCACCAGATGTGGGAATACATCGGCGCACACTACTAAAGGACCGTTCGCTTCATTCGCATCGTTCAGCATGACAAAGAAAGTCACCGGCGGCTGCGCGTGCGGGGCCGTCCGCTACCAACTCCTCGACAAGCCAATGTTCGTTCACTGCTGTCATTGTGACGACTGTCAGCGATTAACGGGCAGCGCTTTTGTACTGAACGCAATTATTGAGAACTGAAGCGATCAAGCTCCTCCGGGGCAAGCCGCTCGCCGT
>JBJMQS010000067.1:0-3719 GCA_045802605.1 Gemmataceae bacterium | reverse complement strand
TTCCGCTGCACGGATTGCGGAGCCCGAGCCGTGAGCGTCGAACCGATGCGACTCCCCGCTTGCGAGCCTTGAAAGCCAGTTGAATGTCCGCTCTGCGGATCAAGGCGCGTGAAAAACTATAGTGTTGATGTCAATATTATTACGAGGCTGTCGAAAGGATGCTGTCGAACAAGCATAATGGCAAGACATATGGCTTAGAATTTGAAGCCAGTGCGCTCAACCGGCTATTCCTGATCTCCGTCTCCTTTCGACGGATGCCAATTCAAACCGAGGGTACTCTGAGGGGCAACGTCACCGGCGCGTCGAGCGTCAGCGGAGAACGGCGATTTAATCTGCCACCAAAAATCAGATATGCGTCCGTCCCTTATTTCTTTGAGGCCGATTTGCCGGTGCGGGCGATCCGTTTGTGTATCCGCGGTGTAGGTTCCGAAGAGCCTGTCCCATACCGAGAGCACCTGACTATAGTTGCTGTCCGTTCTGGCTGGTGAGAAGAATGATGGATGCTGTGCATGTTCGGTGTAACGATTAGCCAACGCAAAGCGCGGTCAACTCTGTGGGGCAATTCAACGTTCATGTGCGAGAAGACATCAATGAACGATTGAATCGTTTCATAGAGAATGATCATCGTAAGCGCTGTCTCTGACCCACCTTTATTCGTGATGTAGGGCGATCGATACTCGGGGGCATTGGAGCTCCGACATATGTCGATGTCAGGTGATGATCATATATCCAGGGGTGGCGTTGTCACGGCACGTCGCATTGAGGTGTTCACGGGGGCGGGTCGACGGCGCGAGTGGAGCGCCGATCAGAAGGCGACGATTATCGCGGAGAGTTATGCCGGCCAATCCAGCGTCTGCGACGTGGCTCGCCGGCATGGCCTGACACCATCGCAGCTGTTTGCGTGGCGTCGGGCTGCGCGTCAGCAATGTGCCCCGACGGCGGGCCCGAAGGAACCGCTGTTTGTGCCGGCTTTTGTTGATGTGACAGGCGGGGCTGCGGGAGGTGAGACTGCGGAGGAGATGCCGTTGCTTGGGTTCGATCTTGAGGGCGCAAGTGTTTGGATCTGTCGCGGCGCCGATAGCGGGATGGTAAGGGAGATCATCCAGGCGCTGAAGGCGAGCTCGTGATCGGTCCAACGGGTTCGGTCCGGGTGATGGTTGCGACGAAGCCGGTGGACTTCCGCAAGGGCGCCGAGGGGCTTGCGGCGCTGGTACGGGAAACGATGAAGGCCGACCCGTTCTCGGGGGCGGTGTACGTGTTCCGAGCGAAGCGGGCGGATCGGGTGAAACTGATTTTTTGGGATGGTTCTGGCGTGTGTCTTTTTACCAAACGGCTTGAGAACGGCGCGTTCAGATGGCCGCAGATCGATGATGGTGTGATCCGCTTGTCGGCGGCGCAGTTCTCGGCGTTGCTCGAGGGCCTCGATTGGCGGCGCGTGCATGAGGCGAGACAGACGCAAGTGCCTGCGCAAGCGGGATGATCGAACAGGCTCCTGTGGATTGCATTGAAAGTGCTCGCCGTGTCGCGGCTAATGTGATTCCCTTCTGGTTATGCCGACCGCGACTGAATCGCTGCCCGACGACGCCAATGCGTTGAAGGCGATGCTGATTGCCGAGCGGGTACAAAACGAGCGTCTGCGTCAGATCATCAAAGAGATGCAGCGTCATCGCTTTGGTCGCCGCGCCGAAACATTGCCAGAGGATCAGATGCTGCTTGGGCTCGAAGAGGTCGAGCAGACGCACGCTGACGTGAATGCCGCAACCGAACAGAGCGCGCCGATCGAGCGAGCTGCACGGATCACCAAACGGCGCATGAACCGTGGTTCGCTACCATTGCATCTACCGCGCATCGAGACGATTGTCGACCTCACTGACAAGACGTGCCCGTGCTGCACGGGGGTGCTTCACCGGATCGGCGAGGATGTGAGCGAGCGGCTCGACATCGTGCCGGCACAGTTCCGGGTGCTGGTCGTACGCCGGCCCAAATACGCTTGCCGAGCGTGTGAAGACGGTGTTGTGCAGGCGCCTGCGCCCGCAAGGCTGATCGAAGGTGGCGTGCCAACCGATGCGACGGTCGCACAGGTTCTTGTATCGAAGTATGCCGATCATCTCCCGCTGTACCGGCAGGCGCAGATCTACGCCCGCCAAGGCGTCGTACTCGATCGTTCGACCATGGCGGATTGGGTCGGCCGTGCCGCGTGGCTGCTGCGTCCGATCCATGAGCGCATGTTCGCCGCGTTGAAGCGTTCGGGGAAGCTCTTTGCGGATGAGACGACGGCGCCGGTTCTCGATCCCGGTCGCGGCCGCACCAAAACCGGCCAGCTCTGGGCCTATGCAAGCGACGATCGGCCTTGGGGCGGCACCGACCCGCCTGGAATCGTCTACATCTACGCGCCAGATCGCAAAGCCGAGCGGCCGATTGCACATCTGGCTGGCTTCAAGGGAATCCTGCAGGTCGACGGATATGCCGGCTATCGTGTGATGGCCGAGCGCGGTGACGTCGAACTAGCGTTCTGCTGGGCACATGTGCGCCGCCGCTTTTATGAGCTCGCCGCAGCCGGCGCGGCGCCCATTGCCAGCGAGGCCCTGACGCGCATCAATACACTCTATGAAATTGAGACGCACATCCGTGGCCGCAGCCCTGACGAGAGACGCGCGGTGCGCCAGGACAAAAGCCGCGTCATCGTCGACGAGCTCGAACCGTGGCTCCGCGGCAAGCTGCAAATGATTAGCCAGAAGACCAAACTGGCCGAGGCGATCCGCTACGCGCTCTCACGCTGGAAAGGCCTCACCCGGTTTATCGGCGATGGCCGGGTCGAGATCGATTCCAATGTCGTCGAGCGCAGCATCAGACCGATAGCACTCAACCGGAAGAATGCGCTGTTCGCCGGCTCCGATGGCGGTGGCGAGCATTGGGCGATCATCTCGTCGTTAATCGAGACGTGTAAACTCTGCTACGTCGATCCACAGTTCTATCTCGCAGACGTCATCGCTCGTATCGTCAATCGCCACCCAAACAGCCGAATCGACGACTTACTGCCCTGGGCGTATCAGACTACGCCAGACCTCAAAGCCGTGGCTTGAAAACAGCGCTTACTGATCATCGCGGGTGTTAGCCCGAACACAACCGAGACCGGGACGACGACCAGCGTTTTGGCGGCTAGCTCCAGTGGGTGAGAGCGCAACGTTGTGGACACATCGAGGTGAGTAACAAGGTGATGCACCCGGTGCACGTTCCACAGAAGCGGCACTTTGTGCATCAGCACATGGAAACCATACGTCGCGAGACTGCAAATCGCCACCGTGGCCAGCGCGGCCGCGTGCCAACTAGTGTTGAGAGAATTGAAGAGCCCGACGCCCGCTTTCTGCGCCCATTCGGCCGCCACGGTGGCAGACAGCGGGGGGAAGTGGCGCAATTGCCATTGTCACGAGACCAAGCCCTAGATTGGCTGGCCACCGATGGCCGCGATCCGGGGGCTGTATCATTGCAGGGAAGAGCGCCTCGAAGGCGCCGAGCAAGGCAAAAAAGCCCCACAGGCTACAGAAGCGAAGCAAATCCGCTTCCGAGGCGAACCAGTTCGTCGGGTGTACCCAGTCCCACATCTTCTCGATAGGCGTTTCCAAACGAGGCATTCGTGCGGCAACCAGCTTGCTAGCAGTTTTAGCGGAACCGCTGTTGCAGCCGTGCTACATACCAGGCCAAACAGCACAACGGCCCCA
>JBJMQS010000066.1:0-306051 GCA_045802605.1 Gemmataceae bacterium | reverse complement strand
TATTCCGCGCGTTCCTTATTCCTTTCCCCAGCACCCAACGTGTCAGCCCGAGGCTTGGCGAGGGATCTGGCCACCCAGATCCCTCGCCAAGCCTCGGGATGACACGTTGGGAGCTGGGGAATGAAACTGAAGGGTTTGGGATCACATGAGGGAGCCTGGAGATGCCAAACGCGAAACGGAGTTTCGCGAGCTGCGTTCCCAAACAGAGTTTGGGAACGAGAGCGACGTTTTGAGGGCGCATGCATCGCCAATACTCGAGCACTGTCGGCCGCTAGGTTTTGCTTTGTCGTACAATGACGCAAAGGAGACCGAATGATCATAACATTTTTGCCTGTTGCAGCCGCCGAGAGTTTGAAGCGCGACGCGATTGTCTGTTATGCCGTGGTGGATGGACGAGAGGTGCCATGCGAGGTCTCGAAGGAGACTCTCATCGCTAAGCACGAATACGACCCTGAAAGCGGGACTTCTTTGCTCGATGGATTTGAAGCCAAGCGCGGGGATATCGAAGGAATCATCAGAAACGAAATCAACTGGCGAGGCAACTACCCGTTTGGTCGCATCACTTATGCCTTCGGTTCGGTCCGGTTTTCCGCCTGAGTTGGCGAGGTAGTGGCTGCGCGATTTGGGATTTGAATCAGGTGCGGCCGCACGAGAATCGTTCTGCGACAATTAAGAACGCGGAAAGTTCGTTCTCAGAAAGAATGCCGAGAATTTCGTCGCGAACCTGTTCGGCTGAGTCGCCGTCCCGGTCGATGGCCCAGCCGGGATATGGCAACTGGAAAGCGAAGGACTTGTCGTCAGTGGCGATCCGCTTGCGAAAGCCTAATTGGGCCAGCCGGTTCCCCTCGTCCGTGCTGGTCTTGTGGTCCAAAATCAATAGCCCCAAAAACCGCATCTCAGACTCCTGACGGGCGGCACAAGGGCCCTCGTTCAATAAACCCGAGTGATCCGCGGCGTGGAGTTTCCGATCGCTCCGTCCGTGGTGGCTTCCAGAAAATAGCTGTGAGGTACCGCCGCGGTCTGGCTATCCCCGACGAACACGTTCACGCGATAGAAGTTGGCCCAGAGGCTTTTCACTTGGATGTGAAGTAAGTTCGTCGGTTTGCCCAAGGCGGCCAGCACATTAGCGGCTATTGAATCGGTGGTAGCAGTGGTGGGTTTCTTGGGAGAGTCCTCGGCTCCGACCTTGGGAAGGGGAACAATTTTCGGCATTTTTGCTTTCAATTCTGGGATTCGGCGAATTTCTTTCAGGTAAATACCCGTCGGAATGTCACCGTCATCTCAGTCAGTATAGCTCTTCTCCGCTCTCAAGAGATGCCCAATATGGTGCATCGGACGCCCAGTGAGCTTTGGACTGCAACAATTAGCCATCGGCCCCGAAATACGAATTCAACCGTTTCGCATAGTCTTCGCGGACGGGGCTGAAGATATCCAGCACGTCAACCGGCCCGCCGATGGCACGAGCGGAGTGCGGCACGTTGGGCGGAACGATGTACATCGCGCCCGGTTGCAAAACGCGGGTGTCACCGGCGATGGTCAGTTCAAGCTTGCCCTTTACGACAATGCCGGCCTGCTCATGCGGGTGATGGTGGGTGGGGACCTCAGCGGCCTCATCGAGCTTGGCGTACGAGAGCATGAGGTTTTCGCCGTGCGGCGTCTGCGTTTGCACCCCTGGCACGATTTCGAATGAAGGCACTTGGTCCAGGTCGATGAAGGGCATCGCGGTATCTCGGTTTGATTTGACCTCGGATTTGTACACTAGGCGAGTTCATGAGTCCACTTCGAGCAGAGATTTGTCAGAAAGGTCATTGGGCCGGGTCTTATTAATGATGAAATTTCATGCAACTTGAATCAATTAGTCGAGATATGCGGCCCAAATTCATTTGAATCGTGCTAAGGGCCGTAGTGAAGTTCTATCGCATTCCGTAGTTCGAGGTCGATGCCGAGTAGCCGCTGTAGGCGAGCCGCTCTGCCGTTCCTTAGGAGCCCTCCTGTGAAAAACTTTCTGCGCGGCTTATTCGGCCGATCCCACGTCAATCGATCTAAAGCCAAAACCGACCTGACGAAGCGAAGCCGGCTGCGGCTGCAGAATCTCGAAGATCGCACTGTTCCAGCCACGCTCATCACGATTCTTGACAGCGGCATCGGCACGCTGGACGGGTTTTTGAGCCCGACAGACGGCACTATCACCGCTGCGGACAACCCCGGAATAGTTGGCACCCTGTCGCGCGGTGCGCTTCAGGGCGTGAATTCGAATGTGAACATCAGCATCACGGCAGAGGATGCGATTCTTTTTGGAAATCTCACTAGCACCTTGGCTTTGAAAACCGGGGCCGGCAATAGCGCATCCTTCGCCGCCAACACCACTGCAATTTCATTCACCGACGTCACCGATGGATTGAGTACTGCGGGCGGCGACGTGACTATCACAGCGACCACGGACGCGACCCTTGGCGGCATCGCGGCGAACGGTGGAAACATCAAGCTCACGGCCGGCAAGAACATTTCATTGAATGCTGCCGTCGCTACGACGGGCGCTGGCTCAATTGGGATTAACGCGAACACGGCCGATATCGGTGGTGGCCTTTCGACCACTGCGGCGGGAACGCTCGCGACGAGCGCGGGCAACATAACCGTCACGTCAAATGCGCTCATGACGATCGGTGGCGCCGTCAGCTCCACTGGCGGTGGCAACGTTTCCATTTCGATTCTGAGTTCCCTCGCCGTCACCACACTAAACATCAACGCCGCTATCACCGCGTCCGGCGGCGCCGGCAGTGTTTTCCTTAATTCACCCGACCACATCACCGTGACGGCACCGATCTTGGCATCGGGTACGGGCGGCATCTTCATCCAAGCGGATACCGACGGCGTCGGCGGGGGTACGTTTACGAACAGCGGCCTGGGTACTTTGACGACGGCCGGGAACACAATCGACATTACGGCAACGAATGTTTCACTCGGAAGCAACGTTGATACAACGCCAGGCCTCGGGCACGTTTTCCTCGAGACGCAGCTCGCGGCTACTCCGATTCATGTCGGCACGAACACCGGATTCGGTGTGACAGACGCCGAACTCGGTCTAATCACGAGCGGTGTAGTTCACATTGGTGGCCTGGTTAACACCGCGGGCATTGTCATTGATGGCGCCATAACCCGGCACGCGGGCTTCGACACGCTGACGCTGCAAACCGACGGCGGTATTTCGCAGACGGCTCCATTGTCTGTGGCGAAACTCGCGGCACAAGCATCCAGTGCCGATTTGTTTTTGACCAATGCCGGCAACGATGTCGATTTCCTGGCTGGCACTGCGAACAACATATTCGATTACGTCGATGCCAATGGTTTCGAAGTCAGCGGCGTGGATATTCGAGCCGGCATCTTCCTGGGCGGCGCGGGAACCGGCGACGTCGTGATCCTGCAAGCCGGTGGATGGGTGACTCAGACCGCAAATGAGATTATCCATACGGACAATTTGCTGTTCCTGGGCGCGGGTTCATTTGCGGTGAACGACCCTGGAAATGACGCCGCGACTTTCGCCGCCAGTGTGACTGGCAGCGTCAGCTACACAGATTCAAATGGGCTCAAAATTGGGACTGTATTTGCCGCCGGCATAACTACCACTAATGCCCCCGTGACGATCACGGCCAGCGCCCAGGTCAGCAATACGACTCTGACGATTTCCGATGCCATTTCCACGGGTGGCGGGGCAGTCACTCTCAGCGCCGATGTCATGGTCTTCAACAATACCGTTAACGCCGGCGCGGGCACGGCCACTCTCGAACCTACGACGGCCGGACGAGAAATCGACCTCGGCACCAATCCATCGGTTGGTAAGCTCGGCCTTTCCTTGGCCGACGTGAATCAAGTCACCGCGGGAGTTGTTGTCATTGGAAGTGCAGCGGCTGGGAACATTAGCGTAACGAATTTGATTCAGCCGACCGGCACCAATCAGCTTGAACTGGTCACCGGCGGCGAGATTATCGACGCGCACGGAGGCACCGACATCACGGTGACGCGGTTGGGGCTCACCGCAGGCGCTGGCATCGGCATTTCGGCTCCGAACTTCGAGTTAGATACGACCGTAAGCAATCTCGAGGCCCGCACCACCACGGGCGGCATCGTTGTCAGCAATTCCGGCCCGCTGACCATCGGCGGCGTTAATGGCACGCTGACAGGCATCAACGTCGTAACGTCGGGCAACGTAAATATCAACGCCAACGGGACAATCACGCTGACCGACACCAACGGCTCCGAGACTATAAGGGGTGGGTCCACCTCCGGCGACATTTCGCTATCCGCCAACGGGGCCGCCTCCGACGTGATCTCAACGGTTGATCAGGACGCGATCACCGCTCCTCGGGGAAGCATCACAGTAATTGCCGGCCGAGATATCCTGTTCGGAACCACGGGCAATTTTGATAACGACGTTCGCGCCAGCAAGGACGTCACCTTTAACGCCGGGCGTGACATCACCATCGATGGTTTGAGCGACATTGCGGCAGATGACTTTGGACAAGCTACTGGCGGCAATGTGCTGTTCACTGCCGGGGGCGACATCAACGTCACGGACGCCACGGGGACTGACGCCAGCGTGGGCAACTCCGGTGCCACGGGCTCGGTAACCTTGAGTGCTGTAAATCATGTCACGCTCCACGCCGAAGTATTCACGGGCGGCACGGGCCAAATATCGATCACCTATGACAGCGACAATGATTTCCTCGGCGTGTTCACAACCGCGGCCGGGGGCATCATTGATACCCTGGGAGGCGCGATTGACGTCCACGGCGGGACCGACAATAAACACGGGGGACTAGCGACACTCGACGCCAATGTGACCATTACTGGCGGCTCAGGCGGTGTCCTCGTGGACTGCGCCGGAGACATCAATGTTAATGCTGCCATGTCAGTGACCGGCACCGGTGGGATTTTCATCTCGGCCGACAGCAACAAAAACACCCTCGGCGACTTTGTCAACACTGCGGGCGGCACATTGACGACTGCTGGGGGCGTCATCAACATCACAGCCACCGACGTCTCCATTGGCGGCACCGTCAACGCCACGACAGCGCCTTTCGCCGATGTGTTCCTGCAACCAAGCACCAACGCTGCGGTCATCCATCTCGGGACAAATACGGCATTCGGCGTGACTGATGCCGAACTGGATTTAATCACAGCGGGCGCGGTCATCATTGGCACCGGCAGTAACACCGGCGGCATTCAACTGACCGGCCAAGTATCGCTGAACCCAGCGCAGGTGAAAACACTCGAGTTGCTCACTGATGGCACCGGTGGCGCGATCACGGACAACACGGCCGGCGAACAATCGGATATCACTGTTCAGGACCTCCTTTTGTTCGCTGACTCCGGCATCGGCACGGGTGTGGGCGCGCCGGGCGATATCGACATCAACGTAACCAATCTCTCGGCACACAACACGAGTTCGACCGCCGGTGCGATCAATCTGTTCAACTTCTCATCCACGCTGAACGTCTCGAGCGCCAGCACAGGATTCTTCACGGCGTTCGGTATCTTTAACGACAACGTTTCCGCCGGAACTGGACCGATCTCCATCCGCGGCAACGGCGACATCAACGTGCAAAACACCGTCTTGGCGAGCGGCATCAATGATATTTCAATTGATGCTTTAACTGCTTTTACGCTCGACGTGAGTAATTCGATTAAGTCGGGCGATGCGGTGGCGGGCGGGAATATTGTAATTCGTTCCAACGTCGGCAACCCCAATGGCACCTCCGACATAATCCTGGGAGCGAACGCGAAGGTGCTCACTCGCGGCAGCATTACGTTGGACGTAGATCCGGATGCCAACTGCGTCGGTGGCGCAATCAACTTAGGGGCTGGCAGCGACCTGGCCGGGCCGGGTGGAAACCTGGCGCTAAACCTCACACTGCGAGCCGGTGCATCCGACATTGTTTTGACTTCGTTGGCGGCCAACGGGCTCATCGACATCACAACTTGCGGCAGCATTCTCGACGATGGCGACGATACGACGTTTATTCAGGGCGCCTCGATTCATTTGACCGCCGATTTGAACATCGGCGGCACGACGCAGATCAGCCGTGACGATGTGCTGTTGCAAAACGCGGCTTTCGAGCAGGCCATTGACTTCCGCATCACGATCGGTGTGGTGACGATCAGCCAGCCGGGTGCGGGCGGGAATATTCAACTTCGTGACGTGGATGGCACCTTTGACAGTGGCATCTTCAATGCCGGAATCTATCCAACGCCGGTCGGTGTGGGCCATCAACTGGCGTTGATTGCCTCCGGTGGTGCGATCGCTGGCACGGCCGCGGGCGACTTGTCAATCAGCAACACCTTGACCCTCGCAGCAGCAAACAATGTCAACCTCCTGTTGGCCGCGACCGACGGCAACAACGTTGTTCTTGGCGTCGGCGGCGCCCAGGTCACGAACAATGGAGCGACCGGCACGATCACCGTCGTCGCCGATGGTGCGATCACGGATGTAAACGGCGCGAACGTCACCAATATCACGGGTGGGGCCGTCGATCTGCATGCGGACGGTGCGTCCGGTATCACCTCGGATGTGGACGCGTCAATCTCGATCACGGCGTTTACCTCGGATGATCCGATTACGTTGCGTTCGCCGGGCACGATGATCGTGGACGTGGTGAACGCTGGCGCCGGCTCTGTTGTTCTGCAGGCGGGCAGTGTAGCCACCGGCATCATCAAGAGCGTCTCGCCGAACGACGACGTGGCCGATGCCATCGGCGCATCGGTGACCTTGAGCACCGGCGGTCCAACCAATGGCAACACTGGACAAATCGGATTCTTCTCCGGAACGGCACAGTTCTTTGAAGTGAACACAAATCTGCTGACCGCGAGCACCAACAATTCCCGCCTCTGGGTTTCCGAAGTGGGAACCGGCGCGAGCGCCGGCACGAAGATCAATGGCGTGGACGCCGGCACCAACACGGCGTTCATTCGCGTGCGCAACGGCGGCGTTGTTACGAGCAATCAAATCGACAACGTTCCGGACATTTTTGCGGCGGCCGTTAATCTCACGGCTCCCGAAGGCGGCGGCTTCGGCACCAGCGCGGCGAGTCCTCTGGAGATCGGCGCGGTAACGCTCTCGGCGAATGTGCTGACCGCGGCCGGATCGATCAATGTCCGTGACACGGCCGGTGGACTTTCAGTCACATTGGCACAATCGTTTGACGGTGATATTAACCTCGAAACGGCGGGCGCGACGCCGAATATGTCGGTCACGAATGTCAAAGCGGGCGGCACCGGAAACGTGGTGCTCCAGTCCGCAGGCGATCTCACGATCGCAGGCGCATCGACGGTGGCCGCCGGCGGCAAGATCGACGCCTTCATTGGGGCCGATGCCACGGCCACTGTGGCGGGCACCATTACGGCGACTTCGATGACTGTCTCGGGAAGCAGCGGCTCCGAAGTTTTCAACATCACACCATCCGCGACGACTCCAATTAATGTGGATGGCAACGCGCCAGTTCCGGTGGCTGTGCCTGGCGATCAGCTCAACGTGATTCTGGCCGGCACGACCAGCCCGAATCTATCGGCGACATTAACGGCCAACGGTCTGAATGGAAGCTATTCATTCGGCAACCGGTCGTCGGTCAACTTCCAAGAGATCGAAACGCTGTCGCCAGGTGGGCCCGACCTGACGATCACGGTGACCGACGGGCAGGCCTCGGCGATCCCCGGAACGAAAGTCTCCTATACCGTTGTGGTCACGAACAACGGCCCGCTGGATGTCACAGGTGCCTCAGTCGTCGATACACTGCCTGGCACCTTGACCGGTGTCACCTTCACCGCGACTCAATCCGGCGGCGCGACCGGTTTCACTGCCGCTGGCAACGGTGCGATCAATGACTTGGTCAACATGCCGATCGGAAGTTCGGTCACTTACACGGTGAATGGCACGATCAACCCTTCGGCCACCGGCAACTTGCAGGTCGATGCTAGCGTCGCGTTACCCGGCGGCCTCATTGATCCCACGTCCGCCAATAATATCGCGTCGGATATCGATAGCCTAACTCCGCAAGCTGACTTGAATGTTGATGTGAGTGACAGTCCTGACCCCGTTTTGGGTGGATTCAATCTGACTTACACGGTCACCGTTACGACTGGGCCGAGCGATGCACAGAATGTGCAGTTGGTGAACGCCGTGCCGGCAAACACGACGTTTGTCTCGTTGAACGGGCCAGCCGGTTGGAACGCGATTACTCCGCCCGTTGGCAGCGGGGGCAACATCACTCTGAGCCGGGCAACCTTGCCTGGCGGCGCGGCGGCGCAAGTCTTCACGATCGTGGTTCACGTCAGCAGCAGCACGCCGAACGGCACGATCATCAACGATATAGCGACCGCCACGACATCAACGACCGATCCAATTCCTGGAAACAATCAAGACAACGCCCTGACAACTGTCAAGACCGCGGTGTTGCCCATTGTGGTTGGCGCGGATGCCGGTGGCGGTCCGCACGTCCGCGTCTTCGATCCGGTGACGGGCGTGGAAACGCGAAGCTTCTTCGCCTATCCCGGATTCGGCGGCGGGGTCCGGGTCGCGGCGGGCGATATCAACGGCGATTGCATCGCCGACATCATTACGGCGGCAGGCCCGGGAGGTGGACCGCACGTCAAGGCGTTTGACGGTGTGACCGGAGCGGAGATCCTTAGCTTCTTCGCGTATGACGCCAATTTCAACGGAGGCGTCTTCGTGGCCGTCGGTGATATCAACGGTGACGGCTACGGCGACATCATTACGGGAGCCGATTCGGGCGGTGGCCCCCATGTGAAAGTCTTTAGCGGCCAGAACGGCGGCCTGCTAGCGAGCTACTTCGCATACAGCGCGAACTTTACCGGGGGCGTTCGCGTCGCGGCGGGGGACGTCAACGGCGACGGCTACTCCGACATCATCACCGGTGCGGGCCCCACCGGCGGCCCGCACGTGACGGTTCGCAGCGGCAAGGATCTTTTCCTACTTCGTAGTTTCTTCGTCTACGACGCTGGCGTCACCAACGGTGTGTATGTCGCCGGGGGCGACCTCAACGGCGATGGCTTTGCCGACATCATCACGGGCGTGGGCAAGGGTGCCCCAGCGCACACGATAGTTTACAGCGGCAAAGACAATTCAATTCTGCAGAGCTTCTTCGCTTATGATCTCGGCTTTACTGGCGGCGTTCGCGTTGCAGTCGCAGATTTCAACGGCGATGGCCAGCTCGACCTCATCACCGGGGCTGGCCCCGGCGGCGGACCGCACGTTCGAGTGCTCGAAGGAAAAACGATGGGACAGTTGAACAGCTTCAACGCGTTCGACCCGTCATTCATGGGCGGCGTGTTCGTCGGGTAGCCACTGGCGATGAATTTTGGGAGTACTCGAACTCGTCAGGACAATTCAGTGCCGCTGCTATTGTCGATTGACAATAGCAGCGGCTCTTTCTTGTTGAGTCGCACGAGGTACGGGCTATCATTCTCTTGATGAAGAAGCTACTCGCAGAGACTCTTGGAACCTATGCGCTGGTATTCGCCGGCACCGGCGCCATCGTCATCAATGACGTCTCCGGAGGCGTGGTGACGCACGTTGGCGTAGCGCTGACGTTTGGCTTGATCGTATTGGCGATGATCTATTCGCTCGGTGAAGTGTCCGGGGCACACCTCAACCCTTCAGTAACACTGGGCTTTTTCTTTGCACGGCGGTTTGAGGGGCGCCACGTGCTGCCATACATTGCCGCACAGTCGGTCGGGGCGGTGCTCGCTAGCCTGACGATGCGGCTCATGTTTCCGAATCAGGCCACGCTTGGTGCGACGATTCCGGCTGGGCCGGCGATGCAATCGTTTGTGCTCGAATTCATTCTGACATTTGTGTTGATGTTCGTGATCTTGAGTGTTTCCACCGGCGCGAAAGAGAAGGGGATTTTGGCCGGAGTCGCAGTTGGATCGGTGATTGCCTTGGAAGCGTTATTCGCCGGGCCGATTTCGGGTGCCTCGATGAATCCCGCTCGTTCCTTGGCGCCTGCGCTTGTGACTTGGCGTCTCGATCACTTGTGGATTTATCTGGTGGCGCCTTCGCTCGGAGCCTTAGCGGGGGTGTTGGGTTGCCGGTGCGTGCAGGAGCCGGGCTGTTGCTCCGGGGTTGTTTGCGAGGTTCGCGGATGAAGTGCATTCTCTTCGTCTGTGTCGAGAACTCCAACAGGAGCCAAATGGCTGAGGCGTTTGCTCGCATGCACGGCGGTGAGAAAGTCGAAGCGTACAGCTCCGGCTCGCGACCGTCGGGCCGGGTGAATCCGAAGGCGATCGCGGCCATGCGAGAGATTGGATACGACTTGAATGCGCACAGGTCGAATAGTTTGGATGAGCTGTCTCATATCAAATTTGACGTCGCCGTGACCATGGGCTGTGGCGACGAGTGCCCAAACATTCAGGCGGCTCGCGGCGAAGACTGGCAAATTCCCGATCCGCGCGACATGACTCCCGCGCAGTTTCGCGAAGTGCGCGATTTGATTGAGGCAAAAGTTCTCGTGTTGCTGGGTCAGATTTAGTACGGCGAGCTTCCGCACGGTACAAGACTTGCATTTCATGCGGCGACACTGCGGCTCTCACTCGGTGAGTTCTTCTTTTTGTTCAAAACTTTCGGACGCAGCGGGTCCTTCGGCAATAACAGGCGAGTTCCTTTACACCTTGCTTCACATCTTCGGAGGTTTACATGTACACATTTCGTGCTTGGCCATGGAATCATCGGCGGCCGGTTTCCTCGCGACGGGTCCGGCCCTTACGACCGCTGGAACGGCTGGAGACTCGAGAGGTCCCCGCCACATCAATCATCGCTGTTGGTGCGGATGCCAGCGGCGGCCCACGGGTAACTCTTTACGATCGCGCGACGTCGGCGGTGACCGCAGACTTCTTCGCATACGACCCGAAATTCGCCGGCGGTGTGAGGGTGGCGGTGGCCGACTTCAATGGCGACGGCAATGCCGATGTCGTGACCGCGCCTGGACCGGGTGGCGGACCGCACATCAAAATTTTCGACGGTCAGAACGGCAAGCTCATCAATGAATTTTTCGCATATGACGCCGGCTTCGTTGGTGGCGTCAACGTCGCGGCAGCGGACGTCAATGGCGATGGCAAAGCCGAGATCATCACTGGTGCAGGCACCGGCGGCGGCCCTCACGTGCGCGTGTTCGAAGCCTCGACGGGGAGAATACTCAAAGAGTTCTTTGCCTATGACTCCAAGTTCAGCGGTGGCGTCAACGTCGCTGCGGCTGACGTGACGGGAGACGGGAAAGCGGATGTCATTACCGGACCAGGGAAGGGGATGCAGCCTTTGGTTCGTGTCTTTGATGGCACGAGCCGGGCGCTAGTGCGCGACTTTAACGCCTACGATAGTAGCTTTACCGGCGGCGTTTATGTGGCTGCGACCGACTTAACGGCGGATGGTCACGCCGACATTGTTACCGGCGCTGGAGCCGGCGGTGGGCCGCACGTCAAGATATTCGACGGCGAGACCTCCACCGAAAAGACCAGTTTCTTTGCTTACGATGCTTCCTTTACCGGGGGCGTGCGCGTCGCGACATTCTCACTCGATAACACCGGCCGGCCGGGAATTGCGACCGTCGGCGGACCCGGTGCCGCGACTCAAGTGCGGATATTCACCGCGCCGGGCGGTCAAGTGTCATCGTCATTCACGGCGTTCGATACTGGCTTCCGCGGCGGAGCTTTCGTCGGCGCGTACGGCTTGAACGCGGCGCTGGGTCAATTGTCCGATGGCGCGCTGGGCAATTTTTTCCAGCCCAAGGTCGCAGCCACCGGTCAAACCATTCTGACGCTCCACCTCAAGCCGCTTGATATCAATTTGCTCGGCTTGGAAGTGCAGACAAGCGACATCACAGTCACTGTGACTGTGGACACCGGCGACGGCTTGCTTCTGGGAAACCTGCTTTCGGTCGTTGCGAACCTCGTGAATCTCCAGGGCGTAAACACCGCGCTCGATAATGTGCTCGGCAGCGTGGTCGATTTGTTGAACTCTGCGAGCCTGAATGTCGGCGGGGTGAACACCTCAAGCGGGCCACTGAGCAACGCAACTGCGGCCACAACCCCACTTCTCAATCTCTTCGTCGCACCTGTGCATTTGAATTTGCTCGGAGCTCGGGTGGACACGAGCCCGATTACGTTGACGTTAACGGCCCACTCGGGCCAGGGCCTAGTGCTGGGCAACGTGCTTGCCGATCTGGCAAATTTGCTCAACCCGCCGCTGCCGAATACGCTCACGCTCGACACGGTCAACCAGGCGTTGGCGAATTTACTCGATCAACTCAACACGCAGATTCCTGGAATTGGCAGTTCGCCCACCGTGA
Source organism: Gemmataceae bacterium (assembly GCA_045802605.1). Taxonomy (GTDB): domain Bacteria; phylum Planctomycetota; class Planctomycetia; order Gemmatales; family Gemmataceae; genus JBJMQS01. The sequence continues at coordinate 293,698 of JBJMQS010000066.1, read as the reverse complement.
TTCCCACGCCTTCGACGGGTACCGAACAGATTCTCCGGTTGACTCTGCCTCCGATTGACCTCAACTTGCTCGGCCTCGTCGTGCAGACCACGCAAATTCAAGTCAACGCAGATGCACAGACGGGTGATGGGTTGCTTCTGGGCAATGTGTTGACCACGCTGCTCAACACGCTGGGGGCCACTCCAGACAACTTGAACACTCTCAACAACAACCTGAATGCGCTCTTGGCGAAAGTCATCGGCGTACTCAACGCGTCTAATCTGACCTTGGGGTCGGGAGCGGTCGCCGGACTCACACCCGTGTTGCAGCAATTGGCGCTGCCAAATTTGGTGAACACCAGCGGCTCGCCGGCATCGGCGCAAATTCTCGACCTGACTATCGCATCTACCGATGGGACTAGTCCTCCGGTCGATGTGGATTTGCTGGGTCTATTGATCACGACCAGCAACATTCACGCTCAGTTGTTGGCCCAAACTGGTGATGGCCAAATCCTCGGCAATCTGCTTTACAATGTGGCCCACTTGCTAGATCCGGGCGGCTCACTGAACCTGTTGAACATCTTGAATCTTCTGGCTTTGTGACGACACAAATGGCGGGTGGCTGAAACTCCAGCCACCCGCCGATTTCAACGACGACAACGATTGGCCGTGGCGAAATAATTGACTCTGCCAAGAGGGTTTGGAGAAAACGACGGAAAACGCTAGTTTCGGCTATCTATTTAATTGCGCGTAACGTACAATGTCACAGCTTGGGTCAAGTGAACGGTCGTATGGTCGCGTCAGCCTCCTCTCAGCCTTCCCTGTTCCCTGGTAAAACCGGTTCCCGTTTTCAGGTGCAGTTCAGCCCGATGGGCCCGGTCAGTATCCGTTTTTTCTAGGAGGCCCATCATGGGCAAGAAGTTGTACGTGGGAAATCTCGCGTATGAGGTCACGAGCAGTACGTTGGAGCAGATGTTCGCAGCGCACGGGCAGGTGCAGTCGGCGCAGGTGATCATGGATCGCGACACGGGCCGTTCGAAGGGGTTCGGATTCGTTGAAATGAGCAATGACAACGAAGCACAGAACGCCATCAACGCTCTCAATGGTCAGCAGGCCAATGGCCGCGCTCTGACCGTCAACGAAGCCAAGCCGCGCGAAGATCGCGGTGGTGGCGGCGGCGGCAGCCGTGGCGGCTACGGCGGTGGCGGCGGCGGTGGTGGTGGTGGCTACGGTGGTGGTGGCGGCGGCAATCGCCGTTACTAATCGACCGATAACGTCAACCAGCGCTTACTTCACACGAGGTGAGCGCTGGTTGATTGTTTTTACAAGGATGAAATTCATGACCAAGCCCACTCTCAGGGAGCGAGAAAAACAATTGCAAGAGCTTTTGCCGACGCCGGACGGGTTGATTCAGATTCAAGAACTGGCCGCTCGCTATGGAACAGAATCCGGCCACATGATGATTCATGGAACATCGCTAATCACATTCATTTTGGTTTACGAGCGCGACCGAGGCTTGATCTCGGGTTGATTACGCATCTCGCGTGCGAGCATCTCGCGGCTTCGAAGATTGTTTCGAAGCCCAATATCGTCGAGCCTCCTCTAAGGAGCGTGCCTCTTGTGTTTTTCCGCGGAGGCGAGTTTCGGGCTGGGTGCTGCGCTCTTGCCGGCCGGCATCTATTGCATTGACGCTGCGCGGCGCAAAAGCCCGCGCTCCTGGCCCTGGGCGTGGATGCCGATCGCATTTGGAGTTCAGCAGATAAGCGAAGGATTTGTCTGGGTAGGGATCAGTCACGGGCACCCAGAGATGGTCCGTGCCGGCTCGTATGTCTTCCTGTTTTTTGCGTTGACGTTTTGGCCGTTCTGGGCGCCATTCAGCGCTTACAAGACTGAAACTCGTCCGTGGGCGCGGCGGTACATCGCGGTCGCCATGTTTGTTGGGCTGGTGCTTGGTCTCGCGCTGTATGCCCCGATTGCAATCAACTCCGACTGGTTGCATACCCGGCAAGTCTATCACTCGATCCAGTACAAGATGGAAGGGACGCCGGCGCTGGATGCATTTCCGTGGGCCATCGCGCAGGTGCTTTACTTGGCGGTCGTGTCGTTTCCGTTAGTTTTGCAGTCGCGCAAAGGGTCCATTCGTTTTGGGATAGTGCTGTTCGCCGCCGCCGCGGTGGCCTACATCTTCTACCGCTACGCCTTCGCCTCTGTCTGGTGCTTCTTCGCGGCGATCATATCGCTGGGGTTATGCAGCTTTTTTTGGCGTTTGCAGAATCCAGACGCTCCTCAAATCAATCGCGAATCATAGGCCCAGTGCAGCAGGGCCTGCCGTTGCCGCGGCCTGCAATCGAAGTCGCGCGGCGAGCAATTCTTCTTTAATTGCGCGACGTGACGCTGCACGGCGCGCCAGCGACGAATCTGGCGTTCATCGTCAGGACAACGCCGACCGAGAAAATACCGGCAATACCACTGAAACCACCCCGCGAGGATCCTCGTGATAAATCCAACCTTTGGCTCGCCAGACCGAAAGCGGCTGAGACGCGTTGACGCCAAAGAAGTTGAGCGCCGGGTCGCGGCGAGCCCTACACAGCCGGGCGTTCGCAAACCAATCTTCGGGAAATTCGTCACCGCAATCCGTTAGGTACTTCCCGCCGAAGACAGCAAGCTCAAGCATTATTTTCGGAGACAATCCCGGATAGAAGCCTTCCTGAAAGTTCTCGCCGGGTAGCTCCGCGAGAGTGTAGACATAGCCCTGTTGCATGAGGTCGTTAACTTCTACACGGCGTGGTCGCATGACGAATTGACCGAAAACGATCGAATAAATTAACGAGTCAAAATACTTAGGAGTTTATGTGGCCGATCCGGGCGGTAACTTCGATTTCTATCAATACCCGTGGATCGGCGAGCCCCGCGGAGATCATCGTCGCCGCCGGCCGAATCGCGCCGAAATACTTCCGCAGGATCGGCCAGCATGGTTGCGATTTCTCGGCGTTCGGCAGGATATAGGTCACGCGGACAACATCGCCGAGCGACGCCCCAGCCTGCGTTAGCGCGGCCTGAATATTCTTCATGCATTGCTCGGTCTGCTCGGCGAGATCATCGGATATCGTCATCGTTGAATAATCGAATCCGGTGGTGCCGGACACAAAGACCCATTCACCATCGACGACGGCTCGGGAGTAGCCGATTTCCTGTTCAAAAGTTGAACCGGAACTGATGAGGCGGCGGGGCATTGGAACTCCGAGTTCAAGAACTGAACAAAAGACTCAATCGTTTTACTGTCGAATCGATTTTTCCGGTACTGTCGGTCACACATAATGCTCTGGCCTCATGATCCGCCATGCGTAGGACATTTTGCCCCATGCGCTGCGCCAGAACTGGCGAAACGTGTAGCCGCCGGCTCGGAGGGCCCGGCGATGGCCGACCCATATTAGCAGTGTGATCAACGTGAAGAAAATGCGATGGAACAGTTTCGTCAGCAGCATCCAAGGTCGTGATCGGCCGCGGTGAAGAATGGCAAGCCGCTCGCACTGAAAGCGGATGTGCGGTATTTCGTCACGCAGAATTTGTTGGCAAAGCGTCCGCAGGACTTTCGACCGAGTGGCGCGGCGAATCGCATTGTAGTAGATCAGCCCGTGCGTCTCGACCATAACCACCGGCGTGACCCAAGCTTCCATCGACGTGATGCAGTACCGCGCCGCCCGAAACAGACTATCGCCCCAGTTGCGCTTCGCACGCGGCACACCGGCGAGATCAAGAAACCTACCAAGGTCCTCGCCGTGCCGCTGTTCTTCGGCAATGAACATTCGCACGACATCTACGAAAAGCGGGTCGCCCATGCGGAGGGCATACTTTCTTGTCGCGGCCAGCAAGTGACCGCCCTCCGATGTCTCGCCGAGTTGCCACGCACGCAGCGATTCCACGATGGGCTCTAACTCGGCAAGCGTCACTCCTGCACCCACTTGCCAGGGAATTGGCATTAGGTGTTTGGCATTGGCTTGATAGTACTGCAACCATTCTGCAGAGGTCCAAACCCGCGAGGGAGCTACGGGTTCTGCCGTCGTCGTAGCAATCTCGCGCAAACGCAATTCGACTTCATCGAGTGTCGCATCGAGCGTCGATGTGCCGGCCGCTAGACCAACGGAACGCAGCCCACGGAACCAATCGCGGCGAAGGCCGGCGGCACCTTGAACGTGCATTACCGGTTTGTTGGCCGCTCGACAACGAGCCGCCAGTTCGCGTGTGTTATTGGAGTTGTTACCGCCGACCACGACCATGGCTTCGACCTTCGGCAAAAGCTCGTCGAGGGCACGTTGATTGTCACGGGTGGGGGCACAGCTTGTGTCGAGGAACCGAATCTCAGCATCGGGGTTGCGGATTGCCAGTAACAACTGGACGGCCTTTACAGTCGCCAGCGGAGTTGTGGTCTGACACACGACGCCGAGCCGATCCCAAGGATAAGTTCCCACCTCGTCTTCATTTTCGATAACCTCGTATTCGCTGAGATCTTCGATGATGCCCCGGACCTCGACGTGGCGGCGACGGCCGAGAACGAGCACGTAGTACCCGTCGCGCTGCAACGCTTGCGCGGCTTGATGCACGCGAGTGACCAGCGGGCAGGTGGTGTCGATGACCTGTTTACCAGCGCTTTTTAGCCGAGTTCGCTCCGTATCGCTGATGCCATGCGCCGTGACGAGGATGTTGGGAGTTACTGGCAACTCCGTGCGATCGTCCTCGCCGGTCATCCGAAAGCCGCGCACACCGAGTTGCACAAGCACGGCCTCGTTATGGACGAGTTCACCGTGGATGGTCACGTCTTCGGGGCGATCGAGCCTCTCAATCGTTTTCAAAGCATCGCGAACGCCGAAGCACATCCCGGTGGTTTCTGCTCGGAGAATTTGCATGTCTTGCTCCCGGTGACTTTGTAACGCAAAGTAAAAGGGCGAGCGAAAACGAGGGCAGGGAAGCACTCGATTAGGTGGGATTCCAGGCAGGCTTAGTTTTGACCGGTGCATCCGCGGCGCGAACCGCATCACCCACCACTTGTTCCAACACGCGCAGATATTCGGCAAAGCGACGCCGGCCGACGGGAGTAATCTTGCAGGTGGTTGTTTGGTTGCGACCCGCCCCGTCTTTCTGAACATCTACGAGGCCGGCTTCCTGCAGAGCTTGCAAGTGGCGATTGAGGTTGCCATCGGTGAGCGAGCAGAGAGCTTTCAAATCATTGAAGCGCAGGCCTTTGGCGTGCGTAGCCAACGACGTGAGAATCCCCAGGCGGGCTTTCTCGTGGATGACGCGGTCAAGGCCGTCGTACGCATAACGGCCGGGGTCGTCACTCGACTTCTGTGGTTTCATCGCGGCGTTCCAAATTCCAGTACATCACAGCGGCGGCGTAAAACTGACCAATGCCGAACGGCACACCCATCACCAACTGATGCAACGCCCACTCCGTCCGGGCCAGTGCGAGTGAAACGATTCCACTCGCGAGATAAAACAGAGCAACACCAAAAGCAGCCCGTGGCAAAAGGCGCCACGATGCGAACAGACCACACGCGAATAACATCTGCCAAAGGCCTGGCAAAATTACAACGGCTTGCGGCAAATCACGGGCAATGATAACGGTGAGAATCGCACCGACGACGAGCGGCGGGGCGAGCTGACTCAGCGCCAGCCAAGTGAAGCCCCGGGTTTGCGACTCGCCGCCCAGGTAATCGCGGACCATCATGGTCGCGCCGGCCGTCGCCACGCTCAAAGTGGCGATTCCCATCCACAGAATGCAATATTGGGTGACCTGCGTGTGCGGACCGTCGATCCAAATCGGCTGTAGCACCGCGGCCAAGCAGGCGAGCAACCCCGAAAACGCAATCGGCAGCGACCGATAACCACGGAACAATTCCGATTCGGCCATCCGGAGCCGAATGTCCGCGATCTCGGCCAGCGCCTCCCGCAACTCCATAAGCCCCTCGCTTACTTTGCACTGCAAAGGTAATCAGGAGACTGGGAATTGTCAAGGCACTACCGCATTTTGTTTACCGGACGGCCGGCGTTGGCGTGTTGTCGGGTTCCACTTTCATGATCACTTGGAAGCCGAAATCCTTCTTGATCGCGCCGTGGAAAGGCTCCCAATAACTGATCCACAATGGATCGAGGGCCGGATCCGGCGCGAACTCGGCTGACGCCGCTTTACACGGCAGAATCGACTGCGGGTTATTCGCCGAGACATTCCATGACTGGTGCAGCGTGGCACGGCCGCCAGTCACGACGATCGACACCGGCGCGGTGCGACAATTGACGGAAAGGCTGTTGCCACACGAGACGGAATGCGGATCCGTCGCCAATGTGGAGATCGCATTGTTGCCGCAAACGATCGTCGCCAGGCCGGGCCCTTCTTGAGCCGAGCCGCCGCCATTCTTGTGACTGCGAAGAGCACCGACGACTCGCCCCTCCAAGGTCAGCTTCGCTTTGGTCATCGACGGGTTGGCGAACGCCACGTCGAAGCACTGCTCCAACTCAAAATTCATAGCGGCGATGGAGTCCTTGCACGGGTGCCCGCCGGCCACCGCAACGCCACTCATCGTGATAATGACGACGTCGGGGCCAGGTTGCACGACATCGATGTTGCCCCCACCAGTGTGGCAAAAGCCTTGTTTGGCCGGGACGACGTGGCCGTGCCGTGCCGAGAGGCTAATCGTGACTGGCGGCGCGAGGATGACCTCGGCCGACACAAAAGCGAGCGGCAGGCTCGCGGCCAACAGTGTGGCCAAAACAATCTTCATGGCGATCCATCCTCCTCTTTTCGCAGCTACCAACGCCGGATGACGTCGATCACCGCGGTCAACAGTCCGTGTTTATCTTCAAACGGGCGTGAGTCGCAATTAACATCGAAGCGTATTTCCGGACGAATAATCAGTGAGTGCAGCGGCTTGAAGTTCAGACAGGCCGCCGCTGATGTATAGAGTCCGGGAAACCCGGTTCGGTTCCCATCCACGTCATCGAAGAATTCCAGACGTGTCCCACCACTCAGACGCGGAGTGAATTTGCAGTTGAGGTACTGGACGAGTCCAAACCAAGTCGCCGTGCCGATGCCGGGCACATTGTTCTCGTATCCGAACAGGCCTTCGAAAGTGTAATTCAATACGGGGTTGAATTGGTGCGTGTAAACGAGATCCACGAGATTGGGGTTATTAAACTGCTCGCCGACATCGTATCGGCCCGAGCCCAGCAGAGTGGACACAAGAATGCTGTCCCGTCCGTTCGGCGGCGCCCATTTCACACTGAACATTCCGTAAGGACTGGCTGCCGTGTCAAAGAACACATCCGGTCCCATCACCGCGCCGGCTTGCACAGACCACTCCGGCGTGAGTTGTTGAGTGGCGACGACGCCGGTATGTGTGAAGGGGTTGTAAAAGTATGTGTAAGAGTGAGACGGGAATGGGTTGCCGATGGCCTCGGTCAGTTCGGCGCCGAATTGACAATTAATGCGGCCCACTTTGACATCAAGCCCGCGGCCAATCGTCGGGAAATAGCCTTCGACATAGAACTGAAGTGGATCGATTCCATATTCGTTCGGACCACCGTCTTGGCCGTCAGTTAATTGTCGGTTAAAGATTCCACGCGGCAGCGTGAAACGATAATCACTTCCTACAATCGTGTCGGAGCGAAAGCCAAATGTGGGTTCCGAAGTGCCTGTCGTCACAACGGTGCGTTCGATCCGTAGCCACGTCTGTTGTTCCAGGAACTCGTTCGCGCGGTAGTTCAAGCCGAGCGGCAGGTTTTCTTGCGCGGCGGAACTCGCTGTAAATGATCCATCGTTCCAGCCGTAAATCTGAATGCGATTGCCGTCGAGCAGCCATCCGGGCCAAGTTCCCTGCAACGTTTGCATCAGGAGCCAACGATCCGGAGGAGGAGCGGGCGCGGGTGGAGGTGGCGGTACCGGATTCGGAGCTGGCGTTTCCGAGACGGCGACGGCCGGGGCCGGTTTCTGTTCGGTGGGCGGAGGCTCGGTTTGACCGACGCCGAGAGCCAGGCTCAAAAGCAGGTACTGAACCATATGTGCTTTGGCCCGACGGGTGGCGTCCGAACGCCGCGACTAGCTTAAATAAAAATTCTTCATTTCTTTCATCGGCCAGCGCGCCGTGGTTCTTTACTCGGGTTGTTCCGGGAGTGCGGGTTGCGGGGAATAGGAAAAATAGGCGCCCGTCAACTCAAAATGGGGCCTTAACGGCTGGCGTGCCCGCTTCCTGTCGGGTCAGCAGATGACTCACCACCAACCGGATCGCGTCGTACGGAACTTGGCCCTCGAGTCGGTCGAAGATGGGTTTCAACGGACCCAGGCTCACCTCAGCCGAGGCGGCCTCGACGCGAGCATAAGTTTCAGGGCTGACCCACGTCTCGATAGATTCTGGCTTCTCGCGCTCGATGAACTCGGCCAGGTATCCCACGATTGTGCTTCTGGCGCGATCGGTGTGTTGCATGACGTCGTCGATCGAGCGGCCCTCTTGAAACAATTCGAATGTCGCAAGGGCATTCAAATTCGGCCGGCGATATTCACGAGTCGGGGCTCCCGTTTTTCCGGAGAAATTGTCTCGGCTCAAAGCTCGCTTACGGCAATGGCTCTCCATCAATTGAAAGAAGCTCTCACCGTAACGTTCGAGCTTGAACGCGCCGATGCCAGTGACGCGAAGCATTCCTTCTAGATTCGAGGGTCGAACCCGAGCAAGATCACGCAGCGTGACGTCGTTGAATATCAAATATGGCGGCACGTGCTGTTCGTCGGCCGCGCGTTTGCGTTCTTGCCGGAGGGCGTTGAACAAGTCCGTGTCTACGCCTTCCCAGCTTTCCTCCTCGGCACTTTGTTTCGCAACGGATTGTTCGGCTTTCGGCGCCACGAGCGTCACTTGTCGCTTGCCGCGCATCACCTCCCATGATGCGGGATTCAACGTGAGCACTGGAAAGGTGCCGACATTGGTTTGCTCTAACAGTTGCTGGCCGAGCAATTGATCGATCCAAGTGCGTAGCGCAGCTTCAGATGCATCAGCCAGCAAGCCAAACGTGGAAAGCTGTTGGTGGTTGAACTTTTGTACCTTCGCCGTCAGCCGGCCGCGGAGAATGTCGATGATTTGCTTGGCTCCAAATGATTCTTTGACGCGTGCCACACACGACAGGATTTTCTGAGCCGTGGCCAGTGAATCGCCATCGGCCGCGATTGCGGCCAGGCAGACATCGCACGCGCCGCAAGATTTGTCGGGATATGTTTGGCCGAAGTACTGCACCAATGACTGATGGCGGCACGCAAAACCGCGGCAATACTGCTGGATTGCTTGCAAATGTCGCAGAGATGATTCGAGAAATTCAGGATCAAGCGGAGGGTTGGCTTCGGCGACGCTTTGATCCAACATGCGTTTCCACGCGGCGCTATCACCCGGTGAGTAGAGCAATACACATTCACTCGGAAGTCCATCACGGCCTGCACGTCCTGCTTCTTGTTGGTACTGCTCCAGTGACTTGGGCATTCCCAAGTGAACAATAAAACGCACGTCCGAGCGATCGATTCCCATGCCGAACGCCACGGTGGCGACTACCACATCCGCATCTTCATTGAGGAAAGCATCCTGAGCTTTCTTGCGTTCTTCAGTCGGCATTCCGGCGTGATACCCGACCGCCTTGATGCCCTGCTGGCGGAGTTCAGCCGACCAGCCCTCGGCATCAGCTCTACGCATTACGTAAATGATGCCGGCTGATCCCTGATGACGAGCGAGAATCTCGAGCAACTGCTGTTCAACTTTCTTTTGTCGGGAAATTACTCGATAGGTGAGATTGGCTCGATCAAAGTCGCCGACAAGAATCTCAGGCTGGCGAAGTCCAAGTTGCGTCGAAATGTCGGTGCGGACTCGTTCAGTGGCGGTGGCCGTGTAGGCATGCAATGGGACGTCCGGGAACCAAGTTCTTAGCTCGCCTAATTGGCGATATTCGGGCCGAAAGTCATGGCCCCAATGGCTAATGCAATGAGCCTCGTCCACGGCGATTGCGGCCAAGCCAATGTTGCGCAAAAGCGTTCGAAAACCGGGCAATGCCATGCGCTCGGGTGAAACATAAAGAAGTTTGAGCTTCCCGCCCCGCATTTCATCCATGACGACCGATCGCTGGACTTCGTCCAGTGAACTGTCGAAATGCCGCGCGGCAATTCCCACTGTCTGGAGGCCATCGACCTGACCTTTCATCAAGGCGATTAACGGCGAGACCACGAGAGTCAATCCATCTCGAACTAATGCAGGAGCTTGGAAGCACAATGATTTGCCTGCACCTGTGGGAAGCACAACTAGCGAATCTCGTCCGCTGAGTGCGGCCCGCAGCGCGGGCTCTTGCAACGGCCGCAACTCTTGGATGCCCCAATGCGTGCGAATGAGATTCAGCAGGTTGGGCCAGAGGTTCGCGGACAAACAATATTCTCGCAAGGTGGTCGGATTGGGGGTGAGGCACTCTGGAAATAATTCACGAATTTGCCAGTGCGTTGGCCAGGGTCAACGCCGTCGCCCTAGGATGTTCGCTAGTGGATATCGCCGCACTGACCGCGATGCGGCGTCCGCCGGCTGCAATTACATCTGGCAGATTTTTCGGCGTCACGCCCCCCAACACAAACGCTGGTAAGCTTGTTTCTGCTGCCACCTGACTGACAAATTCTAATCCGGCCAGTTCCCGGAAGTCTTTTGTCGATGACGAAAACGTCGGGCCGACGCCGATGTAATTCGCGCCGTCGCGCACAGCCCGATGAACTTGCTCCATAGCATGCGTGCTGACACCGATGATGGCGTCAGGGCCAAGCATCGATCGCGCGGCCGCGACCGGTAAGTCGTCTTGGCCGAGATGTACGCCGTCTGCGTCGGCGAGCCGAGCAATGTCCGGCCGGTCGTTCACGATGAATGGAACCTGGAGTTCTCGGGTCCATCGCCTCATTTCACGAGCGCGAACTAGCAACTGCGTATCAGTTAGGGATTTCTCGCGCAGCTGGATCATTTGCACGCCGCCGGCGACTGCTTCACGAACGGCGAGCTCTGGCGAAATTCGGCATGAAGCGCCGGTGAAGAGCCAATAGAGCCTTACGTCAGCCAGATATTTGCGACCTTGGGCTACGCCGGCAAATGCGGATTCGACCGCGTAGCTCTGATAACGAAGGCCCTTGATTCGCTGCGCTACCTGGGCATCGATAACTTTGCCGAACTCTTCCAGACTGCGAAGCGCTTCCTGAAGGCGCTTCGCGTTGGCTATCACAACGGAATGAATATCGGCGCGACGGAACTCCCCCTCGGTGGAAAACGCGGTACCGACGTCGTGCGGCGTGTCTCGCCCCGAAAGTGGTGCCAGGCCGAAGTCTGTCGACAAATCGCGCAATTCATGACGCATTGTCTTACATGTGCGCGAGAGCATAGCGTCATTGAGACAAAACCGGGCATAGTCTTCGAGAACTCGGGCCGCTTCTCGCGCTCGATTGATGTTGGCATCGAGGATCCGAGCAGTGGCACTCGCATCAGAGCTTGCTGAAATGTGCAGCGGCTCAATCACGGTGATTGGTTCGAGATTGGTGCTGAATACTGCCTTGCGAAATGCCGCGACATCAAGTCCGCCGGACTTAAGTAAATCCAGCAATTCCAGCTCTTTATCCATCAGCACGCACAGCAAGATTTCCCCGGTCACCTCGCTCGCGATCTGCCTGGCGTCGCGTAGAGCGGCCAACACGTCACGGCTTAGGACGTCGATTGGTGTGATATTGGCGTCGAGTGGTTCCACCTGCATTAGAACTGCGTCGGACTGATAACCGTTGCGTGCGGCGGAGGTTGCGGCGAGACCTTCTGGTTCCCCGCCAAGCAGTGCGGTCGCCAAATGTCGGGGCGCTACGGCGGTAGCACGTTCCGTTGCAGCAATCCGTTGCGCCAGCCGTAACGCCCGAACCACCGCCGGAGTCAGGAATTCCATCGTCTCAAACATCGTGGCCCGCCGTTACAACCCGTCTCGTCGGATGAAGCCGGACATTTCACTTGGGAATCTCATATCACTTTCCGGCATTCGTAGAGCGATTCGACGCCTGCTGTCGAAATCTCCTACGGCCGAGGTTCCGGCTGGATCAGGGATTGCGATTCGCTGAATGAGGATGCCCATGTCACTTCAAAGTTACAACTTGAATCGTCGTTTTGGCAGTCGTTGGCTCTGGGCCTGCTCAGTGGCCGCGTCATTGGGCGGCACGGCGTACTTGTCCGCCCAAGCACCTGCGGAACATCTGCCCGCTCCGCCCGCCGGTGGCAATGCCCCCGCGGTCGCTCCGGACACCACTCCAGTTTACGCGCTTTGCGATTGCATCCGCATTGCGTTTGAGAAGCAGCCCGCTCTTGATGCAGCTCGCGCGAGCCTCCATGCGAAGCAGATCAATCGCGACTCATTGGCGAACACCTCGCCATTCGCCGGGCTGCTCGTGCGCGATCTGAAGATTCGCAAGCAACAGTCGCTCCGCGGCGTGAGCGCCGCCAATGCCCTGCTGATGCAAACCGAGTGCGAGACGACCTACGCCGTCACTCGAACTTACTTTACGGCCATTTACGCCCGGATGCAGCAGGACGTTACCACTGAAGTTGTGGACAACCTGAATTTCTACCGTGATCTGGTGAGCCGAATCATCAAAGCCGGCTCTGATCGCGACATCAATCAAGGCACGCTCGATCGTTTGGATATCTATCTGGGCCTGGCCAAAGCCAAGCGCGTTGATGCCGAACACGGCTCTGAGCGTGCCACCGCCGCGTTGCGGGAAGCCATGGGCATCAGTTTGGAGTGCTCGTCCTTCCAACTCGCCGACGTTCGATTGCCCGAGCCGGAAATCATTCCCGAAAAGTGCGACATCGTTAACTTGGCGTTGGGTCGTCGCGGTGAGTTGGTCCAAGTGCTCCTCGCGTCACAAGTCTTCCGCCTCGAGATCGATGCCCAAGGCCGGCATTTCTTGCGGCCAACGGCTCACACGTTCGCAGCGGCAACCGACATCCACGCTCAATCAGTCCCGCCAGGCATCCGCAACGGGGAGTATCGGCCGGGTGCCATCGGGCCGGAAATGCCTGTGATGCTAGCCGGCAAGCGCGATACCCGCATGCGTTTGGCAGAGGCCTACAGTGATCGCGCCGACGCAGTCGTCGCCAAGACGCGCGAGCTCATTTCGCTGGAAGCTGAAGACGGTTACCTGAAATGGCTTGAGGCGCACGAGAAGGTGGGGTCATCCCGCGGGGCCGCCACGACCGCTCGCCGATTGGCCCGGCAGACGCGCGAAGACGCCAATCAGGGCGCTCGCATCAAGGAAGGCGAGATTCTCTCGACTGATATTCTCTCGGGCCAGGCTACTGCCGCTTACTACGAAGCCGCGTTCCAGCAAGTGCTCGCGCTCGCCGGTCTCGAGCGCATCACCGCCGGCGGCTTCAACGCCTGTCTGTCCGACGCCCCGAAACCATGATCGCCACACCCCGCCCGACTCACTCAAGGCGCTGTGAACATGAACCGATTCTTTGCCAAACTCCTGCTTCTTATAGCAGGGGTTTCTCTCTGCACGGTTAGCGTGGCCGAAGGCCAAGGCACCCGTCCGTTGGTCAAGATCGGCATGCTCAAGAGCATGTTCCGAGACGTGAAACCGGGCGTCTTCAGTGCGCTTTCGGGAACCTTTTCAGGCTTGGTTGAATCGCAGACCGGCATGAAGGGTGAGCTGACACAAGTCGATTCACCAGACGACATGCGCCAGAAGGTGATGAATGGCGAGCTCCAGCTTGGGGCATTCCACGGTTTTGAGTTTGCCTGGATGAAGCTCAAAGAGCCGGACTTGCAGCCGCTCATGCTCGCCGCCGTGAACCCCGGTAGCTTGAAAGCCGTCGTCGTGGTGGCCAAGGACTGCCAGTGCAATAGTGTCGAACAATTGCAAGGCAAAACGGTCGCCATTCCGACCAGTACCCGAGAACATAGCCGGCTTTACATCTCCCGGCAGTGCCGCCGCTGTGGCCGGCGCATGGAAGAACATTTCGCGGAGATACCGACCCCGAAGACCGTGGAAGACGCATTGGACGATGTCGTCGATGGCGTGTCATGTGCTGCGGTCACAGATATGGCGAGCCTGCAAACTTATGAGCGCCGCAAGCCGGGTCGCTATGCCAAGCTCAAGATCGTGCAAACGTCCGAGGCCTTTCCCGCCAGCGTGATCGCCTACAAGACGGGTGGCCTCACGCCCTTGGAATTGCAACGGTTCCAAGACGGCATGGCGACGGCCCACAAGAGCCTATACGGCTCGCAGCTAATGGGACTTATGAAGATCCAGCAATTTGAACCGGTCCCGGGCAATTACGATCAGGTCATGGCCGAGATTCTGAAGGCCTACCCGCCGCCCTGGGTCGTAACTCAGCGATAAAGAGTTGATCACGTTAAAAAACGAAACCGCCCTCAACAGTTCGTTGAGGGCGGTTGTGTTTCTAAATCGAGTTCCCAAGTTGTTGCAAGAAATACTGGTAATCCACTTGGTCGATAGCGCCGTTATTGTCGAAGTCGAAGAAATCGGCGTAACCTGGTACTGACGGAGTAGTACCAAGTGCATTCAAGAAAATGTTATAGTCAAGCTGGTTAACCACTCCATCGCCGTTCCCGTCGCCGCTGAGTGACCAGAATTCGCCCAACAGCTCATTGGGAGCGGACGTGGCCCCTCCCACGAGGCTGCGCGCCGTCATCACGATTTTGTAATCGCCGTCGATGATGATGGCGTCGCTCGATGAGGGGCCCACATAACGCACAATCGTGTTGCCGTTTTCGCCTTGAGTTACCGTTGTCGGTGCCAGCTTGACGTCTTTGTACTTGTTATCGCCGACACGCTTTACGATGTGAATGGCGTCCGATGGGTCTGCCGGCAAGGCTACTTGCTGATTGAAGTTAATATCGACTTCGTAAATCTTGGAGCGCTGACTTGCGCCGCCATTGACAACAAACGATGCGACGCGATCCGAGGGGACGCCGATATCGTGTTTCGCGGTCGTCGCCGTCGGCGTGATTCGCTCGTCGAGGCGTTGCAAATTGAGCTTGTTTCGCCAACTCATCGGTAATCGACGCTCATTCATGGTGTTCCTCCAGACAGATTGGGGTGTTGTGACGGAGCCATCCCGTTTTGGCGCGTAAACCTTGCGCCAAGGCGGGTGTGGTTGCTGCGTCTAGCAAGACGAGATCGTGTGGCAGTCTATTTGGGCGCGCACTGGAACTCAACCAAAATCCGAAAAGAAACTCGAAAAAGATGGATTTGGCTAGACCCGTTCATGGCCCGGACGTACTGTTGAGCCGCCAAATAACTGACTTTGGTCCAAACTACGCCGATTCGTAAAATCGACGTTTCAAGTCAATGGAATTGGAATTGCATTCATGGCGGAGAATATCCAGCCCGTATCAATCGTCGAAGAGACTCGGCACCGCTATCTGCATTACGCCTTGTCTGTCATTCAATCCCGGGCACTGCCTGACGTGCGGGATGGATTGAAGCCAGTCCAGCGGCGGATCTTGTACACGATGTACAACGATTTGCGGCTCGACTTCGAGAACAAAGCGGTCAAATGCGCTCGCATCATCGGCGACGTCACCGGCAAATATCACCCGCACGGCGACGACGCCGCATATTTGGCGTTGGTCCGCATGGCACAGTCTTGGGTCATGCGGGCGACGCTCGTGCACGGGCAGGGCAACTTCGGCTCCGTTGAAGGCGACGCGCCCGCCGCCCGTCGCTACACGGAAGCCAAGCTCACGGCCATAGCGAAACGATTGCTTGCAGAACTGCACCAAAAAACCGTGGACATGCGGCGGACCTACGACAATAGCCGCGATGAGCCGGTCGTGCTGCCGGCCCAATACCCCAACGTTCTTGTTAATGGTTGCGATGGCATCGCCGTCGGTATGGCGACGAACATTCCGCCACACAACCTGGGGGAAGTCTGCCGGGCCGCAGTGCATCTCGTTGAGAACCCAGACGCCACGACCGCGCAACTGCTGGACCGCGTGAAAGGGCCGGACTTCCCGCTCGGTGGAAAGATACTTGCGGACCGAAGCACGCTACGAAAGATCTATGAGGAAGGATCCGGCAGCATCAAAGTTCAGGGTGAGTGGCGCGTCGAGTCCACGTCGAAGCGCGAGCAAATTGTCATTACGTCGATTCCCTACGGGGTGAATCAAGGGACGCTTGAACAGGATATTGGCACCATCATTGCCGACCGCAAATTGCCGCACCTGCTCGGAGTCTCGAACGAGTCAAACGCAAAAGACGGCATGCGAATCGTGCTGGAGATCAAGCCCGATTCGGATGCAGAGCTCGTCATGTCATACCTGTATCGCCACACCGCGATGCAGCAGAGCTTTGCCTTTAACATGACCTGCCTCATTCCAGGGGCGGACGGCACTGTGCGGCCCGAGCGACTTGGTCTGAAAGACATCCTGCAGCACTTCCTCAACTTCCGTTTCACTACGATTCGGCGGCGATTTGAATTCGAGCTGGAGCAGCTTCGGAAACGCATCCACATCCTTGAAGGCTTCCGAATTGTTTTCAACGCGCTGGACGAAGCCATTCGCATCATCCGCGAAAGCGAAGGCAAGGCCGACGCGGCCGTGAAGTTGATGAAGCGGTTCAAGCTGGATGAGCTTCAAGTCAATGCAATCCTGGAAGCTCAGCTCTATCGCATTGCGCATATGGAGATCAAGAAGATTCTCGAAGAGCTGCGTGAAAAGAAGAAGGAAGCGGAGCGGATCGAGGGCATTCTGAAATCAAAGTCCAAACTTTGGTCCGTCGTCAAAGGAGAGCTGAACGAGCTCGCTGAAGCGTTCGGCGATCGTCGGCGCAGCCGGATGGCGTCGGATGAGGACGTGCTGGAGTTTGATGAAGAGGCGTATATCGTTCGGGAGAACACGAATGTCGTGCTCACGCGCGATGGCTGGATCAAGCGGGTGGGCCGCCTTGCATCCGTGGAGAGCACCCGGGTGCGGGAAGGGGACATGGTGCTGGCCGTAGTGCCCGCCAGCACATTGGATCATGTGGCATTCCTGACCGACGATGGCACCGCCTACACCATGCGCGTGAACGAAATCCCGGCAAGTTCCGGTTATGGCGAGCCGATCACGAAATTCTTTAAGCTCGATGACCAGGTGAAAGTTCTTAACGCCATCACGAGCGACCCCCGATTTACCCCCGAAGAAACCAAAGGTGCCCGCGGTGACCCGGCTGGGCCTTACATTCTCGCCGCCACGGCGCACGGCATGACGTTGAGGACGCCCTTCGCGCCGTTTCGCGTGGAGTCCACGAAACTCGGCCGGCGCTACGCCAAGCTCAGCGAGGGCGACCGCGTGGTCATGGCCCAAGTGGTTCATGACGAGATGACGATGTTCCTCGCGGCGGAATCCGGTCACGTGATCCACTTTCCGATCAACGAGGTGCCAGTTCTGTCAGGAGCGGGCAAGGGCGTGATGGGGATCAAGCTGCTCGGCGACGACCGATGTCTCGGCGGGGCTTTGATCGGTTCTCGCCATGATGCTTTGATCATGGAAACGACAGGTGGTCGAACGATTGAATTGCGTCGCGGGGCATATTCACCGACCCACCGCGGCGGCAAAGGTTATGAAGTGGTCAAGCGAGCGAGCCTGGTGCGAGCGTTGCCGCAACCGATTGAGCTTGTGGATTGGGAGAAGGTCGAAGCGAAAGATGCCAAGAGCCGGCCTGATCGAAATGGGCATGCGTAGTTAAGCAGGAGATTTGAGCCAGAAATGTCTACTGCCGCTTTACGCTACACTGCTGCCGATATCACCGTACTCGAAGGACTCGAACCGGTGCGCAAGCGCCCTTCGATGTACATCGGCAGTGTCGATGCCAAGGGTTTGCACCATCTCGTCTGGGAAATTGTCGATAACGGCGTTGATGAATTCATCAACGATTACGCCAACGCGATCATTGTCACATTGCACAAGTCCGGCGACGCTATCACGGTGCAAGACAATGGCCGTGGCATTCCCGTGGACATGCACCCGAAGCATAAACGCTCGGCCCTGGAACTGATTCTCACCACGCTGCATTCGGGCGCCAAGTTCGGCGAAGGCGGAAACTACATTCACTCGGGCGGCTTGCACGGCGTCGGCTCGTCGGTGGTCAATGCACTCTCGCGCAAGTTGACAGCGACCATTCGTCGCGACGGTTATGAATGGACACAGACGTACAAAAAGGGGAAGCCGGTCGAGCCGGTCAAAAAAGTTGGCGCGTTCCGCGGCCACGGAACGATCATCCGTTTTGAACCTGACGAGACCATTTTCAAGACAACGCGTTTCGATCCCGACCTGATCAAGTCCCATCTCGAGGACATGGCGTATATCCACAGTGGATTGGCCATTACTTTCAAGAACGAAGCCACCGGCGAGACGGTCGAATTGTCGCATCCGGGCGGCATCCCAGAGTTCTTGACGAAGTTAGTGGCGGACGGTCAGAAACCCGTTGTGACGCCCAGCGCGTTTCACATCGTCCGCGCCAACGGCGAAAAGATCGAAGCGGCCCTCCAGTGGACGGAGAGCACGGAAGAAAGCTTCCGCTCATACGTGAATGGAATTCGCACGTCGGCGGGCGGCACCCACGAGACCGGGTTCAAGACGGCTGTGGCCCGAGCCGTTCGCAATTACATCGGCACCCATGAGGTCAAGGCCGTCAAAGGCCTCGAGATCACGGCCGAGGACATCCGCGAAGGCGTGGTCGGCATCCTTTCGATTTTCGTCAAAGAACCGATGTTCCAGGGGCAGACCAAAGAGCGTTTAAACAATCCGGAACTGCTCGGCACGGTTGAGAGCTTCATTCGTCCGGCCCTCGAGGCCTGGCTTAACAGCAACATGACGGCGGCTGATCAGATCGTCGGCCGAATCGTGTTGGCGGCGCGCGCTCGACTCGCTTCGCGCGAAGCGATCAGCGAAGTAAAGCGCAAAACGGCGTCATCGCGGCGATTGAACCTCCCCGGCAAACTCGCGGATTGCAAATCGACGGACCCAGGCAAGTCCGAATTATTTATCGTCGAAGGCGACTCGGCGGGAGGCTCCGCGAAGCAGGGCCGGCACAACTTGTTTCAGGCAGTGCTTCCCCTGCGTGGAAAGATTTTGAATGCCGAGGGACTCGCCTTCGGCAAAGTGATGCAAAACACGGAACTCAACGACTTGGTCTCCGCGATCGGCACTGGGGCGGGAGACAAATTCAACATCGGCGGCTTGCGCTATGGCAAAGTTATTTTGCTCATGGATGCGGATGCGGACGGCTATCACATCACGACATTGCTTTTGACGTTTTTCTTCCGGCACATGACCGACTTGCTGCGGAAGGGCCATGTATACATCGCCCAGCCGCCGCTGTATCGTATTGATGTTGGTCGTGAGCGGTATTGGGCCCGCGACGATGCCCATAAAGAAGAGATTATGGCCAGCCTTCGAGCCAACGCGAAGATCGAAGTAACGCGGTTCAAGGGTTTGGGCGAAATGGACGCGGCCGATCTGAAAGCCACGACGCTGGAGCCCAAGACGCGGACTCTTCTTCAGGTTCAGATCGATTCTATTCTTGAGGCCGATAAGACATTTATCGAGTTGTTGGGCAAAGAGGCGTCGAGTCGGTATCGATTTATTATGGACTCCTCGGCGCTGGCCGTGGCGGAAGAATTGGACGTGTGACATGGCGGTCGATGTGCGGCGATTCGTTTCGCTCTTCCTGCACGGGGAAAGCGCCCGCGCCGACTGGTCCCCAGCCACCGATATTTATCGCACACCGTCCGGGTGGCTCGTCAAAATGGAACTGGCCGGCGTGCGAGCGGAAGATCTCAACATTTCAGTGCGAGGCCGCTCCATTGTCGTGCGCGGTCGGCGGCGGGATCGCTGTTTAGCCGAGGGATGCCAGCAACTGCATATGGAAATCACATACGATCGATTCGAGCGCAGCATTGAATTGCCTGCCGACTTACAACACGTTTCGATCGAGACATCGATAATTGACGGAATGTTGTTGATTGCCATCCACCGGGAGGCTGGAGAGTGACCCCGGCGGTCGAACCTCTTCCCGCGCAGGCGGCGTTGCCAGTCCTGCCTCTCAAAAACACTGTCTTGTTCCCGCATTTGTTTTTGCCGCTCTCAGTGGGCCGCGAGAATTCTGTCGCCGCGGTACAAGCCGCTTTGACAAGCGAAGACAAATCTATCGTCGTTGTCGCGCAACGAAATCCGGAAGACGATCGCCTGTCGCCCGAAGCTCTGTACATGGTGGGCACGCGCGCTGTCATAAAGCGGATGAACCGCACGGATGAAATGCTTGAGATTCTGGTTCAGGGATATGAGCGCGTTCGCTTGTTGTCGTTTGAGCAGACCGAGCCATATCTGAAGGTCCGCGTCGAGCCGATCCCGCTGCCCGAAGATACGAACACCGAAGTCGAGGCAATGCAGCGCGCAGTGCTCGAAGTAGCGGGCCGCGTGATTGAGCTCGCGCAACCACCCCAAGGCCCCAGCGGCGTTCAGCAAATGCTCGCCAATGCGCCTGATCCGCTGCGACTATGCTTCATGCTCGGCTCCATGTTGAGCCTGGATATCGAAAAGGAGCAGTCGTTGCTCGAAGCCAAGTCGCAGATGGAGGCTCTGGCTCTCATCCATGGTTATTTGGCGCACGAGGTCCAAGTTCTCGAACTCCGGCAAAAGATAACCACGCAAGCGCAATCGGAGATGTCGCGGGAACAGCGGCAGTATGTACTCCGCCAGCAAATGCGGGCGATCCAGGACGAACTGGGAGAGAAGGGGGCCGAGACCGCCGAGGCCGACTCACTGCGTGAACAATTAGCGAAGGCCAATTTGCCCGACGAGGTGCGCAAGGAAGCCGATCGCGAACTGACTCGGTTGGAACGGCTCAATCCGCAGGCACCTGATTATCAGGTGACGCGCACTTATTTGGAACTGATTGCAGAGCTGCCTTGGAACGCTTCATCCGTCGATGTCATCGACCTCGATCGCACGCGGGCAATCTTGGATGAAGATCATTACGGGCTCGAAGACATTAAAGAACGCATTTTGGAACACCTCGCGGTGCTAAAGCTGAATCCCAAAGCGAAGGCGCCGATCCTGTGCTTCGTTGGTCCGCCGGGTGTCGGCAAGACATCGCTCGGCCAGAGCATCGCTAGAAGTCTTGGGCGTAAATTTGAACGGCTCAGCTTGGGTGGCATGCACGATGAGTCCGAGTTGCGCGGCCATCGCCGGACTTATATTGGTGCAATGCCGGGCCGGATCATCCAAGCTATTCGCCGGGCGGGTGTGAACAACCCCATGATCATGCTCGATGAGGTGGACAAGCTGGGCCGCGACTTTCGTGGCGACCCGGCCGCGGCACTTTTAGAAATTCTCGATCCGGCGCAAAATCACTCCTTCCGCGACAACTACCTGGACCTGTCATTCGATTTGTCCAAGGTCTTTTTCGTCGGCACGGCGAATACTCTCGACACGTTACCACGGCCACTTTTGGATCGACTGGAGATCTTGCGCCTTTCGGGTTACACCGAGGACGAAAAGGTGCAGATCGCCAAGCGCTATTTGATTCCGCGTCAGCTCGCAGAAGCGGGTCTGACCGTGGAACAAGTACAGATTCCCGATGACACGTTGAGGTTGCTGATTCGGGGCTACACCCGCGAGGCCGGCTGCCGGCAACTGGAACGAACAATCGCTCAGGTGATGCGAAAGCTCGCCCTCAAGATTGCACGCGGTGAATCACAGCGTATCGAGCTCACTCCCGCACTGATGACCGATATGCTCGGGCCGGACTACTTCATGCCGGAAGATGCGCGGAGGGACCTGCCTCCCGGCGTCGCGGCCGGCATGGCCTGGACGGAAGCGGGCGGCGAAGTGCTTTATATTGAGGCGAGCCTGTTGCCCGAATCGCATGAGTTGCGAATCACCGGACAACTCGGCAACGTGATGCAGGAGTCCGCCCGCGCCGCGCAAAGTTACGTCGAATCCCATGCACAGGAACTCGGGATCGATCAGTCCAAATTCAAACAGTACGGCTTGCATATCCACGTCCCGGCCGGTGCGGTACCGAAGGACGGTCCGTCGGCCGGTGTGGCGCTGGTGACCGCGCTGGCCTCGTTGTACAAGAATGAACCGACTCGCACCGACACAGCCATGACCGGCGAGATTACATTGACCGGTTTGGTGCTGCCGATCGGCGGTGTGAAAGAGAAAATCCTCGGCGCGCGACGTGCAGGCATTCACCGAGTGATTCTGCCCAAGGCCAATGCCAAGGACCTTCGCGACCTGCCGCAGGAGATTCGCGGTGACACGGAGGTGATCCTGGTGGATCGAGTGCATGATGTTCTCTCGGCGGCACTCGTCGACGGCCGAGCTTAGCATTCATCATGGCATTGTCCGCCCGCACATTGTTTCGCTCATTGCGGCACCGCAATTTCCGTCTCTATTTTGTCGGCCAATCACTCTCGCTCATTGGTACCTGGACGCAAAGCACGACGATGGGCTGGCTGGTCGATCGGCTTACCGGCTCCGCGGCGATGCAAGGTGTGGTCGGCTCGCTCGCTCAATTGCCGGCGTTACTGTTACCGCCATTCGCCGGTGTCTTGACCGATCGATTCAATCGCAAGCATCTGGTGATTACGACACAGGCATTGGCAATGGTGCAGGCGTTTGGACTCGCGGCCCTCGTGGCATTCGGGCACGTCCGCATTTGGGAGTTCATCGTCTTCAATCTGCTGCTCAGCGCAATTAATGCATTCGACATGCCGGCCCGGCAAACGTTTATCGGCGATATGCTCAGCGACCGTGAAGACCTGGCCAATGCGTTGGCGATCAACTCCTCCATTGTTAACGGAGCACGGCTCATCGGTCCTTCATTGGCGGCGAGCTTGATCGTGGTCGTTGGCGAAGCCGGCGGCTTTCTTGTGAACGGGTTGAGTTTTGTCGCCGTCATTGTCTGTTTGGCGGCCATGCGGATTCCGAAGCGCAAGCGACCCCTGGTTGCGCCACCGGTTTGGGTGGGCTTGCGCGAAGGATGGTCCTATGTGCGCGGACCGGGGCCGATTCGCGCGGTGCTGGGCGTCGTCGCGGCCGTGAGTTTGTTTGGACTGCCGTATGGCCTGCTGTTGCCGCGCTACACGCACACCGTTTTTGGGGGGACTGCCAGTGAATACGCGCTGCTGATGACAGCGCCAGGCGTCGGAGCACTGATCGCAGGCATATTTATTATTGCGCGGGGAATGCGCGGGATCACGCGCCGAATCGCGGTGTCGCCAATGATCGCCGGCATTTCTCTCGCGGCTGTGGCGTGGACACACAATCTATACATCGCGAGCACGCTGTTAGTCGTGGTGGGATTTGGTTTCTTGCTCATCCTAAATTCGGCCAACATGCTCTTGCAAACGATCGCTGAACCCGGCATGCGTGGGCGGGTGCTCAGCTATTACACGATTGCCTTCATTGGCATGGCGCCAATCGGCAATTTGCTCATCCCCGGCGCGGCAGAGTTCTTCGGTATACCCGCCGCACTGCAAGCATCCGGGGCGGCCTGTTGCCTGGCGGGGGGTTTATTCGCGCTAGGAGTGCCGAGTTATCGTGCGGAGATTCGACGCCGTCTGGCCGCCGATCCCAAGGAACATCCGCCGACCGCGGCAGCCGACAGCCAAGTCTCGATGTGGGCGATTATTCCGGCGGTAAAGTAGCAGATCGATTCTTCGCAACCCATTCCAACTGACGGGCGAGGCCGTGCAGCAATTTCAGATCGGCGAGGTTCGGCTCAGTGCGATTGAGCAGGGCTCGGACCGCGTGCATGAGAGCGTCGGCTTTTTCGTCGTAGAGAAAATGGATCGCCTCTAACCCCGAACGCAGATGCGCATACATCCGCTCGCGCTCATCGTGACTCGCCACAGGGTCTGGAACTTTCGGCGAACTCCAAGACATGGCTTGGCGGCACAGTTCATACAGGCATATCGCCACAGCATGCGAGAGATTCAGAGCTGGGTATTCAGGATTCGCCGGAATTTCGATCAAGTGATCGCACTTGGTAATTTCGTCATTCGTCAGCCCATTGCGTTCCGGACCGAACACCAATGTGACCGGACGTTCGGAGATATGCCGCAGCATGTGCGGAATCACTTGCTCGGGCGTGGCGGTCATCCCACCACGGATCAAGCCGCCCGAACGAGCGGAAGTGCCAACCACTAAGCGGCAATCACCCACCGCCTCCACGAGTGTGGCAAACTTTCTCGCCGAATTCAGGATGGGCTCGCCGTGCGTGGACCGCTGCTTGGCTTCATGGCTGCTCGGGTCGGCGACTGGCGCGACCAGCACAAGATCATTCAAACCAAAATTGCGCATGACCCGGGCCGTGGCACCAATATTCCCGGCCACTTCGGTTCGCACGAGCACGACGCGGCAATTGGCGAGCATTACTTCGCCAGCTCAGCGGCGACCTGAATCAATTTCTGCAAATCGAGCTTACCGGTGCCAAGTATCGGCATCGATTCCACCGCGAAGAAATCGCGAGGGCCGGGCACCCAGAGATTCGGCAGCCCGCGTTCTCCAAGGGCTTTAACGATCCGTTCGACGCTCCAACCCTCGGGCAAAGTGACATTGAGGACGACGAGGCGTTCGCCGCGCTTTGGATCAGGTATCGCCGTCACCGCGACGAAGCGATCAGCCGTACCCATCGCGGCATGGATTTCTTCCTCGAGCCGTTCGAGAGGGACCATCTCTCCCGCGATTTTCGCAAAGCGGGACTGCCGACCCGTCAACGTGATGAATCCATCACGGTCGATTCTCCCAATATCGCCGGTGACATACCAGCCATCGCGCAACACTTCGGCCGTTTGTTTTTCCCTCCCCAAATAGCCGCGCATCACGTTGGGGCCGGTGACCAACAATAGTCCGTCGGTATCTTCCGTTAGCGGCTCGCCGGACTCGGGATGCACGACCTTGCAGGCGACCCCGGGCAATGGATGGCCAATGGTGCCGTCCTTATTCCGGATCTGTTTCAAGCCAGCCACCTCTACATCGGCCATGTTCGCACTCACCACCGGCGACAACTCGGTGCAGCCGTAGCCTTCAAACGGTCGGATGCCAAATTTCGCGCCGAATTCGTCAGCGAGACTGACCGGTAGCTTTTCCGCGCCGCAGACGGCGAGACGCAGTGACTTGAAATCTTCCGGCTCACACCGGCGGATGTAGAAGCGGAGAAAGGTGGCTGTGCTGGCCATGATCGTGCCGCTGTTCTTGCGGCACGCTTCGCCCACTTCCTTGGCGGCGCGTGGATCGGGCAAGTAGAAAGCCGACGCGCCATGGACCAAGGGGCCCCAGAGCGTGACTGTGTATCCGAAGCTATGGAAGAACGGTAGGATGCCGACCATGCGATCCGACGTTTGAATGTTGATGTGCTCGCCGAAAGCGTCCGCATTGCCGGCGATATTGCCATGCGTGAGCATGACGCCCTTCGGTTCGCCGGTCGAGCCGCTGGAAAAAATCACGGTGGCCAGATCGGTGGCTCGATGCTTGCGCAGACCAAACAGTACTTCTAGCAGCCAGCCCGGCAACAGAACCACCTGCAGAAAAGTCGCGAGTTTAGCCCAGCGGCCAATCATGGGCAGAATATCTTCAACCGTCACTTGTGCGATCTCGGGCCCTGACTCGCACGGCACTTTCGCCAAGAATCGCTTTGAAGTCAAAATGTGGCGAATCTTGCACTGACTGATCGCCGATTGAACCGTGCTTGGACCAGCGGTGTAATTCAGATTCACGGCCGTCTTGCCAAGCAAACTGATCGCGAGATTGGCGAGAGCACCGCCGGTGCTCGAGGGAAGCCAGACACCGACCATGTTGTCCTCGCGCAGTGTCGGTCTCAAGACGCGAGCGAGGCAGAGTGCGCCTGCGAGCGCTTTGCCGTAGGTCAACGCTTGCTTTGGATTGGTCGGGTCAATCAGGCAGGGCGAAAATGGATGTCGCGCCGTTCGGCGGAGAAACTGCAGATGGATCGGGCGAATCGACTGCGCTCGTTCGGCCGCACATCGCGCGAGCAAAGTTTGCACAGCGACGCGGGCTTCGTAGGCGCCCACCGTCGAGGCCAGCGGCGGCCCAAAGGCAACGCGGACCGGATCCGACGGGCGGGTGGTCCATTTCCAATACAGCTTGCCACCGGAGTAGCTCCAGATGCTTCCCCACATGCGGTCGATGCACGCGGGAATGATTGGCACGCCGGCTTTTTTTGCGACGCGTTCAAAACCTCGGCGGAACGGCAACATCACACCCGATCGCGTCGGATAGCCTTCCGGAAAAATGGCAATTAGATAGCCTTGTTCGAGCAGGGCAGTGATATTGTCGAGCGCTGTCTTTACCTTTTTCGGGCCGCCACGCGGCATCGGAATCGTGCCGATCCTACGTAAAAACCAGCCGACAAATCCCGTGTTCACGAATTCGTCTTCAACGACAAAACGCACCTGACGAAGCGCACCCGCAAAGAGGAGAATCCCGTCGATGTAACTGACGTGATTGCAGACAATGAGTGCGCCGCCCGAGTGAGGCAAATGTTCTCGGCCACGAATGCGAATGCGATAAACGAGTTTCGCCGCAAGCCAGGAAAGAAAAGGAATCACAAAGAGACCTCAAACAGGAATCCTGAACCGGGAACTCAATAACACTTACGCACCAAAAGCCAAATGGGAGACGGACAATTCAGGGTTCAAGTTATTCAGCGCCGGCAAAATGGTTCTTGATTTCACGTGAAAGGCTGTGGACTTGCGTCTTGGACCGAGGTTTTTCGCTTTTTGCAGTTGCTCGATATATGGGCACTGGTTATACGCCTCGCCATCCGACGAATGGATATTCGCGCTTGATTTCGGGGGAAAACACCCGCGGATGCCTTGTGGATTTGGGGGCATGGATGCTCGACCGAAAATTTCTCCGTCCGATCTTGGATGATGAATCGCTGACTCGCGGCCTCGGGGATGAGGAAGCTCGGCTCCTCATCGATTGGCTGGTCGAGCGCGCGGAAAACCTAGCCGCTTCGAGCCTGGCGGAGCGAACTCGCCGTAGTCGGCTCAATGCCGTGTGCCGGCGGGGCCGGGCCATTGGCCGCTTCGTGCGCCTCTGGTGCCACGATCATCTGACCGGGGCGGCGACTCAATTGGCTGGGGCGGAGGCTTTCGCCTGGGATTTACCGCACGGGGAAGAGGATGCCGGTGAGTTGATGGCCCGTATTCTTCGCGCAGAACAGCAGGCCTGCATTCGGGCCGCGTAAAACCGGGGCGCGTCTATCGGCTTTGCGGACGGCCTCGCGGGTCGCGAACGATTTTAGGCTGAGTTTGGGGTGTAACGCTTGCTTTGCTGGGTATGATGAGTTAGTCGCTAGCCTTGCGGCCGGGCGTGGAGGGGCATACTCTAAGCACTGCTGCCCCGAGCACTTCGGCCAAATTTGACCCATTACGAGGATGACCGGTGAGTCCTACCCCCCCTCCGGGCGGAACGCTAACGCCCGAACAAATGAAGTCCGCGTCGCGCAAGATCGACGAGGCCTTCGAGGAAGTGGCTCGGCTAGCGGGTTCTGATGTCGCTCCTTCCGAGTTTTTCCAAGACTTTCTCAACAAGGTTATCGGCGGAATCGATGGCCCCGCAGGGGCGGTTTGGCTCCGGACGCCGCAAGGATTCCTTCAGCTTCAATGCCAGATCAATATCGACAACGTTGGCCTGGATCGTCACAAGGGCGGCCGCCAGAGCCATAATGAATTGCTCCGCCAGGCATTTCAGCACGCAAAACCGATGATGCTGGAGCCATTCGGCTCCTCCGGAATTGTCGAAAATCTTCCTGCTGGCAATCCAACCGAGTTTTTCTGCCTACTGGTCCCGGTCCAACTCGAAAAAGAATGCGCTGGTCTGTTGGAGCTTTGGACCGAGCCACGGTTTGATCCGCGCATCCAGCGGACCTTCCATAACTACCTCGTCCAAATGGCGGGTTATGCCGCCAGCTATCTTCGAAATCAGACCGGTCGCAAGCTTGTCGGCCAAGAGCAACTTTGGGCCCAGGTCGAGGCGTTCACCCGCGAAATTCACGCCACGCTTGATGTCACCCGCGTCTCCTATCACATCGTCAACGAAGGCCGCCGTCTCATCGGCTGCGACCGGTTGAGTGTGGCTGCCGTCCGCGATCGCAAGGCCAAGATCGAAGCGGTTAGCGGTTCGGACGTCGTCGAAAAGCGATCGAACTTAATTCAGTTGATGCGTCGGTTGTGCGACAAAGTGCTGAAGTGGGGCGAGCGGCTCGTTTTCACCGGAACAAAAGACGACAGTCTTCCGCCGGACGTGCTCGACGCGCTGGATGAATACCTCGCTGAGAGCAACAGCAAATTCCTGGTCTTGATGCCGCTCCAAGACGAGCGGCAGAAGGACCTGCCGGGTCTGCCGCGGTCGGCCCTCTTGATGGAGAGCTTCGAACCGCCGGCCGCTACTGAGCCGTTAATTGCACGCATGGAAGTCGTGGCTCGGCACGCGACGAGCGCGCTTTACAACGCCGTCGAACTCGACCGTGTACCTCTGAAATGGCTCTGGTTGCCCGTCGCCAAGCTGCAACACGGGCTCGGTGGCAAAACCAAGGCCATCATGGGAGGCATTGCCGCCGCTGTGGTGGTGTTGGCCGTGGCCATGGTTTTAGTGCCTTATCCATTGAAGTTGGATGCGAATGGCCAGTTGTTGCCGCGGGAACGGCAACGGGTTTACGCGCCGCACGAAGGCGAGGTCAAGAAGTTCTTAATCGAACCGAACGCACAATTCGATGCGGGGCATCAGCTCGCGGAACTTTACGATCCCACACTCGAAAACAAGCTGATCACGTTAAGCGAAGAGATCAAGGGCGCGGACAACATGGTCCGCAACGTGCAGACTCAGATCAATTTGGCAAAAGAACCTAGCAAGGTCAGCCAATTGGTCAGCGAGAAAGAGAAATACGCAGCCACGCTCCGCGGCAAGACGACTGAGCGCGATGAAATGCTCAAAGCATTTAACTGCGCCCCCGGTCGGCCTGGCTACTTCTACTTGCAGGCCCCACGGTTCGCGAGCACTCAGGCGAGTGGCCGCCAGCCGGTTTGGACCGTGCTCGACGCCGACTTCCGGGAAAATCACCTGAATCGCTTCGTTCGTCCGACCGAGCCATTGATTCGCTTGGGCGACAAATCGGGCCGCTGGGAATTGGAACTGAAGGTCCCGCAAAAGCATGTCAACCAGATGCTACGTGCGTTCGACGTCCATGAAGCCGGCGACCCAAAGCTATTGGTTGATATTCTCGTGACCTCGAAGCCCACGGAGGTTTACAAAGGCGTCTTGTATAAGTCGCAAATCTCCGGCGAGGCCGTGCCCAATAAGGATGACCACAACGAGACCAACCCTGTGGTCGTCGTCTATGTAAGCCTTGATGATCCGGCGATCCCCGAGGAATTACGGGTGCCGCCGGAGTTGCTCGTGACCGGAGTCGAGGTTCACGCCAAGATTCGCGGTCAAAACCACGCCATGGGTTATTCGCTCTTCTATGGTCTTTGGGAATTCATCTACGAAAAAGTTGTCTTCTTCTTCTAAGAGGCAGACGCCAGTTGGCAGGGATCATTTGCGTTTCGCCTTCGAATGCGGAATGTGGATGCGTCTCGCTCGGTGCATGGATTTACGCAACCGGAGATCGCAATGTTTGTACGACGTCTGATGAGTGCCGCCGCAGTAGCAGTGCTCGCCCTAGTGCCGGCGGCCTGCGATAAATTCGGCGCCATGAAAGGCACCTCCCGCGCAACCGCCGCGGCCCCGACGACAGCGGAATCTGCGCCAGTTTCGATTGGCAATCCGCTTTACCCGTCCGATGATTCCGTGCGGATGACCCGGAACACGGCCGCGACCGGCAACGATCCGATCGTAATTCCCGGGGCGCAAATTACGATTCCTTCGACGGAAAATGTTCCCACCAAGAACAATGGCAAGCTGTGGCAGATCTGCACCGAGTGGACGCCCGGCACGCCGGAGAAAGATACCTTCGTTCACCCAGCCGATCCGGCCAAGAAATTCCGCCGATTGCGTGAGGGTGATATCGTGCAACCTCGACAGCTGGTTGCCCTTTTGGATGACACCGTTGCACTAGCAAAATATAAGGCAGCGGTGACTGATATGGCTGCCTCAGAGAAGAAACTTTCAGCGTCACAAACAGTCACTGAAAAAACTTTTCAAACGTTTAATATTACCAAGGCGTCGGGACCGTCAGCATCGAAAATCGACTTATACAAGGCGGAGCAGGAATGGGCTTTGGCAGTTAAGGCCGCAGCTGAAGCGGAAGGCGAGCGCGACAAAGCCCGCGAGGCTGCCAATATCGCGAAAGTTCAACTCGAAGAGCATGAATTGCGAGCGACAATCGGCGGTGAGATTCGCGCGATCTTCCGCAAGCCGGGCGAGTCAGTCAAAGAGCTAGAGCCAGTATTGCAGATTCAAAATCTCGAAACCTTTCGCGTTGAAGGTGCCATGCCGGCGCAAGACCTGCCACGGCTACCGCCGGGCAACGCTCGAGTATTCCTCGAGCCTTCCGGCCAGTTGGCACCGAAGCAAGAGTTCCTCGGTCATGGGCTGGCGATTACCGGCGTTGGCGTCACCAAGGACAAGAAGCTGATCGTTTCGGCCAGTGAAGACAAAACCGTCCGCGTGTGGGACCAGACCACGAAGTATCAGAAAGCCATGTTTATTCATGAAGTTCCGGTGCGTGCTCTCGCGGTCACCGGCCCGAAGAGTAGCAAGAGCTTAGCGCTTAGCGGTGCCGACGATGGATTTGGTCGCGTTTACGACCTTGATGATTTGAATCCCGAGAAAGTCCGCAAGCTGAAGGTTCAACACAAGGGCCGAATTAACGCCGTCGCTTTTTCGCCGGATGGATCGTTTTGCGTGACCGCCGACGACAAGGAGATCTTCATTTTTGATCTGAATAACGACGAACGTCGTTATGTCATTCACACGGATCACCGCGGACCGATCCAGCAGTTGCAATTTACGTCGCAGTCAAAGCTCGTGTCCACCGCGCGCGATCGCACGCTGCGAGTCTTTGAACTTGGCGATAAGGGTGCCAAGTTGGAAACAATCGTTGATAACCGTGGCGGCAACGTCGATCACGTGGGTGTCAGCGCAGACGGCCAGCGGGTTATCTACGATCAAGAACGCACCTTGATGGTGCGTGGCATCTATGATGGCCGGACCGACGTCGTCATGAACTCGCCGTCGGAGTCCTCGCAGTTCACTGGCTTTGCCATATTCTCGCCGGATGCCTCATTGGTGATCGCGGCGGGCACTGGAGATAATCCGCTCGGCGTATGGAAAATGCCCACCGGCAATTCCTCTCGTGCCTATCAACGGGTGCGCCTGGCGGTTTCCGGTTCGACTCCGAGCTGCGCCGCTTTTGCACCGGACGGATCCTTCGCCGTCGTCGGTACGACGGACCACCGCCTGCTGCTGTTTGGCCGTCCCGAAAAGACCGATCTCGATCGGGAGTATCCCGCGACGATCATGTGGGTCAATCGGTCGTTTGCCTCGTCCAAGCGGGAAGTAAGCGTGTGGGCGGAATTGCCCAACCCCGGCATGCCGCTCTTGCCAGGCGACACAGTGACGATCGTGGTTCCGGTTCAGTAGTAGGAAGTTGCCATGGCGATTTCGGCGGAGCTTGAACGACGAAAGATGGTCCGGCTGCGAGCGCGGCCGGACCTCAATATCACTCCGCAAAAATACGAAGGCAAGACCTGCTACGTAGTTAAGGATCCGGTCAGCCTCAAATACTATCGCTTCAACGACCAGGAATATTTCGTCGTCAGTCATTTCGACGGCAAGCACACCCTCGAAGACACGCAAAAGGACTTTGAAAAGAACTTCCGGCCGCATCGTTTGACGTTAGAAGATCTCGAAGCCTTCTCCCAGCAATTGCTGACGGCTGGGCTCGTGCAGCACGAGACGCCGCAAGCCGGCAAAGAGCTTTACACCAAACGCCGCAAGCAGCAGCGCATGCAAAAGCTCGCGGCCTGGACGAACATTCTCTACATCAAGCTGCCGATTTTTGACCCAGATAAAATCCTCCGCCGGATGCTGATGTATCTGCGCTGGGTCTTTACCTGGACTTTCTTTGCCTGCACAGTTGGTCTGATGATCTCGGCGGTGGCGCTGGTCATTACCCACTTCCAGACCTTTTACGACAAGCTGCCGAATTACCACGAGTTCTTTCGCTGGAACACGCTGCTTTACATGTGGATCGCGCTGGGCATTGTGAAGGTGATTCACGAATTCGGGCATGGCCTGAGTTGTAAGGCGTACGGCGGCGAGTGTCACGAGATGGGTGCGCTCTTCTTGTGCCTCTCACCGTGCTTGTATTGCAACGTCTCGGATTCGTGGACCATTCCGAGCAAATGGAAGCGGATCGCTATTAGCTTCGCCGGCATTTATGTCGAGCTGTGCATCGCGGCGCTCGCCACCTGGATATGGTGGTACACGCCCGGCAGACCTGTCGTCAACAACATCGCGCTCTGCGTGATGGTGCTTTGCTCCGTGAGCACTGTGGTGTTCAACGCTAACCCGTTGATGCGATTCGATGGCTACTACATGATGGCCGACTGGTTGGAGATTCCCAACCTGCGAGATCGCTCCAACAAATTGCTCCAGAACCTCTTCTACGAACACTGCCTGGGCATCGAAGTGCAGCCCGAGGCATACATGGAAACGCGGCGAAAGGCATTGTTCGTCGTTTACGCCGTGATCAGCTATGTCTACCGTTGGGTGGTGACATTCGGGATTTTGTATTTCCTGTCGAACTGGCTGAAGCCGTACAACCTTGCAGCCCTAAGCGGTCTGTTGGCCATTGCCGCACTGGGCTCAATGGTCGGCTGGCCGGTCTATCGCATGGCCAAGAACTACTTCCGTCGAGGGAGAATGCCAGATATGAAGCGGACGCGTGTGACCGCGACGTCAACAGTCATCCTGACCATCTTGGCGTTGTTTTTCTTTCTGCCGTTGCCCATTAGCCGCATTCGTCAAACGGGTCTGATGCAACTGACCCGGGAAGCGACGGCCCATGGCAAGGTGACGGTCCCTAACGAAGCCTTGTTAGATGAAATCTACGTGCAGAATGGCGAGCGTGTCTATGAAAAGGCTCTCTTGGCTCGCCTGCGGAATCCTAAGTTGGAAAGCGAGCGATCCGAAGCCGAAGCCCAGAGGCACGTCTTCTTAACGGAAGCCGATTCGACGGGTCGGGAGATGCTGACCGCCCAAGATCCCGACGAGAAAAAACAGATCGATGCCAAGAGAATTAGCGCCATCGACATGGCCAAGCAATACGCCGAGAAATCTAACTCGCTGAGGGCGCAAATCGATGCATTGCGCGAGCTCCGCGCTCCCTGCAACGGCGTCGTGATGGCAGCTCCGAAAAAGGAAGACGTCGGCAAGTTGTGGGAGAAAGAACACTCGACGCCATTCTGCATTGTCGGCGATTCGTCACAATTGCAGATCATCATCCCCGTCGGTCCCGACGATTTCCGATTGCTCCAGGATGAAGTGAATTCCAAGATCGATAAATGGCTGCCGGTGACCATCATGGTGCCAGGCCGTGGCACGAACTATCTCACCGGCAAGATTCGTCGCCTGCCCGAAACCAACGCCAAGGAAGTTCCGATTCAGTTAACGCACCGTGGCGGCGGTCCCTTAGCGGTGAAACCGGCGAACGATCCCAAAGTCATCGAACCACAGAGCCAGCAATACCTCATCGAGGTCGATCTCGATCAGGTGGATTCGTACCTGATGCCAGGCACGCTCGTTTTGACCAAGACTCATTGCAAGTGGCGTTCGTGTGCTTGGTTCTGCTGGCGAAAGCTGTCGTCGATGTTCGATTTGGGTTTGATCTGATTTGCCGTTGTAGCCGCGGGCTTTAGCCCGCGCGTCGTGGCAAGTGCCAGTGCCGGAGCGGCCCGCAGTGCAATCGCATCAACCATGGTTGCATTAAGCCCCGGAGGGGCGACGGTTTGTAGCCAGGGGTGGAGCGAGTCCGCCGTTAGGCGGGCGAGCGCAACCCCTAGAACGCCAAACGACCCAAAACCAAAGCCCTGAAAGGGCGACAGAACGAGCGTTATGCCACGCGCTCTGTCGCCCTTTCAGGGCTTCATCTGTTTGCGCACGAAGCCCAGGGGCTTGCGCCCCTCGCTAACAACCGCCGCCCCTCCGGGGCTAAAACGAGACGGTTAACCGGTTGATGCAATTTGCTTTGAAGCGCGCCGCTACATTTGGCCTTATTCCGCCGGGCTCGTGCCTTTCATTTCGCTGACGGCTTTCGTGAGCCGCTGCTGCAGTGCCTCGGGCAGCGGCTTCGGTTTCAACTTCCGCGAAATCTCAATCGTCA
Source organism: Gemmataceae bacterium (assembly GCA_045802605.1). Taxonomy (GTDB): domain Bacteria; phylum Planctomycetota; class Planctomycetia; order Gemmatales; family Gemmataceae; genus JBJMQS01. The sequence continues at coordinate 259,270 of JBJMQS010000066.1, read as the reverse complement.
ATTTGTACGTTTCGATGTAGGCCACGCATGGCGGGCACGATTCCAGGTGAATGCGGATGCCATCACTTTGACCGGATTCGAGTTCCCCGTCGAGGAATTGGTGCAGCATCTCTGCGAGTTGTTTGCATGTGAGCGTCATGCAGTCATCTCCTCGAAATGGGGCGCCAAGGAACTGCGCATCATGAGCCGGGCGCGGTGCAGCCGGCTCTTCACCGCGGGCACGCTCAGTCCGAGTACATCAGCAATCTCAGAGTTCGGCATGCTCTCGACATCAGCCAACACGTAGACGTCGCGGAAGTTGTCCGGCAGGTCGGCGATGGCCTGCTCGACCAGTTGCTGCGTCTCTTTGTCGATCGCCTCTTCATCCGGACGTACCTGCCACGAGCGGATCGGGTTAAGGTGGTGGCCATTATCCATGAAGGCGTCCATGGGATCCGTGACCGTCTTCTCCTGGCGATACGACGCTCGGCGTCGGTGCGCCAAAGCGGCATTCACAGTGATTCGATGGAGCCAAGTCGGGAATGCGGACTCGCCGCGGAAGGTACCCAACTTCCGCACGACTTGGAGCAAGACATCCTGCGTCACATCCTCAGCGTCGGCGTCGTTATTCAGCATGCGCCGGGCCAAGTTGTATACACGAGGACCGTAGTCGCGGAACACCTCTTCCGGTGTTGTCGGCGGTCCGGTGGGTTCTGGAGCAATAAGGTCAACGGCCATATGCTAAAAATAGTCGCAACCGCCGTGCCGCAAAGTTCGGACAGAAACAGCCGATGAAACAACCAGCTACGGCGGTCCTATTCGATTTCGACGGCACTTTGGCCGACGGGTATGTCGCGATCACCAACAGCATCAACTTTGTACGCAGTAGCCGAGGTTTGCCCAACCTCGCGGCGGAACAGATTCGCCCGCTGGTCGGCCGCGGCCTCGAAACTCTGCTCAGCGAGGTCGGTACGGGCAACGTGGCAGCCGACGTTGCTACCTACCGCGATCATTACGCCCAGCACATGATGGAAGGCACGGTGCTGTTCTCGGCCGCACGACCCCTCATCTCCCAATTGAGAGCTTCAGGGGTCAAACTCGGCGTGTGCTCGAACAAGCTCGCCAAGTTCACCAACGAGCTTCTAGTCCGGTTAGGCATTGCTGACATGTTCGGGGCGGTCGTAGGTCCGGAGCACGTCATTCGGCCAAAACCCGCGCCCGACATGCTGCTCGCTGCGGTCGAGAAACTCGGCGCCATTCCTGTCGAGATCATTTACATTGGCGACATGTCGATCGACGTAGCCGCCGGTCGCGCGGCCGGTATGACTGTTTGGACCGTCGCGACCGGATCAGAATCGATGCAACAGCTTCAATCGGCGCAACCCGATCGGCTGTTTTCGGATTTGGGCGAGGTGCAGCGCGCATTTGGCTTCGAAACCGCGCGGGGTACAGAAGTGACCTAAGTTTGGCTTAGCCCGTGACCTAACTGAGAGAACTCGCAATGACGCGATTGAACGATGCTCAAAGTGACACCATTCAGATCATCCGCCACGGCGATATTGTCGTACTTGTTCCCGGCGCTGAGATCGAGAATCTCTCCGAAGCCGCCGTGGAACAGGCAGCACAAATTGTCCTGGGGCCACTTCGGGAGCAAGCTCCTAGCGGCATGATCATCGACCTAAGCCAGGTCGGCTTCGTTGGCTCGATGTTCCTGTCGTTTCTGCTGCGGTGCCACACGATCATGCGAAAGCAGGGGAGCGAACTGGTCTTGGCCGGCGTGTCGTCGCGAACGCGGGAACTCCTGCGCGTGACAGCCCTCGACACTATTTGGGCCCTGTACGACACCCAGGCCGAAGCCTTGGACTCGCTAGGCGGCTCGGACTGAACTTCGCTACAATAGCACCTCAGCATAAATGTCTATGTCGCCGCGTCATGGGTGCGGCGCGAAACCGGTCGAGGAACGGCCGGTTGGTGTATGGAGATTGATTCGTGAACGAGGTCCCGTTGCATCCGATCGATGCGGAGGCACTCTCCCCCCGCAAACGCCCGCAAACGATCGAAGAGTTGGTCGAAGATCTCAAACATACGGCCGATAAGTTCGTCAAAGATGGGGCGAGCCGCGGCGACCTCAAGATGTTGAGCGTCGCGCTGCGAGAGCTTCGCTACTCATTCAAAGTTTTTTCCGGGCTCAAAAATCGCCGAAAAGTCACAGTATTCGGCTCCGCCCGCACGCCGCCGAGCGACCCCACGTATCAGGCGGCCGTCGAGTTTGGACGGTTGATGTCCGAACATGGCTTTATGGTGATTACAGGTGCGGCCCAGGGCATCATGGAGGCGGGGCACGTCGGGGCAGGGCGGGAAAATTCCGTCGGCATCAACATCCTTTTGCCCTTCGAGCAGTCCGCCAACCCGATCATCGCCGGCGACGTGAAGCTGATGCACCTAAAATACTTCTTCACCCGCAAGCTGCTGTTCGTGAAAGAAACTGACGCCGTGGCGCTATTTGCCGGCGGGTTCGGCACCCACGACGAGGCATTTGAAGCGCTCACTCTGATCCAAACGGGCAAGAGTCACATCTTCCCGGTGGTCTGCGTGGACGCTCCAGGCGACCGCTACTGGGCCGACTGGAAGCAGTTCATTATCAGCCATTTGCTCAAGCGGAAGATGATCTGCGAAGCAGATATGTCGTTGTTCAAGGTCACTGATTCGGTGGCTGAGGCGGTCAAAGAAATTCACGATTTCTACCGCGTTTACCACAGCATGCGCTACGTTCGCAATGAACTGGTGCTGAGGCTCATGCATACTCCCTCCGAAGCCGTATTGCGACGGATCGGCAGCGAGTTCACCGACATTCTGGTCGATGGCAAATTCGAACTAACCACGGCATTACCAGCCGAGGCGAACGACATTCACGTCAAAGACCTGCCGCGGCTGCGATTCAAATTTGATCGCCGCAGTCATGGCCGATTACGGCAAATGATTGATTTGCTGAATTCGGAAGCGAGTTAGTCCTCTGCGTGTTAGCCCGACGCGCTAGCGAGGGCGAAGCACGCGAGCGCTTGCAGGGTTCGCCCTCGATAGCGCGTCGGGCTAACAAGACACGACATTCGCCACAGCGCATAAAAAAACCCAGGCGGCTTTCGCCGCCTGGGCTACCAGACTTACTTACGGGGTCCCGTCCATCCCTTCGGTAGCCTGGCAACCTTAACCGTTCCCCCCTCGGAACGGATAAGACCCATAGCTTTGCGTCCCCACCTCGCGGTGGGTTTGCCCTTATCGAGGACGAAATGGAAATCCCTTTCGTTTTCCTCTTAGTCGCAAGTGCGTTGTCCTTGCGAACAATCAATAGATAGGTCGCAGTTACGGCGAATGCAAACGGTCCAAAGTAAAAATGTCGGATTCTCGCGCAATGGCTATTAAAACGCAGATTCCGCAGATCCCCGCAGTCTGCACTGCGAAAATCCGCGGAATCAGAAAAGCTCTGTTGATGTCTTAGCCTTTTCGCCGGGGGGCCGACGTCCGCTGTGGGATCGGCTTATACCAGGCCTCGGGAACCGGGCGGCGACGAACTTCCTCGCGGTCGTAGTGCCAGAAGGTAACCGTCTCCTCGCTTGGCAGCCAGGAGAAGAACGCCAACTTGCCGTTGACGATCGTTGGGAAGCCGAGCTGGGCTGTCTTGGAGTCCATCACCGCGACGCCCAGACCCTCTAATTCATGCACATAACCGCGGCCCCGACGCTCGGCAGCCGATATTGTCTCGTGAAGCTGATACCGTCGTTGCCGGACCGGCCAAGGCAGATCGCGGCGGAGTTCGTCGAGAGCTTGCACCTCGAATCGCAGCTTTCGCAGGTCACCCTGAACGGACAAAATGTCCTCGGCGATGCGGCGAACGAGAGGCAACATGCGGATAACGGTCGGCAGCTCAAACAGGGGTTCCGATTGGCTTGCCGACTTGGAGGCCTTGGGTGCCTTCTTTGAAAACCCGCTCATTGTTTTCCTCCCGGCGGGGATTTAGGTGTTTCCCCGTCCACCAGAATCATAGGTCGGGAATCAAGTGAAGGTTGCTGCATGGAAAGCCGCTTGTCTTGGTGCGACTTTTACCTTCGGCACCAACCCTTTCTCGCATTCCTCGTGCTACTGGATAAACCGTTCCATCTTGCAGAACTCGGGCAGCTTTGGGTTGGCTGATCTCGGATCGCATTTTGGTCTTCATTGCGTTCCTTTCGCCGCCGAGAACCGCCGGCCATTCCGGCCCGAATAGCGGTACATCTTGCATTTTGGGGACCAAACTGTGCCAAACGGTCCCAGAAATGCTTTCCAACTTTAGTACGAGCCGCCAAGCTGAGGCGATTGCCTCAGCGGGGTCCGGCACGCTCCTTCACCTCGATTTGACCAGCGCATCAACCTCTTCTCAATGTCGGCTTTCTGAATTTTCACTGAAGCGGTGAGCCGTTCACTGGACACTTCCGGTTCCGCAAATTCGAGCGCTGCGCACTCAATTGCGCTCGCAATAGCCGCTATCGGAACGGCTCGCTAGGTTAGCGATACCCGCCCTTACTAATTGGTTCGGGGCTCGATCGGATGCCGCCATCCTCATGATCGTCACTGTCAACTCCGAACGTCGGGAATTGTCCTCCGCACTGACTGTGGCTGAGCTCCTCGCTGAGCTGAGGGTGGATGCACGCCGGGTAGCCGTGGAGATAAATCAAGCGGTCGTGCCTCGCGCTGAACATGAACAACACCGGTTGCGGGCGGAGGATGTGATCGAAGTCGTAACGCTCGTTGGCGGTGGCAGCGGATCAGTTCCACCCGACGACAAGCCGCTCATCGTCGGCCCGTTCCGATTCACTAGCCGGCTATTCACCGGCACAGGGAAATACGGTTCACCAGAGCTAATGCGCGACTGTTTGGCCGCCAGCGGATGCCAAGTCACCACCGTTGCGATCCGGCGCGAACGATTAGTCGATGCACAGGGCCGTAGCCTGTTCGATTCTCTGGATCTGAAGCGCTACACCATTCTGCCGAATACGGCAGGATGCTTCTCAGCCGAAGATGCAATTCGGCATGCTCGGCTCGCGCGCGAGCTACTCACGAACCTCGACAATCCCGGTGCGGCCTGGGTTAAGCTCGAATGCCTGGCTGACAAGAAAACGCTACTGCCCGATCCGGTCGGAACGTTAGAAGCAACAGCGACCTTGGTGAAGGAAGGATTCCAGGTTCTCGTCTATACGAGCGATGACCCGATATTGGCGCGGCGATTGAAAGACCTGGGGGCAGCCAGCGTCATGCCGGCTGGCAGCCCGATCGGATCGGGGCAGGGCGTGCTGAATCCGAGCAACATACGCATCCTGCTGGAATATCTAAAAGACGGCGATCCAGACTATCCAGTGATCATCGATGCTGGAGTCGGCACGGCGAGCGATGTCGCCGCGGCGATGGAGTTGGGGTGCGATGGCGTCCTGCTCAATACCGCTATTGCGTCGGCAAAAGAACCCCTTCGTATGGCATTCGCCATGAAATACGCCTGTGAGGCAGGCCGCCTGGCGCACCTGGCCGGACGCATTCCGAAGCGGCGGTATGCGACGGCGTCGAGTCCGTGGGAAGGCCGCATTTCGTAGGGTTGCGAACGTCCTACGAAAATAGCTCCGGCACAATGGCCGCGAATCGATCAATCTCATCCATCGTGTTGTAGAAGTGTGTCGATATTCGCACGATGCGACCGTCAGGCCAGTCCATCACCGGCACTTCGATGCGATTCTTCCAAAGTCGTTCTCGCAACTCATTTGATGCCGGCTCCGGTTCGGTCCAAAACGCCGTCATCGCGCCTCGCAGTTCTACCTCGCCTGGCGTAGTGAGCCGAAGTCCCGCGAGGCCCTCCAAACGCTTGCGGGCATGCTCGCTTAACTCCGCCATGCGACTTTTGATGGCGTTGAACCCGAGCGATTGTTGAAAGTCGAGGGCGTCCGGAACTACTAACCACGGACAAATATCGCGGGTGCCCTCGAATTCCAAGGCACGGATACGTGGTGTGCTGCCGTGTTCATCCGGCTCATCGGGGGAACTGCTTTTGTGCCCGTAGCCCCAACTGACTTGCAGCGGCTCAAGACGGTCCAGACTGTTGCGACCCAACACGAGGAACCCCGCACCTGTTGGAGCGAGCAGCCATTTGTGCAAGTTCCCGGCATAGAAGTCCGCATCGATGTCATCGACCGACAAATCAATTTGTGCGGGTGCATGTGCGCCATCGACCACGGAAATGACTCCGCGCTGTCGAGCCAAGCCGCACAGATCCCGCGCGGGGACGACGATTCCCGTTGCGGAATAAACATGACTAAAGAACAAGAGCCGAGTCTGCGGCGTAATTGCTGCCTCCACCGCCGCGGCGATTTCGCCGGGAGACGATGGCATCAGCGGCAGATGAAAGGTCTTGATTGCAAGCCCTTGTCGCCGGGCGGCCCTTTCCCAGCACCAGTGCATGCATCCGTACTCGCGATCGCTCATCAGGATTTCGCCAGGCGCCTCCGATGAGAGACCACTGGCGACGATGTTGATCGCCGTCGAAACGTTCTGCGTGAAGATCGTGCATTTGGGATCGCTATTCAGAAATTCGGCGAGCCGGGTTCTCGCTCGCCGCAGCAAGGGTGGCGTGGTTCGGAGGATAAAGTCCATCGGTTCGCACGCTTGATGGCGGCGCAACTCCGTGACGCGCTCAAAGACGGGCTTCGGGGTTGGCCCCCATGAGCCGGTGTTGAGATTTGTGACGTCCGGTGCGAGCATCATTTGCTCGCGTGCTTGGCCCCAATCCGGCATAGAACGGCCCAGCGGCATGGATAAATGGATGTGCTACGTATTTTCAATTCGCTGCACAAGCTTCGGCAGCAATAACTTACGGTTGCTGCGGGTTGACCGGCTCCCCACAATGACGACATAAAACTCGTCTCGGCGCGGCTCACAAATCGGGCTATACGACCAAGGCTGTTAGATGTTCCACGAGGGAGGCGGCGTTATCATGCGGTGCAAGCTTCGAATGTTGGCCGGACTTTTTGCTGGCGTGTTGTGGATTTCGTCGCAAGCCGTGGCTCAGACGCCGGCGACGCCGGTTGCTTCAACGACCCAGGGCGCGATTGCCGCCACGGTGAATGGCCAGGTCCTCAGCGAATTGGCCGTCCAGCGAGCCCTCAAAACTATTCCGCCAGCCAAGCATGCGGAAGCGCGACCGGAGGTGGTGGATTTCTTGATCAACAACATGTTGATCGAGCAGTACCTCGTGGCACAGAAAATCGCGGTCGATCCTAAAGAAGTGCAAGCCAAGCTCGCCAAAGCTCAAGAAGAAGTCAAAGCACAAAACAAAGACTTCGTCGCGACCCTGAAAGAGTTCAACCTCACCGAGGAAGAATTCAAAGCGGAGCTAACCGCGCAATTGCGATGGGACAAGTTCGCACAATCGCGCTCGGCCGAGCCGGCGTTGAAAACGTTCTTCGAACAAAACAAAGAGATGTTCGACGGCACAATGGTCCAAGCCCGCCACATTTTGCTTTCGCCGAAGGCTGGCGACGCGAAGGCCGTCGAAGCGGCCAAGGCCCAATTATTGGCCATCAAGAATCAGGTCATTGCCGCGGGTAACGATGCGGTCGGCAAAGTACCTGCGACCGCCGACGCGAATACGAAAGAGCAAGCCAAAGCAGCCGGCATCGAAGACGCCTTCGCCAGGGCCGCCGAGACCAACTCAGTTTGTCCATCCAACAAGCAGGGTGGAAACTTGAGCTGGTTCCCACGAGTTGGCTCGGGACGCATGGATGAAAATTTTGCCAAGGTCGCTTTCGCACTCAAGCCATTCACCGTTAGTGATCCAGTCTCGACTCAATTCGGATTGCACCTGATACTCGTAACGGGCCGCAAGGATGGGCAGTTGCCGCAATTCGAGCAGGTGAAGGACGTTGTCCAAGAGGTGGTCCAAGAGCGGCTCTTGGAGTCACTGACCAGGCAACTCCGGCAAACCGCCAAGATCGCTATCACGCCACCGGCGAAGACGAAGACGTAAGGTCCCTTCTCGTTCCCAAGCTCTGCTTGGGAACGCAAGTCCGCGAAGCTCTGCTTCGCGTTTGTTCTGGCAATGCGGCTGAGTCTCTGTGCGAAGCGGAGCTTCGCGGCAGTGCGTTCCCAAACGGAGTTTGGGAACGAGGGACATGTAGCACACTCGGGCTGACATTCAACCTCGCATCACATCCATTCGCATGGGGCAAAACATGCGCACAGTTCTTTTGCTCGTGGCCTCCAACACCTTCATGAACATCGCGTGGTATGGGCATTTGCGCTACCGAGGAGCGCCTCTGATCATCGCGATTCTGGTCAGTTGGCTGATTGCGCTGCCGGAGTACATGCTCGCGGTGCCGGCCAATCGATTTGGCCGCGCCGATTTCTCGCTGCCCCAGCTCAAAATGATTCAGGAAGTTGTGTCGGTGAGCGTCTTCCTGGCGCTAACGATGTGGTTCGGCGAAGCGCCGACAAAGCGAGAAGTGTTTGCTCTGTTGCTGATCGGCTGCGGCGTTGCGATCGCCGTCTCAGGGCGAGAGGTCGCTGGTTAATGCTTCGCGGCTTTGAATTTTCTCATCGCCTCGAGTGTGCGCACGATATCGTCCGGCAACGGCGCGAGTATCTCCATCCATTCTTGTCGCCGGGGGTGGAGAAACCGCAGTCGGTATGCGTGCAGCGCCTGCCGCTCCAATAACACCACATCGTCCTCCGGTGCCACTTCCACTAAATCTGACAGGCGCACGCTGTCGCGGCCGCTGTAAACTTTGTCCGCCAGCACCGGACAGCCGACGCTCGCCAAGTGCACGCGGATTTGATGAGTTCGCCCCGTGCGCGGCTGCACGCGGACCAGGGTGAATCCCTGGAACCTTTGATCCACTTCGTAATAACTGCAAGCGTCCTTGGCGTCTTCGTCTTCCTCGTCGTCGGTCACCATCATCTTGATGCGTTCAAATTTGTGATGCGCGATGCGCCCCTCAATGTAGTCGCTGTCGCGATCGAGAACGCCATTGGTAATGGCGACATACTCCTTGAACACTCGGCGATGCTCGAATTGTGCGGAAAGCTCACGATGAGTCTTCTCATCCTTGGCCACCAGGATCACCCCGCTCGTATCACGGTCGAGGCGATGCACGATGCCGGCCCGGTACTCGCCGCCCGCCACGCTCAGGTTTTCGAAGTGAAATGCCAGCGCATTGGCCAACGTCCCGGTCCAGTTCGCCTTGGCCGGGTGCACTACCATGTCGGGCGGCTTGTTGATCAGCGCCAGGTAATCATCTTCATAAAGGACGTTCAGCGGGATGTTTTCCGGCTCGGGATTCACGGGCCGCGGCGAAGGCAGCCAAATTTGCAGTTGATCGCCGTTCTTGAGTTTCGCGCTGGCTTTGGCTGGCTTGCCATTGAGCGTGATCGCTTCGGCATCGATGGCCCGGCGTAGGACGGTGCGACTAAAGTCCGTAAAGTGGTGCGCGAGGTATTGGTCGAGGCGCATGCCCTCGACCTTCAACTTCACTTCATGCGGGATGGGATGCCCACCGGGAATGATCGGTTCGGGCATGGTGCGATTACTTCGGCGCGGCCGGGGGTGCCTCGGCCGGTGTAACGTTCAGTGGTAATGGCGCGGGTGGCGCCTTGGCGTGAACTTCCGCCAGGCCGGCGTAGAGCTTTTCAATTTCGCCGCGATGGGCGCGAATATCATCCGCTCGCTTCTTGGCTTGCGCGCCGAAGTACGATTTTGGATAGCGCGTCGCCAAGTCGTCGTATTGCTTCAGCGCGTCGTCTAGACTGCCACGCATTGCGGTTGGCACATCAGCCTTTGGCACGCTGGACAGCGTTTCCTCAATCCGGCCTTGCTGCATCACGCACTCTTGGAGAATCTCGATCGGCAAGTCATGGGCCTTCGCCAGCTCCGCGTATGCCGTCCGAGCGTCTTCCAGCTTCTTGGCCGCCTCGGCTTTTTCGTCGCCATTTTGGACGCCAATTTGGGCGAAACCTTCGGAAGTCTTTACCCGTGCGGCCTGGAGCCGAGCGATGTGGCCCTGGATTGTCATGGGATTCTCTTTGGCGATTTTTTCCAGGGTGGGGAGATCGTAGGCGAAATCAAGAGCCGTCCAAAGGTCGGACTGGCGCGTCGTGGTGTAACGCGAGTAGAGCACCCACGCCACGATTAATACGAAGACGACAAGGATCCCCGTCCAGATCCGATTGGCGGTCTTGGAGCTGGAATTCAAGCCGGACCAAGCCGTCTTAATACGGCTCTCCAGCTCATTCCGCTGGAGATGTTTGCGCTCTTCCGCCTTCATGCGGGGTCCCCGGTCCTGGATTAATTTGCGGTCGCTATTGTACTTACGACGCGCGCTAGAGCAACAGCAACCTCAAATCGCTCAGGACGCCGGCTAGTGGCCCCCCGGTGTTGGCGAAGACAATCATGGCGGCTAGCTGATTTTGTACCCGAGTGGTTCGATCAATTTGGCCAGCGCGTCGCCCGAATTGCGGGCTTCATCGCTGTCAAGCTGGGCATGGGAAATGGCGTTGTACCAGTAGCGTTCTCGATCCCGGGGAGGCAGATCCCGACTCTGCAATCCGAGTTCGAGAACGGCGTCTTTGTCCCAGCGAACTTGGCGCAACAATGCCGACACCTGGCGCCACGTCAGTCCGGCCGATATCACGCCGCCGTCGGCAGCTGTGATGTGCCGGCCAATCAGGATATGCAGCAAGCCGCGAAACTTGCCGGCAGCTACGTTGGCTCGTTGCACAACGTCCAAGAACTCAACCAAGCGATCCATGCCTCAGGCTCCGCCCCAACCCACCGTACCATCCTAATACCGGGCCAAACTCAAACCCGTCATTTGCTTTATTTTATCCATTTTATCAATGTGGCCCTAGAAACTCCGCCAAGTTCTGTGGGGCCGGTTGCTTGACCGCCCAACGTGCGGCGGTTAACCTCATGCCACCATTCGACTTTTGAATGTGGAGACCAGGCATGGTTTGCGCGACGATATTGACCACTGCGGTGCTGGCTGCCGATGAGATCGTCACCCACTCCATTATCGAATGGCCACCACATACCGTTCAAGGCGCGTTGTTAACCACCGCGTTGTTCGGATTGTTGGGAATCTTGTTGGCGGTTGTGGGATTCAAACTCTTCGACGGCCTGACGCCGGGCAATTTGCAAAAAGAAGTTTTCGAAAAGAACAACATTGCGGCAGGCATTCTTGGAGCGGCGGTCGTGCTCGGTGTGTGTGCGATTATTGCCGCCGCCGTGCACTCGTAGTTCAGTGTGTGTCGTCGGCCGACTCTTCCTTGTGCATTCTTCGCGCAAATTCGTACACGGCTTGTTCCTGCGCCGGCGTCTCGACGGAGCCGGGCCGCAGTTCGCGCACCCGCGCGATCGCAGTACCAGGATCAAGTCCGCGTTCCACGAAGTACGCGGCCAAAACGGTTCCCGTCCGGCCGAGGCCTGCGGTGCAATGAACTGCCACTGCAAATTTGCGCGAGCGGGCTTTGTTAATGGCAGAAAGGCACTGATCCAATTGCTCTTGGGTGGGCGCTTCCATGTCGGCCACAGAGACGTGCAACGCCAATAGGCCCGCATCGTTGATCCAATGGCGCGGTAAAGGATTCTCGGAAAGCGAAATAATGAGCTGGATTCCTTGGCGCCGCAGCCAGCCGAGTTCTTCGGCGTCGCGAGGGCGTGCCATCGCTGCCAAGGCATTGTGTTCAATCCAGTTGAAGCGATCCGGGCGTGCCATGCCTCTCTCATTATGCCCGTAATGGCGAGCGGCCATGCCGCGCCCGCAGCGCATTGACGGCTCGCCAGACGGTATCGTCGGCTGCAAGGAAATCCGCCAGATTGGCCGTCGTCGTGCCAACCGCGGTGGCGACGTCGCGCATGCCGGCCGACGCCTCGTCGAGCAAATCGAGCAGCACCGCGACCGCCGGTAAATATTGCACGCTTCGTGGCGCCGGCACGAGCCGCCCATCAGCGCCGCGCACGCTCAGAAGAGCCGAATGCTCGGCGAGCGGCCCATTCTCGCGCAGCTCCAAATAAAGTGCTCGACGCAAACGCTTCAGCGCACGTGCACGATTTTCATGTTGTGACCTGCTTTCCTCAGCGATCGCTGCCAATCCACTCGGCTTATGGCGAATGCGCACGGCGGAGCTTGTCTTGTTGCGCTTCTGACCACCGGGGCCGCTTGCGCGATAAGTGTCTACCGCGCATTGCGCGAGCAATTGTGCGTCAGTCAGCACGGTCCAGTCGGCGCGAGTACTCACGTTTATACTCCCCGTGCCTTTGGGCCCCAAAGGAGTTTGTGCAATTGCAATTGCAACCGGATCTGTCTGCCGCTGTCCAAAATCCATTGAGACAATTCGACGGGTTCGACCTCGTCAAATACTGGGCTCATCAACATACCGAACCGATTGTCGAGATCGTGCTGCTTGATCGTGCCGATCGCCCAATCAAAATCACGGCGCGAGGCAATTACAAACTTTGTCTCATCTGTTTTTTTCAGCCGATCAAGGTTGGCCCAGTAATTGTTCTCACACTCGCCGCTATCCGGGCATTTGATGTCCATGATGATGTGAACGCGGCGATCCACGGATCCCACATCATGTGCTCCGCTGGTTTCGAGCAGTACCTGCCGGCCACTGTCCAGAAGTCGCCGCATCAATGGATGCACTTCGGGCTGCAAGAGGGGCTCGCCGCCAGTGACTTCGACGAGCGGACAATCGATCGCCATCGCACGCTCGAATACCTCATCAACTGGCACCTGCTCGCCCTGTTGAAAGGCGTGCGGCGTGTCGCACCAGCGGCATCGGGCATCGCAAACAGCCAGGCGGACGAAAACGCACGGCAGACCGGCAAAGGCGGATTCGCCTTGCAGGCTGCGATAAATCTCATGAATCAGAAGCTCGCCGGGGGCCTTGGTGCCCAACAGAGCGAGCCGCTGTGGCTGCACTATCGACATATCGCCATGATAAGAAACCGCGGCAAACTGCAAAACTGGTCGGTCTAGACGTCGCTCCTTTTTCGGCGTATGAGGGTCCCGGAATCTGACTTTCCGAGGGCGGTAACATGCGCCGAATTTGGTCGATTAGCGCTTTGGTGGCAGTAGCTACGGCCTCTTGGCTGCAAGCCCAGACGCCCCTGAAATTCGTCGCCGTGGTCAACGGCGAGACGATTCCGCAAAGCGAGCTCGAAGCCGTCTTGAAGGTTCGGCCCGCCGCGGTCACACCAACCACGGCTGCCCATCGCAAGGCCGAGGCCGAACAGATCGTACAGGGTTTGGTCGATGAATTGCTCATGCGGCAATTCCTGACCAAGCACACGCCTGCTCCAAAAGCCGAGGAAATCGAGCAGCAGTGGTCGGCGCTCATGGATGCCCTGAAAGCGCAAAAGAAGTCGCTCGCCGAATACTGCAAGGAGACACAGCAGACCGAGAAGCAGATTCGCGGGAATATCGAGGTGATATTGCGGTGGAACACCTATGTCGCCGACAAGCGCACCGAAGGCGACATGAAGGGTTATTACAAGGACAACAAGGACTATTTCGATCGCGTGACCATCAAGTGCAGTCACATTGTCCTGCGAGTCCCGGCGAATGCACCGCCAACCGAGCGCGCGGAAGCGGTGAAGAAGTTGCAAGAGCTTCGCCTGCAAATCGAGAGCGGCCAACTGAAATTTGAGGACGCCGCCCAGAAGTACTCGCAATGCCCGAGCGCTCCCAAGGGCGGCAATCTCGGCTACATCTACCGCAAATGGATGGTTGAAGAGCCCTTCGCGAAAGCGGCCTTTGCGCTCAAAGTGAACGAAATTAGCGACGTGGTCACGACGGATTTCGGTGTCCACTTGATTCTGTGCACCGATCGAAAGCCGCCAGAGCCGTCCGAATACGCCAAAGTCAAAGACGATGTCCGCGAATGCTGCGGCGAAGAAATGCGGCTCAAACTGCTGTCGGATCTCCGCAAGTCGGCGAAGATCGAGATCAACTTACCGTAATCGACAAGAAGTTCGCCGATATCGCGGCGCGCCAAGATCGCGGTTAACCATCGCGCACTTGAATCGCCCGGGCCACTCCCGAAAATAACGAGCAAACCCACCTTAAGTTGCTCGGCGCGGAGTGACCTCCATGATTGTCGGCGTGCCCAAGGAAATCAAAACAGACGAATACCGCGCTGCCATGCTGCCCGTCGGCGTGGAAGAGCTCACGCGCGCCGGCCACAAGGTGCTAATTCAAAAGAACTTAGGAACGGGCGTCGGCATCGCGGATGAATTTTACAGCCAGTCCGGTGGCGAGATTGTTGACGACGCATCGGCCATCTGGTCCAAAGCCGACATGATCGTGAAAGTGAAAGAACCGTTGCCTGAGGAATATCCTCTGATGCAACAAAACCAAACGATCTTTACTTACTTTCACTTCGCGGCAAGCGAGACGCTGACGAAAGCCGTGATGAAATCTGGGGCGACGGCTGTCGCCTACGAGACCATCAAAGACTCGCGCGGCCAACTGCCGCTGCTCACGCCGATGAGTGAAGTCGCCGGCCGGATGAGCGTGCAGGAAGGCGCGAAGTATCTCGAACGGCCGTTCGAAGGGCGCGGCATCCTCCTCGGGGGCGTGCCCGGTGTCGCGCCGGCTACGGTGGCCGTACTGGGCGGCGGCGTCGTTGGCGCGAATGCCGCCAAGATGGCGGCCGGCCTCGGCGCAAACGTCTTCATCCTCGATATCAATCTCGAACGGTTGCGTTATCTTGATGACGTGATGCCGCCGAATGTCACGACGCTGTTCAGCGACCGTCACAATATCTTGGACACCATCAGCCGCGCGGATCTCGTCATTGGTGCGGTTTTGATTCCGGGAGCTAAGGCGCCTTTCTTGGTCAAGCGTGGCGATCTGAAGAAGATGGCGCCGCGGGCTGTGATCGTCGATGTGGCTATCGATCAAGGCGGCTGCGTGGAGACCTCGAAGCCGACGACTCATTCCCATCCCACATACATCGTCGATGATGTCGTCCATTATTGTGTGGCAAATATGCCGGGTGCCGTCGGACGTACGAGCACCTATGCATTGTGCAATGTCACGCTGCCTTACGCGATGCAATTGGCCAACAAAGGCATCGAAAAGGCCACCAAAGAAAACGTGTCACTCGCTCACGGCGTCAACATTCATCGCGGCCAAGTCACCAACCCTGCGGTTGCGGAAACGTTTGGTCTGGAATGCGTGATCAAGATGCGCAGCAACTGAGGCATCACCGTCGCTACCGTCCGGCGGACAATCCATGACCTCGTCTTCACCGAATGCCGTCAAAGCGCTCCGCGTCTCGCAATTGAATGAGATCGCGAACAGTCTGCTATCCGAAAATCTGGGCAATATCTGGGTTGAAGGCGAGTTGAGCGGCTGGAAACGGCATGAATCCGGGCACTATTATTTCGCCTTAAAAGAGGGCGAAAAAGCCAAAATCGATGCCGTCATGTGGCGAAGCTACGCGGTCCGCCAACAGGCGGGTATGCAACTCGCAAGCGGCATGCAGGTGATCGCACTGGGCACGGTAACTGTTTACCCGAAGACGGGCCGATATCAGTTCGATGTGCAACGAATGATCCCGCAGGGGGTCGGAGCCGCCGAAGAAGCACTTCGCAAACTCAAAGAAAAACTCTTGAAGAAGGGCTACTTCCATCCCGAACGAAAACGACAGCTACCGCGTTTCCCACATCGCATCGCCTTAGTGACCAGCGGTGGCGGAGCGGCGGTTCGCGACATTTTGGAGATCTTCGTTCGGCGCTGGCCTTGCCACGATGTCGTCATTGTGTCGGTTCGGGTGCAGGGGGATTTGGCGGCCAACGAAATTTGCACGGCGCTCGATTGGCTCAACCGATTGCACGCGGGCGGCACTCCGCTGGATGCCATCATCCTCGGCCGTGGCGGCGGCAGCGTCGAAGACCTCGCGGTCTTCAACTGTGAATCCGTTGCTGATGCAATTTTCGATTCGGCCATTCCAATCGTCAGTGCAGTAGGCCACGAGATCGATTTCACAATCGCTGACGGCGTCGCGGACTACCGGGCGACCACGCCGACGAACGCCGCTGAGGTGTGCACGCAGCATTGGGCGGCAGTCCATCAATGGCTCGATGAGTGCGGCGAAGGGATGAAGGATGCCTTAGTCAACAAGATTACAAATGCCCGTCGAAGGCTCGACGACATTGGCGGCCGGCGACCACTCCGATCGCCGCTCGATGGGATTCGTGACCGACAAATGCGGCTTGATGAGATTCACGAGCGGTTGGTTGCCGCCGCATCACGGATGTTGGTTGTGAAAAAAGAGGTTGCGGGGAGGGCTGCTGCCCGACTTCAGGCGCTCAGCCCCCTTAACGTCCTGAGGCGGGGTTACAGCCTCACCCAGCGCGAGTCCGGCAATGTGCTCCGCGACGCGAAGGATGTACGAATCGGCGATTCGCTAATCACCCGGCTGCATCGAGGGCAGATCAAATCGATCGTCACCGACATAACGAGTCCACAATGAGTGAACCGACTCCACCGCCGAGTTTCGAAGCCGCTTTGACGGAACTGGAACAGGTCCTGCGCGATCTGGAAGATGGCTCGATGACGCTCGACGCGTCCCTGAGTCGTTACGAGCAAGGTGTCGGACTGCTCCGCGCCTGCTATGAGCGGCTGCAACAAGCCGAGCAGAAAATTCAGTTGCTCACGGGATTGGATGAGAACGGCCAACCTGTGTTCCAGCCGTTCGCGCACGCGTCATCTCAGGCCAAGCCAAGCGCCAAAAAGTCCTGAATCTCCCTATCATTACCCCATCCCCGGCCGTATCGGCATATGCACATATAGCCGACCGCGTTACGATAATGTCGTTCGGCCGGTTAATGCATTGAGGGCGAGCGTGACAGGCGAGTCCGAACTCCTGGAAGGATGCCAGGACCGCATCGACGCCACCCTGGCGACGCTGCTGGAATCGGCGGCCGGTATTCCGCAGACCCTGCGTGAAGCAATGGCTTACAGCCTACTGGCGCCCGGCAAACGCCTCCGGCCCAAGCTCGTTCTGGCAGCCTGCCAGGCGGCGGGCGGCAAGCCAGGCGAGGCATTGGCGGCCGGCGCCGCCGTGGAAATGGTTCATACCTATTCGCTCATCCACGATGACCTGCCGGCGATGGATGATGACGATGTTCGCCGGGGTCGCCCGACGTGTCACAAGATATACGGCGAGGCGATGGCAATTCTCGCTGGTGACGCGCTCTTGACACTGGCGTTCGAGGTACTGGCAAGTGGCTACGCGCCGCCAATTGCAGCGGCCTGCTGTAAAGAGCTGGCGCGAGGAGCCGGGGCGAGTGGCATGGTCGGGGGACAGGTACTCGACCTCGCCTGGGAAAAGCGCACCGATGGCCAAGTCGATGACTTGCAAGCGGTGCACGAGGCGAAGACCGGCGCGCTCTTTCGGGCCGCGCTGCGGATCGGGGGGCTCGTCGCTCAGGCGAACCCGGCAGTTGTCGTTTCGCTCGATCGATTCGGGCAGGCGTTCGGCCTGATGTTTCAGATCACGGACGATTTGCTGGACGTGGATGGTGATGCGGGCGTGGCCGGCAAAGCGGTGGGCAAAGACGCAACCCGCGGTAAGCTGACATACCCGGGATTGCTCGGCATGTCCGAAAGTCGGCGCCGGGCACAAGAGCTATCATTCGAGGCCGAGGCGGCACTTGAGCCGCTGGGCCCCGCGGCGAAGCGGCTCAAGGAACTAGCACGCGACGTTTGCGGACGGGATCGCTGAACAAGGAGGAGCTGGCGATGGACACTGTTCTGGGCCGAATTCACAGTCCCGCGGACCTCCGCGGTTTGACGGACGAGCAACTCACGCAACTCACCCACGAGATGCGCGACGAGCTCGTTCGCGTGCTGAGCATCCGCCCGGCCCACTTCGCCTCCAACCTTGGCGTCGTCGAATTGTGTTTGGCCCTCCATCTGACGTATGACTTCAGCAAAGACCGGCTGATCTGGGACACGGGCCACCAGATTTATCCGCACAAGCTCATCACGGGACGCTATTCCGAGTTTGGCACCATCCGCACCCGCGGCGGCTTGATGGGCTACCCCAATCCGAACGAAAGCGAATACGACCTCTTCATGACCGGCCATGCCGGGTGCAGTGTCTCGACCGCGCTTGGCTTGAAGATCGGCGATGATCTGTCTGGCCGCAAAGATCGCCACAGTGTCGCGGTGATCGGCGACGGCGCGCTCCCCTCGGGCATCGTGTTCGAAGCGCTGAATAACGCTGGCGGGCTCGATGCGAACTTGATGGTGATTCTGAACGACAACAAGATGTCGATCTGTCCGCGTACCGGCGGCTTGGCATCGATGCTCGACAAGTCGCGGACTTCGAGCTTCTATCAAGATGGCAAGAAGTCTTTGTCGCACTGGCTCGAACGGCTCGGCCACTTCGGCGACATGGCCAAGGAGACGCTGGAGCAATTCCGCGACGGCCTCAAAGCGATGTTCTCGGGCGGCATGTTGTTCGAGGAGCTTGGGTTTCGCTACTTTGGCCCAATCAATGGTCATGATCTTCCCACATTGCGCCGGTGGATGAAACGGCTGAAAGATCAGAAGGGCCCAGTCCTTCTGCATGTCCTGACCGAAAAAGGCCACGGCGTGCCCGAAGCATGTGCTGATCCCGTCACTTACCACACACCGCCCGTCTTCTCTGAAGTTGGGCCGAACCGCACGATCGTGTCGTTCAAGAAGGGCGGCGCGAAGGCATACACGGATGCAATGTCAGGGGCGATTGCCGCGGCCATGAAAGCCGATCCCAAGGTCACGGTCATCACGGCGGCGATGTGCCAAGGGAACAAGTTGGAGCCGATTCGTGAGGCCTACCCGGACCGGTTATTTGACGTGGGTATCTGCGAGTCACACGCGGTGGCGTTCGCCGCCGGCATGGCCAAAGTCGGCGTGAAGCCGATCGTGGACATTTACTCGACATTCCTTCAACGGTCGTTCGATCAGATTTTCCAGGAAGTTGCCCTGCAAAACCTGCCCGTGATCTTTACCTTGGATCGGGCTGGCCTTACTGGTCCCGACGGCCCCACGCACCACGGCGTTTTCGACGTGCCGTATATGCGCCTCTTCCCGAACATGATCGTGATGGCACCAGGCGACGAGTTCGACGTAGCGCCAATGCTGACGTTCGCGCTGGAACAGACTTCGCCGACTTCGATGC
Organism: Gemmataceae bacterium; assembly: GCA_045802605.1. Classification (GTDB taxonomy): domain Bacteria; phylum Planctomycetota; class Planctomycetia; order Gemmatales; family Gemmataceae; genus JBJMQS01. The sequence continues at coordinate 240,043 of JBJMQS010000066.1, read as the reverse complement.
GCTATCCGAAGGCGAATCTGGAGCGCATCGAGCGAACGCCCGCGCCGATCGAACTCGGCAAGGCGGAAGTCTACGACTGGGGCGAAGACGGTGCCCTCATCGCGTTTGGCACTATGTTTCCGGCATGCGTCGAAGCCGCCCAAAAGCTGCGGGCCGAAGGCTTGCACGTGGGGGTAATCAACGCTCGGTTTGTCAAACCGCTGGATCGCGAGACGATCCTAAAAGCAGTCGAGAATTTGCCCGTCGTCGTCACGGTGGAAGAAGGAACGCTCGAAGGTGGATTCGGCTCGGCCGTCTTGGAGGCCGTCAATGCGGCGGGGCTCGATGCGCGGCACATCGTTCGGCTCGGCTTGCCCGACCGATTTATCGAACATGGCGAGCGCGGAGAATTGTTGGCAGAACACGGTTTGGACGCGGACGGCATCGCCGCCGCTGTGCTAAAGAACTCCCGGCGAACCACGGCGCCGAAGCGCGCGAAGTTGAGCCGAGCTTAATCACGCGTTCCGGGGCCGCACATGCGATTTTTCGTCCTCGGGAACGCTCTTCGACCTGGCGTGCGTGAGGCCGCGCAGCAACTGCTGCCGCGGCTTGCGTCATTTGGCGAAGTCGTCGCATTCGACCTCGACCAAACACAAGACCTGAGCACAAAAGAAGCCGACCTCGCATTCGTTCTGGGTGGCGACGGTGCCATTCTCCGCGCCGCCCGGCAGATGGCGTATCACCAAGTGCCGGTGTTGGGCATCAACCTCGGGCTGTTGGGATTTTTGGCGGATCTGGCGCTCGGCGAAGTCGAAAGCCATTTGCCCCAAATTGTCCGCGGCGAATACTCAATCGCGCCGCACATCATGTTTGAGTGTCGTCTATCCGGGGCAGGAGCCCAGCAAACATTCTTGGGCTTAAACGAAGTGGCTGTCTTGGCCGGCCACCCGTTTCGGATGCTGCAAGTAACCCTGGAGATTGACGGCGAGGCCGTACTCAAATTTGGCGGCGATGGCATCATCGTCAGTACGCCCATTGGCTCAACCGCTCACAACCTGGCGGCCGGCGGCCCGATTCTGGGCCAACAACTGCCGGCCTTTGTGGTCACGCCATTCGCCGCGCATTCGTTGGCCGCCCGGCCCGTCGTCGAGTCCGCGGACAAGGTTTACACAATTCGTCTGAACCAGCCGCAAGGGGCTTGGCTCGTGATCGACGGGCAGGATCAAATTCCATTGGCTGACGAGCCCGTTATCGAAGTTCGAAGAGCGCCAGTCACGTTTCAACTCGTGAAAGTGCCTGGAAAAAGCTATTTCCGCACATTACGCGACAAGTTGCGGTGGGGCACGACCCCGAACTATCAGGGCGGCGAACCCTCGGGCCAGTAGCGGCGTAATGTCAAATGTTCACTCAACTGGCTTTTTGTAAACTGTCGAAATGAATTCCATTTTCATTGCATTGGGACTGGCGCTTCTGCAAGGCTTGGCCGCACTCCCGTGGCTCATCGCTATCGATCCGCAGCAGGCCGGTGCGGCCATCCGAAGGCCGTCGGTCTGGTTGGGCTTTGTTGGCGGAGTATTGCTCGGGGCCGTGGGTTTATTCGCCCTGATGCAGTTTCGCAACGACCCGAGCAAGCTGGAATTTGACGGTCAAGTTTATGCGTCAATACTGCACCTTCAGCTCGGCATCGACGCAATTATTACTGTCCTTGCCGTATTGCTTTGGCTTTGGCCCAAGGGTGGCACGGTCGCCCTAGCCGCGTTTCGCGAAGGCTATCGTCAACCGATGTTTTGGTTGATCATCGGTGGCGTCATCATTCTGCTCGTCATTTCGGTGTTCATCCCATACTTCTCGTTTGGCGATGACTTCAAGATGATGAAGCAGCTCAGTTTCGACATGATCAAATTGTCAACGCTGCTCTTTGCCGTGTTGGCTGCGAGCATTTCCATCAGCGAAGAGATCGAAGGCCGCACCGCCGTCACGCTCATGAGCAAGCCGGTGACCCGGCGCCAATTCTTGTTGGGCAAGTTCTTTGGCATCTTGCTCGCGGCAGCGGCAATGACTGTGTTGTTGAGCTGGGTGCAAAACTGGATGATCTATTGGAAGCCGTTCCAAGTACGACTGGAAGATACGATCGATCCACTTTCCAATGCCGTGCAAGCGAAGATCGTCCCCGCAATGCAGCATTTTGGACCTCTGCAACTCGACCTTGGGCCGGAAGGAACCGGCTTCATCAAAGGAATCGGATTGTGGCTCGGCGAAAGCTTGGCGAACCTCTGCGGCCTCGCGCTCGGCTTCGGCCAAGTCATGATCATGTTGGCCATTGCGGCATCCCTCGCGACGCGGCTGCCCATGATCGTTTCGCTGAACGTTTGCTTGATCTTTTACCTGTTAGGGAATCTTGCTCCCATTCTGGCCCGCGAGTCGGAGCAACTCAGTCAGAAATCGGGCGGGGCGCTGACGCTGGTGGCTTTCCTGGCGCAGCTCATGGACAAGGTGTTGCCGTCGTTCAACTTTTTCAGCACCGATCAAGTGTTCATGCGGGAGACCTACCTTCAACCGAGTCGATTTGCAGTTTATGTCGCCAGTGCGGGGCTTTACGCGGTCATTTACACAGTGATGTCCCTTTTTGCGGGCCTGTTTCTGATCGAAGATCGCGATTTGGCCTAATTTGCGAGCAGAGTTTCGCAGTCGCGGGCCAACTGCAGCCAAACAGACGTACAGTCGCAGCGGGGCCGGTGATACAATCGGTGTGTCCAGCAGCAGGCTCACCGTCGCACGCCAGCCTCGGAGGAAGCTTTGGAACCCCGTTCCGCCTACGCTCGTGCCGAATCGTTTCTGAATTTCACTGCGTCGCACAAGTGGATCGCTCATTTTGCCGCGATCGGCACTGCTCTTTGCACGCTTGGCTTGTTCGTGTTCTTGGGCCTGTTTATCGACTTGCTAATTCACCGCGGTCGTGTCCCCACCTATTCCGAACTCAATGACAATGTTCGTATTCAATCCGATGAAGAATTAGGCCGGCTCGGCGCGGAAGGCAACGAAAGGATTCTTGCAGGTTTCCTCCCCGAGGAACGACGCAGCGAAATCCCCGCAAATGCTCGCGAATGGCTCTGGCGCGCCCAGGTCTATGACCTCTTCAAGCACCGCGTTAGTGATTCCGCCGCCGAGCACTATCGGCATGCGGTCCTCGTTGAAAATCAACCATCCCCGGCCATGGGGCTCCTCGGTTTACTCGTGCGCCAACCGGGCCTGACGCAACGAGTATTCGGCTGGCTGGCATCATGGAATCCATGGACCTGGCGACCATCCGGCTCCGGCGAGAATGTGCCGTACCTGCTTCTCCTTACTTTCTTGGCAATACTCGTCGCGATCTTGAGGGCCGGCCTTTACCACTGGATGAACCACGCGGCGGCCGTGACGACGCTGGACGCCGCGACTCGCCTGCGACGGGCGGTCTATCACCACACAAATCGCCTCGGCACATTGGCTCTGCACGAAGGCAATGGCGGTGAGCCGGTCGAGTTGTTCGTCAGGCACATTCAAAACATTCATGACGCTCTCTATGCGGAAGTCACGACGCGGTTTTTCGAACCGATCCTCCTCTCGCTGCTCGTGATTTTTGCGTTGGCCCTCGACTTTTGGGTTGGCCTCGCCTGCATCTTGTTGGCGGCCGTCGTCATTTTGGTTGGCGGATATCTCGCCGCCAAATTCCGCGATCGCGCCCGAGTGCAGGCTCGCCGCGCCGCGGCACAGTTGGCATTGCTCCAAGAGAGCGTCTCAATGATGCGGTTGGTGAAATCCAATCTGATGGATGCGTTCAATCAATCACGCGTTGAACGGCAGTTGGCGGACTATGCCGAGGCCTCATCGCAGCGCTCGCAAAGCGAGTCACTTTTCCGGCCATTCTTACTATTTCTCGCCACGGTCGCGGCCGTGCTGGCCCTCGCTTTAGCGGGCTTCACGGTCCTGCAGGGAACCGCAGGGGCGGGACGACTGACGCTGCTCGTGGCCACATTGGCGACGGCGTATTGGCCGCTGGCGCGGATATTGGAAGAGCGGCGAGTCATTCGCCGTGGACGCGATTCGGCAGTGCGCGTCTTCGAGTTCCTCGATCGACCGGCCGAGATTGGACAAGTGATGGGGGCCGAATTTTTGGCCGGCATTTCACGGGACATTCAATTTCGCTCGGTGAGCTTGCGGGAACCGGGCACCGGCCGGTTGTTGCTGAACGATCTCGATTTGACCATCGAAGCAGGCCAGCGGGTCGCTATCGTGGGCTCGGACGACACCGAAAAACATGCCTTGGTCTATTTGCTCGTCCGATTTCTGGATGCCACAACAGGTGAAGTTCGCATCGATGGGAAAAGCCTGCGAGCGCTCACGCTCGAATCGCTGCGGGCACAGATTGGCATGGTCTTGTGGAGCAACTTGATTTTCAACGACAGTGTCGCCAACAACATTGGCTGTGGCGACACATCGGTCACGATGCCGCAGATCATCGAATGCGCGAAGTTAGCCCATGCCCATCAATTCATTCAGCGATTGTCCAATGGTTACGAGACTCCCATCGGGGACCTCGGTGTCTCTTTGCGAGCGAGCGAGCGCTTTCGCATTGCCCTTGCTCGGGCCATCCTGAAGGACCCATCGCTCTATGTCATCGAAGAGCCGCGCACGCCTTTTGATGAAGAGCGGAAAGGCTTGGTGGATGACACGCTTGCTCGAATTTTGCCTGGCAAAACGGTAATTTTCTTGGCTCACCGCATTTCCACCATCCGCTCCTGCGACGTGGTGTACTTGCTCCACCGTGGCCAAATCGAGGCCGCCGGCGAGCACCGTGAGCTATTGGCCACCAGCGACTTGTATAAGCATCTGCATTATTTGGAATTCAACGAGTTCGCCGGACAGGCTTGAAATGGATTTCACCAAAGAACTGGCCGCCGCGCGAGACGCGGCAGCGACAGCCTCGAAAATCATTTTCGACATCGGCGAAAAGCTCACCGCGGATCGGCACGCCCCGGCCGACATCTCAACTGAAGCCGACCGCGCTTCCCAAGATGCCATTCTTCGCCGTCTCTCTGAAGAGTTCCCCGGTGATGCATTCCGCGCCGAAGAGAAAACCGAAGCGCTCGCTGGCTTGCCGCAGAAGGCCGATCGGATGTGGATCATCGATCCCATTGATGGCACGCGCGGTTTCGTCATGAAAAATGGCGAATATTCGGTCATGATCGCGCTGGTCGTCGGTGGGGAATTGGCGGTTGGAGTTGTGGCGGAGCCGTCCCACGATCGCCAGGTCTATGCCACCCGCGGCGGGGGCTGTTGGCGGCAAGAGGGCCAGCTTCGACCACGACGTGTGCGGGTCACTACGATCCCGCACTTGGAAAACGCCAAGTTGATTCAGAGCCACGCCAAGCCCGGAACACCGCCCTCAAAAGAAGTCGCTGCAATTCATCCCATGCACGTCATCGAAACATATTCAGCCGGAGTGAAGCTCGCCCGGGTCGCCGATGGTTCAGCCGATCTTTATGTGTGCGACTATGCCACGCTGCAAGACTGGGATTTGGCGGCCGGGCACATCTTGGTCGAAGAAGCCGGTGGCAGAGTAACGACATTTAAGGGCGCGAGCTTGCGTTATGGCGATGTTTCGCCAACTCATATCGGCGGCCTAATTGCGACCAATGGCCACCTTCACGACCTGGCTATTTCTGCGCTGGCGGTGCTTTAGGCGGGCCATAGAGACTGCCCCGCAGCATCGCGTGCACTTCCTGGCTTTGCCGCACGACGATCGACATCGTTTGCATGGTCACGCCGATCGAACCCTGGCCCCCTTTATTTTCCCAGCTCATCGGATCGATGGCATTGCGAATCATCTCAACAATCGCCGTCACGTTCTGCACCGCCTGGATCTGATCCATGTTGAACCCGATGGTCGGCGCTCCGCCCATCGGTCCGAGGCCCGTCATAAGATCGCCGAGATAATACACCTTGGTAATCATCAGGTCTTTCGCGCGAGATGGCGTCGTAATGTGAATCACGTTGTCGCGAATCACGAACGTTAGATTCAACGGCGACAGAATTGACCGCAGAGTCGCGCGGGTAGCAACTGGTTCGCGAACCGAGAATGTGATCGGCGTGTCGTAATTCACCCCGGCTTCGGGAAGGGCCGTGCCATCGACGATGATCGTTCGCCCCAGCGTCTCCGAAAGATGATCCATCACATCTTGGAATCGGCTATTCTTGTAGCGCACGTCGATTGGTCGGTCGAGAACGGCGATGAGCTGACGTTCCTCCGGTGTGGGGGCGGCCGCGTCCCTTCGATTTTTGGTCCGTTCCTGCCAATCCTTCGGGAACTGAATATCACCGGTGATGGGTACGCCCGAGTTGTCCACATCGCGCATGACTGTGACGGTCGCTTTGCTCGTGTCTTTGCGAACTTGCTGATCCGCGGCGAGTGCCTTTTCTGTGGTTTGTTTGCCAGTGAGCAGTTGAACGGCCAAGCTCTGCGGATGGTTCTTCGCCAAGTCGGTCACGGCTTTGTCAGCTTCCGCCGTCTTGCCTTCCTTGCGAAGTTTGACAACCTGTTCGAGACCTTGTTTCACCTTGGTCTCTTCAGCGATGCGTTTATCAGTCTCGGCTTTGACCGCTGCTTGGCGAGCTTCCTCGGCTTTTTGGCGAGCAGCAATTTGCTCGGGTGATTCCGGTCCACCCTCAATTATGCGAATCTGGTCGTGGAATATGCGCTGAAGCTTCGCCTTCTGAACAGCAGGCAACGCGGCATCGGTCTCAATCGCCGCCAACCCCGCCTTTAACGTTGCAAGCGCGGCCGCTGGATTGGACTTTTCCACATGGGCCGCCTCGCGAAGTGCGAGCCGTGCGTCGGCCTCGCCCTTTTGCGAGGCGACGGCTGAAATTTGCTTGGTCCGATCGATCAGATCGTCCTTGCCGGCCGGCGTCTGGGCGACAACGGCAACGCAGAGGAGACCTGATACGACCAATCCCGAAGTCCAATTCACTGCACGCATAGCCACGGTCCTCGCAGAAAAGCGCATGTCAATCTTCGACAAATAGGGTCCGAGCGAATCATTTCTGATTCCCTCTGACCTCATTCGCTCTGATAGGTGTCGATGCCGATCCGAAGACTCGTTTTGATCGGCCAATCCGTGCGGCGTTAGAATCGGAAATGCTTCGCTATCTTGACGAACGCTGAACCAACGAAGGCCGGAGGTTACCTGCCAAGAACACCGACCCGGCAACCACCACCAACGTCGCCGGGTCGCTACAGGCGGCCGCCAACGCCTCGGTCGGGTCATCGAACCATGTGACTTCGGCATTCTCTCGCGCGGAACGAATGGCTTCGGCCAGATGTGGAGGCGGCACAGAACGCGGATTGTCTCGATATCGCGTCACCACGAATCGCTGGAAAGAATTCGCAATGAGGGCCGCGATCCCATGCAAGTCTTTGTCAGACGACAATGCCCACACCAGCGTCCGATGCGAAAACGCGAATGATTCTGCGAGGGATTCCACAAGCGATTCAAACGATGCCACGTTGTGGGCACAATCCAGCACGACGACGGGTGACCCCGGAAAAACTTCAAGCCTAGCCGGCCAGCGAACGTCTGCTAACCCACGAGCCACTTCCGCGTCCGCGATTCCTAGCTGACGGGCACCGACAATCACGAGTGAGGCATTGGCAGCCTGATGAGCGCCCAGCAGTCCTAGTTTGTGAGGTCCGGAGTTCTCTTGGCCAATCTTGGCAGTGACCTCGGCCGGTGTGCAATCTCCATCACTCGCAATACGCCCGGGTTTGTAAGAAACCTGAAAGTCGCGACCCAATTGGAGAAGCGGAGAACCGCGCTCCCGAGCAATAGCCTCAATGGTTGTCTGTGCTTCGGGCTCCGTTGCCCCGCTAATAACTGGCACGCCCGGCTTGATAATGCCGGCTTTCTCAAAGGCAATCTGTGCCAGCGTGTTGCCGAGGATTGCGGTGTGCTCGTAGCTGATGCTGGTGATGACACTGAGAATCGGCGTGCAAACATTCGTCGAATCAAAGCGGCCCCCGAGCCCCACTTCAACGACAGCCAGTTCCACGCCTTGTCGAGCGAAGTGAAGAAAACCCACCGCGGTGCCGATCTCGAAAAACGTCGGTGCCTCACCGCTACGCTCCATCTCGTCGGCGTGCGGCCGGATTTCCGTCATTAGCTCGGCAATGGCTTCGCGCGAGATTGTGTGTCCGTTGATCTGAATTCGCTCGGACACGTCGACAAGGTGAGGCGACGTGAAGAGGCCGCATCGCAGACCGGCTGCTTGGCCCACGGCCGCGAACATCGCGGCTGTCGAGCCTTTGCCCTTGCTCCCGGCGATGTGAATAATCCGCAGCTTGTCATGAGGATTGCTGAGCCGATGAAGTAACTCCTGCATGCGATCGAGCTTCAGATCGCCAGGCTTGATCGCCGAGCGTTCGTAATCGGCGCGCGAGTACCAATATGTCAGGGCTTCGTCGGGAGACATGAATTCAGATTAATCACAGAACCCACAGAGAACACGGAGAATTGCAATTCTCCGTGTTCTCGGCCGTTCAACCTTGGATCGGCATGCAGACTTGTTCCAACAATTTCTCGCATTGTTCCTGAATCAGGTCGGCCAAATTGGATACTGGCTGACCGGCGGGTGATGCATCGCCGAGGGCCGAAAGCCAGCGAGGGAAGCTGGCGATCTGAGCAAATCCATCCAAACTGATGGGCTCAATGCGGGCGTGGTGCCCACGTCGCTCCGCGTCTTGCCAGAGTTGCTTGCTTTTGCCGGACAAGCCAAGATCATCTTCCGGCCGGAGCAAGATCAAGTGGTCTAACATCGCCGGTTGGACGTCGAGGGCGGAGAGCTTCACTTCCAGGTCTTTCGGTTTGCCGCCACTGCGGGCGAGAAAGAGCCCAATGCCGACTTTCCATGGTTGAGCGCCCCGGCAGGCCCAATGGGCGATTGTAATGGCCCCGTAGGTGGGATGTTCGCCGAAGCTCCACTCGCCGACGACGTGGTGCAGCCGCCACGGCCCCACCTTCACCCCATGCTCATGGCACATCTGCAAAAACGTGCCGAGGCCCGCCTGCAGTTCGCGCGTCGCCCCTTGCAGTGCCCCCTCGGGTTCGAGCTTGCGCCGGGCGATCCGCTGCTCCTGTTCCCAAAGCTCCAACATGCCGGCGTGCGTCAACGGCGGCGTGATGATCTCGGGTTCACTCGGCGCCTCGAAGATATCGGCTTCGTCCTCGGGTGAAGGAATCACAACAGTGGACTTAATCGTCAAATTGCCAAACTTGTTCGGGTCATCCTCCATCGGAGGCAAGCGGTTTTCAGTCTTCGGTTCCGGTGCGATGGTGGCTGTCGGCGGCGTGTGGACTTCTTCACGATCGAAGACGACTCGGTCGAACAGTTGTCGGCATTGTTGCAGCATGTCGCGCAAGGTCGGCTCGTTCTGCGCGATTCGCAGAAGCTGCTCTTCCGTGAAGGGGAAAATCGGGCTCAACCCAGCCGCATTGGTCACGTCCATGAGCGCCGGTGCGAGCCGGGCTTCGACCACTTGCATCACCAAACCGGGTTCCGGCGCTTCCAGCCGCAGTGCCTGAACCGAGCCGTAACCGGCAATGTGAATTGGATTGTTAAGCCGATCCTGGATATAGCCATCCAGCGATGGCACGAACCGGTTCCAAAGTCCGCGCTCGGCGAACACGAGGAAGCACAGCCCGTCAATTTGGTGCATGGCCTGCACGATGCCCGCGAAAAACGCTTCGGCGATTTTGTGGCCATCGTCGGTACGTCGAGCCAGGAGCAAATCTTCAAGCTGATCGAATGCCACCACCACCGGTAGCTTCAGCCCGCGGAAGATCTCCATCAGGACTTTGAACAGTGTCAGCACCAAGTCCTGTCGCGTGGGCCGGACGCTGTAAGGCAATTCCGCAAATCCGTTGGTCAGGAAATTTGCGAGGTCGGACTCATCGCCCAAGAGCGTGGCTTTGCAGAATCCTTCAAATATTGCTCGCCGCATTAGGCCCGCAGTATTGTGCGTCTCCGTGTGGTCCACATAGTTGCAGGCGATGTCGCACGCAAAGGCCGGATCAAGGCCGGCGTCCGCGATGAGCCGGCGGACCCGCGAACCCTTGTGCCGCGATGGCGCGGACGAGGCGAGCGCGGCCGACAGATCCGCCGCGCGATCTCGTGAGTTGCCGAGGCCGAAGATACGCTTCCAGCGTCCCGTGGATGGGAACAGGCGCGCTTTCGCCGCGGCTGACAGGTCATCCAATGCGTGGGCGAGAATTCGCCGGCTCAGTTCGTCGCCGACTGACTCGAGGGGCCGTTGACCCCGCTGCCGCCCGCCGCCGAGCAATGTGTCCACGGTCTGAAATAGCAGGTATTCGAGAAAATCGGAGTCTTTCTGATACACGCCGGGCGTGACGAGGATTTGCCCCGAGCCGTCATGGCCATGCTTGATCGAGTAGAGCAGGTGTGTTTTGCCCGAGCCTTTGTTGCCGAGGATGGGCACGACTTCCGACTGCGTCATCGAGTCATGCCGATACAAATCGACGATGCTGAAAAGCTGCTTTCGCTCTTCGGCGTACAACTCCGGCACATGGTAGCGGGCGCAGACTTCATCGTCGGGATTGCGAGCGAAGTAGTTGCGGAATGGGTTGCCGGCTCGACGCAGCGCCTCAAGAGCACGTTCTGTCACCGGTCGATCGACAATCGCAGACATGTGGCCTCCTCCTGAGGTCAGCAAGCGCTCAACCCGCTTCGGCGAGATACGGCTCGGTGCTCGGCGCGGTCGCCCGTGCCCGCGCGTAGTACACAACTTCGTGCCCGCAAAGCAGGGCGTACACGGGCTCGGGCATGGCATAGAGCGGACCCGTCCACGGATGCAATTCCAGACGCTGCTCCGCACGCAAGGCGCGAAGAGCATCGTGGAATTCACCGATGGACAGGCCGCTGTTGATCTCTTGTAACTGGCGAAACAAATCCGGCAGCGGGCAATCCTGTCCCGAAGCGCCATCCCAACGCGTGAGCAATTCGGACACCGATTGCCGAACTGCGCTAGCCGGCGTCACCGGTGCCAACGCGCGCTCGATCGTCGCGCGAAGGCCGTCGAGATTCGCGTGGGTGCGGCTGACGGTGGCGCGAATCTTCTCGAGTTGTTCCTGGCGAGCTTCAATCGCGCGAACGCAGTCTTCCAAAACTTGTCGCGGACTCGACTGCTTCAATAGCCAATTCAACCCGGCCTCAGTGGCCGACCAGAGCGATGAATTCGACCCGGTCTGTGCGATGAGCCCGAGGGAACAGGCCCGCTCTGCAGCGGACTGGCCGGACGCGGACGCCGGGAAAAGGCCCGGCTCCTTGCGATTGGCCAATAGCGGCACGCCAGCACGCTCGGTCGTGGCCAAGCGCAGTGCGTCGATGATCAGTTTTTCGGTCTTGTCGGCCAACGATCTTCTCCGATTGCGACGTTCGGCGCGCACGGCGGGCAGTGCGAGAGTAATCCAGCCCGCGGGTTTTGGGCAAGAGCAGAGTTTTTCTTAGGGCTTCGATGTGATCTGCATTTGGCTTGTTAGCCGGACGCGCAAGCTACGGGTGTCAGACACTTCGCCCCATTGGGGTATTCTACCTCACTATGGCATCGCGTCGAACTACAAGAAATCACAATCCCCCAAGTGGGACCAAGTCTCTGCCTCCCGTCGCTTGCGCGTCCGGCCAACAAAACAGCGACTCGCATCGAAGCCGATATAATTTCCGCAGCCAATGCCCGCTAGATTGTGAGACGACCCCATGGCTTCTGACCCGCACACCTCACTCCGCGAACACCTCGTCTACGTTCTCGAGGGCGGCGGCGCACACCTCGACTTCAACAAAGCAGTTGCCGACATCCCGCCGGAATTGCGTGGCGGCAAAGTTCCGCTATTTCCCCACACGCCATGGCGACTCGTCGAGCACATGCGCATCGCCCAGTCGGACATTCTGGAATTCTGCCGCAACTCGAAGCATGTCTCGCCGCCGTGGCCCGAAGGATATTGGCCGCACAGTGATGGGCCGCCGGATGACCGAGCCTGGGACAAAGCGGTGGATGCATTTCGTGCGGACTTGGCAGCGATGTGCGCCTTGATCTCTGATCCATCGGTTGATCTGCTCGCACGTATCCCACATGGCGACGGGCAGACGATTCTTCGCGAAGCACTCTTAGTCGCGGACCACAATGCCTACCATCTGGGGCAACTGGTCGTCGTGCGGCGGCTGCTGGGCTGTTGGTCAGAAGAAAGCTGAGCAATTGATATTCAGCAGATCAGCTTCTATCATCTCGGCAGTCGAACCACTATCTCCCCTGTCACTTAGGCGTGTATCGCACTTTTTCATTTGCCCTGCTTCGCACGTCATTTGGCTTGCCCCATCGTGTTTTCATCGAAGCAGCACCATAGGCCTGTTTTTGACTTAACAAATTGGTCGTTGACCCCGAAGGCGCCTATTTAATCATTGCTTAACTAGATGGGAACTTACGCAATGTGAGGATGGCTATGAGCGAGGTACGGTTGGTCATTCGGGAAGCGGATCGAGACTGGTCTGGCACAATTCACGGTGGCTCGGCTGATCGCGCTATCGCGGGGCTCAGCGCCGATCCGACGACACTGGCGGAACTCGAAGTCGCCACTGCTCGTTTTGCCAAAACGAGTCGTCCATTCTTTGGTACCTTCTCTCGCGGATTGATTGACGAGCCTTACGATTCCGGATTCGTCCTAATTGACTTGATCGCGCGCATCGTGGTCATGGATTCGACCTATTCCTCGTTGGAACGTTCCGGTGGAGTTTGTTATCACGATGGGCACCATGAAACGGACATCGTGTTGCCCTATCACTTGGCCGACGACTGGCTGCTGATGAACGATCGGTTCGTATGGCAGGCTATTGCAGCGCAAAGGCGGCGCGAAAATGTAAAGCCCATTCTCGACGTTCGGAGCGTGTTCTACGGTTCGTCGATGATGGAGTTCATGGCACGGCGAACATTCGCGCAATTTTCGACGCTCGGGTCCGCAGCAGATTCGCATGACGTCCAGAATGCTCTGAAAGAGATTCACGCGGAATGGCTCTTAACGCCGCGCGAGGACCTGGGCGGCCGTTGCCCGCGAGAGGTTGCGTTGGACCGCAAAGGCCACATCAACTGGGATCTTCAGGATCAGAGCGAACGGTGGTCACTTCTCAAGAAATGCCCACCAGGCCTGGACCTATCATCGCGTGCATTTCGCTACGGTGGTTTCGGAACGCATGAATTGGTGCATTATTACTATCTTGTGCGTGAGTTGCTTTGGTCATGCTGGGAGCAGTTGATTCAGGACTATACTCATTCGGAACTGCTTACGGTCGGGGATTTTCTGACTCAGGAGGTACCGCGACTCGAAGTCGTTAGCCAAGAATGGCTCAATACACCGCAACCGGAAAATCATGGAAGAACGCCACGATCTATGATCGATCGTGAACGAGCGCGACTGCCAGAAGGAATTTCGGGGCGTGCTGCGATGGTCGATCCAGACTGCCCTTGTTGCCAAATGCTCGCGGATATGCCGGGGCCAGCATTCTGGCACCTCGATGGCTGCAACATGGAAGACGAGTTTGCGTTCGACCTCCATCATCGCACGCGCGATGAGTGGGAAAGCGAACAGCGGGAATGGGAGGAGCATAGACGGAGGTTCAATGCTGAGCGGGCCGAATGCGAGCGACTGGGGGTAACCGACCCGCGAGCAGAGAATTCTGTGTGGTCGTCGAGTTTTGCCACGGCAGACGGGCCTGAAGTGCCTTTAGGCATACGCCTTTTCGGCATCGGATGTCGTCTTGCGGAGTTGATGACCGACATTCGCGGCTGGACGGCAGAACTCGCGGGCCCCGCCACTCAACGCGTCATCGATCAGCTCAACCGGGATTTCGGTAATATGCGCGAGGTCTTGCAAACATTAGAGCGCTCAATTAGCGAGGCCCTCATCAATCCAGTGATCGAGCGATTTGTAGATTGCCTCGCTGCAGTTCGTGAGGCTTATCCCAATTCAGCAGAAAAATGCAACTCTTTGACCATCACTCTCGAAAATTTTCTGAATCCTACTTTGTCGGAGAACGCATGGGGTTCAAGCGGCGAGGACATTCCATTTTGAATCCCCCAAGGGACAACGCTTTCCTACAGCAGCGTCAACTTATCCAGCCACGCTTTCTCCCACGCGATCTCGGCATCGCTTAGGCCGCCTTCTCTGTGTAGTTCCGCTCGCACGGATTTACCGCTTTCGGGGTCGCGGGCAGTGACGACGATTAGACCATCCTCGCGGCAGCCACAGGTAACTTCAACAGGTGAGTGGGCGGCCAGGCCTGGCGGAAGTTCGTCGATCCAGCACTCGCCGACCGGAATGCAGGCCTCTGCTTGCCTCGCCTCGCCCTGCAATACGCGGACGCGAACTTTGCGTTGATCCTCTTGCACTGTGCGATAGACGCGCGTCGAGCCTGCCGGCAGTTGCGTGTTTTTGGGGATGACGATGTCGCTGATGCGTTCGTTTTGATGGCGAACTTCTACGCCCAAGCTATGCGCGTTGACGTGGATCTCGACGACGTCGTTCAAGCCGCCAGTAGCATCTGGTGCGCGATTGTGGCGGGCCGCGAGAATTCCGCCGTGCAGGGCCGCCCCCCGGGCCACGACTTCGCTGACCGCCAGGCCCGACTCGGGCGGCCGGCCGCTCAACTCGCGAAGCATTTGCCGGGTCATCGGCATATGCGTTGCGCCGCCGACGAGCAGCACGCGGTCGATGCGGTTCCAACCCAGCCCAGCGTGCTTGAGCACCTGCTGCACGGTCAGCCGGGTGCGTGTCAATAGGTCGCGAGTGATGTTTTCCAATTCACTGCGCGACAGCGGCAATGCCAGCGTATGGCCACCGTGCGAAGTCGTTAGCGTGGTGTGTTCTAGCTTGCTGAGCGTTCGCTTGGCTCGCTCGGCGGCAGCGAAGAGTTGAGCTCGGGACTTTGAGTCAGTCCGTGGGTCGCTGCCGTGCTGCTTGATGAATTCCTCCGCGACGAAATCGACAATGCGGCTATCCCAATCATGTCCGCCAAGTCGCACGTCACCTTCGATTGCTAGTGTTTGGAATCGCCGTCGCGAAGTGCGGACGATGCTCACATCAAACGTACCCCCGCCGAGGTCATAAACGAGAATCGTTTCGTCGCGATCGTGATCGCGGCCCGCACCGAATGTGTAAGAGAGTGCAGCGGCGCAAGGTTCGTCAAAAATATCCACCGAACCGAGCCCAGCAATGCGGCCTGCATCTTGCGTCGCCTTGCGCCGCGTGTCATCGAAATAGGCCGGGACTGTGATGACGGCTCGCTCGATTGGACCAACGCGTTCTGCGGCGTCAGTGATGAGTTTCTTCAGGATCACCGCGGCCAATGTCTCGGGCCGGAACGCTCGGCCATGAATCTGTCGGCCATAGTCCGCATAACCCATGCGGCGTTTGACTAGTGACGCGACTTGGTCCGGGAATTCCTGGGCCGCGTCCAGAGCGGCCTGGCCAATCACGGCATTGCCTTCACCGAGATAAACGATGCTCGGAGTGAGCATTTCGCCATCGTGATTGGGAATAGTGACTGCACGGCCCGCTTCGTCGAGCGTAGCAACTGCGCAGTACGAGGTGCCAAGGTCTATCCCAAGGATCGCTGACATATTGTTAGTCTAGGGTTCGAAGTCAAAATGCAGAAGAGTTAACCGCAGAGACGCAGAGAGCGCGGAGAAATACCGAGAAGAACTCTTCTCTGGTTTTCCTCTGCGTTCTCTGCCGTCTCTGCGGTTAACTCTTAACGCTTGTTTGTCGGGCGGACCATGACGACGGCGCCGTTGAAGCCGGGGACCGCGCCGCGGACGAGCATGAGGTGATTGTCGGCGTCTAGCTTCACGACTTCGAGGTTGCGAATGGTCACGCGCTCGACACCGTATTGGCCGGCCATCTTAATGCCCTTCTTCGGCCGACCGCTACCTCGGTTCGAGGCGTTGGAAGCTGAAGAGCCGCGCTGACGGGAACCCTTCTTCACGCCGTGGCTATGACGAAGCCCGCCGAAATTGTGCCGCTTGATAACGCCGGTGAAGCCACGCCCCTTGGTGGTGCCGATGACGTCAACGGATTTGATGTCTTTGAAGACTTCGCTGACGGTGAGCATCTGGCCGACCTTGTGGTCGCCGGCCGTGTCGAGGCGGAACTCGCGCATGATCTTCTGCGGTTCGCAGTTGGCCTTCGCCGGCGTTTCGATGCCCGCAGCTTTGCGAGCCTTGCGCCGGCGCGATTCGAGGTCCTCGGCGACGTGGCCACGCTCGGCCCGATTGGCCCGGCTACGCTTCTTGTCGGCATAGCCGAGTTGGAGAGCGGTGTAGCCGTCCTTGTCGGCATCGCGGACTTGAAGGACGGGGCAGGGACCTAGCTTAAGCACGGTGACCGGAGCGGCTTCCTGCTTCTCATTGAACACATGGGTCATTCCAACTTTGACCCCAATCAAACCGAGCGGCATGGCAATCACCTTCGCATTAAAGTCCGATCGCAACGTCTCTTACGAGCGCGGAACAGCTATTATGCAGGAAAAGTGGCTAGTGACTAGTGGTCAGTGGCTAGTGAATCACTTTGGCCAATTGACTTTCGTTTATGCCGTCAACAATGCACTAGCCACTAGCCACTAGCCACTGCCTACCGAACCTTGCCCGATTTTGCGCATCCGTTTAAGATACCGCCGGTTGGTGGATGTAGTTCAGTTGGTTAGAACGCCAGATTGTGGATCTGGAGGTCGCGGGTTCAAGTCCCGTCATCCACCCTGCAAAATCACTTCGAAGGCGGGCTGCCCTGAGCTACTGTGGGGTCGCCCAGAGCGGCCGCGAGGTCCGCAATCGCCTGGCTCAGCTCATAGCGAGCATCCAAATAGGCTTCCCGGGCTTTGAGATAGTTGGATTGGACGCCGAGCACTTTGAGCACGTCCACCCCTTGGTCGTTTTGCGCGAACAGACGCTCCAAATCCTGGCGGGCTTTGTCCAAAGTGGGTAGCACCTCGGCAGGGTATTCGTCGGCCCATTTCCTCGCCTCCCGAAATCGCGCGAGAGCCGCTTGAACAGCCTGGGCAATCTGCAGTTCGGTTTGCCGGAGCTCCAATCGGGTGCGCGCGAGTTCAGCTTGCTTTTGGCAGATCTCGCCCTGTTTGCGATTGAACACGGGCAAGGGCACGCTGACGACGCCACCAATGAAATGCGCGCTGCTTTCGTTAAACTCATATCGCGTTCCGATCGTGGGGTTGCCATAGCGGTCAGCGACTTGCAGACGCAGTTGTGCCTCCGCCTCAGCGATCGCCGCTCGTTGCGCTTGCAGATCTGCGCGGCGGTCCAACGCGATTTTTGTCAGCGTGTCGGATTCCAGATTGGCGATCGTTTGCTCGAAGTCACCTGCGAGCACGAAGCTGTCGTCCGTGGTGCCAAGGCTCGTGCGGAACTCGGCGCGAGCAATTGCGACCGCAGTGCGACCCTGGCCGATTTGTGCCCTGGCACTTGCGAGCTCACTGCGAGCGAGGACTAGTTCGGCTGGGCGAATTTGGTTGAGATCGACAAGGCGCTTGCCGCGATCCACGATTTGCTCGTTGAAGCGCACCGTGTCTTCGAGAATTTGCAACTTCTGCTGGCGATAAAGGACCGTATTGTAGGAGCGAATTACGCTGACTGCCGTTGTCGCCTCAGCGGCGACAATTTCGCATTCAGCCCGGCTCAACCCTGCACATGCCGCGGCGCGACGCTCGTTGCGTTGGCCGCGAATTTCGATCGGCATGCTGACGATATGCTCATTGAACACATGATTAGTGATGCCGGCTGACGGGGGGCCATTCGCGGCGAGCACCGCCGATTCCCACGTTGGATTAAACGGGTAAGTTCGGGCGATGATCACGTTAGCGGCGGCGAGCCCACGCTGGCTGCGAGCCACCGCAAGCTGCGGATTGTGTTCCAGCGCAATGGCGACGGCCTTCGCGGGAGTCAGAGTATTTGATGTTGAGAGGTCGATTGGCGGAAGGTCGGCTGCGACAACGTACGACACGGCGACCACCATCAAAGAGGCCGCCCATAACTTCATCGCCATGCCGTGGAAACGCCGCCTCACGAGTTCCCTCTCGTTAGCCTGCACGGGCGCGTAATGCGCCTCTCTTATCATCGACTATACGGGGCCGCTGCTGCGGCCCCGTGGAAGTGGCAATACGTAACCCGTCCGCATAACCGGACGGGTTAGCCTAAGGCACCCAAATTCCGGCAGGCCGTCCTTTAGTTTCTTAGTTGATAGACCCGAATTTCCGGGCCCTCTTGGCCTTTCTGGCGAGGAACCGCCAGGTAGATCCGGCCAGATGCTTCGTCGAAGCATGAAGTTTTGGCGCCTTTGATGGTGCTCAACTTTTCCGCGACTTCGTAATGGTCGGCATCCTTTTGCCGGACGATTACCAAGAAGCCGTCGCCGCACGAGGCGTACAACTGCTTTCGCTTGGCATCGAAGTAAAGATCATCCACGCCGGGCGGGATCGCGACGCTGGTGATCTCTTTGCCAGATTGCTCATCCATGACAACGATGGACGGTTCTTGCCGGCACCCCATGAACACTCGGTGATTGGCCGCGTCGACTGTGACCGGGTGGCCACCGCTCGCAAGCTTGACCGGATAAGTGCCCACGACAGTTTTTTTCTCGACATCAATTGCCACAACATTGGATGGGGAAGGGATGCCGACGAACAGCCGGCCCGCGTTGACGGCTAGACCTTCCGCGTTACCAGGCAATCGCACATCGGCGCTAATCGTGAGATTTTTTGCGTCGATGATGCCAACCGACGCCTCGGCGTGCGCGACGAATACTTGATGTGTGGTTGGGTCATAGCGGACGTTGTCAGCGTCATCTGCGAACTTGATCGTCTTCTCGAGTTTGTAGTCCTGCCCTTCGAACACGTTGCAGAGGCCGCCGGTGCCGAGACCAACGAAGACGCGATCCAGATCATCCGCATACGCCACGCCTTGAATACCAGTCTGGCCGGAGATTTGTTTGAGCAGTTTTCCGGCTTTCAGATCCACCACATCAAGCGTGCCGTTGGTCGTGTTCGCCAAAAAGAGGCGTTCGCGCTTGCGATCCACGCAGAGATGATCGAGCTTGCCCGCTTTCCCCTTGAGGACAATGGTCTGCACGAGTTCGAGCGCGGAGTCTGCCGCAGTCGCCTGAGCGAGTGAACACATCCCAATAACGGTGGCGATCAGAGTCGAGACGTAACGAAGCTTCACGGTTGCCCTCCTGAGGCAATAGCCAACTGGGGTTTGCGAGGGCGTGGCGGCGTGGGCATTGGTGCCTGTCGCCAATCCTCGAATACGAGATATCCGACCGGAATGACCATACGGGTGAAGAGCATGTTCGCGGTCAAGCCGCCGATCACCATGATCGCCAGCGGTTGTTGCATTTGCGCCCCTGGCCCAATGCCCAGGGCCAAGGGCGCGAGCCCGAGAATGGCGGCCAAGCTCGTCATCAGGATGGGGCGAAATCGGGTGCGCCCGGCCATTATTAGCGCGGGGCGAAGTGCCATTCCCTCGCCGCGCAGTTGTTGGATGTACTCCACCAGCAAGATGCCGTTCTTCATGTCGAGCCCAATGAGCAGAACCGCGCCCATATAGCTGGACACATTGAGCGGCGTGTTGGTCAACCAAAGTGCGAAGAGGCCGCTGACAAGCGACAGCGGTTGGGTCAAAAAGATCAATAGCGGCAGCACCACGGAACGAAACTGAAACGCCAGCATGATGAAGACTAAAAGCACGGCTACAACCATTACGAAGAACAGGCTGTCGAATACCTCCTGCTGACGCAGATAGTGGCCGCCGATCTCCCAGCGATAATTAGCAGGCAACTCCATTCCCGCCATCCAAGCGCGAACGTCTTTGACGACCGATCCGAGGCCAGCTTCCTCCTCATTGATGTCGGCTGAGATGATGGCGACCGGCTGCTGGTCTTCGCGCCAAAGTTCGTTAGGCGTGCGAGTAGGAACCACCTTCGCCACCTCCGAGAGCGGCACGGCGCGAGCCATTCCCGAAGCACCGCTAGCGCCGGTTGGCAACAGAATCCACTGGCGGGCCACGCGATCAGGATCGAAGCGGCCGCGGCCGAACCGCAAGGCGTCGGGAAATCGCACGCGCACATCGGTCATGCGGGCTGAGGATTCGTGCACTTGCGCCGCAATTTGCCCTTGGAAAATTGTTTTGAGCTGGCGCGCGATAGAGTCGGACTTGAGTCCGAGGCGCTCGGCCTTCGCCGTATCCACCTGCACCATCAAATCGGGATTGCCTTCGCGGACGTTGCTGTTGACCTCTTTTATTCCGCGACCTTTGCCGCGCTTTTCCAGCATCTCGCCGACTTGCTCCGCAAGCCGCCGCAGCTCGCTTTGCTCCGGCCCGAAGATCTTAACTTCGATGGGTTTATTCGCGCCGGAGAGGTCAGCCAATTGATCTGCGAGGATTTGAATTAATTCAAACTTGAACTGATGCTCAGAGAAGCTTTCTTTGACTTCGTCCTCGACTTCTTCCATGACTTTGGTCAACGGCCGACGGCGGTATTGCCGCGCCACGGCCTCGCGAGTGGCCGGGTCGTCGAGCTTCTTCCCCTGGGCGCTCAGTTGTTTTTCCAGGATCTCGAGAGGTGGTCGCTCGGGCTTAGTCAACATTCTCAGCGGATTGTCGACGGCAGGACGCAGCGATACTTGGATGTCACCGCGATTTGTTTCCGTAGCAAAAAGGCCGTTCTCAGCGCCGGTGCGCCGGACATATGATTCGACATCTGGATTCTTCGAGAGGATCTTCTCGACGTCGCGGATCATCTTCTCGGTCTGCTCGAGCGGAGCGCCAGCGGGAGCCCAGTAGTCCAGGATGAAAGCGCCTTCGTCCATGGCGGGCATCAAGCCCGTTTCAATGCCCTTGATCAGTGGTGCCGGGGGCGGCTGGCCCGGAACGTGTGGCTGCCGCCAGTTGGGGATGCCAGTGAATAGCAGCACGCCGAAGCCAATAGCTGCGATTGAGGCCGTCAATGTCAATCGAGGCACATGAAGCGCGACCGAAAGCACGCGTTCGTATACATGAGCGAAGAAATTGTAGATCGGTCCCGGCGTCGGCATCGGCCGATTGGCCAAGAACTTCGCAGCAAAGATGGGAACGAGCGTCAGACTCATGACCATGGAAATCAAAACTGCAATCGACAGTGACCAGCTCAAGGCCGCAAAGAATTGGCCGTAAACACCGGCAATAAACGCCAGGGGCACAAAGACTAATACTGTCGTTAACGTCGAGCCGACGACTGCGCCGGTGATCTCCGCGGAGGCAGCGTCCACCGCATCGCCACCTAGCGCTTTGCCGGAGGATTTAGCCTCCAGGTGTCGCGCGATGTTTTCGACCACAACAACGGTGTCGTCGATAATAAGGCCGATTGCGACTGCCAAACCGCCGAGCGACATGAGATTTAATGTGGCGCCGACCCAATGCATGAAGAGGAACGTAATAGCCAACGTGGTGGGAATCGCCAGTGCCGAGATCAACGCCGCGCGCCAGCTCCGTAAGAATGCCAAAAGGATGGCGACGCTAAACAGGCCGCCCACGACAATGGCATCGCGGACGTTTTGGACTGATGTTTCAACGAGGATCGCCTGGTCGTAAACAATGGTCGATTGAATATTGCGCGGTGGCCGTTTGTTCGAATCGCCGCTGGGCAAGTTCAGGCGCAAGCGGTCCAACAGTTCGCGCAGGGCGTGGGAGATACTCTCCGTATTGCCGCCCTGACGGCGGAATGCCGATATCACTACGGCGTCGCGCTGATCGTAGCCCACTGACAAGCTGCGATCTTGATGCAGCACGCGAACGTCGGCCACGTCGCGGACCCGCAGCGGCTGATCCTTGCGGTTGGAGACGACCATTTCTTCGATTTGCCGGACAGTTGCCGCTTGATTATTCACGAGAATTTGGAACGCCAACGGTTGATTCTCAACTCGACCCACTGGGTGGAGGCTGCTCTCTTGCGTAACCTGGTCGGCAACATCGGCCGCGGATAAGCCGTGGGCCAAAAGATCGTCGGGCCGGACGATGACCTCGATTTCGCGGACGTCGCCTCCAGCGACATTTGCGTAAAGCACGTCTGGAATCGTCCGGATTAGGGGAGCGAGTTGGTAATAGGCGTAGTCGCGCAGCTCCGCGGGATCGTCGCCGCCTGTCAATACGATCGAGATGATTGGGAAAATGGACGGCGTCATCTGCTCGACGGTCAGGTCTAAATTCGCCGGCAACTCGGACCGCTTCGCGCCGATGCGATTCCAGGTCAGCGTCTCCGCTCGCCGAATATCGGTGCCCGGCGCGAAATCGATCGAGATTTCGCTGCCCCCGCGGATAGTTTTGGAGCGGACGCGCGAGACACCCAAAACGCTGCTGACCGCTTCTTCGAGTGGCCGGGTGACTTTCACCTCCATCTTGGCCACGTCCCAATCGGCAACGCGAGCCACGACGGCGATGCGCGGAAATGTGACTTCGGGAAAGACACCGCTTGGCATGGTCGCGGCGCTATAGACACCTGCGCCGCACAAAAGTGTGCAAGTGAGAACGACGGCCCCGAAGTACGGTCGCGCTTTCGTCGCCAAATTCATTCGTCGGCGTCTCTTTTCGGGGCTCCGCGGACCTAGTCTTCCTCTTCCTCCAACTTCACGGCGTCGCCGGTCTGCACGCCCAGACCTTTTTCCATGACCACCATGCAGTGTTCAAGATCCCCATGCCACTTCTTCTCGGGATCTTCAAATCGAAGAACCTCGACCTGACCGAGCATTCGGTCGCGAACGCCGAGCACGGCTCGGAGGCGGCGGGCCTTACCCAACTGTTCCTCTTTCTCGCCGTTGGTCTTCGTTTCTATCTCTTCCACCACCACGACGCTGGGGGGATCCTGATCCTCTAGCAAGGCCGACTCGGGGACGGCCCAACAGGACCGACCAGGACTCGTGAGTACCCGCAGCCGAACGACGGTATTCGCTTTCAATTGAAGTTCGCGGTTGGGCAGACGCGCTTTTACGGCAAGGAGCCCCGTTTCCGATTCGGCTTGATTGGCAATGTAGACAATTTCGCCGTTAACGGTGGGTTGGGATTCGCCGGCCATTGGTTTGCCGATGCTGCCGACGCGCACTGTTTGCCCGGTGTGGAGTTTTCGCCCATCAGAGAAGGGCACGAAGCAAAGCACGTCGATTTGAGCGTCAACATCCAGGATGTCGGCCACGACCGTTCCCACGGCAAGCGTCTGGCCCACGACAACCTGCAAACGCCCAAGTCTGCCTGTGCGCGGGGCGGCGAGCGTATGGAGTTGAACTTGCCGATCGAGCGCGGCAATTTCCTTGTCGGCTGACTCGAGCTTGCTATCGTCAGCGCGAATGGAGGCTTGTGCGGCCTCGAGCGCGACGTTTGCTTTTTCTAGTTCGATCGCTGAGCCGAGCTGCTGTCGCCGAAGCTCGGTCAAACGATTGACCTCTAATTGAGCCAGCTTCACCCCGATGGTGGCGGCCTCTTTCTCGGCTTGCGCGGTTTTCTTGCTGGCAACGGCTTTATCGCGATTGGCCCGAACAAGCGATGCGTCGAGTTGCGCGATCACATCGCCAGCCTGGACAATTTGCCCTTCAATGAGTGGTCGCCCCGGCGTTGCGGAAAGCACCGACTCGACGCGTCCCTCCACCGGCGAAGTGACTCGGGCCGCGCGGTCGGGCAGGGGAGTTGTGGTGCCAACGAGTTCGGTCCACTCTTCCAGAAACAATTGCCGGATCGCCTCCCACTTCACCGGCGCGGGCGGCGTCTTTTCTTCGGCTGACTTGTTGGCGGCACGGCAACCGGCAAGTGCCATCACCGCAACGCACAACGCCGATAGATGAAGCGCCTGCACTTTCATATGGCCTCATGGTAATGAAGGGGACTGTTAGAATATCAGCCACAGGTCGGATTCGTCAGTTGTGGCCGCGCAAACGGAACATAATTCATGGCTCATGGGCCAGACCTAATGATAATTGTGGGAAAAAGGCCCGAAATGTGATGAAGCGACATTCACGCTACGGATTCACCATCATCGAGATCGTTGTCGTCATCGGTATCATCGCGATCCTCATTGGTCTGCTTTTGCCGGCTGTACAAAAGGTCCGAGAGGCGGCCTACCGGGCAACGTGCCAAAATAACTTACTGCAGATTGGCCTGGCGCTGAACCACTATCACGATGTGCACCATTCGTTTCCCACGGGTTACTTCTCCAATTTGGACGCTAACAAAAAGGAAGTCGGCCCGGGCTGGGGTTGGGCTGCTTATCTTCTCCCACACGTAGACGAGGCTCCACTTGTGAGTTTGATCCATTTTGGCGACCCAATAGAGGCGGCGTCCAACACGGAGGCTCGGAAATATTCCGTTGAGGGTTTTAGATGTCTAGCGGACCCGGGTTTCAATTTGACGATAGCGGCGACCACCTTCTTGCCCGCCGGTCAATTGCAAGACATTGTCAAAGAGGTTGCGGCCTCACACTACGTCGGCGTGAATGGCACGACCGAGCCAGGCATCGATGGAGATGGCGTCTTCTTTCGCAACAGCAAGATTTCGTTGCGCGACATCAAGGATGGTGCGGCGAGCACGTTTCTCGTCGGCGAACGAGAGAGTCGCATCGGGCCGGCCACTTGGGTCGGAGTGGTCGCCGGGTCGAATGTCGGAGCACTTCAACCAGGATTGCCGCCGAAAGACGGATCCAGCATCGTGCTCGGTCAGGTGAAGCATGCACCAAATTCACACGACTGTGAAGTGAACGAGTTCGGCAGCAATCATGCGAGGGGTGGTGCGCACTTCGTCTTTGCTGATGCCCATGTCGCGTTCATTCGAATGACAATCAACCCGTCGGTGTACCGTGCACTGGCGACTCGCGCTGGAGGCGAGGCAGTCGAAGCGGAAGATTGAGATTGAATGCTTGGGCGAGGAAGCGGGAGTGTATGGGAATCGAACCCACTGCGAGCCGTCATCCGACCCGCCACCGGTTTTGAAGACCAGGCCCGGCACCAACCGTGGAAACACCCCCGAGGTTAAGGCAGATTGTAGATTGCAGAAAGAAGAAGGGAAAACAAGTTCCCATAGGAGGCGGCCCGAGTGATTCGCCGCATCTCGGTTCCGTATTAGGATTCTAACTTCTTACTTCTCATTTCGAACTTCCATTCGAACCTCCTAAAACCCAACTGGCCTCAATTTGACGGAAAAGGTATAAATTGATCTCAGGCCCCCATCGTCTAGCGGCCTAGGACGTAGCCCTCTCAAGGCTAAGACAGGGGTTCGATTCCCCTTGGGGGTATTGGTCGCACCCGCTTTCCTGCTGGATACGGACGTCCGGCGGGTATAGCCGGCGGGGATTGGAAAAGGATGTCCAGACGTGACCGGAACTAATCCTTGCCACCTCTCTCTGGGTGTTTCAAAAGCCTTCGCGCGAATTCAACAAGACGCGCCCCCGCAAATGCCTGCCGGGCCCGTGACAGCTTCGTTCGCGCTGCGTCTGGCAACGCTCATTACTATCGCAGGACCGTTCCTGGGATTGGTCGCGGCACCATTCCTGATTTGGGGATGGGGCTTTTTCGCCGTCGATCTTGTGCTACTCACATCACTGTATCTCCTGACTGGCTTTGGCATCACGGTAGGTTTTCATCGTCTGTTCACGCACCGATCGTTTGAGACCTACCGTGTGGTCGAGTTCGTCTTTGCGGTGCTCGGGTCGATGGCGATTCAGGGCCCAGTTCTCATGTGGGCGGCGATGCACCGCCGGCATCACCAGCACAGCGACACGCACGAGGACCCCCATTCACCCCACCACCACGGCGAGGGAATTTTGGGAATGATCAAAGGCGCGTGGCATTCTCACGTCGGATGGTTCTTCCACAAGCACCCCAAAGACATTTATCGCTACGTGCCTGACCTGTGCAAGATCACGGCACTGCGGGTGGCGAATGCTTTGTTTCCGCTTTGGGCTGCTCTCGGCTTGATCCTGCCGGCCGTCGTTGGTGGGCTACTAACGGGTACGTGGGCCGGCGCCATCACCGGTCTTGTTTGGGGCGGGCTGATCCGCGTCTTCCTCGTGCATCACGTGACCTGGAGCGTAAACTCCGCGTGTCACCTTTGGGGCTCGCAACTCTATCCGAGCGGCGACGAGAGCCGCGACAACTTCATCTTTGGTCTGCTGGCCCTCGGCGAAGGCTGGCACAATACGCACCACGCGTTTCCGACCTCCGCCCGCCATGGCCTGCGTTGGTGGCAAATTGATGTCAGCTATTGGCTGATTCGGCTGATGGCGCTCTGCGGGTTGGCGTGGGATGTGCGAGTGCCGTCGCCGGCGAAGCCGGCCATTTCGGGGAGATATGCCATTTAAGTTAGATATGTAACAAAAGTTGCGTAAGGTCGTTGAACGGGACGTGAAGCCCGTATATCATTCTCATTTAATGAACTTCTCATAGTTCGCCACTGCCCGGTATTCTCGCGGGGCATTGGCCGGCAACCGGGAGGTTGCAAGTGTGTCGCCTGCGCCCAACTCGTGACGGCCGTTCTTCGACGGTCCTGCTCCATTCAACCGAGGCGCGGTCGCCGCGCTTCGAGTTGTGAATGTTTGACATCGTTACCAAGACTCGATTGAGTGACACCCCAGGCATAACGAGACCCGTCTCAAACGGAGAGAATCATGCCCACGACAATGCTTTCAAATAGTCGGCGTGCGCCAAGCCGGTTCGCTCGATCTTATCTTCGGCTGTGTGAACTGGAGAATCGCTGCGTCCCCGCCTCTAATCTGGTCAATCATGGCGTGCCTGCCATTGATCACGTCCAAATCGAGGCTGTCTTCTATGGGGACTATTGGACGTCGCCGGATGGCGTGACGCGCAAGGCCGATCTATCCGCCGCGATGAAGTCGATGGTCGGCGGCAGTTATTTGGACGGGATGGCGTCGCTCGGCATTGGCCGCGGTACTGTTGACGTCACTGAAACTGTCTCGGCGACAATTTCGAACGGTTCCGTCGGCGACATTCAGACCATTATGCAACACGAGATTGACCTGGGGCATCTACCGCTACCAACATCGAAGCGCTTGTACACATTTTTTGGTCCTCAAGGTGTCGATCTTCCTGGCGGCGGAGCCAACGGCACCAACCATTGGTATTTTTCGTCCACCGGTGGCGCGACTGCGATCATGGCGCAGATCCCGTACTACGACGGATTCACCTCCGGCGTGTTCGCGAGTGAGACATCGGGTTTCGCCCATGAAATGCTCGAAGCCGCAAGCGACCCCACATTCAACGGCACTACGGGTGGTTGGTGGTACGACGACGTAGTCGGAAACAATGAAATCGCCGACCTCGGTGAAGTGGTGAGCCCTGATACTGATGTGCCATATGCTGGCTATCGAGTGAGCCCCTATTGGATGGGTGGATCGGCTCTGTTGAAGGATCCAGCGATTATTCTTGTGCCCGTCGCGGGCGCACCGATCGAGTTCGGCACTGGGCAGAATTTGCCATTCTCCGGCAGAGTTGGAACCTTCACGAACACTGATCCGAACTCGGTGGCTGGCGACTACACAGCCATCATCGACTGGGGCGACAATACCACGACTGCGGGCGTCATCTCCCCCAACGGCGCGGAGAGTTTCAAAGTCGAGGGAACGCACACTTATACGGCGAATGGACTTTATCCGGTCGCCATTCAGATCACGGATACTAACGGCAATTCCACGATCGTGAATGCGACTGGCCGCGTCGCAGATCCAGGTGGCGTACTGAGCGGACTGGTGTATTTCGACGCCAATCGGGATCACGTTCATCAGGCCGGGGAAATCGGGCAGGCCGGCGTCACGGTTTTTCTCGACGCCAACAGCAATGGTGCACTCGACAGCGACGAAGTAAGTACCACGACGGGGTCCAACGGAAGGTACTCCTTTACCGTGACGGAGGACGGCAGTTATCTTGTGCGAGAGCTTGCACCAACCGGATTTGTTCAAACAACCGTGATCCCGGCGCCGGCGCAGATCGCTCACGGCAACACGGCCGGCGGAATTGATTTCGGTAACTCAACCACCGGATCGCTCTCACCGCAACTGTTCGCCATGTCGGCTGGCCGCGGCGGGGCTCCGCAAGTCGTCGTTTACAACTCCTCGGGTGTTGCGCGCTTCAGTTTCCTTGCCTACGATTCCAGCTTCCGCGGCGGCGTCCGTGTGGCCACTGCCGATATCAACAATGATGGAATCGCGGACATTATTACCGCGCCGGGTGCCGATGGCGGTCCGCATATCCGGGTTTTCTCCGGGGTCGATGGCAAACTTATCACTGAGTTTTTCGCCTACGAGAGTTCGATGACCGCCGGAGTGTTTGTCGCGGCAGGTGATGTCGATGGCGACGGCAAGATCGACATTATTACCGGGGCCGGCACAGGCGCGGAATCGCGCGTCCGCGTTTTCAGCGGCCAGAATTTCTCGGAGGCGCCGATTCGCGATTTCGTGGCCTATCCGGGTTACAACGTTGGTGTGACAGTCGCGGCCGGAGACATTAACAAGGATGGATTCGCCGACATCGTGACGGGCCCGGAGAACGGCAATCCGCACGTCAAAGTGTTCGATGGCAAGAGTGCCGATGAGAGCATTTTGCAACAGTACTTTGCGTACAACCCGGTGTTCCCGGTGGGCGCGTTTGTGTCCGTGGGAGACATCGATGGTGACGGATTGCCCGACATCGTCACCGGTGCAGGGGCTCGCGGAGGCCCGCATGTGCGGGCATTCTCAGGTAAAGATGGTTCGATCCTGCGTGAGTTCTTCGCCTACGGAGCCAAGTTCCGCGGGGGCGTGCGCGTAACGACCTTGGATTTGAATCTCGACGGACATGAGGAGATTATTG
Source organism: Gemmataceae bacterium (assembly GCA_045802605.1). GTDB lineage: Bacteria > Planctomycetota > Planctomycetia > Gemmatales > Gemmataceae > JBJMQS01. The sequence continues at coordinate 211,087 of JBJMQS010000066.1, read as the reverse complement.
TCACGCCCGGCCCATCCAATCTGGATCCGGTCGAATCTTACAACAGGCTGCGAATTCTCGACGTCGATGGAAATCCAGTCTTGGAATTGTCGCCATTCGGGTCATTCCGTGGCGGGGCATACGTCGGCTAATTACCAAAAAAAAACCGGGCCGGGAGAGATAGCTCCCGGCCCGGCAACATTTCGCGGCTGAGCCCGACGGCCAGCCCGTCGGCGGCGTCAGATCAGCCGCACCTGGCTACCACATTTACTCAAGGGGACCACCTCCTTTGCTTACTAGCCACCCCGCGGGACGACCGGCAACCAGTCGGTCGCCTTTGGGCTCTAGTCCGTCGTGCCACGATTCGCACGACCCGATGCCCAATCGTAAGCACGTTCCACCCGAATATCAAGGCCCCACGGCCTTCCTTGCTTGCGCAGCCCGCAATTTTTAGAATTGAATGGAAGCGACCGGCATCCGAAACGGTTTTTTGGACCGTCGACCCAAAGGTGATCAGATGGCCTCGCTGCATATTTTGAAGGGGCCCAACGCCGGCCAGCGCATGCCGCTGAATAAGTCGGTGACAATCATGGGTCGCGAGCAAAACGACTGCGACATCGTGATCCCCAACCAGGCAGTCAGCCGGGTTCACGCGCAAATTTGCCAGTCGCAAGGCCAGTTCTTTATCGAAGATCTCAAAAGTCGAAATAAGACCTACGTCAATAACAAGGCGATCGAGGATCGAACCGCTTTGCGCGACAACGATCGCATTAAGATTTGCGATGCATTGTTTACTTTCCATTGTGCCGCCGACGGATTGCCGCCACTACCTGAAGAGATCCGGCGCAACGAGCTTAACACCGAAGAAGATCTTGAGCTGCCGTCGACAGTGCAGGCAACGCTGGCCCGGCTGCCGCAACAGCAGTTGCTGGAAGCCCAGCCGGCGGAGCGACTGCGGGCACTCCTGGATATCACCGGTCATCTCGCTCAGACGCTTGAACCGGAGAAACTCCTCGACAGAATTGCCGAGACGTTGTTTCAGACATTTCGCCAGGCCGATCGCTGCTTCATCATCATGAAGGACGAGGTAACGAACCAACTGATTGTCCGTACCTTCCGCAGCCGGCGACCCAGTGAGGAAACGCCTCGCTTTAGCCGGACGATCGTCCGCAATTGCCTCGAGCAGATGCAAGCATTCCTCGTTGAAGATGCGGCCACCGACAGCAAATTCTCGTTGTCGCAATCGATTACGGACTTCCGTATCCGCTCGGTGATGATCGCGCCAATGGGCAGTAATGAAGGTCCGGCATTTGGCGTAATCCAGCTCGACACGCAGGACCGCTCAAAGCGATTTACCCAAGAAGATTTGAAGCTACTCACAAGTGTGGCCTACCAGGCTTCGATTGCGATCGAAAATTCGCGCTTGCACGAAGAACAGGTGCGTCGTGAACGAGTTTTGCGGGATATCGATTTAGCGGAACAGGTGCAGCGAAGCTTCTTGCCGCAAGAGTTGCCGAATGTCCCCGGGTACGAGTTCTATGCCCACTACAAATCCGCCATGACGATTGGCGGGGACTATTACGACTTCATCCAATTGCCTGATGGCCGCTGGAGCATCTTGCTCGGCGACGTAGCGGGGAAGGGCGTAGCTGCCGCCTTGTTGATGGCTAAACTCAGCGCCGAAGTCCGTTTCAACATGATGACCATGCCCGATGCCGCCACCGCATTCACCAAACTGAATGACTTCATCCTCAAGGCTGGACTTTCCGATCGCTTCATCACACTGGCGGCCGCGGTGCTCGATCCCGCGAAGCATCGCATCACGATCGTAAACGGAGGCCACCAACCGCCACTGCTCTACAAGGCGTCGCGTGAGGATCTGACGGAGGTGATTTCGCAAGAGGCGACGGGATTCCCCCTCGGTGTGATGCCCAACCAGACGTATCAAATGGTCGAGACTTCATTCGAGCCGGGCGATTCTTTGCTCCTGTTCACCGACGGGATCACCGACGCGCTGAATCCACAGAACAAGCCGTTCAAGCTCGAGGGTGTGCGTAAAGCTCTGTCTTCGGAAAGTGCGATCGGCGAATCTGTGTTGTCCCCCGCGCAACTCGGCACGAAACTTGTCGAGGCCGTCCGAGCCCATATCGCTGGCCGAGATCAATATGACGACATCGCGCTCGTTAGCTTTGGCCGGTATGATGGACCGACAGGGAGCGCCACGTTCACGAAGCTCGGGGTTTAGCGCTCTTGACGGGAGGACTTCCCACGATGAGCGGCACGGCATTTCCAGAAACGGACACGGAAACTGAATCAGTCACTCGCCGGCAACCGCCTTATCACGTCATTTTGCTCAACGACGACGATCATAGTTATCAATACGTGATTGTGATGCTGAAAGAGTTATTCGGCCATCCCGTGGAAAAAGGTTTCCAGATGGCGGAGGAAGTGGATACGAAAGGCCGCGTGATTGTTTGCACAACCTCACGCGAACATGCGGAGCTGAAACAGGACCAGATTCACGCTTATGGAGCGGATCCGCTCATTCCGCGCTGCAAAGGCTCGATGACCGCGGTCATCGAGCCAGCAGAGTAAGGGGTGGACCTGCCTTTGCAGGCCCACCCGAGTATATCACTTCTTTTCTTCGCGGCGAACGGACTTGATGATGACGTCTTCGACCGGTACGTCTTGAACGTCTTGACTGATTGCCTTGGTTCGCACGGCTTTGATCTTATCCACGACATCCATGCCTTCGGTGACTTTGCCGAAGACACAATAGCCAAAACCGTCGGCGGCCTTGCCACGATCTAATCCAGGGTTGTCCTTCACGTTAATGTAGAACTGAGAGGACGCACTATCCGGGTCAGGCGTTCGCGCCATGGCCACGGAGCCGCGCACGTTTTTGAGGCCATTCGATGATTCGTTCTTGATCGTCGCCTTGGTCTTCTTTTCTTTCATGCCTGGCTCCATGCCGCCACCTTGAATCATGAAGTTTGGGATGACGCGGTGGAAAATCGTCCCGTCGTAGAACTTGTCATCCACATAGCTGAGGAAATTCTTGACGGTGATCGGTGCTTTATCTTCGAAGAGCTCAATCTTGATGTTGCCCATGGACGTTTCCATGACCACCAGAGGATTGGCCGCGCGTGCAGTTGACGCTCCAACCATGCTCAGCAAGAAAACCAGGCAGATGGCCAGCTTCATGGATGCCTCCTAAAGAATGTGAAATCGCGCAATCATTCGCACGATGCAAACCGGGAATCTCCGCGATTCCGTTCAGCGATTGCTAGTGTTGTATGGCTTTTCTGGCTTGGCTGGCAGGCGTTCCCGTTCGAGAGATTCCTCGACGTCTGCCACGAGATCGGGCTTCGTTGCACGCACTGAGGTCACAAGAGTTTTAGCGTTTGGGTCCGGGCAACTCAGAGCGTAACGCAGGATTGCGCGCCGCATGAGCGGCGCGTCAAAACCTTTCTTGCCGTATTGAGCGACGACCGCTGAAGAGAGTTCCCAAATTTGCCATTTGCGCATGTCCTCGATTGCATAGTCAGCGAGGTCGTCTTGAGTCACGAGCGACTGAAGACCCGCCACAGCCTGCGACCGCACAGCTTTAGGATCGGCGTTGTAAAAGAACCGTAGTGCGGTCAGTGCCGCCACCCGCTCGGTATACGGGCGTTTGGGGTCCGCGAGAGTCGCTTGCAGCGTTTTCCAACCTTCTGCCGGTTGGAGCATGATATAGCCGGCGTAGAGACCGCTCTGTGCGGCCCGGAATCGCTCGCCGGGGTGTGCCAATAGTTGTTGGAATCGAGCGGCATCCTCCGCGCTGCCACACGCTCCCAGCATCGACACGAATAAGCCCATGCGCTCTTGTGGCGTCTTCGCATCGTCGAGCAACTTGCGAACTTTGTCTGGCGCTAGTCGCTTTGAGGCACGAAGGACGTCCGCGTCATTCGCTTTGGCGAATTCCAAGAAAGCTTCCGATGCAAGATCAGGGTCTACATGATCGAGATATTTGCCGGCATGCTCCAAGACTTTGTCCGTGCTGCCGGCATCAATCTCGATGGCTTCTTTCAGGTACTCGATTAGGGCCGGGGACTTCAAGGGCGTGCCCTGATAAACATCCAGGCGGCCATCGTTATCCACGTCACAAAACACAAGATACTGTGCTGGCTGTTTTGGATCGACGGGCAAGTATCGTGGAATGGTAATCTGTTTTTGATCTTTGCGAGGTGGGGCGTTGCCCTTGATCATTTGATTGATCGTGAAATCGGTCGCACTGGCATTGGCGAGGCCCCCCGGATTGATGCGCGGATTCGATAGGGTGCCGGCGTAAACATAACGAGCCTGCAAAGCTGTCTGCCGCAGAGTCGAGCGATCCGCCACCATGCCCCGGCAAATCTCGCAGGCATCGGCCGACGAGGTTGCGAGGGCGACCATCGCCGCCAATATGGCAAATCGTTTCATCGTCATTTCCCCGGAGCGCTGATGCCTGATTCGCTCGCCAAGAACGATTCCATGTCTTTGACTGTTTCCGGATGCTGTTTTCGCTGTTCTGTGAGATATGCGGTGACAACCGCCGATGAATTGGCCGGGCAACGCAGGGCATATCGCATGATGGCGCGATGGACAAGGTTATTGTTGAATTCCGGCTTCTTGGAAAGTGCGATGACTCGATCCGCGCACTTCCAGTAATTCCATTTGCCGAGCTTTTCAATCGCGAGGTCCGCGATGTCCGGCTGCTCGAGCATTCGGCAAACCGACTCGCCAATCTGATCCCGAGGTATCACGTCGGGCCGAAATTCCCAAAGAAACTCCGCCGCTTTCAGGGCGGCAAAACGAATCAGATGTTCTTTCTTGGAATCAGCGAGGACATCGGATGTTTTGCGCCAACCTTCGGTTGGCGTCAGAAGCGTCAACCCAGCCAGGACGCCATCGAGTCCGGTAATCGTCCGGCGAGCCGGGTCGTCGATGATCGCGAGCAATACTGGCGCATCAGCCGGTTTGCCGCAATGGCCGAGCATGGAGCCGTAGAGCCCGTAGCGCGAGGCAGGTGTATTGGGGTCGTTGAGCCATTTGATGATGCGATCGGCTGGCAGCTTCTCGGCGATCGGCCGAAAGTCCTTGTAGTCGGCCGCGCTGAATTCGTTGTAGGCGTCGTGAGCAATACTCGAATCAGGATCGTCGAGATAATCGAAGAAGAACTTGAGACGAGTTGCTAGGTCCTTGTCCTTGATCCCCAAGGAGCCCTTTAAGTAGCTCGCAATGTGACTGTCGCCTTTGAAGGGAAATCCCTTGTAAGGATCGATTTTGCCTTGGTACACGTCACAGAAAACCAGGAACTTGCCTGGATTTTTCGGGTCCGTCGCCGGCCAGTATTTGGGAAGCGTGATAACCTTGCGGTCCCCGAGAATCGGGTCCGCCTTGATTACGACTTCGATCTCGAGGTCCGTCGCTCCTTGGGCATATTCCTTCGGGTCGAGCCGAGCATTTTTGAGTGTGCCAAAAAGGATCATGCTAGCGCTGCGGACGTCTTGGCTTAGCGTTTCACCACTACCGTTGCAAAACGGGCACGCGTTTGCGGTGATGGCGTACGTGAGCAAGCCGATGCAAACGATGAGTATCCAAAGAATGCGCATTGAAAAGCGTTTCCCAAGGCGGTCAGAACGCCACCTCAGGCATTATGCGGGCCAATTCCGCACTGGAACAGGCCGGATAGGGTTCTAGGCTGAAAACTCGTTGAAAAATTGGCCGAATGCCTCTGCCATTTCGCTCGTATGGCTAACCGGAGCCAGGTGCCCGGCTCGCTCCAGAGCTGCGAAACGACCCTTCGGAAGGCCAGCCAAGAGCTGTTGCGTATTCTCAGCCGAAACCAGCATGTCGCGCTCGCCACCCAAAAGCAGCGCAGGGGCGGTGACGCGACCCAGATAGTCCTCGAGATTCAGTCGGCGCAGAAGGCGCAACCGTCGTGACATAACGCCCTGGTCGGTTTGCCAGCAAGTGCGAGCGACATGGGCCAGTTGTTCCGGTGCCGGGCGATGGCCAAACAGCAAACCGAAAAACTGATTTACAAACCTGCAGTCACCTGGCAGGGGATAGCTAGACAGTACGAGATCGGCAATTCGCTGAACCAGCCCGGATTCAAATCGCAGCCCCACACCTTGCAGGCCCAACGCCGCCAGACTTTCAGGATGGCTCGCCGCAAATTTGACGGCCACGACGGCACCAAACGAAACGCCAACCACGAAGGGCCGTTCCAGGCCCTTCCACTGAATGAACTCGTTGACGTCGTCACTCAGGTCGCGAAGGTAAAAACGTCGCCGAAGGGCAAACGAATCGGTTTCACCACGGGATTGGAAGGCGATGACATGGAAACGCTCGGCGAGTTTTTGTGCCAATGGCTCGAGTAGGTCAACCCCGCCGGCCAAGCCAGGAACGAGCACCAAAGGTTGCCCAGACCCCCACTCGTAATACTCCGCGTTGTAGTACTTGAGGTCAGCAACGCCGCGATTGGACGTTGTGGATGAAAAAAAGGGGCTCGTCCTGAGCCAAAGAGAAGTCGCTTGCATGAGCGGGTCTCACTATTCTTCCTGAATGGGGTTTCGACAATACGCTAGTCATGTGCCAATAAATTAATTTCTATTTTCGTGGGACGACTGATTTTCATTTGATTCCCAACCCCCGTGTTATCAGGCAGTTAAAGCGACTGTGGATTTCTGATTGCCGGCGCAAGTTCCGCTACACTTTTCGGCGCAGCGGATTTGAGCGCTCGAATTTCGAGCGCTGACTTATCGACACGGGTCGAAATTCTTACAATTTCGCCACCTACGCTTGTTCAGGTGAGGCGGCATTCATGCGATTCCTTCCACGCGGTCACCGCGGTCTGATTTTCTCGACGACCGCGGCGATGCTCATATACGCCGGCGCGGTTTTGATCTACGTCACTCAGATTCCCGAAGTCGGATTAACCTGCTCCTTTCGCCTTACGGTGAATCGGGTCAACCCTACCTTCGTTAAGGCGGTTGATGGTCAGACCATTCCAAAGCTCGTCAATGCATCGATTGTCAGCCTCGCCAACCGGCCCATCGATACTTGGACCCATTGGACTCGTGAGGTTGGTGAGTTAGACGATGTGCCGTTCCCCCAGCGTCTTGCGATGTCCTCCGACACCGGCAGGTTGACCGATGCCAACGGATTGCGATGGGTCAAAGTCGGTTTGGTGGACGACGGCCGGGAATTCAGCATTTGGTCGCGCGTCGATCGCATTCCGCCCGACGCGCTGCTGCCGTCAATTCTCTGGTTTGTGTGCGAGGCGGGTCTCTTTTTGATCGCTGTCTTGGTGTACTGGAAGCGCCCCAATGAACGGACCGCGCGATTGTTTTACTTGCAGGCGTTGGTGGCCATTGGCGCTTACATGGGAGGTTATCACTGGAGCCGAATCACAACTGAGCCAATATTAACCACGGTTTACATTGTTTGTGGCGCACTTTTGCCCGCGGTGAATCTCCATCTATTTTTACAGTTCTCGGGCTCCCGCCAAATTGCACGGCGACCAGTTTGGACATTGGCCATCGTTTATAGCTTGCCGGTGGCTTTCGCGGCAGCGATGCTCCTTGGCTACATCGGTGTCCGATGGCTCGCTGGCCACGACGCTTCCGCGGAGAATGTGAACCTCGCGCTCGAGTGGCTTCGCAACACAATATTTGCGTACGTCGGCGTGGCTGCACTCTGGTACATCGGCAGCGTCGTAGCGCTGGCCCGCGGTTACTGGTTCACTCGCGATGCCGGAGAGCGAAACCAACTGCGACTGATTCTCACGGGGTCGATGATCGCCCTGATCCCAATCGGATATGCGCTCTTCGTGGCCGTGTGGCACCCGCTGGAGTTTGGTGGGGGGGCCGCAGTTTGGCCAATGTTCGCAACCTCATTGTGCTTCGCGCTGACATACGCCGTGGCAATTACTCGATATCGATTGCTTCAGTTCGATCAGCTTCTCAATTCGGGCATGGCCTACGTGGTCATTAGTGCGTTCGCCGCCGTGGTGTACTGCGCGCTCGTGCTCACGGGCATGTTGCTATTCGGCGCTCACGGCCCATCGCTCGATCAGGCGGCATGGGTCGCTGGAAGCGCGCTCGTACTATCAATCGGGCTGGATGTGGCGCGGGCACGTTTGCGACATTTCCTCGATAAGCGCTATCGCCGCGACAAAACACAACTGGACCTGATTCTCGAACGATTGGGTGACGCAGTCGGCCAGTTGGTAGATTTGCCAACCCTCGCCAATCGCTTGCTCAAAGTGACGGCAGATCTGCATGGATTCACACGCGGAACCGTGTTTATTTGGGACGAAGCAAGCCAGCAATATCGGCTCGCCGGTTCACTTGGCGCCGAACTGTCACCCGCGAGTCTAGCGCAAGAGGGCCCACTGGTCGTCCTTTTGAAGGAACGCGGTGTCGTTGAGAGGACGGTGTTGCCGCCATTGCATCCGGCTCGGCTCGAAATGTTCACCAACGCCGGCGACGTCGCTGTGGGTTTGACACATGAAAGCCGGCTCATCGGCATCTTATTGCTGGCCCGCCCGCCGGGTATTTTGCCTGGCCAGGATGATGTGCGGCTACTTGCGACCTTCGCACCGATCGCTTCATTGGCGTTGGCAGGGGCCGAAGTTCGAAACAGTGTCGAAGCCCTGAACGGGGAGCTTCAGTCCAAGGTGGAAAAAATCTCGGAGCAACAACGGCGCATTCTTTCGCTGCAACAACAACTCGTCAGCCAATCTCGCCGTGCCCCGGCCCCGGAACGTGTCGAGGAGCCGCAGGCCGGAGATGTCGTCACGCCGTCGCTTGCGCTCTCCGCCTTGGTAGGGTCCAGCCCGGCACTTCAACAAGTGTTGGATATCGTCCCTAAAGTCGCTGCAAATTTCTCGGCGGCGCTGATCCGCGGCGAGAGCGGCACCGGCAAGGAGCTAGTAGCCAAAGCGCTGCATGATTTAAGTCCGCGAGCCAGCGGACCTTTCGTGAAAGTGCACTGCGCTGCTCTCGCCCCTGGCATTCTCGAAAGCGAATTGTTCGGGCATGTCAAAGGCGCATTTACCGGCGCATTGCGCGACAAACCGGGGCGCTTTGAAACGGCGAACGGCGGGACCATTTTTCTCGACGAAATTGGCGACATCTCACCCGAAGTGCAAACTAAACTTCTTCGGGTTTTGCAAGAAAAGACTTTCGAGCGCGTCGGCAGCAACGACTCGATTCGCGTTGACGTGCGCCTTGTCACCGCAACTCATCAAGACCTCGAAAAACTGATTCGCGATGGGCGGTTCCGTGCGGACCTTTATTATCGACTCAACATCATCATGCTGAATATGCCTCCGCTGCGCGATCGCGCCGAGGACGTACTAGAACTCGCACAGCATTTCTTGCGGGCTCATTCGGAACGGTGCCGTAAGCAAGTCGATACGATCGACGACGACGCTCTATTGGCACTTCGCTTTTATCATTGGCCGGGCAATATTCGGGAACTGGAGAATGCCATTGAACGTGCCGTGGTAATTACGGAAGGCACTTCGTTGACATTGGATGATCTGCCGGCGGAGATCCGCCAACCGCGCTCTGACGTTCGCGCTCAATCGCAGGAAGCGGGCGGTGCTCGCAGCAGCGTTGCCGTGCGCTCGGCTCGTACCGCTCGGCATGCCAGGGAGCGCGAAGAGCTGGTTCAGGCCTTGGAAAGGGCGGGGTGGAACCGCACGGCGGCCGCCCAGGAGCTTGGTTTGGCCCGGAGCACTCTATTAAGCCGCATGAAGAAATTCGGTTTGATGAATCCAGCGATTTGAATCAGGTAACGGATGGTTCTTCATCAACATAGAAGGGATCGACTGGGCCGTTAAGCACTTCAACCCAATAAACCACGCCCGAAGTCGTCGGATCGTGGATTACTAGCAAGGTCATCGCGCTATTGTCCGCGACGGGGCCATCGGGCAGGCCACTCAAATTGCGAAACTGGTTTTCTGCGAGTACTACGACTCTCGCGAGGGAATTTCGTTTTACAAACGTGAGTACAGGCGCTGACACGCCATGGAAATCGCGCGTTTCATAGCCGATCAAGTATTTCGCTTTGAACCGTGGCGGGAATCCGAAGTTGCGGTTCTGTTGAGCCAGCCACTCTTCTGCTGCTATTTGATTGTTGAATCGCTCCCATGCCACGTTCGCAATGGCATCGGTGTCCAACTTTGGTGCGGGATAAAGCCACCAGCCAAATCCAAGTACGCATGCCGCGGCAAAGACCACGGTCACGCGTTTGCGACGCCAGGACCTTCGTGCGTCGGTCGCCCGTTCCAGCAGGCGGCCTCGAGCACCTGGGGGAAGTTCGACGGCTTGCATCGTTTGCGCAATTTCGTCGTCGATGGCCCGATCTGCACGCGTGAAAGTGGCGCATGATGCGCAGTCGGCAAGATGCCGCTCGATAGCCACGATGTCAACCGCCTCGAGCTCGGTTACGCCCGGCCGGGCGAACTCGAGCAGTCGGCGGATTTCGTTACACTTCATTCGCGCGAACCTTCACTTGTTCTTCTTTTGGGGCGAGATGCTGCCGCAGGTGCGCTTTCGCTCGCGATAGCCTCGACATTACCGTCCCTATCGGCAAATCCATTTGTTCCGCGATTTGCCGATAACTGAATTCCTCAAAGTAATACAAGATCACCGGTGTTCGGTAGCCTTCGGGCAATAGCGCCAACGCCTTCTGCAGTTCATCCACATCGACGGGCAAATCAATCGACGCGTCTGAAGCGGTGCTGGCATCGACGGAGTCTAGCCCGACCATGACCTTGGGGTTTTGGTCGCGGATCGAGTGCAAATATTCATTCCGCACGATCTGAAACAACCAAGCCTTGCGAGCGGCCGGATCGCGGAGTTGGTGCAAACGCATCTGGGCTTTGCAAAACGCCTCCTGCGTCAGGTCCTCGGCGTCCGCCGTGTTGCCGGTCAACCGATAGGCATATCGGTAAATCGACAAATAGAGCTCATCAACAAGCTCTTCGACTCGGCGGCGACGAGCCGGCCACTCCATTACCCGTCTCCTTAACATGATCCCAACGACCCCATTTTATTCCCTGGCTCGCTTAAGCGGCAGGCCGTGACGGTTCCGCACGCGAAATTTAATGCCAAATCCGGAAAACCCTGGAATAAACGGTATGAATTTGGCTCTAATGGGTGGCGGCGAGATTGGCTCGTCGCAAATCGATTTGTGTGTTAGCTCCGCCATTGTTGACGGAGTTTTTGGGTTTCGCGAAATTGAAAGGACGACTTATGAAGAAGCTATTGACCTGTGCCCTTGCTACCCTGTTCACGTTGAGCGTTGTTGGCTGCGGTGACAGCACCACCACCAAGAAGACGGAAAAGAAAGAAACCACCACGACCACGGGAAGCTCGGGCGACAAGACGACAACCACCGAATCGAAAGAAACGAAGAAGGACGCTAAGTAAATTTATTGAGCCTAAGTGAGGGGCGGACATTCGTCCGCCCCTATTTTTTTTGAGGCCGATATGCGCAAAGTCATGCTAGCCCTCTGCTTATTTGGACTGTTCGGCGTGATTGGGTGCGGCAGCGACAAAGACCGCGGTAAGAACAAAGATCTGGATCGTCCCAAGCCTGCCGACAGCCGCTAAATCAAATCCAATCTTCGTCGGCTGCCGCGCGCGCGATTGCAGTCGGCGCATACGCCTCGAACGATCAACGAATGGCCGGCGACTTGGAACAAATGTTCCGATGCGACTTCGCGCAAAAGCGGATCGATTTCGGTCCGTTGAAATTCGATCATCTTGCCGCAATGCTCACAAACGAGATGGTCGTGCTGTGGGTAACCGTAATCATGCTCGTAAAAGGTTCGTGTGCCGATGTCGAGCCGGCGCAATAGGCCGGCATCAACCAACTTGGCAAGGGTGCGGTAAGCCGTCGCTCGGCTCACGCGCATGTTTTCCCGCTTCACTGCTTCGAGTAATTGCTCCGCGTCGAAATGGTTATGCCGCGCAAAAATGTAAGTCACGAGATCGCGCTGCTGATCGGTGAACCGCTGCGGCCGCGATCGCGTGGCGAGATACTCGCGAAACTTGTTCTCAGGAGATTGACCAACGGCTACGGCCGGAAAACTCACCGCCACACCCTATTCTTCTAATACTGCCGATCAATTAGATTTTATCCGACATGGAGAATACTACCAAGAAACGAAGGTCCCCGGTCATTTGACCGGGGACCCCTTTTTCCGTCAGTCTTTTATTCGATGCCTTCCAGCATTTTTAAGAAGGCCGCTTCAAACTTCTCAGGTGTGTCGTAGGTGCCATCGGCGATTTGAGCCTTCACCCGGTCCACGAGCTCGCGACGAATCGGTGACTCGTCGACGTCGGCCGTGGCGTTGTGGCCAAGCCACTGCTTGTCGTGTTGGGTGATCGGTCCGCGGAGACGACTCGGTCCTTGAATGACCATGGGGGGATCCTCCCTGACGTACGACATTGTTCCGCCTGGGAACGTCGGCGTCAGGCTCAAACGGGGCAGAACGCCCAGGGGTCGCATGAGGGGACGGTGCGACCTATACCGTGATGGGACATCGAACGCCCTTGGCGAGCCCCTTGGCGGTCCTCGCCTTGAACATTCTACAAAAGGTATCGGCGGGCCGGTCAACGGCCGTTAACCCAACTCCAATCCCAGGTCCGATTATGCATGGGATTTTTGGCAAACTTTAACGCCCGCCGGAAGATTTTGCCAAGTTACCGCACTTTACTTCGCCGCCGAATCGCCCTCAGCCTCGGCGGGTGGCGCGGCGCAATTCCTCCGCGGCACGGGACGCATCCTCGCGGGTGATGTCGAGATGCGTGCAGCAACGAATGCGTTTGGCCTGATCGAGACTCACTAAAACGCCGCGGGCTTTCAACTTGGCGGCGAGATCGCCAGCGGTACCGGTCTCGGGATCAACGTCGATCCAAAGGATGTTGGTGTGCACATCCGGCGTCGGCAAGGACAGGCCAGGGCAATCACGCACAGCCCGCGCGAGGATCTGCGCGTTCGCGTGATCATCGGCGAGTCGATCGATGTGATTGTCCAGGGCGTACATCGCGGCCGCGGCCAGGATGCCGGCTTGCCGCATGGCACCGCCGAACACCTTCCGAAACCTTCGGGCTTTGGTGATGAAATCCTTGGGGCCGAGCAGTGCAGAGCCCACGGGTGCGCCAAGGCCTTTGCTGAAACAGACGGAAATGGTGTCGAAGCTTTTGGCCCATTCAGATGGGCCTACGCCGGTCGCCACCATTGCGTTCCAGATTCGTGCACCATCCAGGTGCATCAGCAAATTATTTCGGCGGGCCCATCGTTCGATCGTTTGAATCGTCTCCAGCGGGAAGATTCGCCCGCCCCCATGGTTGTGTGTGTTTTCCAGACACACAAGCCGTGTGCGAACCATGTGGTCGTTGATGGGGCGGATTTTGTCCACCAGTTGTTCGGGCAGGAGAATGCCATGTTCGGCCCGCACGGTGCGGCACGTTACGCCAGAAAGTATTGCTGGGGAGCCGGCTTCCCAGTTGTAGAGGTGACAATATTCCTCGCAGATGAGTTCGTCACCCGGCTGCAGATGGGTTTTGATCGCAAGTTGGTTCGACATCGAGCCGGAGGGGACGAATAGCGCGGCTTCCTTACCGAACATAGAAGCAACGCGCTCTTCAAGCTTGTTGACCGTCGGATCTTCACCGTACACGTCGTCGCCGACTTCCGCTGCCGCCAGGGCCGCGCGCATCCCGGGCGTAGGCTTGGTGACGGTGTCGCTGCGAAGATCGATCACGCCGTTCATTGCTTTTCCTTCACGGTGCCGTCGCGATTCTCTAAGAACCAACGAGTGCCGACTTTTCTCAAGTACAGTTTGCGCGATTTGACTTCACCGCATTTCACTTCGACAGTGTCGCCTTGCGATTCGCCAAATTCGCCATCACTCAGGAACTTTCGCATCTCGCGGATCGATTCGGGATCGCCGTTCAGCTTGCGGCTCGTCTCGGCCACGGCTTTTTCGAAACTGCCGTCCAGTTTCTTGATTTGCTGGTCCACATAGCTCGGCTCTGCGAGGTGAGCTAAAAGGTAGTCAATCCGTTTGTCACCGATAGCTTTTAGGGCCGAACGTAGAGCATCTTTCGGCGTTTTCTGAAGATACCGCGCGACATCGGCTTCGACCCCGAATCGCGGCAGAACCTTTTCCTGTTCCGCCTGAGCGACCGCCCAAGTCGCCGCCAGAATCATGAGGGAACAAGCTAAGAGGCGAGGCATTCGCACGTCTCCAGAATCAGTTCCCTACAGTTTAACCAGCCCGCATTCAAACCGACAGGTCCCGCCGAGCGAGCAATTTCCGGTTAAGATAACGCCATGCCAGGAAACTCGTTCGGCGAATTGTTCCGCATTACCACGGCCGGCGTAAGCCACGGGCCGGGGTATCTGCTGATCATCGATGGCTGCCCGCCCGGCTTACAGCTTTCGGTCGAGGACTTGTTGCCGGACCTGCAGCGACGTCGGCCTGGCCAATCGGCCATCACCACGCAGCGCGACGAACCTGATCTACCCGAAATTTGGTCCGGTGTCTTCGAGGGCCAAACTGACGGCACTTCGATCGGGATCCTCATTCGAAACAACGATCAGAGGCCGCACGATTATGCCGAAATCAAAGACAAATTCCGGCCCGGCCACGCGGACTTCACCTACGAAGCCAAGTATGGTTTCCGCGATTATCGCGGCGGTGGGCGGTCTAGCGCGCGGGAAACTGTCTGCCGAGTTGCGGCTGGCGCCGTAGCGAAAAAACTCCTGGCAGAACATGGCGTGCAAATCGTTGGCTACGTCAAACAGGTCGGCAATATTGTCGCTGAGATTGCCGACCCGGCTTTAGTGACATTGGAACAAATCGAAGCAAACCCTGTGCGGTGTCCCATTCCCGAAACGGCCGCTCTTATGGAAACGTTGATCGAGGAATGCCGCAAGGATCGCGACTCTATCGGCGGCGTGTGCGAACTCGTGGCGACCGGTGTACCGGCTGGCTGGGGCGAACCGGTCTTCGATAAACTCAAAGCCGACTTGGCGAAAGGGCTATTGTCGCTTCCGGCGGTCATGGGATTCGAGTTCGGTGCCGGGTTTGAAGTGGCTACCAAGCGCGGCAGCGAGAACAACGATTCGTTTGTCGAAAAAACTGAGCGCATCGGCACCAAAACGAATCGCCATGGTGGCATGCTCGGCGGCATCTCGAGCGGCCAGCCGATCGTCTGCCGGGTCGCGCTGAAACCCACGAGCAGCCTACCTCGTCCGCAAAAGACAGTGACAAACTCAGGCGAAGCGACTGAAGTAAGTGTTAAGGGCCGGCACGACCCATGCCTGTTGCCACGCTTCGTGCCAATGGGTGAAGCGATGATGGCTCTGGTGTTGGTAGATCATTGGCTGCGATGGAAGGCGCAGTGCGGATAAACGCTTTCAGCTAAATTTTCGGATCGTTTGCCAGCGCTTGCAAGCGGTCAAAAGCCTCAACGTAGCTATTGTGAATAGTTTCGAGGTGAGCGCGAATTTCCGTCCACCGTTCAGGATTTGCTCGAATTAGTTCAATCACATCCGCTTCGTCTTTTGGACGCGCCGCCGCCAACTTGAGTTCAACCAACGATTCCAAGCGAATGTAAGTGAGTGCCGAGCCACGCGCACCCATCAGTTGGGGTGATGGAATTGTTGTCGGTGCAGGACGGGTACTCATTCCGGGTCGAGCGCCTTCGGCAAGGATATCGACCTGAATGCCGGTGTCCTTATGGATCAACTTTGGCCATTGCCCCGCTCCGACATTGAGGACTTGAAACCCGCTGACGGCAGCCATCTGCATGAACTCCGTGACACGGTCGGCCGCTATGGCTACATCCACATCGTTAGTCATTCGACCATCGTATCCATGTCGCCAGACTGCCCATCCACCAGCCAGGACGGCCTGAATGCCTGCGGCCGCCAGGACACGATCGATTGCTTTGATGACACGACCGAATCGGCCCGGCAAGTCCTGTGGTTCAAGCATGCGGTCGCGTCCCAAGCGCAGTGCTTCAGCCATTCCCAAAAATCGCGCTATACTGGTCCGAGTGACGGTCGCCATACTTAGGATTTTAGCATAATTCTGACTTCAGAAGCGACCGACTCGAGCTTTATCCGCCGTTGTTTCAGCGTATCTCGGTCGCGGATCGTAACGGTTCCGCCGGTTTTGGTCTCGCCGTCGATGGTGATGCAGAATGGCGTCCCGATCTCGTCCTGTCGGCGATAGCGTCGGCCTATGGCTCCGCCATCGTCGTATTGCACGTTGAATTCCGCCTTCAGCTCTCGATAGAGCCGTTCGGCGATCTCGGGCAGGCCGTCTTTGTTCACGAGCGGGAACACGGCGGCTTTGACCGGTGCCAGCCGCGGATGGAATCGCATGACGATGCGTTCCTGCATCACGCCTTTTTCGTCCGGTTGCTTGTCTTCGTGATACGCTTCGCACAGCACGGCTAAGGTGAAGCGATCGGCGCCCGCGGATGGCTCGATCACGTGCGGCAGATAACGGTAAGGAAGTTTCGACTTCGCCTCTTGCTCCTTTTTCTTGTCGCCGCCGTAAGCAGATTTGTCGGCTTTTTGCCAGAGTTCTTCTTCGAAATAGGTAAGATCTTTGCCCGAGTGCTTCATGTGCTGCGTGAGATCGTAATCTCCTCGATGCGCGACGCCTTCCAATTCCTGTGGCTCATCCGAGAAGGGGAACAGATATTCGATGTCCGTCGTCCCGATGGAATAATGAGCGAGTTCCTCTTTCCCTTGCTCGCGTGGCCGCAATCGGCTCGATTGAATACCAAGCTTCGTGTACCAGTTCTTCCGCACTTCCCGCCAATACTCGTACCACTTCATTGAATCTTCTGGCCGGCAAAAGAACTCGATCTCCATCTGCTCGAATTCGCGCGAGCGGAATGTGTAGTTGCGCGGATTGATCTCGTTGCGGAATGCTTTGCCGACTTGAGCGATGCCGAAAGGGAGTTTCATTCGCGAGCTGTCAAAGACATTCTTGAAGTTCGCGAAGATACCTTGAGCCGTCTCAGGTCTCAAATAAGCGACCGAGGAGGCGTCTTGCATCGCGCCCACATGCGTTTGAAACATGAGATTGAAGACACGAGCTTCCGTGAGTTGGCACTTCTCGGTTTGGCCCGCACACTTTGATGGCTTTAAAGGGCAGGGCGTGCTGTCGAGTTGGTCTGCGCGGAATCGACCTTTGCACCCTTCGGTTTTGCAATCCACCATCGGATCGCTGAATCCGCCGACGTGTCCGCTCGCTTCCCACACCTTCGGGTTCATGATGATGGCGCAATCGACGCCAACCATGGGGATTTCCTGGCCATCGGGGCCGGGCGGCGGGTTTCGCACCATGTCGTTCCACCAGACGTCTTTGATGTTCCGCTTGAGCTCCACGCCCAGGGGGCCGTAGTCCCAGAAGCCGTTGATGCCGCCGTAAATTTCGCTCGATTGGAAGATAAAACCGCGCCGCCGGCACAGAGCGACGAGCTTTTCCATGTCCAATTTCGGCGTTGAATCGGTACTCATTCACGTATCCTCGATCGGTTTGTGCCTTATCGGTTTCCACTGACCACTGACCACTAGCCACTACTTCGGCCAATGGCTTCGTTTTATGCCTGCGGAGCAGACTTCAACCCGCAGTGGATCGCGGCGAAGCTCGGCGGCGAAGTTGAAACGATCGACTTGGACGGCATCGCGCAGGTCGGCGGCGAGGCCGAGTGCAATCAATTCTTCGCCGGCCGAGCTGACTTCCAAAGCACCGAGCAGAATCTCACCTTGGTTTTCGAAGCTGTCCCAAGCGAGCCGGGCGGCATCGTTCAGATTCACGTCGCTGGTTTCGCAAAGATGGTCCACGATGGCACCGGCCAGCAATGTGTCTTCAAAGCTCGGCGTGCCTTTCCGGCCCGAGCAGATGATGTCAATCGGGCGGCTGTCGCTCTCCAATTGCTCGCAAACCGCACTGAAATTGACGAACGCCGCGATCAGCACGTGCTCGGCCGCACTCGCAGCGATGAGGGCTGGCGTGCCATTAGTCGTGCACATGATCAGCGTGGCGTCGCGGATCACGGCCGCTTTGAAATCTGCCGGCGAGTTACCAAGGTCGAAGCCCGGGATTTTCGTCCCGTTGCGCTCGCCGGCGAGCACCGCTTTGCCGGTGCAGGAGCCGGCAAGGTGCCGCGCATCATCAATTTCGGCCGTCGGCAGGATCGTCTTTGCGCCAGCCGCCAGGGCGTGGATCATGCTGGTGGTCGCACGAAGCACGTCGATCACGATCGCCGTGTGGCCTCGGAGTGCGCCTTCGGGCATCAGCCCCGGCGTCAAATAAACACAAACTTCGCGGTTGCGGGGCATGAAGTAAGAGTCTACCGCACCGACGAGACGGGGGAGCGAAATTTCCGCCAAGACAGGTCTCAATTCTGTCAAAGCCGGGCAAATGAAAAAGTGTGGTACACGCTAGGCCGTCCTGATAAGTCCCGCGACGAGTGACATCTGGGTAGTGTCTCAGTTTGGTCCTTGATTGTCTTCAGGCCAACGGCCTGAGATTTCTCAGCCCAGGGCGCAGCCCTGGGTTTAGAGCGCCAAGAAATGCAGGCTGAAGGCCTGCGATAGACTTGTCGCAGCCCTACAGGCTGCAAAACAATTCGCATGAATACCCAGGGCGTTGCCCTGGGCTGTGAAATCTCACACCTTTGGTGTGAAGACAGTCCAGAGCGAACTGAGATACGACCGACATCTGACAGTGGTACGGCTGAGCGGTACACTTTAATTATGGAGACATCACGCGACGTCGTTGTTATCGGTGGTGGGCCGGCGGGCTCATCCACGGCCACCTTGATCGCGCAAAAAGGTTACAAGGTCGAGCTTTTTGAGCGCGATCATTTGCCGAGGTTTCATATCGGCGAGTCGTTGATTCCGCAGACCTACCATGTGCTCAAGCGGCTCAACATGCTCGAGACGATGAAGCACAGCCATTTCGTCAAGAAATACAGCGTGCAATTCATCAACGACAAAGGCCGGCTCTCCGAGCCGTTCTATTTCGTCGATCACAGGCCGCACGAGTCATCGCAGACGTGGCAGGTGCGGCGCAGCGAATTCGACCACCTGCTTCTGGACAATGCTCGTAAGCACGGCGTTACAGTGCATGAAGGCGCTCGAGTATTGGAGGTGCTCTTCGAGGGGCAGCGGGCGGTCGGCGTCCGCGCGCGTTTGGAATCGGGTGAGGAGCGCGAAGCCCGCGCTTCGGTCGTCGTGGATGCGGGCGGTCAAAGTTCACTCTTAATCGATCGGCTCGGCTTGCGCGAATGGGACCCGGTGCTTCGAAAGGCCGCCGTATGGACTTACTGGAAAGGGGCAAAGCGCGACCACGGCAAAGACGAGGGTGCGACTTTGGTCATTCAGGTTGCCGAGAAGAAGGGCTGGTTTTGGTACATCCCCTTGCACGATGACATTGTCTCGGTGGGCGTGGTCGCGCCGCATGAGTACCTCTTCGATGAATCGAAGGATTACGAGACGGTTTACAACCGCGAGATATCGCGGTGCCCGGGCGTACAGCCGCGCCTTGCCAATGCCACGCGGTGTGATGTCTTTCGGGCACAGAAGGAATATTCCTACCGCTCCCGGCAGGCGGCCGGCGACGGGTGGGTCATGGTCGGCGACGCCTTCGGCTTCTTGGATCCGCTCTACTCATCAGGCGTGTTGCTGGCGCTGACCTCCGCGTCGATGGCGGCCGACGCGATTACCGATGGCTTGGCGAAAGGCGATACGTCTGAGCGGCAACTGCGCCTATGGGAAAACGACTTTGTTCGCGGTATGGATCGCATGCGCCGGCTCGTCTGCGAGTATTACGACGGCTTCAGCTTTGGCCGGTTCGTCCGGCAATATCCCCACCTCAAAGACCGGGTGACGGACGTGTTGATCGGCGATCTGTTCAAAGACGATGTCGATGTGCTTTGGCCGCTCATGGACCAGATGCGTCAGACGGCTAACCGGTAGCGACCCATCGGAAGATTTCGCGAATTCGGGGGGCTTTGCCTTGGGCCAAGATGCCGATGCGAAACACGCGCCCCGCCGCGAACACGCAAAAAAGTGTCGCCACCAAGACCGAGAGCATTCCCGCGAGTGGCTGCCAGATCGGAAGCTCTGGCACGAGCGCCATGCGAAACGGCATGAACATCGGCGTCATGGTCGGGAAGAGCGATAAGCCAATTGCCAGCTTGCTGTTTGGATCCTCCATGACCGAGAACCAAATGAACATCGGCAGAATCAAGACGAGCATTACCGGCATGAGCAAACCTTGAGCGTCTTTCAAGTCTGATGACGCGGCTCCAACCGCCGCGAAGATCGACCCATAGAGAAACACGGCCAATACGAGATAGGCAAAGAACCAACCGAGAATATTGGTCGGGAGCATGCTGCTCATGCCATAGTAATGGCTGACACCCACACCCGCGGCCATGTAGAGAGCAACGATTGTCAGCGATACGCCGACGCTCGACATCAACTTGCCCAGCATGAGTTGAAATGGGCTCAGGCTTCCAAGCAAAACCTCAGCAATTCGCAGTTGCTTCTCCTCAAGCGTGCTTTGCAGCATGTACTGCGACATCATGACGGCCATGAACATCAGCATCATGATGCCAATGGGCACGAACGTGGTGGCCGCTCGCTCCGCCACCTCGGCTCGCTCCAACTCGCCCTGAGTGCCGCGCTTGTACAGCGTCATCCCTTCGAGGCGGACCCAGGTGCGGGCGGCGTTAACGATGGCCGGGTCGATGCCGGCCGCCCGTAGTCGCTGCCCTTCTAAGACGCGATTGAGCGCCCGCTCAAACCAGCGCCGCTCGGAACCGACCGTGATGCGCTGAGCGTGAAAAGGCACTTCTTTTCGCTGGGCTGGAGTTTGCGTGAGCAAGTCGGCCGGTATCTCGACGAACGCAAAAAGTTCCTCGCGGCGGACCCGATCGGAAAGGGCCAGCCGGGCGTCGTCGGTAACGGGGCCCGACGAGCCGTCTTCCAACACGTAACGCGGGTTATTCTGACGACCGGTTTGCGGGTCAATTGTCTCGCGCGCGTTGTATTCCTCGGCCTCGTGCTGCAGGGCCGGGAGCAACCGCCCGGTGCCGTCCAAGACGGCGATACGCTTGTCGTTCGTCTCGCTGTGCTCGGCGACGAACTTCGGCACGGCAATGCCCATGACCACAAGCACTGGCACCATGAAGACGCTGAGGATGAACCCCCGTGTGCCGACGGTGGCAAAATACTCGCGCCGCGCAACCGCCAGCATTTTACGCATGGTTCACGCTCCCGTTGCTATCCGGTTGCGCGATACGGACAAAAATGTCGTGAAGTGACGGCCGCACGATCTCGAAGCGATCGACCCGTGCCCGGGGCAACAAGCTCTGCAGCACGCCCTGCGGATCGATGCCCGGAGCCAAGCGTAACTCTTTCTCGCGCCCTAGATCGTTAACACGCATGACACCGCGAATTTGTGTGAGCACATCGGTTTCAGCCGAAGTACGAATAAGAATGGTGTCCTCGCCGTACTTCGCTTGGATGGCGTCGAGCGTGCCATCGAGCACTTTCTTGCCGTGGTAGATCATGAAGATCGTGTCGCAGAGTTGCTCGGCCACTTTCATGTCATGCGTCGAAAACACAATGGTTGTGCCCTGAGAGCGTAAGTCCAAAACCGCATCTTTCAAGACATCGCGGTTGACCGGATCCAAACCGCTGAATGGCTCATCGAGGATCACGAGTTGCGGGTGAGCGATGACGGCCGCGATGAACTGGACTTTCTGCGCCATGCCCTTGGAGAGAGCTTCGATCTTGCTGTTGGCCCATTGGCTGAGGTCGAATCGTTCGAGCCATTTGGCGATCTCAGCTTTGGAGTTTCGCATGCCCTTGAGCGTGGCGAAAAAGCGAATGGCGTCGGTGAGCCTCATTTTTTTGTAAAGGCCACGCTCTTCCGGGAGATACCCAACGCGGTCATCGGCCGCATCGCCGTGGTCATTGCCGAGGACGACGACGCGGCCATTGTCCGGATAGAAGATGCGGAGAATCATCCGCAGCGTCGTGGTCTTTCCCGAACCGTTGGGCCCAATGAAGCCGTAGACCGACTCACGCGGCACAGCGAGGTCAAGATGATCGACTGCGACTACATTGCGAAAGCGCTTGGTCACGCCTTCGAGCACGATGGCATCGTTCATGAAAAACCCAAATGACTTGGCAATTCCTACGACTTTCGGCCATCTGCCGCTAGCGGCCTATGCCGGCGGCGGCACAATGTTTGCAGTTTTTCTCGTTAAACAGGCACATTTCGAGGGATTGATCATGAGCGGCACAATCGAAGGAAAACGAGTCGCTATTCTTCTCACCGATGGCTTTGAGCAACCCGAAATGGTCAAGCCGCGGAAGGCACTCGATGACGCGGGAGCGGAAACTACCCTGATTGCACCGAAATCCGGCAAAGTGCAAGCTTGGAACATGACCGACTGGGGCGACAA
The DNA here is from genome assembly GCA_045802605.1 of Gemmataceae bacterium. Classification (GTDB taxonomy): domain Bacteria; phylum Planctomycetota; class Planctomycetia; order Gemmatales; family Gemmataceae; genus JBJMQS01. The sequence goes on along the minus strand of JBJMQS010000066.1, from coordinate 188,549 downwards.
ATTCTCCGTGGACAAAAAACTGGAAGATGTCGATCCGGATGACTTCGACGCACTTCTGTTGCCCGGCGGGGTCATCAATCCGGACAAGCTCCGAATGGAGCCCAAAGCGGTCGAGTTCGTCAAGGCATTTTTTGATGCCGGCAAACCGGTTGCGGCCATCTGTCACGGCCCCATCATGCTGATCGAAGCTGGGGTGGTGCACGGGCGGCGCATGACCTCCTGGCCATCAATCCGAACCGACCTGATCAACGCAGGGGCACTTTGGGAAGACATCGAAGTTGTTTCTGACGACGGTCTGGTCACCAGCCGGAAGCCCGACGACATCCCGGCATTCAACAAAAAGATGATCGAAGAGTTTGCGGAAGGCGTCCACGAGCCGCGCTCCGTCAGCAAGGCCGCGGCCCTCTTGTGACAAATGAATTGGTTAGCCGCGACGCTATAGCGGTGCGCGCCCCTGGGCACGCGCTCCGCTATCGCGTCGCGGCTAACCAAATTCGGAAACTAACCGGTTACGACGTCACCACGCGGCGTTCGCTGCCATCTTCGCCTTTGACGGGTTTGCCGGTGCCGGGGATTTCCGCCGTTTGGGCATTCGCCGGCTGGCCGGGCGGCACTGTCTCCAACGGCTGGGCCGGCTTCTCTTCTTCAGCTCCCGTCAGCGGATCATATTTCGTTTTGTCTACTTTTCGGTCTGCCATGGCGTAGCTCCTTGAAACGACGGAAGATACGTGGAGCAAACGAAATGCCGCGAGGCCTCTCTATAAGCCCGTGCCGAGCCAAGTTCATATCTTCACAAAAACCGCGAGGCACACCATGGCGAAGCTCTATTTTTATTACTCGACGATGAACGCCGGGAAATCGACGGCCCTGTTGCAGGCCGCCCATAACTATGCCGAGCGCGGCATGACGACGTTGCTATTCACGGCACTCTTGGACCAACGCGCGAACGGCAGGATCGCCTCACGCATCGGCATCGACAAAGATGCGATGTGGTTCACCAATGACACTGACTTTTGGGAGCTTTGCCCGCCGCGCAACCCGACGTGCGTCTTGATCGACGAAGCGCAGTTTTTGACTAAGACCCAAGTGCGGCAACTCGCCCGCGTCGTTGATGAAGTGAATATTCCGGTCATGTGCTATGGCCTGCGGACCGATTTCCGCGGCGAACTATTCCCGGGCAGTGCCGGGCTATTGGCGTGGGCCGATTCGCTCGCTGAGTTGAAGACGATTTGCTGCTGCGGACGGAAGGCGACGATGGTGGTCCGCGTTTCGCCGGCGGGCGTGGTTGAGCGCGAAGGAGCCCAAGTCGAGATCGGCGGCAACGAGCGCTACGTGCCCTTGTGCCGCAAACACTTCACCGAGTCGTTACGCACGGGCCGATGCCCTGGCTGGAAGCACGAGGAAACTGCCTAGGCGGTACATTTTTTGCCGTATGTGACTCATTCGCTTTCACTTCGCGGAGAGCAAAGTCATGAGGCACACCCGATTACCCATTCCTGAAATCGGCCTGATTGCCGGCACCCGTGGCGCACTCGGATTTGGCCTCGGCCTTTTGCTGGCCGATCGATTCGATGAGAAACAGCGTCAAACAATTGGTTGGTCGCTGGTCGCCATCGGCGTGCTCTCGACGTTTCCTCTGGTGGCCGACGTCTTTCGGAAAATGGAATCGGATTTCGGCTCAACGCCGAAGCCATCGAGCCGCGGCGCGAAGCAGCCGATGTTCAGCGGCTGAATCGCAACCTAGCTTTTCGGCTTGATTACCACCGCTTCAGACCGCACTTCGAGCGTGAGGCCTAGCGGCTCCAACATCGCGTTAAGCGATTTGCGCAGTTCTTTTGGATCGATGCTGCCGTTGACCTTTGCCTTGGGATCGATCTTACCCGTCTGCATGGCTTTGGCGTCAATGGCGAACGGCACGTAGAGCTCCTTGCTCAGCAATTTGATAGCGCCTGAGAGCGTTTGATCTGTGATGACAATCGGCTTGTCGGTCGCCTCGCCTTTCGCATCAAGCCTTTCGGTGATTTCTGCATTGTGCTGCTTTTGCAGTGTTGATTCCGCCGCCGCTGGCTCAGCTCGCTTGGTTATCATCAGTTTCTTCCCATCAGCGGTCGGCGCGATGCTCAGGCCGTGGGGTGCGAGCAGCAACTCTTCAATGCTTCGGAGGGTGACCGGAGCCCCAATCAGCGCTCCCGGTAAAGGACTATCCGGTGTGAGCCCCGCCGCTTTGATGGCATCGCTGTCCAGCGTGATGTCGCTGCCAGCCCAACTCTCCATGCTTTTCGCCAGATTCGTCAGCGTGTTGGACTCGGGCAGAAATGACCAATAAATATTTTTCTGCATGTCGCGATTGCGTGTCCACTGTTTGGTGGCTGGCAAACGCGGCAATTTGTCTTCCAACTGAGACGAATGCGACTCACCGACGAGCTTTCCTTCCGGATCGATTAGGATGCCAGTCGGGTAATGGCGAACGCCAAATAACTTGTTAGTTTCACCTTTGGCATCGAGCAATACCGGGAATGGCAGATCCTTACCTTGCCAATAGTTTTTCTTAACTCCCTCCAACTTCTTATCGAGCTCTTCGAACGTCTTCGCCTGCTCGTCGTGAATGGCGAGGATTTCAAACTTGTCGCGGTGGTCGGCGTGATCTTCGTACAAGGCGATCAATTCCGGCAAACTGCCGGCAACGCACGGCCCTCACCAAAATCCCCAGAACTCGATAAACACCCACTTACCTTTGTAATCCGATAGTTGAACTTCTTTTTTGACACCACGAGCATCGGTAATGGTCCAGGCCGGCGGTTCTTTGCCTTTCAACTTGGCGATGACGGTTGCCTTAATGTCCAGAGTTCCGAGGTCTTTTTCCGTTTGATCCGCTGAGAGTTCGAGCGGGAACTTCGTGTCGTCCATGTCTTGGCCGTAAGTCCGTAACGAATATTTTCCTACCGGCAGTAAGAGCTCGAATTGTGCGTTGTGACTTTGCGACTCAGCTGGATATTCGCGGAAGCCGTCGGGCACAACCATGGTATTCGCCCATTGCGGCTTGATGCCGAGTTCCTTGCACTCCAATAAGGCTTTCACGTGCACTGTCGGCACGAGTTGGATTTCGACTTCCTTACCGTCGTTTTCCTTGCTCACGCCGACGACCGCTCCCAGCATCTGATCGGCGGCGAAAACCAACACGGGCCGCTTTTGATTCCAGTCATCCACCTTCATAACCGCCTTGCCATCTGCGTCGGTCGTTGCACTACCCTCTTCGGAATGGCTCATCTTGCCATCCCGGCTATGCCAGCGCATCGCGGCCTGCGCTTCGGCGACTGGCTTCTTGCCCTGATCGATGACTTTCAGAGTGACGCTGAAACTGTCGGCACGAATGCTGGCGGTGCCGAATAGAAGAGTCAGTGCGGCGAGCAAGAAACGCTGGGCCATGACACGCCTCCGCGAAAAACAACAGAGCCGGCACGGCGTTAAGCTATGCGCTTGTTGGCGTGGCGGCTTGAGGTTCCGCGCATTTTGTGACAGAACGTTTCAGCGTGTCTCACCGGCCGTGCCAACATTCGGGACATCTTCGCCGAGTGCGGTCGCGAGATCGATTTGGTGTTCTTGCTCCTCGACCAGAATCCCGCGGATATGCTCCGCGATGGCGTATTCGCCAAGCGATTCACATTGGCGAACGCGCTCGCGATAGTTGCGCACCGTTTCATTTTCGTTCTCGAGGTCGAAGCGGAGCATGTCCTTGGCGTTCTCAGAAGTTCGCACGGGTTGCGGCGTAACGGTGGGCATGCCGCCCAAGTAGTCAATCTGCTGCGCGATCGTGATCGCGTGTTCGAGCTCTTGCTTGGAGTGGACCTCCAGCTCTTCGGCGATGCTCATGTACTCCGCGCCTTTGAGCACCTGGGAATAGACAACGTAGGCGATGATCGCCTGATACTCCCGGGCGAGATCTTCATTGAGCCGATTGATCAGGTCCTGGCGAGTAAATTGTTGCTGACCGTTTCCAGGCGCCGACTTGTTCGTCAGCCCATCGGTCTGTGCTTGCTTGGCCGCCATCGGTGTCTCCGTGGGAAGGACGGGGTTGAGCGCGCAGCAGCGCGGTGAATGGGCAACCGCAATTTGGATGCCGAATGATTCAGCGTGGAGGAAATGAAGAACTTAAGTATTTGGACTGCAAGTCCAACGCTTCTAATGATTTAAGCGGAGAGGGAGGGATTCGAACCCTCGATACCCTTGCGGGTATATCGGTTTTCGAGACCGACGCATTCGACCACTCTGCCACCTCTCCGGTACGTCTCATTATGTGGCACAGGTACGACTCGCCAAGAGTTGCGCCATTGACCGCGAACTCACCCAAAGCCCCTGAACTTCGGACTTGCTCAGGATTGCGGAACTGCTATAGACCGCAGATTGGGTGGCTATTGTCGGCGCTATCCTGAAAAGGACGGTTCGCTGGGAATTGGGTTCACGCCTCAAATCGGCCGTAGTCGATGCGACGAGGTGATGGATCGCAATTTATCGCGGGAATCCCATGCGTAACGCAAAATTCTGGACACTGGTTGTGGCCACCGCCCTCGTCGCCAGGGGCAGCGGACTGGCCGCAGAGTTCAACGCCATCATTCAGCGGCCCACCGTCGAGGTGCGCGGCGGTCAAAGCACGGTCTTCCCTGTCACAGGCTATTTGCGGCAGCAGCAGACCATTCGGGTGCTACGCGAAGAAGGCGGTTGGCTGGCGATCGCGCCGCCGGCCGGCTCGTCCAGTTGGATCATGGAGCGCGTGCTCGATCAGCAACCACAGCCGGGCCGGAGCAAGGCCCTCGCTGTTTTGGCGGCCGACGTTCCGGTGCTTTTAGGCACGCAAGATCGTGCGGCTCCGCATCCCACTCAAGTCGGCACGGTCGGGCGCGGCACCATCGTTGTCGTGCTCGGCGAGAAATGCGTCAGCGACGCCCTCGGCGAAAAGACCACCTGGTGGCGCATTCAACCCACCGTCGGCGAAGTGCGCTGGATTTCCCGCGATGCAATCAATGGCGCGGTGCCGACCGCACCCGTCTCGCCACCGACCTCCGTTGCCAGCGCTCCACCGGTCATTCAGCCGGCGGCGACTTTGACGAGCCGACAGTCGGCGCTCATGAATATTCCCGCACCTTCCGGTGGCTGGCCGGCCGGCGTCGTCATGACGAGCGGGCCCGGTACCTTGCGGCGTGCGTCGTTCCAGATCGAAGGCCAGCGTGCGTATGTCTTGGAAGATACTTACGGCAACCCCCGCCTCTATGTGATCGGCCAACAGGGCATCAACTTGGATCCATTCGTCAATCGGCAAGTCGAGATGTTTGGCCCAATGGCGAATCGCGCCGAATTGACCGCCGGCGGCTACATGAGCGTCGGAAAATTGCATTTGTTGAGATAAGAATTTTGACCACAGAGACACAGAGAGCACAGAGAAATGCATTTCTCTGTGCTCTCTGTGTCTCTGTGTCTCTGTGGTTCAATCATCACTTAATGGTTCAAGATGAACTCGTTCGAGTTCAAAAGCGCCCACAAGATATCGCCATAGAACGTGACGTCGTACTTGCCGCCGGTGCGGCTTGCCACGTGATTGATCACGTCCAGTTCGTGCTGTTCTGGCTTGCGGCTGAGGGCGGCCATGTACAGTGTGGCCACGCCTTGGCCGGAGTTCTTGAGCCGCAGCGCAGCGCCCACGGTGCCCTTGTCGCGAAGCTCGTCGTTGATTTCCTTGCCGTTCATCATGAGCAGTGCTTGCACCACAGTGCCGTTGAACGTCACTTCGTTGCCTTCGTCGTCGCCGAAGTTGCGGACGAGTTTCTTGTTCCATTCGGCGCGTCGCTTTTGTACCGCTTCGTTGTCGCCCGTTTGATTGGCCGACTTTCCCTGAGTCGCGATCGCCAGTGATTCCAAAAGTTGTTCCGGAGTCATGGCTTTCAAAAACATCCGGCTAAAGAAGACGTCGGTGTCGGCCTTCTCGTTGGTACTGTTTGTCGTGCTCGAGAGCTGATACGCGTCGGAGTTGCAGATCCAGGTGAAGAGTTCCTTCGGGTTGTAATCCGCGTACTCAGAGAATGCCTTGGCGAGTCCATCGAGCAACTCCGGATGCACGACCTTGTTGTGATCGCCGAAATCGTCGAATGCCGGCTGCTCATTCATACCCCGCCCGAAAAAGTGGGCCCAGATCCGATTCACATACGCCTTCGAAAAGTTCTCGTGGTTGACGACGAGCTCAGCCAGTTGCTCGCGGCGGGTCTTGCCCGGGCTCACGTCCACTTTCTTTCCATCCACAAACGTCGGCGTGGTCGGCAAGATCATGCCGTTGCGGCGCTCGAAGTAAACGATGCCGTCGGCGTTCACGCTGGAATCGTCTTTCAACTCCAGAATCGGCGCGGTCTGGATTCTCGGAAGCTCCCGCTGGTTCGGCGTGCCGACGCGCTGCACCTGGCGGAAGAAAACGTTGACGCCCCAGAACGCGGATTGTTTCCAATCCGGATTGAATGGGTGATCGTGACATTGCACGCATTGCGTCTGCAATCCGAGGAACAACCGGGTCGTCCGCGAGGTGATCGGGACAACTTCGAAATAGCCTTCTTCCTTCTGCTTGCGATCCTGGGTGCGCTCGCCGAGGTGCGCGAGAATGTAATTGACGGCCTGGTTGTCATTCGTCTTGCCGGTCGCCGTGAGGAGCGAATTGACCATCTCCTTGTGAGAGACATTCTTCTTGAACTGCTCCTCGAGCCACATGTGCATCTGCTCGTGGTACACCGGGTTGCCGGTGCGGGTGAGCAGCCAGGTGGTCCAGATGTTGGCCCAATGGTTTGTGTATTCGTTGGCGTAGTCTTCGTGATGCAGCAGCTTTTGAATCAGAGCAGAGCGCCGGGTAGCCGCCGGCTGCTTCATGAATGCATCGACCTCATCCGACTTCGGAATCCGGCCAATGAGATCGAGGAACACGCGACGGACGAACTCATAGTCGGTGCACTTCTTCGAGGGCGTGATCTTGTTCGCCGACCAGACTTGCGAGAGTTGGTCGTTGATCAAGCGCGTCGGAGCCGGGACGGTGGAGTCGGCGGCAGTCAGTTTGAATTCGAAGCTTGCCAGAAGTGCCACGAGGCAGGCAGCCAGCGTGCCAACGCGGAAACTCGTCCTGATCATAAGGGCTCCCGGGTGGATTGATCCCGACCGACCTTGCGTTGCGGGTGCGACACAGCCATCTTAAATTGCAGACCGAGCCAGGTCAAAGGGCGAGTGGGCTACCGAATGAAACCCCGGATCGGCGAAAATCGACCGTCAGGCAAGGAAACAGCCAATGATTGAGCTGGATTTGGATCGCGTGCGGGCCGACGTCGTCAAAGCGACCAATGAGGACCTTTTGGACCGGATCACAGTCTACCGGCCGGGCATGGAGGCCCAAGCGTTGGCGTTGATCGAGGCCGAACTCGCTCGCCGGGGCGTCAGCGAAGATGCGATTCGCCGGCACGAAGAGAAGCGGTCCGAGGCAATGCGGACCAAAGAGGGGTGGGCAGTCAAATGCTGCAAATGTCGGGCGCCGGCCGTGGTCCGGCGCTGGGGTTGGCTGCGATTGTGGAATCTGGTGCCGATCGCTCCCTGGCACTTCCGCTACTGCCAGGCGCACGCACCGCTAAATTGATCGCTTATTTCTTGGCCGCGAGCAGCTTTTTCACGTCATCTTGAGTGATCAGCCGGCCTGGCTTGTTCAGGGCATTGCTCAACCAGCTCAAAACGACCGGCGTATAGGGCAGCTTGCCGTCTTTGACGAGGCCCATAATGCGGATCTCACGGCGATCACGCTCTTTGGTCTTGCGCATGCCGTTGACGATGCGCGACTCCCGCATGTCCTTTTGCCGTAAATCTCGCCGAACTCGCCGAACGCCCATGACTCAACTCCTGAAATCCGCAGGAAGGATGATTCTATGAAACCGCACGTCCTTGGACAGTTAGGAGATCCACCTGTGCGGTCTCTGTTAGCCGGACGCGCAAGCTACGGAAAGCAGAGGATCCGCCCCCCTCGCGGGATTCTGATTTGTTGAGGCTCAACGCGATAGCATTGTGAGGCAGAATCCCCAAAATGGGGCCGAGTCTCTGGCACCCGTCGCTTGCGCGTCCGGCTAACAAAGTCTGTTCTTAGGCAGGGCGATTCTTCCTCGCGAACACGAACACCGATTCGCCGAATTTGAGGGCCAGTTCGGCGGCTCGTTCCGTTGGTAGATCCACGTTAATCGCCAATCCGAATTCCTCGTTGAACAACCGCACTTTCACCGATGAGGTGGTCAGCGCCATGTGGACCACGCGCGCGAGCAAACTGGATGGGCCAACCGGCTGACGATTAACGTCGAGTTCATTTGGTCGCACGTAAACGCTCGGCTGATCCGGCTTCTTGCCGATCGGCACGGCCCCGCTCGCCGGCACTCGACCCGCCTTTAGAAGGGTCGGCAACAGATTCACGTTGCCGAGGAAGTCCATTACGAAGGCGTTGGCCGGGTGCTCGAACACTTCGAGCGGCGGGCCGGCTTGCTCGACCTTGCCTTCGTTCATCACGACCACTTCGTCCGCGACGTCAAATGCTTCTTCCTGATCATGCGTGACGAAGAGCGTGGTGACGCGCAGCTCTTCCTGGAGTTGCCGCAATGCGCCGCGAAGTTCGAGGCGGACCTTGGCATCGAGAGCGCCGAACGGCTCGTCGAGGAGCAAGATCGCTGGGCGCGGGGCCAGCGCTCGGGCCAGCGCGACGCGCTGCCGTTGGCCGCCGGAAAGTTGGCCAGGGTAGCGGTGCCCCATTTCATCCAAGCGAATCAGGTGCAGTAACTCGCCGACACGCTCGCGGACGTGTTCATCCGGCACATTGCGGACGCGCAGGCCGAAGGCGACGTTTTCAAACACCGTCATGTGGCGGAACAGCGCGTAATGCTGAAACACGAAGCCGATGTTGCGGTCGCGGGCCGCCCGGCCGGTGACATCGTCATCGCGGAAGCGAATTTGGCCCGAATCAGGGACTTCCAGCCCGGCAATGATTCGGAGCAGGGTGGTCTTTCCGGAACCCGATGGACCGAGCAGCGCCAAGAGCCGGCCGTCGTGCGCTTCGATGCTAACATCGGAAAGCGCACGGAAGGTTCCGTAATTCTTGCAAATGTGCTGGACTGTGATGCTCACGAGGCCGGTCCTTCCGGCGCGAGTTGTCGCCGGACTTGCCGCTCGACCAAGGCCTTCAAGAACAACGACGCGGCGGCGAGCAGCGTGAGCAACGATGCGACCGCAAACGCGGCCGGCGATTTGTATTCCATCATCAGTTTCTCGACGCGCAGCGGCATCGTGTCGGTGGCTCCGGAAATCTTACCGGAAACCACGTACACCGCCCCGAACTCACCCATCGCTCGCGCGTTGCACAAAATCACGGCATACAGCAGGCCCCACTGAATATTGGGCATCGTCACCCGCCAAAACATCTGCCAACCACTTGCTCCCAGGCTCAGCGCCGCCATGTCCTCGTCGGGGCCCAGCGCTTCCATCACGGGAATCAATTCCCGCGCGACAAATGGCACGGTGACGAATGCGGTCACAATCACAAGGCCGGGCAACGAGAACAGCACGTGAATGCCATGCGAGCCAAGCCATCGGCCGATGTTGCCGTCTTGGCCGAAAATCAACACGAAGATCAACCCAGCAACGACCGGCGACACAGAGAACGGCAAGTCGATCAGCGTGATCAGCAGCGTGCGTCCGGGAAAGCGAAAACGAGCAATAGCCCAAGCGGCGGCGATACCGAAAACCGTGTTGATCGCCACCGCGATCGGCGCGACGATGAGCGTGAGTAAAATCGAATGGCGTGTGTCGCGATCGCCAACCAAATTGTCCCAGTAGGTGCCGATGCCGCGCGAGAGCGCCTGATAGAAAACGCTGCCAAGCGGAATGACCACTAGCACGAACAGCACGGTGAGCGCGGTGCCAATGAGTAACCGCCGGACCCAAGGCGGATCTTCGCGGTAGCGGGCGGCGTTGGCGGGGATCGATGGTTTAGCCATCGATCCGCATCCTTCGGCGTTCCAGCAGGTTGATTACAATGAGCATTACAAAGCTGGCCCCAAGCATCACGACGGCAATCGCAGCGGCCTCCGAATAGGCGTACTGCTCGAGTTGCTCGACAATCAATTTCGGCGCAATTTCGCTGTAGAAGGGCACATTGCCCGAGACAAAGATCACGGAACCGTATTCGCCCAGCGCACGAGCGAAGGCTAGTGAGAAGCCGGTCATCAATGCCGGCCACAGTGGCGGCAAGAGCACGAGTCGAAACGTTTGCCATCGTGTTGCGCCGAGCGACACTGCCGCTTCTTCGACCTCAGCGTCGAAGCCCTCCAGCACGGGCTGCACTGTTCGCACCACGAAAGGCAGCCCGATAAAAGTCAGAACCAAAACGATGGCCGATCGCGAATAGGCCCCATGAATGCCCAGTGGCACGAGGAAACGGCCCAACCAGCCGTTCTCTACGTACAGGCTGGCATACACCAAACCGGCGACCGCCGTGGGAAGAGCGAAGGGGAGGTCGATGAGCGAATCGGCCAATCGCTTGAATGGAAAATCGTAGCGCACGAAAACCCACGCGATCAAGAAACCAAAAAAGAGATTGAGCGCGGCGGCGATCGCTGAGCAGCCAAACGTCAAGTAATACGCCGACATCGCCCGCGGCGTGAATGCCGCGTCAACGAACTGCGGCAGCGATAGATGCGCCGCCTGAGCGATGCAGGCAAACAGAGGAATGATGACGAGTAATGTGAGATACGTGATCGTGAAACCCAGGCTCAACCTGAGGCCTGGCAGCACGCTGCGATTGGCGGTGGTCATTCGAAGCGTCCGATTGCGTTGCGATTTAGCTTATGGATTCGCATTTCGCTGGGCTTCGATCTGACTGTAGACGCCGTTATTGGAGAAAAACCGCGCCTGCGCTTCATTCCAGTTTTTTGCGACAGTTGTAATCTCAAAAAGCGGTATATCGGGGAATTGCCCGCGGTGTCGCTCCAGCACTTCCTCGGCGACCGGCCGAAAGTGGTGCGTCGCGATGATCTCCTGGCTCTCGGGTCGGAACAAATATTCCAGATAGGCTTCCGCCTGCTTACGTGTGCCGCGGTTATCCACCACGGAATCGACGACTGACACTGGCGGCTCCGCGCGGATGCTGCCACTGGGGGGATACAAAATTTCCAGTTCCCCTTGAGATTCGGCGATTTCGAGTCGCGCTTCGTTTTCCCAAGTCAGATGGACGTCACCCTGACCGTTTTTGGCAAAGGTGGTTGCCGCCCCGCGTGAGCTGGTATCGCGCGTCGGGGCGTTGTGGTAAAGCTTGGTCACAAACGCGAGCGCTTCATCGTCGCTGCCTCCGCGAACCTTTACGCTCCCCCACGCCGCCAGAAAACTTAGTTTGCCGTTGCCCGAAGTCAGCGGGTTCGGGGTGATCACCCTTACGTCAGTGCGGACAAGATCAGGCCAATCGACAATGTGCTTGGGGTTACCTCGGCGAACGACGAAGACGATCGTCGAGAAGTACGGCACCGAATGATTGGGCAACCGGTCTTCCCAGTGGTCGGCGATTCTCCCTCGGACCCGCAGCTCTTCCACATCGTTCCACAGTGCCAAAGTGACGACGTCGCCGGGCAAGCCGACGATCACCGCCCGCGCCTGACTGGCCGAGCCGCCGTGCGACTGAGCGATGGCCAGGCGTTTGCCCGTTTCTTTCTCGTAGTCCTCGATGAAATGCTGGTTGATGTCGCGCCAAAGCTCGCGGGTCGGGTCAAAAGAGACGTTCAACAGCTTGGCTTCGATGCGTTGCCGGCTCGTGTCGTATCGCATCGCCAATGCCGCAAAAATCGGCACAAGCGTGCAATACACAGCTAAGAGCAGAAAGATACGCATCGAGGCCGTCCCCGGAACCATTATCGGTGTATCGCGCCCGGGGTGCGGCACCAGGGAGAACTTTCGACAGCGTCGTGGACTGACTTCGTCTTCAGGCCAAAGGCCTGAGATTTCTTAGCCCTGGGCAACGCCCTGGGTAACCACGCGAGAACGATGTCAGCCTGAAGGACTGAGACAGACAGTCGCAGGCCTTCAGCCTGCATGTCTTTGCGCCTCTATAACCCAGGGCTGCGCCCCGGGCTGAGAAATCTCAGGCCGTTGGCCTGAATCAAAAGCTCAGAAGCGAACCGACTCACCACCCGAACTTTCCCTGTCGCCCGGTTGTCCCTCTCTTCGGCACAACCTAAAACGCCCGTCGCCGGGGTGCCGAGAGCCCGCCTTTAAACCCTTGATTTGAAGGGTGGGGGTCTTATACTCAAACCTTGTGGGGAGTGCCCTACGATGCGGGTGTAGCTCAGTGGTAGAGCGCCACGTTGCCAACGTGGGTGTCGTGGGTTCAAGTCCCATCACCCGCTCTCGGTGAAGTGCGGAGCCGAGAAGGCTCGGACCGACCTCGGAGAGGCGATCCGGACCTTCTCGGCTCTCTTAGTTTTGGAACTGCGTGATTAACGGAGCCATCTCTTATGAGTGATGAGCCTGAAAAGGAAAACGACGAAGTGGCTGGCGATACAGCCGTCGCGGAGGCCGGCGAAACCGAAGCGCCGGTTCGTTTGAAGCAGACCGTGGACGTTCACGACGTCGGCCCATGCAAGAAGCACATCAAGGTCACCATCGACCGCGAAGACATCGACGGCCGCTTGAACGAGAAGTTCACCGAGCTTGTCGCCGGTCATAAGTCCAACGTGCCGGGCTTCCGTCCTGGCAAAGCGCCGCGCAAGATCGTCGAGCGGCTGTACAAGGAAGATGTCTATCGCGAAGTTCGCGGCGAACTGCTCATGGCGAGCCTTGAGCAATTGGCCGAGGAACAGGACATCGCTCCCCTCGCTCCGCCGAATCTCGATCCAGCGCGCATTGTCGTGCCACCCACCGGGCCGATGGTGTATGAGTTCGAAGTCGAAGTGCGTCCGCAATTCACGTTGCCCGAATACAAGGGCCTAAAGCTCAAGAAGCCGGTGCAGACATTCACCGATGTTGACGTCGAGCGAGAGCGGAGGCGGTTGCTCGAATCATTCGGCCAACTGGTGCCGAAGGATGAGCCGGCGACCGTGGACATCGGCGACATCATCTTCACCGACATCAAGACGGAGCATAATGGTCAGCAACTCAACGCGTTAAGCGACATCAAGATTCGTATCGATCCGCAGTTGGCATTGCGCGACGGTGTCGCCAAGCGATTCGGCAAAGAAATCGCCGGCGCGAAAGTCGGCGAGACCCGGCCAGTCAAAATCAAACTGTCCGACTCGGTCGCGAATCCGGACCTCCGCGGCCAAACCGTGGAAGCTCAGTTCACCGTCAAAGACATCAAGATGATTCGGACCCCTGAGTTGACGCACGATTTGCTGCACCACTTCGGCGTGCACACTCCGGAGCAACTCGACGAATTGATCCGCGTGGTGCTGGAGCGCCGGCTCGAATACAGCCAGCGGCAGTCGGCCCGGCAACAGATTATCTCCAAGGTCGGCGACGAGGCCATCAAGGAATTGCCGCAGGATTTGCTCCGCCGGCAGGCGCAGCGGGCCTTGCAGCGCAAGGTCATGGAAATGCGCTCCGCCGGTATGAACGACCAGGAAATCGAAGGTCGGATTCGCTTGCTCCAGCAAGACGTGATTCGAAGTACCGCCCTCGCTCTCAAAGAGCACTTCGTTCTGCAGAAGATTGCGGAGGACGAAAAGATCGACGTCAACGACGACGATCTGGATGCCGAGATTGACCGCATTGCCGCTCGCAACAACGAGTCGGCCCGCAAGGTTCGCGCTCGTCTTGAGAAAGAAGATCTCATCGAGTCGCTGGCCGCTGAGCTATTGGAGAGCAAGGCCCTCGATTTGATTCTCGAGTCCGCCGAGTTTGAGGAAGAGCCGCTGGTTGAGAGCGAGGAAGACGCGGCCGTTGCAACTGTCGAGCATCAAGCCGTGCCCGGCAAGATGCAAGAGCCGGAAGTCGAAGAGCTCAACGCCGAAGAAAAGGCAGAGACGAAGGACGAAGGCGAGAAAAAGGAAGAGTAGCCGCGGGCTAAAGCCCGCGCCGCAGTGGCAATCGCAGGGATGACGCGGGCGAAAGCCCGCGGCTACATGGAGACGATGCATGTACGAATTGTCGGCCGGCCGGACGCCATTTGAGCCGATGGCCCAGCGCTATCGGGACTACGCTCGCCAACGTCAGATGACGTTGAGCGATTTGCTTCTGGAAAATCGCATTGTATTTCTCGGGTCGTCGCCTGAAACCGGCGGCAACCCGGCCATCACGGATTACCTGGCCAACATCACGATTCAGAAGCTCTTGTTCTTGCAGTACGAGAACAAGAACCAAGAAATCAACATGTACATCAATTGCCCAGGCGGGTCGGTCACCGCCACCCTGGCGATTTATGACACCATGCGATTTCTCGAGTGCCCCATCAACACCTACTGCATGGGCATCGCCGCCAGCGGTGCCGCGATCATTCTCGTGGCGGGCACCAAGGGCAAGCGATTTGCGTTGCCGCACTCCAAGATCATGATCCATCAGCCCTATGGTCAAGTGGGCGGCCAGGTCTCCGACATTGAGATTCAGGCCAACGAAATCATCAAGGACCGCGCGCTGTTGGATCAGATCATGTCTGAGCACACGGGCCAAAGCACCGAGACCATCGCCAGGGAAACCGAACGCGACAAGTACTTCAACGCCCAGGAAGCCAAGGCCTTTGGCTTGGTTGATGAAGTCCTGATGCGCATGCCTGTTGAGAAGAAGCCGTAACCCGAAATGAGCTGAAAGGTGAAAAGGTGAGCTGATACGGCAGATTCCCGACGACCGTCAGTTCAAGCACGATTGCGGTATTTGTCACCTCTTCACCGGTTCATCTCTCTGCCTCCCCATTCACTCAAAAAGTAGCAGCCTCATTGAGGCCGATCTAGAGAAGGAGCGACATCATGCCTTTGGTTCCGTACGTCGTCGAACGCAGTGGCCGTGAAGAGCGCGTTTTCGACATCTATAGCCGGTTGCTGAAGGACCGCATCATCTTCCTTCAGGGGCCGATCGATGACGTCAGCGCCAACCTGATCGTCGCTCAGATGCTTTACCTTCAGTTCGAGGACCCGAAAGCGGATATCAACCTGTACATCAACAGCCCAGGTGGCTCGGTCACGGCCGGCATGAGCATCTATGACACGATGCAATTCGTGACCTGCGATGTGGCGTGCTACTGCATCGGCCAGGCCGCCAGCATGGGCGCGGTGCTCCTGACCGCCGGGACTCACGGCAAACGCTATGCGTTGCCCAATGCCCGGATCATGATCCACCAGCCGCTCGCGGGAACCGAAGGAACGATGACGGAAATCGTGATTCACGCGAAGGAGTTTCTCCGCCTCAAGAAGATCCTGACGGAGATTTTGAGCAAGCATACCGGTCAGCCGTTCGAACGGATCGAAAAGGAAACCGATCGCGACAACTTCCTCTCCGCGGCCGAGTCCGTGGAATACGGAATCGTCGATCGTGTCCTCGAGCGGCTGCCGATGCCGACGGAAAGCTAGGTTGTGAGGTGGTGGGGTAGTGAGGTCGTGGGGTGGTGAAGCAAAACAAGTTTTTCACCACCACACCACCTCACAACCCTGTTGTCTCCCGACCTCACCACCCAGACTGGCAACTTATGCAGCGGCTTTCGACATTGTGGCTCGTCATTGCCGTTGCGGCGTTTGCTGGCTGCAGGGGCAAATCTGATTTGGTGGAGGCGGAGCTGCGGGTCAAAGACCGCCAGCTCCGCGAAGTCCGGAGCGAGCTCGACCGTTCTGCCATGTTGAACGAAGCGTATGAGAACTCCTTGCGCGAGCAACGTTTCGTCGTCCCGCGCGGCCCGGGCCAAATGCACGCGGTGGTCAAAGAGGTGCAGATCGGCCGTGGCAGTGGCGGCATCGACGAAGATCGCCATCCCGGCGATGAGGGCATCTTGCTCGTCATCGTTCCGCTCGATACCGATGGCTCCGCGGTCAAAGTCAGCGGCACGCTCCACATCACGGCCCTGCAAATCACACCCGAAGGATTGAAGGTGCCGCTCTCGAGCTGGGATGTCTCCGGTGCCTATCTGATGCGCAATTGGCGCAGCGGCCTACTTAGCACCGGCTACTACGTTTCATTGCCCTGGCAGGTTGTTCCCTGCTACGAAAAGCTGCGCGTCATCGCGACCTTCACGACGACCGATGGCGCGGTTTTCGAGGCGGAGCGCGACCTCGGTATTCACTTGGGACCGATCGATCCCAACAAGCCGCCGACCGCTGGACCTAACATTCTGCCGCCGCCGACCCCGACGACCGACCCCAAGACGGCTCCTAATCCAACGACACCGCCAGGCGCACTGCCTCCGCCTGTTCCAGCCGCCGGCAGTCCAAACGCGCCGACTTCGTGGAAGCCAA
Organism: Gemmataceae bacterium; assembly: GCA_045802605.1. Classification (GTDB taxonomy): domain Bacteria; phylum Planctomycetota; class Planctomycetia; order Gemmatales; family Gemmataceae; genus JBJMQS01. The sequence continues at coordinate 172,086 of JBJMQS010000066.1, read as the reverse complement.
TATTCGACGGCATTTCCGGGGCGCAATTGCAGCCTCCGCAGGCAAATCGTTAATTATCTTCTGATTTCACGGTCATATCTTTGCCAGGCTTCCGAGGTGAAACCCATGCCGGAATTGAGCCATTTCGATGAGCACGGGGCGAGCCGGATGGTCGATGTCGCCGGCAAGCCGGAGTCGCGGCGTACCGCGCGGGCCTCGTGCATCGTCACGATGGCGGCGGCGACAGTCGCGGCCATCCGCGACAAGTCGCTGTCGAAAGGCGAAGTCCTCGAAGTGGCACGGCTGGCGGGCATCATGGCGGCGAAGAAAACCGCTGAGTTGATCCCGCTGTGCCATCCGCTGCCATTGACCTCCGTCCAGTTGGACTTCGAGTTCCAAGGCGAGACACAGTTGCGGATCGAAGCAAGCGTCGCCACGGTGGCCCGTACGGGTGTCGAGATGGAAGCGATGGTCGCGGCCAGTGTCGCTGCGCTGACCGTCTATGACATGGTGAAAAGCATCGACCGTGGCGTGACGATTGGCCCGATCGCACTCGAGGAAAAGACCGGTGGTGTCCGCGGCGACTATCGCCGCACCGTCAATTGACGGTACAGGGAAGGATCGGTAACTTCTCCTATGATTCAAGGCTCGGATTTTGGGCGCCGGGAGGCTCCAGTGACCTTTTTGGATTCGTCGGCGGCCCCACCTCATCCTGCTTCGCACGCCAACGGCTTGGTCTACGGGCCAGTGCTTCGGGACCTCGACGAAACTGAGAAGATCTTTCGCCAGACACTCGCCTCCAAGCACCCCGACATTTCTCGCCTCGTCGAACAGTTGCAGCATTACCGCGGCAAACGGTTGCGGCCATTGTTGCTCTTGCTCAGCGCGAAGGCCTGCGGCGAGATTCGCCACGCACACCACGTACTCGGCGCCGTGGTAGAGATGATCCACACGGCGACGCTGGTCCACGACGATGTGCTGGATGAAGCCGGCGTGCGCCGGCACGTCGCCACGGTGAACGCGGGCTGGGGCAACAAGACCAGCATTCTGCTCGGCGATTACCTTTTCACGCACGCATTTCATCTCACCAGTTCGCTCGGCGAAGCCGAGGCCTGCCGGCTGATCGGCGAAGCGACGAATCGCGTCTGCGACGGCGAGCTTCGGCAAACACTCGAGCGCCGCAACCTGGAACTTGGCGAGACAGATTATCTCGAAATGATCGAAGGCAAGACGGCCGCGCTTACGGCTTGCTGTTGCCGGCTGGGCGGACTGTATGCCGGAGCAAAGACCGAAGTTGTCGAGGCTCTGGCCAATTATGGTCGATTGCTCGGCATGGCATTCCAGGTCGCCGACGATTTGCTGGACGTCGTTGGCTCGGAGCAAAAGGCCGGCAAAACGCTCGGCACCGATCTTGAACAGCAGAAGTTGACGCTGCCCTTGATCTACCTCTTCGATCGCGTGCCGGCGACCGAAGCGGAACGGTTGCGTGGGATATTGCAAACGCCGGGCGCTCAAAAGTCTTTCGTGATTAAACCGCTGTTGGAATCTACGCACGCTTTGCGGGATGCACGCCGGCGTGCCGAAGAGTTTGCCCGCGACGCTGTCGCTGAGCTAGCGGTGCTGCCTAATTCGCCGTGCCGGGAAATTCTCAAGACGTTGACGACGTGGGCGGTGTCTCGCGAATTGTAAATCAGTGCTTGGTCCCGGGCTCTTCTGTGTACTTGTCCGGCAAATCGTTGGTCTTCACTTCAATTTCCGGCGGCTCGGCATCCAAATCGGGCAAATTAATCTGCGTGAGCCGGCCCATGATCTGATCGAGTTCTTCGGGATCCATTTGCTGCGTCTGCGAGTTCATCGGCCCCGTCTCGGCCCGATTGATCGCCAGCCGATAGCGCACATTGGCAAACGCGACTGTGTCATCAGGCACCAGAGCCGCTCGCCGCACCCGCTGACCATTGACCCGCGTGCCGTTGGTACTGCCCAGGTCGCGAAGCATGACCAGACCATTGGTCTTCACCAGCACGCAATGTTGCTTCGAGACGCTCTTGTGTTCGAGCTTGACGTCGCAATCCTCTCGCCGGCCCACAATGACCATCTCGCGCGGAAGCTCGATGGGCTCGCCGCCAGTCAACGGAATCAATTTGGCATTCATCGCGGGCTCTCCGATTCGTTTCGTCAGCTTACTGGTTTAGAGGCAGGAACGCTACCTATGCGGCTTGCGGCACGCGATCAGGAAGCCATAGGCCCACCTCGAATAAGGCCACGCCAAGGCTTGGCCCTCGACACCAATGGGTCGCATCTCTTGGACCAGAAAGCCCGCTTGTCGCAGCGCGGCCACGATTTCCCGGCGGGTAAACAAGTGCATGGTCCAACCATGGTGCCCGGGGGCGGCGGGCATCGGAAAGTCACCGGCAGTGGAGCGAGAGAAAACCCGTTTGAGGCGATCTCTGAACCACGCTCGTCGGGTCGAACCGTTACGCAACAGGTGATGTAGGTGATGAACGTGGAGGAGAAAAAGACCGCTCGGCTTCAATAAGCGATGCGCTTCACGCAAGACGCGCACGCGTTCAGCCTGCCCCGCAATCATTCCCAGCGTACTGAACATGCAGATCGCCGCATCGAATTGGGCATCGCGAAATCCGCCAAGATCGACGATATTTGCGCACGCGAGTTTCGCCGTCGTTCGTTTCGCCCGGGCGGCTTGCAACATCGGCACCGACAAATCGACGCCGACGACATCGTGGCCATCGCGGGCCAATGGCACCGCGAGTCGGCCCGTGCCGCAGCCTAGGTCGATCACGCGACATGGAGTTGGCAGCCGCTCACGAACAAACGCCAGATCGGCCTGGAGCAGGGGCGTGTTTTCCAGCGAAGCGTCGTAATTCGCCGCGATCGCCGGGTCGTGCGTGTAGTCCCAGACAGCGCGCGACACACCCGCGGGGAGTTGCCAGTCGGCAGCCATTACGTCTTCAATTGATCGGCGAGAATCAGGCAGGCGGCCTTTTCCGGTTCGGCTAACTTGGCGGCCGCTCGCTTGTATGTCTCAGCCGCAGCCGGGCGATCGCCACTGAGTTCCTGACACCGCGCCTGCATCCGCAGCGCGTGGCCCAATGCAGGCGAATCGGGATAGTTGGAGATGAACATGCCCCAGGCCTGAGCCGCCGTGCGAGCGGCGGACTTCGTCGAATCCGCGGTCGGTTCACGGCGGAAGCGGATCTCGGCCTGATCATGCTTGCACAAAGCTGTGAGGTAAGTAACGTCGGAGAGGACATAGCCGGCCGCCTGCCATTGCACATACTCCAGGACGGGCTGCCCTTCCTTCTGCAAGGCGTCTAGGGCTTGCTGCGCTTTGGTGATCGCGGCGACATCTTTGCTGCGCTGGGCTCGGAGATATTCCGCGTACGGCTCTGTAATTTTTTTCGCCCAGGCGACGGCAGCCTCTTTCGTCGCCGCACCTTCCGGCTTACCGCGCAGGGTCCGCAGGCCATCCCCGAGCATCACAAGTGCCGCCGTTGCTTCGTCGTATTTGCCACGAAGAATCAGTTGGCGGATTGAGGCAGCCGTGCTGTCCTCGACGCTGGGCCGGAACTGTTGCGATTCACCTTGGATGATCTGAGCGCGAGTCTTGGAATCACCGATTTCCCGCACCTCGCTTTGGAGCGATTCAACAAACTGCTGCTTTTCTTTGAGTGCCTGCGCGATGCCGCGTTGGTGGGTGAGTATCGTAGTATCGCCGAAGATTTGCCGCACGCGCATTCCGATCGGCCCCGGGATTTGCAAAAGCTCGGGTGGCAATAGATCCCACGGAATAAGCTCGAACCGATAACGATCAATCCGCCGCTGGCCCGGCGGAGCACGGTCAGTGCCGCCTTCTTCGGGCGGGTACATTTCGGAAAGGAGGCGAAACGTACTACTTGAGATACTGATATCGGGGGACGCATCCTGACTTGCTCGAGGCTCGGCTAAATGGACGCCAGTCTCTAGCTCTTCCAGTGTTTTGATGCGGGGCGCGAGCTCTTGCAGTTGCAAGGCAGGAAACACTTTGCACGCGGTTATTCGCTTTTCGTTGACATCATAATTCAGGCCGTTCCATTTTCGAAGTTTTTCAGGGTCGTTGGGTTTACCTGCGGCACAAGGTACGGGCCAAATGACTGGCAGAACCAAACCCGCACGTGGATCAACCGCGACGCACTGTCCTTCGGCGAAGGGACCCACACCCCACAACAAAGTAGCATCCGTGGCTGCCCCCGGATCTCCAAGAAATAAACTGCTTACACCAGCTTGTCGCATGATCTCCGCAAATGCGATGGTTCTTTCAAGCTGCGTCCCGCGGCCTCGGTTAATTACCAAGGTTGGAGGTTCGAGCGAGCCCTTTCGTTCTTCGATTCGTATGTGTCGCATTGTCCATTGCAGAGCGGCATCGGCAGTGGCATTTAGATTTAAGGTCGGCTTTTCAACGCCCAACGTTCGCGCCACTTCGCGAAGTGTTGTGCAATCGTACAAGTAATGGGCATCTAATGGTCCGAATTCTGCGCGGTTGACTTCAGTAATCTCTGCGTCCGTTAACCCAAATACCTTTCTTAGCTTGTCCCCTTGCTCCCCCGTCAGCGGCTTCGGCTGTTTCTCCGGCATCTTCGCCAACACGGCGTTCAACTGATCGAGCGCTTGCCGATACTGGCTCACATCATTCGCCGGTTTGCGGAGCGTCTCTTGAATTGCGGCGAGTTCGGCGGCGGGGTCGGATTTGGGTGCCGCGATGTCGGGAGCGACCGCCGTCGGTTTGGAGCCGCAGCCAGTCGCGAAGAAGAGAGCGGGGAAAAGGAAACCAAGAACCGGGGCTCGCATCAAATCAATTCCCAAGTGCGGCCCTGAGTCGCAAGCACTGCCGGGCCAAGCTGGCAAATTCCTCTAATCGAATCATATTCGGCCCATCGCTGAGCGCCTTATCCGGGTCGGGGTGCGTCTCCAGAAACAGCCCGTCGCACCCGGCCGCGACGGCCGCCTTGGCGAGGTAGGGCACCATGCGGCGATCGCCGCCGGTCCGGTCGCCCAACGAGCCTGGCATCTGTACGCTGTGCGTGGCGTCAAAGATCACCGGGGCACCCAGGTCCTGCATCCAGGGAATCGCCCGCATGTCGTTGACCAGCATGCCGTAGCCGAAGGTCGAGCCGCGCTCGGTGAGCAGCACTTTTTGGTTCCCGGCCTCGGCCGCCTTCGCGATTACTTGCTTCATGTCGCCGGGGGCCATGAACTGGCCCTTCTTCACGTTGATCGGCCTGCCGGTCGCAGCCGCCGCCAAAATCAGATCGGTCTGCCGGGCTAGGAACGCGGGGATCTGCAACATGTCGCAGACTTCGGCCGCCGCGGTCTGTGCCACATCGTGAATGTCGGAGACAACCGGCAGGCCTGTGGCCCGTTTGACTGCGGCCAGCGTTTTCAAACCCTCAGCCAATCCCGGGCCGCGAAATGACTTGCCAGAGGAGCGATTGGCTTTGTCAAAGGAGGATTTGAAGACAAGCGGCAGTTTCAGCTCGGACGCGATCTTGGCGAGCGTCTCGGCAATGCGGAGCGTGGCATCGTGCGACTCGATGACGCACGGTCCCGCGATGAAAAAGAGCGGCTCGCCCTGCCCGCAGCGATAAGATCCGATCGGCACCGGGTTCATCGCGTCGCCCTCCATGACGATTCACGTTTTGACAACGGCGCAGTTTAACATTTCGGCATTTTGTGCGATAGGCCGGCGGTTTCGGGAAGTTTAGGAAAGGCCGAACCGACCTCGCTGTGAAAAAGTTGCTCTCCAATTGTAAGAAATGTCCTGCTATAGTCGCCTCGCGCGGTCGGGGGTAAATGGACTTACTTCGGACGCGATTGTTCGGCTTGACAAGGAGGTCAAACCCGTGGCCAAGCGATGGCGAATCCGCCACAAGCTGCTATTGGGGCTCGGCCTCGTCCTCGGCACCTTCGGGCTGCTGCTCACCGGCACCTTGCAGGGGCTCTCGTCCTATCTAACGACGATGCGGCTCTGGGACGCCAAGCTCGCCGAGTTGGCCGAAGCCGACACCTTCCGCAACTCCGTCAAAGAACTCCGCTCGCGCACCGACACGGTCCCCAGCATCGACGAAGAAGAAACACTCCTCCGCGGCCGGCTCGCACAAGCCCGCGACAAAATTGCCGCCTACGAACGGCGCTTGAATGAGACGATCGAGCGCCGTTATGAGCCCGACCTTGGGCAGCATGAAAAGGCGCTCATCGCCAATGTGCAATCCGCGCTCGTGCAGTTTGACCAGGCGATCGACAAAGCCAAGGGCCCGGCGGTCATCATGCCGGGCGAGTCGAAGCGAATCATCGACGAGCCGGCCGTCGTCGCCGCTCACGAGAAACTCTTACAACTGGCCAACGAGATTCACGACGCGGTCTACGATGAGCAATATCGCAAGATCGCGGCCGCTAAGACCCAATCGAATCGCAGCATCGGCGTTTTGATCGCCACCGCCGTCGTCGGCGTGATGATTATGGCGGGACTGTTGCACTTCTTCTATGGCTGGATCTTCCGGCCACTGCACGAGTTGCAGCAGGGCGTTCGCCGCGTCGCCGGCGGCAACTTTGACGGCAACATCAAGATCGAGTCGGGCGATGAACTGCAAGAGTTGGCCGAAGCGTTTAACGATATGACGCGCCGGTTGCTCGCGAAGTACTCCGATCTGACCAATCAGGTCACCGAGCGCGGCAAGCAACTCGTCCGCTCCGAGCGGCTTGCCAGCGTCGGCTTCCTCGCCGCCGGCGTGGCCCACGAAATCAACAACCCGCTCGCCTCGATCGCCTTCTGCGGCGAAGCGCTGGAGCGGCGACTTTCGGACCTGCTTTCGAAGCTGCCATCCGAACAAGAAGCGGTCACCAAGTATTTGAAGATGATTCAGCAGGAAGCGTTCCGCTGCAAAGCGATCACGCAGAACCTGCTGGAGTTCAGCCGTGTCGGGGAAGGGGAGCGCACCGCGACCAACCTCGCCGAGTTGATTCAATCCGTTCTCGAGATGGCCCAGCATCTCAAAGCCAGCGAAGGCAAGCATGTTGCCTTCAAGCCCGGCCCGCGCATCGTGGCTCGGGTCAATCCGCAAGAGATCAAGCAGGTGGTGCTCAACCTCGTCGTCAATGCGATGGAAAGCATGGACGACGGCGGCACCCTGACGATCGAACTCGCTCAGACCGGCGGCGCAGCCGAGATGATCTTCACCGATAGCGGCTGCGGCATGCCGGTCGACGTGCTCGAGAATATCTTCGAGCCTTTCTTTACTCGCAGCCGGACTGGAAAGGGCACGGGCCTGGGCCTGAGCATCAGCTCGCGGATCATCACCCAACACGGTGGTGAGATCGAGGCCACCAGTCCAGGTCCCGACCAAGGCAGTACGTTTGTCGTTCGACTGCCGGTAGTGCCGGCTCTGAACGCCAAGGAGAGTCACATTGGCCGCGCCGCAGCTTAAGCCTTTGCGGGTGCTCTTCGTGGACGACGAAATGTCGTTGCAGGAGTTCATGCGCACCGAACTGCCGCGGATGGGCCATGAAGTGGTCGTCTGCCCAGACGGCCCGACCGCCCTCAAGGTGCTGGCGAAGACGGCATTCGACGCGGCCATCCTCGATCTGCGCATGCCCGGCATGAGCGGCATCGAACTGCTTGAACAATTGAAACACGTCTCGCCGCTCACCGAAGCCGTCGTGATGACGGGCCACGCCAGCATGGAAACAGCCATGCAGGCGCTTCGGCTTGGCGCATTTGACTACATGACCAAGCCCTGCAAATTGGCTGAAATCGAAGCCATTTTGCTCAAAATCGCCGAGAAGCGCGATCTGCAGAACAAAGCCCTGGCGCTCGAGAATCGCTTGCAAGCCGTGGAGGGCCCGTCCGCCCTCATCGGCAATTCGCCGGCGATGCAGGCGGTGCACAAACTAATTGCGACAGTAGCGCGGACCGATGCGACCGTGCTCATCCTCGGTGAAACCGGCACGGGCAAAGAACTGGTGGCGCGCACGATTTTCGAGCAGTCGGAACGCAATGAAGCTCCCTTTGTGCCCGTGAACTGCGGCGCTTTGTCTGAGAATCTCGTCGAGAGCGAACTGTTCGGCCATCGCCGCGGCGCGTTCACCGGAGCCGACCGCGATCACAAGGGACTTTTCGAAGTCGCCAACGGTGGCACGCTGTTCCTCGACGAACTCGGCGAGTTGAACAAGAACATCCAGGTCAAGCTGTTGAGGTTCTTGGAGTCGGGCGAGATTCGCCGGGTAGGCGAAACCACGCCGCTCACCACCGATGTGCGAGTGCTTTGTGCGACCAATCGCGAAGTGCGCGAGATGATCGAGGCCGACGAATTCCGCGAGGACCTGTATTTCCGCGTCAACACATTTGAGATTCGGCTGCCGCCGTTGCGCGAACGCCGCAGCGATATTCCGGAGTTGGCCCGCGCGCTATTAGCTCGCGCCTGCCGCAAGTCTTTGGACTTTGCCCGCGAACTGATGTCGCCCGAAGCGGTCGATGTGTTGCTCGATTACGAATGGCCCGGCAACGTCCGCGAGCTCGCCAACGTGATGGAGTACGCCTTCATCGTCTCCGGTGGCAACCGGATCGCGGCCGAGCATCTGCCCCGCCACGTCAGCGGCGGCCCCGGCAAAGCCGTCGTCGCCGGCACCATTCCGCTCAGTGTCGGCCCCGAAGCCAAGACCCTGCGCGTCCTGGAAATGGAGCACATTCTCCGCACCCTCGAGAAGAACAACCGCAACAAACCGCTGACCGCCCAAGAACTCGGCATCAGCCTGAAAACGCTTTACAACAAACTCAACCAGCACGAAGAACAAAACCGCCGCGCTGCGGGGTAACCGCCCATTCTTATCCTCCTCTTAGTAGGTTGCGCTAGAAGATTTTGTAGCCGCGGTCTCTAGCCCGCGCCGGGGCATCGCTTGTGCCCAATGCGGGTTCAGACCAAATCGCATCACTGCGCTTCAGTTTTTGTTGCATTAAGCCCCGGAGGGGCGGCAGTTATTAGCCAGGGGTGGAGCGAGTCCCGCCGTTAGGCGGGCGAGCGCAACCCCTGGAACGCCAAACCAAAATAGAGGAAAGCCCTGAAAGGGCGACAGAGCGCGTGTCATATCACGCGCTCTGTCGCCCTTTCAGGGCTTGGTTCATTCGGGGAACTTGATCCAGGGGCTTGCGCCCCTGGCTAACAACTGCCGCCCCTTCGGGGCTAAATCCAAGAGACGCAAAAGACTTCATCCAATTTGTTCTGTAGCCCGCGCATCCTGGCAATCGCTTGGTCCCGACGCGGGCTGAAGCCCGCGGCTACAAAAATCCATTCTCGCGGGCCTCACGGACTCATCCCAATCCGCTCGCGAAACGCCAGGTAATCCGTCTGATCCACATCGCCGCTGGCATCGAAATCAAACACGACACTCGCCCCGGCAGCGACCGCATTGCGAAAGACCAGATAATCACTCTGATCCACGGCCGCATCGCCATTGGAATCGCCAAACAACCGATAAGACTTGTTCGCCGTGGTCCCCACCAAGTGATAACTGCCACCCGCGATGCCATCGTTATTGCCATCGAGCGCTCCGCCCGAGCCGGAGACTTGCGCTGCATCGACCCAGACGTCATAGAGCCCATCGACCAAGGACCCGTACTCGGTCAGGCTGCCGGTGACAGTGATCGTCACCGAACTGGCCGGCCCGCTCGATGGATTGGCCGTGAGGGTGACATCGCCCAGTGTACCGTTGGTTCCGGTGCGATGCACCGTGAACGCCGAAGCGACGGACCCCATGAAGGAGACGGACTCGGAGAAGGTGACGACGAGCTGCCTGACAAGAGAACGCTGGTTAGTTCCGTCACCGAAAGCGACCGACACGACGGTAGGTGGACGCTGATAGGCGAACAGATCGGTCATACCGTTCAAGTCGCCAGCGATCAGGTCCGACGCGTCACTTTGGATACTGACCACTGAACCATTAGAGGAGATCGCGTCAAGAAACGATTGATTATTACCGGCTACTGTATTGCCGGTCTGCGAATGGCTGACCAAGTCCATCGTGGCTGACTGCCGGTCATACAGGACAACCTGTGTAGCATTGAACGCGGTCAACGTCCACCCACCCACCAAATCGGACGCCCTCGTCGAAAAGGCAATGAAACGACCATCGCGGCTGATTTGGGGATAATAGGACGAGGAGTTGGCTGAATTAGTCAGTGATGCTGTACTGTGGGAGATCAGGGTGTTCGTATTGGTCAGGCGATCGTACAGATAGACGTCTGCGCCATTTGCACTTGTGGGGTCAAAGCCGTTGTTATCCACGAAACCCTGAACCAGATTGGTTGCCCCGCTCTGGAAGACGACATAACGGCCGTCGGCGCTGATTTCCACGCCGATTCCTCGGGTGTCGGTCAGCGCATTCCCCGAGATTGTCGCGGAGTTCCAGGCATGGCTGATCAGAACGTTTTGTCCGGTGATGCGATCGTAGAGGAAGCCATTGTCGTAGCCGGTGGAATTGACCATCCCGGCGACCAGATTGTTGGCCGCACTCTGGTAAAAAATGTAACGACCGTCATTGCTGATGACCGGGCCATTGCTGCCGCCGTTGCTGGAAGCTGTGAGCGAGTTGTAAGCATGGCTCACCATCACGTTGGTGCCGGTCGCCACATCATAGAGAAAGACATTCCGGCTTGCTCCCGTCATCCCCGCGATCAGATTCGTGGCGGTGCTCCAGTAAACGAGATCCTGACCATCGCCGCTGAACCTCGGTGAATAAGCTGAGTAACTTAATGGTGAGTTGTTTGCTCCTAAAGTTGTTGAACCGGCTTGATGGCTAACTAATACGACGTTCCCGGTCTGCTGGTCGTAGACGTAAAGGTCGTATCCGTTCACTCCGGCGCCGTTTTGATCCACGAATCCAGGCACCAAATCCGTCGCAAGACTGCTAAAGGCGACGTACCGGCCATCGGGACTGATATTCGCAGATCCGAGGCCTCCTGAGTATTCACTAGCTTGCGAGCTAGCTTTGTTGCCGCTTACTACGGAGCTACCGAGTTGATGGCTGACCAGCGTGTTTGTCCCGGTGACACGATCGAAAAGGAAAACGTCCGAGCCGGCACCATCTGCGACTTCAGGGCCATTGCCGTCGACGAAGCCAGCAACGAGATTCGTGGCTTGGCTCGTGTAAGCGACATAGCGGCCGTCGTCGCTGATCGACGGAGACCTGCTTCGGCCGTTGCCAATTGTCGCACTACTGCCGGAGGCGTGGCTCACCAAAATCGTCGTATTTATCCAGCGGTCTCGCAGAAAAACATCTTGGCTTTGCTCATTATCGACCTGCCCTGGCACCAAGTTGGTGGCGTAACTGACAAAGACCACGTAGCGGCCATCGGCGCTTTGGTTCATCTCAACCACGCCGCCGGCAGTGACGCCGCCGGGGGTGAGCGACGGTGGACCATTCCGCACGGACACAAGCTCTGTCGTCCCCGCGCCGAAATCGCGCAGGTACACGTCGTTTTGCCCATTGGTGTCTTTGATCCCGGACATGATGTTGCTGGCCGAGGTCATCCAGGCCACGACGCTTCCATCGTCGTTCATTGCCGCTTGGCCATCAGTCCTCAAGGTCCCATTGCTGCCGATTGTTGCGGACCCAGCTTGCCCGCTGACTAAAGTGACAGTACCGGTGTCGCGGTTGTACCGGTATAGGTCTGGATTGAGTGTGCCGTTGTTGTCCACATAACCGGCGATGAGATCCGTACTCTTGTCCGCGAAAACCACATAATGTCCGTCGTTACTGATCTCGGGAAACCAATTGCCGTCCGACGTCCCGGAGGAATTCCCCGACTTAGTGGTCGACCCTACTTGATGGCTGACTAAAGCAATTTGATCAGTTACACGGTCATAGAAGTAAACGTCGAATGTGTTGGAACTGTTACCGTCGACAAAATTCTGCACGAGGTTAGTCGCAAAGCTGCGGAAAGTCACATAACGACCGTCAGGACTCGCATTCGGCAAGCTCGATTCCGCATTACCACCCGTCAAGGGTGTGGCCGGAATATGAGAGACAAGTTTGATCTGACCGCTAACAGTGTCGCAGACGTAAACTTGCCAGGTCGCGGAACTCACTCCTCCTGAGAGGTTTGTAGCCGCACTTTGGATATAGACCCATCGACCATCGTCGCTGATCCCTCCGCCTTCGCTGTCGCCATTTCCTCCCAAGGGAGTTGTGCCGGTGTTATTGCTTAGCAGTTTCAACTGACTGGTTTGGCGATCGTACAAGTATGAATTCAATTTGCTCGTTGTGGTGTTGGCGAGCAAATTCGTAGCATAACTGTCGACTAAAACATAACGACCATCAGGCGTGGGGAAACTGATCGATCCACCATCGTTTCCCGGATTCGTCGTGCTGCCGTAAGCCCGATCGATGAGCGTGACCTGGCCGTTTGAACAGTCGTAAACGTAAGCGTGAGACGTTAATGCCACTCCGCTTCCGTCGTCCGGAAATCCGGACGTCAGATTCGTCGCTTGACTCGTGAATGTGATAATTGTGCCTTGGGCAGAAATACTAAGTCCGTTCGCATCGTATGATGATCCTAGTAACGAATTCGCCGCGGAATGTGACACGAGTGTGCATATGTCGTTCTGCCGATCATAGACGAAGACGTTGGTGTCGCTGCCGGCTGGCTTTGACATGCTTGCGATGAGGTTGCTAGCAGTGCTGACAAACGCAACGAATCGCCCATCCGCACTGATAACCGGAAGATAGCTGCTTCCATTGGCCGCTGTAGCCGAAGCTCCGGCCTGATGGCTGATGAGTTCGGTTGAGTTGTTGAGCCGATCCAAAAGAAAAACGTCATAAGTCGAATTGGTGTCCGTTTGGCCCACAACGAGGTTTGGCGACGTACTCAAATAGGCGACATAGCGGCCGTTTTGACTAATAGCGCGAGCGTAGGGATTGAGCGACAGGGACACCGGATCGTAGCCGACGTAGGACCCTCGCGCGCCGGTATCGCTATAAAGAGAGGGTTCCGCTGGATTGATGAGTGAATTTATGCCAGTCGGGACAAGCCGATCCTCCAGCTTACAGAGCCGCAACAAACTTCGGCGCAAAATTGATCGGCGCGCTCCGCGCGCAGGCAAAGATGACCACATAATAAAGCCAGCTCCAACCAGATAACAGATAAATAACCTGGGCTAATTTCCCGCCCGTATCGAGCACCCGGGCTGGCAATCGCCACGCCCGCAGATGAATTGGGAAGCTGGCCCATCATAGCAGAACGGGCAATGCGGCCCGTTGGCTAGCTCCTATGACGTGTCATGCGCCCGAAACCGGACACAGAATCTTGGCCACGCGGGGAATACGCGGTGGACGGTCAGGCAAAGTGTTATTCCGAAGCTAAAAAGTGTCATCCGGAGGCTTCATCGTGTCATCCCGAGGCTTTGCGAGGGATCTGCCCAGACAGATCCCTCGCAAAGCCTCGGGATGACACAGTGGGGATTCGGCATGACCAATGAAGGCTCGGACGCTTCCGCGAAGCGGAGCTTCGCGGTCGTGCGTTCCCAAGCGGAGCTTGGGAACGAGAATAAGAAACTCCAGGCTCCAGCGAGCGGCGGTCCGGCGAGTAAAGAGCGCGATATTTTTATTTGACATCGACCGCGAAGTGTCGAATATCTGTACTGGCCGCATTCGCGCGGCCAACACTTCGCTCGCCCGGTACCACGAGTGATCAAAAGCCAAACCCTATCAGATCGGCCGAGGCGCGTCTCGTCTGCATTCTGATCGGCAATGGCACAGCAAGGTAAGGGGCATTTCGTCTTGTCCCCTCTCCCCCGGCTTTGCGGGGGGAAAGGGTTAGGGTGAGGGGGGAGAGCGCTCGCAAGGCTCAAACCCCCTCACCCCATCCCTCTCCCCCACAAAGCTGGGGGAGAGGGGGCAAGAACAACCTGGCGCTTGGATGCGTTTTGACTTTGAGGAGACTGCTTGGGTGATGCGGGCGCACAACTGTTCGCCCTGATGCGGTCGTCGCAGACGAACACCACCACCACTACCACCACCGCAAGCGACGACCGGGCGGCCAATTCCACTGCTCGCCCGGAATAGCCGCCCTTAACAAGGCGGCGAGCTTCGTCAACTTCCCACTTTGCGACTCATGGGGCGCGTGCCCCGGCGCTAACGAAAGTGGAAGATTCACCAACAACAACAAAAACGCCCACTCCGTCCGCATCATCCCAGGCACCGCTGCGCGCAGGATGCGTTCCCAAAAAGAGTTGGGAATGAGGGAGGATGGAAGACGAAAACGCGAAGCGGAGCTTCGCGGTCGTGCGTTCCCAAGCGGAGCTTGGGAACGAGGAAAGTGGGAACGAGAAGCGATTACGCGTTGAGTGCGTACATCGAAGTCGGCGGAGCCGCACGCGGGCCGTCATCCAGCATACGCACCTCGGTGAAGCGGCCGACGCCGCGGGGTTGCACGTTGCCGAAGCGGATGCCGCCGTGCTTCATGGCCACGATGCCGCCGACGATCAGGGCCATGGCGAGGATCGCGGCCGCGATGGCACCGACGATCTTCCAGACGGAGAAGGGCCGATCGCCGACGACTTCGCCGGTGCGGGCGTTGACGAGGATCTGGAAAAGCTTGTCGCGGTAGCGATAGGCCGCGAGCCAGAGGGGCAAAAGCAGGTGCTTGAATGTCACGCCGCGATGTCTGGTATCCACTTGCGCGAGCATTTGGTGGTCGCCGCCGATGTCGGCCATGCAGAGTTCGCGGATCGTGCGATCCATCACCTCGCGGGCGCAGGCAAATCCTTCATTGAGATCGATGCCGTATCGCTCGGTCTTGAAGCCGCTGAGATAGTCCGGCTTGAACGGCGTCAGGTCGGGCAGGTCCCACGGCTCCAGGGCATCGACTTTTTCGCGGGGCAGACTTTTCGTCGCGCAGATCAGCACGTCATCGAAGAAATGCTCTACCTCGCCGCTGACGGGCAACCATCGAGTATGCGTGACGCTGCGGGTGCGGGTGACGAGATTGCCCTGCGCATCGCGGTCGGTGTACGTCTCTTGCACTTGGTAATCGTCGCCGCGCTGACCAGAATAGTGCGTCAACGTCATCGAGTCGTAGGTCCAGAATGGCAGGTAAACGCCGGAGATTTGGCCGAGGTTGGCCAGGTCTTTCAATTCGTTGGGGGCAAACCACAACCCGGTGATCCATTTGTTGAACGCCTGGCGGGCGGCCGCCGCATCGATTTTGAACGGCAAGAGCGACTCGGGTGGAATCATCTCGGCTGCGGCTTCGGGCGCGTTTTCCAAGTGGGTCGTGCAGAAGGGACACTTGTCGGTGGCGACTTTGTCTTCAAGCAGGATGATCGCGCCGCAGCCGGTACAGCGAATTTCGCTCGACCGCCCGGCGATCGTCGTCTTTTCTTTCTCCACTCGTTCCAGAAAAGTGTCGAAGTCGTGCTCTTCGATGGTGGCGTCGGACTTGGCCTCGATCTTTTCCAGATGCCCGCAATACGGACAGTGCAACGCCTGCACGCAGGGGTCGAAGTCAAGCTTCGCTCCGCAAGCGGGACAGGGGAACTTCCGCTGGCTCGGCGGCTTTTGCGCGCGGCCCGGCGGTGTCGGATCCGACGTCATGGTGCGATCCGCGGGTTACCCTTTGGGCATCGGCGGTGGGGCCGACGAAAACAGCGTGTTGACTTCCGCAACCGACTCCGCGGCCGCCCACTCGGCCATGCCGGGCTTCCAGACGAGTGCGGAGCGCGGGAGTGAGCCCTCTGCCACCTTGCGCTGTAGCGTCGCCATATCAAATGGCCCGCTCTGGACGCCATTGACGCCGACGTAATAGTTCGCGCCAGGCATCGGCGGCGGCCCGGCGCTCATCGTCGCCGACGCGTGGCCGAGGCCGGAAAGGCCGACGGCCATCTGCTGGCCGATGGCGACGCCGGCCCCGATGCCGACGCCTGCCCCGGCAATGCCGCCGGGGTTATTGGCCGCATCGCGCATCGCTTCGGCGGCTTGGTATTTCGCGAACTGATCGAGGTTGCCGATCACACCCATCTTGGTGCGGGTATCCAGTGCTTGCTCCACTTCCGGCGGCAGCGAAATGTTCTCGACATAGAACTGGGTCAGCGCCAAACCCATCGATGCGAGGTCTGGCGAGATACGCTCCAGCGCGACCTTGCCGAGCTTTTCATAGTTGCCGGCCATTTCCAGAGCCGGCATTTTCGCTTGGCCGATCGCATCGACAAAGCGCGATACGATCGTGTTGCGCAGTTGGCCCATGATCTCGTAGGCCTCGAAGCTCGGATCGGTCGCCACGAGTTGCCGCAAGAATGTGGCTGGGTCGGACACCTTCATCGCATAGGTGCCAAATGCGCGGAGGCGGATGGGGCCGAACTCCGGATCGCGGAGCATGATGGGGTTTTGCGTACCCCATTTGAGGTCCGTCCATTGCCGGGTGGCGATGAAATACACCTCGGCCTTGAACGGTGAGTTGAAACCATATTTCCAGCCCTTGAGCGTGGAAAGAATTGGCATGTTCGAGGTTTCAAGCTTGTAGAGCCCGGGCTGGAAGATGTCGGCGAGTTGCCCTTCGTTGACGAACGCGGCCACTTGGCCTTCGCGGACCGTGAGCATGGCCCCGTACTTGATTTCGTTCTGATAACGCGGGAAGCGGTAAGCGAGAATCTGATTTTCCGAGGGCTCCGTCCACTCGATGATGTCAACCAGCTCGTTACGCAGCTTGTTAAACAGGCCCATGAACGGCACTCCGAATGTGGGTGAATGCGCCCATTGTCCGACCTGCCGCGGAATGTGCAACGGCCGGCTCGCAATGTTATTCGCTTATGCTACCGAGAGATTAGGGAGAAGCTTGCGGTTTGGCGGCGACATGCGGCGGACAGGTCAAAAGCGGGCTCAACCATCGACAAAATGCCGGGAAAAGCCGCTCGCCGGTCGCAGTGTCATGCCGGCCGTTGGGGTCACAAACGCAGGTGATGGAAAGGCCGCGGCAACGGGCCTTGTCGGCGAAGGCCTCGACCTGGGCGTCGATGTTGAACTGGTCGTGCTTCCCGTAGCCAACGAACATTTCCAACTCGCCCGGCTGGACGCAATAGGTGTCGAGCATTTCGTAGGGGTTGATCTTGGCAACCTCCTGAAGCGCATCGGGGTTGAAGATGCCAAAGAGCGGTCGGGTGACCTGTCCCTGGCGGATCGTGATCACGCCGCCGTAGAATCGCGCAATCGGCTGAAACGGCGAGAGCCGCTCGCGCGTCCCTAGGCAGTTTGGATCGTAGTTGGCGAAATATCGGCCGTGGCAGTCGCAGTAGCGTAGATGAAGTGGTGGGAAAATTCCGGCAACGAGGCTGAATTGATCACGATGCTGGATGGCAATGTTGTAAGCGCCGAAGCCGCCCATCGACGCGCCGGCAATGACGTGATATTCGCGTTCGGGCCGGATCGGGAAGTTCGAGCAAACGAAGTTCCAAACATCATTCACGATGTAGTCGTGAAACCGGCCAGCCTTGCTATTGATGTAAAAACTGCCGGCGTTGAAGACCGACGGTGAACCGCGGGTCGTGCCGTCCGGAGCGGCGATGATCATCGGCGGCAGCTCGCCGCGCACGATCGCGCGATCGATCATCGGCACGAGTTGCAGAAACCCGACCTCATCCTGTGCGATGCCGTGCAGGTAGAGTAGCACGGGGTATTGTTGGTGTGGATCGTAGCACGGCGGAAGATAAACATAGAGGTCGCGCCGATCGCACAGTGATGGGGCCGGGATTCGGTAGTCGCCGCCGTGATTGTGGGTAAAGTCGAGGAGCGTACCGCACAGATGGCGGTCAAGCTTATGCATCAGCCGCCAAGCGTTCGGGCGCACGTTGATGCCCACCGCCCAGGTGGCGGGCCAGACAGCGAGAAGCATCAACGCCAGCAAAACCTTGCGCGGCATGCACATCCTGCGATACTCGTCTACACGGCTGCGACTCGGGATAGATCGGCAGACATTGGCGGTTTCATCGCGGCGAATTTGCAGATGAGAAGTTGTGTTCCTAATCGAGTGCCGATTCGATGTTCGAAGCCGGGAAAGAAGGTTGTTCGGGTTGTAGCAACGCGGCCAACGCAGTCTGCGCGGAGTCGAACTTACCGGCTGAGATGTCTGCCGCCGCGGCTTCCACCAAGCTTGCGACTGCTGACGAAAAGACAACGCCCCCTTGGGGAGCTAACGACTTAACGAAAAGGTTTATGAGCCAACTTTGGAAATCCTGCAACCCGGCGCCTGTCGTGGCTGAGATGGCGATGCTCGGCCCATTTACGCGCGATTCGTCCCATGCGGGCGGCAGATCAACCTTGTTGACCAGGGTAAGATCGATCGCCACATCTTCGGGCGGTGCAACGAACGGCACTGATCGATCCATCACCCACACAACGACGTCACAGCGGCGTGCCGTCGCCGCGGCCAACGTTCGCCGGACGCCTTCGTGCTCCAATTCATCAGTCGTCTCGCGAACTCCAGGTGAATCGATCAGCTCGATGGGCCAACCGTCAAATGCCACGACCGTCGTCGTCATTTCGCGGGTGGTACCAGGAATCGGCGACACGA
This sequence comes from Gemmataceae bacterium, assembly GCA_045802605.1. GTDB lineage: Bacteria > Planctomycetota > Planctomycetia > Gemmatales > Gemmataceae > JBJMQS01. The sequence goes on along the minus strand of JBJMQS010000066.1, from coordinate 153,500 downwards.
CGGCCCGTTCGAAGCCCGCCAAGCGGTTGATCAAGCTGCTCTTGCCCGCATTCGGAGACCCGAAGATGCCCACCCGCAAAGGCTTCGCCAGATGCAATCCAGCGACTTTAGTCGCCAGCAAACGTTGCAAACCGGTGGCAGTTTTTTCAACTTCACCGATTGATAAGTCATCAATGATCGACCGAATGTCGTTCTCCAGGGCCCCGTGATACTGAGCCAAAAGTATGGCCGCGGTTTGGACGGTCATTGCGCGCGTCAGTGCTACTGCTGCCGCGGCACGCAGCCAAGAATTCAATCGAATGCCTTCGAGTTCGGTCCAATCGACGATCGTGACGCCGCGGCTGCTGAGTTGCTCCAAGATCCAATCGACTAAGATTGGTCCGCCGTGGCAGTGGATCTCAAACCATGGTTCCGTCGTGCCAGGCCGATGAGCGAGAACCACTTCGTCACCCGGTGGCGGCCCAAAGTGACCGAAATGAAGTGTGCCCACCGCAGGGGTTTCGCTGAGCGATTGGCCCTTGGCGTCGCGAAATAGATCAAGGAGGAGTGGCCACGCTTCCTCGCCGACGACGGCAATGGTGGCAATCGCAGCTGTGCCCGGCGGCGTGAGGCGGGCCGCGCGAACGGTCACGATCGCACCTGCGCGGCGATGCGAATTCCTTCGAGAACAAGCCGCGGTTGGAGATGCTTTTCGCAATCCACGGAAACGGATTCTTCGAGACGTCCTCCGTCACCGCCAGTGAATATCAGTTTCTGAGGTTTGTATGTCCCCACGATTCGTTCGATCGAACCACATGCCGCGGCCCAAACACCGCACTGAATCGCAGAATGCGTGTCTTGTCCCGGGAATGACGCGGCCTGGACGATGGCAGTCTGTGGCAACAGGGCAGTTTCACGATGCAGGGCGTTCGCCATGAGTTGCAGGCCGGGCAGGATCGCTCCACCGTCGAACATTCCGAGCCCACTCACGGCGTTGATCGTGACCGCCGAACCTGCATCAACCACGATGAGGGGTGTGTCCGGAAACATCGCACGAGCCGCCAATGCTCCTAGCAGGCGATCAATGCCGACCTGCTCGGGTTGGGGGAGAGCGACCTGGATTTTCAGCTTTTGAAACGATTCAATGATCGTGCAGGTACCGCGTTGGCCTCGCACCCACTCGGCCACGCGCTCCAAAGTCGCTGGCACAACGCCTGCGATTGCGAATAGAGGAGGTGAGTCTAAGCCACCACGCCAAATTTCGAGTTGTTGCGACCAATCTTCTTCTGTCGGCCGCATGGCCGCGGATTCGATGACCGCTGTCTCTGAGCAAAGGCCGAACTTCACCCGGGTGTTGCCGACGTCGATGACGATCATGCTGCTCACACCGGTGCTCCTTGCGGCATCTCGGCAAGAGCTTTCACGATTCGATTGACCAACTGGGCTAACCCCGTTCCCGTGACGGCGGAGATTGCCAGGACCGGCCGGCTCAGTTCGCGTTCCATTTCCTCGCGAACGCTCTCCGCTTCCGTTAGCTCGGATTTGCTGATCGCAACGATCTCGGGCTTGATCAGCAGATCGCCGCCATAGAGTTCGAGTTCTTTGCGGATCGCCCGATAGTTGTCGATCGGCCGGCCGCCGTCGGTGGGGAAGGGCTCGACCAGATGGACCAGCACCGGGGTCCGCTCCACGTGGCGGAGAAACTCGTGGCCCAGGCCGGTGCCTATATGTGCTCCTTCAATGAGGCCGGGCAGGTCGGCCATGACGAAGCCGTGCTCGCCGTCGATGCCCACCATCCCGAGGTTGGGATACTTAGTCGTGAATGGATAATCCGCGATCTCGGGCGTGGCGCGCGAAAGCCGGCTGAGCAGCGTCGATTTACCGGCGTTGGGCAGACCGATCAGTCCCACGTCAGCAATGACTTTCAACTCGAGAACGATCCAGCGCTCTTCGCCAGGTTTACCAGGCTCTGCCTCTCGTGGCGCTTGATTCGTCGAGGTCGCAAACGCGGCGTTGCCGCGGCCGCCATGGCCGCCATGGGCGACGACGACCTCTTCGTTAGCGAACTTCAGATCGCGCAGGATGTTGCCGCGCTCGCGGTCGAACACGACCGTGCCGGGCGGAACATCGATGATCACGTCTTCGGCATTCCTGCCGGTGCAGTTGGAGCTGCCGCCGCGTTCACCGGCCCGGGCTTTCCAGTGTTTCTTGTGGACGATGCCGGCCAGGCTGTTCGCGCCGGCGCGGGCGCGGATGATTACGGAACCACCGTCTCCGCCGTTGCCACCGCTGGGGCCGCCTTTGGGGACATATTTCTCGCGCCGGAAGCTGACGAGCCCGTCACCCCCGTCACCGCCTTTGACAAATATCGTGACACGATCAACGAACATGTATGTACTTTATCAGGTAGAACCCAAAACAGTTGAACCGCAGAGAGCGCTGAGAAGAGGTATTCTCAGCGCTCTATGCGGTTCAAATCTTCCTCAATACGCGTTTTTGTGGACGATACCGCGGAAGAAGGTCATCCAGAGAATGCGGATGTCCATCCACGGGTTCCAGTGCGTGATGTAGTAGAGATCGTACTGCACGCGTTTCCGCAGTGAGGTGTTCCCTCGCCAACCGTGTACTTGGGCCCAGCCAGTGATGCCGGCTTTCACGCGGTGGCGAGCCATATAGTTGGGAATGGTCTTGCGGAACTGGCCGATGAAATGCGGCCGTTCGGGCCGCGGACCGACCAAGCTCATGTCACCCTTGAGCACGTTGAACAACTGCGGCAACTCGTCGAGACTCGTTTGCCGCAAGAAACTGCCGATGCGGGTGCGGCGTGGATCGTTCTTCGTCGCCCATACCGGCCCCGTGGATTTTTCGGCGTCCACCGGCATCGTGCGGAATTTGAGCATCCAGAACGTTTCGCCATTCAGTCCGCAACGTTGTTGCCGATAGAAAATCGGACCAGGACTGGAGATCTTCACGAGCATCGCGATCGCGGCTAATAGCGGTGAGATGAGGATCAACCCGATCGTCGTCAGCGACACATCAAAGGCACGTTTGACCACGACATTGAGACCGAAGTGGGCACTTTCACGCAAACCGATTACTGGCAAGCCGTCGAGAGTACCGGAATTGAGCGACAAGCCGGCCATCTCCGGAGCGTCTACGACCATGCGTACTTCGGCAAACGTCTGCGAAAGGGCATCAAAGACCTTGCGAGCTTCGGCGAAGCGATTGAATGGTAGCGCGATGAAGACGTGGCCGACTTTGTGCTCCGAAATGAGCTCAGGTAATTGCGCCGTAGTGCCCATGACCGACAGATCGCCGCACCACGGGCTGGGCCGGTCTTCCACGAAGCCGAGTGTTCGGATGCCCATCCAGGATGCACTCTTCAGGGCGCGGGCGGTCTTTCGAGCCGTGCGGCCTGTGCCCACAATCAAAGCGTTAGTTTGATTGAAGCCGCGCTTGCGGAGCGAACGAATTGCTGACCAGCTCAACCGTCGAGCGATCAAGACACCGGAAGCGGAGAAGGTGGTAAATAGCGCCATCGTCACGCGCGATTCAAGTGGATCATGGCGATAAAAAGTCGAGGCCATAACGAGCAGTGACAGAAGAACGCTGCCTTTGACGACTGCCACAAGCTCTTCGCGAAATCGCCGCAGCCGGGTGACCTCGTACTGACGCACGAGTCTGTAAGCGACCGCAGCCAGTAGAAGCACGACCGGCAAACTGCGCAGGCAATAAATGAAACCCGGCTCCGCCTTGGGAATCGGCAGCCAGCCGGAGAAACGCACGAGATAGGCCACGATCCACGCCGTGCCCGTCAGCGTCAAATCGGTGAGGAAAAACCAGATGACCAGTGGTTCGCTGGTTCGCCGGATCATGGGCCGTCCATGGCACCGCGCGTACGGGGATTGTCCGCCGCTTTTCGGCACCGGCTTGTATCATGTGACCGCGCAGGGCGTCAAGCCGGGCTAGCTATACAACATCTGTCGGCCAAACAATTTGGGTTGACAAGCCTTGGAGGTTTCCGTGCTCACTGCCGAGCAGCTTTTAGACAAGATCAACGTATTACGCAAAGACTATGCGGACGACCCGGAAGATCCGACGTATCAGGCGTTGCAGCACACGCTTTTGTTTCTGTCGTACAACGTGGGACTGCTCAAGGAGTACCTGCGTAATGCGGCTGAGCAGGAGCAAAAGGATTAACGGAGGAACTCAAACTTTGGCGTTCGTATCCGTAGTGGCGGATAATCTCACCCCATTCGCGCTCGATCGCTTCCGTCACTTCTGGCGGATTTGCATGCTTGTTTGGGCGCACCTTTTTTGCGTGCGCGAAATAGTCGCGGATCTGGGATTCAACTTTCGCGAATTCGCCAAGCCCTAATGTATCGTAAATGGACCGCATCTGTGCGATCGGATCTTGCACGAACTCTTCGAATCGGACCTCGACAAAGCGGCCGTCGGGGATGAGCCGTTTGCCGGCTTCCAGGGCCGTGAAGAGCCGCCGCCCCGTCTCAAACACGTAACGATCGAGCTGCGCGCAATCCGGGACCTGTAGGGCATGGTGACGGTAGAGTGCTTTCCACAATCGCACGGTCGAGGGATACATCGCGTGCGGATCGCGCACGATATGAATAAACTTCGCTTTCGGGAAGCGTTTCAGAAGCGTTCCAATCCGCGCGGAGTGCGGAGGTGACTTCAACACAAGCCGCTTGCCCGGGTGAAGATAAGCCACGCGGCGAAGGAAATTTGCCAAAACGCCGGACCATCGGCTCTTTCCAGATTCATCAAGGTTTCGGTGATCGAGTGAATCGAGGTCTTTGAACGGATCATTGGGAAACGCGATTTGTAGATACGGCGACGGCTGACCGAGCATGCACAGGGCAAACTCATCTTCTTGCGGTCGGTCGTAGCCGGCGGGCATGTCATCCATCGGTCGTCGCGACGGCATCAAGAACGGGGCAGCGACGGCCATGAACTTCTCAGACACCAAGAAGTGGTGTGGTTCAAAACACTGATAAGTATTCGGCGAGGCATGCCGCGAGTCACGGATCAATAGTTCGTGCAACAACGTCGTGCCGCAGCGCCAATGGCCGAGGATGAAGATGGGATCTTGCGGGGTCGGCAACCGCCGCAAGCGATGCCCCAAAAACGCTTCTTGGATCAGCCAGAGGAAGGAATGGCAAAAGCTAACGATCGTAATGATCGCAGCGACCCAGAGGAAACGAGGATGGACGGCAAACCGGTGCGTCGCGAGGAGGCGGATCCAAGCGGAGAAGCGGGTTCCCTCCCAGACATGCGGCATCCACTCGTCTTGTTGCGTTCCGTCGTTCACGAGGTGAGTTGATTGGGGCCTTCGATCGTGCAAAGTCACACCCTTTGCTCTAGCCGGACATTGACCGCGCGGCTAGGATACACATAACAAATCGCGGCGTGGAGCAGTGGTAGCTCGCCAGGCTCATAACCTGGAGGTCACAGGTTCAAATCCTGTCGCCGCAACTTTGAAGAGTTAACCCCCTGGGTTAACTCTTTTTGTTTTTCCACCACTCTTTCCACGCAGCAATCGCTTTCGCACGCTCTGCGGGGGTGGCATTGGCCGCCGGGCCGAAGTTTTCACCAGTCAGCCGCGCGAGTCCGACGCCGGCGGCGCGAACGATGATCGCTTCACGATCGTCGAGTGCGCCAATTAAGTCGCCGATCATTTCCTTGTCGGCCTTCATGGCGCAGGCGACGCATGCGGCACGCCGCAACTCGACATCCGAATCTTTGAGTCGCGCGCGCAGCGTCTCGGCGGTCATGCGCGCCAGCCTTGTAGCCAGGCCGTCGCGAGCGGTCTTCTGCAGCGATCCATCAATTTTTGGAATGATTCGCGCAATCGCCTCCGTGTATTCCACACCTTGGCCATCTCGGTATTCCGTGAGCCGCTTTGCTTTGCCCTCCGGCGTGTCCGCGAGGAACTCGCGCACAAGTCGCTCCACCAGCGGCTCGGATAGTGGCTCGGGGTTTTTGCCGCCGCTTGTCAGTTCTTTGGTTTGCTTCGGATTCAGAATGTTGTTGAGATCGCGAGTGAGATTCGAGCGGTTGAGAAACAACAGCGCGAAACTGGTATCGACCTCGGGCTGATAGCTGCCAGCCCATATCCCATTGGGTGCCTGAGTATCACGTAAACGCAAAAGTCCAATGCGATACCAATTCACGCCGTAGATACTCTCCAAGCCGTAAGCGGTCGCCACGCGCTCGACGGACCACATGAAATACAAGTCGGGACGACTCGTCCTGGCCACCTCCGCGGAATATTCCTGGAGCATGTAGCGCATGCCGTCGCAAATCAAAGGATCGTGGCTCCATTCGAGGCGGGCCGCTTCCGGTTCCATCGACGGTGTTCCCGGCGCGGTCTTAAGATTGCGTTCTACTTTGTAGCCCAGACGAATCGCCATGCCCATCAGAGCCGCACAAGTGTTCGCACCATTGGCGCCATTTCCTGTCGATGTGTAATCCCACCCCGCCATATTCGAAGAAACGCGAGTCGGCGTGCTGCGAAAATGCTCATCGACCTTGTTCAGTGCATCTTCAATTTCGAGACCGTAACGCCGGCCCGTCCACAGACCCAAGACTGCAAATTGAGTGTTGGAGTTATCGGTCCGCAATTCCTGCGGAGCAACGTGGTCCATGCGCGTACCATCCGACGGCTTTTCGGGCAAGGGGTATTTGGTGTCGAGGCTGCGGAGATCGCCGATTGGGATACCGTAGGTCCAACAGCCGTCTTTCTTTTGGCCAGCCAATAACCGCTCGGCCAACAGTTTCACGATGGCCTCATCGCCGGAATCATGCAGCCGATCGAAAAACAAAAGCGATGTCGTCACTGAATAGGTATGGGAGCAGCGCACGGCCTCCGGGCGAAGATACTTGGCGGCCGCGACGATAGCGTCGTCGTTAGGTGAGACGTCACTTTCCAACAGTGCCAACGCCGCAAGGGCGGTACTGCCAGGGCCATAAATGCCCCAACTGCCGTCGGGCTTTTGCCGTGACCGCAATGCGGCGACGCCGCGCTTGATTAAGGGCTGAGCCTCTCTTGGTGGCTCCGTGGACCCGTGTGGAACACACACCAGAAGAGTGACTACCAGGATTGCGGCAATCTTCAGACTTCGCACCGATGGTCCTCGAGCGAGGCCCGCGATCTGACACCGGGTCCAGCTTAACGATATCGATTCACTTTTGCAAAAAGGCGGCCATCCGTGCTCGACTGGCGGGACTCAAGAGCAACAGAACGAACTCGTCCGTCTCGCATGCGACCGCGGGGATCAAGGGCAGCGGAAGGCCACGCTCCAGCACGCGCAGTGCGGCTTGGCCGGCGATTTGTTCGTCGCCGACCATCTTCTCGACTATGGTTTGCGCCCCGGCCAGATCAATGGGCTGGCCATACGGCGATTGCTTGCGTGCTCGGCGAAATTCCCAATCATCATCCGGCGCGGCTCGCAGGACTTCCATCGATTCTCTCACCAAGGTTGCACTATCGGTGACTCGATCAATGAGACCCATCGCCACCGCGTCGGCACTGGCCACCGCTCGTCCGGTGACGAGCAACTCGGCCCCTCGCTCGACGCCAATGATTCGCGGCAAACGTTGGGTTCCTCCCCAGCCCGGAATCAGTCCCAATTTGACTTCCGGCAGACCGAGTTTGAGCTTTGGGTGATTGCCGGCCAAGCGATAATCGCAAGCCAGCGCGACTTCGAGGCCGCCGCCCAGAGCCGCACCGTCAATGGCGGCCGCAGTGGGTATCGGCAAAGATTCAAAAGCCGCCAACACCTGGGTGCCGTTGCGAACCACGCGGCGGGCCGGCGCTTCGTCGTCCATGGGAAGCGAGGCTAATTCCTTCAAATCCGCACCAGCCAGGAAGATGCCGTCCTTGGCGCTGGTAATCAGCAATCCGTCCACATCGGTTCGTGCCGCGATTTCCGCAACGGCCGAGGAGAGTGCCGACCACGTAGCCGAGCTAAGCACATTCGCGCGTGATCCCGCTTGGTCGAGCACGATGTGGGCGATCGATTCTTTGAATTCCAGCCGGACAGGGCTCGCAGTGGTCATGAAGGCTCCGGCAAAGGGTCAAGGCAGTTTAGCATCGACGAATCAGTTGCCAACGGTGCTGAAGTGATCTGCGTGTCCTTGCGAGACTTCGTCATGTCATTCCGAGGCTTTGCGAGGAATCTGCTTGCGAGTGTCAGTTGCGGGCAGATTCCTCGCAAAGCCTCGGAATGACAAAAGAAAGCCTCGGACTCTCCGCGCGCAGTACTGCCTGGGAAAATGCGAGCGGGTGTAGTGGGCGTTTGAGTTGTTGTTGGTGAATCTTCCGCTTCGAGCAAGAGCGCGCGCTCCTCTGAACTCTCGATTAAGAAGTTGACGAAGCTCGCCGCCTTGTGTTTAAGGGCGGCTTTGCCGGGCGAGCAGTGGAATTGGCCGCCCGGTCGTCGCTTGCGGTGGTGGTAGTAGTGGTGGTGGTGTTCGTCTGCGACGACCGCAATTGGGCATGGGCCCCACAGAAGTGGGAGCACCCGTCTCACAAAAAGTGAGACGCTCGCCCGCTCGCATCCCCCAGAACAGTCCGCGGGCATTCTTGTTGACCTCAGCTGCGGCCAACAGGAAATGCCAAGAGGAACTATCCGACACTTTGGGGCGAAAGGCAAATGAAAATGGGAATCGGCTTTTTGTCCCAAAGATTTTAGCGAGCGGGGTTGCGTAAGCGCCCCGAGTGCTTGCGAGCCGCGAAAGACTCGGGGTGCTTACGCAACCCCGCTCGCCCAGATTTGTTAGCCCGACGCGCAAGCTACGGGAAGCGGAGATTCGCGAGTGGGGCAGGGTCTCTGCTTTCCGTAGCTTGCGCGTCCGGCTAACAAAGACCCTCGCTAGCGTCGGGCTAACAAGACGACGCTTCGCGTCCGCCGAACCGAAACACCGACCCCGCTGTTGGTACTTTGTCGCAGCAGGACTAAGCTGACCCCATCGGAATTTCCGCTCTAATCGGTGGCGCGATTGCCAAGCCGCTGCACACGTCGGACCTTTCTCCTCGCGGCGGCCGCGCTGACGGTCGGATGTTCACGCCGCAATTCGACTCCGGATATGGTTTGGGGTCGGCGCGGGGTGAGTCCCGGTGATTTCGTTCGGCCACGCGCCGCGGCGATCACGCCCGACCAACACCTTTACATCGTTGACTTCACGGCGCGAATTCAAGCGTATGACTTAGATGGCCATTTCCTGAACATCGGCTGGCAGACGCCGGAGTTTTTCAACGGCAAACCGAGTGGCCTGAGCATCGGCCGCGACGGCAGCATTATCGTCAGCGACTCCCATTACCACTGCGTTCGCATTTACACGCTGGACGGTAAGCAAAAGAAAGTTCTGGGAGGAGTCACGGGCAGCGAGCCTGGTCAGTTCGGCTACGTGAGCGATGCGGTGGAAGATACCGACGGCAACTTTTTCCTATCTGAGTTTGGGGCGAACGAGCGAATCACTAAGCTCGCCCCCGATGGGTCGTTGATCAAAACCATCGGCGGGCCGGGCCCTGAGCCGGGCCAATTCAATCATCTACGCGGTCTGGCGATCGGTCCCGATCAGTATCTTTATGTGGCAGATGCTTGCAACCACCGGGTTCAAGTCCTCGCCTTGAATGGCGACGTTGTCCGAATCATTGGCGGTCACGGGACGGAACCTGGCCAATTTGCCTATCCCTACGACGTGGCATTTGGACCACGCGGCGACCTGTACGTCGTCGAGTTCGGCAATCATCGAGTGCAAAAATTGAACACGAAAGGTGAGTCCATCGCGATCTGGGGAAGCTCCGGCCGGTTGCCGGGCCAGCTTTACAGTCCTTGGGCGCTGGCGGTGGATAGCAAAGATCGTGTCCATGTGATCGATACGGAAAATCATCGGGTGCAACGCATCCGCGTGTGAGAGGCCTTCAGTTGCCGCGCGTGATGGAATATCTGGCTGACCGCTGGCTCGCCGCGACCTTGTTGGTCGCCGGGCTGGTCTTGCTCGCGTTGTGGCGCCGCCATCCTCTCCACCGCGCCTTCGCAATAGCAATTGCGTCGGCCGGCCTTGGTCCTTTTATCTTCGGGCCCGACATTGGCTTTTACGTTTTCGTTTCAGGGGCGGGAATGCTCGCTGTTTTGTTAGCGCTGCTTTTGGTCACGACGCGCTGGCATGCTCTGACGGCCGGTGTTGTGGCGTCTGCGTTGATCCTGGGACTTGGTGCATTGATATTGCCGCCGACGACGGAGTTGTTGCGCGACGGAACGCGGATGGTTGGCAGCCTTGAGATTGTTCAGCCCTGGTGGCTGCTCGGTTTGTTGACGTTGCCATTCATCGTTGCGGTGAGCTATCGGAGCCTCGCCGGATTGGGGCCGATTCGTCGCTGGTTCGTCATCGGGCTGCGATCGCTTGTGGTCGCGATGCTAGTCTTGGCCTTGGCCGAAATGCGGATCAAGAAAGCCGGCGACACAACGACGGTGTTGTTTCTAGTAGACCGTTCGCTTTCGATCCCGCAAGAGCTCGATCCGGCAGTTGCCGAAATTGAACCGCTGAACAAGCGTGACAAGCGCTGGCGTCGAGTCAAGCAATTCGTGAATGACGCTGTCGTCTATCGCGGGCCAGGTCACGAGCGCGATCAAGCCGGTGTCATTGTCTTTGGCAAACGGCCCCGCCTCGTCTTACCTCCGGGCGAGGTCCCGCAACTCAACTTCAGCGAAGACCTCATTGGCTCGATTGACGAGAACTACACGGACATTGCTGCCGCGATCAAGTTGGCGCTGGCCTCGTTCCCCGAAGGCGGCGGGCGGCGCGTTATCCTGCTTTCCGACGGCAACGAAAACCTCGGCAATGCCGAGGAGCAGGCCCGCATCGCGGCGGCCAACGGCGTGCAAATTGACGTCGTGCCGTTGGCGGCCGGCTATCGCAATGAAAACGAAGTACTGGTGCAGCGGGTGGAAGCGCCGCCGGTGACGGAGCAGGGTGGCCGACTCCCGATTCGCGTGCTGCTCCGAAGCTACAACCCAAATATCGTCACCGGCGAGCTCGCGCTGCGACAACTCAGCGAAGGTGAATCCGCGCCGGTCGAGATCGACGTCGGCCCCGGCGTCGTCGAACGCGGCCCGCCGGCGCAGGTGCAATTGCGCCCCGGTCTCAATGCGTTCTCATTTCGGCAGAGCCTTGCCGGCGTGCAGCGGTCGTACACGTATCAGGCGATCTTCACCCCGCGATCGGTGACGGCCGGCGGAAAAGTTCAGGCGGGGCTGGCTGGTGACCGCGTGCAAAACAACAGTGCCAGCACGCATGTGCTCGCCCTGGGTCGCCGCCGCGTCCTCTTTATCGAGTCGGCCGGTAGCGCGAACAAGAGCACGCCGGATCACAGCCATCTGATTGAGAAGCTCCGCGGCGGTGGCGAAACCAAGTTTCATATTTCCACGATCACGTCCGGTGAACTCCCAACAAACCGCGACGACCTCGGTGTGTTCCTCTCGAATTACGATTGTGTTGTCCTGGCGAACGTGCCGGCCGAGGATTTCACCAACGACCAAATGGAGATGATCCGCAGCAACACCTACGACCAGGGCTGCGGATTGGTCATGATTGGCGGGCCGGATTCATTCGGCGCGGGTGGCTATCAGGGCACGCCGGTGGAAAAAGCTCTCCCGGTCCATTGCGATATTCAATCGGTCAAGATTCAGGGCAAGGGCGGCTTGGTGCTCATCATGCACGCTTCGGAAGCGGCCGATGGCAACGCATTGCAAAAACAGATCGCCAAAGTTGCCATCCAGAAACTCTCGCCGGTGGATATGGTCGGCTTGATCTATTACGACGGCCAACACCGCTGGCACATTCCGTTTCAGACGATCGGCGGCCGGCGCAACGCCCTTTATCAGCAAGTCGATCGCATGGTGCCCGGCGACATGCCGGATTTCGATCCGGCGTTGCAGTTAGCCTATAGTCAACTGACGAACGCGGCGCACAAGCTCGCCACGAAACACATCATCGTGATATCCGACGGCGATCCGTCGTTAACAAATTTCAATCTCTTGGGCCAGATGCGAAAGACGGGGGTGACTTGCACGACTGTCGGCGTTGCCACCCACGGCAGCCCGGAGACGCAGCGCATGAGCAGCATGGCCACGCAGACGGGCGGCCGGTTTTACAGCAATCCTCCGCCGAAGGCGATTCCTGCGATTTACATTCAGGAAACTCGGACGATCAGCCAGTCATTCATTGTCGAGCAACGATTCAAGCCGCAGCTTCGCATCCCGAGCGGACCGGCCGACAAGCTGCCCGAAGACTTGCCGAACCTCTATGGTTTTGTGCGATCCACGCTGAAGTCGTCGCCGCTCGTCGAAATGGACATCGAAGGCCCGAGTGTCATTGACCAGCGCTTTCCCGTGCTCGCGCACTGGCAATACGGCCTCGGCAAAGCGGTGGCGTACACCTCAGACGCACGATCGCGCCCCGGCCGGTCGACGTGGGATCAGGATTGGGTCAATTCGGATCTCTACCGCAAGTTCTGGGAACAGTTGATCGGTTGGTCGCTGCGTGGCGTGGAGAGCGGCAAGCTCTCCGTGAGCACGGAATATCGCGATGGCATCGTGCGCGTGGTGGTCGATGCCCGCGATGACCGCAATCGGCCGCTAACGGACCTGCGCGTGAAGGGCGCTGTGACAACGCCCGGCACAAACGGCGAATCGAAGCCGCTGGAACTGAAATTCACGCAACACTCCGGCGGCCAATATGAGGCGGAATTCAAGGCGGATGAAGCGGGCTCCTACTTCATTAACGCCCAGGCTGTTCGCTCCAACACAGTGATGAAAGATGGCCAACCGCAAGTGGTCGAAGAAAGCGATAGCATTCGCACCGGGGTGACGGTGCCATATTCGCCGGAGTTCGCCGACCTCGAAAGCAATACCGGCTTGCTCAAACGCCTAGCCGACATCACCGGTGGCAAGGTATTCGACGAAGGCGATCGCGAGCTCGCCACGGCAGCGAAGGCCGGTGAGCCATTCCGCAAAACGGTGGCGATGGCCAACGCCTCGCAGCCGGCCTGGTTCTGGCTTTTGCTATTTGCGGGCTGCACGTTCCTGGCCGATGTCGCCGCCCGCCGCATCGCGATCGAGCCGGGCGAAGTGAGCGCCACCGCGCGGCGAACGTGGGACCGATTGCGTGGCCGCGCTGTTGAGAGGAAGGCCGACGCATTCCTCGAGCGGTTGCAAAACCGCAAGACGGAAGTCGCGACCACAATGCAGCGTGAAAAGATCGTCAAACGATTCGAGCCGACGCAGGTGTTCACGCCTCCGCGACCGGAGCCGACGATCGCGCGACCCGAACCAAAAGCGCCGCCGACACCGGCCGCGACCGAAGGCGAGGATGCCTTCACGCGCTTGATGAAAGCAAAGAAGCGAGCTCTCGAAGAGCGACAGACGTCAGACTCAGAGTCGGGCGATCCCGTAACCTAACGCCAATTGTTCCAAGGTGCATCCATGAATCCCAGTGCCCCGATGACAGAACGAGCCGAGCAATTCCGTCAGGCGTTTGCCCGAGTGTCCGACGAGATTGGCAAGGTCATCGTCGGCCACAAAGATATCGTCGAAGGCGTGTTGACCGCGCTGTTTGTCGGCGGCCATGTCTTGCTCGAAGGCGTACCTGGTCTGGGCAAAACGCTGCTCGTCCGCACGCTAGGTGACGTGTTGGACCTTAATTTCAACCGCATCCAATTCACGCCGGACCTCATGCCTTCGGACGTGATCGGCACCAACATTCTGTCGGAAGCTCCGGACGGCAAGCGAGTGTTTTCCTTTCAACCCGGGCCGCTCTTTGCCCAGATTGTGTTGGCTGACGAAATCAACCGCGCCACGCCGAAAACGCAGTCCGCTCTGCTCGAGGCCATGCAAGAGCACAGCGTTACCGTGGGCGGGACGATCCATCGCTTGAAGGAGCCGTTCTTCGTTCTGGCAACCCAAAATCCCATCGAGCAAGAAGGCACTTATCCGCTGCCCGAGGCCCAGCTCGATCGCTTTTTCTTCAAACTGCTCGTGAACTACTCGGGCCAAAAGGAGATGAGCACGATCATCGACCGCACCACCAAAAACGTTTGGCCACAAGCGTCGAAGGTCATGGATGGCGCCGAAGTGCAAAGCTGGCAATCGCTCGTCCGCGAAGTGCTGATCGCGCCGGCGGTGCAGGACTTCGCCATCCGGCTCATCTTGGCGACGCATCCGGGCGGCGAGTTCGCGGCCGACGTCACCGGCAAATTCATCCGCTGCGGTGCCAGCCCGCGAGCCGCGCAAGCGATCGTGCTCGCCGCGAAGGTTCGAGCCCTGTTGCAAGGCCGGTACAACGTGAGCTTCGAAGACCTGAAGGCGGTTTACTTGCCCGCGCTACGGCATCGAATCATTTTGAATTTCGAAGCGCAAGCGGAGAACATCCCGGCTGACAATGTGTTAACACTCATTCTCAACGCGGTGAAGGAAAAGGGTTGATCGGATCAAAAATGCCAACCACCACTTCATTGCTGTCGCCGCAGTTCCTCCATCGCCTCGAGCAACTCGAGTTGGTGTCGCGGAAAATCTTTACAGGCCGGATGAAGGGTGATCGCCGCAGCAAGCGCAAGGGCCAATCGGTCGAGTTCGCGGACTATCGGCCCTACGCCATCGGAGATGATCTGCGCTTCCTCGACTGGAACCTGTTGGCCCGGCTCGACAAATTGTTCATTCGCCTCTTCGTCGAAGAGGAAGATTTGCACGTTTATTTTCTTTTGGATTGCAGCATGTCGATGGACTTCGGCACGCCGTCCAAACTGCACTTCGCCAAGCAGATGGCGGCCGCCCTCGGCTTCATCGGGCTCACCAATCTCGACCGCGTGGTGGTCGAATCGTTCAGCGACGGCCCAGTGCAGACCATGCCGGCCGCCCGCGGTCGCCGGAGCCTTTGGCGACTTTTGGCATTTCTCGACCAGGTGACCGCCGCTGGCACTGGCGACTTGGCCAAGGCGATGAAGTCGTTCACGCTGCGATCCTCAGGGAAGGGCATCGTCATTATCCTTTCGGATTTCATGGACAAGGGTGGATTCGAGCAGGCGCTGCGATACTTGGTCGCGCGGCAATACGACGTTTACGTGATCCACATTCTTGCTCCCGAAGAAGTCAATCCCGAGGTCGTGGGAGATTTGAAATTGGTCGATGTCGAGGATGGCGACCACGCGGAAATCACGGTGAGCAAGCCACTCTTGGATCGCTACCGCAAAAATCTCGACGCCTTCCGAGGCGGCCTGCATGACTTCTGCACCCGGCGCGGCATGACCTGCATGTTCGCGCCGAGCGATACGCCATTTGAAGGACTGGTCCTGAATTACCTACGGCGTAAGGGCCTGGTGCGATGAATTGGCTTTCGCGAGCCTGGTTCCCCCTCGCCGTCGTGGCCCTCGTGGTGTTGGCCATCCCTGGCCTTGGGCTATTCGGGCTGCATGTGGCGGGGATGGAAACCGATGTCAACAAGTGGCTCGAAGAAAAATACCGGCTGAGCTTCAATGTCTCGCTGCCCCTCTGGGCCGCGTGGATTCTACTCACACTGCCGATCTGGTTGATACTGCTCTATTTCTTGAAGCTGCGGCGCAAGCCGATCTCGGTGCCGAGCACATTCTTGTGGAAGAAGAGCATCGAGGATTTGCACGTCAACACGTTATTCCAGTGGTTACGCCGCAACATCTTGCTGCTGTTGCAATTGTTGGCGGTGTTGGGTCTCATCTATGCGGTGCTCGCGCCGAAGTTCTTCGCGCCGGCCGGGGAAGGGCTGCGCTATGTCATTCTGGTGGACAATTCGGCGAGCATGAGCGCCACGGATGTGAAGCCCAATCGGCTGGAAATGGCCAAGGATGCCGCGCTCAAAGCGATCGATGACTCCGGCGATTCGGACGCTGGCATGGTGATCGTGTTCAACTCGTCGGCTGAGATTCGACAGTCATTTACTTCCAACAAGCAAATGCTCAAGCAGGCGGTTCACAGCATTACACCGACAAGCCGGCCGACGCGTTTGGAAGAAGCTTTGGCACTGGCAGAGAGCCTCGCGAACCCCACGCGATCAACCGAAGATGTCGCCGTTCGGCCTGAGGGCGCAACCCGCACCTCGGTACAGAACGAGGGCGTGAAGACCGCGGTGCATCTCTTTTCCGACGGCCGATTCGCCGACGCCACTGATTTCGCAGTTGGCAACCTGCAGATCCAATTTCACGTCATCGGCCAGCCTGGGCCTGAAGTCGATAACGTTGGCATTGTCGCTTTCAACGCTTCACGCGATGAATACGATCCGTCACGCCTGTTGATTTATGCCCGGCTCAACAATTTCCGCAACAAACCGGCCCGCGTGAAAATGGAAGTTAACGTGTTCATTGATGGAAAGTTAGAAAAGGCCTACGACCGTGTCGTTGAGCTGGGCAAGCGCGTGATTGCGATGAGTCCCGAATCCAAAGACGCACCTTCAGTGATCGTCAAAGACGAACCGGGCGAAGCGACACTGACATTTGAGGTGCCCGACCTCGATGATCGACAGGAAATTGTGGTGCGTGGCCGACTGATTAACCACGCGGATGCTTTTCCGGCCGACGACGAGGCGTTTCTCGTGGTCGGCGTGATCCGCAAAGCGCGTGTGCTGATCATCGGTCCGCCGAACAGCGTCATCGATGCCTTCTTCAATGACCCGGCCACGAAGGCGGTCGTCGATTCGTCCCGATTGACCAAGGAAGAACTCGGTGACCGCAACAAATATCTCAATCCCGCCCAAGAGGGCCAATACGATCTAATCATCTTCGACTGTTGCGGCCCCGCGCGTGAGGAAGAGATGCCGCAGGCGAACACGCTGTTTATCGGCTATCCGCCGCCGCCGTGGAAGCCCGCTGGTCAGCCGCAACCTCAGGGAAAGACGGTTGAGAAGATCGATCAGCCGGCCATCAAAGGCTGGACGAACCAGCACGGTTTGTTGAAGTACCTCACCGGATTGCAAGAGGTCGGCCTATTCGAGGCATTGCGAATCGGCGGCCTTCCGCCCCGAACCCCCAAGCTGATGGAGGGCGACCGCGATTTGTTGCTTTTGTTCACGCTCAATCGCGGTCCGAACACGGATGCCGTGCTTACGTTTTCAATCTTGAACGACCAAGGCGATTGGAATACCAACTGGCCCATGCTGCCGAGCTTCCCGCTCTTTTGGCGGAACGTCGTGTACACGCTGGGAAACATCCGCGACGCGGCGGCGGAAGAAAATGTGCAGCCCGGCCAAGTAAAAGTTCTGCGGCCAGGGCCCGGCGTGGACAAAGTTCGTGTGGCTCCGCCGACCGGCGGTGCGATCACCATGGACCGTCAGAGTCGCGCCGATTTTCCGTTCGCGCAAACGGATTTGTCCGGAGTCTATTCAGCGACGTGGAATGGTGGCGGCCGGCGCTTCGCGGTCAATCTTCTCGATCCGCTGGAAAGCAACATCCAGCCTCGCGATTCGATTCAACTTGGTGCCGTGACGATCAGCGCGGGCAGCGAAGACAAGCGGCCCAAAGAACTGTGGAAATGGCTCGTGTTGGCAACCTTGGTTGCGGTGCTCTTGGAGTGGTACGTTTACAACCGGCGCGTCTTTGTGTGAAAGCATGGCCGAATCATCCGACAAATCGCCGCTACGCTCCGCGATCGAAAGCGATGAGATTCGCAAGCGATCGCCCGAGGATTATCGCTCGCTCGTCCGTAGCCAATACGACGGGGTGGCCGGCGCGTTCACGACGATCAGCGGGTTTTTCACAGGTCACGAAGCGTTATCTGGCCGGCTCATTCGACCCGGCGCGTTCGATGTGCGAAGCTGCCAGTCTGTTCTCGACGCCGGCTGCGGCAATGGTCGCTACTCGTTCACGATCCGGAAGCAGAATCCGCACACCCGTATCACGGCGTTTGATTTTTCGATCAACATGGTCGCGCGGGCGCGGCGTCGGCTGGGAACCGACCGCGCCGGCTTTGCCGCCGCCGATGTCACTGCGCTACCGTTTGCAGCAGGCTCCTTTGATGCCGCCGTTTGTGGATGGGTGCTGGAACACTTGCCCGATCCGCGGCCGGCCTTGCGCGAATTCCACCGGGTGCTTCTACCCGGCAGCAAATTCCTGCTGATGTGTACCGAAGCGACGTGGACCGGCGCGATGTGTAGCCGGCTTTGGCATTGCCGAACCTATCGGCGCGGTGAATTGCGGACCGCCGCCGAGGAGTGCAACTTCACTTGGAAGCGCGAGCATTGGTTCTCGTCGTTTCATCGTGCGCTGCATCTGGGTGGAATTATTGTCGAGCTCACGCGAAATTAACTAAGCGGCCAGTTTCTTGGTCGATTGGATTTGATCGTAAACGGCGATGGTTTGGCGAGCACTACGTTCCCAGGTGAATGTCGATGCACGTTTTGGACCGTCGTGGGGGAGTGACGCCAGCCAGTCTTCATCGCAGACCACTCGGTTCATCGCATCTCGCCAGCCGATGACATCCTCCGGCGCAACAAAAGTCGCGCACTTACCCAAGACTTCCACGTGCGCGGCCGCAGTTGATGCAATGACCAACCCTCCCGTGGCCAACATCTCAAGAGGCGGCAGGCCAAACCCCTCGTAGTGCGATGGAAACACCAAAGCCCGAGCCGCCGCGTACAACCCCGGAAGATCGTCGTCAGCGACATAGCCCAGATGCCGCACGCCACGGCCCAGGGCGGTGCCAAAGAGATATTCGGCGATCGGCTCGGCGTGCCAGCCCCACCCGCCGGCCAAGATCAGCGGGCAACGCGATCGAACATCGCCGGGCAAATTGCAATAAGCCCGCAACAGTGTCAGCAAATTCTTTCGTGGCTCGATGGTTCCCACATAGAGAAGAAATGTGTCCGGTAGATCGTGTTTCTCCCGCACAGCCGCGATCGATTGAGCCGGAACATTGAAATACTCGACCCCTACTCCATTGTGGATCGGGGTGACACGGCTCGCCGGCAATCCCAAGACCTTGATCACTTCGCTTCGAACCGATTCCGAAACCGTGATGACATGCGCGGCCCGTTCGACGGCCAAGCGAAACTGGGCTTCGTGGCGGCGAACCCGATCGGCCGGATGCCATTCCGGATGCAAGAGCACAGAGAGGTCGTGCACCGTGATGACGGTCGGCAAGCTACTTTCCAGCGGTAGAAAGTTGGGCTCGTGATACAGATCGAACCGGCCCGGGTGACATTGAAAACGAAAGACTGCACCGACGGCGTGAAGCCCCAGCGACTTTACTTTGTCTTTGAGCCAAGGTCGTAGGCCGCGACCGCTAGTTCCGCGCTTTGTCGCGCCGCTATTTCGCACGGACCGGACCCACCCTGCGAGCTTTGGTCCGGGAAAGAGCGAAAACTCGTCCGACGGTAGTTGCCGTGAAAGCGCGTCCGCGAGCCGCGCGGCATAGTGGCCCACACCCGTTTTGGGCTTGAGCGTAGCTAGGCTGTTGAACACAACACGCACGACTCAGACCTTTCCCAACCATTTTCGCATGCGGCTCTCGGCCAGTTGCCGGAGGTCGCTGCGCGATTGCCAACGGGCCAATACCACAGGAAGTAAGGAAGTGGCGATGCCGCCAATCGCCTTCAACGAAGCCCATTGTTGTTTCAGCGGTTGTTGCCGCCACACAGAACGCCCCAGGCGGGCGAAGCTACCCAGTGCTGTCGCAATCGCGACTGGCAACGGGGCATGGCGGAGGTTCACCAAGCAGCGATTGCGCTCGACGAAGCGTGTCTGCAATGGCGACGCCACGCCGGCCGACGCGCCAAAGACATGATGCACCCTCGCACGCGGCTCATACACAAATCGCCAGCCACGCCGCTGGGCACGCCAAGCGAGGTCGAGGTCCTCGTAGTACATGAACAGTTTGGAATCGAAGAGCCCCAGCTCATCGAGCATGGTTCGTCGCAATACGAGGCCCGCGCCACAGCCGCCAAAAACATCACCGCGTTCGCGCAGTACGCCAGTTTTCCCAAAATCCCGATCCGCTCCGCGCCCATCCCGCAGCACGATCAATCCCGTGCTGTTGACCCGTTCCGGCGCATCCCGAAACACAATATGGCTTGCTATGCCACCAATTTCTTTTCCTCTGCGCGAGAACTTTAGTCGCCTCCCCCCGCCCTCCGGTCCCCTTCCCCCTTGTGGGGGAGGGCTAGGGTGGGGGGTGGAACCCTCGCCGGCCCCAACCGCCGCTTCCAACCACTCCGGCTCCGCGCTCGCATCGTTATTCAAAAGCGCAATCCACTCGCCGCGCGCCACTTCAAACCCAGCATTGTTGCCCGCCGCGAATCCGAGATTCGCGCTCGCTTCGATCAAGCGAACCCATGGGAAATCGCTACGAAGAAAATCGACGGACCCATCGCTCGACGCATTGTCGACAACGATGACCTCATAGCGATGGCGTGGATAGGTTTGCTCGGCAAGCGAAGTCAAACAATTGGCGAGATGCCGCCGTCCATTGAAGTTGACGACGATCACACTGACGAAAGGCAGTTCTGACATCGTGTTTACGCCGCGGCCGCCGGGTGCAGCACGTGATTTTGATACGCGTGGACGACCTCGCCGGGCGTGCCGTCCATCTTCAGCCGGCCATGATCCATCCAAATGATGCGTGAGCTCAAATTGATCAGCGATTCCAACTCGTGGCTCACCATGACGATGAGCCGGGCCTGCGACATCATGGCTTTGATGCGAGCGGCCGCCTTCGCTTGAAACGCCAGGTCACCCACGGCCAGTACTTCATCGACGATCAAAATCTCCGGCTCGATAGCCGTGGCAATTGAGAACGCCAGGCGAACCATCATGCCGGCGGAGTAGTATCGCACCGGCATGTCGAGGAAGCGGCCAAGCTCGGAGAACTCGGCGACCTGATCGACTTTGTCGCGAATGGATTTGGGCGTTTGGCCTTGGAGGAAGCCCCGGTTATAGATGTTCTCCCAACCGTTGGAGTCCATTTCGAAGCCGAGCGCGATGTCGAAGAGCGACGAGATCCGCCCCACGACGCGGCGCCTGCCGCTCGTCGGTGGATAAATACCCGCCAAGAGTTTAAGGAGCGTGCTTTTGCCGGCACCGTTGTGCCCCAGGATGCCGAGCCGCTCGCCTTCGCCGACGCGGAGCGTGAGATCTTGCAACGCCTGCACGTGAATGATCGGGTTGGCCGATCGCTTGAACATACCGCGGACGAGGAATTCTTTGAGCGTCAGCCGTTTGAACTGGCGCACTTTGAATTCGAGCGAAACACGATCGAGATCAATTTCCACCATCGGCGAGAGTTTCCTACAGATAGAAGATCAAGCGGTCTTGCAGTCCGCGTAGAAGCGATGTCGCGGCCATCATGGTCAGTGCCGCGATGCCAATCGTAATCCCATATTGCGAAAAACTCGGTGCATGGTGGTTTATTAGCGGCTCACGCACCAATTGCAGGAAATGGACGAAAGGGTTGAGATTGAGCAGCCAAGCCCATGAATGCTCGGCCAGATGTTCCACCCGCCAAATGATGGGGGTCAGGAAAAAACAAAGTTGAAAGCCAACTTCCGCCAGATGCTGTGTGTCTTGGAAGAAAACGTTGGCGGCGCCGGCAACAACTGCCATCGACCACCCAAAGACAAACAGAAGAAGGAGTGTCGGCAGCAGGCTAAAGGCGGCGAGCAGCGGCGGCGGGCCGAGCAAGACGCCCGTAATGATCGTGAGCGAAATCAGGCCCATTCCCAAATGGAACGCGGCACCGATCGCAGTTCGAAGCGGGTAAATTCCCAAGGGCAGAGGGCATTGCCGGATGTAGGCTTCGCCCTGGAAGAACGATTGGCAGCCTTGCAATGCACAGGCGAGAATGAAATTCCAACACACCGTGCCCGTCAGCAAGTGCGGAACGTAAACCTTCCACGACACGTTCAACATCTGCGAAAAAACGAGGCACAGAACCGCGCTCATCAAAAGTGGATTGAGGAGCGACCAGCCGAGCCCGAGCACGCTGCGGCGGTAGCGGGTCCGCAAGTCCATCCGGACCAAGGAGAGCCAAAAGTGCCGGTATTCCCAGATTCGGGCCAAGTAGCTCGTCATGCAGGCTTCCGTGCCTAAACGGTGTGTCGTCGCAGCGATTCCCGAATTGACCTAAGTACCCTAACTGCGTCCGGAATTGAAGACGAAAGTGGCGGCCGAAGGGGCAACGTCAGCCCATCCGAGCGGAAAACTGTGCCCGCCGAGTGAATTCCGGGAATTGAGGTAAGCAACACAACCTGGGCGCTCGCGGTTTCATCATCTTCGTAATGTGCCAATACGACCTGCGGAATCTTCGAAAGACGCCGACTCGCTTCTGGTCCGAGTTTGCGTTTCGCGCCTGCACCCACAAGAACCGCATCCACCTCGCCGCGAGACAACATCGCCTCCGCCGAAAACTCACGTCCATTAGAGCGCGGGTATCCGGTCTGAAAACTCACGGCACCCGAATAGCCCGTCTGCCAACAGAGCACTTGTCGTTGACCCTCGATATTAAAGCCATGGGCCAGGCTGATCATGCGAAATCGATTTTGATCGTTGAGGCGGGCCACCAGCCGGCGAATCTCAAAGAGACCTTCGGCATCTGGCTCGTGAATCACGACACCGTATCGCGCCCCGGCGGTAACCGAGGCAATCTCCGCCTCGTCATCGACGAATACGATTCGTGCCCCGCGCCTCTGAGCCGGTTCGAGAATCAACTCCTCGTGCCGCCAATGATCGTCGCCGAGCCGGCATCGCCAGTACACGAGCAAATCAGCCCGGTCGCGCACCTCGGCCCACGTGCAGGAAGCAAAGCGTTGTTCCGGAAAGAGTGCGGCTTCAATATTCGCAGCGCCCGAATCAAACACGCCGCCGATGTCATCAGCCAAGCCGACGGCCTCGCGCTGGGCTTCGACCGTAAACTGTTCGAAACCAAAGATCAGGGGGCATCGCGCCGCTCGGAGAATTTCAACGGCGGGAACGACGAGTTCTTCCCAGCCCGCGCTCGCGCTTTGGGTTCTCCTGGATTGATCGGTGAACCACTGCTTTCCGTGCTCGCAGGCTTTGTCGATCGAGGCAATTGAATTGCCATCGACTGTCACGACCACGTCATCGCACAAACAACCGCACCGCAAACACGTGACATTCTCGACGACCCGCAGCGGAGTTTGGCTCACGACGGCGATTCAGCGCTCAGAAGTGTTTCGAGATGCCCGGCCACGCTCGCAGCCAGTGCCCGTAAATTGTAACCGCCCTCCAGGCAACTTACGAGCCGGCCATTGCAATGCACCTTGGCCAACTCCAACATTACTTTCGTCAGCTCAATGAAATCCTCGGTGGCGAGCGTGAATTGCCCGACTGGGTCCTCGCAATGGGCGTCGAAGCCGGCGCTGAGGATAATCAATTGCGGCTTGCAACGGTCCGCCGCGGTCTCGACAGCCTCCCGAAACCGGTCGAAGTAGGTTTTGAACATCGTGCCGGCTCGCAGTGGCACGTTGATCGTGCTGCCGAGACCTGGTCCCGTGCCCGTCTCATCTGCTGCGCCAGTGCCCGGGTAAAAGCCGGCACCGTAGCGATGGATGCTGACAAACGTCACGTTTGGGTCAGCAAAGAAGATGTCCTGAGTTCCGTTGCCGTGGTGCACGTCCCAATCGACGATCAGGATTCGTTCCAAGCCGTGCGCTCGCCGGGCATGATCGGCGGCGAGCGCCACGTTGTTGAACATGCAGAAGCCCATCGACCGCGTCGGCGTTGCATGATGGCCGGGCGGCCGGGTCAACGTGAGCGCGGTTTTCTCCGGGCCGCGCATCACGCCATCAACGGCGGCCACGCAACTGCCCGCCGAGAGCAAGGCGACTTGAAACGAGCGCGGGCACACGATCGTATCCGGATCAATGCACCCACCGCCCAGCGCCGCCTTTTGCCGCACCGCTTCAATTTGTTCTTTGGTATGAACCCGCAAGAGGGCGGATTCATCGATTGCCTGTACCGGCAGTCGCGTGCAGAGTTTGATGAGGCCGCGGCGAGTCAGCTCAATGTCGATGGCTTTGAGGCGTGCCGCCGTCTCGACGTGCGCACCCGTATCGTGGTCGAGAAAAACGGCGTCATGGACAAGCAGGGTCATCGGTAGAGATTCATCCTCAGATCGGGATCAACACCGGGTCGGCTTCATCGACTGGGGCGTCGGCCTCTTCGCTGAGTTTCGATGGATCGGCGCCGGCCATTCCCTCGGGCCAGATGTGGAAGCCGCCGCGCCACGCGGGGTTGTTCTCGGCCGGGATCGACCACGTGCCCCAGATCCCTTTGCCCTCGTTGTACCCGACATAATGCACGTCGTGCGCACCGACATACGTTTTGATCCACTCACACTTGCCGGTCGCCAAATCGTAGACACCCTTGATCACAAACTTGCCGACCTTGTCCTGGCCAGCGCCATTCATCGCGCCGGCCTTGAAGTCCAAAACCATCTGAGTGGCGTGTCGCTTCGGGCCGGTGTGCGGCATCAAAAAGAAACCGCCCCATTTCCCAGAAGGAAATCGCGGGTCCGTTTCGCCGACGGCTGGATCGTCCTTGCTCACAAACCGCCTCTATCGTTGCAATGCCTGTTTGACCAATTGTGCGGCCAAGGCAAGGGCTTCGCTGAGCTTCGCTGCGTTTTTGCCGCCCGCCTGCGCGAGCGTCGGGTTGCCGCCGCCTTTGCCTTCGAGCAACTTAGCCGCCTCGCCGACGATCTTGCCCGAGTGTATCCCGGCCTTCACCAAATCATCCGTCGCCGCGACCAACAGCCCCGGCTTCCCTTCGTCGTCCCACCCGAACACGATCGCACAAGTGCCGAGCTTTGACCGCAGTCGATCGACCTGCGCACGGATCGCATCGGCTCCGGCCGCCGGCACCTGGCCGACGATGAGCTTGGCGTTCGCCACCGTCTCGGCCGACGAGACCAGTTTATCGATACTGCTCGTCAAATCCCCGGCGAGGCCTTTCTTCAGTTGCAGTTGCAGTTTCTTCATCTCTTCTTGCAACGACTCGATTCGATCCAGAACCTCGGTCGGCGCGCATTGCAACTTGGCAGCCAGCACATCGACGGTCGCCGAGCGATTGTGCAATTCATGGAGCGCAGTCTGCGCGGTCACGCCGACGACGCGGCGCACTCCCTTGGCCACCGCTTCTTGGCTGATGATCTTAAATGGCCCGATCGTGCCCGTGCGCTGGACATGCGTGCCGCCGCAGAACTCGACCGACATATCGAGTGTCGCCTCCGTCGGTGATTCCGCTCCGATCATCACGACGCGCACTGGGTCGGGATATTTCTCGCCGAATACCGCTCGGACACCTGGGATGCGCTTCGCCTCGGCCAGCGGCATGACGACCGCGTGCACGGCCATATCCGCGAGCACTCCGCGGTTGACCCGGTCTTCGATCGCGCGAAGATCATCCTGGCTCAGCGGCTTGTCGTGGCTGAAGTCGAAGCGCGTCTTGGCGTCATCGACGAGCGAACCCTTCTGCTCGACGTGACTGCCGAGGGTTTGGCGGAGGGCAAGGTTGAGCAGGTGCGTTGCCGTGTGATTGCGTTGGATATCGAGACGGCGCGTCGCGGTCGGAGCCAGAGCGACTGTGTCACCGACATTCAGCCGGCCTTGGACCAGCGCGCCGATGTGCAAGACGGCATCGCCGAGGCGTTGCGTATCTTCGACTTCAAAGTCCGCGCCGGATTCGGAGCGGATGAGGCCCGTGTCGCCCGTCTGGCCGCCTTGTTCGGCGTAGAAATTCGTGCGATCAACGAGTAGTGCCACGCTCTCGCCTGGACCAATTCCTCCGGTCCGCACGACGGCATTATTTTGGACCCAGCCGAGGATTTTCGCAGTGAGAGGACGGGCTTGTCCCCGCCGTGCGTCCCGCGGGGATAAACCCCGCGGCTCGCTTTTGGGTGCGCCGAAGTCGTGTTTGGCGTCGTCGTCGGTTCGAGGGAGTTCGCCGGTGACCGCCGTGACGACAAACTTCTTGCGGCCTTGGCCGGAAGTCTTCTTGAATTCTTCAAATAGCGATTCATACCCCGCGCGATCGACACCGAGTTTTTCCTCGGACGCCATCTGCTCGACAATGTCGATGAATATTCCTTGTTCCGTGTGCAAATCAAATGCTTGCTTGCCGGTGATGGCCCCTTTGGATTTTCTCGCATCGTCGGCTGCGGCTCGAAATAACTTCAAGCCACGCTCCAACGTCCGCAAGAACGAAGTCTCTTCGTCCAGCAATACGGACTGCAACTTGCTCGGTTCGCGCTTCAGTTCCGGAAATGCGCCGCCGAAATGCTCAACCACTGGCGGAACGAGTTTGTAAAGAAAAGGCTCCTTCGTGCCGAATTGCTGCCAGCCGTATCGCTCGGCGCGGCGCAGGATGCTCCGCAGCACGTAGCCGCGTTTCTCGTTGCTTGGGACCGCGCCATCTGTGATCGCAAATGTCAGCGAACGAATATGGTCAGCGATGACGCGGTACGCCGTGTCTTTGAGGTCATCGAGTCGGCCGCCATAAGCCGGGGCTTTGGTGACATCGCGAATCGCTGCGAAGATCGGCCCGAAAACATCGGTGTCGTAGTTGCTCGTCTTCCCCTGTAGAATCGATGTCACGCGCTCAAAGCCCATGCCGGTATCGACGTGTTGAGCCGGCAAAGGCGTCAGCGATTGATCCGCATTGCGGTTGAACTGGATGAAGACAAGATTCCAGATCTCCATCACGTCGGCCGAGCCTTTGTTGACGAGCGGACCGCCCGATTTATCCGGCGTGCGGTCAATGTGAATCTCGGTGCAGGGACCGCAGGGGCCGGTCTCGCCCATCTCCCAGAAGTTGTCCTTCTTGCCGAAGTAATGGATGTGGCTCGGATCGACGCCGGCCTCGCTCTGCCAAAAGCCCGCCGCTTCCTCGTCGCGCGGGATGCCGTTGGCCGGGTCGCCCTCGAAGACGGTGACGTGTAGGCGAGACTTATCGATTTTCCACACGTCGGAGAGCAGTTCCCACGCCCAGCGAATCGCCTCACGCTTGAAGTAGTCGCCGAAGCTCCAGTTGCCGAGCATCTCGAAAAACGTGTGGTGATAAGTGTCTTTGCCGACATCATCGAGGTCATTGTGCTTGCCGCCGGCCCGGATGCACTTCTGAGTATTGGCGACGCGCGGATGCTTCGGCTTCTCGGTGCCGAGGAAGTACGGCTTGAACTGATTCATGCCGGCGTTGGTGAAGAGCAGGGTGGGGTCATCCCACGGCACCACCGGGCTCGACGGCACGAACGCATGCCCGTGCTTCTGACAGAAGAAGTCGATGAACTGTTGGCGAATCTCGTTGGCGGAAGGCATGTCCTGGGAAGTCTCCATGGCGCAGCTTGCGCAGTTTCAATCAGCAATATAGTAGAACCTCGAATTTTGCGAATTCTGGCCGGAATCTTCTGGAAAGCTTAGGTGCCGCCCCTTAGGATTCGTGTGCCGTTCAACCACTGTCGTTCAGGAGATCGTCATGTCCATGGGACCGCAACAGGGGCCGCTCGACAAGATGTTTCGCGACACCAATATGGTGATCCTGATCATTTTTGCGCTTTGCTGCAGTTTGATTGCCCTGATCCTCTCAATCATCTGCTTCACGACCGCCAAAGATCCGGAAGCCAAAGCCAAGGCTCAAACGGTGCTGATTGTTTCGGGGGTCGTGATGGCCATCGGCATCGTTGGCCAATTCTTGGGGATATTCAACTCTTTGATGATTCGGGGTCGTTGAAGCCAATCATGGAATCTTCGTGCCGACGCCGGCTCGTCCGCAGTTGCCTGCTGGCAATTGCGGCCGCGCTTGGCGTCGGTCTTTGTTGGGGGCTCTCTCTGGCGCCCAACTCGTCAATGCCGGCCTTCCTGAGTTGCCCCTTGCACACCGTTACGGGATGGTATTGTCCAGGCTGCGGCACGACTCGCAGTGTGCGCGCCCTGCTTCACGGCAATTTGGCACAGGCGTTCGCGTACAACCAGATGGCATTTATCGTGTTGCCATTGGTTGGATATGCACTTGGCCGGTCGCTTTGGAGTTGGATTTGGGATTTGCCGGACGATCGTAAGGGAAGTCTTCCGGCACGTTGTGGCTGGCTCTTGGTGGGCGGGATGGTCCTTTATGCCGTGCTACGCAATTTGCCGTATTACCCATTTACATTGCTTGCGCCACACGATTTGAGCACGACATTGTAAATCTCTCGCAGAGGTACATTCTTTTCTCGAGCCAGCCGCGCGCAGTCTTCATATTCAGGCGTCACGACGCTCACCGCGCCGCGACATCCTTGTTTTGCTTTCACGGGGCCCCAGGGCGTTGCGACGTTGATTGACTCGCGGAGCATCTTGCTCCGCTGCATCATTTGTTTGCGGATGCCCAGCGTACCCGTTTCGCGAAACAACACTTCTTCTAACTCGCTAACGCGGTCCAGCGGTGCGATCACGCCCAACAAGAAACCCGGCCGCCCCTTTTTCATTTGCATCGGAATGGTGTACGCGTCGAGGGCTCCCGCTTGGAACAATCGCTCCGTGCAGAACCCGATGACCTCTCCGGAAACGTCATCCAGGTTCGTTTCGAGCACCACGACTTGGTCCGTCTCTGCGTCGCCGCCGGTTTGCCCGAGAAAGACGCGCAGCACGTTCGGCTGCTCGCTGAACTCCTTCCGGCCGGCACCGACGCCGATTTTTTCGATCGTCATCACCGGCGCGTCGATCCAGTGCCGCACGATCGTGGTGAGAATGGCGGCCCCGGTGGGCGTGGTCAATTCCGAGGCAACCGCTGAGGGCGCCAGGGGCACGTGCTTCAAAAGTTCCGCGGTCGCAGGCGCTGGCACTGGCATCAGGCCATGCTCGCAATGCACGGTGCCGCTGCCGGTCGGAACTGATCGCGCGGAAATGTGGGATGGTTTCAGAAGGTCGATCGCGACGGCCGCCATCGTGATGTCTGCGATGCTGTCGAGAGCACCCACTTCGTGAAAATGCACTTTCTCCGGCGTGGTGCCGTGGACCTTCGCCTCGGCTTCCGCCAAGCGCCGAAAGATCGCAATTGCCAAGTCGCGGGCGCCATCGGTGAGCGAACCACCGGCTAGGATTTTCTCGATGTGCGAGAGATGCCGATGCTTGTCCTGCGGGGGAGCCTGCACGTCCACAAATGTAGCCGCTATGCCGCCACGACGGACCGATTGCACCTCCACGGTCACGGGCAATTGCAGCGATTGTAGAGCCTGCAAGACGGCCGCACGATCGACACCAGCGTCGAAAAGCGCAGCGACGGTCATGTCGCCGCTGATGCCGCTGAAACAGTCGAAATGCAACGCCGTCACGGTTTCCTCCTGTCCCCGACATGATACGGATCGCATTCGCCGGGGCATTTGTGAGTTAGACTTGCTGCGATGACCCCACACGAACAAATTCTCGACCAGCTCGCGGCCCTGCAAAATCCCGAGGGCGGCTGGTCATACGGCCCGGACCAGCATCCGCAGCCCGAGCCGACCTGCCTCGCGCTGTTGGCGCTGTCCGCGGCGCGCGAAAAATACTCGGAGGCCATTGCGCTCGGTATGCGCGCCCTGGAGTCGTTTCGCGGCACTGATGGCAGTTACCGATCTCCGGTCGGCCGGCCCGAAGCGGTGTGGGCGACGGCACTCGGTTTATTGACGCTGGTCGAATTGAATGCCGACGCGAAACAAATCGAGCAAACCGCGTCGTTTCTCCTCGGCGTGCGCGGCAAGCCCGGCCAAGAAGATCCCGACACCGACGCAGCCTTCGACATCGACATTAAAATGATCGGTTGGCCTTGGGCCGAAGGAACCTTCTCGTGGGTGGAGCCGACCGCGTGGGCCTGCCTGGCACTCCAACGCGCAGGGCAGGGCGATCACCCGCGCGTGCAGGAAGGGGTGAGATTGTTGTTAAATCGCGCCTTCGACACGGGCGGTGCGAACTATGGAAACCGAAGCGTGCTTGGCAAAACAACCGACCCGATCCCCGGCCCCAGCGCGATGCTGGTGCTGGCGTTGCAGCAATACAAGGACGACCCCAAGGTTAAGGCCGCCGCGGAGTATCTCTCAAAGCAACTTGCCCACTCGCATGACCCTGAGCATTGCGGACAGATTCAGGTGGCGCTTGCCGCAACGCAAGGGCAATGGTCCCCTCTTTCCCTCTCCACCCGGCTTTGTGGGGGGAGAGGGCAGGGTGAGGGGGGTGCTTTGCCACACGCGGGCGCAGAGCCCCCCTCACCCCAACCCTCTCCCCCCGCAAAGCCGGGTGGAAAGGGAGTCAGAGAGTCTCGCGCAGATCGTCTGTCCTGGGCTGCACTCGGACTCAATGCGACTAAGCACAATCCATTTGCGGTTGCTAGCGACCTCGTAAATGCGCCGCTCCAAGAACAGCCGCTCAAGATCTACAAACCCACCCTCACCGAGCGCGTCAAGAACCGGTTCCGGGGCATGCTCACCCGCGGCATCGATAAGCTGCGGCAACCACCGTCGCATTCTCTCGTCCACATCGCTCGCGCAGAAAGCTACGATGCCGATCTTGCGGCCATTGTGCGGCAGCAATACGAGCATTTCCGCGAACTGGTTCCGCTCGCTGGTCGCCGTGTGGTGCTCAAGCCAAACCTCGTCGAGTATCACCGCGACAAGGTGATCAATACCCATCCCCAAGTCATCGCAGCGATGATCGCCCTGTGTAAAGCCGAGGGTGCGGCCGAGGTCATCGTCGCCGAGGGTCCGGGCCATTGGCGTAATGTCGAATACTTGGTCGCGGAAAGCGGTCTCGGAGAAGTGCTCACCAAGTTCGGCGCGTCGTTCGTCGATCTCAATCACGACGAGCCGATGAAGCTCGCAAATTTAGGATTGCTCACGGGTTTGGACTATCTCTACATCGCAAAAACAATCGCCACGGCGGACGTAATCGTCTCGATGCCCAAGTTGAAAACGCACCACTGGGCGGGCTGCACGCTCTCGCTGAAAAACCTGTTCGGTGTATTGCCCGGCACTTGTTATGGCTGGCCCAAGAACGAATTGCATTGGCGTGGCATCGCTCAGTCGATTATCGATATCGCGCTGACTTGCACGCCGCATCTGGCCTTGATCGACGGCATCATCGGCATGCAAGGCGACGGTCCGCTCAACGGAACAGCGCGAGAAGTTGGGGCGCTGGTTATGGGCAACGATCTTGTCGCCACCGATGCCACCGGTTGCCGGCTCATGGGGCTGCCAGCCGAACGCATCGTGCACATCGCGCTCGGAGCGCACAAACGCCTGGGCCGGATCAAAGCCGAAGAAATCGAGCAAGTCGGGGAAGCGATCGAATCGCTGGCCCAGGAGTTCGAGTTGCCACCGCGATTTGAGAAGATCACGCTGCCGGAGCCCGCGACGCCTGTCTCTTGACGATCAATTCGATGCTGCCCTGCGGCGCTTGTATTCGCGCAACATGGCTTTCTCGGCATCTCGGTCGTCCACCCCACGCAATCGGCTATTTAAGAATGCCAGATAACCAAAGCTGGCAAGCGCGACCAGCAACGCTATGCCGCTATGGTCTTTCTTGAGGCAAGTGTCATAGAGCCCGTGCAAAATCATGGGCACACCGATCACGAAGAGTATTGGCGAAATCCACTCGTGCCACGTATCGAGCCCATTGAACATGTCCCGTTTCAAATAGAGAGTGATCCCTACGGAGCCCGTCCAAATGGCGTGCAACGCCACACATGAAATAAACCGCACTGCATATATGTCTGCGCCGGAAATGCCGTTGTAATATCTCCTTGAGTACATGATCCCCTCGGCGATGCCGAACCCGGCTCCGCTGGCCAGGCCCCAAACAAAAATGCCGCGCCAATTTTTCTGGTTGTCTTCGTCGCGGTGGAAAAACAGCGGCACCGCTTTGACCAACTCCTCGCAAAGTCCCACGCCCGCCGTGTAACCCAAAAAACTGAGGAAGAAGCCGTTTTCCGGATCACTCGCCGCATTGTAAGAGAACGCGATGAACTTCAGAATGTAAAACAAAATCACGATAATGCTGCGACCCACCAGTATTCGACCTTCGGTCCACGATGCAATCCCTTGAATCATCAGGAGAAACCCAACGCCGACGGTTGCGGTGATCAATCCGGCCGAGAGCACGTGCAGAGGATTCGCGGAACCGTCCGACGCGAGAAACATCATGAACGCCAAAAACACGAGCGTGGCCAGGCCAGCTATCGGCCAATGCGCCGACGATGAACGGGCGAACAAGGCACCGCGCAAACGTTCGCGGGGAAACAACTTGAAGAAGTCGTCCAGGGATTCGACTGTTGGCGCCATTTGCTCGAAGCGCTGTTGCTCTTCGGCATCGGCATGACTCATCGTTTCGTCAATTCGCCGCTTTAGCCAATCCTTGTCTTCCGCTTTTAACACCAAACTAACACTGAGAGGAATCAACGCGAACACGAGCAACCAGTGCAAATGTCGCCGCCAAAGGGCCGGATCATTGGTGGTTAGCGGTGGCAGTGCCGCGATGTCCGGCGCCGGTTTCGGGCGCTTGACGACATCTTTTGGCAGTGTGTCTGGAGCGGGCGGCGGTCCGGCGAATGCCGGAGAGAGCGGTGGCGGCGGAGGAAGCGGTTCATCCTTGAGCAGATATTCGGTCGCGTCCTCGGCTGTATCCGCCGAAGGCACCGTCAGAGGCGCACCACATGCGAGACACGCCAGCTTTTTGCCAGCAAGGCGTTCGGGGGCTTTATGACCCTTTCCGCAAGCTGGACATCGCACCGAAATGGGCATTTCAGATCAGAGTTGGGGGAAAGTTTCAGTACACCCCACAGGAGTCGAACCTGTAACCTTCGGTTCCGAAGACCGATGCTCTATCCAGTTGAGCTAGGGGTGCTTTCGCACTTTCATTGATTTTATAGCGTTTAGAGTGGGAATTGACTTCACCCATTTTCACTGATTTTCACGGCTCTTAACCGCTTAGAGTGGGAATAGAGTGGGAATTTTAGACCGAAGGCTAAACGAAAAAACCCCGCTGAATTGCGGGGTTTGTCAAAATGGAGAAGGGCGATCCTATGCGGTTTTGGGCCGTAGGATGCCCGCCATCTTCCGCATCGTCTCGTCGGACTGAAATGCCCTTTCCGCATCCAGATAGTGCCTACGAGCCGTCTCAGGGGTCACGCCGATAGCGTGGGCGGTTTCATCCAGAGAGCCTGTCAGACGGGTCGTGAGCGTGATTGCTCGGCGACGAAGATCGTGCGGCAGAATCTTGTCCTCCCGCTTGGCATTGAATGCGGTAAAGAGCCGTCGTATCGCCCAATAGATGACCGAGGGACGAAATTCCATCGAGACCTTGTGGGGCTTTTTGGAATAGAGCGGTGCCTCTTCGCAATACCGCTCCCAAAGCCATTCGTCGCCCTTGATCGCATTGAGAGCCATGAAAAGGTCAGGCGGCAGCATGATGGATCGCTCTTTGCGGTGCTTGCTTTGGGTAGCGGTCAGGATCAATCTGCCCTTCTGTAATTGCGCCGATTTGACCGAGCATAGGTCTAGGGTGCGGCAACCGATCAAAGCCTTCACCTCGCAGAATAGGTGAATCGTTTTGAAGAACGGAAATTGCTTTTTGAGCCAAGCAAAAAAATCGGTAACGGTCTGCTCGGCGGGAATATGAACGAGTTTTGATTCAACGAGCGGGAAGGGGACGTCGTTCCACGGATTCTTTTTGATGCCGTAGAGAGTTTTGAAGTGCTTGTTCCAAAGTGATTTGCAAGTTTTGATGAGGCTCTTGGCGGTTTGATTGCCTCGCTTTCGTTTCTTGCTCGGCTCATTGACATAGAGCCGGTGAAAATTGCGGGTCTGTTCTTCGTCAATGTCCTTCGGCTGACAATGAAAAACCCGTTGGAGGGTATTCGTTGCCGAGAGATAGGTTCTAAGTGTAGCCGTCCTCATCGGCGTTTCTTTTAGATCTTCTCTGACCTTATCCCAAGTCAATTCGCCGGGCAGTGATTTCTCGCCGAAGTTTGTTTCGATGATTTTGCGGGCTTCAGTGTGCGCATCGTTCTTGGTCAGATAGCCGGTGCCTTTCTCCAATGTCTTTCCAGCGAGAGCGGGAAAGCGAACGTAAAAATAATCGCTCTTGGGTCGTTTCAAAAGAGAGTAGCCGACCTGCCTTCCGTCTTTCAGCGTGATTGAATGCGGGTAGTTTCTCATAGCGGTTTGCCTCCATTTTGACCGACGTTGCATGTATCTGGAGGCGGGTTTAAAGCAACGTTTTTAATGTTTAAATTTCCGGGGCTGACGACGTTCTAGCCAAGCGTCTAAATCCTCCCTTTTAAACAGGAGTTTTCTCGTGCCGGGCATCTTGCGAATTTCGGCTCTTCGGTTGTAGAGCGTTCCCTTCGCCAGACGGCAATAGGCTGCCGCCTCGTCTATCGTCAGGTATTCGCTCGTCGTTTCGCTCATAGGATCGTCGGTTGATTTCCTGAACCATTGCCAGCACTTCGGCAGGCGTGAGGGTCATTCTGCCCTCCATTCGGAAAGCACCTTTACAACCAATCGACTTGTTTCCTCGAAGCCAAGCAGGGCGACGAATGGCCAGAGAGAATCCTTAACGCTTGCTTCAATCTGCTTTCCAATCGCCTCCTGCTTGCGTTTGTTTCGTTCGTCAAACATTCGCTTCGTCTTTGTCGGCTTACTCATTGCGCACCTTCTCCGTTGAGGGTTAATGGTCTTCCGTGCCTTTGCACGGACTTAGGGTGTATGATTGGATGGGCTATTTTGGACTTCAGGCGGCAGCAGAATCGTCCGCTTGAAGAGCGAGGTTCTCTCTCGCCATTTGACAAAACTGCTCGCTTTGATCGATGCCGATAAATGTCCGAGGAGCAGGCTCACCGTCTGGATTTGCTTTTGTGCGATTCCTTCGTGCGTCTCTGCATGCCATCGGGATAGACCCGGTGCCGCAGAACGGATCAACAACCAGACAACCAGCCTCGCTGAATCGCTCTACAAGATGGAGGCAATGCGAGGGCGATTTAGGACAACCGACTAGGAAAAGTGTCGGTTGCGCCTCCGCTTCAATTGTGGGATACGGCAGGTGGCAAGATGATTGCCCTCGCTCAATATCCTTTCATGGCGGTTATCTAAGCGGACTGAATATTTCCGTTGGAGGACCGAGCAATTTCGTTTCTCCGATTCAAAGCTTCACGGTCAATAGTTCTACCCAAACCGTTGATGATCCTCTCGACCTTGGAACATTTATCGAGGGAACGCTTCCCCCGATTATTTGCTTGGATGTGACAGCCAGCGGTGCAGGAGTCAAAATGCCGCCCGGTGGAGGTTCGCTTGTAGCGAAGCAGTTATTCATAATCACAAATAACGGAGGAGGAGGACCGCAGCCTATAACCGATGCCGACAATAATGCTCTCGGCACGTTGGGCGACAATATGACTTGCTGCCTCCAATACGATCCGGGCAACACTCAACTGCCCGGCAACAATTGGCGTTGCCTATGGCATTGCTCTAACCGATTGAGCTAAACCGGAATATTCTGCACCTCAAATCGCCAAGTGCCTTCCGGCTGGTCTGGTTCATTCGGCAAAACTTGAACCGATATCAATCGCCCGTCATCGCATTTGAGAACAAAACAGAATCCTTCTTGGGGCCTGAAGTTTTCTACGTAGGTGAGCAAGCCCCCGATAGGCTTGTCGGTGGAGAACAACGTCGCCTCAAACTTTGGCGATATTGTTTGGGCAACTTTCCATATCTGCCCGGCGATTTTCTCTTCCGTTTGCTTTTCCATTTAAGCTACCTTCGTCCGCAGTGAGCCGAGCGAGAGAAATTGTACGAAAAAAAAACCCTCGGCATTTCTACCGAGGGTCTCAAAGGAGAATGAGTTATGACTCACTCACCAGTATTTACGCTTCGACGGTTAGGAAGTCTATCGCCTTCTTTGCGGCATCAGCACCACCAAGAGCGGGAATCAAATCACGAAGCGAGCCGAGAGCCTTATAGATGCCGACAGGATCAAGACCGCCTCGGCCATTGGCTGACGGCTTGCCCGTCCGCTTGACGCCGACCGGGTCAGGCCCGCCTCGTTTGGCTGTTCGTTTGCGGCTCGCCTTGGAATACCAGCTTTGCTTCTTTCGCTCTTGGCTCACTTGCGAAGCCCCGACCGTGAATTTGTAGTTTTCCTTCACGGCAGTTATGACGTCGTTGTTCGGTACGTCTTGGCCCGCATTCTCAAACACCTTCCTAATTGCTGCTGCGCCGTTTGACGGCATCGAGTCAGCAATTGCCTGCACCGGATCGCTCTTCTTCGTAGCCTTCTTCTTCGCCATTGTCGTAGCCTCCAAAAAATCTAACGGTGTGAAACCGACGTTGCATGTATTTCGAGTCAGCCGGAAGGGAAGGGTTTAAATATTAAATTGCGAGATTTTTTGGAGTGAGCCGGTTTAGAGCAAAAGCATAATAGTCGGGGTTTGTTTCATAACCGATCCATTGACGAGCGGTGTTTTGCGCAGCGATCAATGTCGTGCCTGACCCGGCGCAACAATCCAGAACCGTATCGCCTTCGTTTGAATAGGTTTTGATGAGGTATTGGCAAAGGGCTTCAGGCTTGGCCGTGGGATGCGATCCGTTGCGTTTCGGTGAATCCTTTTTAAATCTTAAAACGCTCGTCGGGTATCGCCTGCCGTCCTCACTTATCGTCGTCGTCGGTTTATCAAAGTCTCGGTAGCAGGTGGATGAATTATCGTGGCGGGTCGTTTTGTATGGATGCGAATACCACCACTGCGGATTGTAGGTCGGCAACTTCTGGTAGAAGACCAGAATGTTCTCGTGGCTCTTTAATGGCATCTTCTTTGCGTTTAGGAATCCGGTCGGGCAAGTCTTTTCCCAAATCCATTCATAACGCAGCCATCTTGGATTTGAGGCGGCAAGCGTGATTGAGAACGGCAATTGAGAGAAGAGGACGATAGCGGTTGTCGGTTTGATTATCCGCTTCCATTCCTTCCAGAGGCGATCCAATGGCAGAACAAAATCCCAAGCGTTCTGCGTCGTCCCATAAGGAAGGTCGGTCAAAATTAGGTCGATGGATTTGTCAGCGAGCCTCGTCATTCCCACGAGGCAATCTTCGTTGTAGAGCGGCACCCATTATCTAGGTGCCGCCAACTTCATTTCTTCAACCCAAGTGCAGCTTGAGCCTGTGACAATGCTTGTTGATCGCCGGTTAGAAGTTTCATGTAGCTCGGCCACTTGCCCCAATTCTCTGCGGTCGCACTAATATGGTCCTTCAGCTTCGGAATATCCTGCTCAATCGTGGATTTCCAGAGACAAGGGTCGTAGTCAAATACCCGCATAACATTGTCCACGTCGAAAAATTGCTCTGTCGCTTTTGCCCGAATGATTGCGACAGGTTTGTCTAGGGCAATGCGAACGCCAAGCTCAAAGGCAACATTCGGGTTGTGGTCGGTTAGGTCAGCAATGACCAAATCAGCCTCGATCAAATTTTTCATGATCGTATGGTGGATCAAATCGCTACCGCTAATGTCAGCCGTCGAAACGCCAAAGTCGCACGCATTGCATGCTGGCGTGAGCAATGACTTAAGCAGCTCTTTGAAGAATCCTGCGGGCCGGGGAGATTGGCCTTTCTCTGTGAAGGGCATAATCACGAAGGCATTAAACTTGTAAGTGCCAGACTTCTGCCCGACTACCGAGACAGTGCCGCCAGCAAGCGACGGCTCTCGTTGAATCTCTTCAAATTTGGTTGAGAGACTGAGGTAGTCATAATTTTTCTTGAATAGGTCAGCGAATGCTTGGTGGTCCTTTTGAGGCACTTCCAGCTTGGTGAGACGACTACTTAAATAAGTCATTTCAGGAAGTGTGCCGCCCTTGTAATAATCAAAAACGCTTTTGAAGAGTGGCACACTAAAAAAGGCTTCAATTTTCTTTCGATGATTCTCTTCTGCGTTTTCGGGATAGGCAATGTCATGGCCTAATTCCGTCAACAAGATTTCTGGACTCTTGTTCAAGCCTGTCGTCAGTCCGTATCCCTGCGACGATGACAAGAGATAATAGAAATCAACATTCTTTACAGACAAGCCACAAGCCGTTGCGACGTCCGTGGGCGGAAACGGCTGGCCACCGTTTTTTTCTTTGATCGCAAGCGGGACTCGCAATGCTTCTTCAAGCGTATCCTTTGGAAACAATCGCTTCGTTGCGCCGACTCGCTTATCGGCAGTTTTCGTAGTCGTTCGCTTCTTCGCTTTAGGTGGTTGGTGCTTCGTCTTTGCCGGTGGGGTTTTGCCTTTTGATTTGGTCTCTGGTTTCGCCGATCCATTGCGAGAGGGTTTTGCGGCAGCAGGCTTCTCTGCTTGGCCGTTCTTTTCTGCTTCGGGAGCTTCAACTTGCTCTTCGGTCGTCTCAGGTTGCTTTGCCACGGTGCGAACCCTCTTCGCTGCCTTTCTTTCTTGAGGCTCTGGGCCGTCCTCGAAAAGCAGCTGTTGAGAAATCATAAATGCCAGAGTGGTGCTAGGGCTTATGATATTCCCTTAAGCACTTGCTGCTATGTCAGCAGGCCGGAATTTGGAGGTTGTGATGCCGATGCAAGAATGGCGAGAAACTGGTTTTAAGCGGGTGAGGTGGGAAGACGGAACGGTATCTCAAGTCGTCGAGAAAACTCTTTTTGAGAATGGGTCAAAGATCAAGGACGGCTACTACCTCAACGGCAAGCCGATCAACATCGAGACGGATGGCACAGCCGAGGATTTTGACAACGAACGAAAGGGCAGATTGATTGACTGAACGAAAAATGCCCGGTAGGTCAGCCTCCCGTCGCCCAGTCAGGAGAGCCAATCACTACCGAGCGAGGACGTGATAGTGAGCCGAAACGGGAAAGGGAAGC
This sequence comes from Gemmataceae bacterium, assembly GCA_045802605.1. Taxonomy (GTDB): domain Bacteria; phylum Planctomycetota; class Planctomycetia; order Gemmatales; family Gemmataceae; genus JBJMQS01. The sequence goes on along the minus strand of JBJMQS010000066.1, from coordinate 114,620 downwards.
CCCGGAGTTTAAATTTTTGACTACACCCGACAGGACTCGAACCTGTAACCTTTGCGTCCGAAGCGCAATGCTCTATCCAATTGAGCTACGGGTGCTTTTTTAGAGTGGGAATGGAGTGGGAATTTCAAAACGCCGAGCGAAATTCCCTAGACGTCCCTTTGATTTCTCCCCCTAGCAAAGAATCCGAAGACCGATGCTCTATCCAGTTGAGCTAGGGGTGCCCGTGGTGGCATCCTAAGAGACCGCGGCCAAAATGTAAACTACGTATCCGTGCGTGGCTTCGGACCCCCCCACCAAATTTGGCAACGAAACAACGAAAGTCACCAACCCAGTGTTTTTCGCAATACCTCCAGGCCGCCGTTAACTGCTTCGCGCTCCGTGGGATAGATTTCGCCGTTGTCGAGTCGCTTTCCATTGACGGTTTGCATCACCGCACAACTGAATTTGCCATTCGCCGGCGTCGGCACCACTTTGTATTGCGGCGTACCGGAAAACAGAATGAGGCGTGTCGCCTTATCCGGACCCAAAGTAAGCGAGCCATCGTGCCGGGTCAGCCATTCGGGATAATCACTCATTCATTTACTCCGGCAGCGGTTCGCCACGGGTCTCGGGCAAGAACGGAAGCACGGCTAAGCCGATGAAAAACACGCCGCACATCGCCGCACCGGCCAATCGTGCCGGCATGGTGGCGTCTCCCTCTTTGAATAAGGCGAAGACCGTGTTCGTCAAGAAGCCCAACATCAACGGTCCGGTCGCCGCCACGAACCTTCCCACGTTGTAGCAGAACGATGTGCCGGTCGCTCGCAACCGCGTTGGGAACAATTCGGGCAGATAGATTGCATAACCGCCGAATGGTGCGAGCAGGCAGAACCCCATGATCGGCGTCATCCAGAGAATGTCGAGCTTGGTGCGCATGCCGAGGAATAGAAGCGCGATCGTTGTGCCAGCAGCCACGAAACCGGCCGCGAACACCGGCCGCCGGCCATATCGCACGGCCAGCCAGCCAAAGCTCGTCATGCCGAAGAAGCCACCGAAATTCAGGAGCAGTGATGTGATGCCGGCCCAAATGATCCGTTGGTCATGCATGTAATCCCGAGCGGAATCGCTCGTCAGACCACGTTCGGTCGCTTCGACGGCGTATGTCGATTCGAAAACTTTCTGTTGCAAGTCCACGGCGAAGAAGCCCACGCCCCAAAGTCCTACGACTCCGGCGGCGGACAGCACCATTCCCAAGAGCGCGTAACGGCGCAACGGGTTCTGCGCGAATAAATCGCGATACGATCCGAGCCGCTGGCCAAGGTTCGCTTCCGCGGCTTTTTTACTACGCACCCATGATTCGGGTTCATGCAACCAGCGCTGGATGAAGACAACAAGTGCGGCCGGCACGATTCCCACCAAAAACATGATTCGCCATGCCGCCAAAATTCGCGGTTGCAACAAGCCGACGCCGATGAAGAGCAGGGCGGCCGCACAGTTACCGACCGTGGACATCGCCTGCATGAGGCTCAACGTGTAGGGCCGGGCGTTCGATGGCATCGTCTCCGCCAGCAGCGACACCGCAGCACCAAACACGCCGCCGACGCCAAGGCCGGTGAGAAAACGGTACAGCGTGTAGTCCCAGACGGATTGCGATGCCGCGCTAAGCCCCGTCAAAATGGAGTAAAGCAAGACGGTCCACATGAGCGTCCGCACCCGGCCTATTCGATCACCGAACACGCCGAAGATCAAACCACCGGTGGCCCAGCCCACGAGAAATGCGGCCGTCGCGTTGGTCGTCCAACTCGTGACAAGCTTGTCCTTCAGGGCCGGGTCACTTTCGTGCAAGAGATCGGAAATCGACATTCGCCGGGCGAGATTGAAGATCTGCTGGTCCATGCAGTCGGCCAGCCAGGCGGTAGCGGCCACGAGAAACACAAACCACTGATAGCCGTTCAGGTCCGCGAGACTGGCCCAGCCGCGGCGTGTCGGAGTCAATTTTGTTTGGGAAACGTCGGACATGCGGCGTGTTGTTGGCTCGATTCGCACCCGGCGGTGCAGGTCACTATGATATGGTTTTCACTCGTGGGAGCGGGGCGGGTATGGCGGCCGAAGTTCCCCGGTTCGGCTTTCTCGGCGCGGGCAAAATGGCGACGGCCTTGGCGAAGGGCTGGATCGGCGCTGGTCTGGCCTATCGCGATCGCTGCGTCGCCAGTGATCCCTCCGAAGATGCTCGGGCGATCTTCGCCGCCGAAACCGGTGCCGCGACGACCACCGACAATCGCAAGGTCGTCCGCGAGAGCGATGTCGTCGTTCTTGCCGTGAAACCTCAAAACGTGATGGAGGTTCTCGAAGACATTCGGCTCGTCGTCACATCGGACCATTTGATCATTTCGATTGCCGCGGGCATCACGCTCGACCGAATCGCGGATCGACTGAAAGCGAATTGCCGCTTAATACGAGTGATGCCGAATACGCCATGCTTGGTGCAGGAGAGTGCAGCGGCTTACGCACCCGGCCCCACCGCGACGGCGGAGGACGTGGCTTTCGTCGGCAAGATGCTCGACGCCGTGGGTAAGTCGTTCGCGGTTCCCGAAAAACTGATGGACGCTGTTACCGGCCTTAGCGGCAGCGGTCCCGCATTTGTCTACACAGTCATCGAAGCGCTGAGCGACGGCGGTGTGCTCGTTGGCCTGCCGCGATCAATAGCGACGACTCTGGCTGCGCAAACGGTGCTTGGTGCAGCCAAGATGGTGCTCGAATCTGGCTTGCACACCGGCGAACTCAAAGACCAAGTGGCGAGCCCGGGCGGGACGACGATCGCGGGGCTTCAAGTATTGGAACGGGCCGGAGTTCGCTCAGGCTTGATCGATGCGGTGCAAGCGGCGGCTCGTCGGTCCACTGAGTTGAATCAGGCTGAATAATCCATGAGCGAACCCACGACGAATAGCGAAACGATTCTGATCCTCGACTTCGGCGCACAGTACGGCCATCTCATCGCGCGGCGCGTTCGTGATCTCAATGTCTTTTGCCGGGTTGTGCGTCACGACCTTCCTGCGGCTCGCATTGCAGAACTGAAGCCGAAAGGAATCATCCTCTCCGGTGGTCCGTCAAGCGTTTACGATGCGGGAGCGCCAAAGTGCGATCCAGCGATTTTCGATCTGAAGATTCCGATCCTAGGCATCTGCTACGGAATGCAACTCGCTTGCCACGTATTGGGTGGCGAGGTGAAACGAGCGGATCATCGCGAGTTCGGCCCGGCGATATGCCGCTTTCACGAGCAAGCCGGTTTGTTTCGCGATTTGCCGAGCGAATCGACAGTCTGGATGAGCCATGGCGACCAGGTGCAGACGGTTCATGGCGACTTCCTCGCGCTGGCGGCCACTGACACCTGCCCTGTCGCGGCGGTGCGTCATCGCAATCGACCGCTTTTTGGATTGCAGTTTCACCCAGAGGTGAGCCACACTCCCGAAGGCCTCAAGATCCTGCGCAATTTCCTCTTCGACCTCTGCGGTTGCACGGGTCAATGGAAAATGTCCGCGCTGATCGATGAAACGGTGGAACACCTGCGGGCGCGAATTGGTTCGCAACGTGTTATTTGCGGCCTGTCCGGCGGCGTCGATTCCGCCGTGGCCGCGGCACTGCTGATTCGTGCTGTGGGTTCGCAAGTCGCTTGCATTTTTGTGGACACGGGCTTGCTACGAGCCGGCGAGGCGACGCTGGTCCGCGAAACATTCCGTGACCACTTTGGCGCGGACCTTCATTATGTGGACGCCCAAGAACGCTTCCTCAGTGCGCTGCGAGATATCGCCGACCCGCAGGAGAAGCGGCGAATCATCGGTCACGTCTTCATCGATGTCTTCAAAGATGAAGCCCGGCACATTGAGAACGCGAAATTCCTAGCACAGGGAACGCTGTACCCCGATGTGATCGAATCGGGCGGCCAAGCGGACGGCCCCGCCGTGACGATCAAGACCCATCACAACGTCGGTGGCTTGCCGAAGGACCTTGGCTTTGAGCTGATTGAGCCATTGCGCGATCTGTTCAAGGACGAAGTGCGAAAACTCGGTTTGGAGCTTGGGCTACCTGAGGAAATGGTCTGGCGACATCCGTTCCCTGGCCCTGGGCTTTCAGTGCGCTGCCTTGGACCGGTCACGCCCGAAAAACTTGCGGTGGTGCGCCAAGCTGACACGATCTTCCTGGATGAGCTCCGCATGGCTGGCTGGTACCGCAAGACAGCTCAAGCGTTTGCAGTGTTGCTCCCGGTTCAATCCGTCGGTGTCATGGGCGACGGTCGGACCTACGACAATGTCGTCGCATTGCGGGCCGTGCAAACCGAGGATTACATGACGGCCGATTGGTCGCGATTGCCTGAGGATTTGCTCGCTCGGACGGCGACCCGCATCATCAACAGCGTGAAAGGCGTGAACCGCGTCGTTTACGACATCAGTTCCAAGCCGCCGGCGACGATTGAGTGGGAATAACGCTCTCGGCGGCTGGCCTTGCCGGGGCAGGGCGTTAGCGTTTAAAGTCTCGCCATGAAACTGCGGAATCCGCGCCTGATCAACATGGCCGCTTGGGTGGCCGCGAAGACCATTCGCAATTGGATTCGCACGCTCCGGCTCACGTACGTTTCTCTGGGACCTAATCTCGATCCCCGGCGACCGGACATCCGCGATCGTTACGTTTTCACGTTTTGGCACGACATGCTGCTGCTGCCGGCCCACGTCTACGGCTTCAGCAACATCCATGTCCTTATCAGCCGCCACGCCGATGGGCAGTTGATCGCGTCCACAATTGAGCGATTGGGATTCGGTACCGTGCGTGGATCCAGTAGCCGTGGTGGTGTGGAAGCGATGCGAGAAATGACCCGCATCGTTAATTCCGCACATGTCGCAATCACTCCCGATGGCCCCCGAGGCCCGCGGCGGCAGATTCAGCCGGGGGCCGTTTATCTTGCTTCGCGGACCGGTCTGCCGCTGGCACCGTACGGACTTGCGTTCGATCGGCCCTGGCGGGTGAAGAGTTGGGACCAATTCGCACTTCCCCGGCCATTTAGCCGTGCCTGCGTCGTGACGGGCGAACCCATTTTTGTTCCAGCCGACGCGGATCGAGAAGCTCTAGAACATTACCGCATATTGTTGCAAAATCAGATGGATTACTTAACTGAGCGCGCGGAACAGTTGGCGGTCGGCCAGGTTCCAGAGCGCAACGCCGCCTGACAATTCGCTCTTGCAAATCGATGAGATCGCGGTATGGTCCCCGCCCACGGCACTGACAATCGGTCGCGACAGGTCGCAATGCGCTCGCCAGAGCTCAAGCTCTGGGTTCGCGGAATGCTCCTGATCATTGCGGCTTCGCTTGTCGGGCTGTTCGTGCTCGCACGCCGGATCGCGCCATATGACGCTTCCGGGCAGCCTTTGAGTTTGGGGACTCATCGGCAACTGGGATTACCGCCGTGTCAGTTCATGGTTTTGTTCGGACGGCCTTGTCCGACGTGCGGCATGACGACGAGCTTTGCTCTTCTCATGCACGGGGATTTGATTGGCTCGCTGCGGGCGAATTTCGCGGGAACATTGCTGGCCATCGTGCTCGTGGTGTTTATCCCGTGGACGGCAGTGAGTGCTTTACGGGGCCGCTGGGTGGTGGTTCAAGCCGCCGAGTGGTGGATTCTGACGGGGATTATCGGGGCAGTGGGGCTGGCGGTGATTCGCTGGGCCATTGTTGTCGGAGTTCCCTGGCTGTTTGGTTACGGATAGCGGCGAAACGGGGGATGGCTCATGCGACCGATCACGAAACTTCGATTCACGGCGGCCATCCTCTTCACACTGATCGCGGCCATTGGCTGCAATCCGCTCACTAGCGCGTACTTCATGCTCATGGGGGTCGATGACAAGGTCCCGCCGAAGTTCAAAATCGGTGGCGACGGCAAACACCTCGTGCGCGTGGCTATTTTGACCAGCTCAATTCAAGAATCGCGAGCTGAATTGCTCGGGGTTGAGCGGCAACTAGCCTCCGCGATGGTGAAGGCTTTGGAAATCCAATGCGCGGCCAACAAAGAGCGCATCGAAATTGTTCCCGTTTACAAAGTTGAGAACTTCAAAACGAATAACCCCGGCTGGCGGACAATGCCTTTGAATGAAGTGGCGCGCAAATTCGAAGTCGATTATCTCATCGACGTCGAATTCAAGTCGGTGTCGCTTTATGAGAAGGATAGTCGCCGGCAGCTTTTCCGCGGACGCTCTGCGGTAACGCTTTCGGTCATCGACGCTTCCAAATCGACCGACGAGTGCCAGGTCTATCAAGAGCCGATGTGTATTGAATATCCTAAGGCCCGCGGCCCGCTGCCGGTCGATGACGACATGACGGTGGAGCGCTTCCGCGACACGTTTATTCAACGAATTGCTACCGATTTGGCGTGGCAGCTAACTTCCCATGTATCCACCGCGGGCATGATGGAAGACTAAAACCTGGCGGTTGAACCACATTTCCTGTCATTGCCGGAGCGTCGGGGGCCTATTTGCACGCCCAAAGGGCCCCGATTGATTGAAGGTAAGGCCTGCCAACAGTAAAATCTCTGACAACGCTCCCAAGGACCGCCCATGGGAAGCGCGTTTCGGCGTTTCGCCCTACCTGCGGGAGACCTCCGCGTGCAAATTAAAATTACCGCCCGTCACGGGCACCTGAGCGATGCCGCTCAACAAATGGTCCGAGAAAAAGCCTCAAAATTGACGCATTTCTTCGATCGCCTCACAATGATTGAAGTGACCGTGGATTTAGGTAACGACCTCGAAAAGGTCGTGGAAATCCTAGCGGCGGCTGAACACAAGCACGACTTCGTGGCCCGCGAGGTGCACACTGATCTGCAAGTCGCCCTCGATCAGGCGGTGCAGAAGTTGGAACGGCAAATAACGCGGTACAAAGAAAAGATTCAGGATCACCGGCGAGATCAACACGTCGGGGACATCAGCCGGCCGGCGGGTCGTGGCTAGCGCGACCTGAGTTTCGCGGCGGGAGGAACCGGAATGCGAATGTCTGATTTCGTGGTGCGAGAGGCGATCCAGCCGACGCTCGCCGCCACCACGAAAGAAGGTGCGATCCGCGAAATAGTCGAGAGCCTCCGCGCCACCGGCCATTTCCAAGCCAGCGAAGCCGACGATATCATTCGCGCCATCTTGAAGCGCGAACAGCTCGGCTCTACGGGCATTGGCCGCTCGATCGCGATTCCCCATACGAAGCACACCGGCGTCGATCGCTTGATCGGCACAGTGGCACTGTCTCAAAACGGTGTCGCATTCGACTCGATCGACGGCGAACCGGTTCACGTCTTTATCCTTCTCGTTTCACCTCAAGATCGCCCAGGCGATCATCTCCGAGCGCTAGAAAATGTCGTCCGCAGCATGCGCGACGATAATTTTGTGAAGTCACTGCGCACCGCCGGCTCGCGGGACGAAATTTGGCGATTGCTGGACGAGCCTGGTACGCCCGGAAATGGCGACACGGATAGCTGGTCCGGAGGGAGACCGAGACGGCCATGAGCGGTGACACGCTGCCAGGCGCGACGCCGCCGGCTGCCGGTCCAACGCTTCGGCAGGTCGTGAAGGTCACTAACCCGCAAGGCTTGCACATGCGGCCTGCGTCGGCGTTTGCCAAGCGCGCGCGGGAGTTTGCATCCGCTGTCACGGTGATTCGCGACGAGCGCGAAGTGAACGGCAAAAGCCAGCTCGACTTGTTGATGTTAGCGGCCGAGCCCGGCGCGGAACTGGTGATCGAAGTATGTGGGGACGACGCTCCGTCCGCTCTCCCTGTCCTAGCAGAACTGTTGGCCTGCCCGGGTGAACCAGACACGGAGCAGACCTGATCGATCAAACCTATTCATCCGCGGAAATGGGAATCAAACGAGGCATTGCGGTTTCCGCGGGTGTGGCTTACGGCCGAGTCGTCGTTCTCGACACCAATTGGCTGAACATTCCCAATCGAAACGTATCCAACGACCAAACAAAATCGGAAATTGATCGATTGCGCAAGGCGATGGCCGCCGCCGCTCAAGACTCGCGCGAATATCAGGTGAGCGTCAATCAACAGTTGGGCCGGCATTATGGCGCCATCTTTGAAGCACACGCGCTTTTGCTCGAAGATCCTTCGCTCATCGATGAAGCCACGCGGCTCATAGAAGAAAACGCTTTTTCCGCCGAGTACGCATTCACACGGGTCACCAATCGCTACGCCCAAGCGTTTCAGAACCTCCAGGGGAATCTCTCGCTCGCTAGTCGCGCCGCGGATCTTGCTGATATTGAACGGCGGGTGCTGTCGCATCTCATGGGCGAACGCCGCAAAGACCTAGAAAGCCTGGAAGGGCCCGTGATCGTCCTGGCTCATGATTTGACGCCGAGCGAAACGGCTCAGCTCGATACCAACAGCGTCCAAGGATTCGCAACTGAAGCTGGCGGCCGAACCAGCCACACAGCGATCATCGCTGGTGCTTTGGAGATTCCCGCCCTCGTTGGCGTCGGTAGCTTCTTGTCGGAGATATCGTCCGGCGACGACGCGATCATCGACGGCAATCGTGGTCTTCTGATTATCAACCCCGACGAGGAAACCCGCCGCCAATACGAGTCAGATCGCGCGAGTTATGCAACGTTCGAGCAGCAACTCGATGAGCTGCGCGATGTTCCAGCCGTCACCAAAGACGGGGTGAAAGTCACATTGCTGGGCAACATCGAGTTTCCGCACGAGACGAGCCACGTGCTGGAAAAAGGTGCGGAGGGAATCGGCCTCTATCGCACGGAGTTTCTTTATCTGGGACGGACGACTGATCCGATGGAAGAAGAACATTATCAAGCCTACACGGAGGTCTTGCGACTATTGCCCAAGGGCCAGCCGCTCGTGATCCGCACGCTGGATGTGGGGGGCGATAAGTTCCAGACCCGTACCGGCCACGCCATTGACGAGCAGAACCCCTTTCTCGGTTTGCGTAGCATTCGTCTCTGTTTGCAGTCGTTGGGGCTGTTCAAGACTCAGCTCCGTGCAATCCTCCGGGCCGGGCTGCTCGGATCAGTGCGAATTCTCTTTCCAATGATCGCCACGCTTCGGGAACTGCGTCAATGCAAACTGGTCCTTTCTGAGGTCAAAGAGGACCTGGATGACGAGGGCATCCAATACGGCCGGGATGTGCCGATTGGGACCATGATCGAAGTTCCATCAGCGGCGATAGTTGCGGCACAATTGGTCCGGGAGGTGGATTACCTTTCCATTGGTACCAATGACCTTGTACAGTATCTCTTAGCTGCGGACCGCACGAACGAGCACGTGGCTGAGTTGTACAATGCGGCCGACCCGGCTGTGTTGCAACTCATCCAGCAAGTGCTGGATGCCGGCAAACAGGCCGGCAAGCCCGTCAATGCGTGCGGCGAGATGAGCGGTGAGCCGATTTACACGGCTCTGTTGTTGGGAATGGGGCTACGCCAATTCAGCGTCACGCCCCATCACATACCGGGAATCAAGCGCATCGTTTGCGCGACATCGATTCTCGAGGCGGAACAGGTTGCTCGTGAGGCGCTCCGACTGGAGACTGCCACCGAAGTGACCAATTATTTACGGGACCAAATGCGGCGGCTGCTGCCAGACTCCCTGCTTTGAATGAGGAGTTGGCTTCGTCGGCGCGGGAAACAAAGGAGTGCGACGTCGTCGGTTTGGACAGGATTTCCCTTTCGACGCCTTGTCTGCGCCGTCCGACTTCGCGAATAGCACAGTGACCATCCTTTTCGGTGCATACCGAAACGCCGCACAATTTCCGCGCTCCCGCTGCCTGCCAACATTTGTCCATTGTTCGCGGAACGTTCCGTTGCCGCGATTTTTGCCCCCACACATAACCCCACGGCACAATCGCCGCTCGACGCCTTCGCGTTTCGAGCCGCAAGCCGGTGATGAGATCCTTTTGACATGAAAAAAGAAATGTTGATCAATGTCCTCCAGCCGGAGGAATGCCGCATCGCAATTCTGGAAGATGGAGTCCTCGAAGAACTTTACGTCGAGCGCACCAGCCAGGAGAGTTACGTCGGCAACGTTTACAAAGGCAAGATCGTCAACATTGAACCGAGCATCCAGGCCGCCTTTGTCGATTTCGGCATCGGTCGCAATGGATTCCTCCACGTCTCGGATGTCGATCCAGCCTACTACAAGCACCTCAGCGGCGGCGGCCGTGGCGATCGGCACGGTCCACCCCGAGGGCGCCGCGACGAGTTCGAAGAACCCCGCCGTGGTGGCGGCCGCGAACGTGGGCGCGGTGGACGCCCGCCGCGCGAGGAATATCGCGAGCCGCGGCCGGAGGAACTCGAAGCCCAGCGCCCGCCAGAGCCGCAACGCCAACCGGCCGAGGAATTCAGTGCGCCGCCGCGCGGGCGCAGCCGTCGCAATGACGATGATTTTGATCTCGAGCAACTGCTCGACGCACCGTCGCCACGCAGTCGGCCGGAACCTACACCGGAACCCCGCCAGGAGCCACGCCCGGAGCCCCGGCCCGCGCCTCGCAGTGAGCAGCCTACCGAACACGGTGATGACCCATACGCCGGTTTAGCGCATGACTTTAGGCACGAGCCTATCCACGCGCCCCAGGAACCAGCTTCGGCTGAGCATCGACCCGCTGAACCGGAACAGCGCGAAGAACCGCAAAGCCGAGGCCGGCATCGCCGCGGTCGGAGCGAGGAGGCGGAAACGCCTCCGCCGCTGCCGCCCGTTGAGCCGCAGAGTCCTCCGCCGGATGACACGTCCTTCGCGGCGGGGATTGATCTTTGGGGCGACGATGTGCCGCCACCATACGTGCGCGGGGCTGAGCGCCGTACCGAAGTCGAAGATGATGAATTTGATTCTGCCCCGCCGATGGGTGGCGGTGGGGACGAAGGCGAGTTTGGTGGCGACGAGCCGGGTCCGCGCCGTGGGCCACGCGATCGCCGTCCACCAGGCCGTGGTCGTCGCGGCGGCCGCGATGGCGAAGGCGCCCCGAAGCCCAACATTCAGGACATTTTCAAGCGCGGTCAGGAAGTCATCGTCCAGGTGATCAAGGAAGGCATCGGCACCAAAGGCCCGACTCTCAGCACCTACATCAGCATTGCGGGCCGCTATCTCGTGCTCATGCCGGGCCTGAGCCGCATCGGCGTTTCCCGCAAAATCATCGACGAAGAGCATCGCCGCCGGCTTAAGGACATTTTGACGGAGCTTAACCCGCCACAGGGCCTCGGCTTCATCATTCGCACGGCCGGCACAGACCGAAACAAAAAGGAACTGCAAAACGACTTGGCTTATCTGCTGCGCATCTGGCAGGTCATCGTTCGCCGGATCAAGCAGCAAAAGAGCCCGTCCGCGCTGCACCAAGAAAGCGATATGATCACTCGGACGATCCGGGATACGTTCACGTCAGATGTCGATGCCATCTGGATCGACGAGGAAAACGCGTTCCGCCACGCCGAGGAATTTCTCCAAGGCGTGATGCCGCGCTATGCCAATAGGCTTCGGCTCTATGACAGCGCGGAGCCACTTTTCCATCGCTACGGCATCGAGAACGAGATCGCGAAGATTCAGCAGAAGAAGCTGCCGCTGCCCAATGGTGGCTCGATTATCATCGAGCAGGCCGAGGCGCTCGTAGCGATTGACGTCAACAGCGGCAATTTCCGCGCGGATGGCAACTCCGACGAGACCGCGTTCCAGATGAACCTGCACGCGGCTAAGGAAATCGCCCGACAGCTCCGCTTGCGCGATCTCGGCGGCGTGATTGTCAATGACTTCATCGACATGAAGGACGAAAAGCATCGCCGGGCCCTCGAACGTGCGATGCGCGATGCCGTCAAGCGCGATCGAGCTCGCACCAAGCTTCTGCGCATTTCGCAGTTCGGCCTAATCGAAATGACCCGGCAGCGCATTCGCCCATCAATTAAACGCAGCATGTTTCAGGACTGCCCCTGCTGCAACGGCAACGGACACATCAAAACGGCTGAGTCCGTCAGCATCGACGCGATGCGATTGATCCAACTCGCCTCGTTCCGCGAGCCAATTCGCCGCATCGAATTGCGAGTGCACAGCGACGTGGCGACATTCTTGCTCAACCGCAAGCGACGCGAATTGGCCCACTTCGAAGAGAAGGGTGGCCTGCAAGTGGTCATCACGGGTTCGCGCGAGGTGTCGCCGGAAAGGCTGGAAACGATTTGCTACGACGGTCACAACAGCGAAATTCCGCTCAAGCCGGTTGAACATCGCCCAGAACCTCGCAGTCAGGGACACGGCCACGGAGGCGGCCGCCGACGATAGGCATTGGGCGAGCGGAGCTTCACAGGTTTCGCTCGCCATCATGTCCGGCCCCATCGAATGCCGCCATTATCGATGGAGCAATTGCGGGCGCTCGGTTGGCACGGCACCAGCTTCCACGACCTCGCCGGTGACGGCGAGGAACGCACCACCGAGAAATGGCAATTCCTCACCGGCACCGGCGGAATGAAAACCGCCCCGGCCGTTCAACAAGACGTGCTGGACTTGCAAGCCCGATTCGGCCACTTGCTGCAAGCGAACCCGCCAAAGCAACCCACCAAAAATTTCCGCCGGCCCACGCCGCCACCGCCCTCCAACTCCGAAACGCCCGAAGAAGTCCCATTCTGATTTGATCGAAAAACGAAAACCGGCGCTCGCACATTCGCGCGAGCGCCGGTTTGTTTCCTTTGAACGACACCGCTCAGCAGTGGCGGCCGCGCCGAGAGCCAGCGAACTCCGAGAAACAAGTATCCCGGCCGCCGTCTGCTGCTGCGGCCGGTTCGCCGTAATTTCCCAGACCGGGACCCACTCGGCCCGTTTCGTCGCGGACATGCCGCGGACAGAGATTCGACTAGCTCGTTGCCAGCGCCGGCAGATCATTGTTTTACGCTTGGATGCCGACGAGCTTCTTGATGTCCGCTCTCACCTTCCCAGGTTGTACCGAGGTCTGGATGCCGCTTTCGATGGTCACGGGTGCCCCCGACCTTTGTCTTCCATGTTCTCGTCGCCACTGGCCTCGCGCAGCCTGGGTCACTCACCGCGATATGGAATGAACCAGATTGCAATGATCTCGATCAGCAATAGTGAAAAGGCAAACAAGCTTAACCAGAGACTCGTTCGGACGCTCCGCTCTGTCGCGCCGGAATCAAGAACGAAGCTTGGAAGGACGACTAGTAACAAGATACCGACGCTTGTCGGAATAGCTGTTATGAAAAATCCAAACGCCGACCAAGTATCGATTAACCCCCACCGTAACCAAGCGGCAATGATCGAGAGCCACATCACCGTCAGCAGGAGGGTAACAATCAGCGCGAGCCAGGAAAGCACATGTACGAATTTGTTCATGCCAGGCCTCCGTTGTGTTTGCTGGATGACCCCTACCGCCGAACCATTGATTAGTTAGCCTGCGCCAACAATGCACTGCGCCCACTTACGCCACCCAGCATTATCTTATTACCAGCATTTGGGATATAGCCCACAGTCGATCTCAACCTCTGGAGATAGATTGCGCCGGCAGACAATGCGCGCATTCCCAACCTGCGCCGGATATCTGCCCAACTCCAGCGTCAGTCTCTAGACTCCCGCCTTTCGCTTTTTCAACCACTTCTGTTTTGATTTCTTCTGATTCGCCCGTTCGCAGCGTTCACAGAGATTCACCATGAAGCGCTACACCGTCCCCGAGGCCGCCAACGAGCTCGGCATCAGCACGAGCCTCGTCTACGCTCTGCTCGCCGCGCGCAAACTCCGCCACGAACGCATCGACCTGGGCCGTGGCCGTGGCCTGATTCCCGCCGACGCGCTGGACGAGTACCGAGCCTGACACACGACGGCCTAAATAGTCCTGTCGCCAATCTGCGCGTATTCGCGAGCGCGACTCGGCTTGAAGAACGGCTTTGGAAAATGTGGCAAGTTGAACCCTCCGGAACGACGGGCCGGAAGGCTCGCAAGGCCTCGGGGATTGCTTTGACCGGCGTCCCGAGGTCTAAATCTCGTACACCCATGTGTACGAAAGAAAGAGATTTGACGCAACTCGTTACTACACTTCAGCGAGGGCGACGGGATTCGAACCCGCAACCACCGGATCGACAGTCCGGTGCTCAAAATCCCCAACTATCGACGACGGTACACGTTTACGTCTGGGCGATGCATCCACGGTGCCCACAGAGGTGCCGAACATTGCCGTGTCGACGAATTCATGTGATCTAAACCGAGTCATTGGAGAATGGGAAAATCTCCCTTGGGCAATCAAGGCTAGTATTGTCGCCATCCTTGACGCTGCAAAATGTCTTAACCCAGGAAGTCACGCTATTCGGCCTTAATGCTCGCACAATGCAAACCAATAACCCTTCGAAGTGTTGGAAGGTCTACCGTCGGTGTGTCGGACCGGAGCGCGCATCAAACAGTACACCGACCAAGCAATAATCGTGCGCGGCCAATCGCTAACGCACAATTCAGAGTGTGATATCGTATACTTCGCAGTCAGAAACCCACCACCAATCACGTGCGTAACGGTCCGTTGACGTGGTCCAAAAATACCTTTACAAGGGCCATCAGGCGGGTTGGGATGCGTTAGCCAGACTGCAAGTTTTGTCAAGTATCTTGGTCGAACCAATGTGGGCCCTGCCAATTTAACTACTTTGCTCTTTCACATAGTGGCTTCGCCAACGGGCCGATGGCTTGCGAATCTTCACGACTTCTCAAATACCAGGACGGCAAACGTCCCGGGCACCATGGCCGGCCGAGCTGAACCTTCGGCCGGCTTAAAATCGGCGCACGGCAAAAACAGCCTGTGAGTCTTCGGGTCCATTCCCATGGTTCTGGCCCCCGTTTTCGTTTTGATGGGTTCAAGGGCGGTATAGGCGTCCGGGGAGTCCTGCCGAATCACCGATACGGTGCCGTCGCCGCATGAACTGAAAATAAGATGGAGCTCCGGATCGTAGGCGCTCGCATCCACGCGTCCACCGATCGGCACTGTGGATACAACTTTGCCGGTATCCGAATTGAAAATTACCATCTGTTTGCTTCGGCAACCGACGAAGAGGCGATGATTCTTGGCATCAATCGCCATACTCACAGGCGTCTTCGCGGGTGCGATCGGCCACCGTTCGAGCACCTTGAGATTTCGTGCATCCAGCTTGAGCACTTCTTCTTTGTCTTCCAAATTGACGAAAACATGACCGGCCCCATCGGCTGCGGCGAACTCAGGTTGTCCCCCCAGCTCAATCGTTTCGACGGCTTTGCCTTCGGCGGCGTCAATAACTGTCAAATTTTCCGACCGACCGTTGAACGCAAAGACTCGCCCAGTCGCTCCATCGAAGATGATGCAATCGGGGTTTTTGCCAGTCGGGACTGTTCCTAAGTTCTTGAGCGTTGTGAGGTCAAAAATGTTCACCAAATTGGAGCGACCGTTGCTGACAAAACCCCGGTTGAGTTTTTGCGCGATGGCGATTCCATGAATGCCCGCGCCGTCACCAATCTGGCCTTTCACTTCGCACGTATCAGCATCCAGCACAACCACCTGTGTGCCGTGCGAAACATAAACCCGCCGGGCAGTTTCATCCACTGCCACATAATCCCAACCGCCGTCTCCCGTCACCGGAACAGTCTTCAAAAGACGATAACTCGGCGCCGGGTCGGCCGCCGCCGTTACGGTGGCCGAAACGAAGAACAGCACCCAAGTGAGTTTTGGCATAGGCACCTTAAGAGTCAGAGTCGAACACGGGCATGCTATAGCGGGCTTCGATATTAGACCAGAACACAAATGTACGGCGTAGATTCCGAGGGCGTTCTCCCCAAGTCCTGCCGCTGCGCGACGTTACTGCCAAAGCCAGGGCTTATGCAGGCTCTGGCAAACTGAACGAGCGGATTCGTATTTCCAGTCAAACTGTATTCCCACACAAAACCTCGCCTACGATTTCAAAAATAAAAAAGCCTGCCGGAGCCGCCCCAATGTCGCCCAATCATTGAAACGGACATCCGGCAGGCATGTTCAAATGGTTAGGGGCGTCGACGCCAACTCACTCGGGAGGTAAAGACTAAACGTACTGCCTTCGCCCAATGCGCTTGCTACGCTCAATGACCCGCCCAGCACCTTGGCTAAACGCGCTGCGATCGAAAGGCCAAGGCCGGCCCCCTCTTTGCTTGTTTTGTTCCCATTTTGCAAACGGGAGAACGGATCAAATACGCGGGGTGCGTCCGAGACAGTAATGCCAGGACCTTGATCAGTAATGTCGACGCGGACGCCACCGTCATTGCGTTCTGCACGAAGATGGATGAACGTGCCGGTACGGCTGTAACGACAGGCATTATCCAAAAGAATGTTGAGCAATTCGCCTAGCAACACGGGTTGCCCAAAGATGCGACCTAAATCACTTCCCAATTGGGTTCGAAAATCCCGCCAGCGAGGATGAGTCTTCCATGAATCGAAATACTGATTCAGCCAGGTTGTGAGTTCGATTGGCTCGACGGGAAGTTGTTGCGCATCACAATCGGAGCGCGCCAAGAACAAGAGGGCTTCGACCACTTGGTGCAAGTGGGACGCCTGTAAGAAGACGGATTGGAGGGTTTGCTGGTATTCCGGGATCGATCGGTCACGCCTTTGCGCGACTTCGATTTGTCCTAATATCGCTGCCAAAGGGGTTCGCAACTGGTGCGACGCATCCCCGGTAAAGCGGCGCTGCCTCTCAAATGATTCTTGGAGACGGTTCAATAGGCCGTTAAAAGATCCGGCTAGATCGCCAACTTCGTCCTGCGAATGCACTACCGGCAGGCGCTCAGACAAGTCGACCGAATCCATTTCACGGGCGGCCGACGCCATAGCACGAAGCGGAGCCAGTCCGCGCATGCAGACCCATCGTGTTGCCATGAGCGATAGCAAGAATACGGCGCTAGATACGCTGGATAACGTGATTGCTAGTTTGGACAACGACGCCTGCATCGGCGCTAAAGGTAGACCTACCGTGACCCGAAGGCCGGAATGGAACGTCGCAGTCCTGTCACTGGCCTCGGGGGGGTTCGAATCGTTCGGCAAGCTGGCATTCGGACGAATGTCGCGCTGGGCGACTTGCCAATTGCCGGCCGGCAGCGCGGCTCGATTCTGCGATCCGGTATCTCGGGCTGGCCCCGATATGTCAATGATCTTGCCATTCAAATCAGCAACTTGCCAAACGAGGGCTTCGCCGCATCCTTCGGCGCTGAAGTCCAACCGGCGTTCGGCCGGCTCCCATTCGACACCATCTTGCTTCAATTCTGCGGCAGCCACCAATGTATCTAAGGCGGAGTCGAGCTGGGTCTGCATTTGGCGCGACAGGTGAGCACGGGCCAACAAATACAAGGTGAGCGAAAATCCTCCCAACACAAGCAAAAGCGTGAGCGTGAAAAACAGCGTCAGCCGGTTCTGCAACTTCACCTCAAGACTCCGCCAGCTCGCCAAAGACATAACCACGATTTCGAAGCGTATGGATCATCCGTGGTCCGTGCGCTTCGAGCTTTCGCCGCAATTCCATTACGTGGACTTCCAGGGTGTTGGAGAGTCCATCGTAACGCTCGTCCCAGACATTTTCGTAGATGCGAGTTCGGGAAAGCACCTCTTGGG
Organism: Gemmataceae bacterium; assembly: GCA_045802605.1. Lineage (GTDB taxonomy): Bacteria > Planctomycetota > Planctomycetia > Gemmatales > Gemmataceae > JBJMQS01. The sequence goes on along the minus strand of JBJMQS010000066.1, from coordinate 97,033 downwards.
GATGGCGTAGGAAAAAGACGAGTAATGCATGCTCCTTTGCGGTCAAGTCAAGTGTTGCCGTACCGCGCTGTGCCCGGTGAGTCACGAGATCGAGCGACACATCGCAATGCGTAATCTGGGTATTAATGCCGTGTCGCGGGATTCGAGTCAGGGCACGAATGCGCGCAAGCAGCTCCTCAAATGCAAATGGTTTGCAAAGATAGTCGTTCGCCCCGGTATCGAGTCCCCGCACTCGTTCGGTAATGGCATCGCGGGCGGTGAGCATTAGTACCGGCGTTGTTGAGTTGTTGTGGCGAAATCGGCGCAAAAGCGTTAGCCCATCCGTGCCCGGCAGCCACCAATCCAAAAGAACAACATCCCACGGAGATGTCTTAAGGTGGTGCCAGCCGTCCTCGCCATCTGCCGCTCGTTCGACGCTAAACCCTTCTTCGCGCAAACCCCGGACCAAATAGTCGGCAATGGCGACTTCGTCTTCCACGATCAGAACGCGGACACTCATGTCAAAACCATCGCAGTTCAAAGATCCAAAGCGGCAAGATCATTATCTTAATAGAAAGGCGTTCCGCGCGGCTTAACCAACCATCATTGGCGAAACCGCGCAGGTGGCGGACAGCGACCTTGGTCAAAGTCAACACGAGACGTGTTACTAGTCCTTCTTGTTAGTCTTTTCTTGAGTTTTCTTGATTTTTCCATCGGCTTGGATTTCGATTTCGAGCGTCTTCTTGTCAGCGGTCTCGATGATGACCTCGTAGTATTCCAGCTTCTCTTTGCCATCCTTGACCTTCATAACCTCTTCGGCGGATTTAAGAGTGGCCTTGGAGTACTTAGATTCGATTCCAGCGGTGACAGACTTGGGTAGATCTTTCACGGCAATCTCTTTCTCAATGCCCAGCAACGTCCCGTCCGGAGCTACCGTAACATCAATTTTTTTTCCGCTATCCTTGATCGTCACCTCGTATTCCGTCTTGCCATTTTCAGTCTCTTTGGATGCTTCGATTTGCTCGGCCTTGGGGAATCGTTTCTTGACAGTTTCGGCGACAGCCTTGGGGAGTTTGTCTAGAGGAACTTTTTCCTCGTCGGCGCGAATGTTTCCGATCCAGCACGCCAAAATAACAGTCGAGGCAACCATGGTGAGCGGACGCATGTTCGAGCTCCCTGAGAAATCCCATTGCCGTTAACGCACATTCGCAACGGCACACCGCAAGGTACGTTACACACATGAACCCATCGTGAACTGAAAATAAGCCGGAATTTATCTCCCGTTCAGCGTCAACTCAGACCCCGGATGTAACTTCCTTGGGACCGAACGGCGTCTTCGAAGGAGGCAAAACTGTCAATGAAGGCACTCAACCTTGACTGGTGTTTGACGTTGTGTCGCAAATATTTGCTGTTAATGCTGGGCGCATCGTATCTGCTAGCAGCGGTTTGCCCGGGGCCCGGAGTTTCAGCAAAAGCTTTGAGTTTGGACATCGGTCGCGGTGGTATGGCGTTTCACGTATCGATGCCTATGGCTCTGTTGGCCACCTTGCTCTTTTGTGCCGGGGTGAATTGTCCGCGGCGAGAAATCAACCAGCTTGTGCGACGACCGCTAGTGGTTTTCGTCGGGATTATTGGCAACGTGCTCGCACCGATCGCAAGTCTCTATTGTGTGGCCTTGGTTCTCCAATGCTGGCACAATCAACGAGAAGCTCAAGAACTTCTTCTAGGATTGTCTGTCGTGGCAGCAATGCCGGTGGCGGCATCGTCGACAGCGTGGGCGCAAAGTCAAAGGGGTGATTTGCCTCTGAGCCTGGGCCTGTTACTGGGTTCCACACTTCTTAGCCCGCTATCGACACCGTGGTTTCTCCATGTTGTCGTGCCATTCCTACGAAGTACTCCGCCGCTGACAGACCTGCAGGGCAGTGGGTCGGCGGCAGTTCTTTGCGCTTGTGTTGTTGTTCCAGTCGCTTTAGGCTTGTGCGTCCAACTTGTTCTTCCTGGTCCAATCAGCTCATGCCTGAAACGATCGTTCAGGGCATTAAGTCCATTGGTTCTCTTGTCGCTTTGCTATGTTCACGCATCCTCAGCACTACCGCAGTTGCTCGTCTAAGGCGCTGCTACTCCATTACGCAGTAAGCGGATTGTTGTTTGCCCAAACGGCAGATAAGATAATCCGAAAGCCCTTTCAGCCAGCCTCTAACATCCTGATGGCCCGCCGATCGCAGGTCGAAGAAGTCGGCCTCCAGTTATCGCCCTGACCATTTGGCCACTGATGAAATCTAAATTGCGGAAAAAGCGCCAGGCTCGCTTGGAAACTTTGATCCTGGAGGATCGTGTTGTTCCCGCGCTGGCCGCGGTCGAGGGGTTTGACTCCACGGGCTTCACGCCGGCGATGCTACGCCACGCCTACGGCATGGATGCAGTGTCATTCGGGCGACAGGTGGGCGACGGCTCGGGACAAACGATCGCCATCGTCGCCGCCTACGACGAGCCCAATTTGGTCAGCGATGTCGCAGCGTTCGACGCCTACTACGGCTTGCCAGACCCAACCAGCTTGCGGCGGATTAACCAGGTCGGCGGCGAGTCACTGCCTCGGCCCGATGTCCGTGGCGGCTGGGGCGCAGAAATCGCGCTGGATGTCGAATGGGCGCATGTGGCCGCTCCGCGTGCGGGCCTCATCGTGGTCGAAGCCAATTCGGCCAGCGAGGCCGACTTGTTCACCGCAGTCGATACGGCGCGAAATCTGCCCGGCGTCAGTGTCGTGTCGATGAGCTGGGGTCGTCGTGAATCGGCGACGGATGCGGCCAACGACTTTCTCTTCACCACCCCGGCGGGACATATCGGAGTTACGTTTTTGGCGGCCGTGGGCGACAGCGGAGCCACCGTTCAATACCCGGCTGCGTCGCCGAATGTCGTGAGTGTCGGCGGTACCACATTGACTCACGTCGCGGACCAATGGGTCGAAGGCGGTTGGGGCGCGGGCACAAACAGCGACCGTCTGGGCGGGTCGGGCGGCGGACTCAGCCAATATTCCGCTCAACCCAACTACCAACGTGGCGTGGTGAAGCAGAGTCGAATCGCGCGAGCCGTGCCGGACGTCGCGATCGATGCCGCACCCGACGGCACCGTGTCAATTTACGATTCCTACGACAACGGCAGCGACAGCCCGTGGCAACACATCGGCGGCACTAGCCTGACGACGCCGCTGTGGGCCGGGATCATCGCGCTTGCCGATCAAGGCCGGGCGGCCGATGGGTTCGAAAGCCTTGATGGTCGGGACGGAACGCTACCGAGACTGTATTCGCTTTCCTCGACCGACTTCGAGGATGTGACCAGCGGGGATAATGGGTTCGCTGCGGAGCCGGGCTTTGACTTGGTCACGGGGCGCGGCAGCCCGATCGTCAATGTATTAGTCATTGATCTGGCCGCTGATCCCAAACTGTCCACGGCCGACGATGTGGGGCGAAGCGGAGCGAGCGCGTCGTTGCAAGGATTCCAGATTTCGTCTTCCGAGGTGTTCGAGCCGTTCACGTTTAGCAATTGGAATGCAATTGGGCCTGCGATCGGGGCGGTGCCGAATTCGGCCGGTCCGATTTCGAACGTGTCGGTGGTGAACTTCGGCACGACCGTTTACACCGGACCTCTCGACGTCACCAACACTCTGAACCGCATTCGCGCCAATGGGACGCCGTTCGATGCCCACGACGGCAGCGTTTACAGCAACAACAATGGGCTGTTGCCGAACGGCAGTTGGTACGAATTTGTTGTCAGCCCTTCGACGGGAACAGATCACAACTTTAGCAGCCAGTTTTCCTCCCCCGGCCCCATGCGAATTTTGCTGGATACGCTGAGTGACGTCTATTTCACTGGCGATCATTACTCCAGTTTCAAGTTGGTGTATCAACACGGGCAGGCCACGCCGACAATCGGATCGTTCTCGCTGAGCCCAAGCAGCGTTGCCGCGGGCACGTCAACGACTCTCACGGCGAGCAACGTGACGGAGACGGGCGGAACGATCGCATCGGTCAAGTTTTATCGGGAAAGCAATGGCTCCAGCGGATTGCAAATCGGAAGCGACACGCTGCTGGGCACCGGGACCCAGAGCGGGACGACATGGACTTTCGCGACATCCACCACGGGATTGACCGCCGGAAACTACGCTTATTACGCCGTGGCGACGGACTCCGCAAGCACATCAAGCCCCGCATCATCCGCGAATTTGACAGTGACCTCCGGTACGCCGACGCCGGCAATCGGCTCATTCACCTTGAATCCTGTTTCGGTCACCATCGGGAATTCGACGACGCTGACGGCCGCGAATGTAACTGAGACCGGAGGAACGATCTCGTCAGTCAAGTTTTACCGAGAGAGCAATGGCACCAGTGGGCTGCAAACTGCAACCGACACGCTACTCGGCACGGGAAGTCAGGCCGGCACCACCTGGACTTTGGCGACATCGACCACCGGGTTGACCGCCGGGAATTACACGTACTACGCGCTCGCGTCTGATACCGTCGGAACCACCAACTCGGCGACCACGACTTTGGCGGTCACAAATCCCGCTGCCAGCGGAGTGGCGTTGGCGTGGGATGTCAACGGGCAAACGAACTATGGCTCTCAGGGACTCGGTGCCAGCCAGGTCGCCAACGGTTTGACGAACTCCACTGGACTGACGCGCGGCAGCGGTGTAACCACCATCAACACGGCCGCCGGCAACGCCTGGGGCGGCAATGGCTGGGCCACGACATCGGCATTAGGAGTCAGCGGTTCGGCAATCGCAACCTTCGGCATGACGGTCGATCCCGGGCACACACTCTCGCTTTCGTCGATCGATCTGTATTATCGCCGCAGCAGCTCGGGCCCACCCGACGGGTTGTGGCAATACCAATTGGCCGGCGGCTCATGGGTCACCATCGCCGACGTGACTTCGGAGTTCTCCAGTACCAGTACGACTGGCGCTGCGATGGCTCAACTTAACCTGGCTGGGACAGTTGCCCTGCAAAACATCGCGGCCGGGACGGCAGTGAATTTTCGAATTGTCCCTTACGGATCCACGAATACGGGCGGTGCGTGGTACGTTTACGATACTGCGGGGAATGATTTGGTTGTCAGCGGCGTCGTCGCCACAGTTCCGTCCGCCATCAGTCACGATAGCCCTTCCGTCACCGTGAATGAAGGATCGACGGCCAACAACACCGGTACTTTCAGCGATTCGCTCGGCAACAACGCCGTCACGCTGACGGCCTCTGTCGGGACGGTCACGCAGAACAACTCGCTCGGCACCTGGTCCTGGACCTATTCAACACAGGACGGACCTAGTAACTCACAAACTGTGACGGTGACGGCGACCAACTCGCAGGGCGGGATAGCCACCACGACATTTCCGCTCAACGTCACCAATGTCGCGCCGACGGGTACCGCATCGTACCCCTCGGTGGCCCTGCCCAATTCTCAGGTCACGGCGTCGATCACTGGCGTGACCGATCCATCGCCAGTCGATGCGGCGGCGGGGTACGCTTATAGTTTTGATTGGACCAACGACGGTAATTTCGACATCGTTCAATCGTCCAATAATTCGGCCAACCACGCCTATGCCACACCGGGGAATTACACGGTGCGCATGCGTGTGGAAGATAAAGACGCAGGGTACACCGATTATTTGAAAACCATTGTTGTGGCGGCCCCACCGACGGTCACCGGCGTCGTGTTCGGTGATGGGACGAATCAACGTTCACTCGTGAAGCAGATCGTCGTAACTTTCTCGGAAGCCGTCAACTTCACGCCCGACGTGGCCTCGGCGATGACCGTAAATCGGACGGGCACTGGTGGCACTCAGGGTGAGGTGGTGCTAGCGGCCAATCCTGCGAGCGGGCCAGCGAGTTCAGTCACGATCACATTTTCCGGCGCGTTAACGGAATCGGCAGGTTCGCTCGTCGATGGCATTTATAACTTCATCATGGGAGCAGCCCAGGTGACGGGCGCCGCCGGCGCACTGGATGGCAACAACGATGGCATCCCAGGCGGCGATTATGCGGTCACCGGCTCGACAGCGAACAAGTTCTTCCGTTTCTATGGCGACCAGAATGGCGACGCGGCCGTCGATCAAAATGATTACTTGGTCTTTCGCAATGCGCTCTCCGGCGGCCCGAGCACCGTTTTCGATTTCGACAACAGCGGTGACGTTGATCAGAATGATTATTTGCGCTTCCGCCAGAATATCTCCGGCTCACCGTGATGTGGGGTCGCTGGCGCTTGGCATCCGGAAAACACGTCCGGCAATGGAGACTCGTGTTCGTTGCGGGCTTCGGTCACATCGACCGCGGTGTGTGGGGCCGAGGCGTGCAAGGGCTTCAGGTGCCGCTCGGATATTATCGGTCAAGACCGCCCAGTGCAATGCTCAGCCAGATTGATCCGCCTTTGTAGTTCCTAGCTCGAAGCTTGACTAACCAACGGGCAGAATCAGCTCCGCCGAATTGTTCCGCACGTTGCCCACGGGCGGCCCGACCGGTGTTGCGAACAAACTCCCGGCTGGCAGCGGTCGTAACATTTCCTTCACGGTCTCTATCGGCGTCGCCTAATCGAGTCACGAATCGAGCTGCTCGAGTTCAAGGTGACCGGCTGTCGATCGTGAAACTCTTGTAGGTCGTCGCCAGCCGTGTCGATAAGGCGTTCGCGGTCAGCCCGTGGGGTTGGATTTCACGCGACGAGGCGTTTGAATTGATGCACGAGTCATGCGTAACTGGGCCGACACGCGGCCAAGGGAAACAGAAAACCGGGCCATTTCCTGCGGCGTCGAGGCCGGCGCGGACGTCGGGAGCGAATCTGAGCCCACCTTGTTTTGCCCGTCAGCCGACCCACACGCCGCCTTGGAAATCGGCGTATGGCCTGAAGTCATAGAATCTGTTGCCCTGTGGATCAATCACTGTCAAGTGACTCCCCGAATCGTCTCCGGGTTTACCTGGACCGGAGCCGACGAGGAAGTCGACCTTGCCGTTGTTGTTGATGTCGGACACTCCGACCGTTACACCGTTGGTGAAAGAAGCCGAAAAGGCGAAGAACTCACGGACGACTGTGAGGGTGATGCCGTCAAATGAGCGAACATGGGGTCCGCCCCTGGATGCGGTCCCCGTAATGATCTCGGCCTTGCTGTCGCCGACGAGGTCGCCGGCGGCTACGGTGACGCCGCCGGTGAAGCTGGCGCCATAGGCAAAAAAGCTCTGCAGTAAAGAGCCGTCCTTGCCGCTAATCACTTTGACGTGGGGACCACCCCCGGGCCCCGCGCCCGTGATGATGTCCGCCTTCCCATCGCCATTGACGTCGCCACCGGCAACGGTCACGCCGCCGATAAAATGCGCGTCGTAAGCGTAGAACTCGGTGAGGACTGTCTGGCCGGTCGGGTCGGCGCCGCTGAATACGCGGACGTGAGGACCCCCGCCGGCACCCGCACCTGTGATGATGTCGGCGAAGCCGTCACCGTTGACGTCGCCGGCCGCCACGAAGACGCCGCCGCCGAAGGACGCGCCGTAGGCAAAGAACTCGCCGAGCAAGGTATGGCCCGTCGGGTCTGCGCCGCTGAAAATGCGGATATGGGGGCCGCCCCCTGCGCCGGGCGCCGTGATAATGTCCGGGGCTCCGTCGTTATTGACATCACCCGTCGCGACACGAACGCCGCCGGCGAATTTTGGGTCATAGGCAAAGAACGAGGAGCGCAGGATACCATCGCCATAGAAGACGTTGACCTTCGGTCCGCCACCGGCGCCAGCGCCGGTCGAATAGTACGTCGGCACGCTGGGCACGCTTGCCTTCCAACTGTCAGTGATGGGTGTTCGGGCGGCGCTGTTTCCCGCGTGAGTGAGGTTGTACATATCCTCAAGCGTTCGCAGCACTCGATAATGGTCGACCTGTTCGCTGTAGCTGCCATGCTGGACCATCGGCCCGAAAAAAAGCGTGCCGATGTGATTGGCCTGAGACGAATCGTCTTCATCGAAAGTGACGATTAGCAAACTGTTGTGCGTCTTGGCCCATTGGGCGTAGTTATCGAGATGCGACTGCAGCCACGTATCGCCCCTGACTATTGTCGCCGGACTGGCCCCGTTATGCATGTCGTTATCCAGGTTGGGGATGACGAATGATAGCGTGGGCAAGTTCGCGAAATCGGTAGCGAAACTGGTGAGGGGTTGATTGGACGCGGCCGGGATGCCATTAAGGCCGGCGCCCTGCCAATTTACCCAGGGGTTATGTTTACGGGCATAAGCCCCCGAAATCTCGACGTCGGCACCGACGGCGGGGAGATCCTCGGAATACCCAGTAAAAGTTCGCCCGTTGCTGAGCATTTCGGCACCAAGATTCGCTGTCGTGAACGGCAAATTGGGTGGCAGACTGTCGTTGACGACTCCCTGATTGCCGCCGGCAAACAGATCGAGGTAATTAGGCTGGCTTGGATGTTCGATTGCAAACGATTGCGTGAATGTGGCCCCGTAAGGATCGTTGGCCAGCGACCTGATATAGGTAGCAGGCGAACCGGCGCCCAGGATTTCATTGAAGGAATGGTTTTCCTCCATCACGATTACCACGTGGTCTGGTACCGGGACGCCGGCGGTAGGCACCAGGCGAACTTCAAGCTGCTCCAGTCGCGGCCTGAGATTTCTGGAACACGGGCGGGTCGTCCGCGCGGGAGTGAGGAACCGGAACCAGTTGTGAAGCACGCGGCTGAACATGGTGCATACCCTTCTCGGATGAATGTCGCCCCTCGATAGAGGCATTTCAGAGATGGGCAATAGTGTGTTTCCGCGGACGTCAACCTAAGACACCGAAAGTGCGTTTGCAATGACCTGCGTGTCCTGTGCAAGAATGTATGGTCCGCACACATTGATCGTTGGGCACGTTCGAGCAGTTGTCGAGGGCCGGGCATCGGGGGCCAGCGAAGCGCGGTCGGTTGTTGATGTAGTGCGCCTCGCAGTAGAAATCGGCTCTAGGCTATAAACCGGGATCAGGTCCTGACGATCAGCACCAGTTTGCTGGCCCACCCTGAAAGCTTAATCTGCAATTGTTGCGGAATTGGCTGCGATCGATGGGTATTTGACGCGCTGCGGAAGCCGGGACGAGAATGTACCGCCGGTCTGGATGAAACATCGGGAACCCCTCGTGGCTAAACGATACCGTTAGGCGCGTCGGGGACCATGGGTCGTACGACCCCGTGCTCCGCCATTAAGTGCTGCACTTGGTTTGGAGGTCCTTCCTTCAACTTGAACATTCTTGGCCAGCGTCTTGAAGCGGACGCCATTCGACTGCACGACGGTGATAGTGATATGGCCTGTCTTACTAGTCCTGATATCGGTGACGTTGCCAGATTTTCCGGCATGAGTTCCCCCGATGACTCTGCATTTTGAACCATCTTTGAGCGACGCAGCCTTTTTTGATTTCACGATGAAACTCCTGAGTGCACGAACATTAATGATGGCCCCCGGGCTCACGCCAACGAATAGTCGATCTACTCAGGCGGGAGATTGTTGTCTTGGCAAATCACACCACCGATCGCAACAAGCGCGCTCCAAAACCGAATTCGGTGGATCATACCACTCTTTTATCACCGAACTGTCCGACGCGTGATCGCGCCAAAAAGGAAACTCTTTCCACGGCCTCAAAAAGAACAGAGGGTCCAACTGGCAGATGTGGGGCAGACGATTGCCCCACAACTTGGAGCAGCGGCTTGTTTCCAGTGCCGCACGCAATTAGAGTCTCACTGTAAAAACAAATCAACTAGACCCGATTCGACCGCCCACGAGTTTCCGAGGCTTTTTGCAGGCCGAACTGGCCCGCCAATGTGCTCGCAGCGCTCAATACTCACTCCGCGCATTCGCCCGGTTTTTGGAACTAGATCATTCGACTTTGTCGCAGTTACTGCGCGGCAAACGCAGGTTTACTGCCCGTACAATTCGGCGATGCGGAGTCAAACTCGGACTCGATGAGGGCTCGATCGTTGAATTTACCCGTGCCGAGGCGGACAACCAAGGTGCATCGGATGAAAGCCTGATCGAGGTGCGGCGGCTCGCGACTGATACAGCAGCCTTGCCAGTGAATGGCATCATTACGCGATCTTGGAGGTCCTTCGGCTTCAGGATTTCCGACCAGATGTGCGGTGGGTCGCGCGGGTGCTCGGTCTGAGCATCGATGAAGTCAACGTTGCGCTGCAACGGCTGTTACGCTTGGGATTACTTTCAATGGACGAGCCAGATTGTTGGACCGATCGGACCGGCGACTCGACTGCGTCAGTTCGTGGGTTCACGCGCGCGGCCCTACAGAGTTTCATTGATCAGTCCCGTGCCCGACTGTTGGAGGCCTTCGGTGACCCCAAAGCTCGGCAGTGTGCTTACAGCACAACGACGCTCGCAGTGTCCGCCGGTCGAGCGGGAGAATTTGTTGAGAAGATTGATCGCTTCCGCCGTGACTTGCTGGCCTTGCTTCGCGAAGGCGAACCGGCCGAGGACCTTTACCAACTTGAGATCACCTTTGTTCCACTCACGCGTCGAATCACTCATGGAGAAGGATCATGGGACAACCAGTGACCGCTTGGCAGATCGTGACCAAAAAACCCGAAGAGTTGCACGCCTTTTATTCGCAACTATTCGGCTGGGAGATCAACGCGAACAACGCGCTGGGATATCGTATCGTAGACACCGGCTCGGAGCATGGCATCGACGGGGGGATTTGGCCGGCACCTCCCGGCGGCCCCGACTTCATTCAACTTTTCATTGAGGTGGACGACGTGGCGGCCACCGCCCAAAAAGTCGTCGCACTCGGGGGCAAGATTATTATTCCGCCGCAGAAACTGCCTGATGGCGACGAGATGGCCATTCTGCACGATCCGGCTGGTATCGCATTCGGGTTGAAACGCCGCATGGCGGAATGACGCGGAGTACCTCCGCACCTTCCAAACGATTACATCGAGAGCTCAAACCTGCGAGATATCAGTCCCGCGGGCTTAGGGACGGTTTTTTCCCATTTCATGAGGAGAACGAGCATGCGAAGAATCGAGTATCTATCATTGGCACTGGCATTCATCATGCAGCTTAGCGCCGCACGCGCTGACAATTCTGCCGACGCACGGGCCGTTGTGGACAAAGCCATTGAAGCCGCAGGAGGCACTGAAAAGCTCGCCAAGTTCAACACAACGACGTTCAAACAGAAGGGTACATATTATGCCCAAGGTCGAAGCATTCCTTTCACCGCCAAATATGCGGTTCAGTGGCCCGACCGTTTCCGGATGGAGGCGGAAGGCGCGTTCACCCTCGTTCTGGATGGTGACAAAGGCTGGACCGAAACCCAAGGCAAGGCCGAAGAGTTAAGCAGAGACGTATTTGCCGAGCAGAAGGCGAATAATTATTTCGGCTGGGTGACAACTCTTCTGCCCCTGCAAAAGGACTCAGGGTTCAAGTTGGGTACACAGCCGGCGAGCGAGGTAGAAGGTCGCGCTGTCGAAGTAGTCAAAGTGTCACGCGCGGGCCATGCTGATGTCATACTCTTTTTCGACAAACAAACCGCATTGCTGGTCAAGAGCGAATACCGCGGTACAGCCAAGGACTTGGGTGGAAAGGAAGTATTGTTCGAATCGTTCTACAAGGACTACCAGCGGAACGAGGGCGCCAAGTTGCCGACGAAGCTCTTGATGAAACGAGATGGCGACAAGCGCGTTGAATCGGAAATATTTGACATGAAGGCCGAAAAGAAGCTCGAAGAAAAGCTATTTACCAAACCGAGCTAGATCGCGATGGCTAACCTCAGGCGTATAGACGTCGATCTCGTCGCCAATGCAACAGCGCCCGTTATGAATGGTCTGCCTATATTTGGATGCGCGCTTCGGTCACATCGACCGCGGTGTGTCGGACCTGAGCGCACAAACCGACTGCAGGGTTGGCCCGACCGGTACAGGGATTAGGATGGCAAAGGACGTGTGCTGATTCGATTCCAATACTCTCGCTGCAACTGACGCTACGGCTTCTTCTCTGCCCCCGGTTTCTTCTCAGCCACAGCTGCCTCCAACTCCGCGATCAGCTTCTTGAAGTCCTCGCGGTCGCGCAGCGGGTCGAGGTCGGTGTCCTTCTTCATGTGGGCGACATCTTTGAAGCCGGCGGCGACGACTTGCTGGATCCAGTCCATAGCCACGTCCGCTTGTTTCTTGCGGTCCTCGGCCTTGGCGATCATCAGCGCTTGCACGCAAGCAATTTCATAAATGGTGTCCACTGTGCCGGGATGATCTGCGCCGAGCCTGGCCTTCCACAGGTTGAGTGCCTCGATGTACAGCGCGAGCGCCTCCCGGTGCCGGCCGAGGTCGGCGTACCTGCTGGCGAGGCCGTTCATGTTCGACAGCGTTTGGGGGTGGTCGGGGCCGAGCGTGGCCTTGAACTGCTTGAGCGCCTCCTCACGCAGAGCCAGCGCCTCCGTTTGCCGGCCGAGCCTGAAGTAGCTGTCGGCGAGGTTGCACATGCTCATGAGCGTCTCGCGGTGGTCGGGGCCGAGCTTAACGTTCGCCAACTTGAACGCCTCCTCGCGCATCGCCAGCGCCTCCGGGTGCCGGCCAAGGACGGCATAGCTGTTGGCGAGGAGCCTCATGATCGTGAGCGTGTCGTGGTGGTCGGGGCCCTCCTTAGCCTTAAACTGCTTGAGCAGCTCCTCGCGCATCGCCAGTGCCTCCGGGTGCCGGCCAAGGAAGGAGTAGCAGTCGGCGACGTTGGTCGTGCACCTGAGTGTTTCGATGTGGTCGGGGCCAAGCCTGGCCTTCATCAGCTTGAGCGTCTCCTCGAACAGCGCCAGCGCCTCCGGGACCCGGCCGCGCGTGAGGTAGCCGCCGGCGACGTGGAACATGCTTGTGAGCGTGTCGGGGTGGTCGGGGCCGAGCCTGGCCTTGCGTCGCTTGAGCGTCTCCTCGTTGAGCACGATCTGCTCCGGGTACCGGCCGAGGTAACCGTAGACGGTGGCGAGATTGGCCATGCTCGTGAGCGTGTCGGGGTGGTCGGGGCCGAGCCTGGCCTTGCGTCGCTTGAGCGTCTCCTCGTTGAGCACCACCGACTCCGGGTGCCGGCCGAGGTCGGTGTAGCTGCGCGCGAGGTTGTTCATGCTCGTGAGCGTGTCGGGGTGGTCGGGGCCGAGCTTCGTAGTGAACAGGTCTCGGGCACGGCGGAATTGCTGTTCGGCAATGTCGATTTGGCCCAGATACCTAAATGACGTGCCCAAAGTTAAACGCAGGCGGCCCTCGATCAGCGGCTGGTCGGTGAAGCTTTTCTCGACGAACGGCAAAGCGGCTTTTAAGGCGTCGGCCAGCTTCACTTCGTAACCCTGACCGCCGTCCAGGTCCTTGGGCCGGGCGGCCGCGAAGACTTTGTTCTCGACGAAGTCGAGCACCGCCTTGGTCTCGGCTTCCCGCGCCTGGGCTGCCTCCTTCGCTTGTTTCTCGGCAGTCGCGGCGTCAATTGATTTGCGTTCGTTGGCTTCCGCGCGTTGCCGCTGTTCCGCTTCGGCGTCGCGGGCGGCCATAGCGACTTGTTCCGAGCGTGTCGCCCTCACTGCCTGCCAGGTGCTGACCGTCACCCCCACGACGAGGAGCAGCGCGATGGCCGTCGCCGTCGTCAAAGTGGCCCGGTTCTTCCTCGCAAACTTCCGCAAACGGTACGTCGAGGACGGCGGACATGCCTCCACCGGCTCATCGCTCAAATAGCGCTGAATGTCGCGCGCCAAGCCACTGGCCGTCTCGTACCGCCGTGTCCGGTCTTTTTCCAGTGCCTTCATCGTGATCCAGTCCAAGTCGCCGCGCATGAGCTTCGACAACTTAGCCGGCTCGATGTGCCGCTGGGCCGCGATGGATGCGATTGACGCCGAGGTGCTTAAGCGCGTGCTGGGCTTCAGTGGCTCGTCCTCGCGGATCATCCGGCGAATCTCGTCGTACGCCGCCTTGGCGAATCGTTGCTTGTCGAGCGGCGTCGTGCCCGTAAGCAATTCGTACAACAGCACGCCCAGCGAATAGATGTCCGAGCGGGTGTCGATGTCCAGACCGCTCATCTCGGCCTGCTCGGGACTCATGTAGAGCGGCGTGCCGATCATCTGCGCGAAGTTAGTGTAAATTGACCGATCGGTGAGTTGTTGATTGATCGCCTTGGCGATACCAAAGTCGATGACCTTGGCCACCGGCTTGCCATCGTGCGAGGTGACGAGCACATTCGACGGCTTGATATCGCGGTGGATTATGCCTTTTTGATGCGCGTGCTGCACGGCCTGGCAAACAGTGATGAACAACTCCAGCCGGTCGTGCGGCGACAATTGACTTTGATCGCAGTAGTCGGTGATGGGAATGCCGCGCACCAGTTCCATGACGAAGTATGGCCGACCAGATTCGGTCGCCCCGGCATCCAGCACCCGCGCAATGTTCGGGTGATCCATGAGCGCGAGCGCTTGCCGCTCGGCCGTGAACCGAGCCATGACCTCGCGCGTGTCCATGCCCGGCTTGATGACCTTGAGCGCGACCTTGCGCTTGACGGGTTCCTGTTGCTCGGCCACGAACACGAGGCCGAAGCCACCCTCGCCGATCTGTTCCTTAAGCTTGTACGGCCCAATCATCGAACCGGGCTTCTCGGAGATCGGGGCGTAATCGACGGTGCCAGAGGGTTTGGCCAAGTCGACGGCCGGTTCATCCAGGTAGCTGGCAGGCTCATCGTTCGCCTTCAGCAGTGCTTCGACGCGCCGCCGCAATTCGAGATCATCGCCGCATTCGCGATCGAGGATCGCAGCGCGATCGGCCTGCTCGACGGCTGCAAGAAAGACTGCTTGCACGCGCTTGGAATCGATTGGCATGGGTGGGCTCCATTAGGCTCTACCCATCAATGCGACGAAAATGGTGCAAGCTGTCGAAAAAAACTACTCGCGCACTGCATCGCGAAGCCAGGCCCGGGCATAGGTCCACTTTTGCCGGGCTTCGTAGACCGTGATGCCGAGTGTGGCGGAGATTTGATCATGATTCAGGCCGCCGAAATGCCGCAATTTCACGACCTTGGCGACCGCGGGGTCTTCCGCCGCCAGCCGGGTGAGCGCCTCATCAAGCGCGAGCAGGCGCTCATCGGGTGTCGGGGCCGCCACGTCGGCGATTTCGACGCGGTGATTTTGCCCGCCGTGCTTATGCCGGGACTTTCGCCGGGCGTTCTCGATAAGTATCCGCCGCATCGCTTCAGCCGCGGCGGCGAAGAAGTGGCCGCGACCATCGAATGAAACCTCCCCGGACTCACGTTTGGGGCTCGCCACTAGACGGAGGTAGGCTTCGTGGACCAGGCCGGTGGCGTTGAGAGTGTGCCCAGGAGCCTCGGCGGCCATCTTCGCTGCAGCAAGTTTCCGCAACTCATCGTAAACGAGCGGGAGGAGCTGGTCAGCGGCGTGGCGATCCCCCCCGGCGGCGGCTTCGATCAGGTGAGTCAGATCACGCATCACGGTTTAGTTTACGCATTGTTGAACGGCCTATCACCGAATGAACTTGGTGAGCCAAAACCACGCGGCACCCCCCTTAGCCGGGTCACGAATTGATGGTCGGTGGGATTTCCTACTGCCACGCGCAACCTGCTTCGGTCACATCGATCGACGCGTGTCGGACCAAGGCAATCAACAACTATTGCCTAGGGTCAGTCTCGAGTGCTTCAGCACAAATGTAACTTGAGTGTTGTCACGGCGGATGCACTCCCGGGCCACAAGGTCTTTGGCAAAATCGATTGGAAATGGGATATCGTTTCAATACCTTTCGTTGCGCATGGACCCTGACATAGGTTAAGAGTCGTCGTTTCATCTTCAACGTAAAGCAGTGGCTCCAGCGAGCGGCGATTGTCTCCTTATTTCACATTCTCCTCCAGTACCACTTCCTCGTTTTGTTAAGGCACGTTAGGCGCCAATTGCGAAATGCAGCCAGCGTGGTTTTTCTCGCGGTGGATGTATTTAACTTCGCGCGGCGAGCGCAACTCGATGCAAGTTGATGAAGCGATGCCGATTTGCTGTCACGAAGAGTTCGAATTGTAGAAATTGACCGCGCAGCGCTGTCCTCTTCATCGTAAAATTTATCTGACAACGAGTACGGGCGACACCGACAGCTGATCCCTGCCGGTGACTCAGCCAGCAATAAGGCCATGCGGGGCCGCATCCCCGCGCGGCTGAAGTGAAAATGCACTCCAATAATCTCGAAGGTGTATTGACTTCACCGAAAGTCCATCTTTTTGAGTCCAAGCGCGCCTCAAAAGTTCCGCGACACTAAAGTGCACGAACCGCGACGTAGCATGATAAATGAAGTTGTAGACCCTTTTTTCGTCGGTCTTTTTTGCGAGGAATTCTAAACTAGGCAATCGACCCCGATTTTCTTCTTTCTTGTTCCAACCCAACGACACATCCAGAGCTCTCAGCTTCTCTTGCAACATTGGTTCAGCTTGTTCACTTTCTTGCAGATATTGGAAGAGTCCAAGTGTTTCCATCGCTGTTTGTCCTGCATAGTCGTTCTGCGCTCGCAAGTGTCGAAGCGCTTCCCCGCTAGCCAGGCATTGCACGATACGTTCTGCTTGTTCTGCATCAACCTTGAGAAGGTACTTCAACCAAATAAACTCCTCGCACGATGGCCGTAGCAGTGGAGCGGCGGCATAGCCGCGCCCTTGATCTACCAAGTGCGTAATCGCTTCGAGGGAGTCGAACTGGCGACATACGATCGCTCTCTTTACGACGGGGAAAAACCCGGTTACTTCTGACGTCGGAATTTCACTCACTGCATCTACGAACGGTCGCATCAATTTCAACACGGATTCCACGCTGGCTCTTAATGCATCAATATCTGGCATTTGCGCCTCGCTTCTGTTTTTCTGTACTTCCTTAATAGTCTGGTACGCTTCGCCGCAGGTTTATTTGCTTGATTGTGTAGGTGAGGAACTCATGCCCGCCTTCCTCCCCACCTACGGCACAACCACCGGCCCCATCGGCGTCCCCATGTCCGATGCCCAGGCCTTCGCGCTGGGCGAGATTCTTAAAACCGTCCCCACGGAGGACCGCGTCATCCGCAAAGCCTCATTCCCCACTGCGCTGACCGCCATCGCACCCGGCGACCGCTCCGACATTTCCTGGATCAGCACCGAAGCCATCGACCGCGATCGCGAGATCGAGCTCGCCTCCGGCCTGCACGATAACCACTTCCAACTCAACCCGCTCGTGACGCTGGGCCATGCCTACCACCTGCCGCCCGTCGGCCACTTCGTCTGGCGCAAAGGCGCCGACCATCCCGCCGGCTTCCCCGGCATCCTCGCCAAGTCGCATTACCCCGCCCGTCCCGATTCCTGGACCACCAACCGCGCTTGGCACCCCGACGAAACGCTCGCACTCATTCAAGCCGGCTTGCTCGCCGGAAAACTGTTCGGCTTCCTCGCCACCAAAGCTGAGCCACCCACCGCCGAAGAAATCCGCGACCGCCCCAAGTTCCGTGGAATCTGCCGCAGCATCAAAGAACGGCTGTTGTTGGCATATGCGGTCTGTGCTCGTGATTCGAGCTGTACGGTGTATCTTGCAATCATGTTGTGACCGCATGTCCGATTGACCAGTCAAAGGACCTGGCACGAATGGTAGAACTGTGGAAGAAGGAGCTTCTTGAACTCCAAGTCCAATTCTGCGAAGCTGCGCGTCGTTACTCGGAACTTCGAATTGCAATTGCCTGTACGTCGAATATGCCGGGGGATCGTCCGCGCGGCGAGGGCTATGAATTGCTCGATAGAGCTGCTCAGGCTCCGATTGCCGGTGAGTGGTACCCCGCATCCCAATCGATAATTGTTGAGCCCGGCCCCCTTCAATGGTGCATACGCTTTGGAGGGCATTGGCCCTATTCAGGAAGCCATGAGATTTCGTCGAGACATTCGGAAGTTACGGACAAGTTAGTAGTGGGTCAATTCATGTCGCTCGCGAAGAGTGTCGGGCATATATTGCGGACGGCCGAGACGAATTTTCAACTGCCCATCGAAACCAACCAAAAACAACTTCGTCTCTCCGACGAGTGGTGCTGGCTCCTTGTAGTGTTTCATTTGGCGTGGGAGAAAAGGCCCGACACTAGGCTGCGTGCCGACAAAACGCAGACCCGATTTGATGCTCCGCGAGATTGCTTTTACAGCATATTGCCCATCGATCCTTTTGATGCGTCAGGAGTGGCTATCGAAATGCTGTTAGAAACTGAATTAAAAGAAGTGCCGAAGAGTGACCCAATTAGCCAAGGGAGGGTGACGTACAACTTAGGGCGACTCCTTCGAGAGATAGAATCATACGAGACTGCATACACACAAACCCGAGCGACGGCCGATCAGTATGCGGCAAAGGCGAGTCCAACAGCTACCTGGTGGTACCTACAGTCCGAAGCCTACCGTTGGCGACCAGACCTTGCAACTATGCCGGGGATACATCGAATTGAATTGATTTGTGATCGCTTGTTTGGAAGCGGCATTTCGAGTGAAAGTGTGCGGCGATTGCGGGCAATGGTCTGTGATAAGCTTGGACTCAGATCCTTAGACGTTGCGGATTCGCAAGACTTGGAGTCTGTCGCAGACCTGCTAGAAAACCGGAAAAACGTGACTCTCGAGGCCATGCAAGAGAATTTGAAAGACATGGCTTACCACGGCCTCATCACACTGAATGAAGTCAATGTCGGAAGTGGGGAGAAAATTCAGATAACGGGGCTCAGTTGCAAGGTCATTCCTGGCGCGAAACCTACAGCGTGCCCTCACGCTAATCCTCCTGTTCCACCTACGATTTTACTCACGATTGAGAAGTTCATGCGCGGTTTCTGCAGGCTCCCCGATGGCCGTACGATTCACTGGGTTGGGCATGAAGCAGGCTATCGGAATCAGTGTCCATGCTACCCGAGCGCACCCTATGCAGCGCCTTATTACAAGGATCAATGGCACCTAGGTCCCTTAGCAGTCACGGATCAGCCCGATACAAGTCAATCGGATCGCCAAGCAATTAGCTCCATTAGGCCAGATGTACAACACTCACATAGACGCGCTAAGAACGGAAATCCGAGTGTGCAGACCCGGAGTTGGATTCAAGGTGACTTGGATAACGCGATTCGCGAATACAAGGCAGAGCGTGCCAGCACCTATCCTGATTTGGTAGCCGGAGTGCGCCGCGGTAATGAAGGCGCCCAACGAAGCGCACGGCGGATTTTTGGGCGCAATGCCATCGCAAAGGCGCTCGGTGTAAGATCGAAAGCAATGGTATCGGGATCACCTGTCTGGCGCGAGATAGCTGAGGAGCTTGGACTCGCAGGGAAAAACAAGTCTAAACACGCAACGCGAAAGAAAATCGGCATTGAAATCGCCATTGAGGAGCACTCGTCGTCAACGTCAAAGTCCGTTGGCGATACCGTGATCCGAAATGAGACTATTGCCCTAATCCAGAAAGTCGTGTCAAAAAGAGAGGCTGATCAAATTATTGACAAGTTAGTGACAGGTGCGATTTCAGACGACGAGGCTCGTCAGATTGCAGACCTGATGTTGAATTCAGAGGATTGAGGCTTCTGAGAACAAGAATCGCCTGCCAGCCAAATCACACAGCACCCATTTTTCGTGACCACCCCAAAGTGGTCATGACCACCTGTGAAGCCATTCTTTGCAAGAAAAACGCGTGGTCACGCGCGATTTAGTGACCACTGCCTTTCTTCAGAGTAGTCGTGTGCGGCGTGCGTCACACACGGTACATCTCAGAAAGGACAGCCAGTATGCCAACCGCTCCCGCCATGCCGACAGTCGGCGAAATCGCTCAGCTCCATCGTGTCCCCGTTCATCGCATCGAGTACCTCATCCGGGCTCGACGCATTGAACCGTGTGGATGGGCCGGGAATGCCCGCGTCTTCGACCAAAAGACCATCGATTATATCGCTGAAGAATTGCAGCGGATGTCGACGCCAGGCCGGCGTAAAGCAACTGCTTCCGTGGATTCAAAAGGAATCTCAGCCAACTGCAAAGGGGAATAGGATATGAACCCTGTTGCAGAGGTGAAATCGGCGGCTCCGATCCACCACAGCCAATTGAACCTGATTGGCAGTGAGCCATTGCTTTTGCGCGCCAAGCAAGCCGCAGCCATGTGCGGCAAGTCACTGCGGACATGGCGCACATGGGATTCCGCGGGTTGGATTCCTCGTCCGGTTCGGATCGGCCGATCTACGTTGTGGCGGGCTGACGAGTTGCGGGATTGGGTTCGTGCCGGATGCCCGCGCCGGGCCGAGTGGGAGGCGCGGCAATGACGGTCCCCGTCCATCTCGATAGTCAGATCGGCGTCGAGCTAGCCAATCGGTTGGGTCTGAAATTGCCGCGGCGCGAAGGACACGATCTTGCCGGTCCATGCATCGTGTGCAAGTCGAGCGATGCATTCCGCCTCCATCAACAAACTGGCCTCGGTCACTGCTATTCGTGCCAAGGCAAATGGTCACCGTTCCAGATTGCGGAAACGGTACTGCGCGATCGCGAGCATGCCAAGGCAGTGATGATCGACATGGGCGTGTTCAAACCTTCATCGAACGGCCACGACGCCAGCCGTTGATCCGATTCCCGCGATTGCCAACAAGAAGGGCGTAACGTCCGAGTCCTTGCGAGCGTTCGGCGCACAAGCCGTGTCGGCGAATACCATTCAATTGCGGGCCTACGGACCCGACGGCAAGACCTGCACCACGTTCTCGTTGTCGGTGCAAGGCGGCAAAGGGCTGTTCGCAAAGGGCAAACCGGCGGGTCTGTTTTTCCCTCATGCCGACGGCAAAGTGCGACTGCCGCAAGCCGGCGAAGTCTGGCACCTCGTCGAGGGACCGAAAGACGCGGCGGCACTCCACGGTCTTGGCCTATTGGCCTGCGGCTTAAACACATGCCGGCTCGCCGTAAAGTTCACGCGTCTGTTTTCTTGTGTCGAGATCATTCTGATCCCCGACCGTGATCGCGCCGGCGAAGAGGGCAGCGAGTTCACGGCGCGAGTACTTCGCGGCGTGGCCAAGTCGGTGCGGATCGCCGTGTTGCCGGCCGAGTTCAAGGTCAGCGCCGGCGACGATGTTCGAGACGTGCTAAGCCGGTCCGGCGGGCGCGAACTCGTCCTGCAGGCCATCGCCGACGCCCGCAAGCCGGATGGTTGGGAAGATGCAGTCAATGCCAAAGCGCCTGCTGTAGCGTCAGCCGAGATCAGCATGCCGGAAGGCGAGCCGATCAGACTCGAGGTTTCGCCCGCGGGCCGAAAGCCGCAACGACTTGTCATTGCGATTCGCGGCGAGTTTCAACACCGCGACCGAATCAATACCGACAGCAGCACGTCGCGCGAGAAGTTCATCAAGAAGTTGGCGACGAAGCTCAATGTCGAACGGGATGTGCTGGCCTCATTGGTGGAATCCTATCTCACCAAACTGGCGACGGAGATCGACGAGAAGAATCCGGCCCAGGCTGATCACGATCGCGACGAGAACGAAGCGCAAAGCCAAGCGACCCTGGCTGCGAACATGGCGGCCGATTGGGAGCTTTGGCACACGCCGGCTAAGATCGCTTATGCGACCATCCTCGTTGGTAATCACAAGGAAAACTGGCCCGTGCGGTCGCAGATGTTCAAGCAGTTCCTGGCGAAGCATTTTTTTGATGATCACGGCAAGGCCATGAATTCCGAGGCGATCTCGGCGGCAGTCAATCTCCTCGAAGCCAAGGCATTGTTCGAAGGCGAAGAATGCCCCGTTAATGTCCGCGTGGCGGAATTCGAAGGCAACATTTTCATCGACCTGTGCAATCCCGAATGGCAAGCCGTTCAAATTACACCGCAAGGCTGGAGCGTCGTCGATAATCCTCCCATTCGGTTTCGGCGATCACGCGGCATGTTGGCGCTGCCGGCACCCGAGCGCGGCGGTAGTGCCGATCAATTGCGTGAGTTTCTCAATCTCGATGACAAGGCGTGGCAACTGGTGATTGCGTGGCTTATCGCTACGCTGCGTCCGCGTGGACCTTATCCGATCTTGGCGTTGTTCGCAGAGCAGGGCTCGGGCAAAAGCACAATCGGTCGGCTGCTGCGCGAGTTGATCGACCCCAACGCCGCGCCGCTTCGAGCGGAACCGAACGACTGCCGTGACCTCATGATTGCGGCCAACAATTCGTGGTGCCTGTCCTACGACAACTTGTCCCATGTGCAGCCGTGGCTGTCCGATGCGTTTTGTCGGCTCAGCACCGGCGGCGGGTTTGCAACGCGGGAACTGTATTCGGATCAGGACGAGATCATCTTCGATTCACAACGGCCTTTGTTGCTGACCAGCATCGAAGAAGTCGCTTCACGGTCGGACCTGCTCGACCGCTGTCTCATTATTTGGCTGCCGGCGATTCCGGAGGATCGCCGCCGATCGGAGGCCGAGCTATTCGAGGCGTTTCGGAAAGTCCGACCGCAGATCCTCGGCGCATTATTCGACGCCGCCGCAGTTGCCCTCCTTCGGCTACCATCGATCAAGCTGGAGAGTCTTCCGCGCATGGCCGACTTCGCCGTGTGGGCCACGGCTGCCGAAACGGCCTTTGGTTGGGCGAGCGGGACATTCGTGGCGGCCTATCAAGGCAATCGGGAATCTGCCAACGAGGTGGCGCTCGAAGCGTCGGTGATCGCGAGGCCGCTTTTGGACCTTCTTGAAGAAAAAGGCGAATGGATTGGATCGTCCGGGGAATTGCTCAAAGAACTGGAATCGCGCCAAGGCGAAGACGCTCGCAAGCAATCGGGTTGGCCCAAGAACCCACGTTCGTTGTCGGGCCATCTAAAGCGGTTGGCTCCCAACCTCCGCGAAGAAGGATGGACTTTGGAACAAGATCGAACATCGAAAAAACGCTCATGGACTATCCGCCGTGCCGGACATCAACAGTCATCGTCACCCAGTGCGTCACCCGATGAGCAATGCGATTCGGTGCCAAACGAAGCAGATTGGTTCGGCATGGGACACGATGACGTGGGTGACGCACATGACGGACATGCCGGGGACGGCTGGAACCCCGACCGGTTCTAATTGCGATTGTGCCCGAAGACTCGGCCCTTGGCTTGAGAAACGGCGTGAAACGAGTAACTGTGGTGATGGTCGAACTTGTTCGATGCGGAGTGCAAGAATGGCGAGTCTGTACAAAAAGCCTGTCTTCGTGACCGATCCGAAGACCGGAAAGAAGGTCAAAACGAAATCGAAGAAGTGGTGGGGCCGCTTCCGCGACGAGAACGGCGTCGAGCGCCGCGTGCCGTTGGCCGTGGACAAGACAGCGGCCCAGGCCATGCTCAATGAGCTTGTCAAGAAAATGGAACGGAGGGCCATCGGGCTCGAAGATCCATTCGAGGCCCATCGACGACGACCGTTGGTCGATCACTTGAGCGATTTCGAGTCATACCTCACCAACAAGGGATCGACGCCGGACTACGTGAAGCTGACCAAACAGCGGGCGGAAGCGATCATCTCCGCCTGCAAGTTCCAACGCATTCTCGACATCAACGCGGGTCGGGTCCAAGAAGCACTTGCCAACCTGCGGGTCGCAGGTCGTGGCGTTGCCAGCAGCAACCACTACCTGCGGGCGATAAAGATGTTCACCCGCTGGTTGGTGCGCGATCGCCGGACCGGCGATGACCGCCTCGTGCATTTGTCGATGCTGAACGCAAAGGCCGACCTGCGGCATCAACGGCGCACGTTGGACGTAGGCCAAATCAGCAAACTCGTCGAAGTGGCGCGGAACGGACCGCCGTTTCGGGAACTATCGGGCCCCGACCGCGCGGTGCTCTACGTCGTCGCGGTCAACACCGGATTGCGGGCCAATGAACTCGCCAACTTGGTGCCAGCGAGCTTTGATCTGGATAGCAATCCGCCGACGGTCACGGTGGAGGCGGCGTATTCCAAACATCGCCGCCAAGATGTACTTCCGATCCGGCCCGACCTCGCCGCCATTGTCAAGGAACATCTGTTGGCCGGACAACTCGGTTCGATGACCAAAATCTGGCCGGGCACTTGGTGCCTAAAGGCCTCGGCTAAAATGTTGCGGATGGACCTCGCGGCGGCGGGCATTCCGTACCGAGATGAAGCGGATCGCGTTTTCGACTTCCACGCCCTGCGGCACCAATTCATTTCGAGTCTTGCTCGCGCCGGCGCACACCCGAAGGAAGCGCAGACGTTGGCTCGCCATTCGACGATTGCGATCACGATGGACCGCTACACCCACATCGCGATGTACGACATGGTCGCGGCGTTGAACAAGCTACCGAGCATCCCGTCCTTGTCCGATCAAAATAGCGCGAAGGTCGCGCTGGCGACAGGAACAGATGGCCGTTCCGAGGTGCCCACAGTGGTGCCCAAAGGTGCCGAAAATGGTGCCGTTCAGCCCGCCTCGCCTACGTTACGGATCGCGCCGGTTTGCACCGAGAACGAGTCGGGAACGAACCCAAAAACAAATAACCCCGTCGCCACAACTCGGCCACGGGGTAGGACGTTACGCACCGACTCGCACTTCAAAGCATCGCATTGCACGAACGTGGATGCCAGATCAACACAAGCGAGGGCGACGGGATTCGAACCCGCAACCACCGGATCGACAGTCCGGTACTCTAACCAGTTGAGCTACGCCCCCGTAGCACTCAGCATGTCTTATCGCCCGACCCGGCACCCATCAAGAGGGCGGGTCCGGGCTGGAAGTTCACTTTTGATGCCGCTGTTCGATCGTGCGGATTTTGCCAAGTCGCCGAATATGCCGGTCCTCGCCGCTAAATTTGGCGTCAAGAAAGGCCCGGCATAACTCGGCCGCTACCTCGTCGCCGATGACGCGGGCCCCCAGCACGATGACGTTCATGTCGTCATGTTCGACGCCTTGGTGGGCCGAGTAGATGTCATGACAAATAGCCGCCCGGATACCCGGGAATTTATTCGCCGCTACCGAGGCACCCACGCCGCTGCCGCAAAGAAGGACGCCGCGGTCCGCTTTGCCCGCAAGGACCATTTCGGACACCTTCGCGGCGATGTCCGGATAGTCCACCGGATCACGCGAAAACGTGCCTACGTCCTCGATCGGGAATCCGTATTCGCGCAAAGCCGCCTTCACTCGTTCCTTCAATTCGAAGCCTGCGTGGTCCGCCCCCAAAGCGACGTGCATGATGCCTCCCGTGCGATTCGGCGACCGATTCCCATGTGCCGTATGATCAAAGGAGCGGCCGTGCTCGACCGCTCGCTCTGAGGACTTATGAATGTCGTTGCCGGTTCGCCATCTCCCCCTGGTGCAAAACTGGGACTGCCACGCATGCGGGCAGTGCTGCAAGGAGTATACCGTCCACGTTACCCCAGAGGAACGGGCAAAAATCGAGTCCCAAGGATGGGCCAAGTTGCCGGAGTTTGCGGGGATCCCGCTCGTTGTCCGCGATGGTTGGTTCAGCCGGCGCTGGCGATTGAATCACCGACCTGATGGTAGCTGCGTATTTTTGGGTGACGACGGTTACTGCCGGATCCACAAGCAATTCGGCGGCACGGAAAAGCCATTGGCCTGCCAAGTGTACCCGTACGTGCTCATCCCAGCCGGCGATCACTGGCGCGTCGGCGTTCGATTCGCCTGTCCATCGGCGAGCGGTAACAAAGGGCGGCCAGTTACGGCCCAGCGCACTGACATCGCCGCGTACGCACTGCAGCTCGAAGATCGCGAAGGCGTCCGCGATCGGACGATTGATCCGCCCGCGCTTCAGGGCCGGCAACATGTGAGTTGGGATGAAATTCGACGATTTACCGGCGCGCTTTCGCGCATCCTGGCCGAGCTTGGCGTGCCGATGGAAGTCAAGATGCGGAGGGCCTTGGCTCTAGCCGCACTTTGCCGCCAGGCAAAGTTTGAAGACGTCCGCGGGCGGCGGCTCGATGAGTTTTTGGAAATGGTCACGCCGGCCGTGGCGGGCGAACTGCCGGCGAACGCCGAACTGCCGAAGCCAGGCTGGGTCGGCCGAATCCTGTTTCGAATGACGGCCGCACTCTACACTCGACGAGACACTGGGGCGAAGCGCGGCGTGGCCCAACGCGGTCGGCTTGCACTCTTGTTTGCCGCGGTGCGGTTTGCTGGCGGCCAGGGCCGAGTTCCAAAAGTGCATGGACTTCTGCCGGACGTGACGTTTGAAGAGATGGAGAGGCCCCAGGGGCCGCTGCCGCTCGAGTCCGAAGGACTTTTGCAGCGATATTATCAAGTCAAGCTCGACTCATACCAGTTCTTCGGTCCGATCCACTTCAGCCGCCAATTCTGGGATGGCTTTGAGGCGCTCGCACTCACATTGCCGATCATACTCTGGCTGTCCCGCGCTTTTGCGAGCAAGTCGCGCGCAGACGCCATCGAGACCGCGCTGCAAATCGTAGACGACAACTTTGGCTACAACAGTCTGCTTGGTACAAACCGGCAACGATGGATCACGCGAATCCTTGCGGGCCAAGGTGAGTTGCAGAAATTGATTGCGTGGTATGCGAGGTAAAAGACAAAACCGCAGATATCGCGGACTGAAATTCTGAAATTCAGTCTGCGCCCGTCTGCGTTTTAGAATTTGTTTAGCACTTCCGAATCACGCCTGACAAAACGCCGAGGATGCGAACGTCGCGGCTCGAATCCACGATAATCGGCGCCATGTTGCCATTGGCAGGGATCAGGTGAACGCTGTCTTTCTTGCGCTGAATGATCTTGAGCGTGACGTCGCCATCGACCATCGCCACGACTTTTTCGCCGTTGGGTGCTTCGGGCTGCTCTTTGATGATGACGATGTCGCCGTCTTCGATGTGCGCGTCGATCATCGATTGCCCGCGCACCTTCAATGCATAGAAATCCGCCCCGGGGAACATCTCTTCAAGTTCGATGCGGTCGTCCTGCTCGATGGCCGCGATCGGCTGCCCGGCCGCGACTACGCCGCGGAATGGGATGCCGTGCGGCACTGCGGTGCGATGACTCACTTGGATGGCACGGGCCGATTTGCCCTGCCGGCTGATGAAACCCTTCTTCTCGAGGGCTTTCAGGTGGCACATGACGCCGTTCGGCGATTTGATGTCGAACGCGGTGCCGATATCCCGGATTGTGGGTGGGAAACCCTTGGTTTCTACTTTGCGATTGATGAAGTCGAGTATCTCGCGCTGGCGGCGAGTGAGACTTGTTTGGTCGGCCATAACCAGTCACTCCTGACGACAGCAGGCGGCCGTCGTATGTGTACGACAGTATAGACAACATCCGTACACAATGGAAGGGGTAACACTAATGAAAACAGCAGGTTACGGCGTTTTCAGGCCGGCGTGCGCTATTGCGACGGTCACAAATCATTATAAAATAAGCACTTGCGCGATTATTCCACGAATTCGACGTTAATTGGCTCTGGAATTAAGCCAGCTTTGTGAGCTTCGCTTAGCAGGTGCCGGACGGCCGTTCGCCCCCGGTTCCCGTAGTCGATGGTCCAGTCGTTGACGTACATCCCGACAAACTTATCCGCGGTGCTGCGGTCCATGTCGCGGGCATATTGCAAAGCATAGTCCAAGGCGGCTTCGCGATGATCCAGCGCGTAGCGGATGCTCTGTTTTAGAAGGTGGCTGATCTGTCGAATGACTTCAGGCCCGAGATCGCGACGAACGACGTTGCCACCGAGCGGGAGAGGCAACCCGGTCTTTTCGTGCCACCACACGCCGAGATCAACGACAAGTTTCAGTCCCTGATTCTGAAACGTTAACTGGCCTTCGTGAATGATCAGGCCGGCGTCAAAGCGGCCCTCAGCCACGGCAGCAATGATTTTGTCGAACGGTAGAACTTCGAAATTGAAATCGTTGCCCAGGAGCAGCTTAAAGGTGAGAAACGCTGTCGTCATCGTGCCAGGCACTGCGATGGATTTGCCACGGAGATCATCAATTTTCCAGGGCGAGCGCGACACGACCATCGGGCCGTAGTGGTCGCCCATGCTGCAGCCGCTCGGGAGCAAAGCATATTTGTCAATTAGCTTGGAATAGGCGTGGATGCTGACCGCGGAGACTTCCAACTCGCCACGCAGCGCCCGGCGATTCAATGTCTCGATATCTTGCAGCTCATGCCGAAACGTGAGATTGCCGGTGTCGATCTTGTCATGGGCCAGCGCGTAAAACATGAACGCATCGTCCGGATCGGGACTATGGCCGACGGTAATAACTCGCTTGGCAGTAGCAGGCATTTGCGGATCTCCGGGCAACCGAGTGATTATCCGGAGAAACTGGCGAGAGACAACGCATCAAGTCGAATGGGCTTCTTGCAGAAAACGTTTGGTCACGTCGGTAGTGGGGGAACCGAATATTTGATCCGGCGGGCCGGACTCGGCGATCTTGCCAGCGTGCATGACGTGGATCGTATGCCCGACACGCCGGGCGAACCCCATAGCGTGAGTCACGACCATCATCGTCAGCCCGTCTTTGGCCAGGTCGGCCATCACCACGAGCACTTCGGCGGCCATTCGCGGATCGAGAGCACTCGTCGGCTCGTCGAACAGCATCGCTTTTGGTTTGACCGCCAAAGCGCGGGCGATTGCGACACGCTGTTGTTGGCCACCGGAGAGTTCGCCAGGCCGCGCGGCCAATTTGTCGCTGAGGCCCACTCGCTCGAGAAGTTGTTTTGCCTGCGCTTCTGCTTCTGACCTCGGGACCTCCATGGAGATCCTCGGCGCGAGAGTCACGTTGTCCAAAACGCTCAAATGCGGAAACAAATTGAATTGCTGAAAAACCATCCCAATGCGACGACGCAAGTCGCGGAGCGTTGCGGCAGCAGTGCGCGGCGACGATTCAGGTAACAACCTTACGGTTTGGACTTGGACCTCCCCAGATTGAAAGGGCTCGAGGCCATTGATGCAACGGAGCAGGGTGGACTTCCCGCCGCCGGATGGGCCAATCAAGACCGCCACCTCACCTTCGTTGACGGTCATCGTCACGCCATCGAGGACGCGCACTGGCCCATGACTTTTCACCAGATTCCGGACGTTGATCATCAGTGGATCTCCCGCCCTGGCTTCGATTCGAGCCGCTGGGTCACGAGTGCGAGCGGGTAGCTCATGATCAGATAGAGTCCAGCGGTCACGAGCGCTAGCTCGACGAATGCCTCGGGAGCATTATTGACCGCGATGTTGTACATCTTGCTGAGATCAACCACCGTGATGACCGAGCAGACCGCTGTGTCCTTGAACAAGTTGATGAAGTCATTCGTCACGGGTGGGATGACGATGCGAAATGCCTGAGGCACCACGATGTGCCGAATTGCTTGACTCCGCGACATGCCCAACGCCAGCGCCGCCTCGGTTTGGCCCGGCGGAATAGCGAGCAAGCCGGCGCGGTAAATTTCTGCTTCATAGGCGGCGTAATTCAAAGAAAGCCCGGCAATCGACGCAATGACGGCGGCGTATTGGCGCGCAAAGTCCTGCCACGCCTCTGGTAGGAAATTCACGATGAATGGGAGCAGACCGAAGTAGATGAACAGCAATTGCAACAAGAGCGGCGTTCCCCGAACCACCTCAACGTACACCGCAAAGATCCATCGGAGCCACAACGGGGAATAAAGACGCCCAAGCGCAATGCCCAGCCCCAGTGCCACCGCGAGTGGCATCGAGACGAGGCTTAGAAAAATCGTCATGCGGGCGGCTTTGGTGAGGAGAGGCCAATAGCGTCCGACAACTTTCCAGTGCGACGGCCCCGCCTCTGTGGACCGTAGCGTTACACTGATGCGTTGCGTTTCGGCGTTCGCGAGCGATTCTTGGGCAGCGTTCCACAATCCATATTTGCTCAGAATGCTGCGAAGCGTTCCGTCGCTGATGGCCTCGCGCAATATCTCATCGATCCGGTCGCGCAGCGCTTCATCGCCGGGACGAAGATAGATGGCGTAATATCCTCTTTCGATCGGCTCGCCGACTTGTTTCACCGGAAACTTGTTTCCATAAACCGTGGCGGCCGGTGTATCGGTTACCGTGAAATCGATGTTGTGATTGACGACGTCACGGAACCCTTCGGTTGTCCCGCCATAAGATCGCGCCGTCACATGTTCGGAGAATTTGGAAGCCATCACCTCAGCGGCTGAGGTTCCTTCGAGTACGCCCACAGTCCAGGACCCACCATCCGGCTTTGGATGATGAAGGTCATCCCAATTCATGGCGCGGTTGTCGTCGGCGCGGGCAAAGATATGCAGTTCGTAGACGAAATAGGGAATCGTGGCGATCGATGTTCGCAGCCGGCCCGGCGTCAGCTCAATGCCATTGCAGGCAACGTCGAAGCTGCGGGCTTGGTTGAGCTCGTTGAGGAGATTCTTCCAATCCCCTTGTTTGAAAACTGATTTGACACCGAGACGCCTGGCGATGTGCTCCATCAATTCCACTTCGAAGCCGGTAATGCGATTATCGTGGGACTCGTCCCGGTAGATGTATGGGGCTCCCCCTTCCTCATCGCCGCCCCACCGCAGTTCTCCGCGCTGTTTGATGTCGGAGAGCGTGTCGGCAGCCCAGGCGATAGGAGCCGATGCAAAGAGTGCCAATAGTGAATATGCGAGCCACTTAGTCAACCGTCGCCACCTCCTTTGACCGCAAGGTCGGCCGAAATATTACCATAGGAGCGGTGCGAGCGACATAAGGTTCACGGTAGTGGGGCTGCCGAGCGGGGTTGAGAGTTATAATCGAAGTTGAGAGTTCATTGCACCTCCAGGGGCCGCCATGCCGTCGCCGCGAATTTGTGCCGTCATCGGTCGTACCCGACATCGCATGGTGCTGGCGGAAATGGAGGAAGCGGCGGCTCGCGGAGCCGACTTGGCCGAGATTCGTCTCGACTTCATTAGCCAAGCGCCCGATCTCAAGCGATTTCTCGCCGCCAAAAAACACTTGGAGTTGATTGCCACCGCCCGGCGACCCGCCGACGGCGGACGGTTCGGCGGCTCCGAAGCGGCTCGAAAAATTCTTCTACGGCAATGCATTGCGGACGGCTTCGACTGGGTCGATCTCGAGACCGACATCGCGGATGAGATTCGCCGCTTCAAAAACGTCAAGCGCATCGTCAGTTATCACAACATGAAGACGGTGCCCGATGATTTAGAAGACATCTACGCGAAAATGTGCGCACAGGATGCAGATGTGATTAAGATCGCGGTGATGGGTAAGACCCTCCCCGACAACAAACGTCTGATCGATCTGGTTCGCAATGCCCCCAAGCCCACGATTGCCTTCTGCATGGGTGAGATCGGTATCCCGAGCCGATTAATTGGCGCGGCCATGGGTGCACCGTTCATATATGCCGCGTTTAACAAAGAGCGGATCATCACGCCGGGCATGCCGACGTACACGGATGCCAAGTCCTCTTATCGACTGGAGCGAGTGCAGCCGGGCGCACAAATCTTCGCTGTGGTCGGCGATCCGATTGGCCACAGCTTCAGCCCGCTCGTTCACAACGCAGCTTTTGCGAAGCTGGGAATCAATGCCCTGTATATTCCCATTTGGGTGCCGAAAGGCCATCTTGCCGAATGTCTGAAAGTGTTTCGCGGAATCGTCGATGGTTACAGTGTCACAATTCCGCACAAGGAGGCGGCAGCGCATGAGGCCAATGCCCGCGATGATGCAGTCGTAGAGACTCACTCCGCGAACACACTGGTCCGAATCTATGCGCCGGGCGAAGATCCTGGCGGCACAGTTTTCGACCCTACGACCACGCAAAGCCGGCATTTGGGATTCAAAGCATATAACACAGACGCCAAAGCCTTGATGGACGCGCTGGTGGCCAACTTGCCGCGCGATGCCAACGGCGCACCGCCTGATTTGCACAAATGGCCGGTGCTGATTCTCGGGGCCGGGGGTCTGGCCCGGACGGCCGCCCACGCACTAGCGAAAGTTCATTGCACTCTGTGGATCGCCAGCCGGACACATGAACGAGCTGAAAAGTTGGCGAAGGAAGTCGGCGGCGAACCTCTCGATTGGAAAGCCCGGCACAAGGAAGGCTGCCGGATCGTCATCAATTGCACGCCTATTGGGATGCATCCGAATGTGGACGAAAGCCCCCTACATAACAGTTATCTGCGACCGGATCTGATCGTCTTCGAGTCTGTCTACGTGCCGGAAACTACGCTATTGGTCAAAGAGGCTCGCGCCCGGGGAGCAACAGTTATCACCGGCGTGGACATGTTCATTCGGCAAGCAAGCACACAGTTCGAATTATTTACGGGTCGCGAGGCTCCCGTGGATACGATCGCCAAAGCAATTCGGCGGAAGCTCTCACCTGTTCAACTCCCGGCCGACGAATGAACGCGACCTTTGCCGGGGCTGAGCGAGTCTATCTGATTGGCTATCGCGGTGCCGGCAAATCTACCATCGGGCATCGTCTGGCGCAAGCACTTCACTGGGAATTCGCTGACACCGATGATGAAATCATCTCCGCGTCGGGCCGGACGATCGCGGAACTTTTCGCCGATCCTGGTGAGCCGGCTTTTCGGGATTATGAGACGGCCGCACTGCAAAATCTCTCCAAGCACCAACAGATTGTCATCGCGACCGGCGGCGGAATCGTCTTGCGGCAAGAAAACCGGGCCTATCTCGCCTCATGGGGATTCCCGATCTGGCTTCGAGCCCCAGCCGAGACTCTTTTCGCACGGATCCAAGCGGACGCCGGCACCGCCCACCGTCGGCCCCACCTGATTGCCGGGGGCAGCTTGCACGAGGTCGAGACGCTATTGCGAGTCCGTGAGCCGCTCTATGCCACCGTCGCTCGGCTGATAATTGACACGGACAAACAATCCCCTGATGAAGTCGTTTCCCGTATCCTCGCATCATGCTGAATTTCGCTGGCCACCTGCCGATCATCATTTGGATTGTCTGGACGTTCCTCGTCGGTGCGGCGGTCGGCAGCCTCCTCAATGTGTGCATCGCTCGGCTGCCACTGGAAAAGAGCATCCTTTGGCCGCTGGGCTCGCGCTGCGGCAACTGCCTCCAGGCGATTGCTTGGTATGACAATATCCCGCTTCTCAGTTACTGGTGGCTACGCGGTCGATGTCGTCGCTGCGGTTCAAAATTCTCGATGCGCTATTTTTTCGTCGAGCTATTCACAGCCTGCACATTCGCGGCCATCTTTTATTTGCTGGTCATCGCCGATGTCCATCAAAGTGCATTCATTCACGCCAATGCGTGGAATATTCGCAACGGTGCGGTGCCATGGCAAGCCTGGCTCTGGGTGGTACAGCACTGGGCCTTGGCCGGGTTTCTCATCGTCGCCGCCGCGTGTGACATGGAAAGCCGCGAGATCCCACTCGTGGTCACGATCACGGGCACCGTGGTCGGATTGTTGTTTTCGCTGGCATTGCCTTGGCCGTGGCCCGAAGATGTCAAACTCGTGCCAGGCCCGGTGCCCGCGTGGTGGGCCTTGATGGGGCCGGTGCAAATTCCTATCGGAGCCCAAATCTGGCCATTTTGGGGACCACTTCCTGAAGGTTTTGCCGCGGATTCACATCTCAGCGGCCTAACGACGGGCCTCGTCGGGATGTTGACAGGAACGTTCCTGCTTCGTGCGGTCCGATTTTTAGCCACGCGCGGCCTCGGACGCGAAGCTCTCGGCCTGGGTGACGCCGACATGATGATGATGGTCGGTGCGTTTTTTGGTTGGCAGGTTGTGGTTGTGGGCTTTTTTGTTGGAGCACTCGTCACACTCGGTTTGGCCATCGTCCAACTCGTCGTTTTTCACGACGATTCACTCCCGTTTGGGCCTGGGTTGGCGATCGGCAGTTTGGCGACGGCATTTGCGTGGAATCGCCTCGGCCCCGCGTTTCAGCCGTTACTCTTCAACGGGGATTTGTTGGTGCCCGTCGTCGGCGCGGGCGGGCTATTTTTGTTTATCTTGTGCTGGATTATGGGGCGGATGCGGGGCAGTTCTCAATCGCCGGGGTAGACCCTTGCAAATCGACCGCCACGAGGCGAAAATGACCCAACCTCAAGACTCATGCCGACAAGACGCGGAGCGTAGGCGTGCTGATCCAACCGGCCAGAGCATGGCGCATCTTCACATGCGTCTATGACTGCCGATTCAGCCGAACGCCCGCCGAATCCTTTTTGCCTCGACTCAATTTCCCACCTCAATTCGGAAGGACCACATGACACCGCACACAGTGGGGGCGATCCGCAACTTGGCCTTTGTGGGCCATGGCGCGGCCGGAAAGACGTCGCTGGTCGACTCTCTCCTTTTCAAGGCTGGCGCCGTGACCCGACGCGGCAGCGTGGATGATGCGACAAGTTTTTCCGATTATGATGAAGAAGAACATAAACGGCATTTCTCCATCGACTCGACGGTGCTTCACGCTGATTTTGATGGCAAACACCTGCAAATCATCGACACGCCGGGGTATCCCGACTTCATCGGCGCAGCGCTTGGTGCGCTGAACGCCGTCGAATCCGCGGTGATCGTTATCAACGCCGCGAGCGGCGTTCAGGCGAATACTCGCCGTATGTTCCGGGAAGCCGGCAATCACGGGCTCGCCCGCTTCGTCGTCATCAACAAACTCGATTCGGACAATGTCAATTTCCAGGCACTCGTTGACAACATCCGCCTCTCTCTCGGTAAGAACTGCGTGCTGCTCAACGCGCCGACAGGCACTGGCCCGGCTTTCAAGGGCGTGGCCGACATTCTCAAGGCCACCGATGGAGCCGTGGTCGATCTGGCCAAGGCGCGGACTGAATTGCTCGACGCGGTCGCGGAGAGTGACGATGCGCTGATGGAGAAATATCTCTCAGAAGGTGATCTCACTAACGATGAGATTATCGCGGCTTTGCCGAACGCCGTCGCCGAGGGGCACGTCGTGCCCATGTTCTGCGCCGCGGCGAAAAAAGATCTCGGGGTCAGCGAGTTTTTAGCCGCAGTCGCAAAGTTTGCCTTGTCCCCGGATGCGGCCCCAACGCGGACAGGAATGAATGCCAAGGGGGAAGTACCGATCACGCCGGATCCAGTCGCTCCGTTTGTCGGTCAGGTATTCAAGACCGTCAACGACAAGTTCGTTGGCCACATGACCTTTATCCGAGTATTTTCCGGCAAGCTGAAAGATCACGCCACGATTCACAACTCCCGGACCAACAAGTCCGCCCATTTAGGCGCCCTTTTGCGCATCCAAGGAAAGACCCACGAAAACGTAACAGAAGCGGTGCCCGGTGACCTGATCGCCCTCGCTAAGGTTGAGGACCTGCATATCGGCGACACACTCTCGGCCGATGCGCATGCACCGAAGCTCCCGGTGCTCAAGTATCCGGAGCCGATGTTCGGGTTGGCCGTCGAGCCGAAGGCTCGCGGCGACGAGCAAAAGATCTCTGTCAGTCTGCACAAGATCGCGGACGAGGATCCCACATTCAAGCTCACGCGCGATTCGCAAACCAAGGAACTGGTCATCGTCGGTGTCAGCCAGCTACATTTGGATGTCGTGCAACACCGGTTGAAGCAGCGGTTCGCACTGGAAATTGTTACTCACGAGCCGAAGATCCCCTATCGCGAAACGATCACGAAGGACGCCGAGGCTGAGCACCGGCATCGAAAACAATCCGGCGGCCGCGGTCAATTCGGCGAGGTCCATCTGCGGGTCTATCCACTCTCGCGCGACATCACCAACGAAGCGCAACTCCTCGAGAAGTTCGCGAACAAGAGCCGCTTCGAGAAAATGCGCTCAGCGCATTATGACCCGGTCTATAACTTCGCCTTCATTGACCACATTGTCGGTGGCTCGATCCCGAATCAGTTCATGCCGGCGGTAGAGAAGGGCTGCAAGGAACTGCTCGACCGCGGCGCACTCGCCGGATATCGGTTGCAAGATGTGGCCGTCGAAGTATTCTTCGGCAAGGATCACCCGGTCGATAGTTCCGAAGCGGCTTTCAAGACTGCTGGCCGATTGGCATTTAAGAAAGCGGTACTCACCGCACGTCCGGTGCTCTTGGAGCCCATCGTTGATCTCGAAGTCACCTTTCCCAGCAAATACACCGGTGCGATTCTCGGCGATTTGAATACTAAGCGAGCGCGCGTGGATCATCAGGACAGTTTGCCCGGCGATTTGGCGGTCATTCACGCCAAGGTGCCGCTCGCCGAAGTGACTAAATATGCCGCCGTGCTGGGAAGCATCACCCAGGGCCTTGGCTCGTACACGATGGCCTACAGCCATTACGACCTCGTTCCCGCCAACGTTCAGCAACAAATTGTGGCGAAGGCGAAGATCGAGGAGGACGAGGACGAATAGTGGCCGCTTAGTTCAGCAGAAGTAGGCCGGTCACTTGGCGACCGGCCTACTTCTGCTCTTGTCGTCGGCACTCTTGCATGAGAATCTAACACGCAGGAATCATATATCTCCGGATTGGAGGTCTCATGTCGGCGTTCCTGCATTTCATCACGAATGAGTGGTACTTTGCCGTACCACTTTTCTTGATGTCTCTGACCGCGACGACGCTGGTTATCTGGCGCATTTTGCTAAACCTCGATGCGCGAACTAACATCAATGAATTTCTGCCGAAGTTCCAAAAAGTGCTCGGCGAACATGGGCCCGAGGGCGCTGCCGAATATTGCCGGACGGAAAAAGGCTTGATCGCAAAGAAGCTGTTTCCCGCGGCCTTGGACACGCGCGCCCAAGGGGCAGCTGCAATGCGACGAGCCATGGCCAACACGATTGAGCTTGAGATAATGCCGGACTTAAATTTCTTGCTTGCTCCGATTCTTGCCATCGCGAAAATCGCAACCATGGTTGGCCTGTTGCTGACCGTCGTCAGCATGATCAACACTTTCAACGCGATCAGTGTTGCCACGACGGCGGGGGGCGTCACGAATCAAGCTGGCGCGATCGGCTTAGCACTGTTCGCTACGGCACTCGGTTTGGTCACAGCAATTCCGCTCGTCTTCGCTCATGTCATGTTCAAGGACTGGATTATCCGGTACGAATTGAAGATGAAGAGCGCCGGACAGAAGTTGCT
The DNA here is from genome assembly GCA_045802605.1 of Gemmataceae bacterium. Classification (GTDB taxonomy): domain Bacteria; phylum Planctomycetota; class Planctomycetia; order Gemmatales; family Gemmataceae; genus JBJMQS01. Next base: position 60,100 of record JBJMQS010000066.1, on the reverse strand, counting down.
GATCATGCTGCAAGATGGAAGCGCTGTACCTGTCAGTGGCGCGGCGCGACCGGTTGCATCTCCGGTACGAGCGCACTAAATCGTGACCGCTAGCCATTTCGATCTCTGGTTGACGGCCGCACAGCGCGTCTATCGCGGCGTGCCATATGAAGTGCTCGCCGATTGGCTGCAACAAGGCCGGGTCGCGCCTAATGACCGCATCCGCACGGCCGGCAAAGGCGATTGGCAAATGGTGGAGGACGTGCCCACGCTGGCCGTCTATCTGCCGCGATCCATGCAAACCGTGCCCGCAGATCGCGCCGAAGCATTGGCGCCGGTCGAGTTAGATGTGGCGTCGCAGAACCGTCGCGCTGACGAAGACGAAGATGTGGACATGATCCCGCTGATCGACATCAGCCTGGTACTGTTGATTTTTTTCATGATGACAACGACGGTCGCCATCGGTGGTTCAGGCGTTGATGTGCCGAAGACTCGTTTCGCAACTCTCAACGCCGATCGAACCGCGTTTTGGGTCGCGGTCGATTTCGGAGCCAATTCTGAGCCCGTGTATTCGCTCGGCGAAGGCAACACCGTTGCATCAGCGGGCGAGGACAAACTTAGCCTGTCCGAGTTGGTGGATCGGATCAAAGGTCGGCTTGCCAAGCGCGAAGCGGGCCAAGCCGTCAGTGTTCGCATCGCGGCCAATCATCGCATGCCTTTCGAGACGGTTCGCGCATTGACCAATGAGCTCAATAAACTCCGCCCCATGGGATTGGTCGAAATCAAAGCCGAAGTGGCGGAGCGGGCCCCATGAGCTGGTCTTTGCGCCACGAAGGTTCGCCGCGGTGGGTGTCCGGCCTGACCACGCACGCCGTCGTCGAAGGCTTACATTCAGGTCAGTGGGCGACGACAGACGAAGTTCGTGCCGACGTGGATGCTGAATGGCAATCGCTGGAACATCATCCGGCATTTGCCGAAGTCGCGGCCGAGGTTGAGCCACCAGTTCGTGTTGAGCCACCCGATGAAACTCGGCTGGACATGAACCCGCTCATCGATGTGTCGCTCGTGCTTTTGATTTTCTTTATCCTCACCGCTACCTACGAGACGATTCGCAAGGTGTTGGACATCCCAGGAGGGAGCGAAGCCCGCGCAAATCAGGGTGTCAAAAAGACAACGGAAGAGTCGCTCAAGCCGTTTGTGATCCGCGTGAAAGCTCGGATGGAAAATAACTTGCCGGTGATCCGTGTTGAGGATCAAGTAGTTTCTGCTGACGAGCTAGCGCCGAGACTGAGCAATTTTGTCAAAGCTTCGTCGAAAAGACAGTTGTTGCTCGATGCTCAAGGGGTTGAATGGGGCACGATTGTGCAAATCATGGATGCCGCGAGGGCCGCCGGTGTGGACAAAACTCTGTTAGTGACGCCGTCCGGCCCGCTGGCGGCACCTACTTCTTAGTTTTCTTCGTCACGGTGCCGATGACGGCCGCTTGGTTGTCACCACATTGGTTCCATTTCATGTCTCGCGGCAAGATCGCGGCAAATTCCTTCGCAGTTGCACCCGCCTTCAATACGACCAGCGTTTTCTCGTTTTGTCTCAAGAATGACGCTAACTCTGCTTCTTGGCCGCGCGAGAATGTCGCCAAATCGGATCGCTGAAGTTGGAAGCCGACCGACGGCCAGTCATGGGGGTAGCACGCGATCGGCCACTCTTTTTTTATTTGAACAGGGATGGGCTGGAGCAGTCCACGGAACGAAAACTCCGCGTGGTATCCCGGCAGCCACAGTGCAACGCAGGCCGCAATGGCTTCGAGCCCACGCAGAAAAGCAGGAATCGAAATCGACTCCGTGCGCGAGCTGGTACCAATCGCTACCGCAAGGGCTGGATAGACAGGCAACAGATAAATGGGACGTTTGCTGCCCGAAAGGCTGAGGAAGAAAAAGGCCCATGCCATCACCATCAGCGGAAATATTGCATCGGAGGTGGGCCGGCGGCCACGCAACAGTCCGATCAACACCATGACCGTCCATGGTGCCGCACCGACAAGGAGACGCGGCACGTAATACCACAACGGCTGCGCATGGTCGAAGGGCGTTATCGCGCGCTCAACGTGGTGCTTCCAGAAGAAGTACTCCAAAAATTCTGGGTGTCGGGTCGTGACTGCGATAAACCATGGAGCCGCCACCAATAAGACAATCGCGATTTGAAGCAAGTTCCCACGTACTTGCTGCTTTTCACGGCGCCAAAAGCAATATGCCCAAAGCGGCACCCAAACGAACACCGCGGCCACAGGGCCCTTGGTCAAAACGCCTAAAGCGGTTGCAATTGCTGATAGCGACCACCAGAGCCATTTGGATCTTCTGGGCTGCTGAGCAATGTGTCCCGCTGCCCAGCCGGCTGCGACAAACAGTGTGAGCAAGCCATTCGGGGTTAACATCGGCGCACGATAGAGAAAATCTGGACATGTCAACAATACCCCCGCCGAGCATAGACCTGTGCGCGGTCCCGCAATTGACGAGCCCCAGACCAGGGTGACTGCGACAATGGCCAAAGCCGCAAGGCAGGGCACGATGCGGGCAGACCACTCGGAAATGCCGAAAACACGGTAGGCGGCCATATTGAGCCAATAGCTCAAAGGCGGCTTGTCGAGATACGGTTCACCACCCAACACGGGCACTACGATCTCACCGGCCACTAGCATTTGCCGCGGAATCTCGGCGTACCGCCCCTCCTCAGGCTCTAAAAGGGGCATCGGTAGTCGGGCCAATACCAAGAGACCGACTGCCCCGGCGACGAGTAAGGCCAGCCATAACTTCATCTGATGAGTCACGCGTTATCCCGCTGCGAAGTGCAACGAATTTAGCGAGAACCAGTTACCGACGCTATCCAGGCTGCGTGGCGATTTCGTAACATGCGCCGCGTCATAGACTAACAGCACATCGGTCATTCGAGTTGCCAAGATGTCGGACGAAGAGCGAGCCCTACAACTTTGCCACGCCGTTTGGGAACTACCTGCCGGCGAAGAGGCCGAATATCTCGACCGAGAATGCGCTGGCAAGGCTCGATTGCGGAAGCGCGTTGAAGCCTTGCTCGCGGAACATCAGCCTCCGCCCAGCAATCCTGATGACGACCCGACCAAAACGCCATCGAGTTCCGGCCCACTCAAAGTGGGCGAAATGTTCGCCGGCCGATTCAAGCTTCGAGAAAAGCTCGGCGAGGGCGGCATGGGCGTGGTTTTCGTGGCGGACCAATTGGAGCCGGTCCGGCGTCGTGTTGCACTGAAGGTCATTAAGGCAGGGGCCGACTCCGCGCGGGTGCTGGCACGCTTCGAGCAGGAGCGACAGGCCTTAGCACTGATGGACCATCCCAACATCGCCAAGGTATTTGATGCGGGTGTCGATACTGGATCCGGCGCGGAAGCCTCCCATTCCGAAGAATCTGAAGCACGACCGTACTTCGTGATGGAACTCATCAAAGGGGTTCCTCTAACGAAATACTGCGATGAAGCGAAGCTGACGCCGCGACAGCGGTTGGAACTCTTCATTCCTGTTTGCCACGCAGTGCAGCACGCACATCAAAAGGGCATCATTCATCGGGATTTGAAGCCATCAAATATCTTGGTTGGGCTGTACGATGGCGCACCGGTGCCGAAAGTCATTGACTTCGGAGTGGCAAAAGCAACCGGGCCTCAACTCACCACGCATAGTGTTTACACTGAAATCGGCTCTATTATCGGCACGTTTGAATACATGTCGCCGGAGCAGGCGGAACTGAACAACCTCGACATCGACACTCGGTCAGACATTTACTCGTTAGGCGTGATTCTCTACGAGTTGCTCACCGGCTCTGTGCCGTTTTCCCGCAAGGAACTGCAAGCCGCGGGGTTCCTCGAAATGCTCCGGCTCATCAAGGAGCGAGAACCGCCGAAACCAAGTACCCGTCTTTCAAAATCGGGCGAGTTGCCCTACGTCGCGTCCGTCCGGCAAATGGATCCGATCAAATTGTCGCGTCTGTTGCGGGGTGATCTAGATTGGATCACGATGAAAGCGCTGGATAAGGATCGTACTCGACGTTACGAAACCGCGATTGGACTCGCGTCGGACTTGCAGCGATTTCTCATCGATCAACCGGTTCTCGCAGGGCCGCCCGGAGCGGGGTATCGATTGCGAAAGTTCGTTCGCCGCAATAAGAGTGCCGTTCTGGCGGGCGCCATAGTCGCGGTGACATTGATTATTAGCGTGATCGTATCCACAGTTGGGTTCGCCTTGGCACAGCGCAATGCGGTCAAAGCGGCCGATGCCACTAATCAAGCCAACGCTGCCGCGGCCGACGCCGCGGAGCAAGCCCGAAAAGCGACGGCCGAAGCGGAACGTGCTCGCACCGCGCAGGATCAAGCCGAATTTCAAGCCTACATTGCTAACCTGACGGCCGCGGATATTTCGTTTTCCGCCAACGACACAGCGCGAGTGCGCTTGCGCCTCGACGCATGCCCCGAGGGTCAACGTAACTGGGAATGGCGATATTACAATTCGCGCGCAGATGAGAGTCTGACTCTTATGAAAGGGCATGGAGCCGCAGTTCTTTGTGCTGTATTTGGCCCGAACGGCGAGCAAGTATTGACCGGCTCCTCCGACAAGACTGTCCGCCTCTGGGACAGCACTAATGGTCGCGAACTCGAGGCATTTCCGCTCGGATCTCGGGGGACATACGTCGCCTTTAGCTCTGACGGGCGTCGATTCTTGGCAGTGGACGGACCGGTTGTGCGTGTCTGGGATGCACGTGCCCGACAGGATCCACCGACAATACTTCGGGGCCACCTAGCCCAAATTCGTGTCGCGGGCTTTAGTCCAAACGGCAATCACATAGTTACGACGTCCGACGACAAGACAGCCGCAATTTGGGACGTTTCTACTGGCGAGCGAATCGCGCTTTGCCGTGGACATCAGGATATCATTTGGTCCGCGGATTTTGATCGAAATGGCGACCGACTTTTAACCGCTTCGGAAGACACGACGGCCCGGGTATGGAATGCAAAGACAGGCGAGCAAGTGTTAGTGGTTCACGCGGAGGCGGGTGTTGTTCGTTCGGCGGAATTTTCGCCGTCGGGTGAGCAATTCTTGACCGCTACGCCGGGGAGTCCCATCCGGACATGGGACGGACGAACTGGGAAGCCGCTCGTGACGCTGAAAGGGCCAAACAGTACAGCCGCGATAGCGCGATTTAATCCCTCCGGGGATCGAGTTTTGACAATTAATTTTGACAACATCGCACGAGTCTGGAATACCCAAACGGGCGAATTGGTTTCAGAACTTCGGGGTCATAATGACCTCATCGGATGTGCGTGTTTTAGCCCTCAAGGCGATCGAGTGGTCACTACTTCGCTCGACAAGAGCGTGCGACTCTGGGACCCGGCGACCGGCACGGAACTCGACACCGTGCGCGGACATGAGGGTGCCGCCGTGGCCGCTAAATTCAACGCCGCGGGCGATCGATTGGTGACAGCATCTGAGGATAAGACCGCTCGTGTGTGGGATGCCATTCCTAACCCCGATGTGAATGTGCTGCGCGGGCACGGTATCCAAGTCCGCTCCGCTGCCTTTGGTCCAAACGGCAATCGAATTGTGACCGCTTCTTGGGACGGCTCCGCCCGGTGCTGGGACGCAAATTCGGGCCGAGAACTCGCCTTGTTCCGAGCCAATGAATTAGGAATGCAATCAGCGGCATTCAGTCCTTATGGTGACCGCGTGGTGACAGCATCGGCGGATCGCACGGCACGCGTTTGGGATGCGCTCACGGGCGAAGAACTTGTTGTTCTCAGAGGCCATCAATTGACGGTTTGGTCTGCGGCATACAGTCCGAATGGCGACCGCATTGTGACGGCCTCCGGCGATCAGACCGCCCGTCAATGGGAGGCGAGGACTGGTCGGGAAGTCATGGCGTTGAAAGGCCACACGGCCCAGGTCAATACGGCGGTTTACTTCCCTGACGGTCAGCGGATTCTGACGGCGTCGAACGACAAGACAGCGAGGATTTGGGACGCCAGCAACGGGCAAGAATTGACTTCGCTGACAGGACACGACGGCGGAGTAAGTTCGGCCGTGCTAAGTCCCGCTGGAGACCGCGCTGTCACAACCTCGTGGGACAAAACTGCTCGAGTTTGGGATTTGAAAACGGGGAAGACAATTTTTGTGCTTCAAGGGCACGATGGACCTGTGGACTGCGCCGCCTTTCATCCCAATGGTGATCGCATTGCTACTGTCAGTTTCGATCGAACCATTCGCATTTGGGACGCACGCACGGGCCGTGAAGTCGCAGTGCTTCGAGGGCATGACGGGGCCATCCGTTCTGTAGCCTTCAGTCCGCGTGGCAATCGGATGGTCACGGCATCTGGCGATCGTACCGCCCGGGTCTGGGATGCGCGAAGTTACCGGGACCGATTTCCAGAAATTGCGAAATGGCGCGCAGCGGAGAAACTGATGCAAGATCGAATCAGCAGTCGCCTCCGTTTGGGAGAAGCGTCCGAGCAACTGACGCATTCGCTCGTTCGCGATTCTTCATTGGACGAGATACAGCGCCGCACCGGGCTTGCGATCGTCAATCAAGAACGAACCAAACAGTTCGCGGAAATCAACCGGCGGAATCAACGGGCCGCCAAACTCAATGTCGATGTCTGGACAATGGTGGCACATACGAGCGCGCCGCCAGAGATTGTCGCGAAGGCCCTCAGCCAGGCGCGCGAAGCCGCAGAGCTAGCGCCCGATAACTTCAATATCGCCAATACATTGGGAGTCGCTCTATTTCGGGCAGGCCAGTTTGAAGACGCGGTCGTCGCCTTGACGCGTTCGGATCAGTTATCGGCAGCAGCGGGACTTGGTCCACTCTCCGAGAACTGGGCATTTCTTGCTATGGCTCAATTCAAGTCTGGGCGGGTGGAGGAATCGCGTCGATCACTGGCCCGACTGCGCGATCTCGTTAAACAGCCAGGTGGTGATACGCTTACGTTGCGCGAGGTAGAAGCGTTAATTGAGGGCAAGGTGATTGAGGATTCCACAGTGTCCGCGAATGAAATCCCTCATCCGAAGTGATCGTCGTCCCCGCCACCGTCCGCAAGTCCCAAAAACCCCGGCGAGCGTGGCTGCCACGCGCTGGTTTGCCAGTTATCCACAGGCGGTTCCGAGCGCTTGAATGGCGGCAGCTCAAATTCGAAATGCATGGCGAGTGCGTTAACAAACGGTTCATACAGTCCGCGCAGCTCTGTCAAAGCGGAGCGGGACTGGCTGCTTTCGCGTAAAGGAAGCTTGGCGTGACGAAGTGATTCTCTCAACCGCAAATAATCCGAATACGTCAAGCGCTCACTTACGACAGAGGAGGGCCGCGACATGACCATGAGGCTCAAGTCAACAGCGGCATGTCTCGCGGCGGCGAATGTCAAACGCGCTTGATAGTTGTGTGTTGCGTCGATGTCGGCAACCAGCACCGACGACGTGTCAAGGATCATGGTCAGAGCGGCGACCCACGATTGATTGCCGTGTTGCGATCGGTAATAGCTCAATAGTGGAAAGGACAAGTGACTCTCGAGCAGTTCCGCGCACCAAGCCTCCCACTCGACCAGGAACTGATCCACGCGATTTAAGTTGTCTCCTCCAAGCCGGCGGAGGAGTTCACCGGCGGATGGTGGCGATCCGGCCCGCGCGTCGAGCATTGAGATTGCAATCTCTCGCCGAGAAAACGCTTGATAGAGCACTGGTACATAACTGACGATGACGGCCAGAAACACGAAGCCCAGGCCTGCCTCGGCGACACTGACTGCTCGACCGAAAGGAGCGGTCGGCACCAGATCGCCGTATCCCAAGGTGAAAAACGTGGCGCCGCTGAAATAGAAATAGTCCAACAGCCGACCGTCGGTATTGGTGCTGGCCATCGACTGAGACCAATAGAGCAGGCCAAATCCCGTGATCAGTCCGCTCGCCCACAACACCACCAGCGCGAACAGTGACAACGGGCCAAATATGCTCAGAAATCCTTGCCGCCATCCGCCGCGCGGGAATACTCGCGCAATAGTCCGCCAAATGACCCAGGCACTCCGATAGAAGAGCCGCGCCAGCCGGTAAGAGTGCCGGATTCGCCGTGGCAACAAGACGACTTCAAAGGCGTCAACGAGCACACTGACAATAAGAAGCACCGCAACGACCATTGCCAACATTTTCATTGTGCGGCCCAACGTTTAGTTGCGATCATCAAGTTCTTATGTAACGTAGTCAATGCATCGTCAAAGGTGGGACTCTATGAAGGAAATTCTCTTGGTCGGGCTCGGGGGCGGAGTGGGCTCGATCGTCCGCTACAAGCTAAGCGGCCTGCTTCTGCATCGCACTTTGGATTGGCGCTTTCCCGCTCCAACCTTTGTCGTAAACATGCTCGGCTGTTTGGCCGCGGGTGTGCTGTGGGCCCTTGCGGAAAAACACCTTATTTTCAGCTTAGACACGCGGCTGCTGTTATTTACGGGATTGCTGGGCGGATTCACGACGTTCTCAGCATTCGGACTCGAAACCGCTTTCCTCCTGCGACGGCAGGAGTTCGCAATCGCGGCTCTTTATGTGGGACTGAGCGTAATCTGCGGCATTGCGATAATTTGGTTAACGATTGCTGCTCTGATTCCGTCTCGGTGAAGATCACCCGATTGATTTCAGTTCAGGGGAAATATGGCCCCGTGGGTGTGCATCTTTGTTGAAATTTGAATGAGCAACTTGGTGACCAAGGCTCTGGTTCCTAAAACGCAACGCGGACGGTTATTAGTGGCCTTAGCCCTTGGAGTTGCGAATGAGCGGCGTGAGAGTCTTGGTAGGAACGCGCAAAGGCGCTTTCGTAATGACTTCCGATGGCAAGCGTCAGAAGTGGAACATCGCCGGGCCGCATTTCGGTGGTTGGGAGTTGTACCACCTCAAAGGCTCGCCGGTGGACCCAAATCGCATCTACGCATCGCAATGCAGTGCCTGGTTTGGTCAGCAGATACAACGCTCGAACGACGGCGGCGTGACGTGGGAAGCTGTCGGCAACGAATTCAAATATGATGGCAACCCGGGTACGCACCAGTGGTACGACGGTACGCCGCACCCCTGGGAATTTAAACGCGTCTGGCATCTAGAGCCATCGCTCACCGATCCAGATACTGTGTACGCCGGTATTGAAGACGCAGCCCTTTTCCGTTCCACCGACGCCGGCAAGACGTGGCAGGAATTACCTGGCTTGCGTGATGTCCAAGGCTCCAAGTGGTCGCCTGGCGCAGGTGGCATGGGCCTGCACACCATTCTTCTCGATCCGACGAAACCTAACCGGATGTTTATTGCCATTTCCGCAGCCGGCTGTTTCCGCTCCGAAGACGCTGGGAAGACCTGGAAACCTGCCAACAACGGTTTGAATTCGCTTTACATTCCCAACCCGACCTCCGAGGTGGGCCATTGCGTGCACCGCATCGCGATGCACCCGTCGCGGCCCAACACCTTGTACATGCAAAAGCACTGGGACGTCATGCGCTCCGATGATGCAGGGGAAAACTGGCGCGAGATCAGCGGCAATTTGCCGACGGACTTCGGCTTCCCGATTGACGTGCACGCTCACGAGCCGGAAACGGTGTATGTGGTGCCCATCAAGAGCGACTCCGAACACTATCCCCCGGATGGCAAACTCCGAGTTTATCGGAGCCGCGCGGGGGGCAACGAATGGGAGCCGCTCACCAAGGGCCTGCCGCAAGAGAATTGTTACGTCAATATTCTCCGCGACGCGATGGCAGTTGATACTCTCGATAAGTGCGGCGTCTATTTCGGCACGACCGGTGGCCAAGTGTATGCATCGGCAGACTCTGGCGATACCTGGACAGCAATTGCCCGCGACCTGCCCGGAGTGTTGTCCGTCGAAGTGCAGACGCTGCCATGATTCGCGTCGTTTTGCCTTTTCATTTGCGGAACCTGGCGAAGGTCAGCCCGGAAGTATTGCTGGAAGTGGTCGGCACACCGACGCTGACAACCGTGTTGGAAGCGCTCGAAGCAAAGTACCCGACCTTGCGCGGCACAATTCGTGATCACGGCACCCTCAAACGGCGGCCAATGCTACGCTTCTTTGTCTGCGAAGAAGATTGGTCGTTTGAGTCGCCCGACAAGCCGCTGCCTGAAGTTATTTGCTCAGGCGCCGATGCTCTGTGGGTGGTGGGTGCGATTTCCGGCGGGTAGGGCAGCAAGGCGGTCAGCGTTTTTTGTTGCCCTGTCCTGGCATCTCAAACTTCGGGGTTAGCTGGAGTTTATCAAGCTTCACATCACTGAAGTTGGTTTCCACGGCCTTCCATTTGGCCGTTTCCTTCTTGCTTCTTGCGCTTCCTTGATCGTGGCGGTGATCCACTCCCGATAGAAATGGCGACTTGCGAAACCGACACCGACGAACAGAACCAGCGCGAGAATTGGTTGCACGACGCGTGACATCTACGTCTCCAAACGGCTTTGCTCAAGCTTAGGTCACGCCGGGCCAGTTGCAAACTGGCGGCTTGTCGAATTACAACGATCCTATGTCATGCACTTTGTTATGGGCGAACCTCAATCTTCGAGCTGGATGCCGCGGTTTCTTCGTCCGGCCCCGCCAGCCGGGGAGCAAATTGTTGAGCCGAATGAGGTCGCACGGCTTTTTTCGCATTACCGGTTACGAATTTTGATTTGGTCCACCATAGGTTATGCCGGCTACTACTTTGTTCGAAAAAACCTGTCAGTGGCGATGCCCGAGCTACGAGATATTCTGCACATTTCAAAAACGGATTTGGGCAACATCTTGACCCTGCACGGTGTGGCCTACGGCGTTGCGAAGTTCGCCAACGGCTTTCTCGGTGATCGCGCAAACGCCCCTAAGTTCATGGCTCTGGGATTGATTCTCTCAGCAGGGATGAATCTCGGATTTGGTTTGAGCTCGACTACAACCGCGATGGGAATCTTTTGGTTATTCAACGGCTGGTTTCAGGGAATGGGTTACCCCCCTTGCGCTCGGCTCATGACCCATTGGTTTCCTCCGAATATTCTCACGTCTCGGATGGCCCTTTGGAACACTTCGCACTCCTTGGGTGCAGCCGGGGTGGTCATCTTGTGCGGATACTTGGTCCCACACTTGGGTTGGCAATCGTGTTTCTTCGTTCCAGCGATACTTGCCACCATCGTTGCATGCTTGCTGCTCGCCTTCTTACGTGACACGCCCGAGTCGGTCGGTCTGCCGGAGGTCGCAGGACATTCTTCGAGAGAAACTGAAACCGCATTTCGTACGGTGCTGATGACCAAGGTTTTCTGCAATCCCTACATCTGGCTTTTCTCGTTGGCTAACTTTTTTGTGTACACAATTCGCTACGGCGTGCTGGACTGGGGCCCCACGTTGCTAAAAGAGTCGAAGGGCATCGAGATCCGCCACGGAAGCTGGATGGTGGCCGGGTTTGAGATCGCGGGCTTAGCTGGCATCGTTTTGACGGGCTGGATAACCGACCGCTTCTTTGGAGGCCGTGGCTCACGGATGTGCATCGTGTGTATGGCGCTGAGCGGGGTCGCCGTGTTCTTTTTTTGGAGGGCCCCGGCAGGCAATGTCTGGCTGAACACAATGCTGATGATGTTCGCGGGCTTTTTCATCTATGCCCCGCAAGCGTTGATCGGCGCGATGGCGGCAAACTTAGGAACGAAGCGCGCTGCGGCGTCCGCAGTCGGTTTGACTAGCCTATTCGGCTACGTCAGTACGGTGATATCCGGCCGTGGCTTGGGCCAACTCGCAGATCGCTACGGTTGGGATGCCGGATTCATCGCGCTTTTGATCGCCGCTGGTGTCGGCACCCTGCTTTTCGCGGCGACATGGCCCGCCAAAGCACATGGCTATGACGAAACTCACACCCCGCATGCGGCTCAAGACAGTTAGTGTGCGGCGAGGTGCATTTCGGCGGCCGCTGCCGTTTCAATGCCTGTGTGCCCTCGAACGACCAATACCGGACAGGGGGCGGTTCGCAACACTTGCTCCGCAACTCCACCCATCAGTATTCGCGCCAACCCTGTCCGACCGTGCGAGCCAACGACAATTAGGTCGCAATGGATTTTCTGGGCGATTCGAACAATGACATCGCTTGCCGCCCCATGCGCGATGAGATACTTTGTCGAGACGTCGTCGGCGGTCGGATGCACTCCGCGAACATGGTGATCAACGTCATGTTCAAATTGTTCCGCGCTCGATCCGTGCCCGAGTTGGGCGAGCAACATGAAATCATGTGTTCCGGTCGGCACAACATGCAGTACCACAAGGTTGGCGCCATGGTCTCGCGCTAAAGAGGAGGCCAAGGGGTAAGCACTCTGCGAAGACTCCGAGAGATCAGTCGCGAAGAGAATCGTTTGAATATGTAGCATGGTTGAGTCCAGCTAAGCTCGCGGCGAAAGATACAAAGTAACTTGCCCCAATTCGAATGCCGAGTGATCGACTGGGCCGACGAACCGGCACTACACCCGCCCCAGCAAAATCCTGGAGAGCCCGATAAGTCAGCTCACCATCATTCCGGAGAACTACCATGGCTGTACGTTATGATTGCGCGATTGTGTTCCCAATCTTGCTCGGGCTTGCGACGCCAGCCTTGTCAACAGATGTACGGCCCGAATTGGTGCTAGCAGGCTGTGTCGAGAAGCAGGTCGCGTGGACAAAGGAAAAGATTGAAGCGGAACTCGCGGCGGAAATCAAGGACATTACTTACCGAGACAAAGAGCAGTCCGTAAAGGCGCGAGTGATTCCTTTGGCCAAGCTGATCGCATCGGCAAAACCTAAAGTCGATCCCAAGCGACCCCACCGAATAGTCTCGTTCTGTGCGATCGTGCGAGGGTCAGACGGCTACACAGCGACCTTTAGCCTCGGCGAGCTATTGCCGGAGTACGGCGCCGCCGAGGTCTACATAGCGCTCGACCGCAACGGCGCGCCGCTGCCGACAAAGGAACAGCCTTTGAGCTTGCTCGTGCCCCATGACCAAACGCGGTCTCGCTGGGTTCGGGGAATCGCTGAGATTCGCGTGGTGGATCTCAGCAAAGGTGTATACCCGGCGCATTGGTTTGCTGCCATCCCCAAGGAAGGTGCGCCAAACTGGGAGATTCTTCCCCAAGAGGCCGGCTCGGGGGAAGCCATTCTTTCGAAACGAAACGAACTTGGGCTGCTCTCTAACTTCGCGGCCACCCCTTTTACGTTTCACGACAAGCGCTATGCCAGCCTGGAAGGCTTTTGGCAAATGATGAAATATCCGGAAGCGCCTGACGATGAACGCGGGAGGTTCCCCGGCATTGAATGGAAACACACGCGGGATGAGGTGGCGCGGATGGTAGCGTTCGATGCAAAGAAAGCCGGCACGCTTGCCGAGGAAAACATGAAGGCGATGAAGATCGATTGGGTGACATTCGAGGGCAAGAAATTTGCCTATCGCCCCAAGGAGCCGGGCGAGCACTATCGATTGATCGTCGAAGCAACGTGGGAAAAGGTCAAGCAGAACCCCGCGGTCAAAGGTGTGTTGTTGTCCACGGGAGATCTCAAACTTCGGCCCGATCACCAACACGATTCGAACTCTCCGGCAGCGTGGCGATATTACGACATTATGATGGAGATTCGCACCAAATTGCAGAACGAAAAACAGTAATGGGCGAGGGTTCTGTCGGTGTTGAACTCCCGCCCATCACGAAAATTCACGGCATCATTTCTGCGGCACGGCGTCGCCGGTCGGCGTCTTGTCTGGATTTGTCGGACGTTCGATGACAGGTCGAATGACAGTCACCGGCCGTTCAACCACGACTGGGGCGGTTCGCCAGCCATACCACGGCACCGTCTCGAACGCTGCCATCAGGATCACAACAACAATCAGAAGGCCTATTCCGCCTGCGGGCATATAGCCCCAAGTCCGATTGTAGCGCCAGGATGGATAAGCTCCGAAGAGCAAAATGAGCAGTAATACAAGTAGTAATAACCCCATGACGACACCCCCGAGTTAGAGTTTCGGATTGTCGTACATGGAAGTTGCAAAAGACGTACCGCACGGTGCGGCGACGGCCGCAGTGCGATGCGTGCCGAGACATTCGGCGCGTCAGAATCCACTTTCACGGTGACTCGTTGCCTTGTTACCCGACGTAGATTCCGCCCGTATAGCCGGGATCAAAAGCGTAGAAGCCGGTACGCTCGTCAAAGGTTGAGCCGTCGAAAAAGCGAACATGCGGTCCACCGCCAGGGCCCGCGCCGACAAGCAGAACATTTGAATTCACGTCATGGAAGTTGGCAATGGCGACACTCACGCCACCGCTAAAAAAGGCGTACGCTGGCATCGTGTGCACCAACTGGCCGTCGGCACCCGCAAACACTCGCACCTCAACAGAACCACGTGCGGTGCCGGCGACGATCTCACTGTCTCCAGCAGCAAGCCCGCCATCGAGATCACCGACTGCGACGCTGACGCCGCCGTGATAGGAAGCGTCAAATGCGAAGAATCCGAATCGTTCAATGCCGGTTAAAGGCGCAAACACGCGGACATGTGGTCCCCCGCCCGCGCCGGCACCCGTCACGAGCTCAACGGGCCCGCCACTTGTCAGCACACCAGCCGCGACATTGACACCGCCTAAAAAGCCTGCGGAGTATGCAAAGAACTCACCGAGCACCGCGCCCGTAGCACCAGAAAATACCCGTACGTGCGGTCCACCGGTCGGTCCCGCGCCAGTAATGACTTCTGCCTTGCCATCGCCGTCCACATCGGCGCTCGCGACGTTGACACCACCATGAAACGCTGCCGAGTATGCGAAGAACTCTCGAATGATTTGAGGAGTGGCCCCGGTGACAAAGCCCGTCCCGTCGTAAATGCGAACGTGAGGCCCCCCGCCAAACCCCGCACCGACAATGACATCATCCTGACCATCACCGTTAACGTCCCCGATGGCAACATGGATGCCTCCAGCAAAGCCGGGGAACGGTGTGAAATTGCTCAGGAAAGTTCCATTCGCATTGGTGACGAGAACCTGCCCGCCACTGATTTGACCAATAGCCGCGAGATGTATCGTGGGCGGGACGAGAATCAGACTAGCCGATGTGACTTTGTTCCCGGACGAGACAATTACGGAACTGCGGGCCGGTCCCTCGACCCCAAAACCTGCCGGCGGTATGACCTGCACGCTATAGACATTGTCTGTGGGGACGGAGAAGCTGAAGCTGCCGTCGGCGGCAATGGTTGCCACCGGTTCGCCTGCGTCTAGTTGGCCATTCAGGTTCGTGTCCAGAAAGACGGTTTCCGATTTGGATGGTGACTCTCCAGCGTCCTTCACGCCATTGCGGTTGTTATCGACAAACGTAACTCCCGAAATCGTGCCGCCAGGCCCGCTCGTACCTGCTACGTCATTGTCGAGAATCGTGACTGTGCCGGTGCTCGAAGTACCGATCTGATATTGCGTGCTCGCGGCGACCGTGAGCGTCACCGATTCGTTGCCTTCAATCAGAGCGTCATCAGAGGGATTGACTGGAATCACTACCGAGGATGAGCCGGCAGGTATGGTGATCGTTGAGGGAATACCTCGGTAGTCCGCGCTATTGTTTGCTGAGCCGCCAATGGACAAGTTCACCGTCATCGGAGCGGCTGTGTTACCCGTGCGGGTGATCGTAAACAATCCAGTATTCGCGCCGGGCTCAGACGCAATTGCATCTGTCGCGGTAACCGACACCGTCGGCAAAACCATGGCGTAATCGTCGATTACCGTTCCCGACAGCGAAATGAATTGTAAATCGAGATTTGTGTCGTCGGCATTGATCTTCATTGCGCCCCAGTTATCGGCATAACGCACTTGGCTACCTGGTTCGAGGGGCCCCTTGAATGCTACAAAACTCTCGCCTCCGACTCCGTTCACGAAATACGGCATGCCATCGATGTTAAAGCGTTCATAATCGTGGTCGTGTCCGGAGATCACCGCGGAAGCACCCCACGCTTGGAAGGGCCATTGCATGATCGTTGAACTGTGAAAGAAACTGGATGAGTACGGCGCGTGGTGGAAATAAACGATCTTCCACGGGGCCGTCGATGCGGCTAATTGATCGTGCAGCCACTGGCCTTGAACCGAGGTGCTGCTGAACCCATCCGGCTCAAAGCCGTCTGTATTCGTGCGCGTCCCATCGCCGCTGTCGAGTGCGAAGAACTGCACTGGCCCGCGGGTGAAGGTGTAATAGCGCTCGTTGCCGGGCAAGGTGAAATAGTCGAGGTAGGGCGTTGGCAGTGGCGGGTTGCCGACTCGCGTGTCCCAATCGTGGGTGCCGAGCGAGGGGAAGAAACGATTGGTCGGCGACCCCGGACCGTAACCACCGACATAGTTGCCGATGTACTCGTGGTAAAACTGACCAACGTTTGCGTCGATCGTCGCGGCCGAACCAACTTCATAATTGTTGTCACCAACCGTGATAATCGAGTCCGGGTTCCAGCTTTTCACCAACGCTGCCACCTGCGCTTCACCGCCACCGCCAATACCGTAGTCGCCGATCGCGGCGAACGTCGTAGATGCGGGAGTAACACGCATCTCAAGAGTCTGGAACTGCAGCAAGGTCCGGGACTTAGGGCAGGCAGGCTTTCGTGCGTTCGGCATTTGGCGTGGCTCTTGGGTGCTATTGTCTAAGGTGGGAAGTTTAGGCTGTCTGAGTAAAGTATGGAACCAAAGACTCGTGTCGGCAACTTATTTGATCAAAGCCCACCGGATGGCAGCCGGCGTGCTACCATTAAAGGAATCCCCGTCCGCGTAAAGCCGCTCGCCCGGGGGTTTCGACCATGTTTCGTCAGCAAAATTCACGCCTTCGCCTCGAATCATTGGAATCTCGCGACACTCCGAGCGCCCCGACTTCATGGGCTGTCCGTGGTTCAGGCGGTGGCGGTGCGCTTTACGCGCCGAGTTTCGGCTGGTCCGATGCCACCGACATGACGATCGCGTCGGACATGAGCAATCTTTTTCATTCGACCAATCAGGGTTCGAGCTGGACGACATACAACCAAGCCGAAATCCAGGGCAACCACTATGCCCACGTCAGCTACACCACCAATCTCGACATCCGATATTGCCTGGACTACTCCAACGTCAGTGGTCTCGATCTGGTCCGGCCGAGCAAGACAACCGACGGCGGCGTAACCTGGACGCCGCTGGCCGGCGACCCTACCGGCGGCAACGCGTACAACTTGTTCGCCGATCCGCTGAACCCGAATCACCTGTTTGTGTCTGATTACAACACCGTCTATTGGTCTTCGAATGGCGGAAGCTCATTCGCAGCAAAGTTCAGCACGAGCGACAACAATACGGGCGTGCATGTCGCCGGCGCATTTTTCGACGGCAACAACGTTTATATCGGCACCAACAAGGGGCTCTACGTTTCGAGTGACGCCGGCTCGACCTTTGCGCTTTCATCGGTGGGCGGCATTCCGGCGACCGAAGCGATCGTTTCCTTTTCAGGCGGCAAGGTCGGCAGCACCGTCCGCCTTTTCGCAGTCACGCTTGGTTCAGGCCAGGTGTATGCAGGCATTACCGGTGCTGATTATGGTGGCTACCACAGCGTCTATACGCTCGACGTCGGCCAGGCCAGTTGGATGCCGCATACAACCGGCATCGTGGCGAGTGCGCATCCGTTCTTCATCGCCACGGCGGCCAACGACATCAATACCGCGTACATCGCCGGCGGCTCCGATGCCGGGGCACCAATCGTCTACAAAACACAAAATGGCGGCGCGAGTTGGTTCAGCGTCTTCCTAACTACCAACAATCAGAACATCAACACCGGCTGGCAGGGGCAGGGCGGCGATCGCAGTTGGGGCTATGGCGAATACGCATTGGGCCTCGCCGCCGCTCCGCAGAATTCGTCGCGAGTGGTCATTACAGATTTGGGCGGTGCGCATATCTCCGTCGATGCTGCGGCGAGTTGGCAGGCGCTTTACGTCGATCCCGCCGACAGACATGCCGCGAACGCCGCGACTCCAACTGGATTGGGCTATCACGACAGCGGCCTGGACAACACAACGAGTTGGAGCCTGACATGGGCGAGCCCGAGCACAATGATCCTTGGCAATTCCGACGTGAAGGGCCAGCGCAGTACAGATGGCGGCCAGACGTGGGGCTTCGGCTACACCGGCCACAACGACAACAGCATGTATCGGTCATTTCGTGCCGCAAATGGCACACTGTACGCAGCTACGTCCACCATTCATGACATGTATGAGAGCACGCGTCTGACGGACGCCACCATTAACTCGGGCACTGGGCACGTGCTATTTTCGACCAATAACGGAGCGACTTGGCAGACGCTGCACACATTTGCCGACCCGGTGGTGTGGGTCGCCCCTGATCCGAACAACGCCAATCGCATGTATGCCAGTGTCGTCAACAATACGGCCGGCGGCATCTTCGTATCGAGCAACATTAACCTCGGCAGCAGTTCGACATGGACGCAGCTCACTAATCCCACGCGAACGGAAGGCCATCCGTTCAATGTCCTTGTTCTGAACGACGGTACGCTCGTCGCCAGTTACTCGGGGCGGCGAAACTCAGCGGGCGCATTCACTGATAGTTCCGGGGTATTTGTCAGCACCGACGGTGGCAGCACCTGGCTCGACCGCTCCGATCCGGGCATGCATTATTGGACGTGGGACGTCGTGGTCGATCCTGCCGATGCATCGCAGAACACTTGGTTTGTCGAAGTCTTTAGCGGCTGGGGCGGCGCACCGAATAACAAAGGTGGCCTGTACAAGACGACGAATCGGGGCGCGAGTTGGACAAAGATTAATTCCCTGGACCGCGTGGCGTCGCTCACAATTGATCCGGTCAATAACGACATTGCATATCTCACCACTGAGACTCAGGGCCTCTGGTATACCTCGAATCTTCACGCGACGAGCCCGATCTTCACGCAAGTAACGTCTTATCCATTCCGCCAGCCGACGCGGGTGTTCTTTAACCCGAATGATTCCACTGATGTTTGGGTCACGAGCTTCGGTGGTGGATTGATGGAAGGCCGCACCGCAATTGCGCCGGCCGTGAGTGCCATCCAAGTGAACGACGGCTCTGCTCAACGATCGCAGGTGACGAGTCTGCAAGTGACGTTTAATCAGCTTGTGTCATTGACAAGCGGAGCATTCACAATCAGTGGCCCCGCCGGCAGCATGAGCTATACCCTCAGCACGTCATTGAGCACGCCCACGCAAACGGTCGCGGTATTCAGTTTCTTGCAGCTCGCCGATGGCCGGTATCAATTCCACATGCCCGCCCAAGAAATTACAAACAGCGCGGGTCAGCATCTGACGACTGACTACCAGTACGACTTCCACCGTTTCTTCGGCGACGCCAACGGCGACGCAACCGTGGACCAGACAGATTATTTGGTCTTCCGTAATTCGATCGGCACATCCGATCCGATTTTCGACTTCAACAATGACAATGCGGTCGATCAATCAGACTACCTGGCGTTTCGCGATCGAATCGCCGGTGTGATATAGCTTTTCCTTAGGCGCTGAGGTCCCAGCGGCGTTGAGCTAGCCGTTCAACTCAGAGTCGCGGCCCCGGAATCAATGAAAGCTGCCTTAGCGGGTTTTCTAGGTGAGCAAGGTCGAATTTCTTGCTCTCATTCCGCCTCAACCGGCATTTGATAAACTACGTTTTCCCTGGGAACCCACATATGAATCGCGTTTTTACTCCAGTAATACTATTGTCGCTCGCGGGCTGTCAGCCGGGTGCTCAACCGCAGGCGTTCCAGATGCCGCCACTCGAGGTGCCGGTGGCCAATCCGGTCATGCACGAGGTGCTCGATTTCGAAGAGTACACCGGTAAAGTCACGGCCATTGAACGGGTCAATGTGATGGCCCGCGTTGACGGCTATCTCGCCGAGATTCGGTTTACGCCCGGACAACTGGTGAAGAAGAATGACGTCCTGGTTGTGATCGATCGTCGACAGTACCAAGCGGCGTTCGAAAGCGCCAATGGCCAGCTTGCGCAGGCCGAAGCTCGTGTCACAAGGCTCTCGAAGGACTTCACACGTGTCGAGAGGCTCAATCAATCCGGCGCGGGCACGGCGGAAGAGTTGGACAAAGTGACCGGCGATCTTGCGGAAGCGAGAGCTTCCGTGGCCGCGGCGAAAGCCAGCGTCGAGCAGGCTAAGCTGAATCTCGATTTCTGCGAAGTCCGCGCTCCGGTCGATGGCCGCGTCGGCTGGCAAATGGTCACCGTCGGTAATCTTGTGCAAGGCTCGATGCCGTCTCAGGCGACAATACTCACAGAGCTTGTGTCAGTCGATTCGGTCTATGTCAACTTTGACGTTCCCGAGCGCGACGTGTTGCGCTATCGGCGATTACACATGACGCCGGGGCAATCGAGGGCACGCGACGGCTTGTCGGTGGATGTCGGCCTCTTTGACGAAACTGGGTATCCGCACAAAGGCATCGTCGATTTCACGCCCGAACGAGTGGAGCAGAGTACCGGCACGCAGACATTCCGCGCGATTGTGGCGAACCCGCAGAGCCGACTGTTTGCGGATGGCATGTTTGCCCGGGTGCGAATCGCTTTTTCGCAACCCTACCAGGGACTTGTCGTAAGCGATCGCGCCGTCGTCACCAATCAAGGCAGCAAAGTCCTTTACGTCATCAACGACAAGAACATTGTCGAAGAGCGTCCGGTGCAGTTGGGTCGCCTCGTCAGCAATGGCTTGCGCCACGTTCGCAGTGGCCTCCAGGCGAGCGACCGAATCGCAGTGGGCAATTTGCAACGCTTGATGCCCGGGGCCCCCGTGGTGCCAGTGACGGCTCCAATGACCGCACCAACTTCGTGAAAGAGCCAAATGTTCGCACGATTCTTCATTGATCGACCCGTCTTCGCGACGGTGGTATCTCTGGTCATCGTGGTGATCGGCGCGGTGGCGTTCATTAGTCTGCCCGTTGCGCAGTATCCCGAGATTGCACCGCCGACAATTTCCGTCTCGGCCGCCTATCCCGGGGCGAGCGCCCGGATTGTCGCCGAGACTGTCGCTACTCCGCTTGAGGTCGAAATCAACGGCGTCGAGCGAATGCTCTACATGTCGTCCTCCGCTGGTAACGACGGGACTTTGAACCTCGTCATTACTTTTGAACTGGGTACCGATCTCGATCAAGCGCAAGTGCTCGTGCAAAACCGCGTGGCCCTGGCGACGCCACGCCTGCCCGAAGAAGTTCGCCGGCAAGGGATCACGATCAACAAGCAGTCACCGAATTTCTTGCTTGTGGTCAACATGATCTCGCCGGACCAATCGCGTGACCAACTCTTTCTCTCAAACTACGCGACCTTGAATATCAAAGACGAGCTAGCTCGCGTCGATGGCGCAGGCAACGTCGTGATTTTCGGCGCCCGCGAGTACTCGATGCGGATTTGGCTCGATCCCGAAAAGCTCGCAGCGCGGCAATTGACCCCCGCAGACGTGACGGCGGCACTCCGCGAGCAGAATCTGCAAGTTGCCGCTGGTCGTATTGGTCAACCTCCCATCACCACGGGTCAGAATTTCCAGTACGCGGTCAATGCGCGAGGCCGGTTGGTTGATCCCGAGGAGTTCGGTCAAGTCATCGTGAAGACCGGCACTGCCGGCCAGGTAACGCACCTGCGCGAGGTTGCTCGAATCGAGCGAGGCGCACGCAATTATGACATGGATAGTTATTTGGATGGGTCGCCTTCCGTGGGTGTTGCGGTCTTCCAAAGGCCTGGCAGCAATGCTCTCGCCGCAGCCACCGCGCTTCGTAGCCGGATGAAAGAGCTCAAGACGCGTTTCCCGGCTGGCGTGGATTATGGCATCGTTTACGACACGACCATGTTCATCGATGAATCGATTGACTCGGTGTACCGTACTGTTATCGAAGCATTCTTGCTCGTCGCGCTCGTGGTCTTGGTGTTTTTGCAGGATTGGAAAGGCACGATCCTGCCCATGATCGATGTACCCGTCTCGCTCATCGGCACTTTTGCTGTCATGGCCGCCTTAGGTTTTACCATCAACAACCTCACGCTTTTTGGAATGGTGCTCGCCATCGGCATCGTTGTCGATGATGCCATTGTGGTACTCGAAAACATTGAGCGTTGGATTGCACGTGGCCTGGCACCCCGTGAAGCGACGATCCGCGCAATGGCTGAAATAACGGGGCCGGTCATTGCGATCACGCTGGTGCTCTCGAGCGTGTTCATTCCGACGGCATTCATTCCGGGCTTGAGCGGCCAGTTCTATCGACAATTCGCGCTCACGATTGCCGGAAGCACGATCATCTCGGCGATCAATGCACTGACCATGACACCGTCGCGAGCTGTGCAGATCATGGGCCGAGAGCACGGAGCGCGGGAGCCTCTGCCGCGATGGGGCTACGCATTAGTTTTCGGCGGGCTTGCAGTATGGCTGCTGGCAGCGCGGTTCGATGCGCGGGCCTGGAATATCACGATCCTTGGGCAGGATGTGAATTTCCTGCGGGCCTTTCTCTTTATTGTTGGTGCCGGTGTCGGAGTTGTATTGGCGGGGCTTCTCAATCGGGTGCTCGCCGCGTTCTTCCACGGCTTCAATTTTGGCTTTGACAAGTTTACGCAGTTTTATGCCGGCACCGTGCGCCGACTCGTACGCTTCAGTCCTGTGATGTTGGGAGTCTACGTCGCGCTGATGGCAGCTACCTATTGGGCGTTTATGCATGTGCCCCGTGGCTTCATCCCGCAACAAGACAAAGGCTATCTCGTCTGCGTCGCGCAGTTGCCGGATGGTGCAAGCCTTGACCGCACGACCGAAGTCATGAATAGGGTGGAGAAGATCGCCAGCAAAATCCCGGGGGTCACCCACACGATCAATATCCCTGGATTCTCATTCCTGAATGGTTTGAACCTTTCGAACGCTGCCGCAATGTTTCTAACGCTGGAGCCGTTCGAGATCCGCAAAGATGATCCCTCACGCTCGGCCCAAGCAATTCTCGGACAGTTGCAGGCGCAGTTAGGGACCATCAAAGACGGAATTGTCATGGCCTTCAACGCACCGCCGGTCGAAGGTGTCGGCAACACCGGTGGTTTCAAGGTTATGTTGTTGGATGTTGGCAATCGCGGGCTGGAATCACTGCAAGGCGCTGCGGACAATCTCGGCCGCTCGGCGATGGGACAGCCGGGGCTTGCGGGGGTCTTCAGCACTTTCCGCGTTGGGCAACCGCAACTCTTCCTTGAAGTTGATCGGACCAAAGCCAAGACCGCTCGGGTAGCGCTGTCGGATGTTTTCGATGCACTGCAATCTTATCTCGGCGGGGGATATGCAAACGATTTCACGTTTGAGGGGCGCAATTGGCAGGTCACCGTCCAAGCCGACGCTGCGTTTCGCGACAAGGTCGAAGACATTGGCCGACTGAAAGTGCGCAATGCTGACGGCAAGATGGTGCCATTGGCCTCGGTACTGGAAGTCAAAGAAGTGACCGGCCCAGCCGTGGTGAACCGTTATCAGCTTTATTACGCTGCCGACATCAATGGGCAGACACTTCCAGGCACGACGAGTCTGCAGGGTTTGAACCTGATTCGGCAGATCGCGGCGAAAGAACTCGATCCGCGATCGTTTCAAGTTAAGGCAACCGAGTTGACGCTCCAAGAAGAGCAATCGTCAAAGAACATTTGGGCCATCCTTGCATTCCCGCTGGGTGTGTTGTTCGTCTACATGGTGCTCGCGGCCCAATACGAAAGCTGGTCGCTGCCGACCGCGATCATCCTCATCGTGCCGATGTGCCTCTCAGCGGCGATTGCTGGCGTCTGGCTCATGGGCATGGACAACAACATCTTCGTTCAGATCGGCAACGTGGTACTGATTGGTCTTGCGAGCAAGAATGCCATCTTGATCGTTGAATTTGCCAAGCAACAAGAAGACGCGGGGAAAAACCGCATCGATGCCATCGTGGAAGCCTGCCGTCTTCGCTTGCGGCCTATTTTGATGACGTCTTTCGCGTTTATTCTTGGCGTGCTGCCACTCGCTCACGCGACGGGCGCGGGCTCGGAAATGCGGCGCTCACTCGGTATCGCGGTGTTTAGCGGCATGCTTGGCGTCACGGCCTTTGGACTATTTTTTACGCCTGTGTTTTATTACTCAGTTCGTTGGCTGGTCGAACGCATGTCGTCACGGAAGGTGGAAAAGCCGCACGCGCGGCACGCCGGTCCGCCGCAGTTGCCGACTCTGTTCGATAAAGAAACTGTGCAGACCGCTTCTTCGTTTCACGAAAAGTAAAACGGACTTTTTTGTGTCGTCACATTACCAGCACTTAACAGGTTCAACAGCAAGCTATTTGAGCCCTGGTTGCTGTTTGGCGGGGGCGTTGATGTAGTGGTGCTGGCCGCGACTTTGAGTGCGGCGGTGTTATTGATCGTTGCGTCGAGTTCCAGGTTGAAGCTGATATCGGAGCTATCGGGGCTCGCTTGGTGAATCTCCACGGCCAAAACGTTGGTTCCGGAAATCAAGCCAGTCAGGCCGATGGTCGTTTGGACCCAAGTGGATTCATCTGGCGCGCCTAAGGATAAAGGCGCCAGACTCGTATAGGTGGGAATTCCCGGGTTCATATTACTGCGGAATACTTCGTTGCCGTTTAGATATACGACGGCTCCGTCGTCGCGGATCAACTTAAGTTGAAGTGCGGAGATCATCGAAGCATCACTGACCGTGAACGCTTTTCGAAAATAAGTGGTGATGTACTTGTTGGCCGCGTTTGGCCCATAGCTCACGACTGTGGCTTCGTCGCCATCGCCGTAGCCAAGCTCGGCCGCTCCAGACTTCCACGTGCCGTCAGCAAAGGCGCTCGCTTGCCACGCAGTGCCTTGGTTCGTCCCATTATCCAGGTACTTCCAGACCGAGCCGGCCGGGACTAGCGTCGAAGGTGAGGTAGAGCTATCGTTATCGAGGATCGTGACCGTTCCGCTATTCGCAGATCCAACCGCGTAGCCAGTGCCGGCTGTCACAGTGAGGATGACCGATTCACTGCTTTCGACAAGCGAATCGTCAATCGGGGTGATCGTAATTGTGGTGGAGGACGATCCAACCGGAATAGTTATGGTGTTCGGAATCGAGTTGTAATCGATGCCATTGGTGGCGGTGCCAGTATTCGTTAAATTCACCGTCAGCGCCGACGTTGTGCTGCCGGTTCGCGTGATGGTGAATTGGCCAGTATCTGTGCCCGACTCGGATGCCGTTAAGTCTGTGGCGCTGATAGAGACGGTCGGCAGAGCATTGGTGGCTTGCATCGTATAGGTGTCGATGACTGCCCCGGTCACGGCAACAAACTGGAACTGGATCTGTGTATCACTTGCATTGACGTGCATTGCACCCCAGCTGCTGCCATATCGGACCTGACTGCCGGCTACCGGCGCGCTTGTGAATGCGTTGTAGCTCTCGCCGCCCACTCCGTTGACGAAATACGTCATCCCGCCCACGTTAATTCGTTCGTAGTCGTGGTCATGGCCTGAGAATACTGCGGTGGCGCCCCAGGCCTGGAATGGCCATTGCATCATGGGTGTGCTGCCGAAATATCCCGAAGAGAAAGGTGGGTGGTGAAAGAAGACCAGCTTCCACTGGGCTGTGGAGGCACTTAATTGGCTGTGCAGCCATTGAGCCTGCACCGAGTTGCTGCTGGCTCCATCGGGATCGAAATTGTCGGTGTTGGTACCCGTGCCGTCACCGCTGTCGAGACAGAAGAACTGCACTGGTCCCTTGGTGAAAGTGTAATAACGCTCGTTGCCAGGCAAGGTGAAGTAATTCAGGTAAGGGGTGGGCAGGGCAGGGGTACCGCTTCTGGTTTCCCAATCGTGGGTGCCGAGCGTCGGGAAGAAGCGGTTGGTCGCTGAGCCTGGACCATATTTACCGGAGTAGTTACCGATGTAATCGTGGTAATACTGACCGACATTGGCATCGATGGTCTTCGCCGCGCCGACCTCGTAGTTGTTGTCGCCGACCGTAACGATGAGGTCCGGGCTCCAGCCCTTGACCAATGTGGCAACTTTCGATTCGCCAGTCCCTGCGATGCCATAATCACCAATTACGGCGAACTGCGTGGAAGATGGTGCGAGTCGAGATTCGAGAAGTTCTAGCCGCAATGGCGCGCGGATGCCGCGACGCAACGGTCGATGAGGAATCATGATCGTAATCCAGCTTGGGGGCGCGTGCGAGGGGGTGGGTCATCCGGGACCTCCAGAAATTAACATATGGAGAGACGTCAATTCAATCGCTATTTTGGAAAAATTGGAAAATCTTGCCAATCCGGAGCCGTGCGACAGGGCTGATATAGCTGCCACTAGGCACAAGACATACACAAAAATCAGAGGAATTTGGTGGGTTCTCCTCATTGCGGGGCTCTCGGAAGCTATGAATAACGCTCTTATCGTTCGCCGCGCCGCCGGCAAAGGCCGGGGTGTTTTTGCGGGCCGGAACTTTCGCAAGGGCGAGATAATTGAGGTATGCCCCGTGATCCCCATGAAGGCGCGGGAGGCAAATGCCTGCGGCGACACCATTCTCGACGATTACTTTTTCGAGTGGGGACCGAAGGGAAACGACTACGCCATCCTCATGGGGTATGGCGGCCTTTACAACAACTCAGACGATCCTAACGCGACTTACGATGGTCGCTTGAAGCGATTGGAGATGGTGTTCCGAGCCCTTCGGGACATCAAGAAGGGCGAAGAAATTCTGATCAACTACAACTGGCCCAGCCAAGGGAAGAAGATGCCCCCGCCGCGACTCGCCATTTGAGATGCGCTTAAAGGGTGGCGCGCCGGTGCCGTCATTTTGCTTTCACAATCATTACCGGAACTTCATCCTCGTCCGAAGTGATCGGCTCGAGTGCGTTGTCATTTTTTGCCGGTGTAACGATCATGGCCACGCTCAACACGATCAAAATTGTGGCGAGCGCCGCCGACCCATTCAGGGTTTCGCCGCCCAGAGCCCAGCCAAGGATAATCGCCACGACAGGATTCACGTACCCGTACGTCGCGACGCGCGACGGCGAAACGTTTTCCAATAGCCACGTGTATGCAGTGAGCGCCACGATCGATCCGAACACGATTAGATAGAGGTGGCTTAGCAAGCTGATCCAAGTCAATTTTGCAGGTGAAATTTCGCCTAGCTCACCTCTCAGTGCTGCGAAGACGAGCAAGACCGCTCCTCCGGTAACCATCTGGGCTGAAGTTGCCATGAAGGTGGACTTTGGGCGATCGAGCCGGCGTGTGAGAAGTGAGCCGCTCGTCCATGCAAGCGTTGCGCAAAGCAATACGCTGGCCGCCAGCTTTGGCATCGGGCCTTCGCCAAGACCGGTAAAGTCACCGCTCTGGCCCGAGACGAGCAAAACCATCCCAGCGGAGCCCAAAACCAGCCCGGCGATGAGGCGTGCCGATGGCCGTTTGCCACGCACGCCATCATGGTTGGGGATGATCATGTCAAAACCGACCATCCACATGGGCGCAAGCGCGCTGAAAAGCGCGACTAGGCCAGAAGGCACATACTGCTCGGCCCACGAAACGCCACCGTTGGCAATCACGAGCATGAGCAGCCCGATGCAAAATGCAGATCGCCACTGGCGGGGGGTCGGGAGCCGTTGACCTCGGGCGACGAGCCAACTACCCAGAAGTAGTCCTGCGATCATGAATCGCGAGCCGGCCATGAAAAATGGCGGCAGTCCTTCAATCGCCCAGCGGATCGCAAGATATGTCGAACCCCAGATGATGTAGATGGCCGTGAACGCGAAAATGACCAGCCAGGTCGGGGACCTCGAAGACGAATCAATCATGATCACGATGTCTTGTCAAAAGCGGGCGCGTTTGGCCATCCGGAATTGGGGCACCGAGGGACATCCATCGGTTCCCGCTTGATTATTTGGCTGTTACATTCGCGACAAATTTTCATCTCTGACTAATCGGTGTCGTGGATAATCCCGAGCAGACGCGTTCGCGTTTTTATTTAACGCCGACTTCGTTCGGCGGTTCCGACCCTGTCTGATTCGAGTCGGCCTATGAGCTGGACTATCCATCTTTGTCGGGACTCTTCTTGGGAGTACATCCGATGCTTCGCCATTCCTCTCACTCAAGGGGCGTTAAAACACACCACGTAGACAAAGCGGACACGATAGCACGCAGTCGCTTCTACGCTGGGGCGCCGATCCTCTGCGCCGTTGATTCGCTGGTGGCTTATCGTCATCCTGAAGCGTATTTGGTGAAAAAGTCTCATTCAGAGACTCAAAAACGCCTGATCCGCGCGGGCTTTCATCCCGATTGGTGGTTACCGGTCGAGTTAGCCGAGCGGTGGCAGTCGCTCATCTATCCCGTGAGCAGAAGCCAAGAGGGCGTCCGGGAATGGGTGGCTCGATCTCTTGAAATTCTCGACCTGTATGCCAAAGAGGATGAGGGATCAGGCGGCAAAAGCCGATGGGTCGGCTCGAGACGTCGCCTCGACAATGGCCTGATATTATTGCGGCATTTCGACGCCTCGATCATTCCCCACGACATTTCCAACCTTGAATTGGCCCTAGGCAACTGGCAGGCGCGAAAACAGACGCCGCCTACCTTGTTCGACCTCTTGGATTATGTCCAAACGGCCCGAGTGAAGTTGGATTTACCCAAAGGTCATGCCGTCA
This sequence comes from Gemmataceae bacterium, assembly GCA_045802605.1. Taxonomy (GTDB): domain Bacteria; phylum Planctomycetota; class Planctomycetia; order Gemmatales; family Gemmataceae; genus JBJMQS01. The sequence goes on along the minus strand of JBJMQS010000066.1, from coordinate 31,485 downwards.
CGCCAGAAGAGCGGGCGATATGGGTGGCGCGAGCGTACGTCTTTGCGCGTGATTTTGGCGTTGTGCAGCCGAACGAGTGCCCCAACGTGGTCGAGCTATCCGCGAATGCGACGCGGTATCGGCTCGATGAATTGATTAGCAAACTGAAGTCCGTGCTTCGACGAACAGAACGCCTCGCCCCCACGCCCCGTGAGTTGCCAAAGTTGAAAATCGAAGGCGGCCAACTGTTTGTAAATGGCGAGCCCGTGCAACTTCCCTCTTCGGCCGACAAAAGAGACGCTTTGCTGGGCTTCCTCGGTCAACTCATGAAGTCGCCGGGAGAGTGGCGCACCAGCACGGAGATAGGTCGGACCACCAAAAGAAAAGGAACGCGTTTCGATTTGCTCCGCAACTCTCTTCCGCCTTTGGTGCGGTCCCTGATTGAAGCGCGGAAACGAAAAGGATTTCGACTTCGCACATAAGCTCCCGACCGAAATCATCTGCGCAAAAGAAATCCATCGACCGTTTAATGAGTATGCGTTTCATCCGCCACTCGATCACACGATCGAATGGCCCGGAAAAATCCGGTGGTTTTCTAAAATCATGCAAGCTCATACTTCGCTGACGCCAAATTCTCTTCTCATCGATTGTGTTTGTTTCTCTCACCGGCTTTTCTAGGTCTGCCGGTTAATCTGATTCGGCAGCGATTGTTGAATGTGTCGAACTCGCGGCCACGCTCGCGTGGCAACAGGATCCATTGACTCGAACTTTCCGACTCCCAAACGGAATTGGAGTTCCCCCGGAGTGGCGCATTCCTTTGCCTCAAATCATCACCGCCGGACTTACTGGCATTTTTTGGAGAAGCTGACATGCTCATCGGGCGCACGTTCCGCCGAATGTTCCGCCGCACCCCCCAATCCCAAAACCGTCTGCGACCTGGCAACCGCGCCCGGACGTGGTTGATGGTTCAGCCTCTCGAAGAGCGAACCGTCCCGGCGGTCTTCACGGTGACTGACGGTGGTGACACTGGTTTATCCACGCAGCTGCGGCAAATTTGGGCAGTGGCTAACAATAACGGCGAGTCAGACACGATCAACATCGGGGTGCCGGCGATTACCCTTTTAGGCGCCGCTCTTCCGACTTACACCGAAAACGCCAATCTTTCGATCGTCGGTGGCGGCAGCGGCGTCACAACTATCACGGCTCCAGGCGGCCAACGCCATTTCAATATTGGCAGCAGCTCAGGCACGCTGATCAGTATCTCCGGCATGCAGTTAACTGGCGGCAGCGTGAGCGGCACTGGCGGCGCTATTGCCATGACTAGTCAAACCGTGGTTTTGTCGGACCTTCTAATCACGGGAAACAGCTCTTCTGGTGACGGCGGCGGCATTGCATTCACGACTGGACGATTGCAAATCAGCAGTTCCACAATTTCAAATAACGTCAGCAATTCCCATGGCGGTGGTATCGCTGAAAGTTCTGGCGGCACGATTACACTCACCAATTGCGTCGTTTCAGGTAATACATCGGCGACGAACGGCGGTGGTATCTATTCGGTCAATTCAGCTACTATCTCAATTGACAACTCGACCATCACTTTGAACCGCGGTAATAACTCGACCTCGTCGTCAGGAGGCGGCGGCATCTACTGGTTTGGTGGCATTGGATATCTCACGAATAGTATCATCTCGAGTAACTCCACGCAGAACACGGGTGGCGGCCTTTTTACAACGGCTACCTGGACAGTTGTCAACAGTCAATTCACCGGGAACGTGGCCGGGGCCGTCGGCGGCGGCTTGCGAAACACTGGCCCCAGCCTAATAACCAACTCTGTCTTTTCGGGGAATTCGGCAGGCACGTCCGGTGGCGGACTTTACACAACGTCCGCTTCAACCACCGTCGCCTTCTCGCAATTCACAGGCAATACCGCTTCGGGTGCTTCGACGTCAACTACGGCAGGTGGTGGAGGTTGGCGTAATGCCGGTGGACAGTTGCTCAACAGCACCCTGGCGAACAACTTCTCGAGCGCTTTGGGTGGAGGTTTATTATCGACTGGAGCCACGACGGTGTCGTTGAGCACGCTCGTCGGAAATAGCGCTGGCGGCAGCGCGAGCGTCGGTAGTGGCGGCGGCATTTTCAATACATCAGCCGCCAGCGTCTCGATTAACAACAGTACCATTTATGACAACACGGCTGCTGGTTCGTCGTCTGGCGGCAATATCGCGCGCAACGCCGGTACGATCACGCTCAACAGCTCGATCGTGGCGGGCGGCAAGCTGACCGGCGGAGCAGTGACGGGTTTCGACTTGTTCTCTTCCGCTGCGACCACCGCAAGTGGCAACAATAATATCGTCGGCACCAAAGACGGCAGCAATTTTACCCTCAGCGGCACCGGCAACAATGTTGGTACCGATGCCACGCAAAAGGACCCACTGCTCAACGCTTTGGCCGACAATGGCGGCGGCTACACGTTGGCGGGTGGCGGCCACGTGCAAACGATGTCGCTGAAATCCGGCAGCCCGGCCATTGATGCTGGCAACAACACGGCAGGTTTCACTACATCTCAGCGTGGTGCCGGCTTCCGTCGCACAATCGGCGCCGGTACCGATATCGGTGCTTATGAAGCCACGAGCCTTTCCGGCACACCGGATGCCACGTTCGCACCATTCGAAGTCACAACCTCTGGGAACGGCGCCGCGACCATCACCGTCGTTTACACCGACGATGTCGGCGTCAACACGGGCAACTTCGACAACACCGATATCACAGTCACGGGCCCGAACAGCTTTAGTCAATCTGCTAACTTCGTCAGCTCCATTGGCTCGGGCAATTCCGTCACAGCCACTTACACTTTGACAGCGCCCTCAGGCGGTTGGGGTGGCAACAACGCGAGCAATAATCAGCTCAACATCGGCGTCTACACGATTACCATGAACGCCGGCCAAGTTGGCGACGGCACGAATAATGTTCCAACGGGCTCGCTCGGGACCTTCAAGACCAACTTCGGTCTGAATCTGGCTGTCAGCAGCGCCAGCGACGCGACTACGGGTTTTGTCTACAACTCAGGCGCGTTGATCTTCCGAGCAGCACTGGCTGCGGTCACCGCCAACCAGGCGTTTGCTCCCAACGCCGTGAACACCATCACGTTCGACACGACTACGATGGGTAGCTCGACGGTGACGTTGGTTGCTGTTAGTCCAGCAGCAATCGCCGTCGGTGCCGCCACTTCGGCGACGGCTCAAATCGGCTCCAGTCTTGGTTTGGTGATTTCCGGCCCAAGCGCCGCCAACCATGTCACTATCAATGGCAGCTCGGCGACCAACCACCTGGTCATCGCCGACGGCTACAACGTTACAATTTCGAATGTCAATTTTAGTGGTTTCTCCGCTGCTTCGGTGACCGGCAGCGTGATCTCGTTTGGCAACGACAATGTCAACATCTCGAATAGCAACTTCACAAACAACACGACGACAGGGACCGGTGGTGCAATAAACATGGCTGGCAGTGTGGCAACCCTCAATAGCACACTGTTTAACCCGAACACGGCGACGGGTGTGACAATGGCAAGCCCACAGTTCCGCAACAGCAATACGATGTCGATCACTAACGCGGTCTTCACTAATAACTCGGCGTCTACCGGTGGTGGTGCTATTCAGGCCTCGGGTACTTTCTCAACCATAACGATCGACAGCAGTACCTTCACCACGAACACCGGCTCGGTGGGTGGTGCGGTGCGGCAAACTGTCGCAACTCAGCAAATGACCATTAGCAATTCCGTATTTACGGGCAACACGTCCACCGGCACTGCTGGGGCCGTTTATACCCAGGGCATCAGTGCTTTTAGCAAAGATGTTTTCTCGTCAAATAGTTCCGCTAGCAACGGCGGTGCGATACGATTCCTCTCGGCCGGTTTCACGGTGGCAAGCAGTGTATTTACCGGCAACAAGTCGAATCTCACGTCCGGATCAAGCGGTGGCGGCGCTATCTATTCGTCAAGCGGCTCAAGTGCCTTAATCGCTAATTCGACATTCTCAAGCAACACGGCGGGTGCGGCGACCGTTGGCGTCAGCGGCGGTGCGTTGTTCTTCTCCGGCCTTGTCGTTGGGGGAACAGGTTCCTTTGTCATTCGTCAAAGTACTTTCTCCAGTAACACAGCAACCGGTGCAACGACATCTTCGATCGGTGGCGGCGCCATACGCTGGAATTCTTCTGGAAATCTGACGCTGCAAAATTCCACGATCGCCGACAACGTCGTTTCTAACAGCACCGTCGGTACTGGCGGTGGCGTCAGCCGAACGGCCGGCTCGATCAACAGCGAAAGCAACATCATTTCCGGCAACTCTGTCGCGGGTGCGGCCGGCAATGGACCGGACGTTTTCGGCGCAGCCTCGATGACCGTGAACAATACGGCAATTGGCACAGGCAGCGTCGGCTTTGGGTACACAATTGCAGCCGGCAGCGGCAATCAGACTGGTAGCGCGGTGGTGCTAGGTGCTTTGGCCAATAATGGCGGCTTTACTTTGCCCGATGGCAGCACCATCCAAACTTGCCTTCCAGGGCCTGGCAGTCCCGTCCGGAACGCTGGCAGTAACCCGGCTTTTCCGGCTCTGACATTGGATCAGCGGGGAACCGGTTTCATACGTGTCATTGGCACTATCGATATGGGAGCCATTGAGTCGGATGATCCGACTCCGGGCGCAAAAGCAACTGCACCTAATATCACTTCGAATGCTCAAGCCAACGACACCATTACCGTTGTCTACTCCACGACCTATGTCGGCGGCATAAATACCAGCACACTCGACAGCAATGACATCTACGTCACTGGCAACGGCTATGCCGGGAATCAAACCGTGACCTTCACTGGTTTCACCGGTAGCGGCAACTCCGTGACCGCGACCTACACGGTCGCAGCACCTGCAGGTGGCTGGGGCGGCTGGAACATCGGTTCTTACGCCATCAATATGAATGCCGGTCAAGTCAAGAACAACGCGCCCGACAATTCGTCAGTCCCAGCCATCGGGCTCGGAAGCTTTGCCACTGCGTTCGCCAGTAATCTTGTGGTCGATGAGCCAAGTGATGTTGATGACAGTGACGTGTCAGTCGGCAAGCGCAGCTTCCGCGAGGCATTGCGACTGGCCAATGGCAATATCGGCACTGACACGATCACGTTTAGCTCCACGACCTTTAATGCTCCGACGACAATCACGATTGCCAATGCGGCGATGTCCATTACCGACAGCGTCGTGATTACTGGGCCGGCGCAAGCTCTTACCTTTGACGCGAACAACACAAACAAACAATTCGCGGTCAGCGCTGCCTCGGTCGATATTTCAAAGCTGAGTTTCACCAAATTCGCGGCTAGCGCCAGCGGTTCCGTTATGGCGTTCTCCGCGAACAACGCGACTGTCAGCCTGACGAATGTGAATTTCACGAGCAACTCGGCCGCCGGTGCCGGCGGTGCGGTCAATGTGAGCGGTACCAGTGCATCTGTGACGATGAGTTCTGTCAGCTTTACGTCCAACACGTCTAGCTCCACTGGCGGTGGCGCTCTGGCTGTCACGGGCAATACCAGCACTGTAACCCTCAACAGTGCGACATTTACGACGAATACCGCCACCAGCGGGCCCGGCGGCGCAATATTGGTGAGCGGCTCGAGCGTAACGCTCAACATGAACCTCAGTTCGGCTGTCTCTAACCGAGCTACCGCCGGGAACGGTGGTGCGATTTCACTTGCCGTGAGTGATTCATTGACCCTCGACAGCGTGACGCTTGACAGCAATAAGGCTTCGAGCAATGGAGGTGCGATCACCACCAGTTCCTCGAGCGTGTCGTTGACGGCAAAGAATAGCACCATCAGTGGCAATTCGGCAACGAGCGGTGGCGGCGGAGTCTACATGACCGGCGCAGGCTTCCAGATCTTGTTTTCGAACAGCACGTTATCGGGTAACACATCTAGCGGCGGAGTCGGTGGCTTCTTCAAAGGCTACTCATTCTCGGCTACCTCTTTTGCAATTCACAACACCACCATCACAAAGAACTCGGCGTCGAGCGGCGGCGGAGCCATCCGCATCACCAGCGGGGCCTTGGATATCCAAAGCTCGATAATCAGCGGCAATGCCGGAAGTACGAGCCCGAACTTCCTGTACGTGACAACACTTAATGTCCTGAACTCGGTACTGAGTTCAACCGACGGGGTGACTTACAACAACCTCGGCGGCAACTTGGCTGTGGGCACTGACCCGATGCTCGACGTGCTGGCCAACAACGGCGGCCCCACCAAGACCCACGCTCTCAAATCGGGCAGTCCAGCGATCGATGTTGGGTCCAATCCAGATGGACTCTCGTTTGATCAGCGTGGGAGCGGATTCGCCCGTATCAAGGGTGGCGTTCCCGACATGGGGGCCTTCGAAAGCAATCCGGCCCCTTCGGCATCCGGGACGGCGGCGAACGTCACGGGCACCGGTGCGACGACCTATGACGTCACCGTGACCTTCAAGGACGGCGGCACCGGGATCAATGTGTCTACTATCGATGTGAATGACGTGAAGGTCACGAGCGCTTTTGGCAACGTCACTTTCACCGCGACTACAGTAACCATCGATAGCTCAAACCCCAATATTGTGATTGCAACGTACACATTCAACGCGCCCGACAATTCGGTGCTGGGCACGTGGGATCCATCGGATACTGACCTTTATTCGGTCAACCTAGTCGGCACCGTCAGCAACAATGATCCGACGCCTCTGTCCATTTCAACCGGCAAGCTGACTAGCTTTGCCGCTCTCTTGGGGGCGAAGGCAATTGTCGTGGACAACTCTGGTGACACGGACGATGGAAATTACTCCTCAACCAACCTAACGCTGAGAGAAGCCATTAACTTCTCGAATTCCAACGTCGGCAACGTTGATACGATCACCTTTAATTTTGCCGCCCCAACTACGATTACGATTTCAGGCGCCTTTACGCTTAGTGACTCAGTCACAATCACAGGACCGGGTGCGGACAAATTGACAGTCGACGCAAATAAGAGTGGCCGGCACTTCACGATCAATGCCACGCAGGATGTGGCGATCTCTGGAATGACTCTCACCGGGGGAAGTGCGGCTGACGGCGGTGCGATCCAGTGGACCAACAATGACAACGTCACTGTGAACGGTGTGTGGTTCAAGGGCAACACGACTTCGACTTCAGGTGGTGCCATCGGCATGACTGGTGCGACGACCGTCACTGGGAACGTCGATATCAAAAATAGTACGTTCTCTGGTAACTCGGCGAGTACTTACGGCGGTGGCATCTATTTCCGACGCGGCATGACTCTCACCATTTCAAACAGCACGTTTTCAAGCAACACTGCCAGTTTGGGCGGTGCCGTCGGCGGTGGAAGCACCAGTGCCGGCAATATCACCATCAAGAACTCGACGATCTCTGGCAACTCGGCTTCCAGTGCCGGTGGCGGCATTCGTGTCACGAACGCCTCGTATTCCGTCGGCTTGGTGAATCTTGAAAGCAGCATCGTCGCGGGCAATAACTCGGCGACTAATCCTGATATCAATGGCTTCAGCACAGGTGCTTGGTTAAACGCGGCAACAAGCATTATCGGCAAGATGACAGCCGGCTCAGTTATCGATCTAAATCCGCCCAGCACGAATCCAGCGGGCGTGAATTTTGTCGGCGATGCCACAACGGCGGTGGATCCTAGCCTGGACCCACTGGCCAACTACGGCGGCCCGATGCCCACCATGCGCCTCAAGGCGAATAGCATCGCAATTGATACCGGTTCCAATCCGGACGGACTTACCCTCGATCAGCGCGGCACTGGCTTCGCCCGCACGAACAATAACATCACGGACATCGGCGCCTATGAGACGCCAATTCCGCCGACTCCGCAGGCCAAATTGCTGAGCGCGCCAATTATCACGAGCAACGCTCAGACCGATGAGACGATCCAGATCGTCTATACCGATGACATCGGGATCAACACGAGCTCGCTGGATAGCAATGACGTGACGATCACTGGTTCTGGCTATGGAGCTGGCCAGAAGGCGACATTCACCGGCTTTACTGGCTCGGGGACTTCTGTCACCGCAACCTACACGATTACGGCTCCGGCTGGCGGATGGGGCGGCTGGCAAGTGGGAGCCTACACGGTCACGGTCAACGGCTCTCAAGTTTCTGACGTTGATACGCCAACGCCCAACTCAGTGGCGACGAAAGCCCTCGGAACCTTCAACACTGCTATATCGGTCACTCTGCAGGTCGATGAGCAATCCGACGTAGACGATGGCGATTATTCGGTTGGCAAGCGCTCGTTCCGAGAGGCTCTGAAGTTAACGAACGGAAACCTCGTCGCGGATAGTATTACTTTTGATTCCACTAAGTTTAACGGTACGCCGATCGTGCTGGGTTCGGTGATGAACATCACTGACCCGGTGGCGATCACTGGGCCGGGTGCAGCGAAAGCCATTTTCGACGGCAACAACGCAATCCAGATCTTTAACATCAATCTCCCAAGTGCCGGAACTGCGTCCCTGTCCGATATGACCCTGCAAAAGGGCAAAGCGGCGAACGGCGGCGCAATTCAAATGACCGATGATTCTGTGACATTAACCCATGTCACTATCACGGGTAGCTCGGCGACCACAAATGGTGGTGCGATTGCATTGACCACCGGAAGTCTGGTACTCAACTCGAGCACCTTGAAGAACAACACTGCTGCTGCCGCTGGTGGCGCCGTCGCCGCCAGCAGCACCGCGACTGTCGATGTCAAGAATTCCACGTTCGAGTCGAATACGGCTTCATCTGCCAATGGTGGCGGCATCTTCATTAGTGCCGGTACGCTAACGATTGACCCCAGCATCTTCAAAAACAATCGTGGCTTGAATGGGGGTGCAATTGCTGGTGGAACCGGAACAAATATCTCGATTGATCAGACCTACATTACCGGCAACGTTGGTACGGGGACGAATGGTGCGGTGCTCTTGCTCGGCTCGGGCAGTTTGACCATCACGAATAGCACGTTATCCGCGAACACGGCCGCTGCGAACGGCGGTGCAATCACTTTCGTCACCGCAGTTGCAACGATCACCAACACCACCGTCGCAAATAACCGCAGCACGACAGGTGCGGGTATCAGCATGACAGGTGCTGGAAATCTCACGATCAATAACTCAACGATCGTCGGGAATGTTGGCACCGCCGGAGTCGGCGGCATTCTAATTAGCTCTGCGTCCGGTGTGTTGAACATTTCCAGCACCATTGTCGCCGCCAACTCGGGCACGACCACGCCGGACATCGATACGCCCGCTTCGTTCTCGGTCGCTGGTACTGACAATCTTGTCGGGCTTAAGGGAGCGAACTGGAGCTTTGCAAGTGCGCCAAACCAGTTCAACACGCTGTCTCCACTTGATCCGGGTCTAAGTCCATTGGCAGACAATGGCGGAGCTCTACTGCCTGACGGAAGCCACGTTCCCACGATGAGCCTAAAGGTGGGCAGTCCCGCCTTGGACAATGGGAATAACAACGTGAGCCTGTCTTTCGATGAACGCGGCGCGGGCTTTAACCGGACCAACGGCAGCGGCACCGATGTTGGCGCCTTCGAAGCGAGCGCCAGTCCCATTCCAACGGTTAGTGGAAAGGGGGATGACGTCACCGTTTCCGGTGGCACGACCTTCGACGTTACAGTGACGTTTAAGGATGATATCGGCATCGATATCAGCACCGTTGACGTCAACGATGTCGTGATAAAAACAGCTTTTGGCGGCACCACTCTCAACGCAGTTACCTTCGTTGCTACGCCAAATACGGGCACATCCACCCCAGTCCAGGTCATTTACACTTTCAACGCTCCGAACAACGGGGTTTCGGGCCAGTGGGATCCGACTGACACCGACTTCTATCAAATTTGGTACGTCGGGCCGACCGTGCAAGATGGCGACGGCAACAAGGTGGTGGCGCCTTCGCAGCTCTCCACTTTTAGCGCGATCCTAGGCGGCAAGTCCATGAACGTGACCAACGCTGGAGACACCGACGACGGCAACTACACTGTCGGCAACTTGACATTGCGGGAAGCGATGAACTTCTCGAATACAAATACCGGTAACATCGACACAATTACATTTAGCTTGCCCTCGGGTACCACGATCACTCTCACATCGGGTTTCTCTGTTGCTGATTCGGTTGTCATCTCGGGGCCTGGTGCCAGCAAGGTGGCTGTGGACGCCAACAAGACAGGCCGCCTATTCGATGTCGCAGGTATCAACACGCTGGACATTTCCGGGCTGACTCTAAAAGGCGGCAGCGTGACGAGCGATGGTGGGGCGATCCGATTCGGCGCGACGACTGTAACGGTAACAGACTGCGTGGTGACCGGTAACACCGCGACCAGCGATGGCGGTGCATTTTATATGACCTCCAACGCAGCCGTGTTAACGATCGTCGATTCAGAAGTTTCCAATAACAGCGCGGGCAGTACTGGAGGTGCTTTTAGTAACTTCCACGCCGTCGGCGCTCCGACGGTGACCATCAACAACTCGTTGTTCACAGGCAACCAGTCTACGAGTGATGGTGGCGGCCTCTACTTCTTTGACGATGGCGATCTTACCGTTTCGAACTCGACCTTCTCCGGAAATACGGCTGGCGGCACGGGCGGCGCCATGTACCTTTTCGAAGCAAGCGGATCGATTTACCGAGTGAACAACTCAACAGTCACCGGTAATTCAGCCGGTAGTACGGGCGGCGGCATCTTTTTCGGCAGCGCACCAGCCAATGTGCAAATGAACAATACGATCGTTGCTGGTAACAAGGGCAGCAGCGCAGCAGGAAACGACTTCTCTACAGCCACCCCAGTCACGGGCGACTTTAATGTTGTCGGCGACGCCAATGGCTCCGGGTTTACGGGCACTGGCAATCTGTTAGGCACTACCGTCTCGCCGATTGACCCGCTCCTTGCTCCACTGCAGAACAACGGCGGAAAAACTCGGACCCATGCGCTGCAGACCGGCAGTCCTGCACTGAATATCAACGGTGCTACAACATTGACCTTTGACCAACGAGGTCCGGGGTTCCCGCGCGTAGTCGATGGCGTATTGGATGCTGGTGCATTTGAAGGCGTCAGTCGAATTCCCAATGCGACATTCGGGGCTCACCCCAACGTCACTTCAAGCGGCGCTTCGACGTATTCTTTCGTAGTCATCTACACGGATGAAACCGGCATCGATACGACAACGATCAACACCGCGGATGTGTCGATTACCGGTGCGGGGTCATTCACGAGTCCAACGGTCTCGATTTCGGGTTCAGGCACCTCGGTGACCGCGACCTACACGTTCACCGCGCCTGGCGGATCTTTCGACGCCGGCGATAACGGCACCTACACGATCTCACTAAACGGAAGTCAGGTCTTCGACCTGGACACTCCGACGCCAAACTCGGTTCCTGGTCAAACACTGGGAACATTCGCTGTTGGTATCGGTGCCAACTTTGTCGTCAATGCGAAGAACGATGAATCCACCGACACAGACGGCAAAGTCTCATTGCGCGAGGCGATTCTTGCCAACAATGCGACGCCCGGCATAGCCCAGAACACTATTACCTTTGACTCGATTGTGTTCAACTCTGCATCGACAATTACGCTCGCATTGGGTGAACTGGCCATTACAAAGCCCGTGATTGTGCAAGGCCTGGGCGCGAAACAAATCACCGTGGATGCCAACAACGCCAGCCGGATATTCAACATCTCCGACAGCTCGTCCAACATCATGAACGTCACGATTTCGGGCTTAACGCTCACTGGCGGCAGTTTCACCGGCTCCGGCGGTGCCATCACCGATGCCGAAAATCTGACCTTGGATGGCGTCTGGTTGAAGAACAACCATGCGACCAACGCCGGCGGCGGTGTCTTCATCGGCACCTCCAGCGTGAGCTTCAACCTGCTCAATAGCGCGGTCACTGGCAACATCGCGGACGGCTCCTTTGCGGGGAGCGGCGTTTACATGACCGGGTCGGCGTTCAACATCTTGATTGAGAACAGCACGATTTCGGGGAACACGACGACCAATGCGGGAGCCTATGGCGCCTTCTGCGGCTTCGCGTTCTCGGCGAATTCATTCAAGATCAAGAATTCCACCATTACTGCGAACAATTCGGGGACGGGTGGTGGTGGCGGTGTCCGGATCACGAGCGGCACCATCGAAATCGAAAGTTCGATCATTCAGGGAAATACCACTACCAACTCGGATCCCAACAACACGGACTTCCGTTTTGCAACGACCATTATCTCCAAGACTTCGGCGCTTGGCTCGATTCCTACCGGTACAACGTTTACCGACAACGGTGGCAATCTCACGATAGGAAGCGATCCGTTGCTCAGCGCTTTGGCGGATAATGGTGGTCAGACGCCGACCCACGCTTTAAAGGCTGGCAGCCCGGCCTTGAATACCGGTTCGAATCCAGATTCCTTGTCTTTCGACCAGCGTGGCGCGGGCTTTAACCGGAGTGTCGGTGTCACCGACATGGGCGCGTTTGAAGTGCAGCCAGTTGTTCCCGCCGCGACGGTGCTTTCGGTCGTGCTCGACGAAGGCACGGGCAACACCAACATCAACGGTGTCAACGGCACGGTGCAGCGTTCGGAAGTTCGCCGCATCATTGTGACCTTCTCATCTCCCGTGACATTTACGGGAGCCAATGCCTTCAGCTTGGCACGAAGTGCGTCGAGCTTAAGCTCGCCCGCCGGTGGTGCCGGCCCGGTGTCTTTGACAACTAACCCAGTGTCCGGCAGCACCAGCGTTGTGACCATCACCTTCAATGCGGGAACGTTTGTGGATAGCACGTTCTCGTTGCAGGATGGTCTGTACAACTTCGTCATCGATGCTTCGAAGGTGAGCAATGCTGGCGGTCAACTGAATGGTGGTGCGGGTGCTGGCTCCAACTACACCGTGAATGGCACTACGGCCAACAAGTTCTACCGCTTCTATGGCGACGAGAACGGCGACGGTAGTGTGGATCAGACCGACTACTTGGTCTTCCGCAATGCGATCTCAGGTGGCCCGAACAGTGTGTTCGACTTCAACGGCGACGGTGACGTCGATCAGAACGACTACCTGCGGTTCCGCCAGAACATCTCTAGCGCTCCGTGATTCATTCGTGATTCACCGTATTACTTACGAAAAGGCGTCAGACTACTCCCGGCCGGGAATCATTGATTCCCGGCCGATGGTGTCTAATAACTGTGTGTTTCAAACGGCTACCGATTTCACCTACATTGCTGCCGAGAATGGTTTACTTCCCTCGCGTTTCGGCCCATTGGCCGCCCCAGCGCAGGTGCAGATCGTTGAGCAAGGCATCCCACTCCGCTTTCGGGCGAGTCCGCGGGTAGGGCACGGGGGCAATCGGTTGTTCGGAGCAGTACACTACCGCAAATCGACCTTCCGATGTGATCTTGCCGATTCGAACATACTTTTCGGTGTGCTGCGTATCGAAATCGATGCGCATCATCCCCTCAGGCGCGTCGAAGGATTGCGTCTTCAAGGCCTCTCGAACAGCATTCGGTTCTATTTTGTTCGCCTGACGGACAGCTTGAGCCCAGAGATGCACCCCGACGTACGCGGCTTCCATGGCGTCCGAAACATCGCGAGTTGTGCCGAAGCGCTCTTGGAATCGGTTCAGGAAGGCGTGATTTTGCGGGCTGTCAATGCTCTGAAAATAATTTGAGGCCGCGTAATCACCAGCCACATCCTTGGGACTGAAGCTACTCAGGTCATCTTCAGAAATACTGAACGAGATTGTGGGAATCTTGTCAGGCGTGATGCCGGCGGCGCGTAAGCGGCGGAAAAACACTAAATTCGTGTCGCCATTGATCGTGTTGAGTATGATCTCCGCGTTGCTCGCTGCGATCTTTTGTATAACAGGTTCGACGTCCATGCTGCTCAGCGGCATGTACTCTTCGCCGACAATTTCCGCACCGAGCGCGGTGGCCTGATCGCGGATGATAGCATTGGCCGCGCGCGGGAATACATAGTCCGAGCCGACCAGAAATAACTTCTGCTTTTTCAAGAACGTCGAACACCAAGTGACGGCGGGAATGATTTGTTGGTTCGGGGCGGCCCCGAGATAAACGATGTTCGGCGACTGTTCAAGCCCCTCGTATTGCACTGGGTATAAGAGGAGGTGGTCATGCTTCTCGAACACAAGCCGAACTGCTTTACGGCTGGCCGAGGTCCAACAGCCAAAGACGGCCGCGACTTTGTCCTGTGTGATCAGCTTTTCGCTCTTCTGCGCAAAAACTGCCCCATCGGATTGGCCGTCTTCGATAACGGCTTCGACGGGTGAACCCAGCAGCCCGCCGCTGCCATTGATCTCTTCGATCGCCATGAGTGTGGCATCAATAACTGGGCGTTCGCTGCCCGCCATCGTCCCTGTGCGCGAATGTAAGATGCCCACGCGGATCGGCGGCCCAGTGGGCGCAATCACGGTTTGTGCGCCCGGTACTGACGCGTGATTCGCCGAAAGCTTGAGAGCGAATACTACGCTGATCGCTGTGGCGATCGCGCCAGCAGTGAGTGCTAACCACCGCTTTCGGTTGGACGTATTGCCCGCCCTCGCTGTAGCGACAGTCGGCGGCGCAACAGCGGCCACGGGCCTTAACTCTTGCTGTTCGATAGCCCGGATTGTCTCCACAACTTCCCAAGCAGAAGCCGGCCTTTGTGCGGGGTCTTTGATCAGCAATCGATCCACCAACGCCGTGAAGGAGGCTGGCAGCTCGGGACGGATTTCCGATAGGGTAGTCGGAGTTTCCGTGGCCAGGGCGGTCAGTACCGACATGATGCTATGCCCTGCAAAGGCCTGATTGCCGCTGGCCATTTCGTACAACACGCAACCAAGACTAAAGAGGTCCGCCCGTTGATCGACCGGGTCACCGCCTGCTTGTTCGGGGGCCATGTAATGCGGCGTGCCGAGGATCTGCCCAGTGGCTGTGAGATGGGTATCTGACATCGTCGGGCGGGCCAGTCCGAAGTCCAAGATCTTGATTCGGCAGCCCCGGTCAAGCGCATCATGACTCGAACCCCGTGCGGTCAACCAAATGTTCGCAGGCTTGATATCACGGTGGATCAGCCCCTGGTCGTGAGCAACCGCCAGACCTTCCGCGATCTCACGGCCAAGCCGCAGGACGTCCCAGATTTCTAAACGGCTGTCTTTCTGGAGCCGGGCCTCGAGTGTTTCGCCCGCGAGCAACTCCATTGCCAAGAAGGGCAACTCGTTGACTTGCCCCACCTGATAGATCGTGACGATGCGCTCATCTTTGAGCGCCGCCGCGGTGCGGGCCTCGCGCAAGAAACGCTCGCGCGCTGTGGGTCGAGTCATCAACGAACGAAATGGCACTTTCAATGCAACCCGACGCATCAGGTCGGGGTCTTCGGCTTCAAACACCGCTCCCATCCCGCCAGTGCCGAGCAGGCGATATACGCGGTACGGACCAATCGTCCCAATTTCATTGGGGCCGATGGGTGGACCCAGCAACGTTGTCCAGTCGCGTTCGCCGCGCTCCCCGTCTGGACGTGACCCATCCGCTGTTTGGTCTGCGGCCGGAGTGGAGAATGCGCGACGAGCGTTCGCCGTCAGGAGCGTCAGGATCAAACTGTCGATCCGCTTGGAGTCAGCGCGCTCGTCGGTCCCTCGGACTGCACGTAAGCGTTCGATGATGCTGTCGGCCATCTTTAACTCAATGAGCGTGTCGGTGCAGACAACGCAACTCACCAGATGACTGACGAGATTGGTAAGCTCGTCGAGCGCGACATCGTTGCGCAGCAAGCCGACGATTTCCGGTAACGTGGGACAAACAGTTGACTGAGGCATTGGTCCCTTCTCGCGGCATGCTGCCCAATGAGTTCCGGCGAACACCGGGGGCGGGGCCAACAAGTCTAGCTTGAGAAATGCCGCCGCAAGGGAAAAAGGAGACCATTAGTTAGCCTGAAAGCACCTTGGCTGAGCCGTCATAGCGGCCTGAGCCAATTTGTTTTCAAATGCCGCGGAAAGTGCATGGTTTTGATACCGGGGATGACAAATATCGAGCCTCGTAGAGTCTTGGCCTGGAAGCCGGGCCAGGCGGCGTGTCTCATTCGTTTCTGGCCGCAAACCACATTGCCGCTCGGTTAACTCTTCCGCGTCCGTGCCAAAAGCAAAAGAGGACTGAGGACACTATGTACTGTCAATCGCGGCATTCCTGATCGTGGCCACAGCCCGAGATACGGAGACCGGTCAAGCGCGTTCAATAAACTAATAGGAACGCTTATGGTTCCATTACCTTCCGACGCCATTCCACCTCGAGGTCCGCCTCGCTTGCACGGTCTGAGTTTCCGTGCCGAACTCATCGTCGGCATCTGCGGGCTCGTTTTGTTGACCGGTGCGGCCATTACCTATCTAGCGCACCGGAGTGCTGGCCAAGCCACGAACACCTTGACCAACGCTCTATTTCGCGAAGCCAGCGCCCACGCTGTAACCGAGACTCGCGCATTCGCGGAGCGGGCCACGCCGGTGGTTGAGACACTGCGCCGCCTCGCCTACGAGGGACTCGCCTTGGAAAACGCTGACAAGCTTGACCGTCAATTCCTGGCGTTCCTTCAGAGTAACCCAGGCTTGAGTTGGGTGAGCTATAGCGATGAGGAAGGCAAGTTTTCCGGGACCTATCGTACGGCCGACCGGCAATTACACATCAGGCAGACTCGAATCGCCAATGGACAGTCTCCGACCCTCGAGTACGATGTTGGATCCGACGGCACATGGCATTTGTCGAAGCCGGAATTCGACAGCGCGTACGACCCGCGGGTCAGACCATTTTACACGAAGGCGAAGAACGCCGGCCGACTAGTGTGGTTGCCGCCCTACATTTTTTACGGCCAGGGTGTTCCCGGAATTTCGTGTGCCGCAACTATCTTGGATCAGTCTGGGCAGTTCCGCGGCGTCGTGACGCGGACTTCGATTTGAACGCGCTGACGACGTTTGTTGCCCGTCTGCGCGTCAGCCCGAATTCGCGATTCTTCATGTACACAGCCAGCGAAACTCTCCTGCACATCCGACCAAGCGGGTCATTGGCCCCGCTGCACAGCGAGCGGCTGGCGAGTTGCTCAGTCTCGGTGACATGGACGATCCACTTGTCAAAGCATTTCGTGGCCGAGCATCTGCGCTTCCGCCTCCCGATGAGCCGACGGACCTATTTCAACGCTTCCAATTTGACCACGATAACACTGAATATCTGGCGTCCACGACCGCGTTCCGCATCGGGGATGATCAAATGTGGATCATTGGCGCAGTGGCGCCGAAAGCCGATTTCCTGGGCGACGTGTGGCGGAGTCAGGCGATTGCTTTGATGGCGGCGACTGCGCCACTGATCATCGCCGTAGTGCTGGCCGCACTCATGGCCCGCTACGTTTCCACACCGGTGTTGAAAATGATCAGTTTCATGAACGGAGTCGGTAGCGGCGACTTGGACGCGAAAGCAGTCTTCGGAGGGAGCCGAGAATTTCGCAATCTCTCTGACGCGCTGAACCGGATGATCGCCGACCTTCGCGACCGGCTTCGGCTGCGACATTCTCTCAGTATTGCGATGGAGGTGCAGTAGCGATTGTTGCCAAGTGGGCCGCCCAAGATTCGTGGACTCGACGTAGCCAGGCACAGCACTTACTGCGACGAAACGGGCGGCGATTACTACGATTTTTTGGTCCTTGACAAGGCCGCCTCAAATTCTGTGCTCGTCGTACTTGGTGATGTGATGGGGCATGGCGTCGCGGCGGCATTGGTGATGGCTGGCGTTCGGTCAGTCCTGCGCGATCGGGCCACTGGCGCCGGGGACCTTGCTGAATTGATGCGGCGCCTCAATCGGCTTATCTCGGCCGATCATCGTGGCGAACGCTTCATGACAATGCACTTGGCCGTCATCGATGCAAAGACCCGATCGATGCGATGGATCAGCGCGGGACACGATCCCGTCATTGTGTACGATCCTACGACGGCGGATTTTCGTGACATTGGCGAGAGCGACCTGGCGCTTGGCATTGTCGAGGATGCCGAGTACTGCGAACAAACGTGCGATTCCCTTCAGCCCGGCCAGGTGCTGTTCATCGGCACCGACGGAGTGTGGGAGTTGCCGGATGCACAGGGCAATCAATTCGGCAAGGATCGGCTCCTTGGCGCCGAGGCCGCCAACGACCGGTTAGTGGTCAACGCCTTGGCCGGCGACGACGTGGTGCAGGCGTCCGGTTAGAATGCCGGTACGATTCTGTTCACAGCAGACGGAGGAGCAGACGATGATGTGCTTGTCGGCGGAGCGGGAAATGATACGCTCCTCGGCGGTTTGGGCGACGATGTACTGATTGGCAATGGGGGCATCGACGTCCTTGATGGCGGTCTCGGCTACAACATTTTGATCCCATAATGGCCGCTTGATGAAAGGGCCGCGAGAGCGATCTCGCGGCTTTTTCAAACAATGCGCCGAATTACGATCAATGTTGTGCAAACTCCTCTGGGGAGTTGCGGCGTGCTGAATCACCAAGCGGGACTCGAGAATACCGAAGGGAACACAAATGCGATTCATACTGACATCTGCGGCAATGCTTGTCCTGGCCAATGTCCCCGCTGGCTTGCTGGCCGAACCCACAAAGACTGGGAACCAACCGCCATCCGTCAGCTTGTATGACGGGCTCGGCAACCACACGCGGCTTGTAGCGACATCGAACCCCGAAGCACAGAAGTTCTTCGACCAGGGGCTGAACTTCATGTACGGGTTCAATCACGATGAAGCGGTCCGTGCCTTTCGACGGGCCTCGGAGCTCGATCCCGATTGCGCGATGGCCCACTGGGGAATTTCTCTCAGCCTGGGCAAGAACTACAACTTCCCCCACTTCCCGCCGGAAAAGGCGAAGGCTGCTTGGAAAGCGCTTGAATCGGCTCGCGCGAAATCGAAGGCCGAGTCGGAAGCAAATCGCGCACTCTTTGAGGCGCTCGCCGCACGGTATGCCGACCCCCTGCCCACGGATACTCGTCCGCTTGAGGAGGCTTACGCCAAGGCGATGAAGACCGTGTGGGAACGGTTCCCGAAAGATGCTGACATCGGCGCCCTGTACGCGGAGTCGCTCATGAACCTCCGCCCCTGGGACCTGTGGACGATCGACGGCAAACCGCAGCCGGAAACGCCGGAGATTCTGAAAGCTCTCCAAGCGGCGGTGGTAGTGGATCCCAGGCATCCGCTCGCCAACCACCTGTACATCCACGCTTGCGAGGCTTCGCCGCATCCGGAAAAGGCGGACGCCGCCGCCGATCGCCTGCGCGGCCTGCAACCGGCCCTCGGCCACATGCTGCACATGCCATCGCACATCGACATTCGCCGTGGCCGCTGGCAGGCGGCGGTCGAGGCGAACGACCGGGCCATCACCGCCGACCGAAACTATGCGATGACCGCTCCCGAACAAGGTTTCTACCGCATGTACATGGCCCACAACCACCACATGCTGGCGTTCGCCGCCATGATGCAGGGCGAATCGAAACGAGCGCTCACGGCGGTTCGCGACATGCTCGCGGAAGTGCCCAAGGACTGGGTCGCCTTGCCAGAAAACGCTGCCATCGCTGATGGATTCGTCGCAGCGCCGCTGGAAGTGATGAAGCGGTTCGGTCAGTGGGACGAGATTCTCAAGGAACCGGCGCCGCCCGAGATCTTCCCGATCGCCCGCGCCATGTATCATCACATTCGCGCTATCGCCTTCGCCGCAAAAGGCGAAACCGCCAAGGCTCGCGAGGAACAAAAGGCGTTCCGCGAGGCGGCCACAAAGCCAGCGAAGGACGCGACCTTCGGCAACAATAAGGCCACGGACCTGTTCGCTGTCGGCGACGACATGCTCGAAGGAGAAATCCTCGTCCGCGAAGGGAAGATGGAGGAGGGGATTAAGATGCTGCGAGCTGCGGTAGCCAAGGAAGACAAGCTGCGCTACGGCGAGCCGCCGGACTGGGTCGTGCCGGTGCGGCACGCGCTCGGTGCGTTCCTTCTGAAGGATGGGAAAGCGACCGAGGCGGAGGCAGTGTACCGCGAGGACCTGCGTCGCTGGCCTGACAACGGCTGGTCGCTGTTCGGTCTGGCCGCAAGCCTGGAGTCGCAATACAGGATGGCAGAAGCCGCCGCTGTCCGAGCGAAGTTCGATGTAATCTGGCAGCACGCCGACGTGACGATCCCCTCGTCGTGCTTGTGCCAAAAGTAAATAGGACGTCGAGCAATCCACGCGTATGAGCTGTGCGATCCACTGGCAATATCACTTACCGTCGCCCGGAACGCGGCCCGGCGTGTACGGCGCGCCGAGTTGGTCCAGTAGTTTTTCCAGCTCTTTTACGTCCGTTTCGAGGCGTTTCTTCGCGACGGCCGCTTGCTCGTCTAGCTCCTTGCGAGCGATTGCGAATTGCTCGCGCTGCGTTCCGGTCGGTTTGGCGACGATCGTCTGATTGGCGCCGGCCGCGGTGCCGACTCGCTGTGCGATCGATGTCGGCACATTCTCATTGCGGTTCGCCAATATCGAATCGCCGTTCAACAGTCGAAGGGTGTTGCGATGGTCGGCGATCAGCGTGCGAACGCGTGTCCTGCTCTCCGCCGGCGCGTTGGGAGTCGTATCCAGCGCGGTTTTGATTGCTTCGAGGCGCGTAGTGATGTCGTTGCTGATGCCTTGCGTGGCTGTCAAATCGCGCATCAGCTTGATCACTTGTTTTTGAAACTCATGCGACTCTTTTCGATCGGCTTCTTTGAGTTCCCCAAATCCGACATACTTCACCTGAAAATCGACCGGGCCCGCAAGCGCGGTCACCACACCGCCGACGCGCTGGGACATGCTCACCGAATACTTGCCCGGCGCGACATAAGGGCCGCCGGGACTAAGCTCGAAGAAATCTTCGTCGGACTCGACCTCGACGTCGGCCGGCCGCTGCCGCGGTAGGTTCACCGACGGGATGCGCAAGTCCCAGTTCACGCGATGCACGCCTGCCGTGACTGGTCCGTGGATGACTCGGACCGTGTTGCCTTCGGAGTCGCTGATAGTCAACACAATGGCCGGCGCTTCTTCTTCCGCTTCTGCTCGGAGTTGTTCCTTCGGGGGATAAGACGATGCATCTTTCTTCTGTTGGTCCTGACGCTTCTTCTTCATCGTCGGCAGCGCATCGTGTAGGTGATAGGTCATCGTCGCGCCGAACGGCGGATTCTCGGCGAAATAGACTGACTCGCCGAGAAACGCTTTGCCCCGGCCGCCGTATTGCGCCATTGGCATGTACAGAAACCCATCACGCACCCCAAACAATGACGCCGGCTTGTCCAACGCCTCTTGCGTCGCGGTGCGCAAAGGCGAGTAGTCATCCAGCACGTAAAAACCACGTCCGAAAGTGCCCACGAGCAAATCGTTCATCGGTTTTTGAATGCAAAGGTCCTTGACGGCAATCATCGGCAACCCGCGCAGCTTGTGCCACTTGGCGCCGCCGTCCGTTGTGAAGTACAGCGCGAACTCCGTGCCGACGAACAATAGATTCGGGTTCACGTGATCCTCGGCGATTGCGTTCACGCTGCCGCGCGCCGGCAGGTCGCCGTTTTGCTTCGTCCAGGTCTTGCCCGCGTCGGTGCTTTTGAGCACGTAGGGCGCGAAGTCGGCGTTCTTGTGATTGTCAAACGTGGCGTACACGGTGTTCTCGTCGTGTTGCGAGGCGAGCAGCCGGGTCACGTACGTATTCTCCGGCACGCGGGGGAACAAAGCCTCTTTGCGCCAGTTTTTGCCGCCGTCCTCGGTGACTTGAATGAGGCCGTCGTCGGTGCCGACGTAAATGAGCCCTTCCTTCTTACCCGATTCACTAAGTGCGGTGATGTTGCCGAAGAATGACGTCGAGACGTGTTTGCTCACGGCGTCGGGCGTCTGAATCTTGCCCATGACCTTCAGGCTGTCGCGGTCGAGCTGGCGGCTCAAGTCGCCCGACACGGCAGTCCAACTGTCGCCGCGGTCGTCGCTGCGGAAGAGCTTGTTCGCCGCGAAGTATAGCCGTGTGTGCGAATGCGGGCTGATAATCAAGGGCGAATCCCAATTCCAGCGCAAGGATGGTTCATCCGCGCCGGGTTGCGGTTGAATTGGCACGCGCGTGCCGGTCTTCCAATCAAATCGCACCAAGCCGCCGTATTGATACTCCGCATACACCGTGTTGGGATCTTGCGGATCGACCCGACACTGGAAGCCGTCGCCGACGACGAGAACGTGCCAATCGGAGTTTCCGATGCCCGCGTTATTTGGGCTGCGAGCGGGGCCGCCGAGCGTGCTGTTATCCTGCGTGCCGCCGTAGACTTTGTAAAACGGCGTGTCGGTTTGTTCGCAGGTCACATCGTAAAACTGCGTGACCGGCAGGTTAGCGACGTGACGCCAGTTCGCCGCCCGATCCAAGCTCTCGTAAATGCCGCCGTCGCAACCGACGAGATAGTAATCAGGATCGCGCGGGTCGATCCAGATGTTGTGATAATCCACGTGCGCCCATCGGCCGTCCAATGCCCGCAATGTTTTGCCGCCGTCGTCAGAGACTTGAATGCGGACGTTCATCGCGTAAATCCGCTCTTTGTTTGTCGGATCGACGACGAGATGTGCGTAATACTGCGCCTGTTGGTCCCACGAGTTGCGCTTCTCCCACGTCACGCCGCGATCTTTGGATCGGAAGATGCCGCCCTGCTTGTCCGCGGCTTCGATGATCGCATACACCATGTCCGGATCGGACGGCGCAGATGCCAATCCGATGCGACCCATCTCTGCCTTGGGCAGCCCGGATCGAACCTTGTTCCACGTCTTGCCTCCGTCCGTCGTACGGTGAATGGCGCATTCAGGTCCGCCGTTCACGATCGTGTACACATGACGCCGGCGCTGGTACGACGCGGCGAGCATCACGTCGGGATGATTCGGATCTTGCGTGAGAGCGGTGATGCCGGTGTCCTCGCTGATCGAGAGAATCTTCGACCACGTCTTTCCGCCGTCGGTGGTCTTGAACAACCCGCGGTCTCCGCCCGGCCCCCAGAGCGGCCCTTGCGCGGCGACATAGACGACATCAGAATCACGCGGGTCGATGATGATCTTGGCGATATGTTCGGAGTTCTTCAGCCCGGCGTTCGTCCAATTCCTGCCACCATCGATGGATTTATAAACACCGTCGCCATAGCCGACGCTGCGTTGGCTGTTGTTCTCACCGGTGCCCACCCAGAGCACGTTCGGGTTTTTGGGTCCATGGTGATGCAGCCAATCGAATACGATCCTTCGTTGTCGAAGATGGGTTTCCAATTGATGCCGGCATTGTCGGTCTTCCACACGCCGCCCGATGCAACTGCTGCATAATATTGGCTCCGATTGTTGGGATTTACTGCGAAGCCGGTGACTCGGCCGGACATGAGCGCTGGCCCCAAGGACCGCAACTTGAGCCCAGCCATCGGGTGATCTTTGGGTTTCTCAGCGTCCGGACCATCCTTCTCGGCCGGTTCTTGCGCGGCTGCCACGGCCACGAAAACGCACAAGGCGACAGTCGAAATGCTCTTCATGGTGGTGCTCATTTGGAGTGCTGTGTAAGCAACATCGTACCTCAAAATGACCCGAATTCAGGGCTTGATTGATGCTCGAATCATTTTCCACACGCGTTACAACCGGACTACTCCTCGCCTGAGCCGATAGTGATCTGGAAGGAGCCGTAGAAATTCTGACTCGGAAGCGCGTCTACTTGACGGGAACCAAGGTCATTCACTCGTGCGACATTTTGAATTTATCCGGCTCCAAGCAAACAAAGCACTTTCGCTAATGCGCGCATCTCTCGCGGCTTCATCGCGTGAACCAGCGCACTTCAGTCTGACGCCTCGACGCAGATAACGGGTAAGCCAGCGCAGGGGAGTGACCGATGCGCGCTTCGCAAGATACGTCGTGTCAGCGATCTAGCCGGCGAGGCAACCGGTCAAATGGGAAATGGCCCTGCGACTGCTGCCGCAGCAGCCGACGATATTCGTCGTGCCAAGCCGAATATCAACCCGTTGTTCGCATGCCGGCGGCGATGCCTTGGATGGTGAGGCGGAGCATGTCACCAATCTGCTCCCGCTCGGCATCTGTCGCGTTGACTAATAATCTGCGGCGACGCAGTAGATCAACTTGGATCAAGTTCAGCGTGTCGATATAAGGATTGCGCACTTCAATCGAATGCAATAACCACGGCGTGGACGCCAGCAGATCTTTCCCACCGACCAGATCGAGCACTGCTTGCCGTGTGCGGTCTCGTTCCTTGGCGATAAGATTCCAGCATCGCTCTCGGATTTCGGTATCCTCTTCCAAGTCCGCATAATGGTGGGCGCTGTACATGTCGGACTTCGCGAGCGCTAGTGCGGCATTGTCAATCGTTGCTTGCATGAACGGCCAAGCGCGATACATTTCGCAAATCAAATTCCAACTGCCCTGATCACGATCCTTTATTTCCATCAGCGCAGTTCCCAGTCCATACCACGCAGGAATCATGCAACGGTTTTGTGTCCAGGAAAAGACCCAGGGAATGGCGCGCAAATCCGAAAGCGTCCGCTCGCCCCGGCGCCGGGCAGGCCGGGAGCCGATGGGCAGGTTTTCGATCTCGTCGATCGGTGTTGTCGCAGCAAAGAACTGAATGAAGCCGGGCTGGTCGACGAGGTCACGGTAGGCCTTGAAAGACCGCGTCGCCAAATCTTCCATGAGGTCTCGCCACTCGGGTTTGACCTCAACACCCTGCCGCGCCGATGCAATGAGAGTCGCCCAAGTGACTTGCTCCAAATGCCGATGTGC
The DNA here is from genome assembly GCA_045802605.1 of Gemmataceae bacterium. Classification (GTDB taxonomy): domain Bacteria; phylum Planctomycetota; class Planctomycetia; order Gemmatales; family Gemmataceae; genus JBJMQS01. The sequence goes on along the minus strand of JBJMQS010000066.1, from coordinate 6,682 downwards.
GATCAGTGTGTCGTCGTATCGTTCGGCCAGCACCTCGCCTTGTTCCGTGAGCCGCAAGCTGCCATCGATGGATTCCGGCGGTAAAGACAAGATGCCCCGCGCTGCCGGGCCTCCCCCGCGCCCCAGCGATCCGCCTCGTCCATGAAAGAATGTCAGTGCGACGCCGTGTTTGTCGGCGACTGCCTGCAACTCGCTCTGCGCCCGATACAAGCTCCAGCACGCCGCTAAATAACCGCCATCTTTGGTACTGTCTGAGTACCCCACCATGATCGTCTGACGATTGTCCAGCCGATGAACGTGCTCCCGATAAAGCGGGTGACTGAGAATCGCATCGAGCGTTGCGGCCGCATTGCGCAGGTCATCAATCTTTTCAAATAACGGAATGATCCGCAGTTCCACGTCCGCAGCTTGTTTGGTTGTGGCCTGAGCCCAACGCCAGAGCCAGAGGACGTTCAGCACGTCACTGGGACATTGCGTCAAGCTGATCACATGCCCGCCAATGCAATCGGGACCAAACGTGTGGACGGCTTTGCAGAGCAAGCGAAACAAATCGAGAGCATCCTGCGTCAGAGGCGAAAACTGGGCGCTTGCGATGGGCTTGGACCAAGGAATACTTCGCGACAGCACTGCGCACCGTTGCTCTTCGGGTAACTCGCCGTATCCGTGGATGATTCCCAGCGAATCTAGAATCTCCGTCATGATCTCGCGATATCGCCGCGCATCCTGTCGCACGTCCAACTGGGCCAAGTGCAAGCCGAACACGCGCGCAAGGTCCAGCCAGCGCTGCACCTCGCCTGCCGCGAGCAATCGGCTGTGAGGCAAAAGGCTATCCTGCATGAACCTCAAGTCCGTCACCAACTCGTTGCCGTCACGGTAACCTCCACTCGGAATGCCGGCATCGCCATCGGTCGGCATTGATTGAGTCAAACGCCATTCAATCATGCGCACGAAGCGGCGGAACACTTCCGCTGGCGTCACCGGCTCAAGAAAAGTCGCTAAGTTAGGCCAAGACGCGGAGCATTCAGACAAGCGCTGCTCGATCGCGGATTGCGCGCAGGTCTCGTGCGTGGAGAGACTGAGAAAATCGTACATTTTTTTGCACATCGCCAAATGCTGTTCGAGCGCAGTCTCGCGAAGCCAGAAAATTGTTTGCCGTGAGATCGGTGCGGTGACGTGCGGATTGCCGTCACGATCACCGCCCATCCAACTGCCGAATCGCAAGAACAGGGGTATCTGAAAAGGATGATCAGGATAGTTCACTTCCAGCGCCCGACGAAGCGAATCGTAAACCTCGGGCACGACTTCGACTAACCTCGGCGTGATCGACAGTCCACGTTCAACTTCGTCCAATACGGTCGGCTTGGCTGGACGGAGAAAATCGGTCTGCCAAAGTACGGTCAGGTCTCCACGAATCTGGTTCTGCAGCCCCTCGCGCTCACGATCCAACAAGTCCACACGATCCAATTCCTGCAGTGCTCGTCGCATCCGCCGCAACTTTGCGCGAATGGACCGCCGCTTGGCTTCGCTGGGATGAGCGGTGAACACGAGTTCGATTCGGATGGCATCAATCGCGGCCTGCATTTGGTCGGCCGTAAAGTCCAGGCCCTTGAGCGTGCCGATTGCTGCTGCGATCGTTTCGCTGATGGGCTTTGGCGCGGACTCCTGGACCCTCGCCCGCAACACGCGGATTCGATGCCGGTCCTCAGCCAGGTTCGCCAAGTCAAAAAACACGCTGAACGCCCTCGCCACGACGCGCGCCTGGGGCAGGGAGAGATGGGCAATCTTCTGAGCCAGCGCTTCTTCGGCTTCTTGATCACCGCTGCGACGCTGTGAAGCCAGCTTTCGAATCGTTTCAACCAACAGCAGAGAATCGCTGCCGGCGGACTCGGTAATCACCTGACCCAGCATGTCGCCGAGAGCACGAACATCACGTCTCAAAAGGCCGTCGCTGATCGCAGGCATATCCAAACTCCCAACAGCCAGCGACCACATTGAGAGGGGACGACCGAGCAGAGCACCCCGACTACGTTCCGCGACAAACCGCTGACTAACTTCAATTTACTCGCTTAGCCGTCCTCAGTCAGGCATGCTTCCAACAACTCATCGATCCTGCGCAAAGTGTCAATTGACAGTTTCAGAATTCAATACATGGGTCATTGCTGACGAGAGTTGCAAAAACGAAGGTTTTCGGAATTTGACATTCCGAATCTTGCCAAGAGGTGTGCTGCAAACATCAAAATGCGCATGAAGCAGTCTCGCTTCGGTGCGACACACCGGAATTGATGTGACCGACGCAGGCAGAAACTTGCCACGGCATTCACTTGCACAACAGGACCCGCCCCTGGTCGTTACTACGGCCAATGGATGTTCACGTTTTAGCTTCCAGAGACAAAGACGCCGCCCAAGAATGCCGGGTCGAAGGCATCGTCGCTGCGAAGCTCATGGAAATCACTGCCGTCGAGAGCGCGCATAAATGATCCGCCGCCCGGTCCAGAGCCCAGAACAAGCTCGTTGGCGCCATTGCCCGGAAGATCCACCACAACCGCGCTCACGCCGCCGTTGAAGTTGGCGAACGCATCGAAGCGAGACTGCAACCGCCCAAGGTTATCGAAGATCCGAACCTCCGACGACTTCGAGGCAGCACTGACGACGATAGATGTCGAGTCACTTCCCATGATTGAAGCACCGGCCAGTTCGCCAAATGCCACATTTACGCCGCCGTCAAACGACGCATCGAAGGCGAAAAAGCCGAACCGCTCGACCCCGGTGAGTGCATTAAAGACCCGAACGTGCGGACCACCGCCCGGACCGGCACCAGTAATCACCTCGGCTTCGGGCATTCTGATTTGCAAAGACAATCGCTCATTAACCGGTGCGACGCCGGCCGCGACCGACACACCACCACGGAAATCGGCTGAGTATGCAAAATACGAGGCTAACTCCCGGCCTGTCGCACCGTCGAAGACTTTGACGTGTGGTCCCCCGCCCGGACCTGCGCCTGTGATGATATCGGCTTGACCGTCGCCATTCACGTCGCCAGCGGCCACATTCACACCGCCGACGAAGTGCGCATCATAAGCGAAGAATCGCGGATCACATGGGTCTGTCGCTGCGTCAGGGCCGCGCCGTCGTACACCTTCACGTGCGGGCCGCCGCCTTCTCCCGCCGCGACGATGACATCGGCCTGACCGTCGCCGTTGACGTCGCCCGTGGCCACGCGTACGCCGACCTGGAACCAGGCAAAGGGCGTAAATGATGTGATCTTGTTGCCGGAGCTGTCATAGATGTTGACTTGGCCTGGCGCCGACCCTTCGCCGACTGCGATCAGCTTTTGACTCGACGCAACTTGTGTGGCCGACGCCCCGGGCGACATTTCCGATGTCTCGCACGCCGTCAGATCAGTGGCGGTGACGTAATAGGTGTGCGTGTCACGCGGCGTTGGAGAGATCGCAACCCAGCCCCAAGGTGGAATCATCTCAAATGTGGCGTCGCCATTGGCGTCGGTCGTGACCGTGGTGGAAATCAGAAAGTCGCGCGTGTTATCCGCACCGGGATCGCTGGCATAAAGGTCGATGCGGATTTGGTGGTTGGCCACTCCATGTACGTGACCGCGGATGGTCGTTGTGCCTCCGAGGGTTTGCGTGACATTGTCGATGACCGGAGTCGGCGCTTGCGGTGCAGTTGCGTCGCGCAGGATCGGCTTACCGGCATTTTGATCGAAGCTGCCGACAAGGATCGGATTATTCGTTCCGCTGAGGGATGCCGAGCCTGTGCCGTGGATGACATGGGAATAAATCGTTTAGACTTCAAAGTTCCTCGCAAAACCCGCTTCGGATCCGAGAGTCGGACGCCGTGAATGAAATCCAGCCGCACTTCGTTGTTTTTTACTACGATCTGGCAGACCGCGCCTTTGATCCGCCCCCCGACGTGTGGCCGATGGTAGGATAGCCCTCCCCACTAGACCGACTCTTGCGTCTGAGGAGCGCATTGGCGGATCATGTCGGCGAGAGTCAAGACGATTTTCGCGGTTCGCGATGAAAGTTGACCAAAAAATACATCCAGGTCATCATCCGCGGATGGCCGTGCCATGGCAGTCTCCGTCAAAATCTCAGCAGCCATCGTAACCAAATGCGCTGGCTAATCCCTTTCCAACTGAAAGATAACTTTCCAATTGCGCGTCTGTCGTTTGCCCAGTTAAGCGGAAAAACGACTGATTTCACGTTGATAACGCATTCGGCTGATCGGCACTCCGTTTGCCTTTTGTACGATCGTTCCTCCTACAGTTCTCGTTTGCTGGAAAGGACGGCAGTCATGACAGCAACGACCAAACATCTGCTCAGCATGACAGCAGCCGATTTGATGACCGCTAGCATCGTGCAATTCTCGGAAGAGACGTCGCTTCGCGAGGCCGCACAACGACTAGTCGGCGAGAGGATTAGCGGGGCACCAGTCGTCGATGCCCAGGGTGTTTGTGTCGGCGTGCTCTCGTCGACGGATTTTGTCAATCTATTGGTCAATCGTGAACGGCACGAGGTCAGTGCCGCAATGGCCCGTCCGCTGTCCTGTTCGCATCAACGACCCCACCGCTCACCGACCGGCCAACGACAAACCGCATGCACCCGGGCCGAGGGCGGCTGCGCGGTCCAAAAGAGGCAATCGATGCCGGACGGATCGAATGTGATGATTTGCACTCAGCCTTATTGCGTCTTTGCCGACTGGCAAGTCTTTGAAATGGAAGAATTACCCGCCGATGAAGTCCGGCACTATATGACGGCCGATCCCGTGGTCGTGCGACCAGATGATGGCATTCGAAAACTCGCGCACTGCATGATCGATGGCGGCGTTCGTCGGGTGATCGTCGTTGATGAGCTAAACCGGCCGATCGGAATTGTTTCCGCGACCGACATTTTGGCGGCCATTTGCAACGCGGAAGACGAATCGACGGTGGCGTCAACAGAGTCAATCAATTCCTAACTGGGGAGAAATCACATGGCATACGGCTGGGCTATTGCATCGGCTATGGCTCTTGTGCTGGCGGTCGGGATTGTCGTTGTGGGAAACCTGACTCTGAAGACCACACGACCCGCCAAGACTTGACGAACAAGACTCCAGAGCCGACTCGCAATCGACTGACGGACACTTCAAAACGGCAGAGGTTCCATGGAGGACATTCAAGCTGGCACATGTTGCAGACCAATATGGACATTCTTGGGAGCGGGTCGTCTGGGCGATGTTCTTTCATGACCATTGACTCGGATTAGCCGGACGCGGCACGGGACGTGGGCGGAATCCGGGACCTGTTACGCCCTCCCGCGAGGGCGGTCAGGCGGCCGCAATCCGTGCACCCGCCTAGGCCCAAACGTCGAACTAAAATGACGACGGACTCATTTGCCGCCCGCCCAGGAGCCGAGTTCCGTGTACGTGCTGCCTTTGCTCTCCAATTCCGTGTTGCCGACCTCTTGGACGAGTGTTTGGCCATTGTCGAAGTAAAGTGTAACTTTGCCACGGAACTTCCACTTGTCCTTGCCATTCGCCCTCATTCCCACCTTGAACTTGAATTTCGCGCATTTCGCCATCGTGGCTCCGTCGCTCTTAACCACGAGCTTGACGGTATGCTCCGAGTTGTCGTTGTATTCCGTCGCGTCGCCCGCCGAATTGTCCGCATTTTCAATGGTCGCCAGCTCGACGCTCTCGTCATTGGTCACGACTTTCACCCAGACGCCCGAGTCCTTGTCCTTATTGTCGTCGTTGGTGTGGCTCCAGAACTCGGCTTTCACAAGTTTCTCGGCCCGCGCCGGGTTCGCTGGCGCGATGCCCACGAAGAAGGCGATGGCTACGACAGCGATCGCGAGCGCACGATGGATCGGCATGGTCTATCTCCTGAGGTAGAGGCAACTGCCACCGGACATCGGCGGCATATACGCCTTAACGGGTAACTCGCAAAAATCCGGATCAACACGCAAACGTCCGCAATGTATTTGCGCCTGCCGCGGTCGGGCCGCGGTTCGAATAGTGCCTACGTGAAGCGGGACGCCAGCAGCTTTCTGCGAAGTGCCGCCGGGAGAATCGAAGTCATCGATATCTGAACGAGGACGATGCCGAGTGGCAGGAGATTAGCCTTCTCTCATAGAGAGCATACCAGTCTAATGGCAATGCCGTCGCGATTTCAGGAGTCAATCATGCGATTGTTTGCGGCGGTAACATCGCTCGGCCTTATTACGGCCTTTGCGACCGGTCACGCGGATGATGCAAAGCCAACTCAGGTACGCATCGGTGCGTTGAACGTCGAGTGGCTCGGCTCTCCTGTGAAACGGTCCGGGCCTGCTAACTCAGGGTGAGTCAAGCCATCCCGCCGGCGCACCGCAACCGAGACGGCATTCTCCTTGGCCCAAAAGGTCGGCTCAGGAATTCGGAATTCGTCTTCCGTAACCTACGAACGCCTTGTGGTCGATGGAAATCTAGATCTCGACGGCGCGATACTGCTAGGCTCAGTTGGATTTGCACCACTCAGCAATCAAGTATTTTCTTTGATTCGAGTAGATGGGGCGAACCCAGTTGTTGGAACATTCGACGGTTTGCCAGAAGGAGCGGTCGTGACCTTCGGCGGTGTGCCATTCACCATTAGTTACGTTGGTGGGGATGGTAATGACGTTACGTTGAAAGCACGCACTATCTTGCTCGG
>JBJMQS010000065.1:0-1966 GCA_045802605.1 Gemmataceae bacterium | reverse complement strand
GCCCTTTTCACGCGACCGCTTGCCGATCAGCCGTAACGATGAAGTTCCGTTGATACGCCCCGCAGTCTATGTAGGTTTTAAGAACTAATTTTGTATCAGAAACAAACATTTGAGGCGGCGGGGCGGCGTCTCCGCGCTTCTTGAGCTTTCAGCTTCCGTGACGTTGCCCCCAAGTTTTATCCAGTTCTGAGTTCGCTCCTGGCGTTTTGGTTGCCCGGTTGGGCGGTGGGAGCGACGGGAGCTGGCGCGGAGCTCTTGGCATAGCGCAGCGCCAGATCCCGGCGCGGATGGCAGGTGAAGGCGAACTCGGAAGGCGTCTTCCATCCGAGTTGCGAGTGTGGTCGTGCGTCGTTGTAATCGGCCCGCCAACATCGGAGGGCAACACGAGCCTGGGCAAGCGACGTGAACAGCGTCTCGTTCAACAACTCATCCCGCAGCCGGCCGTTGAAGCTCTCGATAAAGGCATTCTGCGTGGGTTTGCCCGGCGCGATGTAGTGCCATGCGACGCGGGTGTGATCAGCCCATGTCAGGATGGCGTTGCTGGTGAGTTCGCTGCCATTGTCGCTGACCACCATCTTCGGCTTGCCGCGCTCGATCATCAGCCGGTCCAGTTCTCGCGCCACCCGGGCGCCGGAGAGCGAGGTGTCTGCCACCAGCGCCAGGCACTCGCGCGTGCAATCATCGACAACGGTCAGAATGCGGAAGCGACGGCCGTCGGTGAGCTGATCCGACACGAAGTCGAGTGACCAGCGGTCGTTGGGCGTCATCGGAACCATCATCGGCGCCCTGGTCCCGATCGCCCGCTTGCGACCGCCACGGCGGCGCACCGCAAGCTTTTCTTCCCGGTAGAGCCGGAACAGCTTCTTGTGGTTGATCACGTAGCCTTCCCGCTTGAGCAGAACATGCAGGCGCCGATAGCCGAAGCGGCGGCGTTCATGGGCAATCGCCTTCATGCGCTGGCGAAGGGTGGCATCATCCGCCCGGGTCGTCTTGTATCGCATGGTCATGCGGCAGCAGCCGATGGCTTTACACGCCCGCCGTTCGCTCATCCCGTAGGCATCCACGAGATGCGCGACAGCTTTCCGCTCGGTCGCGGGCGTCACCATTTCTTTCCCAAAAGGTCCTTCAACGCCGCATTGTCCAGCATGGCGTCGGCCAGCAACCGCTTCAGCCGCGTGTTCTCGTCCTCCAGCGTCTTCAGCCGCTTGGCCTCCGAGACCTCCATCCCACCGAACTTCGCTTTCCACTTGTAGATGCTGGCGTCGCTGACGCCGTGTTTACGGCACAGATCGGCGACCGAAACGCCGGCCTCATGCTCCTTTAAAATCCCGATAATCTGCTCTTCCGAAAAGCGGCTACGCTTCATGCTCTGGTCCTCGTCCTGGGCCAGAGCGAACTTCAACCTGGATTAAGTCCGGGGGGCAACGTCACCGTCGCAAGTAATTGTGCAACATAATCTGATAAGTTATTGTAGTTGCTGAAACAATCCTTGGGGAATGGTGTAACGGTAGCCTAGTGGTTTATGGGCTAAGTCGTTGATTTTCCTCAACCAGTTTAGCAATCCTACCCCTTTTTGATCCGGCCAAAACTGAAGAGTTCTGAGGCGTTTGCTAACTCTTAGTGCTGCCACGTGGCCTCAAACGGGAGCGAAAGCGATCAACTAAAACTAAACTTCTGGATACCGCACTCGTCATTCGTGTTGGTCGATCTGCTCTCGCTGATAAACCCTATTCGACGCGCGATTGGGTTGCTGGCATTGCCACATATCACTTGCTACGACTTGGCTTGCGCGACCTGTAAAGATCGCCCTGACGCTCAGTTCCCTCTGTCAAAATACGGCGTGCGCGACTAGCCAGATAAGACATTTCATCCACAGTGCGCAGCAGGGTGTCGCGTTCTTCCGCGCCCCGCCCAGTTTGGCTAGTCTCCTGCGATAGTATTCGGGTGACAACGTTGGGGAGGATCT
>JBJMQS010000064.1:0-1703 GCA_045802605.1 Gemmataceae bacterium | reverse complement strand
TCGTGCCAATTCCGGCGTTCGAGAGTTTCGAGGCGTTGAACGCCTATCTGGTGGAATGCTGCCGGCGTCGGATGAGCGACTGTTTGCGCGGTCATGATGGAACGATTGGCAAGCGGTTGGAGCCCGATCTTGCTGCTTTCCAGATGCCGTTGCCTGCGCCCTACGATGCTTGCGAGAAGGTAGCGACGAGGGTCTCCTCGCTGTCGCTGGTGCGCTATCGGCTTAACGACTATTCGGTGCCGACGACATATGGTCACCGCGATGTGCTGGTGCGTGGCTATGTGCATGAGGTCGTGATCGCATGCGGGGCTGAGGTGATCGCACGTCATCCGCGCTCCTACCAGCGCGAGGACTTTGTATTCGAACCACGGCACTATCTGGCGCTGATCGAGCAGAAGATCAACGCACTGGACCAGGCTGCCCCACTGGCTGGCTGGCAGTTGCCGGATGAGTTCATCACACTACGGCGTCTTCTGGAGGCCCGCATGGGCAAAAAGGGCAAACGGGAGTTTGTCCAGGTTCTGCGGCTGATGGAGACATTCCGCGTCAATGAGGTCGCCGCTGCAGTGCACGATGCCATCGCTCGCGGCGCTATCGGCTTCGATGCCGTGAAGCACTTGGTGCTATGCCGGGTCGAACACCGTCCGCCACGTCTCGACATGACGGTCTATCCATATCTGCCGCACGCAACCGTCATGACGACATCGGTGGGATCCTATATGACTCTGCTGGTGGGAGGCAGTTCATGAGCGATACGCCCCAGCTTCTGCTCGCCCATCATCTGAAAGCTCTAAAACTGCCGACGTTCTTACGCGAGTATGACAAGCTCGCCCGGCAATGCGCTGCCGAGGGCCTCGATCACATCCGCTTTCTGCTACGCCTTGCCGAGCTGGAACTGATCGAGCGGGAACGGCGCATGATCGAGCGGCGGATCAAAGAGGCGAAGTTCCCGGCAGTCAAAAGTCTCGACAGCTTCGACTTCCTAGCCATGCCGTCATTGAACAAGGCCCTGGTGCTGGAACTCGCCCGCTGCGAGTACCTCGCCCGTCGTGAGAATGTCATCGCGCTCGGTAACAGCGGCACTGGTAAGAGTCACATTGCTCTCGGGCTTGGACTGGCGGCCTGCCAGAAAGGGCTGTCGGTCGGCTTCACCACCGCAGCCGCCCTTGTGCATGAACTGCTGGAGGCTCGCGATGAGAAGCGGTTGCTTCGCCTGCAGCGCCAGATCGCCTCATACAAGCTCCTGATCATCGACGAACTTGGCTATGTGCCTCTGTCACAAACCGGCGCCGAGCTATTGTTCGAGGTGTTCAGTCAGCGTTATGAACGCGGCTCAACCATCGTCACATCCAACCTGCCATTCGATGAATGGACCAGCATATTCGGCTCGGAACGTCTCACCGGCGCGCTGCTCGACCGCCTCACCCATCACGTACATATCGTGGAAATGAACGGCGACAGCTACCGTCTCGCCCATTCAAAGCGGCGCAAGCAACCACGCCCTTCCGACACCACTCATCAAGAATGAAGCGAAAATAGAAGAAGGCCCCGATCGGGGCCTTGTTGCGTGCACAACTGATGCATTTTCTCTCCGGCCTAGTGAAGCATAATGTCTGCGGCGTTGACACCGCTCTCAAGGCATTCAAGTTTTCGTCCGACGCCTTAATCGCACTGGCTTTCTCTTCTTTTGTTGCAGTCTTTCC
>JBJMQS010000063.1:0-64754 GCA_045802605.1 Gemmataceae bacterium | reverse complement strand
TCGAATTAAGCCACATGCTCCACCGCTTGTGTGAGCCCCCGTCAATTCCTTTGAGTTTCAGCCTTGCGACCATACTCCCCAGGCGGAGAACTTAGCACTTTTGCTCCGACAGTGACCTCATATCAAGGCCACTATCTAGTTCTCATCGTTTAGGGCCAGGACTACCGGGGTATCTAATCCCGTTCGCTCCCCTGGCTTTCGCGCCTCAGCGTCAGAAAGGGTCCAGCACCTCGCCTTCGCCACCGGAGTTCCTAGCGATATCAACGCATTTCACCGCTCCACCGCTAGTTCCAGATGCCCCTACCCTCCTCAAGACAACCAGTATCCGAGGCACTTCTCCAGTTAAGCTGGAGGATTTCACCCCGGACTTGGTCACCCGCCTACGCGCCCTTTAAGCCCAGTGATTCCGAACAACGTTCGCACGGTTCGTCTTACCGCGGCTGCTGGCACGAACTTAGCCCGTGCTTCCTCCAGGGATAGGTCAACCTTTCGGCTTCCTCCCCCTCGACAGTGCTTTACAACCCGAAGGCCTTCATCGCACACGCGGCGTCGCTTGGTCAGACTTGCGTCCATTGCCAAAGATCCTCGACTGCAGCCTCCCGTAGGAGTCTGGCCAGTGTCTCAGTGCCAGTGACGCGGGTCGTGCTCTCACACCCGCTAGACATCTTCGCCTTGGTGAGCCGTTACCTCACCAACTAGCTAATATCATTTGGGCCCCTCTGGAGGCGAAATTCTTTAGTAGCAACAAGATGCCTCATCGCTACAACGCCGCGTATTACCAATCCGTTAGGAAAGCTATCCGCGACCTCCAGGTAGGTTACCCAAACATTACTGCCCCTTTCGCCACTTCTCTTGGCCATGTATTGCTACACGGCCAAGATTCGTTCGACTTGCATGCCTAATCCACGCCGCCAACGTTCGTTCTGAGCCAGGATCAAACCCTTCAATAATTGTTCGCATCTATTCCCCGGCCTAAGCCAGGGCTTCAATTTTGAACCAGAAGCGTTTGTCTGTCGCACAAAGACGAAACTCAAAGTCCGCCAATAGCTTGCGCCATTGGCTGGATGTGTTTCGCCTAAGTGCGATAACACATCCTCGCTGTATTGGCTTCCAAAAAACACTCAGTTGTCAAAGATCAAAGCTGGTCCGCCAACCACTCCAAGAACCCGGCTCGTAAACCGGAAATGGGGTGACGACGGCCCGAATCGCGGAATACCGCGACATCTTTCACTATATGGAGACCGGGGCTCGAACGTCAACGACCTGGGCGAAAATTTGATCGACTGACGTCCGAACCACGCAAAGTTTGATGCGTGGGCAAGGGAAAAGGTTCGGGAAAAAAAAGAACCAAGGCGCCAAGAAACAAGAACCAAATAAGCATCAAGAAATCAAACAAACAATACCCAACAAGACCTGGCAGCGCAATTTGCCGTTCACCGTGCCATCACGTCGCCGCCGGAGCGAGTGAAGGTTTGAACCCGAGTGATTATTGGTTTTGATTTTTGGTTCTTATTTGGTTCTTGTGTCTTGGCATCTTGGTTCTTTTTTCTTCTTGGACTTTGAGATTTATCTGCAACTAAGATGTCCACATGGCCACTCCCCGCGTCCTGATCTTGCGCGCCCCCGGCACCAACTGCGATGGCGAACTCGCCTTCGCTTTCGAACGTGCCGGGGCCATCGTCGAGAAACTCCACATCGCCCGCTTGCGCGAACGCCCGCGCCTCCTCCAAGACTACGAGATCCTCGCCATCCCCGGCGGCTTCACCTATGGTGACGACGTCGCGGCCGGCAAGATTCTCGCCGTCCAACTGTCCACGTACTTCGGCGAAGCTTTGCGCAAATTCCGCGATGCCGAGAAGCTTGTCATCGGCGTCTGCAACGGATTTCAAGCACTGCTTAAAGCAGGCCTGTTGATCCCGCCCGATGAAGACGGCCCACTCGCCACGTTGACAAATAACACGCAGGGCCGATTCGAAAACCGCTGGGTCACGCTGCGCGTTTCGTCCGACAAATCGCCGTGGCTCACCGGCCTCGAGCAGCTCTACGTGCCGATCGCCCACGGCGAGGGCCGGTTCATCGCACGGGCCAACTGGATTCTCGAAGGCCTCAGACAGGCCGGCCAAGTGGTGCTTCAGTATGCCGGACCCGACGGCGAGCCGAGCGACGAATTCCCCTTCAATCCGAATGGCTCGCAAGGCGCGGTCGCCGGCATGTGCGACGCGACCGGCCGCGTGCTCGGGCTGATGCCGCACCCCGAGCGCCACGTGCTCGGCACCCATCACCCGCGCTGGACCCGCGAAGGATTGAAAGAAGAAGGCGATGGGATGGCCATCTTTCGCAACGCGGTGGCGTATTTTGGCGAGTGATCTTGGCGAGCCGGGTTGCGTAAGCGCCCGGTGGACTCCAAATGATCAAACGTATTGCCATTTGGGAGTCCACCGGGTGCCTACGCAACCCGGCTCGCCTATTTCAATTCACTCCACCCGCACGCAGACGCGAAATCCATTCCCATAGTACCTGTCCTCGGGCATTCCGAAATGCCGCATCGAGGACTTCGCGCTGTATGAGTCGAAGCTCCATGAGCCGCCGCGCTGAACGCGCATCTGTTGCTGGCCACCGGTCCATTCACGCTCGTCGCCGGCCGGTCGCTGGTAGGCCTTCTCGTCGTACCAATCCAAGCACCACTCCCACACATTGCCGTGCATGTCGTAGAGGCCCCAGATGTTGGGGTAATACGAGCCGACGGTCGTCGGTCGATCCAGTGAAGGAGTCGACGGAGTTTTGCCCGTGCGCGACTCCGCTTTGCAATTGGCCAGCCGCATGCTGAACTCGTCGCCGAAATGAAACTTCGTCTGCGACCCGGCCCGGCACGCGAACTCCCATTGCGCTTCGGTCGGCAGCGTCACTTTGTGACCAGTTGATGCCGAGACCTTTTGGCAGAACGCCATCGCATCAGCGAAATTCACGCCTTCGACCGGGAATCGCTTGGTGTCGAGGCCCTGGACCTTGGCTTTGTGTTGACCGGTGGCAGAGAACCAACTCGGGTTCTTGCCCATCACTTGCTGATACTGCTCCTGAGTCACTTCATATTTGCCGAGATAGAAATCGTGCTTGATCTGCACTTGGTGCCGCGGTTTGAGATCGCGTGTGGCCCCTTCATCCGAATCCGGCGCGCCCATCATGAAGTCGCCGGAAGGAATACGTACGAGTTCCACCTTCACCCCGCCGCCAAGATCAAGCGTGACGTTTTTCCCGGTCAGCGCCTTTCCAGTCGGAGGGGGCGGTGGATTGTCTTTCGGCAACGGGGGCGGTGGCGTCGATGGCACACTGACCGACAACAACACGGGTTCCGTCGAATAATCCGCTTTCAAATTCGGCGACTGTCTCGCGCCGTCGCCGACCAACTTCGGCACGTCGGCCGCCACGCTTTGCGAGACATAACTCGCCATCGATGCAAACGTCACTTCGCCTTTGCGATTGGCCGCTTCGCCCTTCAGCGATTCGAGCACGTGGTGAAAGAAGATGCCGTGCTTCACTTTGTCGCTTTCATGCGCGACCTCGCCGGCCCGGCAACTGAAGAGTGCGGCCACGCCGCTCGGTGGCCGCGGCGCATTGTCGGCGTCGATGCCGCCGCGAGTGCCGCTGCGCTTGCCCGGCTCGTTGCGGCACGCATCGACAAGCAAGACTTTCATGCCTGCGAAACTTTTGTCGAGTTGGCTGTAAACGCCGCCGAGCGATACCAGCGATTTGACTTCATCCTTGAATGGCCGCGCGTCGGTCGGGCAGAAAAAAGCGTCCGGCTGATCCTCGAACTGCAAGCCGTGGCCTGCGAAGGCGAGTATCACGATGTCCCCTTTGAGCGTTTGGTCGAGCACCCCTTTGATTTGTTTTTCGATCGTTGCCTTGGTCGCTCGATGGGTCGCGTCTTTGGCACTGCCGGTGAGCAGCGTCACCTTGTAGCCAGCGGGTTCAAGAATCTTCGCCAGCTCTTCGACATCTCGCTCGGCGTATTTCAGATTCGGCAGGCGCTCGTGCTGATCCTCGTTGACGCCAACGAGGATGGCATACTTTTTTCCGGGCACGGCCGGCTGTCCAAATACATGCGCCACGCACAATGCAATCAGGCCGCACAGACTAATGAGCCAAGCGGAGCGGACCATGGGCAATTCCTTGGCGAATGACGCTATGACAGGACAACGCAACGAGGCAGGCAATCTTCCGACAATCGTAAACGGTTCCAGCGTCCGATCAAGCATTTAAGAGCGTCGAGCCGTAAGGCCGAAGTGTTTTGACGTTAACTTTCCACGTCGGGCTGACGCCTCGACGCTCTTAAACCAATCCCTATTCCCCATTCCCTATTCCCTGTGCTATTGTCCGCTCCAGTTTCTCGGCAGGAGGCCCGCATGCTCGGAGCCAAACTCTCAGCCAGTGAATATCTTGCGCGGGCCGCCCGTGAAATGAGCCGGGTCGATCCGGTCGAGCTTGAAGCGCTCGTTTCGATCATTGAAGCGGCCCATCGGGAGCGCAAATTCATCTTCGTGATCGGCAACGGCGGCAGCGGGGCCAATGCCTCGCATCTGTGCGAAGACTTGGGCAAATGCACCCTTCGCCCCGAAGACTACGACAACGACACGCCCCGACTCCGGATCTTGAGCCTCACCGATAACACTTCGTACATCACCGCCTGGGCCAACGACGAGGGTTATGATCGGGTCTTTTCCGAGCAACTGAAAAACCTGGCTTCCCCGGGCGATGTCCTGGTCGCGATCAGCGGCTCGGGCAATAGCCCCAATATTCTCAGGGCGGTCGAGTGGGCCAACGCCCATGGCATGGTCACCTTTGGCTGCACCGGCTACTCAGGCGGCAAACTCCGTCAGATCGCGCAAAAGTCCCTGCACGTCCCGCTCGACGACATGGGCCTCGTGGAATCGATACATCTCACCGCTTTTCATTGGGTTATTGGGGCCACCCATCGAAAAATGTGTGCCTAATCTGACTCTCACTTTGTAGACTGACGGTCCGGAATCTTCGTAATCTGGGCCCCGAGTGCCGCCATGGCAAACCACCTCGTCTGCCCCCACTGCGGGGAGCACCTCCGTCTGCGGCATCCCGCTAGCGATGGCACGATCATCAAGTGCGGCCTGTGCCGCGGCAAACTGTTTGGAAATGGGACGCCGGTCGCCAACACGAGCTCGGTCAGCGACGACACCAAAGTCTCGCAACCGCAGCCACTCGTCGCCGAACGGCCGCGCCGACGCAAGCAAAAGTCAGTCGAACACGATTCGGACGAGTACCCCGTTGCAACACCCGAGTTGCCCCGTTGGCTAGCACCAGTTGGTTTGACGGCTCTGGTAGCTATCGCCCTAGCCGGCTTCATGTGGAATCAAGGCGCTCCGCCGCCAGCACCGGCCGGGTTGCATAATAACGGCGCCGAATCAAATCACACGACAGTTAACAAGCAGCCGATCGAACCGGCCAACGTCGCCAAAGCGTTGTCGGCCGAAGTGCCGCGTCCCGCGAGCCTGATCGGGTCATGGAGTTTGCAAGAACCGGCCGGCGGCACAATCGAGTTGACCGCCGATGGCGATGCTCGAGTCAATGCGCCCTTGTTGAACGACAAGCCGCTCCTATTTACGAGCCGGTGGTTCGTCGTGGCCAAAGATGGCGATATCTATGATCTCGAACTTGGAACAGAACCATTGCGTACAGGGAATCATCGACTTCGCGTGGAATTAACCGATGAGAACACCTTGCGGCTAATCAAGTACTCCAATACCGCTGATCTCAACGTCCGCGTGCGCACGTTCATCAAGCGCAAGTGAATCATCGATCGAGGCCATCGTGCCGGATGCTCCTGTCAACTCCCCGCAATCGCCAGCATCCGCGGCGTGGCTCGACTGGATCTTAGTCCTCTGCGGATTGGTCCTCGCGGGCCTGCTCGGCGCGGCGATCATCCGCAATAGCGACATCTGGCTGCATCTCGCCACTGGCCGAACGATCGCGCAGGGCAATTACAAATTCGGCGTCGATCCCTTCAGCTTCACCACCACTGGCCGCACGTGGATCAATCACTCCTGGCTCTTTGACCTCAGTGTTTTCACCATCTATCGCGCAGCCGACGGGCTGGGCCTCGCAATCTTGCACATGGCCCTCGCCGTCGCCGTCTTCTTGGTGCTGATCACAATTCGAAAAACCGGATCCGGGCTGGCCTTGCCGGCCATTGGCGCGGCACTCGCGCTCCTCGCCGCCAACACTCGGTTATCGCGCTTGGAACCGGCCACGTTTTCGTATCTGTTTCTCGCGTTGATCATTGCTCTTTTGGTGCATTGCCCCAGGCGACTGCCGCTCTGGATCGGATTGCTGTGCGCCGTCTGGGTCAATTTCGATGGCTGGTTTATTCTCGGACCACTCACAGTGGCTCTGTGGGTGATCGGCCAATTGGTGCAGCCGCACGAGAACGGACCGCGCCCGAAATTCTTGTTCGCGACGCTAGCGGCCGCCGTCATCGGCGGACTCGTCAACCCTCATCATGTGTTTGCATACATGTTGCCGGATGAACTCGCGCCGGCATTGTTTTCCGAGTCGGTGAGGACCAACTCTTATTTCCGCAGCGCTCTCTACTTCCATGGCGGCTTGGGCCGGCACGACCTCATGCCCGCACCAGCGATTGCGTATTACGTGCTACTGGTCGTCGGATTTCTGTCGTTCCTTGTGAATGTCCGCGCACTGGTTTGGAGCCGGGCCATTATCTGGCTTGCCTTGGGAGCCTTTTCACTTCTGCGCTGGCGATGCATCCCGTTCTTCGTGATTGCGACGACGCCCTTCATCGTTCTGAATTTTCAAGAAGTGTTTGGCCGGCTCAACAAGATTGAAGCCGCGCGAATGCTCGGCTTGGCGATGCGGGGGCTCGCGGCGCTGGGGCTGGCGTTCCTGGCATTCGCGGCTTGGCCCGGCTGGCTCGGGCCCGACCCGACGCGCCCCGAGCGGGCAGCCCGCGTGCAGCTTACGCTCGCCGTCGATCCCGCGCACGAAGCGATCGCCAAACAGGTTCAACAGTGGATCACCGAAGGCAAGTTGCCGGCGAATGAGCGTGTGTTCTGCTCGAGCCTCGACACCTCGCACTATCTGGCTTGGTTCGCACCCGATGCGCGCAGCTTCTTGGATTCGCGCTGGAACCTCTTTGAGCCGGTGGCCGGCGACTATCTCGAACTTCGCCGATCGATCTTAGTGCTGGGCGACGTGATTCAGCCCGGGCAGAAGCCGCCGGATCCGAACGCGCCCAACCCGTTCTTCAAAAAATACGCTATCACATCCGCGTTTCTGGTGCCCGGTGCGCGCGACGACAACATCGGCTCTGCTCGAGTACTCTGGGCGAATCCTGACCGATGGGCGTTTCGAGCCCTCGCCGGCCGCGACACTCTGTTTGGTTGGCTCGATCCGCCAACCACGGATCCACATCCCGAATTGCGGATCGATGCGATTCAGTTGGCGTTCGGCTCTCAAGAGCCCGCCGCGTGGAGCAGCCCTCTGAAAGAGGAGCCGCGTATCCCAACCTTTTGGGATTCTTATCTCGCCGGCCCGCCGACGCCGCCAATCGATATGAGCGAAGGCCAGGCATGGCTAGCATTTAGTCGCGTCGCTGAAGGCGAAGCGCTGGGCCAGAACCTCCGCGCCATGTCCGCCTGGGGCGCCATGGTCGCAGGTCAATCGATCCCCTCGGGTAACAGTGCGCTCAATTCTCTATCAGCTCTGCAACTTCCCAGAGTCGGCCTCACCTCCGCGCAGCTTCTCAACCGCCGCGATGTCAATCTCGACCGGTGGGCCGGTGGCATCCTCGCCGTGCGAGCGTTGCGAAAAGCGCAAATGAAAGCTCCCGATGATCCGCTCATTCGCTTTTGGTTGGCCGAAGCGTATCGCGCCTGGCCCGCACCGTCCTCGCTGACGCTGATGCAGTGGGGCGCCGCCCTGCAACAGACCAAAGCCCGGCTCGACGTCGCCTCCGGTTGGGGTGACGACACCAGCCGCCTGCGCTTCGTCTGCGCCGATCAACTCACCGAGTACTATCGATCGAACCCGCAATATTTCGAGCTCGCCGTCGAGTCGGCCCGCGAGTCGCTGAATCTGCTGCAACAGTTCCCCCGCGTCGCGTTCGAAACATTCGGCGACTCGGCCGAAGAAGAATTCAAACGCCGCAAAGACCAGCTCGATCAGCTCGACGAGCAACTGCGAAACTTGCGCAACCACTTTGAGCTCGCGGCGGAGAATGACACGCCGGCCATGCGGTTCCGTCGCGCGAAGGACAACGGCTTGCCCGGCGAAGCGCTGTCGATTGTCGAAAATGCGGTGAAGGGGGGGCAGCCTGCGCCCGAGGTCGATCCCGTCGAGCTTCTGGACCTGCTGATTCACGTCGGCCGGGCCGAAGATGCGCGGGCTATTTTGCAATCGGACCGATTCGCGCCGGCCACGGTCCCGCCGAACATGCGCGAGACCGTGCGTCGATTCCAGTTTCTCACGGCGGCATGCTGCGGAGATTTCCCCGAAGCGCTGCGCTCAGCCGAAGAGCTCGCCGCGGAATCGCAAGCGCACAACGATCGCATCAACCGCCAAATCAATGGCGAAGCGATCGCGATGGCATTCGCCCTGGATCCGGTGGCCGCACCCGCGCTAGTTCGAGCGGCCACCGCGCTGGTTTGGGTCAACCCATTGCAAGGTCAGCGATTGACTGCGGTGGATTCTTGGACGCCGCGGTATTACCTCGGGTTCATCGCGCTCGAAGCCGGCGACACCCGCCGTGCCTTGCAAGCCCTTCAAGAGGGATTGCAAGCGCGCCCGGCCGACGCCCGGCCATCGCCGGAAGATCAATCCGCACTTTTCGATTACAACGTGCTGCGCACTGTCCTTCGCCGGTAGAATGATGACGTGATCAAATCAGCGGCACGTCGTTTGCACCTTAAGGCGTGCACCCGGAAGTGAAGGAGCGCACATGCGGACCCCGCGAAAGCCTGGCGATCAGGAGGTTCCCAAGTCTGTACCGGATAACCCGCTGGGAATCTTGTGGGATGGTGATCCGCCGCCAATGAAGGAGCTCGAGCCGAAGCTGGTCAAGCCAGAAGAAGCCGACTCCAAGCCGAAAAAGCGCCGGCCGCCGTCGATGGATTCCGGGGTTTGGGTCCTCCCCTGGTAACCGTCATCGCCCCTATGAGGTAATAGCCATGCTCCGCTGGGCCGTTCTATTTCTGATCATTGCCGTAGTTGCGGCACTGCTGGGATTCTGGCAGCTCGAAGGCATGGCGATGCAAATCGCTCGACTGTTAGCCTTCGTGTTCTTGATCCTATTCCTCGCCTCGATGATCCTCGGCCGACGCACGCCGCGACTGCCATAGTCGCCAAAGACAATTGCTGTCTCACTGAATTCTCGACTTCAGGCCGACCTTTCCTCTTCAGGCCAACGGCCTGAGATTCCACAGCCCAGGGCAACGCCCTGGGTTTTCGATTTGTAAGCCTGAAGGCCTGCGACAAACTGTCTCAGCCCTTCAGGCTGAATTCAATCTTCATGTCGAAACCCAGGGCGTTGCCCTGGGCTGAGAAATCTCACACCTTTGGTGTGAAGACAATCAAAGACCAATTGAGACCGCACCGAATTGCCAAACACTAGCAAGCCAGTTGATCGATGTCATAAACCAATGGGAAAGACATCGTTCAACTCCCGGATTTCATGTCCGCAAAAATCAATCCATCCTATGACGCAATCATCATCGGCTCCGGGCCTAATGGGCTCGCCGCGGCCATCACGCTGACACGCGCCGGCAAATCCGTCCTCGTCATCGAAGCGGCCGACACCATCGGCGGCGGCACACGCTCCGCCGAACTGACGCTGCCCGGCTTCACGCACGACATCTGCTCCGCGGTTCACCCCTTGGCCATCGGCTCGCCGGTGTTCCGCGCCTGGCCATTGCACGAACATGGCCTGGAGTGGATTCATCCCGGCCTGCCGCTGGCGCATCCACTCGATGATGATCGCGCCGCGGTGCTGCATCGATCACTGGAGCAGACGGCCGCTGAACTGGGTGCGGATGCAGCGTCGTATCGCCGGCATATGGCTCCGCTGACCGCCGACTTCGAGAACATCGTCGCTGACTTGCTTGGTCCGCCAAAAGTGCCGGCCCATCCCATCGCCGCGATCAAGTTTGCAGTGTGGGCCGCGCGATCGGCTCGCGCCGTTGCGGATGCCTGGTTTCAAGGAGAACCCGCTCGCGGCCTGTTAGCCGGGCTCGCAGCTCACTCGTTCCTGCCGATGGAAACTGCGCCCTCTGCCGCCATCGGCTTGGTGCTCGCGATGGCCGCCCACGCCGTCGGCTGGCCGATCCCGCGCGGCGGCTCGCAGCGCGTTGCCGATGCGCTCACTTCCTATCTGCGTTCGCTCGGCGGCCAGATCGTCACCGGCTGGCGCGTCAAAACGCTGGATGAACTGCCAACCGCCCGCGCGATTCTCTGCGACACCTCGCCGCGCGAATTAGTGAGCATCTCCGGCGCACAACTGTCGTCACGCTATCGGGGGGCACTCTCGCGCTTTCGTTATGGCCCGGCCGCATTCAAGGTCGATTGGGCGCTGTCCGGCCCCATCCCGTGGCGAGCGCCGTCGTGTCGCCGCGCCGGCACGATTCACATCGGCGGCACCTTCGCCGAGGTGGCCGCCGCTGAGCGGGCGTGTTGGTACGGCCAAATTCACGATCGCCCGTTTGTGTTGCTCGCCCAACCGAGTCTGTTTGATCCCACTCGCGCACCGTCCGGCCAACACACCGCATGGGCCTACGCCCACGTGCCGCACGGATGCATGACAGACATGACCGATCTCATCGAATCGCAAGTCGAACGATTCGCGCCCGGCTTCCGCGATTTGATCCTGGCTCGCCACGTCTTCTCGCCGGCCGACTTGGAACGCCACAACCCAAACCTCATTGGCGGCAGCATCACCGGCGGCCTGCCCGACTTCCGCCAAATCATCGCCCGCCCGGTCTTGAAGTGGAACCCCTACGCCACCTCCCGCCGCGGCCTCTACCTCTGCTCCGCCTCGACACCACCCGGCGCAGGCGTGCATGGATTGTGTGGTTACTTCGCCGCAAAGTCGGCTCTGAAGAGAGTGTTTTCGTAGTCCAGCGTCTTCGTTAGCCCGACGCGCCAGCGAGGGCGAACCCTGCAAGCGCTCGCGTGCTTCGCCCTCGCTAGCGCGTCGGGCTAACGAAGACGTTACCCCCGCGACGCCCGTGCCGGGCCGGGCACTATTTTCTTGCGTTATCCACCCCGGGCGGGATAGAATCCCCCTCTAGACAAACCTTGCCCTCATTTCCACACTGCCATGTCACACATTTTCCGCTCTCGCCGCTGCGCACATGGTCCGTCCCGGCGCATCCACCGCGCTCGACTGTGGCTTTGGCCGCTCGAGGATCGGCTCGCTCCCGCCAACCTGATCGTCACCGCTCCAGGGGACAATGGCGGCCCGAACCAGTTGCGGGCGATGTGGGAGACGGCCCGGACCAATGGACAGGCGGATACGATCACGTTTGCCGCCAACGTGACCATCGTGTCGCTCACGTCCGCGCTCACTGCGTACGGCGAAAATGCGCCCGTGACAATTACGGGCAACGGAAAAACCGTGACAACGATTTTCGCGCCGCCGAGTAATCGCGCTTTTGATTTCAACGTTCTTTACGCGACACCGTCGATCAAGATCACGGATTTGAAACTGCAGGGCGGCAACGTAACGACCGGCTACGGCGGCGCGATTCGCGATGATGACGAGCCGCTCGTCCTGACCAATGTCGCGTTCACTTCCAATACGGCCCAAGCCGGTGGCGGCGCCCTGGCGGTCACTGTCGGGACCACACTGACCATCAATGGCTGCGACTTTACCAATAACACGGCCACCAAGTCGAGCTATAGCGTTTTCACTGGCGGCGGCGCCATTTACTTAGGTGGCGCAAACACCATTGCGTTGAACACCTCGACATTCTCCGGCAATCGCGCCCTCAATGGGTCGTCTTTGCTCGTCTCGGGTGGGGTCACATTCAGTTGCGATTCCACCACTTTCGCGAATGGAGTGTCGACCGACTCGACACATGTAACTGGTGGCGCACTCGTTTTCGCTTCAGGAGCCGCGGCGTTCACGATGGATCACTCGCAGGTCACCGGCAATGTTGGTGGCACGAGCGGGGGCGGCATTAGCTTTCAGTATTACTACCCGTACGTCAACCTTACAATCCAAAACACGATCATCTCTTCCAACAGTGCGCGGGAAGGCGGCGGCATCTGGGCGGCATCTAGCGTGAGCATCACCCTGAGCAATGACACGGTTTCGAACAACACCGCTGTCGGTGCCGAGGGCGGCGGACTCAAGGCGTTCGGCGACGTCACGATCGCGAATTCCAAGTTCACTGGCAACTCGGCCTTTAACAATGGCGGCGCTGTTTACTCAAGCTCTTCTGTCACAATCAATAATTCCACGTTTGCAAGCAATTTCGCGAACAGCGGTGGCGGGGTGATGGACGTTTTCGGCAATGCCACGATCAGCAACTCGGTTTTTTCGGGAAACAACGCCGCGGCCTCCGGGTCGGCGGCATTTTTTTCAGATGCCAACTCGATTATCAGTTCGTCGCTCTTCACAAACAACACCGGCCCGCAAACCTACTCCGGCGGCGCGGTCGGCTATGGGGGCGCCACCGGCACGATCAACTCGAGCCAATTCAGTTTCAATACGGCGGGTTACCGGGGCGGCGCTCTCGCTTTAGTATCGAACTCGTCGGTGACCTTGAACTCTTGTAGTTTTCGCGGCAACACCGCGCAGGGCAGTGGCGGGGCGATCAGCACGGCGGAGTCGGCCACCCTCAACGTCAATCAATGCACCTTCACGGGCAACACCGCGGGTTCCACCTTCGGCGGGCAGGGTGGCGCCATTGCTCACGGATCCACTGCCGCATTAACGATCAATAACAGCACCATTGCTGACAACACCGCGATTGGAAATGGCGGCACCGATGGCGGCATTGAGCTGAGCGGCAGCGGATCGCTCACGTTGGTCAGTACGATTGTCGCGAAAAATGTGATCGCCGGCGCAGCCAACACTGGCGTTGACCTGCATGCAACCTGATCGGCAATAATTCGGGAAGCAACATCTCTTTCAGCGACACCACGACCAATAAGCTTGGAAGCAGTGCCAGCCCGATTGACCCGCAGTTATCCTCGCTGGCTGATTTTGGCGCCGGATCACTGTTGCCCGACGGCACACATCTACTGACCATGGTGCTGCAAAAATCCAGCCCCGCAGTTGATGCGGGTAGCGACAATGGGTTCGTGACCGACGAGCGCGGAGCCGGCTACCCGCGCGTTCTGAACGGCGGCCAGGCCACTCAAGCCGACATCGGTGCGGTGGAAGGCCTCGATCCACAACCACACGCATTCGCTGTTACCGGCAACGTCGCGGCGGCGGGGAACGCAAATTACATTTTCACCGTGACCTATACGGATGACACCGGCTTCAACACGACGACTTTCGACACCAATGACGTCACTCTCACTGGGCCCGGATATCCCGCCGGGAAATTGGCGACCTCTGTCGGCATATCGGGAGGCGCGTCAACGTACACAGTCTCCTATACGGTGCCAGCTCCCTTGGGCGGTTGGGGCGGTGTCAATGTCGGCACTTACACGATCACGCTGAACGCCAATCAGGTTTCGGATCTTTCGTCGAATTTTGTGGCGGGGGGGCAGTTGGCCACGTTTCGGACGGCATTCGGCACCACGCTGCAAGTGAACAACGCGTCGGACATTGACGATGGCAATTACGGCTCCGGTCAATTCAGTTTTCGTGAGGCGCTCAGCCTGGCTAATTTGAATTCAGGCTACACGGATTCGATCACTTTTGACCCGGCGGTCTTTTCCACTGCATCCACGATTACGCTGACCGCGGGCCCAAGGGCGATTTCCGACTCTTTGGTTATCACAGGTCCGACGGCCAGCTTGTCCTTCGACGCCAACAACACGAATCAACAATTCGCCGTGGCGGCCAATCAGGCCGTCGCGATTTCAAAATTGACATTCACGCGGTTCACGGCAGCGAGTTCGGGAGCCGTGCTGGCCATGTCGAGTGGCAGCGTGACTCTTTTGAACGTGAGCTTCTCCAGTAATACAGCCACGTCAGGCGACGGTGGCGTCTTTTATATGTCGAATCAAGCCGCGTCTGGGCCTATTTCGGCAACGGTCAGCAATTGCACTTTTGTCAACAATACGGCCTCTACTGGCGACGGTGGGGCCATCGCGATCTCCTCCAACGGTAGCACAACTGTAAGCATTGACAGCTCAACGTTTACCGGGAATACCTCTGGTTCTAGGGCTGGTGCGGTTGCACTCCACGGTATTGCGACGGTTAGCAATTGTACTTTCACTAGTAACTCAACGAAATATAATGGCGGCGCATTGATCAGTGGGTCCTCCACCACAATTACTGGTTCGACGTTCGTCAACAACAGTGCGTATTTTCCCAGTTCGACTTCATACGGCGGTGCAACGTTTTTAGGCGGATCGGATTCTGTGTCGAATTGTAGCTTTATCGGCAATTACGCCGGGACGTCCGGCGGCGCCATGTTCCTCGGTAATACCCTGACCACGGCCACCGTCACCGCGTGCCTATTCTCGAACAACGTCGCCGGAAGCACTTCGGCAGGCGGCGGCGCCGTCGGCTTCGGTGGATCCTGCACCGCCACATTAGCGAATTGCGATTTCAACTTGAATTCCACGACGGGTGCCGGCGGAGCCATCTATTCACCATCGGGCTCAGTCGTCACCGTCACCGCGAACAGTTTCCGCGGCAATTCGGCGGCGATGTCGGGCGGAGCGATCGCGGCGGCTCGTACGTTTGCCACCGCATTCACGATCAATCAAAGCACCTTTAACCACAACACCGCGGCCGGCACTGCGGGTGGTGGGGCCATCAACCTCACGAGCGCCGGCGCGCTTTCAATCAATAACAGCACCATCGCTGACAACACGGCCACTGGCGGCGCGGCGCTAGGCGGTGGTATTGCACGCACTAGCAGTGGTGGCCTGACGTTGGTGAGTACAATCGTGGCGCTGAATCACGTCGCCAACGGCACCAACGGCGTAGACATTTACTCCAATAGCACCGTTTCGCTCGATGCCAGTACGCATCACAACCTGATCGGTAGCAATACGGGAAGTAATTTCAGTTTTGCGGACATCTCCACCAACCAACTAGGTGCCGCCGCCACCCCGATCAATCCGATGTTGTCTCCCCTGGCGGACTACGGCGGTGTGCTTTTGCCCGATTCAAGTCACGTTCAGACGATGGCAATTCAAGTCGGCAGCCCCGCCATTAATCGCGGCACGGCCAACGGCTTCACGGTGGACGAGCGCGGACCCGGCTATCCGCGCACGATTGGTAAGTCGGCCGACGTTGGCGCTTTTGAATCGCCGTTTGTGCCGCCGACGGTGACGTCGGCCTACTTCAGCGACGGCAGCGGCGTGGCGGTTACGCAACGATCGCTGGTGAAGCAGCTCGTCGTCACGTTTTCTGAAGCGGTCAACTTCATGGGCGGCGTCGCCGCGGCCTTTACCGTGCACCGCGCGGGCACCGGCGGCACAACCGGCGACGTGACACTCGTCGCGAGCCCCGCTAATGGACCGGCCGTTCGGTGACGATCACCTTCTCGGACAGCCTGACGGAATACGGCTCGCTCACCGACGGCCTTTACAACCTGATCATCGGTGCCGCACAAATTTCCGGAACCGGCGGCGCACTCGATGGCAACAACGATGGCATCGCCGGCGGCGATTACGCGCTCACCGGCACGGCCGCCAACAAGTTCTTCCGCTTGTTCGGCGACCAGAACGCCGATGCCGCCGTGGATCAGAATGACTACTTGGTGTTCCGCAATGCCCTCTCCGCCGGTCCTAGCGTAGTGTTTGATTTTGACGCTTCAGGCGATGTTAATCAGACAGATTACCTGGCGTTTCGCAATCGGATCGGGACGAGTCCGTGAGAATCTCTTTACCCTCCGCCTTTTACCCCGCTCTAGTCCCTCTCACACAATCGCACCGATGTTGTTACGGAATCTAAGGTAATCCGACTGATCGACGTCGTTATCCTGATTGGAGTCATAGGTCATATTCGGCCCGCCGGCGACCGCATTGCGGAAGAGCAAATAGTCGTTCTGATCAACGGTGCGGTCGGCATTGCCGTCGCCAAAAAGGCAGAAGATCATCGACGCTGGAGTGAGATAATTTTCACCCCCGGGCGAGATGACGCCGTCGCCGTTGCCATCCAACGCTCCAAGCGGACTGGTGACCTGGCTGGCCAACACAGATAACGAGTAGGCGCCATCGGCCAGCGAGCCGTAGTTGGGCGCGCCACTGGGGAAGGTCAAAGTGACGACGGTAAAGCCAAAGGTCGTCACCGCGGTCGCAGAAAATGGCGCCGGCTGGCCCGTCGTCGTGTTGGTGAGCACAAAGGCATCGGCGGCGTTGCCACTATTGAAGGTAATGCTGCTGTTAAAAGCGACGCTGATCTTATTCACGCGGGAGCGTTGCGTAGCGCCATCGTTGATGGCGACATCGGCCACTTGCAAGGTTGACGCCTGGTTGATGACGAAAAGTTGCTCAATATTGTCGAAAGCGATTGGAGCCAAACCCCGCGTCAAAACCAACTTTTGCTCCAACCTGATGACGACGGTCGCGCATTTGCCCTGGGCATCGACAACCAGCCGATCAGCGGCCGGACCGACCTGGCTGCCGCCATTGATATAGCGAGGCACTGCCAGCGGCTTCATAATGATGAAGTCGTCGAAAGGCGTGACGATCAAGTTGTTGATGGTGCCGTTGAGTTCGAGTGTGCGGCCCGGGATATATGCCTGCGGCTGTGTCGCATCCAAATTGATCGTAATTCCCGATCCGGCATAAGTGGCATCGAGCGTCGCGCCGCTGCCGGCGTCGATGATCTTGTCGTTAATCGCCGCGCCCACCGGTGTGGGTTGGCCCGTGACGGAAAAGAGCTTGTAACTGCCACCAGAGCTTCGGTAAGTGCCGCCGCCGACACCGAGTGTCACTGTATCGCTGCCTTTGCCAGTAAAGTCGTTGGGTGTGACGTTGTCGCCGCCATCGAGGATCAGGCCACCGAAGCCAGTGCCGTTGACCGTGACTACGTCACCTGCGGCGTGAATCGTCAGGTTGGATGGCGCGCCCGCGGGCAGGCTGGACAGGTCCACATTGATGGCGTTGGGCGTGCCGGTGGGCATGAACATCTCGAACTTCCGCGAGCTCGACTGATAAAAATCCTTAACGCTGACCGTGAGCGGGCCCGTCGCCACCTTGAGGTCCACAATCCCCAGGCCCACCTGCGGCTTGGTGACGGCGTGTGGATCGGAGCTATTCGTATGGAGGCTGACCTGATCGGCGTGCGAGTTGTCATCGAATGTGCCGACGTCGATGGCCGAGACCCCCGTACCGAATCGCATCCTCCCTGACGGCGCGTCCGCCCCATCCAACAGATATCCCGAATGGGAACGGACGATGGTTTTCGACGGGGTGGCGGGTGTGGCTGGTTTGTAATCAATCGCAACGTCCATCACATCCGTCTTGCCCAAGCCGGTGCCGAAGATCACTTTGTCGTTGTCGGTGATATGTCCGTGGATGACGACGTTGCCGCCCAGCGGTTGCAAACCATTGGTGTCCACGGTGATGGAGTCATTGCTGCCGGGACGGCCATAGATGTCAATGCGCTGGACCGACGTCGCCGCGTGACTGCTAATCAGTGTGCCATTCGTGTCTTTGATGGTGATGCTGCTCGTCGCGGGGTCGTAACTCAGCGTGATCGCCAGCGGATTGGTCGGCTTCAAGTAGTATCGCCAGCTATTGATCTGGCTGATGAAAACATCTTTTTGTGCGTTGGTGTCGCTGGCAACCAGATCGCTTGCGGCACTGGAAAATGCGACCTGCTCGCCGTTTCCGGTCACGAGCAGAAACGCGATGTCATCGCCACAGGGCGTGTCTGGATCGGTGGCCGTGCTGGAAACAAGGGCGAGGCCCTTGTCGAAGGAGTGTTTGACCCAGGCGGAGCTTTTGCCGTTGGTGCTGACGCCCGAGATGTAACTGGTCGGGCTAATCCACGCGACGGTGAAACCATCGGCACTGGTCGATGGACCATGATTGTTGGAACCATAGGAGGTCGAACTCGTTGCATCGACGCGATTAATATTGACCGTGGACCCTTTAATAATTTGATAAACGCCATCGCTGGCCGGGCTGGCCAAACCCGGAATGAGATTCGAGGCAACGGATGTGAACGCAATGACGCTGCCGTTCCAGTTAATTGCTGGGGCTTCACCAATATGCGCGGGGCTGGGGCCGTCCGCGGTGCTGATGCCGAGGTGACTCAAGCTAATACATTCCACGCCGCCATTGGCGACACCCAGGCGCAAGATGTCCATGGCGTTGTTGTTGTCCGGGACGCCGATCATGGCGCTGACGTGTGTATCCGTCCACAGCACCACAGTGCTGCCATCGAGTGAGACCTGCAGTCCGCCGTTAAAACTTGCATTGAGCGCTGGGCCTTCCCACTTGACGGGATAGCCTAACCGCTCAATTGCGACATGCCAGCCGGGCGTTGGAGGGGCGCCAGTGTCAGTCGCCTCGGTGACAAAGGCGACGGTGTAGCCGTCGGTGGTGCCATCACGATTCATGTCCGCGACGGTGACACCCTTGTTGCCGGTGTGCAGCGTCGTGGCGCTGGGCACTAAGCTCAGACAGGTGATAACATCCGCCGCGCCCTGCAAGAAGTTGTCTCGATTACGGTAGAACAAGTCCGGCTCGTTGTTGGTATCGATCACGCCTGCGACTAGATCGGTCGCCGAGCTTCGGAAAGTGATGTGCCGGCCGTCCCACGAAATACGCGGATCAAACGACGCGCCATTGCCGGTGCTCAACGCGCCGGTCGCAGAATTGGCGGTGGCGGAGAGGCAGTATGTCGTACCCAGCACCATGTCGCGCAAGAAGACATCGGTTGCGCCGTTGGTGTCGATCAGTCCCGCCACCAAATTGGTCGCTGCGCTCTCGAAGGTGACCCATCGGCCATCGGCGCTCATGGCCGCCGTGCCGGCCGGTGCGTTCCCGCTGGATTGGTCATCGGAGGCGACATCCACCATGCGGCCAGCAATGTAAAGGTGTCCGCCTTGCGTGAAGGTGGTGATCGCCGGATCAATGCCCGTCGCCGTGCTCGATACCAGCGTGAGCGAGCCACCAGGCGTGACCGCGAGCAGGCTCGTCGCCCCTCCGCTAGGGGTCGCGCCCGTTGTGCCATTGACGGCGGCGGCGAATTGCGGCTCGCCTGGCCGATCGATAGTTTCGAAAGACGAGGTCAAATCGATGTCGTATTGGATACCGCCGGCGGAAAACCGCAGCCGGCCTGGTACGGCTCGAATGGTATGGTAATCATCTTTCGCGCTCCCCTTGTATGTCAGCGCGTTGGTCGAGCTTTGCCCCGCGGAAATGCTTGGGATCGAAAACGCGAGCGTCTGCTCCGCCACCGCGCCCGCCGCGACGTCCGCGGGATGCATGGAACTGAGACTGTCACCGGCAGTCACGGTGACACCGGGCCCAGGTGAAGTCGTAACAAATTCGAGTGTCGGCTTATCGCCTTCGGTATTCTTGTGTTTTTGCCACGGAACACTCTTGCCGTTGGACCATGACAGCGTGGATGCGCCGATTGGCGTTGTGCTGGCGTTGGCGATGGTCAGGCTCTCGGCTGTGAATCCATTGGCATCCTCGGATATGTGAGCGCTGATCGTGATGCCGCGGGCATTCAAATCCTGCAACGCCGCCGCGTCGTAGAACCGGCTTTCGGTCGTGACCGATGCCGCCCCTAAGAGGGTGACTGGCGCTTTGCCCGAGACTTGCACGCCGTCCGATGTCACTGATGAACCCAGGCCGAAACTATTCACCGTGACCGTGTTGCTGGTGCCGGTAATCGTTACCGTGGTCGGGACATCGCTGGAATCGATGCGCCATTTCCAAGCGTCCATGGACTCGGTGATGCCGCGCTTCAGGCTGATCGTCTGCCACTTCAGTCGGCCCGGCTTATAGGCGGCCGAGAACGGAATCTCCACCAGATCAGACTGGCTGCCAGGCTGCTGGGAGAACGTAATTGCCTTGTCTTCGGGCGTGCTAGCCGCGCCCAACGAAAACTCCCAGTTGATTTCACCGAAGTCGTTGGTGACCGCAAAGTCATAATCATTGGCTTTGATCAGGACTCCGCCATAGGTGATCGTGCTCGACTGTTCGGTGACCGCATGCTTGATCGTCATCTTGGCCGCGTCTTTGGCAGCGGCGTCGATGGCGAGCGCGGTATGGCCGAAGGGACTGCCGTGGATCGTTAGGCTGCTGACATCCTGATTGCGGATGACAATGGTGTTATCGCCGCGGCCGGTGTTGATGAGTTGATTGCCCGAAGTGCATTCGATGTAATCGCCGACGTTGCTGCCGGTGATGGTGTCGTTGCCGCCGCCACTTGTAATCGAGCAACGTGCTGTCCATTGAACGCTTTTCTGGACCGTATATTCCCTAGTGTTGGAATACAACGCAGGGAACTTGATTGGATCAACGTCGGATAGATCAATCAAATTGTTTCCGGGACCGCCCATGACACTGATCAATCGCACCTGCTGCGCGTTCACAGCTAAGCCAGTCGAGGTGCCGAAGTTGGTCCCGTTAATGGTCAGATGGTTGTATTGATCACTGCCGATGGTGATGGAATCCGAACCATTGCTGCTGACCGTGAGGGCACCGTAAGCTGGATCCCACATGGTCGTGAGCGCCGGCGTGATGCGATCCTCGAGTTGGAGCAGACGGAATCCGCGAGAAATGGAATTGCGCGCGACGCGGCGACGGCTCATCATGGCACGACTCAACCCGGGACCGGGTTTCGCGGCGCGAGGGCTCCACGGGCTCTTTGGATGCGGGTCCCGATCGGATCGGTCGAGCGAATGGGGCCTAGCGAAACAACATACGCTATATCGCTCCCGCTTTCACCCACTATCCCTGCCCAGCTCACTATTTCCGTGAATTCCGCACAAGGACAGCACCCTAGGCACCCCAGCATCTCTGGCCCACCATTTCGCCGACTGGCCTTATAGTGATCGCCGCGTGTTCCGCCCGCCCAATCCGCGCCGCAAAACGTGTTTTCATAGTGCCCCGCGTTGCCCCCGTCTTCGTTAACCCGACGCTCTTGTTGGCTGGCGCAGTCTTGTTGGCCCGACGCGCTAGCGAGCGCGAACCCTGCAAGCGCTCGCGTGGTTCGCCTTCGCTAGCGCCTCGACCTAACAAACCGCTCACGCCCCAGCGGCATTCCACGACCAAGCCGCAGGGCAGCCGCGGCACAATTCCAGAGTCCGCGAACTATCAGAGCCGACCAGACAATTTGAAAAAAAATTGTTTTCAGTGAGAGTTCGCAAACTGATTTGACCATTGACCTCACGAGGAGCAAACGCGGACGAATGTCAAGCACGGTGCTTGACAAGCCGCGGCCCTGCTACGGCGAGGTTAGAGCCATGTTGATCGGACTGTTGCAAATGTTGTTTCTGGCGTTCCAAACGGCGCAATCCGCACCCCAGACTCCCAATGAGGAGTCGGCGCCGGCCGTTGAGCAGGTCGCTGACGACGACAGCGGGTGCGACTTGCTTGAGGACCCGACCGAAGAGGTGACTGCAGACTCCGAAGAAGCGGAGTTCGTGGGACCACCTGCACCCGAACCTCAGCCGCAATTCGTGAGCTGGATCATGGAGATGGTCCAACAGCTTCAGCACTGGATCGACGACTTGCTGGCTTTACTTACTCCAACACCAGCCCAGCCCGAACCGGCGAGTGAGCCAGCCGTTTTCGAAGATTGTTGAAATTCGCTTTTCACTAACACCCGGCCGCGATAAATGATCGCTGCCGGGTGTTTTCGTTTTCCTTTCACGTCGGTTGGACCGCGTGTTTTTTTGATAGTTGGCGCGCCGGGCCGGCCATTGACCGGATGAGCCGGTCGCTCCGAATGGTTCGAAGCGGCGGACCAAGACAAATCAATCGGGAGTAGGTCATGAACGCCGTGAAGAGCCTGCGAGTGTGGTTGTTGGCCGTCGTTTTGGGTGTCTCGGGTGCGATCGAGACCGTGGCCGGTCAGCCGCCGCACGGCAACATCGCCAGCCAAGAGCCAACAGACGCCCAACAAATCTATCGCCGATGTGTTGCGGGAGTTGTCATGATTATCTGCCAGTCGGAAGTCGATGATGAGATGAGTTCTGGTTCCGGGTGGGTGATAGATAAGCAGCGTCGGCTGATCATCACGAACCACCACGTCATTGCGAACTGTCCGCAACCGGTGGTGATTTTCCCCGAATTCGTGAATGACCGCGTCATTGCGGAGCCCGACCATTACGCTGATAAGTCGAAGCTGCATCGAGGCAAAGTGATACTGGATGACAAGCAACGCGATTTAGCGGTGATCCAAGTGGATGTGCTGCCTGCCCACGCAATCGAGTTATCAATTTCGGAAAAGCCCGTGAACCCCGGCCAGCGGGTACATTCCATCGGCAACCCAGGCGCCGCCGATTTTGGACTCTGGATTCTCAGTAGCGGCTCGGTACGTCAGGTGGCTACTTCGCCAGCGGGCAGCAATTTGAACCCAGGCGTACGCTTCGTTCTCACGCAAGTGCCAATCAACCCGGGTGATTCCGGCGGGCCGATGCTCGACGACGATGGCCGGGTGATTGGTGTATCCACTGCCGGGGCGACGAAGGCATCGATGATCACGTTCGCGGTGGACGTCTCGGAGGTGCGAAAGATTTACGGCAGGGCCATCGAGGAGCAAGAGGCATTGAATGTGTCGCGGCGTTAACATGAAACAGATCAATTTGATCAAGACCCGCGTGTTTGCGGGTCTTCCATTCTTCGCACGGACGAATTTCCTCAATTAGATTCCTTTGTTGATGAGTCTGACGAGTCGCCAGCAGTGGGATTGGCAGTTGTCTTTTTGGATGGCTCGTTAGCGCCCGGCAAAAAGGCACGGATATGAGCGCCAGTTGCTTCAGGCTCAAGCTTAAACGCAGCGGCTTGGTATTTCGTCGCGATCGCTAAATCCTTCGCCGCCTCAAACGGACGGCCAAGCGCCGCACGAGCATGGGCTCGGTCAGTGTAGGCGTCACCCAATGCTGACAAAAGCCGTTGGTTACCTGGATCAGCCGACTTTTTTCTTTCTAACCCTTCAATCCCTACGTCGAGGAGTCTTTCCGCTTCCGCGTGCTGTTTAAGCCTCGAAAAGCTGTCTGCCACGGCGCCCATCGAATACAGCGTGTCGAGATGATTTGGGCCGAGTTTCGCCTCGCGCAACTTCAGCGTCTCTTGCCTCAGCGCTAGCGCTTCGGAATGTCGGCCCAAAGCAGTGTAGCTAAGAGCAAGGCTTTGTAGGCCTTTCAGCGTCTCGGGATTATCTGCACCGAATTTTGCCTTGAGCAGCTTCACGGCCTCTTCTCTGAGCGCCAGCGCCTCGGAATGTCGGCCAAAATGGGCATAGCTACTGGAAAGGTTAATCCTGGCTGCAAGCGTGTCGAAGTGATCGACTCCGAGCTTCGCTCTACAACGAGTCAGCGTCTCTTCTCTCATTGCCAGTGCCTCGGCATGCCGGCCCAGAACGACGTAGCTAATGGCGACGTGATTCATGCTTTGTAGCGTCTCGGGGTGATCGACACCGAGCTTGGCCTTTCGCACCTTCAGCGTTTCTTCTCTCAGCGCCAGTGCGTCGGAGTGCCGGCCAAGGTCTTCGTAACACTTTGCGAGGCCGTGCATACTTCGAAGCGTGTTGGAATGATCGGCACCGAATTTAATGGTGTAGATTTCCCGAGCGCGACTGTATTGTTCCGCGGCGATAACGGTTGGCCCAGATACCAAAAGGAGTTGCCCAACGACACTCGCAGTCGCGCTTCGATCAAAGGTTGTTCGGTAAAGCCACGTTCGACAAATGGCAACGCGGCCTCGACGGCATGACGCACAGTTACGTCTCGGCCTAGACCACCATATTGGCCTTCCGGCCGTGCGGCTGCGAAGATTCGATTCTCTACAAAATCCAATACCGCTTTGGTTTCTTTCTCGCGTGCCAGCGCGATCTCTTTGGCATCGTTGGCACGGTCGCGCTCTGTTGCGGTCTCCTTTTGTGCCGCAATAGCTTTTTGCCAGCCGATTGCCGTGCCAATCATCCCGGTCATTAGCGTGATAAATACCAAGCTTGCGGCCAACACGCCGCCGCGATTGCGACTAACAAACTTTTTGATTCGATATTGGCGTGAGGGTGGTCCCGCCAAAACTGGCTCATCCTTCAAATAGCGTTCAACGTCCAAACTTAACCCGTTGGCAGTCTCGTATCGCCGATTGCGATCTTTCTCCAAACACTTCATTACGATCCAGTCCAATTCGCCGCGCACCTGCTTGCACAGGCGGGTCGCGTCGCTATCTCGCCGCTTCGCCGTCTCATGCAATGTCGCCACGCTAGTTAGCCGCTTACTTGGGGCCGGCGGTTCGGTCTCACGAATCAACCGCAACATTTCGATCAAACCGCCTTGCGCAATGTCCCGGCGATCGAACGGGGTCGCACCAGTCAGCAACTCGTAGAGAATCACGCCCAAAGAATAAATGTCAGAGCGCGTGTCAATATCCAGGACATCGACCTCGGCTTGCTCGGGTGACATGTATTCGGGCGTACCGAGCATCATGCCGAGCTCAGTGTAAATCGTTCGCTGCGTCAGTGGCTGATGGAGCGCCTTCGCCACGCCGAAGTCGATCACCTTCGGCACCGGTTTGCCGTCGTACAAGGCGACCAGCACATTCGAAGGTTTCAAATCGCGGTGAATGATGCCTTTTTGATGGGCGTGCTGCACGGCCTGACAAATAGGAATAAAGAGTTCCAATCGTTCTTGCACCGAGAGTTTCACATCGTCGCAGTACTTCGTAATCGGTACGCCTTTGACCAACTCCATCACAAAGAACGGCCGGCCTGCGTCCGTTGTGCCTGCATCCAGCACCTTCGCAATATTCGAATGGTCCATTAGTGCCAGCGCTTGCCGCTCGGCATCGAAACGTGCCAGCACATCTTTCGAGTCCATGCCGGCTTTGATGAGCTTTACGGCGACACTGCGGCGAACCGGATCAGTCTGTTCCGCATGCCAGACCAACCCCATTCCACCTTCGCCCAGTGGCTGCAACAACTTGTACGGCCCGACTCGATCACCAGGCTTCACGTGGGTGGATTCAGACGACGGCACAGCGCCGTGCGGTGATATGACGGCATCACTCATCGAGGCGACCTCAGCTATTGGAGGGCTTTAAGTGTCCGCGTTTAGCAATTCTTCCAGCCGAGCTTTGATAGTGTCCAGTGCGCGAAAAACGGTTGCTTCGGAGCAACCGGCGCGGTGCGCGATCACTGCGACCGGCTCGCCTTGCAGCCGTTGTTCGCAAATCACGCGCTCGCGGCCCTCGAGGCCGCGAAGGAGTTGCTCGACCAGGTCGGCGAGTGCCGTGGCCTCGTCGGGGCCGGGGTCTCGCGCGGCTGTTTCCGGCGCGGCGTCTGGCGCCGCCTCACGGGCCGCGTTGCGTTTGCGGGTATGGAAGTGGCGATTCCATTTGTGACACTTCCGAACAGCGATCTCGGCTAACAGCGCCCAAAGACCATCTTCATTCGCCAAATCAAACTGGCCCGTACCGGCGCGGCGAAAGAATGTGCGAAACACGGACTGAGCAATATCGTCTTGATCGACCTTGGATCGCACCCGCTCGTCGATATGTTTGCGGGCCAACGCAATTAACCGTGCGGCGTATTGCTCAAAGATGGCGGCCGCGGCGTCCGCATCGCCAGCGTTCAGCTTCCGCATGACTGTGGGGAACGAATCGGGCATAACTTCGATTTTCTGTAGTTTTCGCACTGTGTCAACTAGCAAGTCTTGCTAACTTACTCGCAAAAAATCTCTTTCACCTGAAACCGAGCCAGTAAATCACTTCGGAAAAAGCGTGACATGCTGCCATTGTGTTCCATTATTCGGTCCGGCCCGAGCTCGGACGCAGCCGTCCGTCGAGGTCAGCCGTTCCCACCAAGTCAAAAAAACCCTCTGTTGCAACCCAAACTTTTCTTTGACAACGCCCCCGGAATATCGAATACCTTCCTGGGCCGCATTCGCGCGGCTTTCACTTTCGCTGGCCCAGGTCCCATGTCTGGCTTTATTCCCCAATCTGTTGTTCGTGCGGCTGAGATGCGCGCCATGGGTGCATCTTGGTCCGCGGCCTCTGCAGAAGCAGGTTGGAGCGTAGCCGGGCTAAAGAGGTGGATTCGCGACTACCCTCAGATCTGGGCCCGCGAACTGGGCTGGTTCCGTCGGGAGAACCAAGAGGCGGCCGGCGATGAAGCGGTTGCGGTGTTGCGTAAGCAACTCCGCGCGACCGAAGCGAAGACGGTCTTGCAAGCCGCCGTCGTATTGGCGGGTCGCTTTGCTCCACGGAGGGGGCCAGTGCGAAAGGCCCAGGCGAAGGAGCCGAGCCACTTGGAGGAGTGCTGCAAGATGACAAATGGCTCAAAGCCATCGAAGCCGTCGAGGCGGAAGGGGCTTTGCCACCGGAGGCCGGGGCCTTGGAGACTGGCTGACAGAAAGGATGGCAACGATCGATTGTGTCTGAGTTCGCCAAGATTTGCATTCACACCAAAGGTGTGAGATTTCTCAGCCCAGGGCGCAGCCCTGGGTTAAGAGCGCGAAAGAGATGCAGGCTGAAGGCCTGCGATAGACTTGTCGCAGCCCTACAGGCTGCAAACCAATTCGCATGAAAACCCAGGGCTGCGCCCTGGGCTGAGAAATCTCAGGCCCTTGGCCTGAAATCAGACTGACACACATTGAACTTGTAGGAGACTGCTTGGGTGATGCGGGCGCACAACTAGTTCGCCCTAAGGCGGTCGTCGCAGACGAACACCACCACCACAACTACCACCGCAAGCGACGACCGGGCGGCCAATTCCACTGCTCGCCCGGCAAAGCCGCCCTTAAACACAAGGCGGCGAGCTTCGTCAACTTCCACAAAGAGGCGTGAGAGGAGCAAGCGCTCCCGCTCGGCGAGGAAGATTCACCAACAACAACCAAAACGCCCACTTCGTCCGCATCATCCCAGGCACCGCTGCGCGCACAAGTTGCCGTTGACTAAATCCGCGCGCCGCGCTTGCGCCAGGAAATTTACGCCAGCAGCATCCACAATCCGCTCGCGGCCACTGCGCCGCCGGTCCAGCGGATCGCTGCGGCGGCGTTGAGCGAACGGGCGAATCGGCCCAACGCCACGCCGGTCAGCAACAAGACCAAGGTGCTGAGTGTGAATCCCGCGAGCCAAGTCAAAGGCAGTGCCATCGCCGGCATCTCGGTGCCGTGCACGTGGCCATGCACGAGGGCGAAGACGCCGATGAGGCCAGCGCTGGCCAGTGTCGAGAGTCGCACCGCCGATGCAACGAAGAGGCCCATGATGAGTACGGACGCCACCACGCCGCTCTCGGCGAACGGCACGGTCCAACCGGCCGAACCAAGCGCGAAACCAATCGCCATCACGCCGATGAACGCCAGCGGCACGGCCCACAAAGCCCGGCCGCCGCGTTGGGCCGCCCAAAGTCCAATCGCGAACATGGCCAGCGTGTGGTCCAAGCCGGAAAGCGGATGGGCGATGCCCTGGGCCAGTCCACTGGCGGGCGACAAACTCGGGTGAGCGCTCGCCACCAGCGGCCAGATGAGAATTGCGCCCAAAGCCAACGCGATTGGAGATTTCATGGTTGATGTCCTTGAGAACCGTGCTCTGAAATACTTGATAGGTCGTTGCAAAAACAAAGCCAGGGTGACATGAATCACCCTGGCTTGCAATACGTTTGTCGCGGCTTATCGCTGCTGGTTGATCGTGAACACCCGCTGCGGCAGTCGTTCCGGCGCGGCCACGTCCATCACGCCGCTCGAGTGTGCCGAATGCAGGAACTCCCAAGCCACGTCGAAGTTCAGGAAGGTTTGGCTCAGGTAGCGGGCCGCGGCCTCACCCGGGCGTTCCTGCAACATCAAGACGTCGCCGGCCTTCACGAGGATGCGCTCCTCGGGATGTTTCAATGCTTCGCGCAGATCGACGACGATCGGCACCTGGCCGCCGCCGGGCGTGCGCCGCAAGACCACGAGCAAGCTCGGCGATGGATTGCCAATGCCCGGTTGAATGAGCGCACCGGAGAGATTGCTGCCGCCGAACGCTCCGTTGAAGAGCGGCCCGCGCACGCGCGACACGGCTTCGACCACGTCGAGATCCTGATCGCGCGGCAAGATGTATTGCCCCGGCGGCAGCAAGCCACCGGTGAAGAATACCTGATCGTCGCGGGCTTCGAGGAACACCACGTCGCCGGATTGCAGCACCACATCGTTCGGGCCGAACGGCAGCGGCGAACCCGGCACGACTCGCAAAGGTATGCGAATGACTTCGCCGGCCGGGCAGCCGGCCGGAAGATTCTTCGCTTCCAAAACATTCGGCAGCGTGGCGATGTCCATGCCGGGGCGATAGCCGCCGCGGCAGATGATCACTTCGTTGTAGGCGTCGAGACCCGGCAAGCCGCCGGATGCAACCAGCGCATGCAGCACGTCATTGTCATAAGCGGGCAGATCGATCAAGTGACCGGTGCCGCGCTTCGAATTGATCTGCGGACCTTCGAGCGTGGCATTGAAGGCCGACGCTTCCTGCCGCAAAACCATGATCTGATAGTGCCGCGGGCTCATGAGCGAAACGACGATGCGACCGGAATCCTCGCGCAGCAATCGTTTCTCGATATACGCATGGCGCACCGCTTCGCGCGCATCGGTGAGGCTGAGGCCGCGCAACTTCACGCTGCCGACGCCGGGCAGATAAGCGCTTCCATCTTCCTCGACGGGCACTGGATAGCCGGCCGAGGGCGGAATCACATGTTGATCGCGTGCCTGGACCAGCGGGCCAACATGAATCGGAAGGCCTGGCTGTTGCTGTTCGCCCAAGAATCCATCGACATACACGCCGAGCACGTCGCCGGTGTCGATTCGATACGTTGCCGGGCGTGGTTGGCCGAGCAACGTCGGCAAGATTGTTTGTTCACCGGCCTTCGACGGTTCCAGCAATTCGGGCGGCACGCGCCGCGCGGGAACGCCGTCGGCCACGGGATTGGTCAGTGCCGCGCAGCCGTCTCCGAAGCAAGCGATCACGGCGAATAGCGCGAGCAGGCCCCGCGCGGAGGTGCCGCGACGGTGACGTCGGCTCTCGATCCGCATGGGGTTATGTGACATCATCGTCCCTCGCTGGCCGGGTCTTTCAAGACGACGGCGTATTGGACCGGCCGGCCGAATTCATCGATGTAGATGCGCAGCACGCTCGTGTTCTGGGGCAACAGTTGTGGCACCACCACGGGTTGCATCGGCGGCTGATTGGCTGGCATCGTCGCGGCGACTTGCATGACTGGCGAATCGGTACGTGCCGGTATCTGCTGCGTCACGGCGGGCGTCGGCGCCGGCCGGGCGACATCATTTCGTGGGAGAAGAACATGAGAATTGAACGCCGGTTCAGGTGGCGGCAACGCCGACGTTTGTTTGGCCGATGTATCGATTTCTACGGTGGAGACGGGGAGTGCCGTGGAACTGGGGCCGGTGATCCATCGGCGATCACCGCTGTCGCGCGCGACCTCGGCGCCGTGCCGATAGCCGGCAAACCACTTCTCAACTTGGGCGTAGCCCGCCGGTGTTTGGTACTCTACCGCGCGGTAGCGTCGAGGCGGCAGCGGCGGTGGATCACCTTTGCCGCCGCGCATCAGGTAGTTGGAGAAGCCGTCTTTGAAACCATCTTCGTAGTCTTCTGAGCAACGGCATGCCTCCCCCGAGGCAACCGCCCGCTCCCAAGCTTCGTCCGCCCACTCACTATTGCGGATTCGTTCGCGACGATCGTCGATCTTGGTCCGCACTTCATAGCGGGCCAGACTCGCGCCATCACGGATGAGGGCGCAGCCGGTCCCCATGAAGCAGAGTGCAAAAAGCGCAATGGCTTTGCCGTGCATGGCGATAGAGCCCCCCGACCCTATCCGCGGCCTTCAAGAACGCGGCCCTGGAACCGGGGCGCGCCGCCGCCTCTGTGGACAAATTTTCCGCGTAGGAGGCGGGCTCATAGACGACAGGGCTGGCATCGGTCAATACCAAATCATCTGCCAGTCCTGAGAATTGGGAAAGGCTTGGCATGCCTCGTGCACTGGAGCGAATTTCCGGAAAAAGAGGAGGCGGAAACTTAGGCAAGTTCAGAAAAATCAGTAAGTTAGGAAAATAAAGTCACTTGGCTAACTTAGGAAAGGATTGCAAGGATGACCAAAACGACGTAAGTTGTTTTGACGAAGTGGCTTGTTCGGCCCCTTTAGTCCCGCAATGCGTGCTGCCGTCAACCCCCCTCTCAGACGGCAGCTGCAACAACAAATAGACCAGCCGCGCTACGGATACCCCCGTAAGCGATGAGACACCGAATTTTCACCGGGAATTTACGGATTATTCACGATGGGACTTGAAGCGGAACAACTGCCCTGGCGTGAAGTCGCACGCATCGTTTACCGCCACCGCCAGCGGGCCCTGCAGGGGTTCGTCGCGGTCATGGCACTCACCACGCTGGTGGTTCTGTTCACCCCGCCCGCCTATCGTTCGCAAGCCAAGTTGTTCGTTCGTCTGGGGCGCGAAAACGCCACCCTGGATCCCACCGCGACCGTCGGCCAAGCCACGATCGTCGCGGCCACGGTCTCCCGCGAAAACGAACTCAACACCGCGGCCGAAATCCTGAAGAGCCGATCCATTCTCGAAAAGACTGTCGATGCCGTGGGCCCCGAAGTCATTCTCGAAACCGCTAAAGCGACGACACCTGATGAAGCCGCGGACCAAAAGTATCGGGCCGTGGTGCGGTTGAGCAAGATACTCGACATCGAGCCAGGCAAGAAATCGAACGTCTTGAGCATCTCCTATGACAGCTTCGCGCCGGAAAAGGCGCAGGCGATCGTCGCTAAAGTGCTCGATCTGTTCCTCGACCGGCACATGCAACTGAGCCGTTCGCCGGGAACGCGACAGTTCCTCGCCGAACAAACCACACGGCGAAAAGCCCAGCTCGAGAAAGCGGAGGAAGAACTTCGCGATCTCAAGAGCTCAACCGGGCTATCCGCTGCGGACATTCAGCGCCAGTTAGCGGTCACGAGCACGGCGCGAATCAAAGACGAACTGTTCCAGGCCGAGGCGCAGTTAGCGGCTTCCGAAGCGGAAGTGAGAGTGTTGCGCGAAAAGCAACTCTCCTCCATCCGGCAAGAACCGACCGTCGCCGCACTTCAAGCAAAGATCGGAGCACTCCGTGCTCAGATCGAAGAACAACGCAAGGATGTGCAAGCGATCAACGAAAATTACCTCCGCGTCTCACGAATGGAGCGCGAGGTCGCCATTCAAGAAGCGCACTACCGTCGCTACGCCGAGAACCTCGGCCAAGCCCAAGCTGACGAAGCCCTCGAAGCCGAGCGGCTCTCGAATATCAGCATCGTCGAAACGGCGACCTTTGATCCGATTCCTGTCCGACCGAAGAAGCTGATGTACTTCGGAATTGGTTTTGTGCTGGCGTGTGCCTGTTCCATCGGGCTGGCTTTTGCCGCTGAGCGCCTAGGCCCGACGCCCGCAATGCCCCGCAGCACGGTCGCCCAAGACATGAAGTATTCGGCTCCGACGAATACGGCTGGATTACTGACCAACGGAGTGACCACGTAACCGCCGGCGGACAACCTGGAACGTCCGCGGCCAGCCCCGATAGTCCTTAACCCACCACGCCATGACACCCACGACTTCTCAAATTGATCGCACACCTGACCTCGCCCCCAACAAGGCGACCGATTGGTTCTTACCGGCGACGTACACGCAGCGAACGCTCCACCGTGAGCGAGCCCGCGCTAACCGCACCGGCGAGCATCTATCGCTATTGAGTTTTCGGTTTCCAGATGCTCCCGCCCGCTCCTTCGCGTGGCCCGAGCTCGCCCGTTGCATCCGAGCGCGGTTGCGCTGCACCGACGAAGCGGGCTGGCTGGAAGAAGGCATTCGAGCGGGCGTGATTCTGCCGGCCACCCCGGCGAGCGGC
Source organism: Gemmataceae bacterium (assembly GCA_045802605.1). Lineage (GTDB taxonomy): Bacteria > Planctomycetota > Planctomycetia > Gemmatales > Gemmataceae > JBJMQS01. Next base: position 32,519 of record JBJMQS010000063.1, on the reverse strand, counting down.
GCCTGGAAGCTTGCGGATGACATTATCCTGGAACTGGCCGAAGGATTGCCGCGCCCGGAGTGCATCGTGTACACGCACGGGTCCGGCACGGGCGCAATGGCAGGCGAGAACGGCGAAGCCACTGAGTCGGAAGACCGTGTGTGTCAATCGTTGGACTTGCTGTTCGTTCAAGCGCTGCCGATTTGGAAACGCACGCTGGACATCGTGCTGTCGGCCACAGCGCTACTCGTTTTCTCGCCGGTGCTGGCCGTGATTGCTCTTGTGGTCAAGATGAGCTCGCCCGGCCCAGCGTTTTTCCGGCAGCGTCGGGCCGGTCGTGGCGGCCGCGTTTTCGTCATGCTCAAGTTCCGCACCATGTGCGCGGATGCCGAGAAGCGCAAAGCTGAACTTCGCGCCCAGAGCGAACAGGACGGCCCCGCATTTAAACTGCGCAAGGACCCACGCGTCACCCGCATCGGCAAAATACTCCGAACTACCAGCCTCGATGAGTTGCCGCAACTCTGGAACGTCCTCCGCGGCGAGATGTCGATCGTCGGTCCACGGCCATTGCCTTGCGACGAAATGGACGCCTGCGATCGCTGGCAACGTCAGCGCCTCGACGTGCAACCGGGTTTAACTTGCATCTGGCAGGTGAGTGGTCGGTCCCGCGTCTCGTTCGTCGAATGGATTCGCATGGACCTTCGCTACATCCGCTCGCGGTCCATTTGGCAGGACATCAAGCTGATCGTCATGACGGTGCCAGCCGTATTGTTTCGCCGTGGTGCGCACTAAACCCAGGCCTTTTCGCCGTAAAACGTCCGCCAGCGCTCTCTGGGACGCCATACGCCGATTCTTTCAGCTAATCTTGAGTCAATGGCCGCAAGTGCCTAGGCCAATTCTGTGTCCGCGACGCATAGTTCCGAGGCGGCGGAGCTGAGGATTTGATGGAAATCTGTTCCCCCGATACGCAGGAAGTCGCCACCGAGGTAGCGCTACACGACGCGCCAACCGCCAGTTTTCCGCATCCCAATCGATTGCTGCGCTGGTTTCATTGGCTGACGAGCGGTGCCGGCAAAAATACGCTGGCCATCGCGGACCAGGCGCTCGTCAGCGGGACGAACTTTTTTACGACCATTGCGCTGGCACGGTATTGCGGAGCCGAGGTCCTCGGAGTTTATCAGCTCGGTTTCACATTGCTGATTGTTTGGATGATTGCCCAAGAGTCGCTCGTCGCATTGCCCTACACAATTCAACGGCACCGACCATTTGCCGGCACTCCATCGGAGTTTGCTGGAAGCTCGCTCCTGCATCAATTGTTGTTGTCGCTTTTGGCGATGGCCACTCTCGCGGTCGGAGCGCTCGCATTGTCATTGCAAAGCGGTGTGCCCGGGCTCGCGGCGGCGACTGGCATGTTGGTCATCGTCGTGCCTCTCGTGCTGCTGCGAGAATTCGCGCGGCGGTTCGCGTTTGCCCATTTGCAAATGGCCCAGGCGTTTGTTCTTGACGCAGCCGCTTCCATCTTGCAACTCGGGGGACTCGCGATACTCGCCACCCGCGGCTCTCTCTCGGCAAATACTGCGATCGCAACCATTGGGGTGTCGTCGGCCCTCTGCGGCGCCGTGTGGCTTTTCTTCAATCGCAGCGCGTTTGTAGTTTGCTGGAAACTCGCCCGCGGCGCGTTACGCCACAATTGGTCGCTCGGGCAGTGGATATTTGCGAGCCAGATCACCATCTTCGTGCAGGCCTACTTCGTTCATTGGCTGGTGGCGTGGAAGGTCGGGGAAGCCGCCACTGGCGTCTACACGGCTTGTATGCAGATGGTGCAATTCTCGAATCCGTTGTTCCTAGGAATCTCGAACGCGCTCTCGCCGCGCACGGCCCAAGCCTTCAACGAATCTGGCGGCCACGAGGTTCGGCGTGTCGTTTATCGGACAACATTGTGGCTCGCCGCGGCCATGGCGGTTTTCTGTGTCGTCGTGTTCGCCCTCGGTGACGATATGCTCGAATGGCTCTATCACGGCCAGCAATACGAAGGGCACGGGCACACAGTTTCAATCCTCGCAGTCGCCATGCTGATCACAGGTCTGGGCATGCCGGCGTCAAACGCGCTCTCCGCAATTCGCCGCGCCGATGTGAATTTCTGGGTCGGTCTGCTGTCGGCTGCACTCACCATCTTGTTAGTGCCGCTACTGGTGTCTAGCTGGGGACTCGTGGGTGGCGCCTATGGCTTCCTCATCGGCAATGTCGCCGCCACGTTGGGCCGCTGGATCGCCTTTGAGTGGTTGCTGGATAGCGGTCGGCTCGGTTCGCGTCCGACGCTCGTCTCCAATGTGCTGCGTCAATTTGCGCCGGAGGTCGAACCCGGCGATTGGGAAATCCAGCCACTGAGCGCCGGATTTCAGGCCAGCATTTTTGCCGTGCGATGTAGAAACCTTAATGGCGCTCCTGATGCGAACGGCGAGTTAGTGGTCAAACTGTTCAAGCCGGCGGAGCAACAGTTTGCCGATTCCATTCGCGGCCAATTCGAAGTCATGGCGCGTTTGCACAAGACTTTTGATGGCGCAACCGCGGATGGGTGGCGCCTGCATGCACCGGCCCCGCTCTTCCACGTCGAGTCGCCGCTCGCTCTGGTGATGACACTTGTTCCTGGGCAACCTTTGAATGTTTGTTTGCGCACGCCTGGCCGACTCGGTGAGCCCAACTTACGCACAATCGCCGATGGCTTGACAGCGGCCATGGCGCGCTTCTGGTCGGTGGGCACTCAGGCGCACGGCGATTTCAACTTCGATAACATTTTGTGCGATTCGGAAAACCGTTGTTTGTCTTTTGTAGATCCCGGCGTGCGCGAGGATGTGGCCGGGCGCCCGGACGGGCGGCCTTGGTGGCCCGCATCGCGCGACTTAGCCCGGTTACTCTTCGAGACTGAGGTCAACGTCAAGCGCACGTTAGGCAAGCCATCCATGCGACGACGCCAACGTCAATTGGCGATCGAGGTCATTCGATCTTTCGTGCGCCGCATTGATACGACGAACCGACGACTGGAAGCTTTGGATGAGATTCACGATCGAGCCCGCGATTGCCTGACCAATTTGGCGCCATCGGTTTCGCCGCGCGGAGCCTGGCGGTGGTTCATCCGGCAAACGGCGTCGCGTCATATCGATGAAATTCTTTATCTGTTGCGTGAGGAAGTGAAGTCGGGAAGCTCGCAAGCGATCTTAGATAAGGATGTCCCATCCAAAACCAGCGACACGCCGAGTGGAATACTCGCGGCCGTTTTCGCGACCCTCGATAAAGCGGACATTCCCTATTGTCTTACCCACGGTTATGAAGAAATATCCGAGCGCATCACGTCGGATGTCGATTGTGTTGTCCCAGCTGATGTGAGTCCATCAGAGCTTGCCACACTGTTCCAAGAGCATGGTGAATCGATCGGCGCACAGGTCGTGCGCTGCCTGTCGGGCCACATAGTGCTGGCGGGCAAGAACGCCGGCGGTTCACCCAATTTTCTGGATCTCGATGTTGCCGGTGGGTACGACCTGAACGGTCGCCGATTTTACGAAGCCGATGAACTGCTGGATGGCCGCCGACGATATGGCCAATGCTGGATTCCGGCTCTTCCCATCGAGTTCGGCTGTTACTTCCTTCGACGTGTTATCAAAGGTTCCGTCTCAGACGAGCACGCGCGAAAACTCAGCGATCTTTATCGCCAGAATCCAATGGCCTGTGCCGACGAACTCTCGCGCTTCTGGAGCACAGCGACGGCCGCGCGCTTGCGGGCGGCAATCGATTGCCATGATTGGGAAACGATCCACCGTGATCTCAAGAGGATTCGGGCGGAACTCTTGCGACGAGCGACACTCCGGCAACCGTTGCGCGTAATCGGCGATCAGTTTCGCTGTATGGCACGGCGTGTCAGTCGAGCGTGGTCGCCCCAGGGCGGCGTGGACGTGATTTTCCTCGGTTCCGACGGCGCAGGCAAATCATCAGTTATTCACAAGGTGCGTGAAGAATTGGCGGGCGCATTTTCGAACACGAAGTGCTTGATGTTCCCACCCGCACTGTTCCGTCGGTTGCGAAGTCGAACGGAAGGCCCGCCTGTTTTGCCACATGACCTGCCGCCGCGATCGGCTTTCGCATCAATCGTCCGAGCGATTGGCTACTGGTTCAGCTATTACACCATCGGATATTGGTTCTCAATTCGACCTGCGCTCGCGCGATCGACACTGGTTATCCACGACCGCCATGTCCTCGATGCGCTTGTTGATGCGAAGCGCTACCGCTATGCCGGCCCAGGTGGGCTTTTGCAATGGATCTGGCGTTTGATTCCCAAGCCGGATCTGGTCATTCTGCTCGACGCGCCCGCCGAAGTGCTGCAGGCGCGCAAACAAGAGCTGCCTTTCGAGGAGACAGCCAAGCAGGTCGAGGCTTATCGCAGGCTCATCCGCTCGTTGCCAAACGGGTATGTCGTGGATGCGTCGGCGCCTTTGCGAGATGTGGTGAGCGCGGTCAACGACGTCATTCTCGGTACGCTGAGCCGCCGCTTCGATTCCGAGGAGGTGACATGAGCGAGTCAGCCCCTGTCATCGGACCTGCGACCCCGCAGATGTCGCGCCTGGGCTTCTGGCTGACGCTCTTATGCGTGACACTTTTGGGTTATGCATTGGCCGGGAAGGGTTTTGCCTACATCGGTATGCCGCCGCTTTTCATCGGCGAAGTCGCTCTTTTGTGCGGACTCGTTCCATTCATCATTGATGGCTGCTGGTATCAGACACTTCGCACGCCCTGTATTTGGTTTCTCGGATTGCTGGGCGTGTGGGGTGCGATGCGAACGATCCCATACGTGTCATCGCAAGGCTTCGACGCGCTGCGCGACGCGGCCCTCTGGGCTTACGGTGCGTTCGCCGTGTTGGTTTTGAGCCATCTTCGTGCGCATCCGAAACGGCTCGCGAGCCTTGTCCATGCCTACCGATTTCTACCGCCATTACTCCTATGCGTTGTCCCAATAGTTTGGGTTGTCACCCGCGTCTTTCCGCGCGCGGAGGTGCCGCGCTGGCCTTGGGCCGACGTGCAAATTATCGAAAGCAAAGGCGGCGACATCCTCGTTCACTGTGCGGGCATCCTATGTTACTGGGTGTCAGGGCTCGGCGGCCGGGTGCGTCCTATCTGGCTCATTCCTTTGGCCGGCACCGTGGTGTTGGTGGGCACTTACGATCGCGCGGGCCTGCTCTCGTTCCTCGTAGTATTCGCCTACTGCATGTTTCTGAAGCCGCGCAATCAGTTGCTTTGGCGGCAGATTCTAATGGGTCTCGCCGCAGTTTTTCTCCTCGCTGTCACGAACATCCAAATCCAAATGCCCGGCCGTGAGCGCGAGATCTCGTTCCGGCAACTGATGTCCAATGTGACGAGCACAGTCTCCTCGTCCGCCGCCGGCGACCTCGACGCTACCAAGGAATGGCGGCTCAACTGGTGGACCGACGTGATCGATTACACGTTTCACGGCCCGTATTTCTGGCAAGGCAAAGGATTTGGCGCCAACTTAGCCGACGAGGATCACTACCAAGTCGAAGAAGACAATTCGCTGCGTAATCCGCATAACGGCCACCTCGCCATGCTCGCCCGCGCGGGCGTGCCGGGGTTGGCGCTCTGGTTGCTCGTGCAATTGTCGTGGGCCTTCACCATCCTGGGAGGTTTTGTCGCCAGCTATCGGCTGAAACAACTTCGTTGGCAACAGCTTTTCATGTGCTTGATGGGCTACTGGCTCGCCTTCATGATCAATGCCAGCTTCGACGTTTACCTGGAAGGACCCATGGGCGGCATTTGGTATTGGACGGTTTACGGCTTTGGTCTGGCCGCGGTCGCAATCCGCCGCAGCCACCCTGAAGTGCTGGATGTATTGGACGCCAAACCCGTCGAGGGTGGCCCATGACCCAGCAAGCGTTCATCACCACAAGCTGGGACGATGGCCATCCGCTCGATCTGCGCATCGCGGAGCTGCTCGCGCGCTATCATCTGCCCGGCACCTTCTACGTGCCGCGCGAATCCGAATACGGCACCATGTCAGCCAACCAAGTGCGTGAACTCAGTGCAAACTTCGAGCTGGGCGGTCACACGCTCAACCATCTCGTGTTGACTGAGATCGCTGACGCGACCGCGTCCGAGCAAATCAACGGTTGCAAACAGTGGCTTGAGGAAACAACGAGTCGCGAGTGCACGATGTTCTGCGCGCCGAAAGGGAAGTTTCAGGCGCGCCATCTCGACATGATCCACCAAGCCGGCTTCGCCGGGCTGCGAGGCGTCGATCTGCTCTCGCTCGATTTGCCGCGCGAACGTCGTGGCATCCGATACATGCCGACGACTATTCAAGCGTATCCGCATTCGTTCCCCGCTTATGCCCGAAATGCTATCAAACGGCAGAGCGTTCGCAGTCTTCTCAACGCCTGCCGCTATGGTCGAACCAGCGATTGGCTGAAGACAGCCCGGTCCATGTTGGAAAAAGCCATGCGCCTCGGTGGTGTATTCCATCTGTGGGGCCACTCCTGGGAGATCGAGCAGGTTGGCCTATGGCCACAACTTGAAGATGCGTTTCGAGTGCTGAGTGAATTCTCAGGCAGTGTGTTGGCACGTACCAACGGCGCCTTGTGCAAAAGCGTTTCTGTACCTGGCCTCTCGGAGGCCGGCCTCCGAGAGGCCAGGTACACCACGCCCCAGCCGGCTGCGGGGGTGGGGCCGTGAAAATCCTCATCATCCACAACTACTACCAGCAAGCCGGCGGCGAGGACCGCGTCGTCGAAGATGAAGTGGCCGTGCTCGTCGCCAATGGTCACGAAGTGATTCGTTACCATGTCCACAATGACGCGGTGAACGGCATGAGCCGGCTGCGAGTGGCCGCCCGCACCATATGGAGCCGAACCTCCCGCCGCGAACTGCGCGAGTTGATCCGCAAACACCGTCCACATATCGCGCACTTCCACAACACTTTTCCACTGATCTCGCCCGGTGCGTATTCCGCAGTACGCGCCGAAGGTGTGCCGGTGGTGCAAACGTTGCACAATTTTCGGCTCCTGTGCCCGAATGCGCTTTTCTTCCGCGACGGAAAAGTGTGCGAGGACTGCTTGGGCCGCACGGTGGCCTGGCCCAGCGTCGTGCATGCCTGCTACCGCGGCAGCCGAAGTGCGACTGCGGCGACCGCGACCATGCTCGCCGCCCATAGTGCGATGGGTACTTGGCGATCCAGCGTGGATACTTACATCGCGCTGACTCAATTCAGCCGAAGCAAGTTAGTTCAGGGCGGATTGCCCGCGGACAAGATCGTAGTGAAGCCGAACTTTGTTTCGTCCGATCCTGGGCCGGGAACTGGCGCCGGCAACTACGGAATCTACGTCGGCCGCTTGTCACCGGAGAAGGGGCTACCCACCCTGCTCAAAGCTTGGGAGACGCTGGGCACCGCGCCGCTGAAGATTGTCGGCGATGGCCCATTGGCCCCGATAGTTAAGGAAGCCACCGCTCGCTTATCTAATGTCGAATGGCTGGGCAGTCAGCCGTCGGAAAAAGTGTATTCGCTTATCGGCGACGCGGCATTTGTTGTCTTGCCCTCGGAGTGTTACGAGAATTTCCCCAAGGTCGCGGTCGAAGCCATGGCCAAAGGCACGCCGGTGATCGCGTCGCGCTTGGGCGCCATGGCCGAGGTCGTGGATCATGGGCGAACCGGGTTGCACTTCACCCCCGGCGACCGGGCCGATCTGGCGACACAGGTGCGACGATTGGCGAACGCAACTCCTCTGCGCGATGAAATGCGGCAGGCAGCCCGCGAGGAATTCGAGAGCAAATACACCGCAGCCGCAAACTACCGGCAACTGCTCGATATTTACGATCGTGTTATGGCCACCCCCTCCACCCGAACGAACCCGTCACGAACGACACCTATGGAACTCACGGAGGCGACAAAATGATCGATGATCTTTCATCTCTGCAAAACACTTACGCGCCGGCGAGCTATGATTGTGCTACCACCGCGGGGTCCCTTGTGAGCGCAGCGCCGAGTCGCACCTGTTGGCCACCCAAACTGGACCTCTTTGGCCTCGGCGTGAGCGCGACGAATTATCACTCCGCGGTCGAAGCCATTCTGAGTGCCGCCCAGAACGGCGAAGGCGGCATCGTCACCTGCCACGCGGTTCACGCCATCGTCACCTTTAGCCGAGACCCGGTCCTGCGCGACAAGCTAAACACGTTCGACATGGTCACGCCCGATGGTCAACCGGTGCGCTGGGCGCTGAACCTTTTGCATGGCGTCGGCTTAAACGAGCGCGTCTACGGCCCGGAGCTGACGCTGCGCCTGTGCCGCGCTGCCGCGGCGTCCGGCGTACCGATCTATCTTTATGGCGGTGACGAGTCGGTCGCGGCGATGCTGCCCGACAAGTTGAAAGAGCTGTGCCCCGGCTTGATCATCGCGGGCAGCGAAGCTCCGCCCTTCCGAGCATTGAGCGAACAGGAAGATCGCGAAGTGGTCGAGCGGATCAACACCAGCGGTGCGGGGATTGTATTCATCGGCCTGGGCTGTCCGAAGCAGGATTTGTTCGCCTTCGATCACCGCAATTCGATTCACGCGGTCCAGATCTGCGTTGGCGCAGCTTTCGATTTCCATGCCGGCGTCAAGAAGATGGCGCCTGCCTGGATGCAGCGCCGCGGATTGGAGTGGCTCTATCGGCTCCTTCAAGAACCGCGCCGTTTGTGGAAACGCTATTTCGTGACCAACAGTCTATTCATGATGCAGCTTACCCGCGCCTTCCTATTCCGCGGCCGGCGCAAGAAGTGATGCGTCGTTTCTATTTCGAGCGCGCAACGGGCGCGCTCGCCGTGGCGACGAGCAACTTCCATCCATGAAAATCGGTGCCCTCGAGCTTTAAGTGCCCGAGCAATGAATACAACCGGCGAGTGGCTTCTCCCTCCGGCGCGGTCTTGAATAAGGTGGCCAAGAAATACGGCGGCATCGGCTGATAATATAGCGTGGCCCGCACCTGCAAATCGCCATCCGCCGCTTTGGGTCGCGGCATCTTGTAAATCACTTCATCGGTTCCGCTGCCGTTTGCGTAACGCTGGTCTTTTAACGTTTGGCTGTCGGGGTATGTCGCCTCGAGGAAGCGGCCAGATAGTTCGGGTCCGGGTCCATCAAGCTTCCAGCCGCGCGGCAACAGGCGGTTGTCCTTGGCAATGCCGCAGCCTCGAACGAAGCTGGTGGTCAACTCTTCCTTCTTGTTGCGAATCAGAGTTTCGTAGATCTGCACTTGGTTTTCCGAATCAATCACTTCATGGTGTGGCTGAAACTGCTGCTGACCGTTCGCATCACGTTCGAAGAACTCTGTGGGCAACGGCGACCCATCCGCGCCCACGAGAACGCCCAGTTCATTGGTCCGGCCCGAGGCCCATACGATTTCTTCGGGCCTACCGTCCTTTGGCGGGCGCACCAGAGCGACTTCCAAAAACGACCGCCGAAAAGCGACGCCGCTCGGGAACCTGTGACCAGCTTTGTTGGTCACCAGCACCTTCGCCTCGATATGCCTAGCATCTGGGCTGAGGGTAACCGACAGATCTGCCGTCTCGTGGCGTGCCCGGCGTGTAATCGAAGCCAGCGCGTTCTCGGCATCGATTTTTGAGCCAGTCATTACGTCCGTGGTTCGGACGCCGAGCACGTCAGGGTGCTGGCGAAACATTTCGATCAACAGCGAATTCAACCCGCCGAAGTTATGCCGACGATAGTCTTTCTCGCGCAGGCGAATGTTCAATTGCTCGGCCGGAGCGAGATTTTCGGACTCGGGATAAGTGGTATCCTGCACATTCGCAATTCGGGTCATGATGTTTGACACGTCGATCCCATTGCGCTCATCCACAAGATCGCGCGACATGTGGCAATCCTGGCAGGTCTTGGCCTTTAAGTTTTTCGGATTCACTTCATTCTCGTATTCGCTATTCAGCCACTCCAAATAGGTGGCCTGCTCGACGTGATGGTGGCACTTCTGAAATAGCTCAACCGTCTGTGTCTTGCGCACCTCGTCGATATGTCCGTCATTTGTCACGGGATCATCAATGGCGGGTAGCGCAATCGTGTGGCAAGTGCCGCACATTTGCGATGACTTCAGAAACGTGCCCTGCTTCGGCTTCCATCCAGTCGCGTGCTCCATGGCATAGGGCGCGATCTCGTCGTCCTTGAATGGCCCATAGATCTCATTCGCCGGCCCCAAGTGATAATTGCCCGTGATTTGCGTCTCCAGGAAATACTTCAAGTAGGGCCGCTGATCTTCGCCGGGCTGTGGCTTCGCCTGCATTCGATGGCAAACGACACAGCTCACGCCGTCGCGGGCCAGGGCGCCATAATGCGACAGCGATCCATCGGTTGTGCCCGTGTGAGTTGTGGAGAATGTCCCCTTCTTGCTTTGGTCGTCGGATGTGAATTGGCGATGTCCCATCGCGCCATGGCAGCGCAAACAGGTATCAACTAAGGCTCCTTGCAGTGCCTTGGCGTGTCTGGGGTCGGCGCCGAAATCCCTTTGAATCAGCTTAAGCTCGGTCTCGACCTGCGCGTAGAACACGGGGTCGCGGCCCGCCAGGCCCATGGCTGACCAGCGCCATTCCCCATGGGGAGAAACATCCCAGCCCGGCGCACCGTAATCTGTGGATTGGCCAAACGGCACAAACATGCTCGGGCCAAACGGCGCGGTCATTCCCGCGTGACAACTGAGGCATTGATCCGATGTGACAAACTGCGACCCGCGTTGCGGGACCACATGATCGTGCGTTATCGGCGGGATTGCGACGACCTCGGTCGGTTGGCTGAGTTTGACGGCATCATAGAACTTCGCGAACTCGCTGCTGGCACTTCGCTTGGGTCGCTCAGGCGATTTCGGCATTCGGCATCTTGAATGCGAACTCGATGGCGACGGACTCGAGTTGTGCTCTTCCTTCCGCCACGAATCATCGACCTGATAGCGGATCGGCTGGCCCGGGAACCCGGCGATGTTGCGCAGCGCGCTGAAAGTAAACTCATTGTCGGGATCGGTGGTTTTCGTTCCGGCACTCTGCGTCACGGCATGACATCGCACACAATAAATGCCAAAACCCGACGTCGGATACTCAAATGGATACGCGTGAAGATTCGATGTGCATTGTCCTTTTTCCGGATTGCTCCAAAACCAACCGTCCTGCGAGCCTTTGGAGTCCTTGACCATCACTGTCCACGATTTGAGCTCCGCCCACAATTCCGCTTCGTTCTTTCCCACATGTCGCGCGGACGGTTCAGGGTACTGTTCCTTAACGATCATGGCGCCATCAGGGATTGCCCCGACGCGCCCACCCTTGAGCCACTGAATCACCTCCGGCGAATAATAAACACGGACGGCCGGGTGCGTACCGTAGTGTTTTCCGTCAATGAATGGCCCGGTATCTCGAACGCCTTTGTCCACTGCCCAGCCGAGCGATTGATAGCGGCGTTCATTCAGAAAATTGAACAGGACTTCTTCAAACTCCCGCACCGAGAGTGAACTCGGCCGCGGCAGAATCTCCGCGCGCTGGCCCGGCCGCCAATACCATCCGAGCGCGGAGACCGCAACCACGAGGCCCGCGCCCAGCAGCCACCGGAAAATCATTGGGCGGAAACCTCGATCGATGGCGCTGGCTCAGCGAAGGCCCGCGCGGGTTGGCGATGACGCCAAGGATTCATCCAGCGGAGCGGACGCCACAATCGCCGCACCAGCAAATGCACCATCTCTCTTCGAGAGATGCCGCGTAAGGCGATATCGCGCATGAACTGCTCGTCTTCGGTCAAAGGCAACTGCGCCGCCGCGCGGAGATCGCGTGCACAGGCCTTCGGCGAACAAATCGCGCGCGTCAACAAATTGAGCATCTCGGCGTGGGTCAGATTCTTGAAAGCTATTTCCGCGAGTGCCCTCTGTTCCGGCGTCAGGATCATGCGCCGCCGTTCGCGCACTAGCCGCGCGATTTCATAAAAGTTGATGGCCAAAAACACGATATGCCAGATAGCCGGGCCATAGAGCGGTGCCGGGCGGCACGAAAAGAACACGGTGCCCAGGATCAGTCCCGCGCATGTGACGGTTCGCAGCCACAGAATGTCGCGGGCCAGGAATGAGACGAGGTAAAAGAGATTGGCGGCATGCAGGCAGTATTCAATCATGGGCTCGAATTTCCTGCACTACATGACCCAGCCTAGCGTCGTCCGAACACCGCCTCGTCCTGGCTTTACGGCCTAGAGACGCAAACGGCATACCGTCAGATCGTTACGGCTGCCAGTTGAAATTGGCATGAGCCCGCACAACCTAACGTCGCACGGTGTAGCGTAGGCGGCGGCCGAGTTGCCAACGATTCAAGAGGTGTTTATTGGCGTGCTGACTGCCAGCCGTCATCCCAAGTCAGGCAGCTTGTCGATGAGCTTGTCCAACGTGATCGGATAATCGCGCACTCGCACGCCGGTCGCGTTGTAAATCGCATTGGCCACCGCGGCGCCGACGCCGCAGATGCCAAGTTCGCCGACGCCTTTCGCTTTCATCGGCGATGACATTGGGTCTGTCTCCTCGAGAAAGATGACCTCCTGATACGGGATGTCGGCATGCACCGGCACTTCGTAGCTCGCCAGGTCATGGTTGACGAAGTAGCCGATGCGCTTATCCACCACGAGTTCCTCCATAAGGGCCGCACCCACGCCCATCGTCATCGCGCCGATCACTTGGCTGCGGGCCGACTTCGGATTCAGGATGCGACCGCACGCACAGACGGCCAGCATCCGTCGCACGCGGGTCTCACCGGATGCCGCATCGACGCCGACCTCGACGAAGTGCGCGCCGAAGGTCGATTGATGATACTTCTTGTGAAGATCGCCGTATTCGATGGCATCTTCGCCCACCAGAGGACCGTCTGCCGCCGCCTGGGTCAGCGGCATGTTGCGATTCCGAAATCGCACTTGGCCATCCGAGAAGAACGCATCGTTCGCCGGAATGCCAAGTTTCTTCGCCACCGCTTCACGTAGCTTCACACACGCGGCATAGACGCCGGCGGTTGAGTTGTTGCCGCCCCATTGCCCGCCGGAACCACACGAGACCGGGAAGTTCGAGTCGCCCAAATACACCGCGACCTTGTTCAGCGGCACGCCCATCATCTCCGCGGCGGTTTGAGCAATGATTGTGTAACTGCCGGTGCCGATGTCGGTCATATCGGTCTCGACAGTCACGATGCCATTCTTTTCCAATCGGACGCGGGCGGCGGATTTTGTCAGCAGGTTATTGCGGAATGCCGCCGCCACGCCCAGACCCACCAGCCAGCGACCGTCGCGAACTTGGGCGGGCTTCGCATTCCGCTTCTGCCAGCCGAAGCGTTCCGCACCGGTGGTCAAACAGGCGACAAGTTGTCGTTGGGAAAATGGCACATTGGAATTCTGTTCGTCGGCTTCAGGGCGTTTCTTCGTCTGCGGATCTTGCGATGTCGGCCGGCCCGGATTGTCGGGCACGATTTGCGTGTCATTGATGATGCGGAATGCCACGGGATCCATACCCAGTTTCTCCGCCATCTCGTCGATGGCGATTTCTAACACCATCAGTCCGGGTGCCTCTCCCGGCGCTCGCATTGCGCTGGCTTCTGCGAGATCGAGCACCGCGAGCCGCGTGGCGGTCATGCGATCGGTTCCCGCATACAGAAACCGCGTCTGCATGGCGGCCGCTTCGGGACGGCCGCCGGGAAGATCGCCGGACCAACTTTCGTGAGCGATGGCCGTGATCTTGCCGTCTTTGCGTGCGCCGATGCGGATGCGCTGAATGGTCGCGGCGCGATGGGTTGTATTGTTCATCATCAGATGTCGCGGGAGCGTCACTTTCACCGGCCGTTTGGCCACGCGTGCGCCCAGGGCCGCCAGCAGCGCATCCGACCGGAGGAATAACTTGCCTCCAAAACCGCCACCAACGTACGGCGACATCAAGTGCACATTTTCCTTGGGGATACCGAGTGTCTTCGCCAGGTCATTCGTCGTCCAGGCGACCATCTGATTGGAGGTCCACAGTGCGAGTTTGTCTCCATCCCATGTCGCGACGGAAGCGTGCGGCTCCATCATGGCATGAGTTTCGTCGGGGGTGGTGTAGGTCTCGTCGAGTTTGACGGGAGCTGAGCGGAACGCGCCATCAAAATCACCGACGGATGAATCCGGCACGCCCCCGCCGGCAAGATTGTCCCCACGTTTCGCGGTATCCTTGACTGCGGCCAAATCAAACGATCCTTTCGATGGTGAATACTTGACATGAATTAAGTGACTCGCGGCACGTGCCTGTTCAAAGGTCTCCGCGACGACCAGGGCAATCGCTTGGTGATAATGCTCGATGTTCGGGCCACCGAGAAGTACAGCAGTGTTGAAGTTGCCTTTGTCAAGTTTGCCCGCGTTCTCCGCGGTGACAATCGCAATGACGCCCGGTGCTTCTTTCGCTGCCGCCAAGTCCATCGATTCAATCCGGCCTTTGGCAATTGCGCTACCGAGGATGTAACCGTAGGCTGCATTCGGTTCGGCGTAATTTCGTTCGTAGGCATACGGTGCTTTACCGGTCGTCTTGAGCGGACCGTCAATGCGATCGGTGGGCTTACCGATCACTTTGAGTTGATCAATGGGATTGGTGCCGGCCGGTGTGTCGAACTTCATGATCCTGCCTCCTTCGCTTCGGCAATCACCGCGGCTAGCATCCGCTCCACGAGCTTGACCTTGAATGCGTTTTCCGGCGTGGGCTTCGCGCCAGCCAGAAGTTTCGCAGCCACTGCTTTGGCCCCGTGTGGAAATTCAGCCTCAGCCGCCTCCACTCTCCATGGCTTGTGCGCGACGCCGCCGAGTGCGATTCGGCCCGTGCCGTCGCGCTGAATAATTGCGGCCACCGAAACGAGCGCGAATGCGAACGAGGCCCGGTCACGGACCTTGAGGTAGATCTGGGTTCCCCCGATGGGCTTAGGAAGCGTGACGCCGGTAATGAGTTCGCCTGGCGTCAGCACTGTGTCGATGTGCGGCTTGTCTTCGGGCAGCCGATGAAAATCAGCGATCGCGATCTTGCGGGTCGAGCCATCCGGGCGGATCGTCTCCACCGTCGCATCGAGCACGCGCATCGCCACGGCCATGTCGCTGGGGTGCGTCGCGATACACGCGTCGCTCACTCCGATCACCGCAAGCTGTCGGCTAAATCCACCGATAGCACTGCAGCCGCTGCCCGGCGTGCGCTTGTTGCATGGCTGGTTGGTGTCGTAGAAGTATGGACAGCGGGTGCGCTGCAGCAAGTTGCCGGCCGTCGTGGCCATGTTGCGCAACTGGCCGGACGCTCCGGCCACGAGTGCGCGGGAGAGCACGCCATAGTCCCGCCGCACACGTTCGTCGGTCGCAAGGTCCGTGTTGCGCATCAGCGCCCCGATGCGCAATCCCCCCTCGGGCGTCGCCTCGACTTTGTCGAGGGCAAGGCCGTTCACGTCGATGAGGTGCGTCGGCGTCTCGATTTCGAGCTTCATCAGATCGAGGAGATTAGTCCCGCCGGCAACGAACTTCGCGCCGGGCTTGCGGGCTGCCGCCGCGGCCGCTTCGGCCGGCGTTTGCACCCGCTCGTATGTGAAGGATCTCATGAATTCCTCCGGGCCACCTCGGTGATCGCATCGACGATGTTGGAGTAAGCGCCGCACCGGCAGATGTTGCCGCTCATCCGTTCGCGCACCTCGATGACAGTGAGCTGCGGATGTTTGGTCAGATCTTCCGTCACGTGGCTGGGGATACCGGATCTAACTTCCCCGAGCATCGCGACCGCTGAACAGATTTGCCCCGGTGTGCAGTAGCCGCATTGGTAGCCGTCGTGCTTGACGAACGCCGCCTGCATGGGATGAAGATGGTCCGGCGTGCCGAGGCCCTCGATGGTGGTGATGTTGTCACCTTCGTGCATCACCGCCAGCGATAGACATGACAGCACTCGCCGGCCGCCGGAAATCACTGTGCACGCACCGCACTGGCCTTGGTCGCAACCTTTCTTGGTGCCGGTGAGGTGCAAGTGTTCCCGCAGTGCGTCGAGCAGCGAGGTGCGGGTATCGACCTTTAGTCGCTGGGCTTGGCCATTGATAGTCAAAGACACTTCCATGACCGAAGGAGGTCGTTCTTGGTTCGTATTTGGTTGCATGCTTTGGCCACTGGTTCGATTATTTACCAGACTCGACGCCACGCCTGCTGCGCCTGCGAGCAAGAGTTGCCGCCGGTTAAGCTCGAGATCATCCGCAGCGTCCATGTTCGTATCCTCTGTGCGGCGCGCTGGACCAGCGCGTGTAATCCTCGGGCGTGTCGAGGTCGAACGAACCATCCGGGAATGGCACGATGGCAACCTTATCCGCTCGGGCCGCCAAAAGCTGTTTGGCTCCCGTCTCCGGTCGGATTGCTAATAGTTCTGCAAAACACTCACGGGAAAAGATGGCAGGCACGCCGGCTATACCGTCGTAGCCGGACGCGACCATTGGCCGGTCGCTGCCGCGCCACGTGGCGATAAGCCTGTGCAGATGAGACGAGGTGAGCCCAGGTTGATCGCACAACATGAAGAGCGCCGCGGCCGTTTGATGTGGCGCGGTTATCAAGCCGGCGTGTAGAGAAGTCCCCATGCCAGCTTGCCAGTTGTGGTTGACGACAACCGTCAGGTCGATGTCATCCAACTGCCGGCGCAGTTCGTCGGCATAAGCCCCCAAGACAACAATCACCGAATCTGTGACTTCGAGGGCCAGCTTGGCGGCACGCCGCAATAGGCTTTCCTCGCCGATTGACAGCAACTGCTTCGGCTGGCCCATTCGCGATGAGCCTCCTGCCGTGAGCACGATGGCGGTGATGTCACTCACACAGTTCTTCCATGAGGCACGATTCTTCCTGCAAATGAATCGGGCCGGTCCGGTCGCGCAAATGCCCACCTGGATGTCCTGAAAACACGGCGATGATCTGCCCAATGATGGACGCCGCGATTTCTTCGGGCGTCTCTGCGCCTACGTCCAACCCGATCGGGGCGTAGATTCGATCAAGCGCAAGGCTGGCATCCACTTCGGCTAGGATCTGCTCGGTCCGATCGCGCGGGCCCAGAATGCCGATGTACCGCACGTCAGAACCCAGGAGCATCGCGATCGCGTCGCGGTCCTCTTCAAAGTTGTGGTTCATCACGACGGCCGCGGTGCGATCATTCAGACGCATATGCGCGCAAGCCATCTTGGCTGGGGTCACGACGACTTGTTCTGCGTCGAACCCCTTCTGGGGTCGGCGAGCGATGCACGCCACCGACCATCCCAACGCACGCGCGGCCTGGACCACCGGCGATACATCGAAGCCGCCGCCAAAAATGGCCAACTGAATGGGAGGCTGCACAACCTCGCTGAAAATGTCAACGCTGCCGCCGGCCACTGAGTACGTGAACGTGCGTGACCGCTTGAGCTTGAGTTGCTCGGCGACGTCGATTTGGAAACAGTCATTGAGCGCATGGGATTCGAAGCGCGCACCCCAACCTTTGACCTTGTCGAAATGGGCTTGGTCGCCACAGTTGATACTGGTTTGCGGGTCGGCGAAAAAAACGGTTGCCAGGATTCCCGTCCGCCCGTGATCAAAACAGTCCCGGATAAAGGAAAGTGCTGAATCGCCGCTCGGTGAGATTCGTTGGAGCAACACCTGGACGATGCCGTTGCATCCGCCCCCGGAGCGCCACGCCGTTTCTTCAGTGCCGGTCGAGTCGTAGGTGACAAGAGTTGGGCCGCGTTCGGTGCGCCACCAGCCTTTTTTCAAAATGTCGCCTTCGAGGCAGCCACCGCTAATTCCGCCGACGCGGCCCCCCTGACGATCAACCAAAAGTCTTGCGCCCGCTCTGCGATAGGCGGACCCCTCGGTTTTGACCACGGTCGCCAAAAGGCCATCCTGTCCTTGACGAATCAGTTGCTCGGCGCGGTTTAGTACCGCAAGTAGGTCCGACATGGTGGCGACCTAACACGCACTGGCCAGGGCGAAATCTCCCCGGCCTTTGCGGCACGGGAACCCTGAAGCGCGGCAAATACAGTGCCGGGTACCGTGCGAAATGTGTCACTTCATTGCTTGGCCGACATGCATGACATGGGGCCGAAGATATGTTCGCTCATTCGTCCGCCAGGCGGTAGCCCACGCCTTGTTCGGTTAGCAGATAGCGCGGTTGGGCCGAATCAGTTTCAATCTTGCGGCGCAAACTTGCCATGAACACGCGCAGGTTGTGATTCTCTTGGTTATGGTTCGGCCCCCAGACTTCGTTCAATAAGAAACGGTGCGTCAACACCTTGCCGGCGTGCCGGGCCAGCGTCATGAGCAACTTGTATTCGATCGGGGTCGGATGGATTTCCCGTTGTCCGACAAAGACGCGCCTTAAGCCTAAGTCGATCTTCAAATCGCCTGAGGAAAATGTCGAGGCCTGCTCAACGCCCAACCGTGCCGCGTGACGCAGGGCCACCCGCACGCGTGCCAGCAGTTCCGCGGTGCTGAATGGCTTCGTGAGATAGTCATCGGCACCATTGTCCAGAGCGGCAACTTTCTGTTTCTCTTGGTCGCGTGCCGACAAGATGACGATGGGCGCCTTGAGCCATTCGCGAAGTTGCTGAAGAACCGCTTGCCCATCCAGGTCTGGCAACCCGAGGTCGAGGATTACCAAATCCGGCGGTTGTTGTGCCGCCAAGCGGACGCCTTCTTGGCCAGTCTCGCCTTCGAGTACGCGATAGCCCTCACCGGTGAGCGCAGTGTGTACGAGCCGCCGAATCGGAGGTTCGTCATCGATCAGCAGGATGAGCGGCTGCGGGGTGGGCATAAATCACAAACCAACTTCGAGGGCTGGGTCGTCGAGCGGCACTTGCGGCGGCGACGGCTCCATTCGTAAGGTAATCACGAATTCCGCTCCGCCACCGGCGCGGTTGCGCGCGGTTATTTTCCCGCCGTGCGCCTGCACGATCGCCTGGCAAATTGCCAAACCTAAACCCACGCCGCGCCGACTGTCGGCGGCAGCGGAGGGAGCACGGTAAAACTTTTCCAACACCCGCGATTCGCCGCCCACCGGCAGCCCCGGGCCATTGTCGGTAACGAGGATTTCGAGAATATCCCCTCGTTGTTTTGCAGAGATGTTAATTTCGCTGCCTGCCGGGGTGTAGCGTGCCGCATTTTCCAAGAGGTTTACGAACAGTTGTTCGAACAAGACGTCATCGAGCGATACGAGCGAGAGATTCGCCGGGATCGAGACCTCGATTCTGTGCCGCTCCAATTCGCGCCGCAATCGAGCGATCGCCGAGCCGACGACTTCCTCCAGAACGTGCCATTGTTTATTCGGAGCGGCGGCCCCCGATTCGAGCCGGGTCATATCCAGCAAGTTGTCCACCAATCGCGCCAGGTGGTGGGATTCGCCCGCAATGGTCCGAAGCAACTCCCGCTCCTGGTCGTCTCGATCTTGCGCCGCGTCCAGCAAGCTGGAACTCGCCGCCGCGATGACCGAAAGCGGTGTCCGCAGGTCGTGCGATACTGAGCTCAACAGTGCGTTGCGCATCTCCTCGGCTTGGATCCGAATCTTGGCGTCGCCGGCTTCGATTACCGATTGATCCCGCTCCAGCGAGAGGGCGATCAGGCTCGCGCAGGTTTCGAGCAAGCGAACCTGATCGGGGTCGGCGAACCGGTCGGTGTCGCGTGAGCGAACTCCAACCGAGCCGATCGTCCGCTGTGAACCGACAAGCGGCACAAACACGGCCGTTGCGTTGGGCAGAGTGTTGGTGCCAAGGCCGGCCATTTGGTCATGATCCGCAACCCATTCCCCCACGGTGAAATTGACCGGCATCGCCGCGATCGCGGTGTCTTTGCCGAAGCGCAATTCCAGAGGTCCTTTCATCTCCCTCACCAGCACCACAACCTCGGCGTCGAAAATTTCTTGCAGTTGCTGCCCGGCCGTGTGAATGAGAAACTCCGGGCCGGCTACTTCGGTCAGTTGCTTGGTCAGGCGAAACAAGGCCGCGGTGCGGCGTTCCAATTGTCGGGCGGATTCGAGCTGATCCTTGATCCGTGCGGTCAGCGTGCTGACGATCAGACCGATGACCAACATGACGGCAAAAGTAATCAGATACTGAGCATCGCTGACCGAAAATTGAAATGTCGGCGGCACAAAAAGAAAATCAAACGCCAGCACGCTAGCAACCGCGGCAGCGATTGAAGGGCCCCGGCCATAGCGCGCCGCGACCCAGGCGATCCCGAGTAGGAAGACCATGACAATGTTGGCTTCGGAAAGTTTGTTGAGAGAACTCACCCAGCCAAGGCCGCAGCAGATTGCGGCCACCATCGCTGCCTTCGCGTAGTTCCCCCAATTGATGGGGCCGATATGCCGTGCCTTTTGCGACGGCGCCGGCTCACCGGACTCACCACGAATGACGTAAACGTCGATGTCGCCACTGCGCTCCAACAATGCATCGACGACCGTTCCGAAGAACAATCGCTTCCATCGAGCCTGCGAGGTCTTGCCAACCACGAGCTTCGTGACGTTGCGCGAAATCGCGAAGTCAATCAAGGTTTGCGCGACATCGTCGCCGGTCAGCGTGTGCGTTTCCGAACCCAGACGCTCTGCGAGCCGAAGGTGGTGCGCGACTCGCTGCCTTGCCGCGGATGGTCCAGTGCTCGTTCCTGGCGGTTCGACCGCAGCGGCAAGCCACTCAGCGCCAAAAGCGGTCGCCATGCGCTTGGCCGTGCGAATCAGCCGTGCGCTGGTTGGACTCGGACCGATGCACACCAGCAATCGCTCGCCGGTGGCCCAAGGAATCTGGACGGCCTTCTCCCGTCGGGCAGCCTCAACATCCTTGCTCAGCCGCTGTGCGACCTGTCGAAGCGATAGTTCCCGCAATGCCGTGAGGTTGGTCTTTTGAAAGAAATATCCCAGGGCTCGTTCCGCTTGGCTGGGCACATAGACCTTGCCCTCCTTGAGCCGTTCGATCAGTTCTTCCGGAGTAAGGTCTACTAGCTCGATGTCGGCGGCCCGTTCAACGACAGAATCCGGAAGCGTTTCACGGACGACAATTCCGGTGATTTGGGCAATGACATCGTTTAGGCTCTCGACATGCTGAACGTTCAGAGTCGTGTATACGTCGATCCCGGCTTCCAGCAGTTCATCGACATCTTGAAAGCGCTTGGCATGGCGTAACCCTTCGGCATTGGAATGGGCAAGCTCATCGACGAGGATGAGCCGCGGCTTTCGAGCCAACGCCGCATCGAGATCAAACTCTCGCAGAGTCACGCCACGGTATGGCACCGCTCGCGTTGGCAGCATCTCCAGGCCTTCGAGCAGCGCCTCAGTTTGTTGGCGGCCGTGCGGCTCCACGTATCCAACAACCACTTCGACGCCCTCGGCCTTTTCCCGCCGGGCGGCTTCCAGCATCGCGTACGTCTTGCCTACACCCGCGGCGTACCCGAAGAAAACTTTGAGCTTGCCCCGGCGCACGGCGGCTTGCTCAGCCTCGACGCGAGCCAAGAGTTGATCGGGATTAGGACGATGATCGGTCATTGCGATGATGGCATTCTAAACGAACGCAGCGGAAACCCATTGTTTAACCGTGATTCGAAGTCAATTTTCGGATCTCGACCGTTGCCCACTCATGCAGGATTTTTCGCAGGAGGGGAGCTGCCCACGATCTCGCGCAAGAGTTGTGCCTGCTACAGTTGCGCCATGCGCAAGCTCGGGGCTAAGCCCGCCGCTTTCAGCGCGGCTTCGGCGGCATACACGACCGCATCATGGTCGTTCAGGCCATCCACGATCGCGGCAAATTGCTCAACAACCGTATATGAATGCGGAGTTGCAGGCAGATATGGCCCGATTCGCTGCCAACACGCTTGCACGAATTCAACCAGTTGGGCGCGAGGCACTTGGCCCATAAGTTCCTCGAGCATCAAGTCCGGCTGGTCGCAGGTCAGCCATTCCAAGTTCGTCATCGCCGGCCTCCATCGAGCCCGTCCAGCGCCAGATTCAATTGCAATACGTTTACCCGAGGCTCGCCGAGCAGGGTCAGTGTGCGGCCTTCGGTACATTCACTCACCAAAGCCCGAATGCGTTCGGGCGCCATGTTGCGGGTCCGGGCGACTCTCAGGACCTGGTACTCCGCGGCCGCCGGGCTAATGTGGGGATCCAGTCCGCTGGCCGACGTAGTGACCAGATCGACCGGCACTGCGCTCGTTTGTTCGGGATGGGCGGCCCGAAGGGCTTCGGCTCTACCTTTGATTCGCTTGGTCAAATCGTCATTCGTTGGCCCGAGGTTTGAGCCCGAAGATGAGCTTGCGTCGTACTCCGGATTAGTCGCAGAGGGGCGGCCCCAAAAGTATCGAGGATCGTCGAACGGCTGACCGATGAGTTCGGATCCGACCACGCGTTCATGGTGCACGACGAGGCTGCCATTGGCCTGATGAGGAAAAACCACCTGAGCGACCGAGGTCACGACAAGTGGATACACAACACCCGTCAAAACGCTCAGGCACACGAATAATCGCAATGCGGTTGCAAATAATTTCATGCTGTCCTCACGTCAAATGGATCGCGACCAAAACCCAGTCGATCAATTTGATGCCGATGAATGGCACGATCAGACCACCCAAGCCGTAGATCAAGAGATTGTTTCGCAGCAGTTGGGCGGCACCCACCGGCCGATACTTCACGCCGCGAAGCGCCAAGGGAATCAATGCCACAATGACGAGGGCATTGAAGATCACCGCTGAGAGAATCGCACTGGCGGGGGTGGCCAGGTGCATGATGTTGAGCTTGTCGAGCACCGGATAGGTGCTGGCGAACGCCGCCGGGATAATGGCGAAGTATTTCGACACGTCGTTAGCGAGGCTGAAGGTGGTTAATGAGCCGCGCGTGATCAACAATTGCTTGCCGATCTCCACGATCTCAATCAGTTTGGTGGGATTTGAATCCAGATCGACCATGTTGCCGGCTTCTTTGGCGGCCTGCGTGCCGGAGTTCATGGCCACCGCCACGTCGGCCTGCGCCAGTGCGGGCGAGTCATTCGTGCCGTCGCCGGTCATCGCTACCAGCCGGCCACCAGCTTGATAATCGCGGATCATCTTGAGCTTCGCCTGTGGCGTGGCCTGGGCGAGAAAATCATCGACGCCCGCTTCAGCCGCGATCGCCGCGGCCGTCAGCGGATTGTCGCCCGTGATCATCACGGTCTTGATGCCCATGCGGCGCAACTCAATGAAGCGTTCTTTGATCCCGCCTTTGACGATGTCTTTCAAGTAAATCACGCCCATCGCGTGCTGGCCATCGGCGACGACGAGCGGCGTGCCGCCCTTCTTGGCAATCTCCTCAACGGCAATGCGAAGCTCGACCGGAAATTCGCCCCCATGCTCGCGAACAAATGCCTCGACCGCATCGGCAGCGCCTTTGCGAATCAGGCGACCGTTTAGGTCCACGCCGCTGATGCGCGTCTGCGCCGAGAACGGAATGAATGACGCGTGAAGTTCATGGATATTGCGTCCGCGCAGCCCGTATTTCTCCTTGGCCAGCACGACAATGCTGCGCCCTTCCGGAGTTTCGTCCGCAAGAGATGCCAGTTGTGCTGCGTCGGCCAACGCAGGAAGTTGCACGCCTTTGACCGGGATCAGTTCCACGGCTTGCCGGTTGCCCAGAGTAATCGTGCCAGTCTTATCGAGCAGCAAGACGTCCACATCGCCGGCCGCTTCCACCGCCCGGCCCGAAGTCGCGATCACATTCGCCTGGATCATCCGATCCATGCCGGCAATGCCGATGGCCGAAAGCAAGCCGCCAATTGTGGTCGGGATCAGGCACACCAATAGCGCCACGAGAACTGTGACTGTGATCGGGCTGCCCTGACCGGCGGCTTGCACGCTGTATTTGGAAAAGGGCAACAGTGTGACGCAGACGATGAGGAAAATAATGCTCATGGCGGCGAGCAGAATATCCAGCGCGATCTCGTTGGGTGTCTTCTGGCGTTTCGCTCCTTCAACGAGCGCAATCATGCGGTCGAGAAACGTCTCGCCAGGATTGGCCGTGATCCGCACCACCAGCCAGTCCGACAGAACGCGCGTGCCCCCGGTGACGCTGCTGCGGTCGCCGCCGCTCTCACGAATTACCGGCGCACTTTCACCAGTGATCGCGCTCTCATCAACCGAGGCCACGCCCTCAATGACTTCGCCATCGCCCGGAACGAGGTCGCCGGCCTCCACCAGCACCACGTCGTCCTTGCGCAATTTCGATGCAGAAATGGGTTGATGGCTGCCGCCGTAACGCGGCTCGGCTAGTTTCTTGGCGGTCACGTCACGTCGAGCCGCGCGCAATGAATCGGCCTGGGCCTTGCCGCGGCCTTCCGCCATGGCTTCGGCGAAGTTCGCAAACACCACGGTGAACCAGAGCCAGGCGGATACCCCAAACACGAATGCGACTGATTCCCGGCCGCCGACGAGCAAAAGATGGAAACCCAGTCCTGTCGTCAAGGCACTGCCGACCAGGACAGTAAACATGACCGGATTGCGCAGTTGCCGGCGTGGGTCGAGTTTGCGAAAAGAATCGACCAAGGCCCGCCGAACGATCGGCGGGTCAAAGAGCGGTCGGGCTTTGGTAGTGCTCGTCACGGTTCACGTCCTACCGGGCAGTCATTTGCAAGTGTTCGACGACGGGGCCCAACGCCAGCGCGGGCACAAATGTTAATGCGCCGACGAGTAGCACGGTGCCAACCAATAACACCACGAAAAGCGGAGTATGCGTCGGCAAAATCCCGGGTCCCGACGGCGTGTGTTTTCTTCGTGCAAGCGAACCCGCGATGGCGAGCACCGGGATGATGAGCCAATATCGAGCGACGAGCATCGCGATGCCAAGCGCGGTGTTGTAGAACGGAGTGTTGGCGTTAAGGCCGGCGAACGCGCTGCCGTTGTTATTTCCCGCCGACGAGAAGGCGTAAAGAATCTCCGAAAACCCATGCGCGCCCGAGTTACTCAACGTGGACTTGATCTCTCCGGTCTCCGGCACCGTGACATTCAATCCGGAGTAACCGCCGACCCCGACAATGGCGATGGCCGTGCCGAGCAACACCACCAGAGGTGGAAATAGAATCGTCAACGAGGCCATCTTCATTTCGTACGCTTCTATCTTTTTGCCCAAGTATTCCGGCGTGCGGCCCACCATGAGACCAGCGATGAAGACGGCCACGATCGCAAACATGAGCATGCCGTAGAGCCCGCTGCCCACGCCACCGAAAATCACTTCACCTAATTGCATCAGCCAAAGAGGAATCAACCCGCCCAGCGGAGTGAATGAATCGTGCATCGCGTTCACGCTGCCGTTGGAGGCGGCGGTAGTCGCGGTGGCCCAAATCGCTGAGTTCGTAATGCCGAAACGAGTGTCTTTGCCCTCCATGTTTCCGCCGGCTTGCCCGTCCGAAACATGGTGGTCGATTCCGAGTTGATCCAGTGCAGGATTTCCACTCTGTTCCGCGATCGCAGTGCCAAACAGCAAAGGAACAATGATGATGAACATCACCGCGAGCACCGCCCAACCCTGCCGACGATCGCCGACCATCTCGCCGAAGGTGAAGCACAGTGCCGCGGGAATGAGCAGGATTGACAGCATTTCCAAGAGGTTCGATAGCGGAGTTGGATTCTCAAATGGATGCGCGCTGTTGACGTTGAAGAACCCGCCGCCGTTGGTGCCAAGTTGCTTGATGGCGACCTGCGAGGCGGCTGGGCCCATCGCCAGCGTCTGCTCCGTCACCGGTTGCTTGTCGATCACCGGCTGACCATCGGCGCCCAGAACTGGCTTGCCATCAGCGCCGAGTCGCGCTTCGTCCCGAGTCGTCGGTTGCAACAGCGCAACGGTCTGATATGCGCGGAAATTCTGGATCACGCCCTGAGACACAAGAGCCAAAGCTAAGATCAGCGACAACGGCAAAAGGATGTAGAGCGTTGAGCGGACCATGTCGTACCAGAAGTTGCCAATTGTCCCAACCGATCGCCGCACGAGGCCGCGAATCAGAGCAATCAAGACAGCCATCCCAGTTGCGGCCGACACGAAGTTCTGCACACTCAGGCCGAGCATTTGCGTGAGGTAGCTCATCGTTGTTTCGCCGCCGTAGCCCTGCCAATTCGTGTTGGTGGCAAAGCTGACGGCCGTATTGAACGACGAGTCGGGAGAGACCGCGGCAAAACCTTGTGGGTTGGCTGGCAGCCAGCCTTGAATGCGCTGCAGAAGATAGACAGTGACCAGACCACAGCCGTTAAACACTAAGCACGCCGCGGCGTAGCCTCGCCACGTCATCTCATGTTGAGGATTGATCCCGCTCATCCGATAGATGAACCGCTCGAGCCCACCCAGCGCGCGATCGAGTCCGCACGACTGGCCCTGGTAAACGCGCGCCATGTACCAGCCCAGTGGTTTGACCGCAGCCAGCAGCAAGGCGAGATAAATCAGAATTTGCACGACTGCGTTGGTGGTCATCCGAACCACTCAGGTTTGAGAAGTGCGAAGCCGAGATACACAAGCAACCCCGCGGCGACGGCCAGCGCGATGAGTTCGGGACCACTCATCGACCTGCCTCCATCAGCTTGTCGCACATGACGACAAAGCCCCACGATGCCACAGCAAATGCAACGACGATGGCGATGAAGAAAAGGTCAGCGGCCATGCCAAAGCTCCGATCGCGTAAGTAGCCGCTTCGTATCGTAAAAGATGTCGCGCAAAATGTGCGTCAAAAGGGCGCGTTGCGGTATCAAGAAATCGTTAAGAACACTTCCGTTCTGAAGCAAAGTTGGCGGGTTTGATTCGCGGTTTGGCACACGGTAGTGCCAATCAACTTGTGATCGAAGCTCTCAACAACGATACAAAGCCAACAAGTTCGTTTTTCTGAGCCAGGAGACGACGATGCGAGTCATGCTGTCAATCGCCCTGATGTTCGTCGCCGGGATCGCGAGCTTCGCCGACGAAGCGAAGAGCCGCACGATCACATTTAGCAAGGATGATCTCAATAACGTCCCGGCAAACTGGACGTCCGACAAAACGGGTCAAGGCGATGGAAGTATTTGGAAGGTCGTAGCCGACGAGACTGCGCCGTCGAAGTCGGGTTTTGTGCTCGCGCAAACGGCCGAAAGCCCTAACTCCATGTTCAATCTTTGCGTATTAAAGGACGGCAGCTTCAAGGATGTCGAGTTGTCCGTGGCCTTCAAGGCCATCAAAGGCAAGCACGATCAAGGCGGCGGCTTCGTGTGGCGCTACCAGGACGCCAATAACTACTATGTCTGCCGGATGAATTCACTGGAGGACAATTATCGGCTTTATCACGTCGTCGCCGGCAAGCGCACGCAGTTTGCAGGCAAGGAAGGAATCAAGGTTCCCGTCGGCACTTGGCACACGCTGAAAGTGAAAATGGTCGGCGACACCGTTGAGTGCTATCTCGATGGCGAAAAACAATTCGACTTCAAGGATACGACGATTACCAAGGCCGGTCGTGTCGGTCTCTGGACAAAGTCCGACGCCCAAACCCACTTCGACAAGTTCCAAATCACCAACCTCAGCAAATAGGGTCGCACTGCCTCGGACTGCGAAGGAGCCAGCGATGAGATGGGCGCTGATGACAAGCCTTGTCGCGATCGGTTTTGTGGCCGCCGCCATCGGCGGCCATATTGCCGCAAACGACGCGTTGGATCCAGAGAAAATCGGGACTGCGATCGGAGTCAAAGCGACCGTCTCACCCGACGGTGTCGTCCGTGTCGGTTGGCCGCGCAACGATGTTCCTGTGACAGTCGATGGAATGACTCTGAAGCCGTTCGCCGGGCTGGGTACCTGGGCGGCATTTACTTCCGCTCCGCACGGCGCGATGGTCATGGGCGATACGGTTGTGTTCGAGGATGAGGTCACCCCGGCCATGGACGCCGCATTCGCCGCCGGCTTGGAAGTCACGGGATTACACAACCACTTCTTCTACGACGAGCCCAAAGTGTATTTCATGCACATCGGCGGGTCTGGCGCGCCGGAGCAACTCGCTTCCAGTGTGAAGTCGGTTTGGGATGCGATCAAGGCGGTGCGCAAGAACCATCCTCATCCGGCAAAACAATTCGGCGGCTCCATTCCGAAAGAGGGCAAAATCGACGCGCCGTCCATTGAGAAAGTGCTGGGGCACAAGAACGAGAGCCAAGCCGGCGTGGTCAAGGTCACCATCGGCCGGGACGGGACGATGCACAATGTCAAAGTCAGCGGTTCGATTGGGCTGACAACTTGGGCCGCGTTTTCCGGGAGCGATGAACTCGCCGCCGTGGATGGAGACTTCATCATGACGGCCGAAGAGGTTCAGCCAGTCTTGCGCGCATTACGCAAAGCCAATCTTCATATCGTTGCTCTGCACAACCACATGATCGGCGAGCAGCCTGCATTCTTCTTCACCCACTTTTGGGCGAAAGGCTCCGCGGCTGAGTTAGCCCAGGGCGTGAAATCGGCGCTCGATGCACAGGCTCAAGCGAAGACCGGCACGGGCCACTAATCGCGAGTATTCACATCACGCCAGACGCATTTAATGCTATTGCGACTTTCAGCCATGCGGACCACCGCTCTGCAAGGATCCACAACGGGCTATATGAATCTCGAAATCCATGCAACATCCAACCCGTGCCTCATGGCTGGCCAATTGTAAGCCAAGGCAATAAGTAGCAGGTTGCCGCGTCGTACTTGGCGGAAATCCTGAAGCGGGTTCATTAATCGCCGTCATTGCACCGTCTGACCACCGTCGATGACCATCGCATGGCCGATCATGAAGGCAGCGGCATCCGAACATAGCCATACGACCGCCGCTGCGATTTCTTCGGGTTGCCCCATCCGGCCGACGGGCTCTTCGGAAACAACCTTTGCGCGCCCCTCAGCCGTGCCGCCGGTGAAGCGATCCATCATGGGCGTGTTAATGTAACCCGGGCAAACTGCGTTGATGCGAATCTTTTGCGCCGCGTAATCGAGGGCCGCGGCACGAGTCAGACCGATCACGCCATGCTTGGCCGCTGTGTACGCTGGGCTGCCTTTGATGCCGATCACACCCGCGCCCGACGACGTGTTCACAATGGCGCCGCCGCCTTGCTTCAAGATCAAAGGGATTTCGTATTTCATACACAAGAAGACGCCACGAAGATTGGTGTCGAAGATTCGGTTCCATTCCTCCAGGTCGTAGTCCGCGGTGGGAGCCGCCTTTTTCGGTTCGATTCCCGCGTTGTTGAATGCGAAATCCAACCTCCCGAAGGTTTCGTTTGTCTTCGCAAGCGCCGCCTTGACGTCCTCGGCCCGTGTCACGTCGCAACGGAGCGCCAGCGCATGTCCGCCTTGCTGCTCGATCATGCGGACCGTTTCCTGGTTGCCTGGTTCGGATACATCCGCCGCTGCCACGCTCGCGCCTTCGCGCGCGAACGCTAATGCTGCCGCACGACCAATGCCACTCGCGGCCCCGGTGATGAATGCCACCTTCCCCCGAAAGCTGTTATTGTCTGCCACAGTCTTACTCCTTTGATTTCGTTGGCTCGTTCACGGCAGTTCCGATAAGTCGTAGCCGGGCTGCTTGTAGATCAGGCTCGGTTTGTTCACGATGTCCGGTTTGTAGACCTTCTCGGCCCATTCATTCGCGTCAATCTCTTCGATGGCGACCGACACCGACTCTTCGCCATAATCCAAGATCTGCATGACATCTTGGGTGATTGCGTCCGCAAGCCGTCTCTTTTGCGCTTCCGTTTGGCCGGGCCAAAGTTTCACGATGACATGCGGCATGGTCGTCTCCTGCGTATGACCGCGATGACTAGCTCACCAAGGAATCTCTTGTCGATCGCGGAAGAACTTTCCCGTCAACTCGTGCGGAGCATCGGCAGCGAGCCAGACCGCAGTGTCGGCGCCTTCCTCGACGGAGCGCGAGGCATTGGGGCCACCCATCTCGGTGCGGACCCATCCGGGACACATCGAGTTGACGGCAATGCGGTCAGACTGGAGCGCCTGAGCGAGCATGATCGTAAGACCGTTTAGCGCCAGCTTCGACAAACAGTAGCTCGGAACGTTCGGCGACAAGCCATCGAGCTGACCGTAACCACTGGAGACATTAATGACCCGCGCCGCCCGCGCTTTTCGCAGGTTGGGGAGGAATGCCTGAACAATCTCGAGCGGTCCGAAGGTGTTGGTCTGGAATGTTTGATCGACACGGTCGCGAGGCACCGTCAAAATGCTCAATCCCTCGTCGGGGTAAATGCCGGCATTGTTGATTAAGACGTCGAGATGATCAGTGATTGCTGCAAACTGGCGTACCGCGCTTTGGGCACTCTCGGACTTGCTGACATCCAAGGAAAGAAAAGTTGCTTTACCTTCGCTCTTCTGAATCGTCTCAACGGCATGCTGCCCACTCCCTTCGTCCCGAGCCGCGATGACCACATGAAAGCCACGCCGTGCGAGCTGCCGCGCGGTCTCCAGACCGATGCCGCGGTTCGCGCCGGTGACAAGCACCACTCTGTCGTCAAGGTTTGTGGCCATGATCGCGACTCCTATTCCTGGGCCCGTGCTTCGAGGTAGTGCTTCGCGATGGGGTCGGTCACGGAACAGGCTTGGACGCGGGTCTCAAGTTCCCGCTCCACAACGGTCAGCCGCTCGCGGTGTTGCCGCAGGTGCTCCTCCCAGGAGCCGACCACGAAGAACTCCGTGAACTGCTGAGGCGCTTCGGCGTCCCGGAAGAGTCCCCATTGCATCGCGCCTGTGCTGAGCCTCTCCCGCCGCATCTCCTCCATGCCCGCGATGAACTCGCGCTCCCTCGTGGCGGGCACCGTGTAGCTGACAGTGATCATGACCGCCTCGTCGCTCGGTTCCAGCTCGGGCACAAGTCGGGGTTCCGGCCAGCTCCAGCGCGTACGGTCGATGGCCGAGACGTCCGGGAACGGCCAGCGAGCCACGCTCGCCCCACCCACTGCCATGACCGCCGCCGCCGCTAACAGGGCCACAAGAACACCAGCGTGATTCGCGAGCAAGCCGAACGCGAGGGAGCCAGCCCCGAACGATCCGAAGAGCACCATCTGAAAAACCGAGAAGGCGCGGCCGCGAACCCATGCCGGAAGGAAGAGCTGAAGCGACGCGGTAATGTTGGAGATGACCATGATCGATGCGCCGCCGGCCGGCACCAACATCACGACGGCCGGCCAAATGCTTGAGACCAACACGACGACCACCATCGCCGTGGCAAGCACCAGGCTAGCAATGAAGACCAGTTGATTGATGGAGAGCCGGGCGTTGATGCGTGGAAGGAAGAATCCGCCCGTGATCGCGCCAATGCCAAGCGCGGTTAAAAGCAGCCCGTAGCCTTCGGCGGTGAGCCCCATTCGGCGTGTGGCTGCGACGGGCAATAAGGCGATGAGCGCGCTATAAGGGATCGCAAAGAGGGCTGTCCTGACGAATATCCGCCTGACTTCCGGCGAATGGCGGATGTATCGCCCGCCAGCCACGAGCGCCGAAACAAATGCCTCCGGCCGTCCTTGGCGGACCGGAAGTTGCGGTTTCCATGTGAACATGACGGCCGCATAAAAGATGAATGTCAGTGTGTTGAGCGCGAACACCCCCACCACACCGATGCGAGCGATCAATAGCCCGGCGATGGCCGGGCCAACGGCTCGCGCGAGATTGATGTTCATCGAGCCAAGAGCCGCTGCCGATGGAAGCTCGCTTCGGGGAACGATGTCATTGACGAGCGACTGATACGCCGGGATTGCCACGACACTCGCGGTGCCGAGCAGGAAGGTAAAGGTCAAAAGCAGCGCCGCCGGCATCATGCCCAGCGCAGTCAACAGCGTCAGCGCGATGCCCACGGCTGTCAGGAACAAGTTGAACATGATCAAGAGCCGGCGCCGGTCCGACGTGTCGGCCAGCACGCCGCCGAGCCAGCCGAAGGCCACGTCGGGCAAGGTATCGACCACCTGAACCAGCGAAACGAGAATCGCCGCATCCACCTTCGCCACCAACAGCCATTGCGCACCGACGGTTTGCATCCACGTCCCGGTATTGCTGACGAGTTCGGCGATCCAGAGGACCCGAAATGCGCGTAGCCGCAACGGCCCCAATGCGCTGGGCGTCACTGTCGGTTGAGGCTCGCTATCGACCGGCCTCGGCTCAGTGTTTGTGGTGTCCGACGAAGTGGCCATCGAATTGGCGCCTGTCAGCTCCATTCATGACATTTCCGTCGCAAGTGATGAGCCAACGTGAAGATTTCGTGCGAACTTCTGAAATGTGCTTCTAAATAGCTCCACACCCAAATCGGAGCGCGGGTTGCTCTGGGAATGAAAAAGGCTTGTCCTTAGAGTTGGTGGTACTTCACAACACCCACTCCGGAGGCCAAGCCATGGATGGCAGTATCCAACTTTCCCCGGCCGATCGCAAGACCCTTCTGCAACGGCTGCGTAGCGGAGCCGAGAACTTTCGGCAGGCGCATGTCATTTTGCTGTTGGCCGACGGGTTTTCCGTGCGTCAGATCCGGCAAGTCATCTATGC
>JBJMQS010000062.1:0-1754 GCA_045802605.1 Gemmataceae bacterium | reverse complement strand
CGAGCGGCCTGAATCGGCGGTGGCGATGCCGATCATCCCTTCGTGCATCGCCATCATGGGATAGGCCGCGAGCCGTCCGACATGGCTCTGACGAAATACCGTGCAGGCGGCTACATTGGCCTTCTTCGCTTTTTCAATCGTCAGCGCCATTGCCTTGGCGTTGACGTGAAAGCCGAAGCCCCAGTGGCCGTCGATCACCGTGGTCGTCGGCGATTCCTGCACGATCCTCCATTTGGCGCCGGGTACGATGTGCCCGACTTTGATGCGGTCGATATAGGTCGGGATGGCGATCACCCCGTGCGAGTCGTGACCCGCCAGGTTGGCATTGACGCAGCCGACCGCGACCGCGCTGGCTTCCTCGTCCGACGCGCCGGCTGCCTTGAGCAGCGCCGCGCCAATGCGCGTGAGACGGTCGGCCTCGACCAACGGCATGGGATTTCCTCGGCTCGAAGCCCGCGTAACAAGCGGGTCTTGCTTGTGTCACCTGCCATCGTCTCAAAGCCGCCGGGCAAGAGCAAGTGGCAAACAAATGACCCCCGTGCTGTGCGCACACGGATTCGCTGCCCGGTGATGAGCGCGCCGCGATCATGTCCGTCCGTGCTGCCAACGCGAGGTAACATCCGTCCCCGATTTGTTGAGGTGAACGTGCTGGTCCACATGATCCACCCACGACAACGGAATGAAATGATGGTGCTGACCATCGGGTGAACTCTGTTTGGTCAGCTTGATCGTGTCGCCACCTTCAAGGCAATCCACCTGTCCGACGTTTTTTCGATCCGACGAAATTACGTCCATATGCGTTCTGATCAGCGAACTGTCCGCCATTTCACACTCCTGCGCTTGCAAGCGTCGCAAATGAAGAACGGGATGTGGCGGCTAGAGTTGCGCCAAGGGGTTATTTCTCTTCCGCCGCCGTCGATGTGGCCGGGCCTTCGCCCGTAATCAGGAGAACCGCATCCTCATCCTTGGCGCCATCCCAATGCACCTGTTTGCCGAAGTGAGTGACAAAACTTCCGGCCGGCATGGGTACCGAGTTGGCGGGATCGAACTTTGGGCCCGAGCCGACCCACCAGGTGCCCTGCAAAACGACAATGTAACGGTCGTTGGGATGGAAGTGAGGCCGGCTGAAATGATTGCCCTTGGTCCATTTTGTATACACGGCATAAAATCCCGGCTTGTCGGGGTCGCCGGCCACGACGGCGGTTTGAGCGCCCCGCGCGTTCACGGCACTCCAGGGAATCTGCTCCGGCAATTTGTAGATCACCGCCGCCGGATTGAGTTCG
The DNA here is from genome assembly GCA_045802605.1 of Gemmataceae bacterium. Lineage (GTDB taxonomy): Bacteria > Planctomycetota > Planctomycetia > Gemmatales > Gemmataceae > JBJMQS01. The sequence continues at coordinate 471 of JBJMQS010000062.1, read as the reverse complement.
GCCGCTGAGCTTGCGCTCAACATGCCGACGAAAGATAGCGGCAGGGCACAACGTCGCCAGAATTGACTTGCCGCTTTCATGTGTGCTCCCTCCGCTGCGGTTCAGGCTTTTTCGACGTTTACTCCATGCTAACCGTTCTTATTCCTGTGGCGCAAGCGCTCGCACTCGACCAGATCGGAACTGTAGGCAGCGCGGTTGCATGAAAAACGTTTTACGCCGCGCACCCTGGTGTTAAACCCTGTTGCACAAACAAAACATCAGGGAGGATCTCTTCATGAGGCACTTATCTACGCTCGCCCTCGGATTGCTAATCGGAGCCGCGGCTTTGCAGCTCTCCAATCCGGCTTCCGGCCAGAGCGACGGCGGATGGGTCACGCTGGTGGATGGCACCAAAATGGGCGACTGGGATGAGGTCGGCAAAGCCAATTGGGCGATGAAGGATGGCGCGCTGGTGGCCGACAAGCTGGACGG
>JBJMQS010000061.1:0-1511 GCA_045802605.1 Gemmataceae bacterium | reverse complement strand
GTGTATACGTTTTTCGGGAAAGTCGTGGGCCAAGTGGAGGAACCCGGCCTGTTTTTCCCCATCCTACGCTTTGGCCCGCGCGCGCTGCTATTTCCGTTCTTCGGCAAGGCCTACACCGTCAGCACGCAGCTTCACCAATCGTATCTTCGCAACCAACTCGTCAACTCCGAAGAAGGCGCTCCGATGGGTGTTGGTGTGTGGTTCGAAATGTATGTCAATGATCCCGCCGCCTACCTCTTCCGCAATTCCGACCCAATGGGCTCACTCAAGGCCAATGTCGCGACGGCTGTCGTGAAGCAACTTTCTAATCTAAAACTTGATATTTTGCTCGAAGATCGCGATGCGCTCTCGCGCCGGGTTCGCGAGGAAGTTTCGCCCACCTCGTCGCAATGGGGTTTTGCCCTTGGCTCGACCTACATCCGCAAGGTCGCCTTCCGCGACAAAGGCATGATCGCCGAAATTCAGCGCAAAGTCGTCAACCGCCTTCGCCAGGTGACCGCCGCCATGAAACAGGCCGGCGACAACACCGTTGCCATCATTCACTCCGAAGCTGACAAACAAGCTTCACAACGTTTGGGGCAGGCACAAGCCGTTCGCCCCGAAGTCGTGGGCCGCGCGCTCGCCGAGCTCCAGCGCGAACCCGACGTGGCGCAGGCACTCTTCCGCCTCCTTGAAATCACCGCTACGTTGAAAAACCCCGGCAAAATCGTCCTCGCCGAACCCGGCGCCGCAGATTTGATCCTGAATGCCTAATGCTTTGTTTTGCCTAAACCAGATCCTTCTGATTGTCGTTCCAATTTTCATCGCGTTGACCGGACCAGCCGATCGCAACTTATTTTGGCTGTGGTCGCCACGACCGCGGTGTGGGGCGGATTCCGGCGGTTTGGCCGTCCAGTTGCTGGACGAGCCAGCCGAGGCCTTCGAGGTTATCGCGTAGACGGGCTTCGGCGTCTTCGCCGGTGTGGTTCAAAATTCCGATCGGCCCATGCCAACCGCTGTTGCGCACGAACCGTAACCAACCCAGCTCCAGCTGGCCCTGGCCGATCGGCATAATCTGTTGTCCAGTCTTGTTGCCGTTACGAACCATCCCGTTTACGTTGACTGCCAGGAGGTATGGTTTGATGCGCATGAAGAGCTCCTCGAACCGATCGACGTCAGCAAAGGCGTGGTGGAAATTATAAACGATGCCGACGTTTCGCATGTTGAGATTACGCAGAATGGCGATCTGATTGTCGGGATCGCCGAACCAGTTTTCGTGGTTGTAGAGGCCGACTTTGCAACCGATTGTTGCCGCCGCTTCGGCGATGGGCCGAATCCGTCGAACTTCGGCGTCGACGCGAGCATTCTGTTCTTCAGCTGATTTCACAGGCATACCACCGCCGGTGATCCAAAGTTGCGGCGTGATGTGATGGCGTTCGATGGTCGCGAGGATCAGTTTTGCTTCGTCGTTGAACTCCGTCGGAAACCACCAGGCATCGATGGCAATGCTGTGTCGCTGACAGGCTTTGATT
>JBJMQS010000060.1:0-2408 GCA_045802605.1 Gemmataceae bacterium | reverse complement strand
ATGCCAGCCCGAGCGGCAGTACAATCGCCATGACGATTAGCAACACTTCGCCAGCGAGCTTTTCGCGACCTTTGGCGAAGTTGATTTCTTTGCCCCCCATGTGACCCGACCTAGCATGACGGCCGGTTTCGCCAAGCTCTTCGCTATCCAGTGACTCGCCACATCTGGAACGGAGAGTCGTTCGGCAGGTCGACACGAGAAAGCCATTTAGGGACGTGGCCGCGCTGTAGCTGCGCGTAGAAACCTTTCGGCGCTTCCGACATGAACATTGAGGTTGTCGAGCCACTCGGGCAGGTTAGCAAGTAGGTCGAATGATATTTCGCAATGAGGACATGGGCTTGTGCCTCGCTGCCGCGAAAGGCGTTCATCACGTCGGCGATCTGTTGGCCGTTTCGGTGATACGGTCCGGTTACGGAATCATGATGCGTCACCGTAATCAGTCGTGGAGCGAGATCGACGAAGGTGAACACGATGCCCTTCGGCTGGAGATCCACCGGATAGAAATCTTGCAGCGAGTTGCACGACCGGCTGGGCCCGGGGGATTCGGTTATCGTTTTCTCCTTTGCCACCGGAAGGTAGTAGAGGGTCAAAGGGACGGCGGCGCCGACTCCGATGATGGTAACGACACACGTTCCAAGCACGCGCACTATCATCCATCGTGAATTCCACGTTCTCGGAATGAGCAGCCATATGAAGCCCGCCGTCCCCGACAGTGCCAGCATTTGTGCTGCCGCGCCCGTACGGATCTGCCAAAACAGAAGAAGCGTTGCTGCAACACCAGGTGCAACTGCGGCCATGATACGCCTCAGGAATTCAGCATCAGTTCGTTTCGACCACATCAACAGGAGCCAGCCGATTGTGCCGACTATGGGCAAGGCCAACGTTAGCGTCGCCATTGCCCACCCATGATCGTAAACGGGCCGCGCCTCGCGAACGTGGCTCAGCCAGAGGCGCTCCACTTCGGGCGAAATGCCCTCGAGCCGACGCAGGCAGTGCGGAAACATTGAGGCGTGGACTCCGGCGACTACGAGCCCCGCACCGACTCCAAGCGCGAGGCGAGTCTTCCAATCCACCGGCGACAGTCGTGCGAGTCCGATCAAAAGAGCGCCACCAAGCAGCGCGTCTGTAAGCCACACGATTGACAGCGCGTCGCATACCGCCCCGCGGTTCGCGTACGATGCGAAGACAGAGTAGGCCAATGCCGTTCCTCCGGCGAGCGCGACGGCATAACCCGTAAGGCGCTGGCGCTCGTCACGGTCAGCTACCCAAAAGAGCGTCATCGCGATCCCGGAGATCGCGAGATAGATCAGCATTTCCAGGCCGATAGCTAACGACAATGCCGTCGAAATGCCGAGCACGATGCCCCCGCGCCATCGTTGTGGATCGGCAATGCCTGCTGTCGAGAAAGCGAGCAGCGCTAGCTGCCAGCCATGATGATCGATCCGTTCCGGGAGGAACATGCCGTTGGTTAGTACGGCGAAGAACAATGCAATGAACGCAATCGCATAGGCGCGTGGATCGACAAGGCGCCGGACCGTCAGAGCTATCGAGAACAGCAGCAATAAATAGGGCAACAGCGGCGCAATGGCGACAGCCCACCGCTCAGCCGCCGCTCCGCCAAGAAAAGGACGCAGGACCAAAATCAGCCCTGCGATGGGCAAGTCAACCAGGCGCGACCAGTGTATGTTCGATCCGACCGGCGGGTTGAGCCGGTATTGCCTGAGGTCAAACCAATCTTGTCCGCGCAGCAGGTCGCGGACCTGCATCATGCGCATGTTGTCGTCGGTGTCGCCCAGTTCGAAGGATCGGATCGCGTCCCAGCCCTGCAGAATGAACCATGCAGATACGGCCAACCATGTTGCTAATGTTATTAATTTCCAATGCCTACCGAGCCAATTGAGGATCCGGGTTTGCAGCTGCAGATCGACCGTTCGCCCCATGGCCCTGCGTCTAAAGACTCGCTTCTAAAGAACAAGTCGGCCGCCCCTAAGCGCGCTCGTTGAGGACCGATGGTTGGAACTGCGCTCAGCCTTCGGACATTTACCATATGACAACTGCCGGGCGGTTAGGGGCTGAGTTAGTGTTCCCGAGGAAAGCGCCCGATGTTCGATCAGATCAGCCACAAAATGACAGCCCGTTCGGCAGCGCTGCTGCTGACCATCGACAATCGGCTCGACCGCATTCTTCAGGGGTGGCTGCTTGTCGCCGGGCTTGGTTCGGCGGCCCGCATCGCGTTGAGTTCGCATTCGGCCGGGGCGCCGGCGCTTTCGACTTTCACATCCTACATTTTGCTGGTCGTCGCGCCGTTCGCCTCGACCCTGCTCGCGCTGCGCTGGTTTCGCGGCGACCCGCAGCCGCAGCCCGTGACCCGGCTCGCGCGCGTCGGGCGCTGGCGCAGCATCGGCCCT
>JBJMQS010000059.1:0-91468 GCA_045802605.1 Gemmataceae bacterium | reverse complement strand
TCGAGGCGTAAGCCCGACGTGAAAGTCTGACACGTCGGGCTTACGCCTCGACGCTCATTAAGATTGCAAGCGATGGCACTCATCGACCTTAACTGTGATCTCGGCGAAGGCGGCGCTCACGATGCGGAACTACTGGCACTCGTGACATCTGCCAATGTCGCCTGCGGCGCCCACGCTGGCGATGCGACGACGATCGCGAAGACTTTGGAAACGGCGAAGCAACACAACGTTCGAATTGGGGCACATCCCGGCTATTTCGATCGCCAGCAGTTTGGGCGCGGGGAGCATCATCTGCCCTCCGATCAGATGGTCATCGAATGCATTTGCCAAATTGCCGGGCTTAAAGCATTCGCCGAGCGAGCGGGCATGCCTGTCGCCTACATGAAGCCGCACGGCGCTTTGTACAACCAGGCGTGCCGAGAAACGCAAGTGGCCCTCGCCGTGATTGAGGCCGCCCAGTTCTTCGCCATGCCGCTATTGGGTTTGCCAAATTCGGAGATGCAGACGTTGTGTCTCGCGGATGAAATGTTTGTGCGGGAAGGGTTCGCCGACCGGCGCTATCTGCCGGATGGAAGATTAGTCCCGCGCGATCGCCCGAACGCCTTGATCGAATCACCCGATGAAGCCATCGAACAGGCGGAATGGTTGATCGCGAAAGAGAACGTCCGCAGTTTGTGTGTCCATGGCGATAACCCGGCAGCGGTCGAATTCGTTCGCAAACTCCGCGAGCGCCTCACCACCCGCGGACATCAAATTGTTCCATTCGCATGAGCTTCGAAGTGCTGGAGCCGGGCCCGTATTCGCTGCTGGTCGATGCGGGGCGGCCACACCACCGCTCGCGCGGCGTGCCGCTCGGCGGGGCCGCCGATCGGGCATCGTGGATGCAGGGCAACACGATGGTCGGCAATGAACTGACTGCCGTCGCATTAGAGTTTGCATTGGTCGGGCCGTCGCTGCGAGCAACATGCGATGTTGAGTGCGCGATTTCCGGGGCGCCTTTTAAGCGATCCGGATCGTGCTTCAGTTTGAAAACAGGCGAAGTGCTGAAGATCGGGCCGACCAGCGAGGGCATGCGCGGCTACCTCTGCGTCCACGGCGGCTTTCGCGGCAAAGAAATCCTCGGCAGCCACACATCGTTGGAGCCGATCAAACGCGGCGATATCCTCGATTTCGCTGCCGTGTTAGCCCGACGCGCCAACGAGGGTGAACCCTGCGAGCGCTTGCGTGCTTCGCCCTCGCTCGCGCGTCGGGCTAACGGGACAGCGGCCAACAAGACGGAGCTGCGGTGCATCGCAGGTGGTCAAATCGATTGGTTCAACGAGTCCGAATTCTTCGGCCAAAATTTCACGGTCACGCCGGCAAGCAACCGCATGGGCCTGCGGCTCGCGGGGAACCCCCTCACCCGCCCGCAGCGCGAGATGGTCTCGGAGCCCGTTTGTCCCGGCACGGTGCAGGTTTTGAACGATGGCCAGTGCGTGATCCTCGGCGTCGATGCCCAAACAATCGGCGGCTATCCCAAAATTGCGCATGTTATTTCCGCGGATCGGGATCTTTTGGGTCAGTTGCGGTCGGGACAAGCGGTGAGTTTCAAATTAATCACGCTGGAGGAAGCGGAGTTGGTACTCGAGCTCGAGAGCGCACAGCGGGGATAAACCTCGCCGCTCGCAAATTACTGCGACTTCAACTCCTCCAGATTCGCCTCCAGGGCTCGAATCTGCGCCTCCGTCTCCACGACCGCCTCGCGCTGTTGCTGCACCACGTCGGCCGGGGCTCGCTCGGCGAACTTCGGGTCGGCGAGCTTTTTCTTCGTGCCTTCCAGATGCTTGCGCTTCTCCGCGATCTGCTTTTCGAGTTTGGCCGCTTCCTTCACCGGATCGATCAAACCCACCAGCGAAACGGACAGTTCAAAGTCCGGATGTATGAACGATGATTTCTGCGGCGGCTTCGTCACATCGGGGCCAAACTCGCAATTCGCGACGGTGGCGAGTTGCTGGATGAATGGCTCCAGGGCCCGCAAATCCTTCGCGATCGCCTCGCCGCAGCGTACGACGATATCCACCGGCACCTTCACGTCCACGTTGTAGCGGTTGCGAATCTCGCGAACCGCCCGCACCAGTTCCTGTATCCGGCCCAATCGCGTTTCGATATCCGCATCCGTCCAAGCGGTGGGATACTCGGGCCACGCCGCGATCATCACACTACGCTCAGCTTTACGCGGCGTTGGCAACCCGCGCTCGGGGGCTAGCTCGCCGAGGGCATGCCAGACTTCCTCGGCCAAGAACGGCATGATCGGATGCACCAGGCGAATGATCCCATCGAGCACCGCGATCAACACCCGCTGCGCGGTCTTGCGCTGGGCCGGGTCTTTGAGCCGGCCTTTGGACATCTCGACGTACCAGTCGCAGAACTCCGACCAGGAGAAGTCGTAGATCGTCCGGGCCACGTCGGAGTAGCGGAAGCCTTCGAGATATTCGGTGATCGCGCGCGTCGTAGTCGCGAGCCGGCTCACGATCCATTTGTCCTCCACGGGCAAACTGGCGAAATCCACCGGACCCGGAGTGTAGCCTTCCAAGTTCATCAGCAAGAATCGCGAAGCGTTCCAGAGCTTGTTCGCAAAATTGCGGCCCTGCTCGAATCGCTCCGAGCCTTGCTTCGCGGTCGGCAACTCGGGATCGGGCTCGGGCCAGGGGCCGCCCGGGCGGAATGGTTTTTTGCAACCTGGGCAGTTAATCTTCTTCGTCCGCATGTACATGTGCTCGTGCTTGACGGGCACATTAGTCTGGCAATGCGGACAAACGTTCGACACCGGCAGGCGCGTGTCCTGCGTTTCGCCGGCCGCGCTGACGATGTAGTAGCGCAGGGCGTCGGCCCCGTAGAGTTCGATGATGTCGAGCGGATCGACGCCGTTGCCCTTCGACTTCGACATCGTCTCGCCAAAGCCGTCGAGCAACTTCGGCGTGATGTACACGTCGCGGAACGGCACCGACTCCATGTTGTAAAGCCCCGAGATCACCATCCGCGCCACCCACAGCGTGATGATGTCCCGGCTCGTGACCAGCGTGCTCGTGGGATAGTTGTAGCCCAACTCCGCCGTCTTCTCCGGCCAACCAAACGTCGCATACGGCCAAAGCTGTGAACTGAACCAGGTGTCGAGTACGTCAGGGTCTTGTTCAATTGGAGATGCGGCCGGTCCGTCCATGATTGAGCGTGCAAGGTCCCACGCCCGTTGCGAGTGAACAACATCTTGGTATTCGTTCTGATCAAGCTTTGGAGCACCGGTCAGTTGAAAAAAGACATTCAACGCTTCCATGGCCCGATCAGCGCGGGCCGACCCCGTACATATCTGAATCCAAGTATCGTCCTCCAATTCGAACCGGAGCATTACATCATCAAGCAAACCAATTTCGCGCAGGTAATCTTGTAAATCTTCGAGTAAGCCCTTTTGATTCCCGGAGTGAAGTTGGAGTGTCCACACGGGAATGCGATGTCCCCACCAGAGTTGCCGGCTGATGCACCAGTCGCGTTTCTCTCCGAGCCAATCGAGATAACTCTTGGCGTAACGCTCAGGAGTGAATTTCACCTTGCCCGATGTGACAGCGTCCATCGCCATCTGGGCGAACCCTTTTCGTGAAGGAGCCGCGCACGAAGTAAGCGGTTGACTTCCGCTTACTTCGTGCGCGGCTCTTTCGTCATTGGCCGGGATATCGTCGCCCATGCGGACGAACCACTGATCCGACAGATACGGTTCGATCGGCGACTTTGACCGATCGCTGAACTTCAGCGGGATCGCGCGATCCTCGCGGCCCTCGAAGAGGCTGAGCGCTTCCATATCGGCGATGACCGCTTCGCGGGCCTGGTAGCGATCCAAGCCGGCATACTTGCCGCCGTTCTCGTTGATGGTGCCATCGGGGTTAAGAATGTTAATCATCGGCAACTTGTGCCGGAGGCCGCAAGCATAGTCATTCGGATCGTGCGCGGGCGTCACCTTCACAGCACCCGTGCCTTTTTCCGGATCGGCAAGCAAACCGTCGGCAATGATCGGAATCTCGCGATTCACGAGCGGCACGAGCACCTTCTTGCCGATCAAATTCTTGTAGCGAGGATCGCTCGGATGCACGGCAACTGCGGTGTCACCGAGCATGGTTTCTGGCCGCGTCGTGGAGAAGCGGATGTATTCCGGATCACTGACCACTGACAACTGACCACCGACAACTGGATACTTGAACGTCCAGAATCCGCCCTGAATCTCCTCCGTGTACGTTTCATCGTCGGCGACACTTGTTTGCAGATGCGTGTCCCAGTTGACGAGGCGTTTGCCGCGGAAGATGTAGCCATCGCGGAACCAGTTGAAGAACGTGGTCCGCACCGCCCGCGAGTAACCATCGTCCATGGTGAAGCGGGTGCGGTCCCAGTCGCACGAGCAGCCGAGTTGTTTGAGTTGATTGAGAATGCGGGCTTCATAACGATCTTTCCAGGCCCAGGTGCGTTTGAGAAACTCCTCGCGGCCAATCTCACGAGCCGTTTTACCTTCTTCGTCCTTAATGCGGCGGAGCACCACCGCCTGTGTGGCGATGCCCGCGTGATCCGTCCCGGGCATCCACTCGGCGTTCTTGCCTTGCATGCGCCGCCAACGGATGAGCACGTCTTGTAGCGTGTTGTTGAGCGCGTGACCCATATGCAACGCGCCGGTCACGTTCGGCGGCGGGATGACGATCGTGTATGGATCGCGTTTGGTGTCTGGCTCGCTGTGCCAGAACTTTTCGCGATCCCAATATTCGAGCCAGCGGGCCTGTGCGGCCTGCGGGTCGTAATGCTTCGGCAGCGATTCAGCGTCCATTTTGGTCCTCAATTGTAGACCGGTCGCTCCGCGACCGGATTCGCGTTGCGGAGCAACGCGGCTACAATTTCATGCTACGGCGGCGGCCAGTTTTCGACCGTTACAATAACCCGATGAAACTCGACGATGCTCAACAGACGCGGCTCGACGACTTGCGGTTCATGCTCGGCGACTCGGCCGGGAATCTCGCGTTCGCCCTCGATCAAATCACTGACGCGATGGCCGCGATCAATCAGCATGCGGTGTATTGCCGAGTGGAGAAGGGCCGGCGGGTCGGACAACCGCCGTTGGATGTGATGCAGATTTTGGCGACGCTGGGAATGGCCAAGGAGTTGGTGCAGGAATCTGTGCAAGGGCTGCGGCAAGACCGGTAGGGTGAGCACGGCTTTGCGTGCCCGCCGTCTGATGGTGGGCAACCAAAGCGTTGCCCACCCTACGAAATCAATTCCGCCGCGGCATACCCGCTGCGCACGGCGCTCTCCATCGTCGCAGGCCAACCAGTTGCGGTCCAATCTCCGGCCAGGAACAAATTGAAGATCGGTGATCGCGGCCAAGGGCGAATCTGATCGACGCCCGGGACCACGGAAAACGTCGCCGAATGCTCGGTAACCACGCGAGATCGCAGCACGGTCGCTTCCCTCATCCTCGGAAAGAACTGCCGCAGTTCGTCGATCACACGCTCGGTCACATTTTCGCCGCGCTGATCCTTAGCTGCACTAATCACCACCTGCAGATACTCGCCGCGATTGAAGACCCACTGGCTCAGCGAGTCGATCAGCACCGCGTGCGGCAAATCCATCACCGGCCGATCGAGCCAGAGATGCACACTGACAATCGGCGAATACTCCAATTGGCGGAGATTATGGAAAACTGGCTCACGATCAACTTCGTCGCTCGGCAGCAAATCAAGCAATCGCTCCGGCAGCAAAGCGGCAACATACCACTCCGCCTTCAATCGTTCTCCATTGCGCAGCGACAGGTCCGCAACCTCGCGATTCACGACGTTGATCGACTTCACCCCCGCATTGAGGTGAATCTCGACTCCATGTTTCTCGAACCAGGCCTGCATTTCTTCGCCGTAAAGCCGATCGAGCGGCACCTTCGGAATCTGTACCTCGGATCCGCGGCGATCAGTCAGAAAGCCATCGACAAACACCTTGCGGGCGTATTTCAGGCCGATGCGGTCGACGGATTCATTCAATGCACTGACGAGCACGACGCTCCAGAAACGATCGATGGTGCGTTGCGTTTGGCGATGATGCAAGAGCCAATCGTGAAAGGGCGGGTCGCCCCGGGCGAAGCGTAAGCAAAACAGGCCGTAGGCGATTCGCAGTTTTTCAGGAAACGTGAGAAAGTGCAGCCGCCAGAACGCCGGCGCCAAATGAAACGGTACCGGGAGTCGTTTCGCCGCGAAACGACTCATCCGGCCATCGGGGGTAAGGAAGTACAACTCCGGCTGCGTTTCCAAGAGATGTGCCACGCCGACGATGCGAAAGAACTGGGCCAGTTTCGTGCAGCAGCCCATTGACACGTGCTGGCAAGCATCGATCACTTGGCCGGTCGTCGCATCGACGAATGAACCCGCCCGGCCGCCAAGTCGGTTGCGCGATTCAAGCACAGTGACAGACTTGCCCTCGACTGCCAACAACTGCGCCGCCGCAAGCCCTGCGAGCCCGCCGCCGATCACGATCACGCGCTCAGCCAAGCGACCACCCCCAGCGTAGGGGAAGAGCTCGGACGGCGAGGCCCAATTTGTGCGGCAACGATAGCCGGATGCGCTCTGAGAAGACGTCGTGGTTTACACGCTCAATGCGCTCCAGCAATGCGTGGTAGGTATCGAAGATGACCCGAAAGATCGCTCGGCCTGCGGGAGCCAGGCAGCCGTCGAGCGCTTTCGCCCACTCGTAATACTGCTGGGTTCGCTCGACCTCGAACTGCATCAATGCGCGGAAGGACGGCTCCGTCGGTCCGCCGCAGATCGTGTCGGTGCAGCAGCCAAACCGCTTCAGGTCTTCTTGCGGCAAGTACACTCGTCCCCGTGCTCGATCTTCGCCAAGATCGCGCAAGATGTTGGTCAGTTGCAATGCCACGCCGGCCCACTCGGCATATTGTGGTGCCCGGTCGCCGCGGAATCCCCAAATATGGATGCACGCCTGGCCCACCGCTGAGGCGACCAGCGTGCAGTAGTGGTACAACTCGTCGAATGTGGCGAAGCGATGTTGCACGACATCAAGCCGACAGCCTTCAATAATGTCGAAAAGATGCTTTGTGGGGATCGAGAATGTTTGAACTGCCTGCCTCAACGCGGGCAGGGCTGGGTGCCGATCCTCGCCCGCCAACGTCGCCGCGAGATCTTCACGCCAACTGCACAAGGATTTGTCTTTCTCCGCATCTGGTGCATCACTATCCGACAGGTCATCCGTCAATCTGCTAAACGCATAGAGCGCGTACATCGCCCGGCGTTGAGCCCGCGGCAAGAGCAACATCGCGGGATAGAAGTTGCCGGCCACTCGCTGCGTGAGCCGTTCGCAATATCCGTAGGAGGCTGACACGCGGATCATGCGGTCACCCTCACCGACGAAGAAATTTCCGGCTGGTGTTGTGGGGTGGTGACGTTGTGGGGTGCCTGGGGTGGAGTCCTCGACACCCGAGATGAAACAGCCAAGCTGGGGTGTCGAAGACTCCGCCCCAGGCACCCACCCAGTGTGCGAACGACAAGTAAACCTTTTTCCCACTTCGCCAACTTCGGTCGCCGTGTGAAGACGTCGTAACCTTGTCGCTCAATCTTGTGCAAGATTGCGAGGCCGCCGCGAGCGAATAACTCGATCTGCGCACGCAGATTTTTTGGCATCAATCCAACGAGCGGCATGCCCTCATGAAACATCGCGCGCGTGCGATCGACTTCCAAGCGCATCAGCTCGCGAAATGCCGGCATGCAGCGGCGGGCTTGCAGGTCGTCGTCGCTAAAGCCGAAACGGTCGCGATCCTCTCGCGGCAAATACACTCGCTCAATGTCGAAATCGCGCGCCACATCTTGCCAGAAGTTGGTCAGTTGCAGCGCGGTGCAAATATGATCGGACAACTCGCCCCGGGTTTCATCGTGGCAGCGGCCCAAATAAAGAACCAGTCGCCCGACCGGATTTGCAGAATTCTGACAGTAGCCCAGCAGCTGGTCATATGTGTCGTACGACTTGATTCGCTGATCTTGTTCGAACGCGGTGATCAAATCAAGAAACGGTTTCGGCGGAATGTCGAATTTCTCGATGGTTTCATGCAGCGCGATCATTACAGGGTGCCGCGGCGAACCATGGTAGCAGCCAAGCAATTCGCGTTGCCACCAGGCCAGCAGCGCCAGTGCTGTGTCCCCGCCGGCGGTCTCATCGCTGAGATCGTCGGCCCAGCGGCAGTACGCATAAATGTTGTGAAAATGGCGGAGCAGGTGCCGCGGCACGAACAGGGAGGCGACTGAGAAATTTTCGTAGTGCCTTGTCGCCAGGCGTCGGCAATAGGTGCGAGCCGCTGCCGGCGAGGGCGCGGGATAATCACAGTGGGGCCCCCAGCGGGCTAACTCGGCGGCAAACGCTCCGGACATGCAGCGAATTATACAGCCGCGCGTACAATTCAAAGGATGACTGCGGAACTGCTATCTCCGGACCTTCAGTCGAAACACGATCGCTTGCTCGCGGTGTTGCGCGAGCTTAGCCGAGTGGCCGTGGCGTTCAGCGGCGGTGTCGATAGCGCGGTCGTCGCTCAAGCGGCGTTTCTCGCCTTGGGCGACCAGGCGATGGCGGTCACGGCCGACAGCCCAAGTGTGGCTCGCCGTGAGTTGGATGATGCGATTCGCGTTGCGAAGCAAATCGGCATCGCCCACCACGTCATTCAAACGCATGAGTTCGCCGACGAAGATTATCTTCGCAACGATGGCAGCCGGTGCTTCCATTGCAAGGACGAACTGTACAGTCAGATCGATGCCATTCGCGCCGAACTAGGCGATGTTACCGTCGTCAGCGGAGCCAACCTCGACGACGCCGGGGATTACCGTCCCGGACTCACCGCAGCGGCTGAGCATGGCGTACGGCACCCGCTGCAAGAAGCGGGCTGCACCAAAGCCGACGTGCGCGCGTTGGCTCGGTTCTGGGGACTCGACATTTGGGACAAGCCGGCCGCCCCGTGCCTCTCGAGCCGCATCGCTCCCGGCGTGGCCGTGACAACCGAGCGCACTGCTCGCATCGAGGCGGCCGAGTCGCTTCTGCGTGAGCTTGGGCTGCGCGAGTGCAGAGTCAGGCTGCACGAGGGTGAGTTGGCCCGCATCGAAGTGCCTCCGGTTGAGATTCCGCGAATGGTCGAACTGCGTGATGTGCTGGCCGCACGTTTGCGAGACCTTGGCTTCCGCTTCGTGACCCTGGACCTCGAAGGATTTCGTACCGGGAGTCTTAATACACTGGTGTCGCTCGAAACCCGTCGTCAGTACGAGAACGTCAAATGAAACTCGAACCGCTGCCCGCCGCAAAGGCGCTGGACAGTTATTACCTCGATGCGAGAGCGCGGTTGCTCGATCTCGCCGCGATCTTCGATCGCATTGACCGCGGCGGCCAAGTTGCCGACCCCCGCTTGGACCGGTTGCGATCAGGCCTACAAATTCTCGCTGACAAGGATCGCCACCGAGCCGCACGAGTTCAAGAACTCTTCTCTGACCACTGACAAGTATGAATTACATCGACCCCCACATCCACATGATCTCCCGCGTCACCGACGACTACGAGCGGATGGCGATGGCGGGTTGCCGCGCAGTCAGTGAGCCAGCATTCTGGGCGGGATTCGATCGCGGCACGGTGCATGGTTTCCGCGATTACTTCCGGCACCTGACTGAAGTGGAGCCGAAGCGGGCGGCTCAGTTTCACATCAAGCATTTCTCTTGGCTCTGCATCAATGCTAAAGAGGCGGAGAATGTGAAGCTCTCCAGGGAAGTGATCGCGATGATTCCTGAGTTCCTCGATCGGCCCAATGTGCTCGGCATCGGCGAGATTGGTCTGAATAAGAACACAGCGAATGAAGCGACGGTGTTTCAAGAGCACCTCGATCTCGCGGCCAAACTCGGCGAGTTAGTGCTGATACATACGCCGCATCTTGAGGACAAGCTCAAGGGCACGCGGATGATTGTCGAGATGTTAAAGAACGAGCCGCGCCTTCGGCCCCAGCGAGTGTGTGTCGATCACGTTGAGGAACACACGATTCGGCTAGCGGTCGAAAACGGCTTCTGGTGTGGCATGACGCTATATCCCACGACGAAATGCACGCCGGCCCGCGCGGCGGACATGATCGAGATGTATGGCACCGATCGCATCATGGTCAATTCCGCCGGCGATTGGGGCAAATCGGACCCGCTCGCGGTCCCGGCTTTTGTTCAGGAAATGAAACGCCGCCGTCATCCGGACGCGGCGATCAAGAAGATAGTTCACGATAATCCGCTGGAGTTCATTTCGCAGTCGAAACGGTGGAAAGGAATTGGTTAGCCGCGACGCGATAGAGGAGCGCGCTCGCAGAGACGCGCTCCGCTATCGCGTCGCGGCTAACCATATCGATGTATTTTCTTGCCCTCGAAACTTCCTGTGACGAAACGGCGGCCGCGGTCTTCACCGATGAGCCACGGGTGCTTTCCAACATCGTCGCATCGCAAACGGACTTGCACGAGCGCTTCGGCGGCGTCGTACCCGAGGTCGCCGCTCGTGAACATCTTCGGCAAATTCTGCCCGTCGTTGACGAAGCGTTGCGGCAGGCGAAGATCACGATCAAGGATATCGGCTGCGTCGCCGTTCATCACACGCCAGGTCTCGTCGGGGCCTTGCTCGTGGGCGTCAGTGCAGCCAAGGGGTTTGCGCTGGCGCTCGATGTGCCGCTCATCGGCGTAAACCACGTTCATGCTCACGTCTATGCCGCGCGACTGGCAGCTGGGCGCGACATTTTCCCGTGCGTTGGCTTTGTTGTAAGCGGTGGCCACACCGTGCTCTTCCGGTGCCCCGACCCGGTGACCTATGAGCTGATCAGCTCGACGCGCGACGACGCGGCCGGCGAGGCTTTTGACAAAGTGGCGCAGACATTGGGACTTGGTTTCCCGGGCGGGCCCGCGGTGGAGCGCGAGGCGGCCCTGGGAAACCCCAAAGCGCACAAGTTCCCGCGCTCGTGGCTGGAGCCCGGCACCCTGGACTTTAGTTTCTCTGGGTTGAAGACGGCCGTGCTCTACGCGGCACTGGGCCGCGATCGTGCGAATCCGGTCCCTATTGGACAAATGCGAGCCGATCTCGCGGCCAGCTTTCAGCAAGCGGTGATCGACGTCTTGGTCAAACGGTGCGAACAGGCGCTCGATCGTACAGGAATGTCTCGCCTCGCCGTCGGTGGCGGTGTCTCGGCGAATAAGGCATTCCGGGCTGCACTGGCTGAAATGTGTCGAGGTCGTGGGGCGGAACTCTTCATCCCACCCTTGGAATACTGCACGGACAACGCGGCCATGGCGGCTTTGGCCGTGGAAATGTATCACCGAAATCAATTTGCCCCGGATGACCTCGACGCGGAGCCAGTTTTACACTGACTTTTCGGCTTGACCCATTTTGCCTGTCTTCCTATCGTCGAGTGAGCCATGGAGGGCTCGAATGCGACGTCGCCGGCAACTTTACGTGCTTCTCGCGGCCACCAGCCTGTTGCTCGTGGTAGTGGGAGCCGGCTTGGCGTTGGCGCTGAAGCACGAGCCGTCGTTCTATCGCCGAACAGCGATTGCCGAAGGGGCCGAGCGACAGCAGCTTTCGCAAGAGTTTTTGAAGAGTTGGTCATCGCAACTCATCGACCCGACGCTGAACGGGCAACCGTGGGCCCTCAACATCACCCAAGATCAGCTCAACGGCTACCTGCAAGAAGATGAGCAGACGAAGTCCACTAGCCTGTTCACATTTCCCGATGGTGTCAGCGATCCCCGGATCGAATTCGACCAGGATCGTTTTCGCGTCGGCTTTCGTTACGGCTCCGGCTGGTCGGCCGTGGTCGTTAGCGTGGACATCAAGACGTGGCTCGTCGCCAAAGAGCCAAACGTAATCGCCTTGGAACTTTGCAATATTTATGTAGGCGGTTTGCCACTGAGTTCGCACTCGATCATGGAATACGTCACCGAGGCGGCCCGCGAGCAGAATGCGGACGTGACATGGTATCGTTCGGGAAGTCACCCCATCGCACTGATGCGCCTACAAGCCAATTTGTCGCGGCCGACGCTGGTAATCCGCCGATTCGAAATTCAGTCGGGCAAATTGCTGCTCAACGGCAAGCCGACCGGCGACGTGGCACCGCCGCCGGAGACCACGGCAGCCGGGCAATAGTTATTTCGTCAGCCGACATATCCAACAATCACCTTCGCGCAAAATCTCCAACCGTCCGTTCAACTTTTGCCCATCGATCAACACCACGACGGCGTCCGCGGATTCCGCCTGCAACTCGAAGGTCCCGGTGTCCTCTCGTCTGACGACGCCACGGTCACCGGAAACTGGGCCTTCATATTCGAGATAGGCCACACGGTGATCGCTAATGGGCTCGGCTTGCACGGTTTGATCGCCATGAGGAATCGAATTCAAACGCCAGGTGCGCAATACGCCGCTGGCCTCGAGCATTAAGTCCCAATGGGGAACTGGATGATCATGTGATAGCAGGACAAAACGCGGCATGGCTAGTCACGGCGCGAAGCGGAACGTTCGAGCTGTTGAGTTTGTTCGAGCGGCAAAAGGAGGATCTTGGCCCGGGGCAGTATGGTCCCGACGACATGGCCATGCCGCCGCCGCAGTTGGGAGAAATCGAGTCGCAAGAAACCGTGCAGGCGCGGATTTGCCCCGGCTGCCAGATAGGCACGGGCGTACTCGGCCATTCGTACGTCGTAGCCCGCTTTCGAGTGGGTGTGCAGGCAGTACCGGCCACGATGACGACGGAGGTCGCCGTCAAATTGTGGACCGATGTGGAATAGTTCATGAAAGATCGTCACGAACTTCTCGTCGAATGATTGATTCAAAAAGCGAGGCAAGCAAAACGACATCAGGTAGAGCATTTCTTCGTTGCCCACCACAAACCGCTGCACCTGAAATAGCCGGCCGCGGGCGTGCTTCACCAAATGGCCGCCGGGGAAGCGCAATGGCGTGACCCGCGCCTGGAGGCCATGTCCTCGACCGTTGCGCGCCTGCGTGAAACCAAACAGGATTTGATGCGTTTGGATGTGACTCAGTTCGGGAGTGTGGCGGCAGATGTCCGCGCACAATTCGGCAGTTGCGGCTGTGAAGTCAAAGGGCTCGCCATGCGTGCCGCTATCGACCCAGGGCGGGGCGGGCCCGGCACTCGTTCGTTCCGCGCCGCGCACGGAACGGCATTGTAGCGCATGCCGAGTGTTCCACGACAAAACGAATGGCGGGCGATTCCAAATCGTCGGCTCAGGCCGGCTTGTGGCAAGCACATCCATGTTGTCCCGCTCCTCGCGACGCTACCGGGAACCATGCTAAGCGAGGCAAGCGCGCGGGTCAACCAGTCCAATGTGAAGATCGGCTCGACCGCCAATTTCGGCAGAACCGCTCAACTTTGCCACCTTGTGAGGCCGATAAGCGTAACGAACTGTCCAGCGAACCACTGCCGGGCCGGATAAGCGGCCAAGGATGTGCCGTTGGTCCCAGGGAAGGGACACCGGCCCGGGAGTTGAGTCACACCGTTCGGCTCAGGGGAATTTTCGATGATTAACAAAGGCCGAATGGCATTGGCGGTTGCGATTGTCGGATGTTCGTTGACTGGATGTCAGACACACATCGCCGGCATGACGCTGCCGAGCGGTTACTACATGGACCACCGTCCACAGTACTTCCCGCAAGAGCCGAGCTATCCGCTGCCGAAGGAGCTGGCGACGATGCAGGCCCAAAGCGCCGCCGCGGCGGAGGCCCAAGCCATTGACGCGGGCCGTCTCCCGCCGCCGGCCGTCGCCCCGCGCTAGACGGCGACTCCGAGCGGGCTACTTTCGTTCCGCGATCACCAAATCCTGCGGCCCGATGAAGCCGGGCAGAACGTCGCGAATTTTCAGAAATCGCCCCCAGTGGCTGCGGATGTATCGTGCGGTGTGATACGTTTCGCGGTAGTAATCGTGTTCCGACAATTTGGCATCGTAGATCCAGTTTGACACATCCAAAATGCCGCGCCGCTTTCGAGCCTGTTTTTGCGCCGTGCTGAGAATCGTCGGATGGCGGTAGAGCGTGGCATCGCCATGCACGGTCAGAAGTAAACTCGCGCCGGGTCGAGTGATCCGGCATAATTCGCTGAGCCACTCATCTTGATCGGATTCGCGTAGGTGCGTGAAGACCGAGATGCCAAATACTAAGTCAAAAGACCCCCGCGCAAGCGAGCTCGGCGGGTGCAGCGGCAGTGCCTCGAACTTCCCGAAAGGGAGATTGGCCCGACACCAAGCCACATTTTCCGAATCGACATCGGCGCCAGTAAAAGAGCCAGGTGCCCGGTGCCGAAAATACCGGCTGATACGGCCACATCCGCAGCCCCAATCGAGAACGCTGCGGTAATCCTTGAACGATTTATCCCAAGTCCGCTGCAGGGCCCACTGCAACCGGCCGTACTGCAAATAACCGCCCTCGCGAAAATAATCGTCGGCTGTTTCGTTGATGACCCGCACGCGCCGTGCCGTCTCGGGGATCGGCGGATCATCGGCGACCGGCCGCCGCCAGAAGTGCGGATAGGACGTCGCTGTTAACGGGTTACCGTTGCGACTATCAACGCACTGAAATTCGATTGATGTCCCGGGTGAGATCGGCGCAGCCAACCGATGCCTGCAAACAAATCCACTGAGCCGCGCATCAGGCACGTACGGAAATGCGGCAGCGACGTCGGGCCGATCGATTGGATATTCCACATCAGCCACACGCGCGCCGGCACAAGTGAAGCCGACATATGGGCGCAACGACGGTGGAGCAATGGCCCAACCACTGAATATGAGGTGCTGCCCTTCAATTTTGACGTTGCTGATCGCCCACTTATCGCCAAGCGACATCCAGTCGGCCCGTCGGCGCAATGTTAGGGCGGGAGTTGCCAGCCATTTTGCAAACGTGCGTGAGCGCCGGTAGAGATCGTGGGTCCAGCTTGTTGGAGAGGGCATCGTGCGCATATCGGCTCCTGCCTGAGTTTTGAACTGATCGTCCGTGATCAGCCGGAGACTTAAGCGGCTTGTCAAACTGGGCAAAAGATTCGGGCGCAAAGCTTGCGGGCAATTATGATGGAATTGGCGCCGCGGCCTTCAGGGGTACAAGGATGCTGTTTCGTGACCGGGTGGATGCGGGCCGACAGCTTGGCAAGCAACTTCTCCGTTACATGGATCGCCCTGATGTGATCGTCCTCGCTCTGCCCCGCGGCGGCGTCCCGATCGGCGCTGAAGTCGCACGTGACTTGAATTGTCCGCTCGACATTTTTCTGGTTCGCAAACTCGGCGTACCGAACCGTGAAGAACTGGCGATGGGTGCTATCGCATCGGGCGACGTGCGCGTTCTCAACGAAGAAGTTATCAACGCGCTGGGCATCACGGCCGAGGAGATCGAGGAGGTGGCTCGCAATGAAGTGAGCGAACTGCAGCGGCGCGAGAAACTCTATCGCAGTGATCGGCCGATGCCCGATCTGAATGGTCGCACGGTGATCCTGGTGGATGATGGATTGGCGACGGGCTCGACGATGAAAGCCGCAGTGCAGGCCGTGCGCAAATTAGGTCCGGCACGAGTCGTGGTCGCGGTGCCCGTTGGCGCGAGCGACACATGCGACGCCATGGACCAAATTGCCGATGAAGCGGTATGTGCCCGCACCCCGGAACCATTCATGGGAGTGGGCATGTGGTATCAGGATTTCTCCCAGACGACCGATGAAGAAGTCTGCGAATTGCTGCGTGAATTCTCAACCCATCCCGCCAGTGCCTGATCGCGAGGTATGACGTTTGCAACTCCCGTTTGGCGAACGAACATTCGCCGCAGAGTACTGGGGGTGCGTCATGCCGGGGCGACACAAAAAAGACCGTGATAACGGAAAAAAGCAGGACAATCGCGGCACAGAGGTGAATGGCGGGCAACGGGTGGATCTGCCCCGAACGCACCGCGACGATACGACCCAGGCTTACCAAGAAACCGGGTACTACCAAGGCGAGCATGGCTTTGGCGGCCGGAGCATCACCCATCGCGGCAATCGTCACTCAGGTCGAGAATCGGAAAAAGG
Organism: Gemmataceae bacterium; assembly: GCA_045802605.1. Classification (GTDB taxonomy): domain Bacteria; phylum Planctomycetota; class Planctomycetia; order Gemmatales; family Gemmataceae; genus JBJMQS01. The sequence continues at coordinate 75,366 of JBJMQS010000059.1, read as the reverse complement.
CTACGGCTACGGCATTGAAGGCGAAGGCATCGGCTACTCCCAAGGCCAATTTGGCTCTCAAGGTTGGGGCCAAGAGCGGGGCGAGTTCCGGACCGGTCAGCAGGAATATGGCCGCGAAGGCGGCTATGGCCGAGGCCAGCCGGCCTCATTCACCCGCTATCCGAATGACACTGTTCATATTCAGGACCGCCACATTTCCAAAGTCGGAATGCGAGGCCCATTTACTGGGAAAGGGCCAAAGGGTTATCAGCGCGCTGACGACCGCATCTGCGAAGATGTCTGCGAGCGTCTGACTCAACACGGCGACATCGATGCCTCCGATATCGAGGTCCGCGTTGACAAAGGCGAAGTGACTTTGACCGGAATGGTGGATGACCGCCGGATTAAACGAATGGTCGAAGATATCGCTGATGACGTTTCCGGCGTCGTAGAAGTCCACAATCAAATCCGCATTCGCCGAGGCAGCACATAGATCGTTTGCGCAGCATTCGGTACGGTTCTTGCAACAAAATGAGGGCGAACGTGGCTGCGCGCCGCCCAGTTTGAGGCGGCCACTGCCAAGAGGAGGCAGTCATGGAAGCTACAGCAACCGCAACGACGGCCGTGGGCGTCTTCGACGACAAAAACCAGGCCGGCATAGCCATCGATGCACTGAAGAAGGCCGGCTTCACCGAGCAGCAAATTGGCGTCGCTTCACACGAAGTCACAAAACACTTCGGCGGCGTCAATGCGCAGGAGCAGCATACGGCCGAATCGGGCGCGATTAGGGGATCTTTGGTTGGCACTGGCGTTGGAGCCGTTCTAGGCCTTGCCGGTGCCAGCCTGATCCCCGGCGTCCTTCCATTCGTCGCTGGCAGCTTACTTGTGAGCACACTCGTCGGCGGCGCGGCCGGTGCAGCGGTTGGCGCTTTTGCCGGCCCATTTATCGCGCTAGGCATGTCCGAACACGAGGCTAACATCCACGCTCAACATGTGGCCGCCGGGAAAACTGTTTTGCTGGTTTACGCGCCGGATCGCCGGGATGAAGCGCGCGACATCATGGTGCATAATGGCGCGTACGACGATTCCATGAACGCCAGTCCCTAACTGTTCGCGCCGGCGGTTGCCAAAATCTCATTCAACACTTTCAGATCGACCGGCTTCGTCAGATGGAAGTCGAAGCCGGCGTCTTTCGATTGCCGGCGGTCATCCTCCTGACCCCATCCCGTCACCGCAATGAGTCGAATAGATCGGCCCCATGGGGTCTGGCGGATGCGACGAGCGGCTTCGTACCCGTTTAGGTTCGGCATGCCGATGTCCATCAGCACGCACTCCGGTTGAATTTGCTCGGCGAGCTTGATCGCTTCCTGCCCGTCGTGGGCCACGGATACTTCGTGTCCCTGCAACGAAAGGAGCAGTTGCAAACTCTGCGCGGCGTCCTTGCTGTCGTCCACAACTAATACACGTCGTTTTGGACTTACCGCAAACGCATTTCGTGGTTCCTTTGTTACCGACGGGGGTGTCGATGCCACGGGGAGACATACGACGAATTCGCTGCCTTTCCCGGCCCCCGCACTTTTCGCTTGAACAGTGCCACCATGCAGCTCAACGAGACCTTTTACCAGGGAGAGGCCGATTCCGAGGCCGCCATGGGCGCGCTCGAGCCCGCGATCGAGCTGGGTGAAAAGTCCGAAGAGCTGCGGTTGCAATTCTCGCGCAATGCCGATGCCGTCGTCCGCCACGGTGACCTGAACCTGATCGCCGTCCCGTTTGGCTCGAATGCAAATGTGCCCGCCGCGCTCGGTGAACTTCGCCGCGTTGTTGAGCAAATTAGAGAACACCTGGGAGAGTCGGGTCGGGTCGGCATCGAGCCAAATTGGTTCAGGCGGCAAGTCCACGATCAACTCGTGACCGCCGGCTTCGATCAAAGGTTGGCTAGTCTCTACCGCGTCACGAATGACCTCGGCGAGCATGATGCTCTCGCGTCGGAGCGCAATCTTGCCGCGGGAAATCCGGCTCACATCCAAAAGATCATCCACCAGATGAACCAACTGGTTAAGCTGGCGCTCCATCAGTCGCTTGGCCGCCTCGGCCTCAGTGCCGCTGGTGTGTTTCAGGATTTGCAGCCCGTTGCGGATTGGAGCGAGCGGGTTGCGAAGCTCGTGAGCCAGTACGGCAAGGAATTCATCCTTGCGACGATCCGATTCACGCAGCGATTCGCGCAAGCGCTTCTGTTCGCTCACGTCGATGAATACGACCACGGCGGCGTGTCGATCATTTTGTTCGTAGTGGACCATCGACGAACTTGCATTGAGGGTCAGCTTCTCGCCGCCCAGAAGAACCATCTCAATTTCCTGGTCCTTCACCGCGGTCTGACTCAACAGGATTTTGGCGAGTGGCCATTGCTGCGGACCAAATTGGCTTCCGTCGAGCCGGCCATCGGGGGCCAAATTGTTGCCGAGGATTCGTTGCGCCTCGTGATTGCTAAAGCGGAGCTTGCCGGACCAGGGCTCCGCGATCATCACGCCGGCCGGCATTTGCTGCAGGACAAGTTCGCCGAAGGCTCGCTCGGCTTGCAGCGCCTGGTTCGCCTGGGCCAGCGCCATCGTTCGTTCGGAAACTCGCTTTTCGAGTTCCTCATTGGCCCGTTGAAGTTCATTTTCAACCTTGCGCCGTTGAGTGATTTCGCCTTCCAGTACTTCCGGCGAGCGCATGGCCAGCGCTCGCGGCGTAACAGGGATCAACGCGATGACTGTGGCCCACGATACAACGGCGGTCCCAAGCTTGATGAGGCCGGCGAGGCGATACATCGGTTGCCAAAAGATGATGGCTTCCATGAGGTGAGTCGTACCGCAGGCCAAAATGAATGCGCCGAACAGGAGAAACACCTTGCGGAAAGGCACGTCCTTCCGGCGATAGGCGAAGTACACAAGCACGCACGGAATTGCCACATAGGCGGACCAGACGCCCAAGTCCGAGTAGATGTGCAGCCAGCCGTGGCCATCGGTCCAACTGCCACATTCCCAGCGCGGCGGGAAATCCGAAGTATCAAAGAGTTTGCGGAAAAAGTCCAACATGTACGTCGCCGTTTAGGACATCCGTGTCAGAAAAATCGGGGGAGAAATCCCATCATATCGTATGGCATCGACCACGATAGTGGCTGCCGAGGAGGAAGCCGATCGGAATTTCGGAACCTCGCTAGGTCGGCACAAAGATTGCATTTTCCCAAGCGGTTCCATGTCGTTTGGCTGGGCCCAAAAGGAACATTGCCATGGCAAACCGACTATTAAACGTGGCGGCGCGAACAGTCGCCGGGCCGGATTCTCCGATCACCAAAGCGATCCAAAACTTGCCGGAGATCAACACCAACGTCGGCACAGTTGAGCGGATCGTTTCCCTCGTGGCGGGCGGGCTTTTCATGACGCGTGGTTTCACGAACCGCGGCCCCGGCCTGCTATCGATCCTCGCGGGCGGCAGCCTGATTTACCGTGGAATCTCGGGCCACTGCAGTTGTTATCAGGCCCTCGGCATCAGCACGGCTGAAGGGCAGGGGCCTGCCACAGTCATCCCCGCCAATCAGGGCGTTAAGGTCGAGGCGTCGGTGACCGTACACAAACCAGTGCATGACGTGTACGAGGAGTGGCGCAAGCTCGAACACTTGCCGCAGTTCATGTCGCACCTCAAAGAGGTTCGACCCCAAGGCGAATACAAGTCTCATTGGGTCGCTGAAGGCCCGATGGGAATGTCCGTCGAATGGGATGCTGAGATTACCAATGACAACCGCGATGAAACCATTGCGTGGCAATCAGTCGATGGTTCGGAAATTGATACCGCGGGCTCCGTGCATTTCCGCCCGGTCGAAAATGGCGAGACCGAGGTTCGTGTCAATTTGAAATTCAATCCACCGGGCGGACGGCTTGGCGCGGCATTCGCGAAGCTCTTGGGTAACGATCCAGAAGCGCAGATTCGCGAGGATCTGCAACGCTTCAAGCAACTGATGGAAACAGGCGAGACGATGGAAAACGAAGGTGGCAGGAGCCCTCGATCGGAAAATCTTTAGCAACTTTTGTGGTCGGCACTTTCAACCCGCGCCGGCGTAAGCCGGCGCTTTTTTTCCCGTAGGAGGGGCGATGAAACTCACTTCACTGCGCGACGTATTGGTCGATGGGCTCAAAGACTTGCTCAACGCCGAGAACCAATTGGTCAAGGCACTCCCGAAAATGGCGAAAGCCGCTTCGTCGGAAGAGCTCCGCGAAGCGTTCACCGAACATCTGGATCAAACGCGTACCCACGTTCAACGTCTAGAACAAGTGTTCGAAAAAATGGGAATGACCGCTCGCGGCAAGACCTGCGAAGCGATGAAAGGCCTGATCGAGGAAGGCCAAAACATTATTGAAGAGGATGGCGATCCATCAGCGAAGGATGCCGCTCTGATTTGTGCGGCACAAAAAGTCGAACATTATGAGATCGCTTCATACGGCTGTGCTCATACGTTTGCCAACAATTTGGGATTGGATGAGGTGGCCGAGCTTCTCAACATGACGCTGGAAGAGGAATTCAACGCGGACAAGAAGTTGACCGAGATTGCGGAATCCGGCCTCAATCAGGAAGCCGCTGAAGAAGACGAGGAAGTCAGCGCACGAAGATAGTCCTCTTATTGGCGCGTTTTGTAGCCGCGGGCTGAAGCCTGCGGCTACAAAACTCAATCCGCCTGAATTACTTTTTGCCGCCCTTACGGCCGCCTTTCCGGGAGGACGCCTTGCTGGTCTTCTTGCCGCGGCCCGACCCGCTCTTCTTCCCGCCACCAGTCGATTTGTTGACCGTCGCCCATGCGCGGCGTTTCGCTTCCTTCTTGGACTTGCCTCGTTTCTCGTAGCCCTCTTCGATGTGTTTCGCTTGTCGTTTCTGTTTACTCGAGTACTTCGCCTTACTGCCCTGCGCCATGATGCTTCTCCATGAAGCTATTCGTCGGCTCTGGCCATGATTGTCACGGCCAATCGCGCCGATGATTCCGAGTTCGGATCGAAACCGCGCAAATTCTCATGGCTCTCGAATCGAGCAAAACACGTGCCTTCCCTAGAATTCTGGCACCTGTTTTGCGAGTTAGCTGTGCCGGTACCGTGCGCGCTTAACTCTGTGGAGGCGTTATCATGACCCGGACTTGCATCTTGGCGACGATTGCTGCAGCCTGCTTCATTGTCGGCGGACCCACCACCGCTGCAGACAAAGACGCAAGATTTGATGACACAGATTTCATCAAGAAGGCCGCGAGTGCCGGCATGCTCGAAGTCGAACTCGGCAAACTTGGGCAAACCAAGGGTACCCGTGACGAGGTGAAAACGTTTGGCGAACGGATGGTCACCGATCACACGAAGGCGAACACGGAGTTGATGACAGTGGCCACCGCGATGGGCGTGACAGTACCGAAATCGATGTCAGACAAACACCAAAAAATGTACAGCCACTTCAAAAACTACAACGGCAAGAACTTCGATAAGGACTACATGGATCACATGGTCAAGGACCATGATGAGGATGTCGCTGAGTTCAAGAAAGCCAGTCAGAGCGCGAAGAACGCCGATTTGAAAGCGTTCGCGACCAAGACGCTTCCGGTCATCGAAGAACACTTGAAGATGGCCAAAGACATTCAGTCCAGCATCAAGAAGTAACTCACGGAGAGGGTCATGGCGAAGGTCAAACCACCGGTTCGCTACGCAGTCGTTGGCACGGGTTGGTTCGCTCAGGCGGCCATCCTGCCGGCGTTCGAACACGCGGAGAATTCCAAGCTGGTTGCAATTATCTCCGGCGATCCAGTCAAGCGACAGGAATTGGGCGAGCGCTACTCGGTCGCCGCTGTTTCGTACGAGGAATGTGATACGCTTCTGAGCCGCGGCGAAGTCGATGCCGTTTACATCGCTACGCCCAACGCGCTGCATGGGGAATATGTTCGCAAGGCAGCGAACCATCGCGTGCATGTGCTTTGCGAAAAGCCGCTCGCGGCTGACGCGAAGGAAGCCAAGGAGATGGTCAAGGCGTGCAAACGCGGACGGGTCAAGCTGATGACCGCGTATCGTTTGCATTTCGAGGCTGCAAACCTCGCCGCGATCGAGGCGGTGCGTTCCGGCAAAATTGGTGAACCACGTATGTTCACTTCGACATTTGCCCAAAACGTCACCGAGGGCAACACCCGTTTAGAAGCGGATCTGGCGGGCAAAGCCAGTCCGCTCTTAGACATGGGGATCTACTGCATCAACGCGGCCCGATATCTGTTTCAGGACGATCCGATTGAGGTGATGGGGTTCAGTGCATCGAACGATGAAACGCGCTTTAGCGAAGTGCCCGAGATGGTTTCCGCGGTCATGCGCTTCCCGAAGGAACGGCTCGCGAATTTCACGTGCGGCTTCGGTGAGTCGAAAGTCTCGGAGTTTCGTTTGGTTGGTACCACGGGCGACATCCGCATGGATCCTGCCTACGGGTTCGATGCGGATTTGAAGATGTCGGTTACCGTCAATGATGACACCAGCGATTCCACGTTTCGACGTCGAGACCAAGTGGGCGCAGAGATCCAGTACTTCTCGGGTTGCATTCTGAACAACCGCAATCCGGAGCCGGATGGCTTCGAAGGTCTGGCCGACTTAATGGTGATCGAGGCGATCCAGCAATCCGCCAAAACGGGCCGACGGGTGAAGTTGAAAGCGTTTCGTCCGAAGCGTCGGCCGCTGCCCCAGCAAGAAATCAGCTTGAGTCCGGTGAAGCAACCGGAACTCGTAAATGCCGCGCCCCCAGGCGCGGATGATTGATTGCGTTAGCATAAAGGGCTACCCGATTGCAATCGGGTAGCCCTTTATGGCTAATAGCTTACCGTCGTGTCAATTCCGGCGGAGCAAACGGCAACTCGCTTACGGTCATGTGCACTTCGGGCGGCGGCATCATTGGGCCCTCGCCGCATGTCGCACACGCGCGACCGCGACTGCCGCAGAGGGTCTGCGGCAAACAGCAGGGCTTCTGCGGCTTGCTACACGGGTCGCAGTCTTTGTGAAACCTCTTGCACAAATCGTCGTACCAACGCTTGCTCGGCACGTAGATTCGATCGCCAGGCAGCAATTGGTAGTTCGTAGTCGTGTCGCCGAGTTGCACGATCCGCGGATAGCAAATCGGCATCACTGTCCGGCAATTGCAGGGAGCTGAAGGCCGGCTCAAGATGATTGCCTTCTCGTTGGCGCGGCGCGTGATTCCACCAGCAATGATGATGGCATCGAGCGCCGTTTCACGGCCAGCAATCGGAAATGCCCCTGGAGCGTTCACTTCGCCTAAGACGTAGAAGACCTTGCTGACGCGGCTAATCAATCGCACGGTCACATCAGCTCGGACGGCATCTTTGATCTGAACCTCGATATCCGGGAGCGTTTTGCCAGCGACCACAGGCCGGCCGTACTTGCCCAAGTCGATTGAGCCATCGGGCAGAATCGGCTGATCGACCGGCAATCGAATCGGTGAATCGATATCGGCAGGTTGCACGAGAAGCACATCGCCAGGTTCCACGACGTACGCAGGCAACAGCGACTTCGCGAGTTCACGCGGGCCATCAGGGTTGCCGGCTGCTTCGCGGAACTCTCTCGCCTCTTTGATGAGCTTGTGCTGCGGCGGCGAAAAACCGAGCGGCGAACCCGGCGTGCTCGAACATCCGACAGCGCTGATGCTCGTTAAGAGCAATGCCGTGAGTAATTTCCGTGAGGGGCGCATGGCGATTTCGCTCCGTACCGGTTCATCCAGTCTCGGAGGAATCATCGTCCAAGTTCACCCAACCGCTTGATCTATTTTCTTTCGCCAAACTGCCAGAATCCGCACATTTTCACGGCAGTGCATATCGGGTCACAAAGAAGCGGACGGCTTCATCCGACAACAGGGCAGCCGTATTCACCTGCACTACGGGCGTGGCGACGGTGCCCGTGACTGTCAAACGCACTGTCCGATAGGAGAGAAAGTCGCTGGCTTGTTTGACAACGGTCGCTGAGATTGGCCCAACCGCTGGAACAGCCAACCCCGCCAGTTGAAGAATCCGCACATTGGGGCCCATTTGGCCCGTGTTGGCGACAACGTCCAAGTCGAGACGCTGGTTGTGCAAAGTAATGGAGCCTTCGGCAAAGAGCTGTGCGCCGGGGTTCGCGAGCGCGAATCGCTCAATGCGAAAGACGCCATTCGCTAATCGTGCTCGCAGATCGCCCGATTCAAATGGTTGCAATGCGCCTGTCGGCGAGAGGAAGGGCGTCAACGTGCGCAGGATTGGTGTCTCCGTGACTGATGTCTGATTGAGCGTTGCTATCAAAGTGCCACCGACATCGGAGGCCGTCCGAATCGGATTGTCGGCGAAGTCAAAGCGCCCACTGGCCCTTCCGCCACGGAGTTGGCTGACATCGCTGAGCAGCGACTGCAATCGGACTTCGGTGAATCGCAATTGGCCGCGCATCCGGCCAATGTCGTTTTTGGTGTAACTGAACTCGCCGGTAATCCTTCCATCACCGGCCTGCGCGGCGATATCGTGAAAAGATATTTCCGTGAGGGCACGCCCCGCGGCCCAATCAAATGGCGCGCGCAGCTCGGGAATTGACGTTCCGAACAGTCTGCCACCGGTGAGCAAGATCTGAGCCGAGCCATGCAAGTTGCGTCCAAAACGCGTTCGCAGCGTCATCGATACATCGCCTTCGGCATGCCCGGCCAGAGTACTGAACGGCGCAGCGAGTTGTCGGGCACTAGCCCGATCCAAGGTCAGGATCATCATGCTGCGGTCGGGTTCACGGCGATTCCAGGTGCCACGCCCGCGCAAACGTCCGCCCGCCAACGTGCCATCGATATTGTCGATGCCGATCGAACCCTCGCGGACAACCACAGAGGCTGAGATGGCTGATGGAGGACTCGCATCACCCCACTTAAGACCACGCGCGCTCAGTTGCCCATTGCCGGCCGTCATGTCCTCGTCAAATTCAACGCCGAAATCGAATCGTCCGCGCAAAGGCGCAAGTGCGGGCATGTTCAAGTCACGAGCGAGACGGCCAAGATCTGCGTTGGTCAGGCGAAAGCTGCCTCGGTCATCTGGGATGTTCTGTTGCCCAGTCAAAGGATATCGGCCACTCGCCTCGAAGCGCCCACCTAATGCGCCGCCGACCACTCGATATGTGGCGCGATCTGAATCGACGTTCATCGAAACAGCTACGTCATTTGTGGGGAATCGATTTACAGTGAGGCGTTCGCCCGAAAGTTCCAGCTTAGCCGTTGGCCGCCGTTGGGGTCCGCGGGGGAAGGTGCCGGTGAGGTGGCCGGAGACCCGCCCCGCGAGCCGAATCGGAAGGTCTGGCACCAGATTGTCAATCAAGGCGGAATCCACGTTTGATAGGGCCAGTGAGAAGTCGCCGGCCCGCGCATTCGAAAACGGAATGTCCGCATGACCTGCGATGGCCCCATCGATCGCCGACAAGTCACGGACGACGAGGTGTTCTGAATTCATCTCCCATCTGGCATTCACTTCGTTCCCTGGGCCCGCAAACAGGTCAGCCAATTTGACCCGTCCCGACGCGACATAGGTCATCGAATCAAGATCGCCGCTCGCGCGCGCGTCGAATTCGAGTCTGCCATTTAGCGGTTCGTTCCAGTGCAATTCCGGCAATAGGCGATGAAGATCGGTGCGTGCGGGGCCACTAGTCTTGGCGGTCAACTCAAAGTGGTATGGCCGAACCAGGTTCACTTGTCCGGAAACTGAGATGGGATTTTCTTCGACCTTGAAGTTCATCTGCGAAATCGCGGCTGCTCCATTCCTAACTTTGGCCACCAGTCGCGCATCGTGAATTCGACGTTGAGCGACAAGGAATTCGCGCGCATCGAATTGGATGGATCCGGTCCACGCTGCCGGTGTGCTGGCTTGGTCGAGCGGCACGCGCGCGTCCACACTGGCGGATGCCTTTCCTTGCACAGGCAAGGTCAGACCCGGGATCGCCTTTTCGATTTCCGCTAGCGGCACATCAATCAGATCGAGTCGCGCGGTCAGGTCGCCCCGCGGCGTCATCGAGGCGTGGGCCGTCCCTGATAGTGTGCCTTCTGCCGCGGACGCGATGTGCCCGCGGAGCGAAGTGAGATCAAATTGGCCGTCGCGGTAAACTACTTGTGCCGTCAAACCACGAATCGTCAGTCCTTCCACTGCGATGGCGACGGACTTCGCTGAGCCGCTGAAGCGCACGACCTCATTTGGTGCCGCGCCGGACAGCGGCATGGTCATAGTTGCATTCACGGAGACTTTGCCGCTCACGCGATACGGAATCTTAAGGTCAAATCGTTGGAGAAGTTCGGCGACCTCAGCATCCGGCAGTGTGATTTTGACATCGAGGGTAGTTGGTGGAGGCGGTTTCTGCGGTTGTTGCCGCATGTTCATCAAAAAGACACGGCCCGCGTCCGGAGGCCGGCGGCTATCGTTCGGGGCCGTCTGCTGATCCTGGTCGAAGCGGTAACCTCGGCCATGGCTGCGTAGCTTGAGGCGAATCTCTGCGGGCGTGCCAGCGACTTTCGCCTGTTGAATCACCGCGTCACCGTCGCCACTGGTTTCGATCGGTCCATTGGCCGGTAGCCGCACGCTAAGGTCTGCAGACCCCCGGAGCTTGCCTTCGAGTTGGGGTGGCAGACCCCAGGAGTGTGGCAGTTGCCGCACGTCGGCCCCGTCGATACCCACCTTCAGGTGAACGACTGATGGTTCCGGAGCAAAGTCCATTACTCCGTTTAGGTTCACCGCCCCGCCGGCCACTGCCGCCTTGCAGTTGATCAGTTCGACCTGCAGGTCCTGAATGCGGACCTCGCCCGAGATTCGTTCGGCGACCGCATCGATCGGCGGCAGTTTGAGCGCGCCATCATGCGGGCGAATGTCCGCGGAATAGTGAATGGAGTTGGCTTCGATCCACAGCTTCAATTGCCCGCTGGCCGGTCCGCTGGGTTGAACTTGATTCCAGATTTCTTCCGGCACCATTGGCAATGAGCGAAGAAGGGCGACGTCGAGGTTCAAACGCTCGGAATTCGCTTCGAGCCGGCCAGTGTTGGTCCGCGGAGAGATTTCGCCCGTCAGTTGCCAATTTCCCCAGTGCGGATCGTTAGCGGTTCCACTAATGACCAGTGTTTGTTCATTTGGTCGGACATCGGCCGACATCCCTGTTAGCTCAAATTCGGGGCGCCCTGGTTGCCGAACCGTTAACCGAGCGTCCTCCAATTGGATGGAAGGAATCGGGCTGCCGCTCGCTTTGTTGTGTGGCAACTGGGTAACCATTGACCCATCAGCGTTGAGTTCGACGAGGACCGCTACACCACGCAGAATCAGGCGGCTGGGTTCGACGCGACGGCGGATAATGTCTAGAAGCGACACATCAGCATCCGCCGAGTCGATCGCGATGAATTGCGCTCCAGCCAGCGGGCTGTTGTCGGGCTGTAGAACTCTCAAATTGGCCGAGATAGAGGTGCCCAAATGCAGCCGATTTACCTCGACCGGCATGCCTAAAAGCTCTGAAAGTTGCCGAGAAGCGAGGCCCCGAACATAGGCGGAGTTGAGAACGAAATGGGCAGCGATGAGCCCAACTAACGCTAGCCCACCAAGAAAAATGGCTATATTTCGCAGCCATCGCCGGGCCTGACGCATGGGCAAATCTCTTGGAATTGTGACCACAAGTCCTTTGCAGACAACAGCAACGGTTCCACGGGGAGAATCGCAAACGGGGTGCCGGAGCGAAAAAAGCCGCGGGATTTGGGAATTATGTGCTTGATTTGCGGTTCATGCCGGCATACCACTTGCAACTAACGGGGTGCCAGTGCACTGGGCACTGACTTTCGAAAGTCTGAATTGGAGGAAAGAGTGATGAACCGCGTTTTCTTTGGTGCATTGATCGCTTTGGCGGTCGTGGTCGCTTTCTCGACACCGGCGTTTGCCCAAGACGATCGTCCCAACGAGCGGATTCCCGCGGCTAACCAGGCTCCGGCCGATCCGCAGAATCAGCCAGGTGCTCATCCGAACCAGCCGCAAGGCCAGCAGGGTCAGCAGCCAGGCATGTGGTACGGCCAAGGTGGCATGTATCGTCAGCCGATGCAGGGTGGAATGCCCTACGGTGGCGGCATGGGGGGCATGGCCATGGGCGGCGGCTGTTCGAGCTGCGGCGGCGGCTGCGATAGCTGTGGCTACGGCGGTGGCTGCAACACCTGTGGCGGCTGCGGCGGCGGCTACGGCATGGCCTACGGTGGCTGGGGCTGTGGCGGTTGCTGCAACGATTGCTGTGATTCCGGTCACGGACGTCGGCACCACGGTGGCCGTCGTCATCGCTGCTAAATCCAGCGATTCGGTTAAATGAACGAAGGCATGACGTAACTGGTCATGCCTTCGTTTTTTGTTGCGCCGTGTCCAACACCCAACTTCATGAACGCGGCGACTCACGAGGAGCCCTTGGCTAGGATCTAAGACGGCCGCCTTGTGGAAGTACTTTGACTCGGCCCTTTGCTTGGATCTCGCTAGAGGCCGCCGATTGCTCCCGCTAAGAGGTTCGGATGGCAGGGCCAGTAATTCATCGCGCATAACAAAGGCGTTGGCGGTACTCCACCAACGCCTTTGTTTGCTGAATAGCGATTCTGTCTTACGTTCGCACGGCCCGACCGAGGATCAGGCCAATGCCGAATCCAACCACAACGGATTGAATCGGGTACTTCTTGATGAAGTCCGTCGCCTCGGTGCCGAATGTCGAGACTGCATTGGTCGTGCACTCGTAAGCATTCTTAGCCATGTCGCCGGCGCCGGAGGTCCAATCATTGACACGGTTCTTGGCGTCGCTTGCGAAGTCCGTCACGGTGTCCGCGACGTTCTTGGCGCCTTCTTTGACCGAGTCGATGATGTTTGTACCCGTCGCGCCCGGAGTGCCTGACTGAGTTCCCGTACCTTGGGTGCCCCGGTTGCCACCGAAGCCACCACCGCTATTGTCGTTGACGTTGCGGCTGCGATCGGTCGCGTTGTCGATCGTGCCTGTGTTTCGGTTGTCCTTGGTATTCGTCATCGCATCTTCCTTTCATCCGGGTGACTGTTGAGTTTTGCGCCATGTCCCCATGACGCGTGGGTATTTTCATTCGCAGCTTACGTGCCAAATCTGCCAGGCGGTTAAAACCGCGCTTCATGGCGATTGCGGCCATTGTGATGGCCGTTCTGCTCGTCGTCGCCTTCTGACTCATTCTTGTAGCCGGAGAATGATAATCCATTTTCCACAAGGTTCTGAATTCCCGTGTTCAAGTTCTGTTTCACCGCGGCGGCGAGGGTGGTAAAGGCGTTCTCCGTGATCTTGCGAAACTCCTGTTGAGCCATATTGATCAAGTCGTTGAACATACCACCAAAACGGCCCGTGCCCGTGGACGAAGCGGACGTTCCTGACGACCCCGCCTGGGATCGGCTCGCCGATGCCCATGTGTGATCAGCGGCGTTTGAGGTACTCTCCTTGCGGCCCGCGCCCACGAGGTAGCCAGTAGCGATCCCCGCGACCATCGCTCCAGCGACGATTGCCCAAGGGTGTTCCCGCACATGGCTGTTGATGTCAAAGGTCGATTTGACGCTGGAGATTGTGTCGTTCATGGCATTTTTCACCGAATGGACAGTTTCGTGAACTGCCGAGGTCGCATCGTGGATGGTGCCGAACACCTGTTGTTCCAAGGCCGCCACCTTATCCGTCAGCGACTGACGGGTATCTTGCATGCCTTGTTTAATCAGCTCGGGTGATTCGCGATCCATGATAAATTCTCCTGGAAGGCGTTAATCGTTTGATCGGGCAGGGGTGTGACAGTTTTCAAATAGTTGCGCCCGACGAAGAACGCAGCGATGCCGGCGACGGTCAAAACGCCCCCGACAATTGCCCAGCAAGCCCACAGGGCGAGATCTGGCCCAAAGAGCGAATGCAGCAGATAGACCACACCAATTGCGAGAAAAAGCGTGCCGATGCCCGCAAGCCCGGCTCCAATACCGAGGAACTTGCTTGCTTGCGTGGCTCGCGAGACATCCTGCTTCACTTCCGCTCGCAACATGGCGAACTGCTGCTTGATTAGCGTCTGAGCATCGTTAACGATGCCAGCTACTAGCTCAGTGATCGTGCTTTGATCGGAACGCCCATTCTGCGTCTGTGTTGATGTCGTGGGATTCCCATCTCTCGTAATGGGCATGGTTGATACCTCGCTTCAGGCGGAGGGCTTGCGGGCGCATGTCGATAGTTATGCAATCCGCGTGCCTATTGCCTCAACCGGCATCTGCAGGCACGGTGGCGAGAAGCTCCTTGGCGGCTTCGTGCAATCCAAGCTTTGAGTCTTCCGGCGCACGCACCATACCGCCTTCACCTTCGAAGCGATCGATCTCTTCACGGTTTTCCACGTCGTGGAGTGTAGGCAAGCCGTGGAAATCGCCGCGAAGTGCTCGCAGTGCTAATTTCTCGCAGGCGATTTCAGAGTGCGGGCGAAAGCCCAAGTGCTCAAACATTCGGTCTACGACGCCACGGCGCGTAATAAGCGAATGGGCTAAGATGCCACTGCCCGCGAGCAGCAGTAAGCGACGAATGCGATCGCTGCCAATTGACGCGAACCCGGCCGCGATGACGGCGACCGCAGTAAGTTTGCCGAGCTGCCCTGATGACCACTCCTGTTCCAGCACATTCAGCCGTTCAAGAATTGCACCCGTTCCGCCTTCCGCGGCTGATGCAATGGCGTGCTCGGCACTTTTGCAATTGTTGTGAGAGGTCGCATCAATACTCGTTGGTCGGGCGTTCATACCACACCCTCCTAGCAACTGAGTTTTAGTTTTGGGCCAAACACACAAATTGTGCAAGTTGTGTGCCGACTAAAGCCTAAAGGAGGCTTTACTTTACGACTACGGCTCGTGGCCGATCCGCGGTCGATCCATTCTGACGGCCATTCTCTTGGGGCAGCCCTGCCGCGGTCGTGGAGGCTTTATGGGCGGTGCCATGCCGCGAGGAATAGACCGCTGTCAGTTCGGCTCCGAACAAGAGGATTTGAGTCGAGTAATAAATCCACACCAACAAAACTACAAATGAACCGGCCGCACCATATGCCGAGCCGACTGCAGCCCGGCCCAAGTACACCACGATGAGCGCTTTGCCCACCGTGAAAAGTCCGGCTGTGATCAGCGAGCCAAACCATACGTCCGACCAGGCTGGCCGGGCGTGGGGGAGCAATTTGAAGATCATCGCGAACATCGCCGCGGTCAACAGAAACGACATAACTGCGTTGAGCGCTTGCATCCAAAGCGCAGCATCGGGGAACCAAGAATTTATGGCGTCACCCAAACCGGTGATGATGGCACTAAATACAAGTGACACGAGCAACAAGAACGCTAGGCCGCAGACCATCGAGAACGAAAGGACTCGGTCCCACAGCATCGCCCAAAGCCCCACTCCTGCTTGGCCCGGTGGCTGGCCCCAGATACTATCCAGCGCATCCTGCAACTGAGCAAACACACCCGTCGCACCAACTATCAGAGTCCCCAAGCCGATAATGGTGGCCAACAGCCCTCTCGCTTGCGACTGATTGTTTTGCAACATAGCCTCGACCGCCTTTGCACCCTCTTCACCGACGAGGCTATGAACTTGGGTCGAAATCTCGCCGCGCGCCGCATCCGCACCGAAGACTACTCCGGCAATTGCGATCACAATGAGCAGCAGAGGCGAGAGTGACAACGCGGTGTAGAAGGCCAGCGCCGCACCGAGGCGGGGGGCTTTATCCCAAAAGAATTTGACAATAGCATCGCGAAACAGACGGTAAATGTTCAGCAACCACATCGTAATGCCCCGTTTTTTTCTCGTGCTCGATCAAGACCGTTGGGCATGAGCCATGCCAGTTTGGCCAAATTACGTAGGAAGCGACCTGCGCGAGGAAGTGCCCCGGGGCCGCGCTGGCTGCCTCGGGAGCGATGGTCTGGCCCCAAAACTCCCTATGTTTTTGCGTCTGAACTTTTGGCCCCATCATGGCACGGAGATTGCGATGGATTACTTCGGTCGAACGGCTGTCTGATCAACGACTGTTGAACGGCACTTGCATAAGGATCAACAACCGTCCGACCATGTTTGACTTTGCCACCCACCCGGCGACGCGGGTGGGTGGTTTTTTTTGCTAAATGACTTGTCGGGTTAACCCCATGTGGGAGGCGCTAGCGGCTCCGGTGGCGGCGGAGCCGGAGGGCCAGGGATTGGCGCCATCGGTTCTTCCGGAACGCTTCCCGGGCGGGGCGGTGCATCTTCTCGTCGCGGCGGTGGTGTCGGCCGATCGGGTGGAGTTGGCGGCAGTGGTGGGTCGTTCGGTCCGGGCATGATGTGTTCCTCTAGACGCGGTCTTTCAAGCCTTTAGCGCCCGCCAATGTCGCACAATGAGCGCAGCAGAAGATCATCCCATCACGCTCGACGCCGTGACCGAGAACTCGGCAACCACAGTGTTCGCACGACGGCGCCAAGCGGTGCACGGCGCATTCGAACGAATCAAAAGTGTGCATTTGACCGGCCAACGTCACCGTGAATGCTTTGTCGTATTCATTGCCACAGACTTCACACTTCGCCATGGCAACTCCTCCAGAGCTAGCGCAAATGGAATTGGCATAAGATAGAGCAAACCCAGTGCCGTATACCTGACTCGAGACGGCTGGCGGCACGTCGATTGCACTAATCGCTCATCGCCGCAAATATGGCCAAGGAGAAAAATCGTGGCGGGCGTGGCCTACCGGCGAGAGGTCGCACAAGCGACGACCGCGCTCACAAGCGCGATCCTGTTCGTGATCGTCGCTGGGGTCTTTTACTGGGCCCGCGCGATTATTATTCCCCTGGCGCTCGCTGCATTTCTGGCGTTTATCCTCAGCCCAATCGTCTCGCGACTACAAAAAATCGGATTGGGTCGCGTGCTCTCCGTGACTATCGTAGTCTTGCTTGCGCTGGCGGTGGTCGTGTTTGTCGGTTGGGTCGTCACTTCCCAAGTCAATGCGTTGGTTCAAGAACTCCCCGAAAAACAAAACAGTGATCGCATTGTGGCTAAGGTCGCCACGGTCAATCATCTGCTCGCCGCCGATCCCCACAGCGGCCTCGGGAAAATGTTCCGTGATCTCGAAGGAGTGTTGCGGTCGCCAACAGCTTCCGAAGCCCGGGAACCCGTACCAGTCATCCTGACGACTCAACGGCCTTCCTGGTTGGCGGGAGTGTGGGCCGTCACAGGTCCCGTTTTCGAAGTTCTCGCACAAGGTGCGTTCACCTTCATTCTCGTCGTGTTTCTTTTACTCAACCGCGAGGACATGCGCAACCGGGTGTTGCGTCTCATTGGCCCGCGGCGTATGACCACGACGACCAAAGCCATGGATGACGCCGGCTCGCGGATCAGCCGATATCTGCAAATGCAGCTTCTGATCAATTCGATGTTGGGCGTTGTGCTGGCAGTCGCACTACTCATCATCGGCGTCCCATATGCGATTTTGTGGGGCTTCGTGGCTGGACTGATGCGCTACGTTCCCTACATCGGCGCGTGGATTGGATTGGCCCCGCCGGTACTGGCGACGATGATTTTGTCTGACGGGTGGCGCGAACCTTTGGAAGTTCTCGCGACCTATGTTGCACTTGAGCTAATTCTCAACAGCGTCGTTGAGCCACGACTTTTGGGTCACAGCCTTGGCATGTCTGAGGTCGCACAAATCTTCTCGGCCGCGTTTTGGGCCTTCCTCTGGGGCCCGATCGGCCTTGTTCTCTCGGGTCCGCTCACTGCGGTTTTGCTCGTGCTGGGAAAAAATGTGCCCCAGCTCGGCTATCTCGACGTCTTATTGAGCGTCGAAGAACCGCTGCCCCCGCCCGACCGGTTCTATCAGCGCCTCATGGCCCGCGACCGAGACGAAGCCCGCGAGATTGCAACTGAGTACGCAACGGCCCGAACGCCAGACGCAACCCGAGATGATCTTTTGATCCCAGCCTTAGGTCGGGCTCAACACGCGGCTAACGAAAACGAACTGTCTGAGTCGGACGCCGAGTTTGTGGACTATTCAGTTCGCGAGATTGCGGATGAGTTGGACCTTTTGCCGCACGAGTTGGACCAGGAAGTCCAAACGCCTGACGATGAACGCGTGCATGTGCTCGCTGTGCCCGCAGATGGCGCAGCAGATTCGCTGGCGCTGGAATTTCTTGCGGCAAAGTTGGACCCCAAACTGTGGAATATCAAAGTCGTGTCCAGTTCAGTACTCTCTTCGGAACTACTTGCGCAAGTCAAGAATTTTTCGCCCGCCATTGTAGTTGTGGGTGCATCTGCGCCGTGTCCGATTGGGCATGCCCGATATCTTTGCAAGAGACTACGATCCAGCGATCCGGATCTACAGGTCATATTGACTCGGTGGTCTATCGAGCCACTGCCAGCCAAGTGTTTGGAGGACCTCACCCAGGTCGGTGTTAATGAGGTTCTGACAAACATCCCCCTGACCGCGCAGTATTTGCAATCAACGCGTAGCCCACTAATGATGTCGCAGGAAATCGCATCAACGGGCAACGGCCAAGCCAATCCCGCCGGGGCCAAGTCGCGTGTATGACCGGACTTGCAAATCTCTAAAGCCCTGGCAAAATGATGAGAACTTTGTGAAGTCGGCAAAACTAATTGCGCGTTTGTAACGTTCAATTGCAAGTTTTTGCCCGTGCGGCGATTGATAGACATGCCACCGAGCTCCACCTGCACCGTTGTCATTCCGTGCTACAACGCCGAGCCCTATTTAGAGGCGGCCGTCGCGTCCGTGCAGGCCCAGACATTTAGCGACTATCACTTGGTAATCGTCGATGACGCATCGCCGGACGCCACCCGAGAGTTGGCTCGCAAGCTCACCGCAAATCAAAGCAATATGACCGTGATCGAGCTTCCGGAAAACCGCGGTCGATCATTTGCTCGCAACGAAGGCGTGCGCAGGACAGAAAGCCAATATGTTACTTTCCTCGACCAAGACGACACCTATCATCCAGATTTCCTGAAACTGCTTGTGGAGGCATTCAATCAAACGAACGATTACGACGCGATCAAAGTGCTACCCAATCTCGGGATAAACCTTGACCCGACACGTTATGAAGCAATCGCGAATAGCTTGGCAACCACGTGCCTTTTTCGGCGTGCGGCATTTCAGTTCGTCGGTGGTTGGCCTGAAAGCGATATTTACCGCCGGCATCCGGGAGGCTGCGAGGACATCGCACTTTTGGAGCTGTTCAATCTCTGCTTTAACGTCGGTGTGCTCCATGGACGGCTCTACAACTACACGCTCCGACCGGGCAATGCACTCGATCGCTTCTTGAAGCGATCCTCAGTGGTCGATGGCGTTCTGCATGTCACTGGGCGTACCGAGGATGATCAGGTCCTTGAATCGGAAAATGCGCGACTGAAATTCTTGCTTCGAAAAAGGCTTCGGCAGACGCTGTTGAACCTGTCTGGCAATTTTGTGTCGTTAGAAGTTGAAGCGAAGTGAAAAGCGAACTGCGGCCAGTCTCCTAACATCATTCGAGAGCGGGATACGGGAGTCGAACCCGTCTGTCTTAGGTCATTTCCGCCCGGAATTTCGTGCGCGGGGCACCAAACGGGCACTAAACCGCATTGCAATCAGGAAGTGCAATGTCTCGTCCGTCAGCCCCCTGGTACCGCTCTGCCAAAAATGCGTGGTACGTCACGATCAACGGTCGCAAGATCGCATTAAACGTCAGAGGTCGAGCAAACCGCACGGACGCGGTGAAGGCCTGGCACAAGCTCCTCGGTGCCGATGGACCTACCGACCCGCATATCAACGTTGCGGACGTCCTGGCGGCATTCCAGTCGGATACGCAAACCCGCGTTGCTCCGATCACCCTGGCGTTCTACCGTCGGTTCCTAAAGCCATTTGTCGAGGTGTTCGGGTCAGTCGCCGCCTGTCAACTCACCACGGCCAACGTGGAAGCCTGGGCACGCCGGCCGACGTGGAGCAATTCAACGCGGAACAATGCACTTGGAACGATCGCCACGGCCTTCAATTGGGCTGCCGATCGCGCTCGTTTGCTGCCAGTCAATCCACTTCGCGGCATCCGCTTACCGCCGAAGGAATCAGCCGGCGCGTCGGCCGCCGTCACGTCTGAGCAATTCGCGGAGTTGATGCGCCACACGGCCCGCGACGCCGGGTTCAATGCGTTTCTCCGTTTCCTCTGGCTGACCGGTTGCCGGCCGATGGAAGGCGCGTCACTGACCTTCGCCATGGTGCGATCCGATTCGAGCTGCATAGTTCTGCGGCGCCACAAAACGGCTCACCGGGGACACGGCCGCACGATCTATTTGCCACAAGAAGGGATGGAGCTTGTCGAGCAACAACGCAGGATCCACGGCGAGGGGTTTATCTTTCGCAATCAACGGCAACAGCCCTTCCAGCGAATGAGCATTGTGAAACGGCTCTGGCGATTGAAGAAAGCGACCGGCTTGCACGTTCGCGCCTATGGCTTCCGCCATTCATTCGCAACGCGTGCGCTGGCCGCCGGGGTCCCGGATACTCACGTCGCGGAATTACTCGGTCACCGCGGAACCGCGATGTTGCACCGGCATTACAGCCACCTAACCGCCAGGGCCGACGTCCTGCGGGGTGCATTGGAACGGGTGCGCTAAAAGTTTCCACGCTGTCACGCCGCCCGATGGGCGTATTATGCTTGCGGCCTCACAGATCGCACTTCAGCTAGTAATCACGCACCACTTTTTTTCGGACATTTTTTCGAGACAGCACATTATTTCTCCGCTTCGGATGGCTTTCGACGATTTTGGAACGCCTGCGCTCTAGGCGACTTTGCACAATTGTGCGCAAACGCCCGCAAGTCATTACAACGAGGGCCGGAGACATGCCGTCGATTTCTACCCTGCAGCAAGCCAAAGTTGCAAACCACCCCGAGGGGGCACCGTGGTCGTTGCAAGACGCTGCAACGTTCCTCGGTCTATGCCGGGAAACACTTTCAAGACTTGTGTTGCAAAACCAAATCAAAGCAATTCGCATCGGTAAGCGAGTGTTTGTTCCCGACACCGAAGTGAAGCGGTTGTCGCAGGTGGGGCTATAACTGTGGCGCGACCATGCCTTGACCGAAACGTGAAATTCAAGGGCTTGATACGAGCTCTAAAGCTGCCCAAGCCCTACGTCCGCGGCCTTCTGGAAACGATGTGGGACGTAGCCAATGAATGCGGTGATCCCGGCCTGGGCACGGCCCAGCAGGTCGAGGACGCGGCCGAATGGCCTGGCAAGCCTGGGGTTCTTTTTGCGGCACTAAAGCGTTTGCGTTTTATTGATCTCAACGAAGAGACATGGGTCATCCATGACTACTTTGACCATGCGCCGCATTACGTCCGACTACGTGCAGAGCGGGAGTCCGAACGAAGAAAGGCGGGAAAAACAATCAGTGATATTCGCCGCGATGCCATAAACGCGAGATGGGACAAGCCGCCGATACAAATAGATACAAACGAAAATCATTTGAATACAAATAACGTGACTCCCGCACCCGCACCCGCACCCGCACCCGCACCCCCAATTAAAACCAAAGATAGGTCAGCGCGGCCGGCCCCGACCACCGATTTGGAGGCCGAGGTCTCCTCACGGTTTCAGGCCGAACCTAAACAGCGGCCTATGCCCGTTCCTAGCGATGCCGACGACTACAACTCCGACTTTGTGAAATTCTGGAAAGTTTACCCGCGTAAAGTTGCCAAGGCCAAAGCTGCCGCCGTATGGATGGCGATTGCTCCTGATCCCGACCTCGTTGAAACCATCGTCGCCGCGGTCGAACGACAAAAACTCTCGTCCCCCTGGAACCGCGGGGAGGTGGAGTTTATTCCGCACGCTTCCACTTGGCTGAACAACAAACGTTGGGAGGATGAGGTTCAAGTCGCCACGGCCGACAATTACACCGATTGCGACCAGTTTTGTATTGATGCTGGCGTAAAGCCCCATCGACGTCGCAAACGCACTCCTGCCGAAATGGACGAAGCCGAAGCAATGGCATTCGGAATCTCTGTCGATGAAGTCCGTCAGTTGAGGCAGACCCAAAAAGATGCGCTCTTATTCTTCTGCGAGCGCTGGAGGAAAATACGGGGACAAGATTACGCCCTAACGCCCACCGACTCCGAACATGCGGGAATGATTCTCGAAGCCCTGGGCCGGGACATAAAGCGGTTCCGTGGAGTTGTGAAAAACTATCTGGCTAACACTGACCCATTTGTGGCCGAAAAGAACGGGCACTCACTCTCCTACCTCGCAAAAAACATCAACGTATTTAATGGCAACCCGCCGAGCCTAGACGATTACCCGATACAGGGAATGCGCATCGCGAAAGAGGACGAAGCTCAACTTATTGCGTTCTTAAACAGTGAAACAAACGTCATGCCGCCGCATTCCTTTCGGGGAATCGCATGACCCCCACGGCCCGAACCCTGGAACTCCTCCGGCGCAGTGGCTACACGGCCGCGGTTGTCGAGTCCTGGCTACCGCGCGTCAATCGCCGGCGCGACCTGTTCGGTTTCGCAGACGTGATTGCGGTCACGGGGCATCGAAAGCCTTCATTCTTGCTTGTCCAAGTCACGGTGATCGGCCATATCACGAATCGTCTCACTAAGGCCAAGAGCAAGCCCGCATTGCGGACCTGGCTCGCGGCCGGCGGTGCTTTCGAGGTGTGGGGCTGGGTCGGCCGTGGCGGACGATGGCAGGTGAAGCGAGTTCGTGTGGAATCGGCCGATCTCACTACCACCGTAATCGAAGGACCCACCCGCCGCCGGCCTTCTACGCAACCTGACCTGTTCACAACCCCGGCCAATTCAGGCGGGAGTTTATGCGCTTCTTTCACTAACTCCGCTCACGCACGAGGAAACCATGAAAACGACGAATGAAACCGCCCGCAACGGGTTGCAACCCAAAACCGAGTTGACCACTCAACAACTCAGCGCCGTCGATTCCCTCGCAAGCGGAAAGATTGATAGCGATGTTGCGAAGGAACTCAACTTATCACGTACCACCGTTTGGCGCTGGCGGACCTATGACCCTGACTTCCAGGCCGCGCTAAACGCTCGCCGGCAGGAGATATGGGCCGCCAGCGGTGACAAGTTGCGGGCACTGACCACGCAGGCTCTGGCGGTCATAGAAGAGACGTTCAAGGATCCCACTAACCCGGGCCGGCTAAAGGCCGCGATCGAATTGTTGCGACTCACACGACCCGAGGGTCTGGCGCCCACAGGCCCGACCGATCCGGAGCAAATCGTACGTGAGCGCACGCAAGCGATCCGCGAGCACAGCCCCGACCGGATGGACCTTCGAGATGCCATTGGTCGCGGAAGTCTGCCACGGTTGGCTGATCACATGGCCATAGTCAAGAAGGAATTGAAAGACCTTGCTGCTAGTGCCGAGTCGTAATCACCGAGTAACAGACAACAGCTTCAACCCGAATTCCAAACCCCCGAACCTTCTGCCCAGGAAGAGAGAGCATAATGGCGAAAATCAAACCATCGCAGTATTCCGTAGACCAAAGACAGCTTACGCTCGCGCTTCAGAATCTGACCGTAGCGATCGGCCGTGGTGCCGCACCGGGGCAGCCCGTCCCTGGCACCGCTTTGCAATATCTGGCCACTTTTGCTGCCGACAAAAAACAGGCCCATGATGCGTTCACGGACCGACTGCGCGAAGAACTGTATGCCCGCGATCCGGGGAAGTACAAAAATCCGAATCCCACTTATCAAGATCAAGTCGAAACAGCGGTGACCGCGCGAATCGATCGGGCCGCATTCAATAAAGACGTAGCGCAGAAACTACATGAGGTGGACCCGAAGCGGTATCCCGATCCGAATCAACAGGGGCCGGGACTCGCAGGACTGGCGGCGAGCGCTACGGGTTACGTCGCCACGGCTGCCGCTGCCCACACGGCCCGAGGGTTCATACGCGCCACCAGCAATCTTGCGAACCCATGGCTCCAAAACGAAGGTGGATACAAGCGGGGATTCTGGAGCAATCTGGGTTTAGGAATGCGGCAAGCTCTCGGGCCGTTCGACATCTTTCCCGGCGAGAATCAATTCGATCGAATTCGAGCCGTTGAAGATCTTGAGTATGAGAAGGCACATGCGGAGAGAGCCGGAGAGATCGGCAACGTGCGTCTCGCAGCCGCGACCCGCGGCCTTCCGATCGCAATGCGAGCGCACACAGAAGCGGGGGCTGCGGAAGGCCGCCAGGCTATGTGGTCACAAATTAACTCGGTGTCGCGAACTGGGCAAGCCGATGCGTTGGGAAAGATCGTCGAAGCCAACCGCGCGGCAGCCGGGGCGAATCGCGCCGTCGGGATGGTCGAGGAAAGCGCGGGGCATCTCGGTAACCAGGCGATGAAAGCCCGCAATGGTTTTGACCGCGCGGAGATTTTGAAACTCCAAGGCCAACAACTGGAACAGCTTCAAGGGCTAGTGGCACAACAGACGCAATCCCGCGCCAACTTGATGCGGGCGCAAGCCGGGCCGGCCCGAGAGCAGTACGGGGCGTCGGAGAATGCGCAAATCGCTTTGGCCTGGATGAGTCCCGGCGAACGACAGGGCGCATTGACGGCCCGAGAGATGGGCCGCGATAACTTCGGTGCAATCCCGCCGCCGCTACGTGCCCTCTACGCGCAAGCCTTCCCGGAAGAAGCCAAGACCTCCGCTCGACGTTACGGCGAACAGTTTTTGCCGCACGATATGCAGAGGACAAGCGAACTTGCACCATTGCTCGCTGCCAATGAGGGCAAGGTGCAAAAAATAATAGAGGACGGAGCAAAAAGGGAGCTGGACGTGCTCCAGCGGTGGATTGATACCCGGGTCGCGGAAGTGGAACAAAAATTCCGCAATGAGAGTCGCCAGAAGGTTGTCCAGGGAAAACTAGGCTGATCTGGGACCTAGGACACAAGTTTGAGGAGATGTCCCGAACCGGGTGATATTACTCGGGCACATTCGGAGCTACGTTGGGAATCTCCAGCACTAATTGCATACTTTCACCCGGCGGCCGACGCTTGACGTCAGTCGCGGGCTTTAGCCGCTGGATGGCGTATTCATTGATCCAAGAAAGTAGACTGACGCAATAGTAAATCGCATACGTGAGCCTGTCCAAATTAGTCTTGCCAATGTCATACGTACCATAATAGCCGGTCAGATACCGGCCCTCGGTCTCCATGTGGAAATTCTCCCAGGTGATCTTCTTGAGCAAATCAGAGATTTGTTCATCGTCAATCGAGAGAGCTTTATGGCTATGGCCAAATGCGTTGCGTATTTCTCCCAACGCGCAGACGTTGTCAAAAAGAAATTGCGGAATCAGTCCGAGACAATAAGCCAATTGTGCCTTCGCGAATACGTCTCCGAGCCGGCCCGTGTGATGAAACAAAGTTAACGCCGTGTTGGAGCTCGGATCAACCACAAACCCCATCAGCATTGCATGTAGGTGTCGCTCGATGAGGGCTTGGCCTAACAAGATCTTGGGCAAGACTGGTTCGGCCGATAGCGCATCATAGAAGTGCCTGCTATCGGCCTTCAACTGCTCAATCGTCAGAGGGGCTTGGCCTTTCTTACCGCTCATGAGCAAGTTTCCAGTTCATCTTTTCTTCTGCTTACGCACTAATTCGATGGTACGTGTGTCGCTTGGCTTCCATACCCCTTGACGTTTGCGATCCGGCCTATCCAAGACACTGCGAACCGCCTAACGCTTGCTGCGCTTCTTAGGCTGCTTCTGGGTTTGATGCGGGAATGTGCAGTTCTCAAATGCCGCCACGCTGACCCCCAGCACTTTGGCGATCTTGCGCACGTTGTCATAGGACGGCGCCCGTCGGCCCATGACGTACTCCCGGATCGTTCCAAAGGCCACGCCGGCCGTTTCAGCCAATTTTGCCTCTGACAATTCCGCGGCCTTTCGTAACTCCGTCATTTTCTCACCAAACATCACGGCAAATCTCCTAGTCCACAAAGATTATATGGCTATTACCACAATATTTGCAATTGTGGCTATTGACATATAGTGGCGATAGCGGTATTATGGCTATAGAGTTAGTCTGACACTTTCAGGGGAACAGGCAATGTCAAGCAAACTGAAAACGGTGCGGGTTCCTTTCCAGGCTCAAGTCGAGGCGACGGGCCAGCGGGTTTACTTCGGGCAAGAGCTGCGGGCGGCGTTGTTGCGCGTCAGCGGGTTCTTTGGCTGGCGGAAGGTCGGCCTGGCGGTCAAGGACGACTGCTACCAGTTGTCGGTCGAGTTCGCGGACCCCACGGCCACGGTCGAGACGTTGCGCGGTGTAGTCAGGACGGCGATGGGTGCGGTGCTCGAATTGGTCGGCGACTGTCGGCAGGTGGCGTAGGGGCGATCAGAGGGCAGGGGGGCAATCGGGCCTCCCATTTTGGAGGGTGTGGTTATGGCGAGCAAACGGCGATGCGTGAACTTGATCGATACAGGCTGCGGACTCGTGCTCGTGGGCCTCGGGTCCTACGTCCTCGGTGTGTTGACACTGACGACGGATAGCCTGGGCCGGCGCACCTACGATGCGACGTTAGACGGCGGGAAGGGTGTCGGCCGATATTTGCATCAGTGGCGCGCGGTGCGGGCAATCATTGACGGGACTTTCTGATTTGCGGCCAGGGAAGGCCCACATAGGATTGATCAACAACACTCCAGGAGATTTCGACATGCGAGACATACCGAACCTTCGTATCAGCGCGGTCGCAAAACAGCTTGGCAAACACCCCGACACAATAAAGAAGTGGGCGCGCGGTATCCGTGTGGGCAAGCACACCGTTCAGCTTCAAACCGCTCGCATCGGCGCCCTACTCATGACATCCCAGGCGTGGGTGGATGAATTCTTGCAGGCCTGTGAGATGGCCGGGGGCATGAACAAACAGCTTGCGGAAGAACGCACGAGGAGCAAGGCGCGAGCGGATCATAGTGACGCGTTGGCGGAACTTCGCGCAGAAGGTGTGCGTTGCTAGTGATATGTTCCTTGCGCCAAGACTGGGTCTTGTACCAGTTTTGGCCGCGAGGGAGAGAGAGGGGGATATCCGTATGGGGGTTTGGCTCACCCGGCTTCATCTGGTGCTGGCTGCTTCGGAAATTCCGAGTCAGTGAACAGGGACATGGTTTCATCGCAGCAACGAGGCCACTTCGTCCGGGTGTAGTTCAGCAAATCCTCTTGGTGGCATTCGATGGTTTGGCGGCATGTCAGGCAGCGAAGCAGCCATTCGGGTTGGGGTCGTGGAGATGGATTAGGCAGTCGTTGAGTAGTTTTCCGTTTCTTTGGTGCCAACAAGCGGCGAACTTTTCATTCTACGTAATCTACTAACCTCGCATTCCGTTTCTTCGCGGCCCGCTAGCGATTGTCGCATGGGCCGGGGAGCGGGGCAAGCAAGAGTCCCGGTCCGGCTTTGCTTCTAAATGACGAAACGAAAGTCAGAGCCCCATGACCCACCTGAATCGACGCCACCACCCCTGAAAAAAATCTGGGTCGGCTTCAGCGTAACAAAAAGCCGCGATTCCATTGCCGTCGTATAGGGCGACAAAAAAACCATCGGAGGTGTTGTAAAAGCACATCACCTCAGGAGGACTAGACACAATAGGCATGACGCGGTTGGATGCCCCGAGCACGGCTTCAACGTCTGAGCGGGAAGTATTTCGTGGAAAGCACTTTATAGCATCGGTGCTCGACACTACGCGCGTTCCAACCAACATCGGCACAGTGACAAATACAACCAGCAGGGCGATGGCTGCAACAAGAATTACCTTTCGGCGACTCAACTTCACGACCGCCCCCGCATCTTCAAAACGTCCCGCCGATCATCCTTTCAGAACTCGGATTCGATGCCAAGGTACCTACCCGATGTCTGCTGCAGCGCCTGGTTCGGCGTCTGGGGCCTGATGGGCGAGCCGCGCCTCCAGATACCCGATGACC
This sequence comes from Gemmataceae bacterium, assembly GCA_045802605.1. Taxonomy (GTDB): domain Bacteria; phylum Planctomycetota; class Planctomycetia; order Gemmatales; family Gemmataceae; genus JBJMQS01. The sequence goes on along the minus strand of JBJMQS010000059.1, from coordinate 47,419 downwards.
GCCTCTGCCGCCTGCTCGACCGACTGCGCCCGCCACTGCTCGGCGGTGGACTGCATGTCGTCGTGCTCGACCAAGAATGGGCAAGTGCCGAACGACGACTCCAACTGGATGTCCCGCTCGACGCCCGGCAGCCGGAACCACCAGATGCCGTCATCGTCGCCCGGATGCTTCTTGTGCCACTGCACGACCGATACCGATGGGAGGCGGTTGCGGACGAGGGCGATCACGCGGTCGATGTCGCGGCCCATCAGTGCGCCCTCTGCCGCCGAACACCAAGCTCACCTGCCGGGGCAAACGTCCGGCTGACTTCAAACTACACGACACGCGCGCCCTGGTCAGGTGCAGCGAGTGGTTATGCGTCCGGTGCGATGGGGATGTGAATTTGTCCAATGAGCGGCGGCTTTACATCCCAGCGGAGTTTGCAGCCACTGCCGACCACCAGTACAAACCCCTCGCGATCTGCGTTTTCGTTCTGCGTAATGAACTTGACCGACAGCGGACCACCTTCGGCGTCGAACAGTGGCGACCTATACTCAGCGCAAAAGCCCCGCGCCCATTCCTCGCTGGCCCGAAGCTCAGCAAGCTGGTGGTCGAACTCAATTCGGTCGATGTCCTGCGGGCGATTCGGCAGGTCTGGGGCCGAATATTCGAAATGTCCCAGATACGAGAAACCAATTTCCAGCGATCGCCATTGCCACGCGGCGTTCGGATCTTGCTTCCGGCGGGCGTCGTTGCCTTCCCAATCATAGTAGTCAATGTGTAACCTGCATGACCGGGCGTTGCAGTCGCTGAACGAAAGTTCGATGGCGCGGAAGACGGCATCATGGAAATAGAGTCGCTCCAGCTCGGCACGCGCGTCAACGGTGGTTTGAGATTCCGCCATCGCTCAATTCTCTGACGCATAACGCTTCGCTCACCTGCCAGGGCAAACGCCCTGCAGACTTCAAATTACACGACGCGCCCGCCCCGGTCAGGTGCAGCGGATTGTTATGCTCGGTTTCGATGTGTTGCCCAGCGTAACAGCCGACCCGATGCAGCGCCAGGGGAGCTCATGACGATGCCGAAGGCGAGCGCTAGAACCAACTCAAACGGCCAGAGGTTATGATGGGTGGGGTCGTCGAGACAGTCGATTACTACCCGCGCCATGATGGCGGCCGAGAAAGCCATTCCAACTGTGATTGTGGCAACAACAACGCCAAGTCCCATCAACCACGTCAACAACAAAGCGACGACTATCTGCACCGGAATTATCTCCCAATGAAAGCCATCGTGCAGGTACTCGTCGTACGTGCCCCTCCACAAAAAAGCCCCTCCGAAGAGGAAGCAAACTGCAAACCCAGCAACAATCCATGGCCATTTCAATCGAGCCTTCGTTGCGGGCGCGGGCGACATAGTTTGTCCTCTTTTAGGCGTTAAGGGTGCGCGAAGATTACTTCGCTTGGCATAACCATTGATTAGGCCGCGCCGCGCTAGAATATCGCAGAACGGGCCATCGAACTCCCGCATTTATCTTATTGCCTCCGTGACGGTTCCGTCGCAACTCCAGAATCGGGTGTCGGAGATAGATGGCGCGCTTCCAATGCGCGCATGTCCAGCGCGCTTATCTATCCGCGCAACTCTCCGGCCGCAGCTGAAAACGCCGGTTGACTGGCCCGGAACCACTCTACCGCCAAGAGCTAATGTTCTCACATTCAGTGCAAGAGACGAAGGTGTAATTAGTCGCTTCGATCTCGAAACAGAGCAAGACTTTTAACCACTGTCAGGTTTCCGGCCACCCCCTGGGCCATCTGCTTGGGGGTTGGTTTTATCTAGGGGTGCTGCACAAAAAAATCAGCCGGGGTGGTGTACCATCTGCCTTTCATTGCGATGGCTGAGGCACAACCATTTTTTTGCCGAAATAGGCGACAACCTGCTGCTGCCCATCAGGACCGGCGCGAAGCGCCCCTAGCGGGCTGAGAGTTTTATCGGCCAAGCATGTTTGTACTTCATCAATCGTGCAGCACTCTTTGATATAACCATCCGCAATTGATGCAGCGCGGGGATCATTCTCTAGATAAACGGGGAGATTTCGAAACTCGGCAAATGCTTTGAGTTGTTCTTCGGTCATGGCGAACTCCCGCCGTTGCCCGGCTGAGTCGGCATCTCCAAGTCGGGATACTGGCCCTCGTGGAAGCGCTCAAGGAACTGGAGCACTGGCTCCGGCACCTCGAACTCGACCGGGCCACTATGAGCAAATCTCATGCGCAGTCGATCGCCCTGAATCAGGTCGATTGCGCATCCTGTTGGCATGACTGACAATGCGTATCGGCAAATTGGATTGAGAAAGCGCGCAGTATTCCGAATACCCTGAATGCCAGCTTTACGAAGGGATTGTGCCACCTCATCGGCGGTGATGCCGAGCTCTTCGAGCATAGGAGAATCTCTGATTAAGACGGCACTTCGCGCAGCTTCCCCGCCCGTAAAGCCCAGCAACTGTTATTCCCTGAGGGGCTCTTCAGCCCGAAACCGCAGGCTACCAGGTAGCACCTCCTTTGCGCGAGGGGGGAGGGTCTGGTTCATTTTCCGACAGATCGCCCCGCATGGGTCCCATCTGCTTGACAGCACCCCTGGGCAGTCGCCCGCTCTCAGGAGTGCATCATGAACAGTCTCGTCACCATCGACGGCGTCTCTCTCGCCGACGCTTGACATAGTTTCTTGCTTCTGGAAGTGCGGCTCGTATCCTCGACAACAGCACCTCGGAGATACCGCCCATGCGATCATTCTGGCAACAGGTCAGGCTTCCCGTCCTCGTCGTTGGTGGAACCCTTCTTGCGATCGTTGTCGCGATCGGAATGGGGTACACCGTTTACCATCTCGCAAAGAACAGCGAAGCAATCGCCAAATACGGCGCATCGGCAATACTCTCGATTCTTATTGCCGTCCTTTCCGCAGCAATTTACTTCGTTCCCTTCGCATGCGCCGTTTCCAACAAGCACCGCAATACCGCGTCGATATTTGTTTTGAACCTGTTCGCCGGCCCGATCGGGATGTCGTTCCTTATGCCCGGCCTCACACTCTTGATTTGGGCATTGACCTTGGCCTACGCGGTCTCGAATCCGGCGCCGAAGGTGATCGCCGTTCAGACGCAACCGCACTCGACGCCGCCGGTTACTCAGTTGAGGCCTCGGGCGGCTGTGCCAGCGAAGGGATAACGGGCGACTCAATATCTTGGACGGTCACTTTCGATAGCCTCCGCATTTCGGAGTTGCGACGTGCCGACACTTTCTTGCCCCTCATGTTCTGCTCGGTACCGAGTCGAAAGACCCGTCGGCGGAAAACTCGTGCGTTGCAAATGTGGCATCCGCTTCGATTCGGTGACTGGAATTCCGGAAGGGGCCAGCGAAATCGACTGGAGAGATGAGCCCATAACTACGCCACGGATCAATCAAACCGAGCAATCGAACCTATTCGATTTCAACGCGGGCAATCAGCCTGACGTCATTGCCGGTAACTCATTCGACTTTGGACAGCCACGGCCTTATGGCCTGATGGAATGCCCCACCTGCGAGCACGAGGTGTCGATTCGAGCAATTGTGTGCCCGGGGTGTGGCGAACCCCTGGCGGCCCGTGGAATCACAAGATCCGGCCGCACCGTCTCCGGCTTATGGACATTCGTCTTTGGTTTTTTTTACTTCGCGTACAAGGGATGGTGGAAGTCAGCCCTGGCGTTTTGTGCATTGTGCTTTTTCACCGGCTTCTTTGCCTTGCTCATCGTACCCTTTACAGCCCAGCGTTTTGTTGATGCGATCGAACGCTAAGAGCAGATCGCGTATGTGGTGCTGCGAAAGGCCAGGGGCACTAAATGGGCACTAAACCCTCAAACCATAGGCCCGCGATTGCCGATAACAGGGGCGAGGCCGCCTCTTGCTTGCAATGCCAGTTGGCGACCCGAAAGACCTAAGAATGCCTCAGTTGCTCGAAACTGAAAATGCGCGACTGAAATTCTTGCTTCGAAAAAGGCTTCGGCAGACGCTGTTGAACCTGTCTGGCAATTTTGTGTCGTTAGAAGTTGAAGCGAAGTGAAAAGCGAACTGCGGCCAGTCTCCTAACATCATTCGAGAGCGGGATACGGGAGTCGAACCCGTCTAGACAGCTTGGGAAGCTGTTGCCCAACCGATAGGCCAATCCCGCGACACGGACATTATGTAGTCGGAGTGCCCGGCCGATCAAGTGGTTCAGCCGCGGATTTCGACTCGGACAAGTTGGGTTGTCCGCCGCGCAGACAATATCTAGGATTGCCGAGTCGCCCAGTCGAAATCGGGCCGTAGCGCAGCCTGGCTAGCGCGCCTGCTTGGGGTGCAGGAGGTCGTGGGTTCAAATCCCGCCGGCCCGACTCTCCCGGACCGCTGACACTTGCTGTCAGCGGTCTTTTTTTGTTAATTCGTAGCGCTGCCGCGTACCGTAGGGGTCGATTTGACGTCGCTCTGACCCATAGATCATGGGAACCCGATCACAGTGTTCGGCCAACTGGGCGCTGTCAGCGGAATGTAGATATCGCTCAGCACCGGCCCACCTGAAATGAACGCTTTGCCGCCAACGATCGGTGCGGCCGCGGCGTAGATGAAACGATCATTGCCGGCTCCTAAGAAACAGAGCAGGTTGCCATTTATTACCGCCCCGTCGATCACGCCGTCGCTGCCGGTCCCGCCCACATAAGTCGTATTGCCAAAGATTGTGAGTCCCGCAGGCAACAAGAGCCCGTTGTTCCCGCCGCCGGCCAAAACGGTCGCATTGCCGCCAATGGAGGAACCGGCCACGCCGAGTTGATTGAACGGGTCGTTGCCAGCACCCGCTTGCATCTGCAGATTGCCGCCAATCGTGAATAGCGATGCGAGACTATATCCGTTGTTGCCCGGCCCCATGTTGATCGACGCGTTGCCCCCAACCTTGAGCGATGGGCCGCCAAAGGCGATGCTGTCATTGCCCGCTCCTTCGGCAATCTTCAGGTCTTTACCGATGGTCATCGGTCCGCTGGCCGATGTGCCACCACCACTGATGGAGACCGCGTCGTCGCCGCCATTGGTGTTGATGGTGACGAGACCGCCGACGGTACCGCCAAAGACTGTGACAGTATCGTCGCAATTACCGGTTGTGATTGCGAGGTTGCCAGTCAGCGTCTGACCATTGAGATTGATGCTAATGCTGTTGCCGACGTTTCCCGGCGTGCCTGCGGTCGATGTGCCGCACCCCAGAAGCGAGATCGATAGATTGCCGGCAAGAGTCGAAGCTCCGCTGGCGAATGCGGCCGGAGTCGTAGCCGGGCTGGTGCTCCACGTGATCGCATTCGTTCCGCTAAATGTCACGCTGAGATTTACATTGCCCGATTTGCCAATGAAGCTGCCTCCTCCAAAAACCATCGTGGACGGAGTATCGCGGCTCTCAAGCGGCGTGACGGATAGATGGACTCTGCGCAGAGCGGACATGGGTCGGTCCTTTCAGGGAAGTGAACAGCGAGTTATTCGAGTCTGATTGAGGAATCATAGACGGTTCGCGCACAATAGTAAGGGCAGATTGCTGCAGAGGGGATTTGCACTGAAATCAGTGCGGAAATGTGCAGAATCTGGATTTGTTAGCCGGACGCGTAAGCTACGGGAAGCAGAGACTCGCGAGTGGGCCGAGTCTCTGCTTCCCGTAGCTTGCGCGTCCGGCTAACGAGAGCAATTTCGCTACGAAACTATGTTCGGCTATCGTTTCTTTCGCTTTTGATCACCGCGATCGCCTTGGCCCTTGGGGGCAACGGTCTTGGCTTTCTTTTTCACGTCTTGCCGCAACGACCTCGACACATCGTCGCTTTCATTGAACCGGCCTTCGGCATCTCGGCGCACGTACCGCTTGTCGCGCCCAGTATCGATCAGCTCTCGTTTCGCGGCATGCTTAGTCGCCATCAGTATCTCCTCAACTCGTTGAGTAAATGGACCAGTAGCTCTCGCCCTTGGGCGTCGCCTGCTTAACCTCTTGGCTGCGTTGCTTGCTGATGGCCTTTTCCATGGCGCGAGCGTCGCGCTCGCTTTGCATCGTGCCCTCGGGTTTTTTCTTGGTTTGACCATGAGTCGCGAGCACCTGTTGCACCGGGTCGTCGATGTATTCCCAGTTTTCACCTTTGGCCCAGGGACCTTTGCCTTGGTTCCAAGGTCCGCGCACCTCTTCGCCGTTGGACATGTTGAAGTAGGCGTGGGTGAACCGCGGATCGCCCTGCAGCACTCCCGGAGGGAAGTTCGGTTGGATCGTGTCCAATGCTGCGGTGAACATCTGGAAATGGGCAATCTCGCGCGTCATCAAAAATCGCAGGCTGTCTTGGACCAATGGATCGTCCGTGAATTGGAGTAAATATTCGTAAACGATTTTCGCCCGCGATTCGGCGGCGATATCGGACCGCAAATCCACGGTCAAATCGCCGTTGGCGTTTACGAAGGAGCCCTGCCATGGCACGCCCTGACTATCGGTGACGCGGGGGCCGCCGCCAGACAGAATTAGAAACTGCGGGTTCACCATCGCCTCGTGAATCACTTGTTCCTTTTGCGACCTACCCCCAAGCATTTTCATCCAGCCATTTTCTTTCGTGGTCACGGCGTCCTTGAGTTGCCCGTTAATGCCGTCGAGCAACATCGTGATCGTTGCACCCACGATTTCCAGATGGCTGAACTCCTCGGTCGCGATGTCCATGAGCATGTCGTACTTGTCCGGATAAGGCCGGCGGCACGCGAATGCTTGCACGAAATACTGCATGGCGGCTTTGAGCTCGCCGTTCCCGCCGCCGAATTGCTCTAGCAGCAGGCCGGCAAAACGCGGATCAGGCTTGGAAACGCGGGCATCGAATTGCAGCTCTTTGACGTGATGAAACATGGCGCCTCCAGGAATCCGCGAGTTGCAAAGGCCGGCCGACACGATGCCAGCACGAGATGAACCGGTGAGCAACTCTTCGGAACGATTTGCAAGTGCTATGCCGCGCACGGGGGTAGGGTGCACGGGGTTCGAGCCGCCCGCCTAATTCGGAAAGCGACGACTGGGAGATTAATGCCCGGCACTGCCATTCCTAGAATGGGAACTGGTCTGCGGGAAACAATCATGAACTTGGCGATTGAGACTCATGGCTTGACCCGATTCTTCGGCGACTTCGCCGCTGTCGATGGCGTCAATCTCCGGGTCGAGCGCGGCACCTTCTACGGTTTCCTAGGGCCCAATGGTGCCGGGAAATCGACCACGATCAAAATGCTCACCGGCCTGTTGGCGCCTTCGCAAGGGAAAATGCTCGTCCTCGACAAAAACATGCTCAACCCTGACGAAGCACTTGCGGCCAAGGCGCGCATGGGTGTGATCCCGGAGGACCTCGCGCTCTTCGACAATCTGACCGCACGAGAGTATTTGACGTTCGTGGGCCGAATGCACCTGTTGCCGCGCGACACGATTCGCAGTCGAATCGATGAGCTGTTGCCGGTCCTAGGGTTGGAGAACGAGGAGAAGAAGCTCACGGTCGAGTATTCGCACGGCATGAAAAAGAAGCTGGCGCTCGCCGCCGCTCTATTACCCAATCCCGACTTACTGTTTCTGGATGAGCCGTTCGAAGGGGTGGACGCGGTGACCTCGCGCGTGATTCGCGATTTGCTGCACGGCTTCGTCGCCCGCGGGTCCACGGTGTTTCTGACGTCGCATGTATTGGAGATTGTCGAGAGGCTTTGCACTCACGTCGGCATCATCGTCAAAGGCAAGCTGGTCGAGGAAGCGAAGCTCGATGACCTTCGCAAAGGCCAGACTCTGGAAGAGCGATTCTTGCAACTGGCGGGCGCCGACGCGGCCGAGGCCCACACGATACGCTGGCTGGAAGAAGGCGGCAACTCATGAACTGGCAGCACTTCCGGGCATTCGTCTGGCTGCGCTATCGCATTCGTGCGAACCAACTCCGCAAGCAGGGCGTCATCGGCGTCGTTTTTGAGGCGATACTCAACGTCGTCCGTATTTTGCTCGCTCTCACGATGTTCGTCGTTATGTTTTTTGTTGGAATGTTCGCGTTCAAAGATGCGACGCCGAGTGTTTACATGTACGCGTGGGATGGGCTGGTTGGCGCGTTCTCGATGTTTTGGGTGATCGGCATCGTCACCGAACTACAGCGTTCAGAAGCGCTGTCCCTGGACAAGTTCCTGCATCTGCCCGTGTCCCTCAAAAGTGCGTTCTTCATTAATTACATCAGTTCGCTCATGGCGTTTTCGCTGATCGTGTTCGTGCCGGCCGCACTTGGGTTGACAATCGGCCTCGCGGTGAGCCACGGCCTAGTGATGCTCGCACAACTGCCGGTCGTGTTCGCCTTTTTCCTGATGGTCACGGCACTGACGTATCAGTTCCGCGGATGGCTGGCTTCGATCATGACAAATCCCCGGCGGCGGCGCAACGTCGTCATGATCGCAACGACGTTGCTCATTCTAATCTCGCAGACGCCGAACATCATCAATATGAGCGTCAACCATGGCTACACGCCGTCGGACACCGAAGGGCTGACCGAAGAGCTCACTCGATTAAACGCGGCTGTGTCTCGCGGTGAGATCACCCAACAACAAGCGCAAGAACAGTTCCAGGCGGTCACAAAGGCACACAGCGAGCGGTTGGCCAAGTCTGCGCAGGCGTCCATGAACCAGATGGAGCGCACAGCAGAAGTTCTCAACATGGCAATCCCGCTCGGCTGGCTGCCCTTCGGCGCGAAGAGCATCGCCGACCGGACGTATTGGCCGGCCGCTCTTGGGTTCCTGGCTATGACCTTCATCGGCTGCGCAAGTTTGTGGCGCGGCTATCAAACAACACTGCGGCTTTACACTGGGCATTTCACTTCTGGCCGGCGAAAGAAAGCCGCCGCACCGGCGAAGCCGATTGCGACATCGAAAAGCCGATTGCTGGTCGAGAGGGAGTTGCCCTGGATCTCCGAGCAGGCGGCCGCGGTGGCGACGAGTTCGCTGCGCGGTTTGCTCCGGGCACCCGAGGCGAAGATGATGCTGCTCAGCCCGATCCTCATGATCGCCGTGTTTGGCATGTTGATGGTCACGAATTCCAGCAAAAGCGGCTTGCCGCGTAGCCCGTTCATTACCTACGGTGCGATGGGCATGATTTTGATTTCGATGACGCAGTTCTTTTCCAATCAATTTGGCTTCGATCGCAGTGGGTTTCGCGTGTTCGTCCTGAGTGCGGCCCCGCGGCGCGAGATCCTGCTCGGTAAAAACCTGGCAATTGCCCCGCTCGCGCTTGGCCTTGGGTTTATCGTCGCAGCGCTGTTGCAATTCTTGATGCCGATCCCCGTCGGCTATCTCATCGCGGCCGTTCCGGGCTTCATCACGATGTACCTGCTCTATTGCCTGCTCACAAATTGGGCGTCGATGATTGCGCCGATGCCGATCGCGGCTGGCTCGCTGCGGCCGACCGGCGGGAAATTCATTCCCGTGGTGGTGAACCTCGCGCTCTTGATTCTTATTCCCATGACGATGTCGCCAGCATTTATTCCGGTGGCCGCGGGCGTGGTGGCTGACTCCTTTGGCTGGGGACCAGGTCAGCTCTATTGCCTTATATTGGCGCTCGCCGAATGTGCACTGATGATTTTCCTCTACCGCCTGGTGCTCGGCATCCAAGGCGAGAACTTGCAAGCGCGCGAATTGAAGATCTTGGAAGTCGTGGCGTCGAAAGCGGAGTGAGCGAATTGTTTCTTAGCAGCTGTACGATACCGCTCTACCACTTCAGAAGTTTACCGGTCACCATCATTTACGTTTGGTAGTTTGGTTCGTTTTGAATTGCGTGAAAAAGAAAATCGCAAGAAGTTGCATTTCATTTTCGGAATTTGCGTATTCCTCAGAAGGGGCTGACTGGAGAAACAGTACGGAAGAATTTCAAGCCACGCTTTAATCTTCTCGTTTGGGTTGCGTAAGGCCTGCGGAAAAATCTCGGAGAATCGGATAAAAGGCGCAGTGCGCCATTGCCTCTCGTTTGCGTGACCGGGATAACAGGGAAATTCGTAAATCTACACCGCGCTGACCACCATGACGTCCAATCGCCCCCACCGCTTATCACCCATTACATCGTCGTTCGCACGTTCCCACATGTGGTGGTCATGGCATCACAAGCGCATCTTGGCGGCGCTTGAATTTGCAGCGCGAGAACATTGGCTTTCACGTGTCCGCCTTGCAATCGAAGAAAACCGCGTCAATGGTGAAGAGCCATTGAGCATCGATGCGCTCAATCAAGAAACTCTCATTCGTCGCAACGCTAGAAATTTTGATCGCGTCATCAGCGGCGAATACTGCGTGTCGAATGGGTTCTTGTTGACAGTTGCGACTGCCCTTCGAATCCCCGTTTCTGAACTTTTACCCGACAATCGCAAGTGGATCGCTCAAGCCACCCATTGGTTGTGCGGGAACAAGATCTCTGCCGAAGAAGCCTTCGCCTATGCGCTCTTTCGCGAAAGCGGACTTCCTACTGAAGAATGGGAGCCGCCGACTGCTGAGTGCGACATGTCGCCGGAACTCGCGCGCGAAGCCGCTGAAAAAACGATCGAAGTGCTCGACCTAGAACTGGCCACCATTGACGTCGAACTGTTGGCCAAGGGTCGGTGCACGAATTGATTGAGCTCGAGGCCTCACACTGCAAGTAAACGACGGCAAGTATGGCCGTCGTTACGCCGTTCTTCACCCCCAGGAGGAGTCATCGTATGTTCTCATTCCGCCACTGGATCAAGACCATCACCCGTAAGACTCACATTCGCCCAGCCCGGCGGACCAAGCGTAACCGCAACCTTGCATTGTGGACTCTCGAAGATCGAACCGCTCCATCTGTGACCGCAATTGACATTAAGTCCCTAACATCGACGACCGATTACGACGGAACATTGAACGAGCATGTCAGCGTTGCGGCCGGCCAGTCCGTCAGCGTGAATTTCGATTACACCGTGGGCTCAGCGGCGGCCAACACCAGCTACCGAGCGGAAATTTGGAACTCCTCATTCACCGGCAGCGCTCTGAAGACCGGTGCCACGACGACAATTATCAACCAGGCGACCGGCTCATTCAACCGCACCGCTACGGTGACCAGTACGGGACTAACGCCGGGCAGCTATGGCTTACGGATCATCGTAAACCACGGTGGCGGTTCACCGACAACCAGCTTCGACCAAGATGCGAACTCGCTGCAAATTGTGACGTTTGTCGCACCGACGGTCACGTTGAGTGTGCCCAACAGCATTTATGATGGCAACGCTTATTCATCGGCCAGTGTTTCATTGGCGCCGGCGGCAGCGAGTTCTGGGGGAGACTCGGCGGTTCGCTATTACGCCAACAGCTCCGATGCAAGTTCCGATTTGAATAGCATTGCCGCGCCCAAGAATGTCAACGGCTATTACAGCCGCGCTTTCTATACCTCGGACAACCTTGACCACGGTGGCACGGTTTATCTCGATGCTTCCAGTTCGTCTCAATCATTCCAAATCACGCCGAAGACTATCTCCGCGAGCTTCACCGTGGCGGACCGGGTCTATAACGGCACCGATGCCGCGACCATCGCCACCGGCCCAACACTCTCGGGCGTGGTCACGGGCGATACAGTCGGCGTGAGCTTCACCGATGCAACGTTTTCGGACAAGAACGTCGGCAATAACAAGACGATCACGTTGAACGGCGCTGCCTTGAATGGCGGCGATTCCGGCAACTACTTCTTGACGACGCCGGTGACCACGACCGCGAGCATCTCGGCAGCCCACTTGACTGCGACATTCTCGGTGAACGATCGGACCTATAATGGTTCGGCGCTGGCTGCGATCGCTACCGGACCCACGCTCAACGGAATATTCTTCAGCGATGTTGTGAACTTGGCTTACACCAACGCTACCTTTGCCAACAAGAACGTCGGGTTGAATAAGACGGTTACCCTCAACGGCACCTCTCTGAGCGGCGGCGATTCCGGCAACTACGTGTTAGATCCCGCAACTACCACAGCGACAATTTCCGCCAGGGACTTGCATGTCAGCTACAGTGCGGACAGCCGAGTGTACGACAGCACCAAGAATGCAACTGTTCATGAGTCGGACGATAGCATCTCGGGCGACGATTTGGTTGTCAGTTTCGCAAGTGCGTTATTCGACACGAAGAATGTAGGAAACAGCAAACCCGTCCATGTGGCGGCCATTTCGACCTCCGGAGCCGATGCCACCAATTACAACTTGATTAATAGCAGCTATGACACGACAGCCGACATCTCGGCATTTGCTTTGACGGTGAGTGCCACAGGTGTGAACCGGGTCTACGATTCCACGACCAATGCAACGGCAAACCTGTCGGATAACCGCTTCCTGGGAGATGTGTTTACGGACAGTTACACCAGTGCCAGCTTCAACAACAAAAACGTCGGCACTGGCAAGCCAGTGAGTGTCAGCGGTATCTCGATCTCGGGCACCGATGCGGGCAACTACACCTTCAACACGACCGCCTCGGCTACCGCGGACATCACGCCATTTGCGTTGACCGTAAGCGCCACAGGTGTGAACCGCGTCTACGATTCCACGACCAATGCGACGGTGAACCTGTCGGACAACCGCTTCGGTGGTGACGTGTTCACTGACAGTTACACCAGCGCCAGCTTTGCTGATAAGAACGTCGGAACTGGCAAGCCAGTGAGTGTCAGCGGTATCTCGATCTCGGGCACCGATGCGGGCAACTACACCTTTAACTCCACGGCTTCTACCACGGCCAATATCACGCCGTTTGCTTTGACGGTAACGGCCACCGGCGTCAACAGGGTGTATGATTCGACGACCGGTGCGACCGTGAACCTGTCGGACAACCGCTTCGGTGGTGACGTGTTCACTGACAGTTACACCAGCGCCAGCTTTGCTGATAAGAACGTCGGAACTGGCAAGCCAGTGAGCGTCAGCGGTATTTCGATCTCGGGAACGGATGCCGGCAATTACAGCTACAACACCAGCGCGATGACCGTCGCCAATATCACGCCATATGCATTGACAGTGAGTGCGGCGGGCGTGAGCCGCGTGTACGACGCCACGACGGGCGCGACCGTGAACCTGTCGGACGACCGTTTCTTGGGTGATGTGTTCACCGACAGCTATACGACCGCCAGCTTTGCCGACAAGAACGTGGGCAACACCAAGCCAGTGAGCGTCAGCGGCATTTCGATCTCGGGAACGGATGCTGGCAACTACAGCTTCAATACCACGGCTTCGGCCACTGCGGACATCACGCCGTTTGCATTGACAGTGAGCGCAACGGGCGTGAACCGTGTCTACGATTCCACGACCAATGCGACGGTGAACCTGTCGGACAACCGCTTCTTCGGTGATGTGTTGACCGACAGTTACACCAGCGCCAGCTTTGCTGATAAGAACGTCGGAACTGGCAAGCCAGTGAGTGTCAGCGGTATCTCGATCTCCGGCACTGATGCCGGCAACTACAGCTTCAATACCAGCGCGATGACAACGGCCAATATCACCCCATTTGCGTTGACAGTGAGCGCGACAGGTGTTGACAAGATCTACGATTCGACGTCGGGTGCCACGGTGAACCTGTCCGACAACCGGTTCGGTGGTGACATCTTCACGGACAGCTACACCAGTGCCAGCTTCAACAACAAGAATGTCGGCATGAACAAGCCAGTGAGCGTGACGGGCATCTCGATCTCGGGCACCGATGCGGGCAACTACAGCTTCAATACCAGCGCGATGACAACGGCCAATATCACTGCCCGCGATCTGAATGTGACGGCGACTGGAAATAACCGTGTCTACGACGGCACAACCAGCGCCACGGTCAATCTGTTCGATGACCGTATCGCGGGGGACCTGTTCAGTTTCAGCTATGTCGCGAACTTTAACAACAAAAACGTCGGCACGGCCAAGCCGGTTCATGTGATGAGCATCACAATTTCCGGCGGCGCGGATGCCGGCAATTACAACCTCCTGAATAGCACTTACGACACCACCGCCAATATCACCAAGCGCGACCTCAACACCACGGCCATGGGTGACAACCGGGTTTACGACGGCACCACGCTTGCGACGGCTACTCTTTCCGACGATCGCGTCTCCGGCGATATCCTTACGTACACCTACAGCGCCAGCTTCGATGATAAGAACGTGGGTTCGGCCAAACCCGTTCACGTCACGGGCATTGCGGTCGTCGGTGGGGCTGACAGCATCAATTACACGCTGCTCAACAACAGCTACGAGACCACGGCCGATATCACCGTTCGCACGCTCAATATTTATGCGGTCTCGGACACACGCACCTACGACGGCACGATCTTGTCCAGCGGCGTAGTCACAGCCAGCGGCTTGCAACCTGGCGATACGCTCATCGACATGAAGCAAGTGTTTGACAGCCGCCACGCCGGTAGCCGCACGCTGCTGGTGAGCGAATACACGCTGGACGATGGGAACAACAACGGTAACTACACCGTGGTGGAGTTCACCGCGCCAGGCAGCATCACTCAGCGGGCGTTGGACATCTACGCGGTTCACGACAGCCGCACCTACGATGCGACTGTCGCGTCCAACCAAATCCCGACGTTCCAGGCGAATGGCAAGTCGGCCGGCATCCTGTACAACGGCGATACCTTTACCAGCCTGACCCAGGTATTCACCTCGCGTAACGTTCTCGGGGTCGACAACAGCACCTTGGTCCCGAACTACGTGATCAATGATGGCAACGGCGGCAACGACTACGCGGTGAGCACGCACAGTTCGCCCGGCACTGTCACCTTGGCCGACCTATACCTATTCGCACAGCCCGATAGCCGAATTTATGACGGCACGACGAGTTCGAGCGTCTCGCCGACGATCGTGGGCTTGTTCGATGGCGACACCGTGAGTCCGTTGGCCCAGACGTTTGATAGCCGCGATGTCGGCTCGCGAACTCTGTCCGTGACCACGTACACGGTCAACGATCAGAACGCTGGCGGCAACTATCTCGTTCACCTGTCCACCGCGTCGGGATCAATCTCCAAGGCGACGCTCGACATCTTTGCCACCGCGGACAACCGAGTCTACAACGGCACGGCGGCTTCAACGTTGGTCCCGTCTTACACCGGTCTGCAAACCGGCGACTCTCTCACGGGCCTCGTCCAGGTGTTCGACAGCCGTAATGTCGGAGCACGCACGTTGTCGGTCAGCGCCTACTCGCTGGTCGATGGCAATGCCGGCGGCAACTACAACGTCTTTACGCACAATATTGCTGGCTCCATCTCCAAGGCCGCACTCGATATTTATGCCACGACCGATAGCCGGACCTATGACGGCACCGCAGCCTCCAGTGTGGCGCCGAGTTACACGGGCCTGCAAACCGGTGACAGCCTCACCGGTCTGGTGCAGGTGTTCGATAGCCGCAATGCCGGCCCGCGAACGCTCTCGGTCAGTGCATACTCGCTGACCGATGGCAATGCCGGCGGCAACTACGATGTGTTCACGCACACGGTCTCCGGCTCAATCAGCAAGCGGGCTCTGGATATCTTCGCCACCACGGATAGCCGAGCCTACGACGGCACTGCGACTTCTGCAGCCTTGCCGACCTCGACCGGCTTGCAGACGGGCGACACCCTCACGGGCCTCGTCGAGGTGTTCGACAGCCGCAACGCCGGCGCGCGAACGATGTCCGTCAGTGCCTACTCGCTGTCGGATGGCAATGCCGGCGGCAATTACGATGTGTTCACGCACACCGCCAGTGGTTCGATCACTCAACGGGGGCTGGATATCTATGCCACCACCGATAGCCGCACTTACGACGGCACGACGGGATCGTCCGCGGCTCCTACTTTCCAAGCCGACGGCTTGGCCGCAGGACTGCTTTACGACACCGATAGCTTCAGTGCTCTGAGCCAAGCGTTCGCATCACGCAATGTGATGGGCGCCGGCAACAGCACGTTGGTCGCGAGTTACACGCTCGCCGATGGCAACAGTGGCGGCAACTATGCCGTCACCACGCACACCGCCGCGGGCACCATCAGCAAGGCCGCGCTCGACATCTTCGCGACTTCCGACAGCCGCGGTTATGACGGCACCACCGCTTCCGCGGCCGTGCCGACCTCCACGGGTCTGCAGACGGGCGATAGCTTGACGGGCCTCGTCCAAATGTTCGACAGTAAGAACGCAGGTGCTCGCACCTTGAGCGTCACCAGCTACACGCTGACAGATGGCAATGCCGGTGGCAATTACAACGTTGTGACCCACACCGCTAATGGCTCGATCAGCAAGGCCTCCCTCACGATCGTCGCCACGCCATTCAGCCGCGACTATGACGGCACGGCTATCTCCAGCGCCCTGCCGAGCTACGGCGGCCTGCAGCCGGGTGACAGCCTCACCGATCTGGTTCAAGTGTTCGACAGCAGAAACGCCGGCCCACGCATCCTTTCAGTGGTGGGGTACACCTTGACCGATGGCAACGGCGGCAACAACTACACCGTGTCCACCGAGGACGCAGCGGGCACAATCTTCAAGGCCCAACTCGACATCAACGCGACGACCGACAGCCGCGTCTACGATGGCACGTCGAGCTCGTCGGTCGCGCCGACCTACTTTGGTCTGCAATCGGGTGACACCTTGACCGGCCTGCAGCAGTCGTTTGACAGCAAGAACGCTGGCAGCCGCATTTTGACGGTGAGCGCTTACAGTCTCGCCGATGGCAATGGCGGCAACAACTACGATGTGTTCACGCACGATGCCGTGGGCTCGATCAGCAAAGCCACGTTGGACATCAACGCGGTGACCGATAGCCGGACCTACAACGGCACGGCCGCCTCCTCGGCGCTGCCGACTTACACTGGGTTGCAGACTGGCGACAGCCTGAGCAGCCTGGTCGAAGCGTTCGATAGCCGCGACGCCGGCCCGCGAACGCTGTCAGTCGTTGCCTACACGCTCGGCGATGGCAACGGCGGCGGCAATTACAACGTCTTTACGCACACCGCTGCCGGGTCGATCAGCAAGGCCGACCTCTTCATTTCGGCTCATACCGACAGTCGCGGCTACGACGGGACGGCGAACTCCAGTGTGTCGCCGGATGTCACCGGCGTGCAAACCGGCGACAATGTGTCCGGCCTCTCGCAGGTCTTCGACAGCAAGAATGCGGGTGCCCGCACACTCTCAGTCGCTACCTATACGGTGAATGACGGTAATCTCGGCAACAACTACACGGTGCATCTGGCGACGGCTGCGGGCACGATCTCGCAAGCCACGTTGGACATCTTCGCCGTGTCCGATTCCCGCACTTACGACGGAACGACCGACTCGGCTGGCATGCCCACTTGGAGTGGTCTCTTCACCGGCGATACGCTTGACGGTTTGGTCCAGGAATTCGACAGCCGCAATGCCGGTGCACGGATGCTAGACGTCAGCGAATACACCCTCGACGACGGCAACAACGGCAACAACTACGATCTCGTCTTCCATGGCGCCGCGGGCTCCATCAGCCAGGCGGATCTGGATATCACTGCGGTCTCGGATGCCCGCGGGTACAACGGCACGACCAACTCGACAGGCACGCCAATGGTGGCGGGCCTGTTCGCACCGGACAACGTCTCCGGCCTCTCGCAAGTGTTCGATAGCCGCAATGCCGGCTCGCGAACGCTGTCGGTGAACACTTACACGGTCAACGACGGCAACCTGGGCGGCAACTACGCAGTGCACTTGCACACAGCCGCCGGCTCGATCAGCAAGGCCGATGTCGACATCTTCGCCACCAGTCAAACGCGGATCTATGACGCCACGACGAATTCAACTGCCGTCCCAAGCGTCACCGGCGTGCAAACGGGCGACTCGGTGAACAGCCTGACGCAGGCGTTCGATAGCACCAACGCCGGGGCGCGAACCCTGTCTGTGACTGGTTACACCGTCAACGATGCCAACTCGGGCAACAACTACAACGTGCACCTGCACACCGCCGCCGGCACCATCAACAAGGCGACGGCCGGCATTGTGGTTGACGACTACACAGGCGACTACGATGCGGCGTTCCACGGCTTGACCCCGCATATCACCGGCGTCGCCGGCGAGTCGGACAACATTTCGCTGGGCTTCTCGGGCGACAGCTTCAAGAACGCCGGCAGCCACGTGGCCAACTGGTCGTTCAGCGGTGCGCCGAACTACGAAGACGCCAGCGGTGCGGGCAATGTCACCATCAATCAGGTGCATGCCAGCATCTTGGTTAACGGCTACACCGGTGATTACGACACCTTCGCTCACGGCGCCACTGGCTCGGCCAGCGGGCCCGACGGCAACCTGAGCGGCTTCCTCAACCTGGGCGCCAGCTACACCAATGCTCCTGGCGGTGTCGCTCACTGGACGTTCAATGCCGGCTCGAACTACTTCACCGAATCCGGCGATGTGAACATCGACATTGGCAAGGTTCACGCCTCCATTTTGGTGAATGGTTATACCGGCACTTACGACGCTGCGTCGCACGGAGCGACTGGCTCGGCTAGCGGCCCGGACGGCAACCTGAGCGGCTTCCTGAATTTCGGAGCCTCGTACATCAATGCTCCGGGCGGCAACGCTCACTGGACCTTCAACGCCGGTGGTAATTACTTCACCGAGTCCGGCGATGTGGCCATCGTCATCAACAAGGCCGCGACCCACGTCACGGTGACTTGGGCCGACGGTGCGGGCGTCATCTACGATGGAGCCTCGCACTCGGCCACAGCGCGGTGGGACAGCAACGGTGTGGATGCTGAAGGCGCGAACGGCCTGACCGTTAGCTACCAGAAGTGGAACGGCACCTCGTGGGACAACATCGGTGGTGCGCCATCGGCCGCCGGCCTCTACCAGGCCATTGCCAGCTTCGCCGGCAACACCAACCACAACGGCTCGAGCGGTGCGACCTCGTTCACGATTTCGCAGAAGCACCTGACTGCGGGCTTCAACGCGGCCAACCGGGTCTACAACGGCAACACCAGTGCCACGGTGACGAGCGGCCCGACCCTGATCGGCGTCGTCAGCGGCGACACGGTCACGCTGTCGTACACCGATGCCACGTTCAGCGACAAGAACGCCGGCGTCAACAAGGTGGTCACGCTCAACGGTGGCACCCTGGGTGGTGCGAGTGGGGCCAACTACGTGCTCGACGTCTCCACCACGACGGCCACCATCACCGCGAAGAGCATCACCGCCAGCTTCACCGCTGACAACAAGTTCTTCGACAACACGACCGATGCCGTGGTGCACACCAGCGTCAGTGGTGTGATCGGCGGCGATGTGGTGTCGATGGTGGTTGTGGTGCCGCACTTCGCTAGCTCGGTGCCCGGCACCTGGTCGGTCCGCGGCAACAGCTACACCCTCTCGGGCGCGGATGCGGGCAACTACTCGCTGAGCTCGGTCGGCTCGCCGCCGTCGGCCACGATTAGCTTCCCGACCAACGACTTCAACGTCACCACCGCCGCGACGCAGAACTTGTCGCTGGCCACGAACTCGACCGTGACGGCTCACATCGATGACGTGCCGACGCTGCAAGCCATCGCGACGGGCGGCTTCGCCTTCCGCCAGGTGTTCTTCAGTGCCTTGACCGGCAAGACGGTCACGCTGAGCGCGGCGATCGTGGGCGGGTCATACACCGGGACGGCCTTCGGACTCAGTAGTGCGGCCTCGGCCGCCAACATGTCGAAGTTGGTGACCGCGGCGAACACCAGTCCTGGATCGGCCACGAACATCACGGTCACCGATCAGGTCAACATCAACGGCACCTGGTACGCGCTGAGCGTCGCCACGTTCGGCGGCTACATTCCTTGATCCTTCCAGCGGGCTGAAGGCCTCCCCTCGCCCAGGGGGGCCTTCGGCTTGGCTGCTTCTCAACCAACATCCCGTGAAAAAAGTTTCGATTCTTTTCAAAAACAGTCTCGATTCTTTTCACGGGCGCCCCTCGCCCCGGAAGGGTGCGTGAACGAATCCGGTTAGGCAAGCGAGAGAGAACTACCCAGGAGGACCAAGTGGGGCGATGGCGGACTGAGCCGATTTCAGTTTCGCTGTTGCTTGAATTGCTGGCTGCGGGACATCGCAACGGACTTTCGTTGTTTCGTTGCCATTTTCGGGGTGGGGGGTCGAGCGCTTCGACTGAATTCCTTGTCTTGCGGCCGCGATTCTTGGAGTGAAACTTTGTGAGTGTTCGGAGCGGTTGCGTACGCTGCCGAACCGATAAGACCGTCGCTGTGATCGGCACAACGTGAATTGTGCGCAAAGGCGGTGCTTTTTGCTTGAAGTCACCAAGATAACGAGTAGTCTAGTTTGACAATCGGCAATCTATCGAAAGGTAACGAGTGTCCCCAGCCTCGTTAAATCACCCACTGGGTTCGCCCACGATGCTGCGCACCACGCCCCCCCCTGGTCGCCATTTCGAATTCGCATTTCTGCGCGCCTTTTCTTTGCCGTCTGTGACTGTCGAGGCTTCCGCCTCAAAAGAGTCCGTTCGTTTGGAGTGCCGGTCTGACGCCGGCGTAATCGCCCTCCTGAGCCAATGCACCGTTCGCCACGAGCGAGGCCCGTCGAGCCTCGTCGCGACCGAACGGCGCGGGCACGGAACATCCTGGAGAGACCCCCATGCAAGTGCCGAGCTTGAACCGCCGCTTCCGCCGCTCCCACTCCCGCCGCGATTGGAATAGCACTCCTGCGCGCATGCGCATGCATCGGTTGCCGCTGCGACTTCTTCAGCTTGAAGATCGCGTGGTGCCCGCAGCGTTCGCTGCTGGCGATCTTGCGGTGTTGAGGCTCGATTCGACAACTGCCAGTAACACAACTGGCTCTATTATCGAGTTAAACACCACGACGGCCGGTCAGACAGCGGCTCAAACAATTTCGATAGCCGGAAGCGGAGCAAGCGCGATACGGTTCTCCGGGTCATCGAACGCTAACGGGTACGTTTCTTTGTCGAACGATGGGTCTCTCTTGGCAATCACGGGAGTAAACTCATCGGATACCTCGAGCAACGTCAACACAATCACGACGCGAGGGGTTGAGACATTTAGCGCGGCAGGTAATTCAAACCTGGCTGCTACCTACACTGGTTCGAATAGTAATTTAAGCCGAGCCGCAACGAGTCTCAATAACAGCAATTGGTACATAGCTGACCAAAATGGGCTATACACAAATAACTCAACGAGCGCAAGTCCGTTGGGCAATTTTAGAAACGCGCATGCATTTGGCGGAACTGTTTACGGCAGTGCAAATTCGGCAACGGTAGCGGCGGTTGGCACGTTTAGCGCAATTTCCGGGGGGACTTATTCAGGGCTCCCGGGGATCTCAGGGAACGCGAGTTTCCAAGATTTTTATTTGATCTCGTCTGGAAGCAATGGGTCTGTTTATGACGTTCTCTACATGACGACACCGTCCAGTGCGACCGTCGGCACAATCTTGAAATTCTCGTTAGTTAGCGGCTCGTGGGTTGCGAGTGGTTCGTATGCGACATCGTTTGGTGGATGGGGAATTGCAGCAGCCAAGAATCCGAGCGGGGGGGCTTTTCTATATGTCACTTCCGGGTTGGGAACGACGGCGGCAAATAATCTAATTCGAATTACTGACACCGCCGGTTGGAATGCGGCAATGAGCGTGACGACGGCCAACAACGTCACGCTGTATACCGCCCCTGCCGGCACGACGTTGCGGGGCATAGCGTTCGCACCGCACGTAGCGCCGTCGGTTTCAATTACCACGAGTACCAGCAGTCCCACCAATTCCAATTCTGTCCCGGTGACCATAACCTTCAATCAAAGCGTCACTGGTTTCGACGCTAGTGACCTCAGCTTAACGAACGCTACGGCAACGGGATTCAGCGGCAGCGGAGCGACATACACGTTCAACCTTGTTCCAACCACGCAAGGCGCTGTCTCTGTTAGCATTGGCGCAAACGCTGCAGTGAACGGTGCCAACGACGGCAATACAGCTTCAAACACCGTTAGCCTGACTTACGACTCTATCGCTCCGACGGTCTCGTCGATCACCGCGCTCGGCAATGCGACGGTTACAAATTCCACGTCGGCTCAGTTCGTCATCAGCTTCAATGAATCTGTCAGCGGCGTCGATCTCTCGGACTTTACCCTCACCACCTCGGGCGCGAGCGGCGCGAGCATGCAGGGCGTCTCCGCCGGGCCAGCATCGACCTATATCCTCACCGTCAACAATTACACCACCGACGGCACGATTACGCTGAACCTCGTCGATGATGACACGATTGTCGATGCGGCCGGCAATAGGCTCGGCGGGACAGGGGCGGGCAATGGCAATGCCACCAGCACACCCCTGAGGATCGATCGCACGCCGCCAAGTTTGGTGCTATCGACTTCAACCTCCAGTCCCACCAATTCGAACTCGGTGCCAGTCACGGTCACATTCAGTGAGAGCGTGATCGGATTCGCCGCCAATGATCTGAAGTTGTCGAACGCCACACAGAACGGTTTCGTGGCGGTCAGCGGCTTGATTTACACCTTCAATTTGGTGCCCAGCGGGCAGGGCGCATTTTCCGTGTCGGTGGACGCCGCCTCCGCGAGCGACTCAGCAAGCAATCCCAACACGGGCTCCAACACGCTTAGCCTCACTTACGACAGCCTCGCGCCGACAGTAACGTCAATCAACCGCGTCGGGGCGAGCCTGACGAACGCCACCACCGTGTCGTTCACGGTTACGTTCAGCGAAACGGTCACCGGAGTGGACACGACTGACTTCGGCTTGAACACCACGGGTGTCGCCGGCGCCAAGATCATCGGCATCTCGGGCTCGGGCACAACTTATACGATCTCGGTCGATAGCTACACCACCGACGGCACGATTCGCGTCGATCTGAGTGATGATGACTCAATCGCGGACGCGGCCGGCAACACGCTCGGCGGCACCGGCCTCGGCAACGGCAGCTTCACCGGTGGGCAAACCACATCGATCGACATCACCGCGCCCTCGGCGACGATCACGACCAATACCGCAAGCCCGACCAATAGCAATGCGGTGCCGGTCACTGTCACGTTCAACGAAAACGTCTCCGGCCTCGGCACGGGTTCGTTCCTGTTGAGCAATGCCACGCTCGACACGTTTGCGGGTGGCCCTTCGGCGTACACATTCGTGCTGCACCCGAGTGGGCAGGGCGCCTTCTCCATGTCCCTGAAGGCGAGTCAGCTTCAGGACAATGCCGGTAATTTGAACCTGGTTTCGAACACGATCGGCCTGACGTACGACTCGGTCGCCCCCGGTGTGACTGTCTCCACCGGCACCAGCAGCCCGACCAATTCCGCCACCGTCCCCGTGACGGTGCACTTCAGTGAGAGCGTGTCGGACTTCGATTCCACCGATGTGTCGCTCAACAATGCCACGCTGAGCAGCTTTGCCGGCAGCGGCCAGGACTACACGTTTAACCTGCTGCCCGCTTCGCAGGGCACCTTCTTGGCCTCAATCGCGGCGGGCCAGGCCCACGACGCAGCCACCAATCCGAACACGATTTCCAACATCCTCAGCTTAAGCTACGACTCCATCGCGCCGACGGTCTCCTCGATCACCGCGCTGGGAAGTGCGACGATCACGAATGCGCCGAGCGCTCAATTCGTGATCACTTTCAGCGAGAACGTGAGCGGCGTCGATATTACCGACTTCTTCCTCTCGGCCACGGGCGTGACCGGCGCGAGCATACAAAGCATGACCGGCGGCGGGCCGACGTCGCTTTACATCCTCACCGTCGATAGCTACACGACCGACGGCACGATCACGCTGAATCTGGCCGACGACGACACGATTGTCGATACGGCCGGCAATAAGCTCGGCGGCACCGGTTCGGGCAATGGCGACTTCACCGGCAGTCCGCTGAAGATCGATCGCACGCGGCCCACGGTCGCACTATCGACTTCGACTTCGAGCCCCACCAATTCGAACGCGGTGCCGGTGACGGTGACCTTCAGCGAGAGCGTGCTCGGCTTCAACACCAACGACCTCGTGCTCACCAATGCGTCAGCGAGCGGTTTCACGGTCGTGAGCAGCTCCCTTTACACGTTTACCTTGGTGCCGAGCGGGCAGGGCGCGTTCTCGGCATTTGTGGATGTCAACTCCGCGAACGACTCGGCCAGCAACGGCAACTTCGCGTCAAACACACTGAGTCTGAGTTATGACACGGTCGCGCCGACGGTGGCGCTTTCAACCAACGTCACCAGTCCGACCAATTCGAACTCAGTCCCGGTCACCGTGACATTCAGTGAGAGCGTGACCGGTTTCACGGCCGGCGATTTGAATCTGACGAATGCGACCGTCACCGGCTTCACCGGCAGCGGCTCCAGTTACAGCTTCAACCTTGTGCCCACGACGCAAGGGGCGTTCTCGGTATCGATTAGTTCGGGTGCGGCATTTGACGCCGCGAACAATGGCAACAGCGCCTCGAATACGGTGAGCCTGGTGTATGACAGCGTGGCACCCGCCGTGACATCGATCACGCGCAACGGCCCCGCCGCGACGAATGCCACGACCGTTTCGTTCACCCTGACATTCAGCGAACCGGTCAGCGGGCTTGATGAAGCCGATCTGAATTTGATGGTCTCCGGCTTGGATAACATCGGCATCACTGATTTGTCGCCGGTGAATCCTGTCGGCGGGTTCGCCTCGGTTTACTCCGTCACCTTTGGCGGGTATACGGCTGACGGCAGCTTGGAAGTTGATTTGTACGACGATGATTCAATCGCCGATCCGGCCGGCAATGTGCTCGGCGGTCCGGGTCTCGACAACGGTAGCTTTGCAGGCGACTCGGTCACTATCGACATCACGCGGCCGACGGTGACGCTGGCGACAGGGACGACAAGCCCGACCAATTCGAATGCGGTGCCGGTGACGGTGACGTTCAGCGAAAACGTGACTGGGTTTACCGCGGGCGATCTGAATTTGACCAATGCGACGGTGTCGGGCTTCACGGGGACGGGTGCGAGCTACAGCTTCAATCTGGTGCCGGGCGCGCAAGGGGCGTTCTCGGTTTCCTTGCCGGGCGACACTGTCATTGACTGGGTCAATAACGGCAATGACGCGTCGAATACGCTGAACCTGGTTTATGACAGCATTGCGCCGAGCGTCAGCCTGGCGACGAGCACGACCAGCCCGACCAATTCCAACGCGATTTCGGTGACGGTCAGCTTCAGTGAAACCGTGACCGGGTTTGATGCCAGCGACTTAACGCTCGTCAACGCCACGGCGACGAACTTCGCCGGCTCGGGCAGCAGTTATAGCTTCACGCTGGTGCCGACCGCCCAGGGCGCGTTTTCCGCTTCGGTGGGAGCGAACCAAGCCGTCGATGCGGCCAACAACGGCAACACGGTTTCGAACACCTTGAGCCTGGTCTACGACAGCGTGTCGCCGGATGTGACCTTGGCGACAGGCGTCAGCAGCCCAACGAGCACGAGCCCGATCCCGGTCACGGTGACGTTTACGGAGTCGGTGACCGGCTTCGATGCGAGCGACCTGACATTGGTCAACGCCACTGCGTCCAACTTCACCGGCAGCGGCTCGATCTACAGCTTTGACTTGGTGCCCAGCGGCCTGGGTTTGGTGTCGGTGTCGGTCGCGGCGAGCAAAGCCGTTGACGCCGCGAACAACCCCAACACGGCCTCGAATACGCTGAACTTGATCTACGACAACGTCGCACCGGCCGTAGCGCTTTCGACGACCACCACTTCACCGACCAACTCGAGCCCCATCTCCGTTTCCGTAACGTTCAGCGAAATCGTGACCGGCTTCGACGCAAGCGATCTGACTGTGGTCAATGCCACGGTGTCGAATTTCGCGGGCAGCGGCGCGAGCTACACGTTCGATTTGACGCCGGCCGGCGATGGCACGGTGTCGGTCTCGGTGGCGGCGAACAAGGCGAACGACGCGGCCAACAACGGCAACACAGCCTCGAATCAGCTCGATGTTGTCTATGACACCACCGCGCCGAGCGTGTCATTGGCGACGGCGGCTTCGGACCCCACCAACGCGAATCCGATCCTGGTGACGGTGACCTTCAGCGAGAACGTCACCGGATTCGATGCGAGCGACTTGTCGCTCACCAATGCCACGGTCAGCGGCTTCGCTGGCAGCGGCGCGAGCTACAGCTTCAACTTGATTCCAACGGCCCAAGGCACGGTTTCGGTGTCGGTCGCGGCGAACCAAGCGTTCGACGCGGCTACCAACGGCAACACGGTCTCGAACACGCTGAGCCGACTCTACGATAGCGTTTCGCCCGATGTCAGCCTGGCGACGACGGCTACGGACCCCACGAACTCCAACCCGATCCCGGTGACGGTGACGTTTACCGAGAGCGTCACCGGCTTCGACGCCAGCGACCTGACGCTGAGCAATGCGACGGTGACCAACTTCGCCGGCAGCGGCGCTAGTTACACGTTTGATCTGGTGCCCACCACACAGGGAACCGTGTCGGTGTCGGTGGCCGCGAACAAGGCGGCGGATGCGGCCAACAACCCCAACACTGCATCGAACACGCTGAGCCGGCTGTATGACAGCGTCGCGCCGAGCGTGTCGCTTGCGACGACGGCCAGCAGCCCGACCCCCTCGAACACGGTGCCGGTCACGGTGACCTTCAGCGAAAGTGTGACCGGGTTTGATGCGAGCGATATCACCGTTACCAACGCAAGCGTTTCGGGTTTCGCAGGCAGCGGCTCGGTCTACACCTTCAATTTGGTCGCGACCACGTTTGGCGCATTTTCCGCGTCGATCGCTTCCAACAAGGCTGTTGATGTCGCGAATAACCCGAATACGGCATCGAACACTCTTACCCTCACTTACACGACGACGTCGAGCTCGGCTTCGATCGTCGGCGGCAACCTCGTGTTGGACGATGTCTCGGGAACGGCGAACAACCTTTGGAGCATCTCGTTCGACGGAACGAATTTCGTCATCACTGACCCCAATGGGGCCTTTGCGAGCGCTCCGAGCAATGGCGTGCTGTCCAACGGCGGCAAGACGCTGACCATTCCCGCGACCGATTTCGCCGGCCACATTAAGCTCTCCGGTGGCGGCGGCGATGACGCGCTAGCGATCGATGTTTCGACCAACCCGTTGCCGTGCGACATCGAGTTTGATGGCGGCGCGGGCGGCGACATGCTGAGCATCAAGGGCGGAGGCGGCACCGCGACCTATACGCCGGGTAACACATTCGGGAACGGCGATGTGCTCGTCGGCACCAAGCATGTGACGTTCACAAGCTTGGCCCCGGTGGATATCTCGGGCATGGCGATCGTAACGATCGCTTCGCCGGCCGCGGCGTCCAACAATCTGGTGCTGAACCCGGGCTTTGACAGCGGCACTGGCGCCATCCCGGCGATTGTCGTGACGGGCAACACCGGGCTGACAATGACCGGTATCGAGTCCGCACACCTGTGGAACAACACCACGGTGGTGCTTGATACAAGCGCAACGACCGGAGCGAATCAGATCCAAGTGGCCACCAATATTCTCTTGGGCCACGGCAACACGAATTTGACGTTCATCACGACCAACAATGCCAGCGGCAGCGTGAAAGTGGATGGCTCGCTGGCCATCACCGGCACGCTGACCGTGACCGCGCCGACTGTTTACTTGAACGCCAACTTGACCGCGGGCACGCTCACCGGCTCGGCCACGACCGTGAATGTCGATGACAATCCGAGCGGCTCGATCAACGACGCCATCGCGATCGCGGCGAGCGGGGCGACGGTCAATGTCGCGGCGGGGACTTACGTCGAAAACCTGGTCATCGATCGGCCGCTCAATTTGAAAGGCGCTGGCGCAGGTGCGGTCAAAGTGCTGCCATCCTTCGTGGGTGCGAACACCGGCGGCGGTTCACTGGCGGTCGGCAGCAGCAACGTGATCTTGGTGCAAGCCAGCAACGTCGAGATTTCCGGACTCACCGTCGATGGCGACAACCCGAATCTCACCAGCGGTATCGTAGTGCATGGTGCGGATATCGATGCCCGCAACGGCATTATCACTAACCACACCGCCGGGGTTTACAACAACCTCTTTGTCCATGATGTCACGGTCAAGAACATCTATCTGCGCGGCATGTACGCCTCGTCGGGCGGCTCGTTCCACTTTGCCAACAACACCGTGGACAATGTCGATGCTAACGGGAGCTCGATCGCCATCGTCAATTTCGGCGGCTCGGGCATCATCGAATACAACACGGTCAGTCAAGCCAGCGATGGCATCGCAGCCAATCACTCGACCGGAACGCTGTTCTCGCACAACACAGTCACGTTGTCCGGTAGTGGCATTCACACCGACAATGCCGGCGACAGTGGCGGCATCGTCGATACCATTCAGTTCAACACCGTCACCAATGGATCGATCCCGGGTGGCAGCTACGGCATCTGGGTCTTTGCCCCCTATAAGTCGGTGGTCGTGGATCAGAACACGGTCACGAATGTCGATGTCGGCCTTGGAGTCTTCGGCTCAGGCGGCGTTGCGGTGCCCATCTCACTGACGGGCAATACTGTCGATTTGAAGGGCCTCGCCAACAGCGCGGGCGTGTATATCTCCACGACGCTCTTCGGGTTCGGCTCGGCGAATGTCGCCGCGACGTTGAGCAACAACAACTCGATCACGGGTGCCGAATCCGGCGTGTATGTGCAGCAAGAGCCGGGCTTCACCGCGACGGCCAGCATCTCCAATAATCTTGGTTCGATCTTTGGCAACCTGACTGGCATCGACGTCGATGGCGGCTCCGCGACGATTACGAATAATCACATTTATGACAACACGACTGGCGTTCACTTCTTCAATGGCGGCTCGGGGTCGGTTACCGGCAACAACTTCAACGATACGACCGACAACAGCACCGACGTTCGCGTCGATGCCAATGCTGGACCGCTGACCTTCGGCGCGGGCAACAGCTTTGCCGGCGACACTTACTACATCGACAACGCCAGTACGCAATCGTTCAATCTCACGGGCGCGAACACGCAGACCTTCGATCAGGCCAGTAACTTCCGGATCGAAGACCGAATGCATCACCGGATGGACACTGATTTGTCCAATTCGGTGGGCTTAATCACTTGGGTGACGGGTAACCTCTATGTCACCGATGCTGGCGCCGATCATTCGATTCAGCGCGGCGCAGACGCTGCCTCGGCCGGCAATACGGTCAATGTCGAGGCTGGGACTTACAACGAAATGGTTGTCGTCACCAAGACGCTGACATTCCACGGTGCCCAGTGGGGCGTCGATGCCCGCACGCGGACGGCGGTGCCAGAATCGATCGTCAGCAACGGCGACGGCGATTTCCAGATTCTCGCCGACAACGTGACGATCGACGGTTTCACGGTGACCGGCGTTGTCAACAACCCAAGCAACTTCCCGTTCACCGGGCTTGGAAGTGCGATTTGGAGCAACACGTCGTTCACCGGCACCAAGGGCGGCCACGTCGTTCTCAACAACATTATCGTTGGAAACATCGCCGGTATGGAATTGAGCAACGACGGCACTTATCAGACCGTTGTCAAACACAACTTCTTCAAGGACAACACGCAACCCGGGCCCGCGGGAGGAATGGACATCACCGTTGACTTCAATTTGGTCAACGCGGACATCAGCGAAAACGTCTTCACCAATTCGGCGTATGTCGATAGTGCGTGGGCGCTGGCGGTTGAGCCAACGGCGGGCAATGCCAGCATTACATTCTCGAACAACACGGTCAATAACCATGGCCGCGGCGCGTTCTTCTACACGACCACCGACACGACGGTCGCCTTCAACACCATCACCGGTGCGGGCGCGACGCACTATGCGATCGGTTTGTTTGGCGGCGACTTTGGCTTCAACATTGCCAATAACACGATTAATGGTGCTGGCCCCGGTGTATTCGTTTTCGGTTCCGGTAGCTTGGCCGCGCCGATTCTTGTCACCGCGAACTCAATTACAACCGGTTCGGATGGCATCGATGTTCTCGCCGACTATGCGGACGCCTTCGCGACGATCACCGGCAACACAATCATCGCCAACGCCGACGGCATCAACGTTCAACAATATCTTGGCTTCACGGCCAAGGCGGTCATCGGCGGAGCCGCCGGCCAGGGCAACACAATCTCCGGCTCGATCAACGGCGTTGAGATAGTCAGCGGCAGTGCGACCGTTTCTTACAACCATATCTTCGCCAATAGCACCGGCGTGCAAATCGACGCCGGTGGATTTGCTTCGACTGACCACAATAACTTCGAAGGCGGCGTGGGGTTTGAGAATGCCACGGACGTCGAAATCATCGGCACGCTGATCGGCGGGGCGATGATTGGCAATACGTTCGCCTCCGACTTTGTTTACATCAGCAACGACGCGGCTGCAGCCGTGAATGCGACAGGCAACACTTTCCGCACAGCTAATGCGGCGCAAACCAATAACTTCCGAATTGAAGATCGCATTCTGCATGCAACCGACGACAATTTCCGCGGCCTCGTCACCTGGGTGGCGGGACACGTCTATGTCACGGATCCTTCAATTGCCGATCCGACGTTAGTTGCTTCCACCGACTCGGACATTCAACGCGCCATCGACCTGGCGAGCAACAACGACACGATTACGGTGGAAGCCGGCACATATGTTGTGGACTCGCTGGGCAACGCCGGCGGTCTATTCATCGACAAGCCGTTGACGCTTTTGGGAGCTCAGGCCGGCGTCGATGCACGCGCGCGCAGTGGGGCCGAGACGGTTATCGTGCCGGGCGTGTCGAACGCGGATGTGTTTAGCAATACCTCGACGATTGTCGTGTATGTCGGCAGCAGCAACGTCACGGTGGACGGGTTTACGATCGATGGGGACAACACCGCCTTGGTGGGCGGAGTCCTGTTCAATGGCGCGACGATCGATGCGACGATGGGCCTCGCCGAGTTCGATGGAGCCGATTCCATCACGGTGCGAAACAACATCGTCAAGAATTTCACCTACACCGGCATTAACTTCGATAACTACGTCAACACAACAGCGACAGCCAACAACTTTATCACCCAAAACCTGTTCCAGAATTTCGGCGGCGGCGGATATGGTTATGGTCTCGGTGTATTGGTGGAGGATAACTTCTACGCTTCGATCACCGACAACAGATTCGATACCGTTCGCGTCGGCGTGCAGACCGGCAACTTCTTCAATGCAAACCCTGGCGCTCCGGGAACGATCTCCAATAATGATGTGACGGCCTATCGCGTCGGCATCTGGGACAATCTGGAGTACGCCAGCGCGTCACCGTGGACGATTAGCAACAACACAATTCACGCCCAGAACAGTGCCGATGCGTCGCGGTTTGATGGGATTTCGGTAACGGCAATTCAAGGGACTGTCACAGCAAATATCACCGACAACACAATCACAATTGCCGTACCGTTATCGCACCTCGGCGTCGGCTATACCGTGTGGGCGGATTCCACCACGCCAGGCATCACCATCACTGGTGGCACCGTGACTGGCGCCGATTACGGCGTGTGGTTGAACAACTATGCGGGATATGGGCCGTCCAACGGCAGCAACACGAAGCTGACTTTGAGCGGCATCACTATCATCGGCTCCGCGATTGCCGGCGTGTATGTGCAAGATGATCCGCTTAATACCAATGGGGCTGCCCTGGCCCTGGGTCTTACCAACAACACGACGATTACGGGCGGAGTGACCGGTCTTTTGGTCAGCGGTCCGGACACGTCGATTGTCGGCAACACGCTGAACAACACGAGCTTTGCCGGCCAATCAGGCAACTACATCACGCTCGCTTCGGGTGCGCTGGATAACACGGAGATTAATGCAACCAGCGTAACCTTTGACGGGACCACCGGAGCCGGTAAGACTCTCGCGCAGAATTTCGCCACCGAGGACAAGATCACTCACGCGGTGGATGATGGCTCGCTGGCCTTCATTCGGGTCAGGAGCAACCAGGTTTACGTCACCCCGAATAGTTTCAAGGCTCCCAATACTACTGCAGCGAGCATCCAACGGGCAGTCGATGCGGCATCCAACGGTGACACGGTCAATGTGGAAGCCGGGACATTCGTTGGCAACGTGACGATCTCCAAGTCATTGAGCTTGCTGGGCCCGAACGCGGCAGTGGCGGGCAATGGTGCACGCGGCCCCGAAGCCATCGTTATGCCAGACGTGTCGGGCGCCAGCCCGTACTCTGGCACGCACTCGACCATCGTGACCGTGACCGCCAGCGGCGTGACCATCAAAGGCTTCTTGATCGAAGGTGCCGCGGGGTTGGCCGGCGGTGTTAATCTCACCAATACCGGCATGACGCCCATTCAGTCCAATGCCATGACTGCCATCGGCTCATTCAACTCGGCCGCGCTTACCGGCGTGGACGTGAGTAATTACGTGAATGTGCCGACTTACACGGCCATCGGTGGGCTGACAGTTCAGAACAACATTATTCAGGACATTGCCTATCAGGGCGTCGATATTGGCTTCGCCTCGGACGGCACGCCGAGCAGCAATAGCACGATCGACCACAACCTGATCCAAAACGTCGGTAGCTACAACGACGAAGGCGACGGCATCCGGCTGTACAACAACTTTTACGCCGATGTCAGCAACAACCAACTCAACAACGTCCGCATGGGCGTGGAATTGGGCAACTACTGGGTGCCCAATCCCGGCGCGGTTGGCTCGGTTCACGACAACTCGATTACGGCCCGTCGGCGCGGTGTGTTTTACAACCTCTTCTACGGCGCATCGACCGCGATTCCGGTGGTGAACAACACCATCAACGCCACCTCCGATGACTTGTCATTTGGCAGTTCGCTGTGGACTGGTGTCTATCTGATCACGCAGCAAGGCAACGTCACCTCGACGTTCCAGAACAACATCATCGATGGGGCGGGCAGCAACTACGCGACCAAGGCCGGCTACACGGTGTTGGCGACGGATGCGACGTCGGCTTCAACCATCAGCGGCGGCACGGTCAATCATGTCAGCTATGGAGTTTGGGTCACTAACGTCGGCCCCAACGGGTTCGGCGATGCTGGCGCGGACATGGGCGTGACGGTCAGCGGCGTCAACATCACGGCCGGGACGTACGGTGTCTTCGTCGATTACAACTCAGGCAATGCCTTCAGCGTCTCCGCCACGGTCAGCGGCGACAACACCATCAGCACCGGCGGCAGTGGGACCGCCGTCAAGGTGAGCGGAACGAAAGCCTCGGCCGCGGTCTCCGGCAACAATGCATCTATCTTCGGCAACGCAATCGGCATCGATGTCAATGCCGGCAGCGCCACGATCACGAACAACCACATCTACAACAACACGACTGGCATTCGGTTTACCAATGGTGGTAAAGGTTCGGTCACCAGCAACAACTTTGACGATACGACCGACAATGGCACTGACCTGCGAATCGACTCGAGTGCGGGTGCGATCACCATTGGGGCCGCGAACATTTTCGCCGGCGACACTTACTTCATTAACAACCAATCGACGCAGACGTTCAATCTCACGGGCGGCAATGCCCAGACCTATGACCAAGCGAACAACTTCCGGATCGAAGACCGGATGTTCCATGCGTTGGACTCGGCGACTTCGGGTCTGATCCGCTGGGTCAGCGGCAATTTGTATGTGACGACGCCGGGAACAGGCGCGAGTGATGAGTCCATTCAACGGGCTATCAATGCCGCGAGTGCCGGTGATACGGTCAATGTCGAAGCGGGCACATACGCGGAGGCCTTGACGATTGACAAGGCGCTGACGCTCAAGGGCGCTCAGAACGGGCAGAATGCCAACACGCGGTTTGCTGCGTTTATTTCGGGTATCAATGGCCCGAAGGCCGATCCGACGATTGAATCCGTCATCACTGCCGCGGCGGTGGCGCCGGGCAGTGCAGCCAATGACTCCTTGCACATTGCCGCGAACAGCGTGACGATTGATGGATTTGTCATTGATGGCAACAATGCGAACTTGGCCCAGGGCGGGGCGGTCGTGGTGGGCGGGATCAACACGGACGTGCGCCGGGCGATCGAGACGGAAACCGCTGGCGGCGCATTCTTTTCCGCCAACAGCGTGGTTGTGCAAAACAACATCATTCAGAACATCGCGCAGCGCGGCGTGGAGTTGGTGAATCCGACGGACACATCGCCAGCGACGTCGGGCGGCTTGATCACTGGCAACGTCATTCGCAACTTCGGCGTTACAGGTGTTCTGCTAGCGTTTAACGCGTATGCGGACGTGACGTTCAACACAATCGTTTCAAATGACTTCGGCGACGCCGGCATCATGCTCCAGGACTTCACCACCAATGGCGCATCTCCCAAGACCATCGACATTTCAAACAACGTGATCACGGTCGGTCAAGACAACGGGGGCGGCATCTGGGCGAACCTGATGTACGCGCCGGCCGCGACAGTCAACATTCACGACAACACAGTCAATGCCGCGGCTGGCGTGACCGGAACGGATGACTTCACGAACGGTATCTATCTCACATCGTTGCAAAATGGCACGAGCGCCCACCTGGTCAACAACACGGTCGGATCGTCTGGCGGCCAGTTTGCTCACGGCATCAATCTGTGGAACTTACCAACGAATATAGCCGTCGATGTGACCGGCGGATCCGTCGGACACTCGGTCGTGGGAATTGACATCGATAACGTCGATCCAACTTTTGGTGAAGGCGCGAGCACGAGCGTCACGATCACCGGGGTATCAATCTCGAGCGGCGACATCGGCATTCGGGTCCGAGCCGCGGCCCTGGCAAGCCCGCCTTACTACGGCACGAACACCGTGAGCGGCAACGTGGCCGCTACTATCAGCGGGGTCACGATCAGCGGTGCCGCTACGGGCATACTTGTCGAAGCGCCAGCCGCATCGAGCCCTTTCACAGCGTCGGCACAGATCACGAGCAACACCACAATTACCGGCGCTACTGTGGCCGGCGTTCAGGTGAAGGGGTCTCAAGCCAGCGCCACGATCTCCGGCAACAATGCGTCGATCTTCGGCAACGCTATCGGGATCGATGTAAACGGCGGCAGCGCAACGATCACCAACAATCACATTTACAACAACACGACCGGCATCCGCCTGACCAACGGCGGTACCGCCGCGATTACGAACAATAATTTTGACGGCGGAGCTAGCGACAATGGCACTGACTTGCGGATCGACGCCAATGCCGGCGCACTGAGCGCTCTGACAGGCAATGCATTTGCCGGTGATACATACTTCATTGATCAACGGGCGGCCTACGACATCAGCATTTTGCCCGCGACTGGCAACACACTTGATGAGTCCGATAACTTCGTCATCGAGCAGAAGATCTATCACAAGATCGACAACGCCCCCTCGGGACTAGTGACTTGGGTGGCGAACAATATATATGTCACGCCGGCAACCAGTCCGACCGCGACCGACAATGACTATACCCGCTTGGCGAATGCAATGGCGGCAGCGAAAGCTGGCACCACGATTAATCTCCAGGGCACGTTCAACTGGATCGAGGCGAATGCCAACGCATCGTGGGTACTGGGTAACGACGGCATCTCCGGCACGCAGGATGACTACTCGCTCTATCTGCCGGCCGTCAACAACCTGACGATCACCGCACCGGGCGGGCTGGGCGCGGCCACCATTCAAGGACCGGGCGACGTCGCGTCGCTCGATCTCGAAGGCGTTTTCTACGGCGACAATCCGGGATCACGCCAAAACCTGACGATTTCGAACCTACAGATCTATGATTTCGACTTGGCGATCGGATTGTTTACAACCAGTTCGACCGCCTACAACGGCACCAAGATCTTGAATAACCACATCAAGGTGGCCCGGGATATCGCCAGTGCGACGGACACGTTTCAGAACATCGGCATCAACTATTCGTTCGGCTCCAATCAACTGATCCAGGGTAACGTGATCGACATGTGGGGCGATGCCGTGAGCAATGGCACCGGCTTCGCGACCTCAGTGGGCATGCAGTCCAATACCTCCGGCGGCAGTGTCTATCAGGGTTTGGTGATCGACAGCAACACGCTCAATGTCTATGGGGCCCAAGACAATGCCAATCCGGGTGTGATTCTGGGCATTTGGGAGAATGGCTGGGCGCACAACAGCAATATCACGGTTAGCAACAATCAGTTCCTCAACCACGATGTGGGCAATAACCCCGCTTTGAACCTCCAGCGCGCTTTCCGCGTGACCTCGCACTCCAGCGGCTCAACAACCGTCACTTACTCCAACAACACCATTGACGGCGCCAACATCGGATTCCAATGGATCTCGGGCGGCGACTTCAGTGGCAATCAGCCGGTGGTCTTGTCAGGCAACACGCTGACGAATGTGGACACCGGTGTGCTTTTGCAGTCCAAGGGCGTTGCGACCTTCAAGGGCAACTCGTTTACCAACACCGGCAAGACCGGCACCGCGATTAACGTGGTGGCGGGGGCGGTTGCCAACATCGACGGCACCGTGAACGAGAATGCCATTCAAGGGTTCGCCACCGGTATCAAGGTGCAAGGCTCAGCCACGATCACGGGGAATGACGCGTCAATCTTTGGTAATGCGATCGGCATCGATGTCAATGGCGGCTCAGCGACGATTACGAACAACCACATTTACAACAACACAACCGGCATTCGCTTCACCAATAGCGGCCAGGGCTCGGTCACCGGCAACAACTTCAATGACACGATCGACAACGGCACCGACTTGCGAATTGACTCCAATGCCGGGACAGTGACCATTGGAGCAGCGAACAACTTCGCTGGCGACAGTTACTTCATCGATAATCGGTCTACGCAGACTTACAACCTGACCGGCGGCAATGCTCAGACCTATGACCAGGTCAACAACTTCCGCATTGAAGACCGCATGTTCCATGCCTTGGATTCGGCAACTTCGGGCTTGATCCGTTGGGTCGGCGGCAATCTGTATGTGACTGCCCCAGGCTCCGGGGCGAGTGATGAGACTATCCAACGAGCGGTCAACGCGGCCTCCGGCGGCGATACGATCTCGGTGGAAGCGGGTACGTACGACGAAGCGGTTAATGTCAATAAGTCGGTGACGCTAGTTGGCGCGGCCGCGCATGGATCGATTATCGCGCCGAGCACGGGCAGCCAGCAATCGGTCCTGAAAGTTGGCGCCCCCAATGTCACGATCGACGGCTTTACGATTCAGGTCAATCAGAACGGCGGGGCGAATCCCATCGCGCCGGTCGGTATTTCCGCCGTCAATACCAACTACACCGGCTTGGTCATTAAGAATAACCAGATCACTTCGATCGGAAGCAATTCCACGGCGTGGACGGGTTCTCCTAGTCTCACCGTGACAGCCGCGGGCATTGTCCTATATGACAACGGCCTCAACCCGAACGTGACCATTCAAGGGAACACCGTTGACATCCTGAGTGGCGCGAGCTTCTTCCAACGGGGCGCGTGGGTGCGAGGCGGCACGGCCCAGATTACCGGCAACACCTTCCGCGGCGCAGCGAATGATCTGCAGTTCCAGTTCGCAACCGGTGGCTCTTCCTTAATCGACAACAACACCTTTAGCGGCGTGCATAGCATAGGTGGCGCCGGCGTGTTGATTGCGGACCCGAATTCCAATTCCCCAATTACGATTTCCAACAACCAGTTCACGCCAACGCCTACGGCTTTCACAGGTACGTCATTGCAAATCAACCGCAGTGCGGCTACCGGATCGCCGATTGCTATCACTGGCAATGTCTTCACAGATATTGTGACCGGCATCGACGTTGGCGGCGCTCGCGATGTATCTATCACGGGCAATACTTTGACTCCGAAAGCTGGCACGGCGGGATTTGTGCTCGTGCGGATCGATTCCCAAAACGCCAGCAATAATGCCAGCACCGCAACGCCGATTAATACCACGGTCGATGGCAATACGTTCAACACGTCCGCGGGTTCGACCGGTACGGCGATCTTGATCGCCAATAATCTTGCCGGTGCCAATTTCACCGGTGTTAACATCGGTGTCACCACCGACAACAGCTACCAGGCTGGGATTACGACGGGGATTTCGGTCACAGGTGGCAAGGCCACCGTCAGCGATGCCATCGCTGGCCTGACCACAGGTGTGTCGGTAACAGGCGGGTCGTTGAATTTGACAGGTACAAATTTCGATGGCGCCGTGGACAATGCGACTGATTTGTTCATCGGATCGGCGGCAGGAACAGTGACTATTGGTGTCGGCAATAGCTTCGCCGGCGATACCTACTACATCAACAACGCCAGCACGCAATCGTTCAATCTCACTGGCGCAAACACGCAGACCTTCGACCAGGCCAACAACTTCCGCATCGAAGACCGGATGTTCCATGCTCTCGATGCGGGGACCTCGGGCCTGATCCGCTGGACGACCGGCACCCTGTTCGTCACCACGCCGGGCACCGGCGCCAGTGATGAGAGCATTCAGCGGGCGGTCAACGCCGCTGTCGGCGGCGATACCATCAACGTCGAAGCCGGTCTGTTCAATGAAGATGTCACGATTGGCACCTCGGGCCTGCATCTCTTGGGTGCGGGAGTGGCTAACACGACAGTCAGTGGCCCAATTGGCGGCCCAGGCAGCACCTTCGCGATTGCCGCGAGCAATGTCGAGATCGCCGGCTTCACGATTACTCGTGATGGCAACAACACCACCGACTGGAATAACCCTGGTCTGAATACCGCGGGCCTGTCTATTTCTGGCACGTCGAATACCGGTGCCTTGATCCATGACAACCTGTTCACCGGCCTGCGCACCGGAATCGATGTGAATAACAGCTCGGGCCACACGATCCGCAACAATGTGATCGACTTTAACCGCACCGGAATGATCTTCCGCAATCAGACGGACAATCTGCTCGTGACTGGAAACGCCATTACCAACAACTGGACAGTGGGCATCCTGTTCCTCGACGCCTCAGGTGGCACGAACAGCCCAGTGCAAACCGCGGCCAACAGCTCGTTCTTCAATAACGCCATCGCTGGCAACTGGTATGGCCAGATCGTCGATCGCCAGAGCGGCGGCTCATTGCCCGCTCCGGGCGCGAATCCCAAGGACTTCTCCGGCAACTGGTTTGGAACGGCCAACCCGGTCATTACCAATGCCAATACCACTGAGCCCGGCTATGCAGCGCAGATTCCCGTGGCTTACGGCGGCAGTGCCGTGCCTCCGGGTGGCCAACCAGATGTCGCTGGTGTGGCGAGCGCGAACTTCGACATCAGCCCGTGGCTGGACTTCGGCTCAGACACCAACGTTCAGACGCATGTCGGTTGGGGCACCTATGGTTTCCAGGGCGACTTCAGCGCGTTG
This sequence comes from Gemmataceae bacterium, assembly GCA_045802605.1. Lineage (GTDB taxonomy): Bacteria > Planctomycetota > Planctomycetia > Gemmatales > Gemmataceae > JBJMQS01. Next base: position 8,184 of record JBJMQS010000059.1, on the reverse strand, counting down.
CACGTGACGGCCTTCGGCACCCAAACCGGATCGAAGGGCCGGATTCAAGAAGCGATTGACCTATTGGTCGATGGCACACTTGTGGGTGCTAACCGCACGATCACTGTGGCCGCTGGTACGTATCGCGAAAATCCAAATGTGAACAAAGCCGTTCAACTGCGTGGCGCCAATTACGGTATCGCCGGCGCGGGCGTGCGCGGGCCCGAGTCGGTCGTGATGAGCAAGGGCAGCCAGACCGCGATTTTCACAGTGACATCGAGCAACGTATCGATTGACGGGTTCTATCTCGAAGGCGATGACTCGGCGACGGTCGGCTTGTCAGTATTTAGCGGTGAAGACGCCAACGTCTTCTACGATGTGCTGGCCGGAGCACCTGTGAGCAACATGAATGTGGCTCACAACATCATGAAGCACGCGGCCATCGGCGTGCGCGGTGATAGCGTGTCGGGCACCTCGGTCATGGGCAGCACGATCGACTCCAACTGGTTCGACAGCATTGGCGTGTTCGACTTTGGTTATGCGGTGACGCTGCGGACCAATTTCTACGCCGATATCACCAATAACAAGATGACGCGGGTCTACACCGGCGTCTTGACTCTTGGCTTCGACACTGCTGGTCCGGCGACCTGGACCATGTCAGGAAACGACATCACTAGCTACGCCAACGGTCTGTGGCACAACGGTCACTACAACACGGCTACGCCGCTGAATGTTACGGGCAATCAATTCAAGGCGGAAGCTGGGGCAGTCGCGAATAACATCGGCGTTCTCGTGTCAGGTGTCTACAGTGTTGGCGGAATGCCGTTCACGAGTAACACGATCACCGGCCAAGACTATGGGATGGTGCTGACGGATATCCCGACCACGAACACAATCACCCTGGGCAGCACCAATAGCATCGTCAATCCGAATGTGGCCGGTGTTTACTTCACCAACAAGCTGACGTTCAACCCGATCGGGAGCACCACCTTCGGGGTCGGCAGCGCGTCGAGCCTCAATGTCGATGGCCTGTCGATCACCGGCGCGAAGGGAATTGGCATCAAGGTCGATGCCAGCAATGGCACGGCTCAGTCGGTGAAGATTGAGAACGATACGAACATCGTCGGCACCGGACTGATGGGCTCAACGGGTGTTCAACTCGTCGCGGCGAACGCATCGGCGCTGATCCAGAACAACGATAACTCAATCCACGGTTTTGGAATTGGCATCGACGTCAATGCCGGCAGTGCGACGATCACGAATAACCATATTTACAACAACACAACCGGCATCCGCTTTACCAACGCCGGCAAGGGCTCGGTCACCGGCAACAACTTCGATGACACGACCGACAACGGGACTGACCTGCGAATTGACGCCAATTCCGGGACAGTGACTATCGGCGCGGGCAACAACTTTGCCGGGGACACGTACTTCATCGACAACCAATCGACGCAGACCTTTAATCTGACTGGCGCGAATGCCCAGACTTATGACCAGGTCAACAACTTCCGCATTGAAGACCGGATGTTCCATGCGTTGGATGCCGCGACATCTGGCCTCATTCGCTGGGTGACCGGTAACCTGTACGTGTCCGCACCGGGCACGGGCGCGAATGATGAGACGATTCAACGAGCGGTCAACGCGGCCAGTATTGGCGAAACGGTTAACCTCGAGGCCGGCACGTTCTTTGAAGCCGTGGATATCAACAAGGCTAACCTGACCCTCAAGGGTGCGGGCGTGGCACTGACCACCATCAACGCTACCGGGTTCCAGGCGGTCAGCGACACCGGCGGCATCGCGGTAACCTCGACCAATGGCGTGACGCTGCAAGATTTCACTTTGATGGGTTCGAACACCAATCCGCCGCGGTATGGCATCAAGAGCTTCAACAATACGGGCCTGACCATTCAGCATGTCAAAGTGCAGAACATGTTCCGCACGGGCATCGATCTGAATGGAGTCACCAACGCCACTTTGAACGACATTCAGTCGGTCAATAATGGCGGCGCGGGCTTCTTCATCACTGACAGTAACAATGTGGCGATCAGCAACATCACCACCTCGGGCAACCCCTGGACCGGCATCGCCATCGGCACCTTGGGGCGTTTTGCACCTCTGGGTACCAGTGGCATTGTCATCAGCGGCACCAATAGCTTTGGCGAAGTGTCAGGTGACAACGGCGGCTTGCAGTTGGAAGCGGGCAACTGGAATAACCCGTTGAGCGTGATGCCGATTACTTGGAGCACCAACATCGCCGATGGCGCGATGGTGACGATCCAGGCAGCCGACTTCGGCTACGCCTTGGGTGGGCCGCAGGAAATCGAGAATACCAACAGCGTCAATGCGCCACTGTTGCGGACGCGGTTTTACAACACGCTCAATCAGGCGAAGAGTGCAGCGGCTGGTTCGCCGGATCACTTCGTGGCCAATGACCGCTTCATTCGCACGACCAACGACTTCGCGTCGGTGACTAACTACTACGTCTACGACGTGATCGGCGACAAGATGAGCATCCAGGCCGCCGTCGATGATGCCAAGCCCAACGACATCGTCAACGTGGCAGCCGGAACGTTTGTCGGCAACGTGACGATCTCGAAGGCCTTGAGCTTGCTGGGTCCGAACGCGGCGGTGGCGGGCAACGGAGTGCGTGGGCCTGAAGCGATCATTATGCCGGACGTTTCGGGCGCTAGCCCGTACTCCGGCACGCACTCGACCATCATCACGGTCAGTGCCAGCGGCGTGAGCATCAAAGGCGTGTTGATCGAAGGCGCCGCGGGGTTGGCAGGCGGCGTCGCTCTGACCAACACTGGCATGACGCCGATTATGTCCAACGCCATGACGGCCATCGGCTCGTTCGACTCGGCCGCGCTCACGGGTGTGGATGTAAGTGATTACACGCAAATCCCGACCTACACCGCCATCGGCGGGCTGACGGTGCAGAACAACATCATCCAGGACATTGCCTACCAGGGCATCGACATCGGCTTTGCCTCTGACGGCACGCCGAGCAGCAATAGCACGATCGATCACAACCTGATCCAAAACGTCGGCGCTTACAACGACGAAGGCGACGGCATCCGGCTTTACAACAACATCTATGCCGATGTGGCCAACAACCAGCTCACGAACGTCCGCATGGGCGTGGAATTCGGCAACTACTGGCTGGCCAATCCCGGTGCGGTCCGCTCGGTGCACGACAACTCGATCACGGCCCGCCGGCGCGGCGTGTTTTACAACCTCATCTACGGCGCCTCGACCGCGATTCCGATCGTCAGCAACACCATTAATGCGACGTCCGACGATCTGTCGTTTGGCTCGTCGCTCTGGACTGGCGTGTACTTGATCACTCAGCAAGGCGCGGTCACCACGACGTTCCAGAACAACATCATTGATGGGGCCGGCAGCAACTACGCCACTAAGGCTGGCTACACCGTATTAGCTACTGAAGCAACCACTGCTTCGACTATCAGTGGCGGCACGGTGAATAACGTCAGCTATGGCGTGTGGGTGACGAACGTCGGCCCCAACGGTTTTGGTGATGCCACCGCGGACATGGGGGTGACCGTCAGTGGCGTCAATATCAACGCCAGCACCTACGGCGTCTTCGTCGATTACAACTCCGGCAACGCATTTAGCGTGTCGGCCACGGTGACTGGCGACAACACTATCACCACCGGCGGCGCAGGCACCGGTATCAAGGTCAGTGGCAGCAAAGCCAGCGCTTTGGTCAGTGGCAACAATGCCTCGATCTTCGGCAACACCGTCGGCATCGACGTCAATGCTGGCAGTGCGACGATTACGAACAATCACATTTACAACAACACGACGGGCATCCGCTTTACCAATGGCGGCAAAGGCTCGGTCACCGGCAACAACTTCGATGACACGACCGACAACGGCACCGACCTGCGAATTGACGCCAATGCGGGTGCAGTGACCATTGGCGCGGCCAACAACTTCGCCGGTGACACGTACTTCATCGACAACCAGTCCACGCAGACCTTCAATCTCACTGGTGCCAATGCCCAGACTTATGACCAAGCAAGTAACTTCCGCATTGAAGACCGCATGTTCCATGCGTTGGATTCGGCGACCTCGGGCCTCATTCGTTGGGTGACCGGGAATTTGTATGTCACCGATCCGGGCACGGGCGCAAGCGATGAGACAATTTCGCGAGCCGTGGGTGCGGCCACTAACGGTGACACCGTCAATATCGAGACCGGCACCTATACGGAGAATGTCGATGCCTCGACAAAGGCGATCAATTTCAGCCCTGGCGCCAGCCCCGGAAAAGTCATCGTTAACGGTGATTTCACCATCGACGGCGATGACACGTTGAGCTTCGATATCCTTGGGGCGGCCATTGCAGGCACTGATTTCGACCAATTCAAAGTCAATGGAAATATCGACCTGAGCGGCGCAGCTCTCAGCTTGGCGGGCGGCTACTCCTTTGCCGGGGCCGACGTCGTGACCATCGTGTCGGCGGACACGGTGACGAGCACCTTTGCCGGCCTGCCCGACAATGCGACTTTCACATTTGGGTCACAGGTGTTGAGGATCAACTACACCTCAACGACAGTAACACTGCGATTGGCGGGGACTCTGAATGCGGTGATCTCCGGCAATGACCTGATCATCACTGATATCGGCGGAGCTGATAACGTCCTCACGCTGACGTTTGACGGCACGAATTATGTCGTCACGGATGCCACCCAGAAATTCCAAACACCGCCGCCCGGGGGCGTGCTTTCCAACGGCAACAAGACACTGACGATCCCAGCGACGGCCTTTTCTGGCAAGCTCGTCATCGACACGGCTGCCGGCCAGGACCAGTTGACGGTCAATTTGAGCACAAACCTGGCGAACCCGGTCATGTACGACGGCGGGACAGGATTCAACAACCTGATTATCACGGGCGGGACGTTCGGCACCATCGCGACCACGTTGATCGATGGTGGTAGCGGAACGATCGTCGCAGATTCCAACACCATCGGTTACACGAAGTTGGCTCCGGTGGATATGACCGGGACAACCGAGACAAATCTCGTGTTTACTCTGCCGGGATCCGCTTCGGACGCGTTCCTGGAAGATGATGGAGTTAGTGGAAACGGTGACAGTCAACTTCGCTCGGGAAATGCTTCATTCGAGCTAACCACGTTCTCCAATCCGATCTCGTCGCTGACGATCCATCGCGGCACGTCGGCCGACACGATGACCGTTAGTGACCTTCCAGACTTTGATCGCTCCTTGACCATCGGCGACGCGGGCGCCGGCTTCTTCCTCATCACACTGGATGGGCAACTCTCGCTCGCTTCGGGTTTCAGCCTGACGGTCTTCGCGCAAGGAACGATTGATATTACTGGCAACGGCCAAATCACGACGGCCGGCTCCGGTTCGGTTGGCCTGACCACAGCTCGCGACATTGTGATGGAAAGCGGCTCGAGCATTGTCACCGATGCTGGTTCGGTGACGTTGCTAGCCAATCAACAATTTACACCGACGTCCGGTGCATTCGTCGGCATCACCGTGGATGACGCTCAAATCACAAGCACCACCGGCTCGATTACACTCAAGGGCCGCGGCGGTGATGACACCTTCGGCTTCAACAAAGGCGTGTTCATCAATGGGCCCGTGTCCACCGGCGGAGACGTGACCATCGTAGGCACGGGTGGCCTATCGGCCGGCAGCGACAACTGGGGCATTTTCGTTAATACCTCAGGCAGCATTGCTGCTGGCACCGGCATTTCGCTGACCGGCACCGGCGGTGGAAGTGGCGCTTCCGATTCGAACTTTGGTGTCGTGCTCTCCGGAAATGTGACTGCCAATGGATCCAGTAGCATTTCGATCGTCGGAACCGGCGGCTCGACGGATGGCGCCAGCAACGACGGCGTTTCCATTACCAGCGGCGTTGTGTCCACTTCGAATGGTGCCATCAGCATTACGGGTCAAGGCGGCGGCACCCCGACCTCAACCGGCGGCAACGTCGGTATTAACATGCAGGGCCAGGTTTTGGCCGGTGGAGCGGGTGTCATTACGATCATTGGTCTCGGCGGAGCCGGGGCCGGCAGTGACAACTGGGGTATGCTCGTCAGTGGTTCCATCACCTCGACGTCTGGAAGTGTTTCAGTCAACGGTACAGGCGGTGGCAGCCTCGGATCTGATGGCAACTACGGCGTGGTCGTCGAAGGCCAAATCACGTCCGGTGGTTCAGGCACACTCGTGGTTATTGGTTCCGGCGGTGCCAATGGCAATTTCGATTATGGGGTGTTTGTCTCGGGCGGATCGCTGCAGAGCTCCGGCGGGGATGTGTCGGTCACAGGAACGGCCGGCAATCTGAACAGTGAAGCCGTGCGGTTGGACAATGCGGGGACGATCGCCAGTGGCGGCGGCGGCAGCGTGACGATCATCGCTGACAGCCTGAACATCGCCGACAACCTCTCGACGGTGAAGGCTGGCGCGACTGGCCAGGCCGTTGCGACTATCCGGCCGCGGACAGCGGGCACCGCGATTGATATCGGCGGTGCCGATGTCTTTGGCAGCACCTTGGGATTGAGCAATGGGGAATTGGACCGGGTGTTTGCCGGCACGGTGATTATTGGTGCCGATGGTTCACTGGCTTATCCGGGCGCACAAGCGGGCACGATTACGGTCACCAGCAACATTCAGCATGCCAATGATTCAAACTTCGTGGTGGTCACCGCGCAGAACATCGTGATCGCCGCGGATTGGACGAGCACCGCGGGCAATCTAAGCTTCCGAGCTAATCAGCAAACAACGGCCAGCTCGGGCAACTTCATCGGCATCGATGTCAACGATGCCCAGATCAAGAGCACGACAGGCACAATCAGCTTGGTGGGTCGCGGTGGTGATGACACCGTCGGTGGGCAAGTCGGTATTCAGTTGGAAAACGGCTCTGTGGTCGGCGTCGGCACTGGTGGGCAAGTCAACTTGACCGGCACCGGTGGTGCATCTTCCGGGGCGGCGAATTACGGCGTCTACATTCTGGATGGCACGGTAACCTCCGGCGGCGGAGCGGTCACGGTTCAGGGCACAGGTGGCGGAACGTCTCTTGGAAATAACCACGGTGTTTACGTCAATGGCTTGGTAACTGCCGGCGGTTTGGCGCAAGTGAAGGTCCTCGGCACGGGCGGCGCAGTGACCGGCAGTAACAATTGGGGCGTGCTTGTCAGCGGTCAGGTCAACAGCTCTGGCGGCGATGTCCTCGTCAATGGCACCGGCGGCGGAATTGGAATATCGGATTCCAACTTCGGGACCTATGTCAGCGGCCAAATCTCGGCAGGACTTGGCGGGTCTGTCACCGTCTTGGGTATGGGCGGTGCGACAACAGGCAGCAGTAACGATGGTGTGGAAGTTGCCGGCGGAACTATCACCTCGTCGGGCGGCAACGTTCGCGTCCGCGGAACTGGGAACGGCTCCGGGTCATCTGATAGTGACGTCGGCGTTAACATTCTCGGAACAATTACTGCCGGCGGTGCGGGCAACGTATTCGTCAGCGGAACAGGCGGAGCGGGAACGGGAAGCGACAACTGGGGCGTCTTCGTTGGTGGCACCGGCATCGCCTCCTCGGGCGGCTCAATATTCGTTCGAGGAATCGGTGGCGGCACCGGCGTGTCGGACGGCAACTATGGTGTCGTTGTGACCACGCAGATCGCCGCAGGTAGCGGCGGTACAGTGTCTGTCGCCGGTAAGGGCGGAGTCACCAGCGGCAACTTTGATTACGGCGTCTACGTTACTGGAGGCACCGTCGGCTCTTCGGGTGGAGCGATTACCATCTTCGGCATCTCGGGCAGTCTTAATAACGAAGCAGTGCGATTGGACAATGCGGGTAAGATCGCCAGTGGCGGCGGCGGCAGCGTGACGATCATCGCCGACAGCCTGAACATCGCTGACAACCTCTCGACGGTGAAGGCCGGGGCAACTGGCCAGGCCATTGCGACCATCCGGCCGCGGACAGCCGGCACCGCGATTGATATCGGCGGTGCCGATGTCTTTGGCAGCACCTTGGGATTGAGCAATGGGGAATTGGACCGGGTGTTTGCCGGCACGGTGATTATTGGTGCCGATGGTTCACTGGCTTATCCGGGCGCACAAGCGGGCACGATTACGGTCACCAGCAACATTCAGCATGCCAATGATTCAAACTTCGTGGTGGTCACCGCGCAGAACATCGTGATCGCCGCG
>JBJMQS010000058.1:0-1856 GCA_045802605.1 Gemmataceae bacterium | reverse complement strand
CCCGGGTCTCGGATGGCATGTTGCGCAACTCGTCGTAACTCAACGCAAACGGACTCCTGACAGCGCCATCGATGCGCAATTTATAGGAAGCTCGATCCAGGGCGGGTATGGGAAAGTGACTGCGGATGTAAAACAGCTCCGTCGGCGTAAGATAGGAGTCGATCCGATCGAACGGAGATTCCAGATTCTTCGGCTCCTTCTGTCGGATGGTGAGACCCGCCGAAAAGAGCTGACTTGTGTTGTCGACGTAATGTGTTTTCGAACCTTCCATCATCCTCTCCTATTTGCCGGTCGCGATGCCGGCGAACGTGGTGTGCAATCCGTGCAGCGGCTGCGTCAAAAAAAAGGTCAGGTAAATAGTCATGGCGATGCCGAGCATCGCCAGGAACAAGGCCACGATCACGCCTTGCCTGGAGAGAGAGCGGTCCGCGAATTGATCGCGGTTCAATTCCCCAACCAGGCGCATAAAACGCCGCGCTGAAAACAGGTTCACGATTGCGCCGATCGCGATAAGCGCGGCTCCAAACCAAACCGAGAGCTCGTGGGGCAGACCGGTGGAGAGTTGTTGCGGTAGGTTGGTCAGGTCCCCGAAGATGCCAAAACGCGCTACCACAAAGCCGAATCCCATCAACGAGATGCCGGTGCGAATCCAGGCGAGAAACGTTCGCTCTTCCGCGAGATAGTCGCGCAATTCAGCCACTGGTCTTGCCTCGGGAGGGATGCCCATCTCGCCGCTACACCATTACAGGCACGTACATTGATCACCATCGGCCAACATGTCCGCCCACGCTTGATTTGGTAGACGCCTCAAAAGAAATCGGGCCGACGGATTGTCGCCTCCGGCCCGATCTCTCGCGACGCGGATTGATCAGTAGACCGTCGTGGGTTCGCAAGGCGGAGCACCGTCCCACGGCTGGGTGGCAAATGCGCCCACGGCCGGAGCCCGAGTGCAAAGAGCGCCGTCAACGGTAGTTGCAGTGGTGTGCTGCCGCACAGCCGCGCGGTTCTCGCGAGCCATAGCAGGAGTTGCGACCATGGCTGTGGCGATCAATGCAGCCGATAGAAGTTTGAGCGTCGTCATTCGTTTTTCTCCATTGGATAGGAAGAGCCAAAGCGTTCGGCTCCTCGTCCAGCTGACATAGGATCACGGTTCACCAACACCACTAAATTGTAGTTTAGAAGCGGTTGCCTGTGATGCCGCATTCGATCGCTCGGCCTCAAAACCAATTCAGAATCATAAATTGGTTTTTAATTGAGAGCCCGGCGTCTGGCGTGCATGTTCGGGAGGCTACCGGAGCTTCATTGGGCTGCCGGGAGTTTTGTTGGGGTGACCCTTCCAAGATATCGGGGAAACGCGAAGGCTGGGCCGTGGAAAACCACGCACGCAACGTCGGACGATGCTCGGAGGTAAAGATGGTTCTATTTTCGCGCGCCTTCATCCGCAAACGCGTGATCGCGCTGGCGACCACGGCGTCAGTCGCGGCGACAGCGTTCGCGCTGGCGCAGGATCCGATGAGGGCATATCACGTCCGCGGGGCGATGCCGATGCAATATGTCGCGGATCGGCCAGACTACTCCAGCGAGCAGCCGTTTTTGTCGGAGAACGATGCCGCCATGAACAAGATGATGGCGGACATGACAATCAAGCCAACCGGCGATGTCGATCGTGATTTCGTCGCGATGATGGTGCCGCACCATCAGGGCGCGATCGAGATGGCGAAGGCCGAACTCAAATACGGCCGTAACGAGCAGCTTCGCCGTCTGGCCCAGGAAATCGTCGTGACGCAGCAGCAGGAGATACCAGCGATGCGGCTTGCTATCGGCGATAAATTGCCGCCCTCGGTGGCTTCACCGAT
>JBJMQS010000057.1:0-316911 GCA_045802605.1 Gemmataceae bacterium | reverse complement strand
GGTGGGCCGGAAAATGGCAATGCGTTGGATCATTTTCGAGACCACCGGGCGCTTACGCAACCCGGCTCGCCAAATTACTTGCGGTGTGACTTAATCGCCGCGACTATCGCCCCGAGGTCATTCGCCACCGCCACCGGTCGATTGGCATATTCAGCGGTTGTAATGCCGCGCTTGCCCAAAACGTCGGCGAAATTTTTGGTGTCCGACCCGTGATAGGCAACAGTGGCAGTTGGATCTTTGAGTTGATGACCGGTCAAAATGCACACCACGCGCTCGTTCTTGCCAATGACACCTTCGGAGCGAAGTTTCTTTACGCCGGCCACGCTCGCGGCCGACGCGGGTTCGCAGCCATATCCGCCCGCGCCGACCTGTGCCTTTGCGTCGAGAATCTCTTGATCGGTGACCGATCGCACGACGCCATTGCACGTTTCCAGCGCTCGAAGTGCTTTGTGCAAATTCACCGGGCGATTAATTTCGATAGCACTTGCGAGCGTGTCCGCCTTGCGCCCCGCGCGATCTAATTCCGTGTAGTACTGATCAATCGCTGCATGATCGACCTTGCCAACATTCCAGCGGGTGCCGCGTTTTTCGACGAGTTCGTGAAACGTCGATGCTCCGTCGGCATTAATCACAGCCAACCGCGGAATGCGGTCAATCAATTGCAGGCGCTGCAGTTCGGCAAACGCTTTACCAAACGCGCTCGTGTTACCAAGGTTTCCGCCCGGGACAACGATCCAATCAGGCACTTCCCAGTTCAATGCCTCGAGAACCCGATACATGATCGTCTTTTGACCTTCGAGCCGGAATGGGTTGATGCTGTTGACCAGGTAAATATCCAGCTCTTGGCACACCTCCTGCACGCGTTTCATAGCGTCGTCGAAGTCACCGTCCACCTGCAACGTCAGAGCGCCGTAGTCCAGTGCTTGCGCCAATTTTCCGTAGCTAATTTTTCCGGAGCCGATGAAGACGATGCACTGCATGTGTCGCGTCGCGGCACAATAGAGAGCCAAAGACGCACTCGTGTTCCCGGTACTCGCACAGGCCGCGCTGCTGGCATTGACCATTCGCGCATGGGTAAACGCCGCTGACATCCCATTGTCTTTGAAGCTGCCTGAAGGATTCATCCCTTCGTACTGGAGAAATAAGGAGCCGCGATCCACGCCGACGAAATTGGCCACGCGGTCAGCCCGCTGCATCAGAGTCTGGCCTTCGCCGACGGTGACGATGGCTTCGCGCGGGGCAAAGGGCAGCAAGTCCGCAAATCGCCACACGCCGCTAAATGACAGCGGGTCGGCTCGACGCGTCCAATGGGCCTCGAATTCGTGGAGCGAGCGCGGGACTGGTTGCTGCCCCCACTCATATTCGACATCGAGCAGGCCGCCGCACTTCGGGCACGCAAAGTCGGTTGCGGTTATCTCTCGAGTTCCGCCGCACTCGGGAAAAATGCAGCGAAGAAAAGCATGGTCCATGCGCTTTGGCCTCTCGCAATGACTTCCGTCATTCTAACGAGGCACCACGAGAACTCCCGCGATTCGGTCGTGCAGCGCTCGTGACGGCCGGGCGATGCCATGGATGAATGCGCCCACCAAATATCCGAGCGAAGCCCACCAGATGGCGTTGTGGAGCAGCAACCACTGCGGCGCGAGAGATTTGATGCTGACGCAGAGTGCCAACAAACCCACCCATGGGGTCCAAACGACCAGCGCCCGCAAGCCGGCACGCCACCGCGCTGCGCGGCGACCGCTCGGCCGAATCAGAGTCAAGCCGACCAGGGGCAGCGTCAGGCCGCCACAGGTTACGAAGGCCCATCCGATCCAGAGTCCCACCACGGTCAACATTGCAATCATGTAAGCGACGGCCCACACAAATGCCGGATCATCCTCTCCCACGTCGATACGTCCGCCCGGTTCTAGTTCGGCATGTACCGAAGCCATGCGAGTCGTCGATTGCTCCATCCACCGTTCATTGAGACGGACAAGCCAGCGCTCGGCCGCATTCAACCCGGGCTGAATGTGATCGCGGCGGTTTACAAATGTTTCACGCTCGGTGGCCAGTTGTGCAATCGTCTTCTCTCGCGTCGTCGGGTCCGCCAGATGTGGGGAGGTGGGGAAATATGCCGCCGGGTAATTTGTCAACTCATCAATCGTCTCGGTGCGCACGGTGATCTGGTGCTGCACGTTAGCGACGTACAGTCCGTTGAACAATGCCGCGAAGCCCAAAAACAACACCACAAAGGGAGCGAGCAATAGCGCCTGCAAAGCCAGGTGCACGAGACGAATTTGCGATGTCGTCTCAGTTGGCTTTCCGCGAATATCAGCCAGGCCTGTTCGGAAATCCTCCAGGCCGTGAAACGGTTCTTTTACACCGACGAGCCGGCCCAACAATTCCGATGCGTAGGCGGGCAGGGGAGCGCGTATCGCGTGCGGTCGAGTTGACTTATGATGCACGCGCCCCTCGAGTGCGAAGTGAGCCACGTCACGAAGCAATTCAATCTCATGATTCGGCGTAATTCGTTCAATAGGTTCCACTCGAATGAACTGATCGCGAATTTGAATATGCCCGTCAGTCCGCACCGTGATTTGATCGAGATTGATCGGCTCCAACAGCGTGCCGTCCTGATTGCCCGCACTGAGCTCGTCGGTGAGTTGCTCAAGAATGATGTGCGTCTCGGCCCATCCCAAAGGCTGGGCCGGCGTGCTGATGGTCGAAAACGGAAAACCGGTCGGCGCGAGAAAAGCATCCCAGGACCATCCATCAGTTTCGCCGGAAGTCAGCCAACGCATCCGCGTTGGCCGCCCCAAGGTGCGCCGAGCTTCGCTCGGGCCATGTTCGCTCGCCGGCCGGACCCAAAGCAAAACCTCGCGTCCCAATACCGGGTCATCCACGAGCAACACAAACGCACCGGCGCCGTGGGTTAATACCCCCCGGCTCCGATAACCGCCGATCTGTGGCGGCAGCGCCGGGAATTTCTCCAGCGGTTCCAGGACGACCGGCATTTCCCGTTTGGGTGTGATTCGACGGTCCGGCGCAGGCCAGGGCCGTTGCACGACGCGCGTGCGGCTTGCAAACTCGTGCAAGCCGCGATAGCCATTGGCTCGGCGCATTGTGACCAGGAGCAGAAGGTAGCCCAGGAGGGGAAAGGCGAGATCGCCGAACTCGACTATCGAAAGCCAAATGGTCGTGCGAAGCGCGACGTATCCAAACGATGCTCGGGCGCCCGTCCGCGCATCGCAAACGCGCAAGCGCATGGCCATCTTTCCAATCGATGCACCATAGCGCGTTTCGAGAATCGCGTAATACAGCCAAGTGGCCGCCAGCCCATACATCCAAAAGGGCCGCTTGAAATGTTGCTCGAGGTATGTTTCGAGCAAGAGGATAGGCGACATTACCACCAGATCGATGACGAATGCCGCCAATCTCGCGCCAAGGCTGCCGCGGTTCAGGGGCTGACTCAGATTCTCGGCCAGCGCGTCGCGCAGTTCTTCCATCGACTGCCAGCGCTTCTCGCGGTGTCGCTCCAGGCCGCGCATCACAATCTTCTGCAATCGCCGCGACAAATCTGGCCGCAGCGTCTTCACATCGGGCGGCGCTTCGGACAACACCTTGGCGATGACGATCGCTGGATTCTCGTGTTGAAACGGGGCTTGCCCCGTGAGCATGAAGTAAAGCGTCCCACATACCGCATACACGTCGGCCGTGAAATCGAGCGCATCGCCGCGAATTTGCTCCGGCGCCGCATAAAGCACGGTGCCGAGGAAGGCCCCGGTTTGCGTCAAGTTGTTGTCGCTGACCAACGATTTTGAGAGACCGAAGTCGCCGATCTTAACGTGGCCATTGGGCACAAGAAAACAATTCGACGGTTTAACGTCGCGATGCAAAATGTTGAGCCGATGCGCTTCGATCAATCCATCGATGATGTCGAGCGTCTTTCGAATCGCTTCGTCGATCGGCAGCGGGCCGCGGCGTTTGACCTCGTCACGGAGCGTCTCGCCGGACATCAACTCCATGACGATATATGGCCGGCCCGCTTCTTCATCGGCACGCAAGACGAACACGCAATTGGGATGGGCGATCAAGCTAGCGAGCCGGCCTTCTTGGCGGAATCGCTCTAAGGTCGCGGCGTCGGCATGCCCGCGGGTCAAAAGCAACTTCACCGCGACGTGTTGATCCGAATTCTCAGCGACACCTTCGTACACAGCCCCCATACCGCCGGCGCCTAGCCGGCGGATAAGCCGATAGCCCCCGATTTCCGCGGGCGCATCCTCGGCCGTCCCGGCAGTCACTTCGCTCTGGCTCTTGGTGGCTTCGCTCGGAGCCGGCACGTACGGCGTGGTGGCGTCCGGACAAGTCGCTGCCGACGAGGAAACTTGGCTCAGCGAAATGCCGCAATAGGGACAGAACGACGGCCGGTCGCCGGAATATTCAATCCGTTTCCGGCAGGACAGGCAGTCCAAGACCATGTCGGGCGTCCGAGACGCGTTGCCGGTCGCAAGTTCTTTGTTGGAAGCCATTATGAGTGATCGGATTCTCGGGAACAAGCGGACCAGTGAGGCTTCGATGGCCAAAAGTCCAAGGGCCAATTCCCTGGGGATTACCTAGTAATTCGCCTCACAGTGTCGCCGATGGTGCAGAACCTTTTCTGAGATCGGGCTCTCATTATGGATTTAGGGTAGCTGAATGGTTGCTCAGTAGTCTGCACCCGTTATGATGGTGAAACGGGGCAGGCCTCACAGGTCGGGCCGGGGAACTATTCGCTTTGCGAAGCGGTCATTCATTGCATTATCTGGGGCGGTCATGGCATCACAGTTTGAAGCGCCGGAGGACATATTTCACCCCGGCGGGCATTTCCGCACGGATATGTTTCGAGACGACGCGGCGAAAGCAGTTGAATCCAGCCTAAATTTTGCCCGAAAGACCCGTTGGGATAGTGTTCGCAGCCCACATCTGTTTATGGGCCTGCTCGACGATGCGGAAAGCAGTGTGCAAGACTGGGGCGAACGCCTCGGGGCCGATCTGCCGCGACTGATCGAGCAATTCGAAGAACTCTTTCTGCAAGACGATGGCGACCCGGATCCCCTTTTGAATCTTCACCGCGAATTCTTCTCGGACAACGTTATTCACATGCTCCGGCATGCCTATCAGCGGGCCCAAGATAATCAGCGAATGATGGCGACGCCCATGGATCTGCTCATCTGCCTTTTCACCACCCCACATAGCATCGTCGCGGAGTGTTTCGAGCGGATTGGCGTCACCGCCGCCCGGCTGACGGAACTGGCTGTCTTGGCGGAGCAGGCTTCGCTGCGGTCGGTCTAAAGCCCATCTTGAGCCGATTTTGCCGGATTCGCGTTCCACGCCGGATTCCACAACTATACACGCCGCCTAACCGGAATATCTTCACCGAAAAGGCCCTCCGGCGACGGGCTAACGGTGCGTTGCACTTTGATTGAGTTAATTTTGCAACCTACGATGTAGACGCTTGCAAAGGAGGTCACTCATGGTGCGCACATTTTGGCTTTTCGTTGTGATCGTGTCCGCATTGGCGGGATGCCGTCACAACTGCTGCTATCACAAGCCGTCTTGCAACGCTTGCACGACGCCGCCGGGGCCGATTATTGCTGCCCCAACCCCCTCCGGACCCAACACGCCGGAAATCTTGATGCCGCAACAGCAGACACCCGCACCGCAGTTCCCGGCCGAAGCGCCGCGAACCTCGGGTTTCGTGCCCGCCCCGCAGGTCACCCAACAACCCGCCGTCACCCTCGAACGGCCCATTGATCAGCCGACCACGACTGAGCAAACGGTCCCACCGCGTGGCAATCCGACATCGCAGACGAAATTTACGGAGCCTCTCCCCGGAAACATCACCGTGGTGACCCCGGGTTATTTGTTCACCGGCTCCAAACCGTCGTTGGACGATCTCGATCGCCTCGCGGCCGGCGGAGTCCGCCGTGTGCTGTTTCTGAGCGAGGCGAACAGTACGGCCGACGAGCGGGTATTTGAGAGCCGTGGTCTGCAATTCTTGACAAAGGCCGGCGATGTTGCGCCGATCCGTGATCGCACGCCGACCTATGTCTATGCGGACACCTCTGCCACATTGCGTGGTTACTGGATCCGGTATTTCCGTGAAGTGGAATCGCTTTCCGATGACGCGGCCCAAGTGCGGGCCGATCGTCTTGTCAGCCGCTAATCACTCCGGCCGATGCTCGGCCTTTCGCGCGTGATACGCCTTCTCCATCGCTCCGCTCAAATCTCCCAAACGCTCCATCAATCGCTTTGGTGTCCTGGGCTTGTGCCGCGAGAGCGCGTAGCTGGTTAACAATGGTAGCCCCACTGTTGAATCGAGATAGCAAGTAACCGTGTCCGGCAATTGATCGGGATCGACCTTGCCCCACGTCATCGCCTCCGATGGCGTCGCACCACTGAGGCCGCCGGTATCGGGCCGGGCGTCGGTGAATTGCAAAAAGTAGTCGTGCCCGCTCTCTTCCAGACCCAGCACTTCCTGAATCTGCGGCTCAGTCTGCAAAATGAAGTTCTTGGGCGATCCGCCACCCAAAATTAGCACGCCAGACCGGCCCTTCTGCTTCGCCGCATAGACAATCGCCGCGGTTTGGTTCACATCCCGCAAGGTATCGATGCGCAGCTTTCCCCCTTCAAGCATGAGCGCGGCCAAGTTCATTCCGATTGAGCTATCAGCCGGGCTGGAAGTGAACACCGGGACGCCGAAGCGGTGGCAAGCCGCGAGCAGTGTGCGGCCCTTCCGGCCAACTTCCTCTTCTCGCGCGGCGAGGTATTTGCCAGCAAGATAGTGGAACTCAGCGGTACCTAGCGTCTTTTGAAATGGCTCGCTCCTGCACAGTTTCCGAAAGAACCGATCGGTGCCGAGCAAGTTCTCGTAATCGAAGACGATGTCGTAAATGCGGATGATCTGATGCTCGCGCAGTTCGCGATCATCCATCCCAGGCCGGCCCTGATGCAGGTCCATGCCCAAAGCGAAGTGTGCGTCGTGATATAAATTGGCGCCGGTGCTTACGATCCAATCAATGAACCCGGCTTCGATCAAAGGCACCAGGCATGAAGTGCCCAGCCCCGCCGGCGTTAGCGCTCCGCTCAGCGCGAGACCGACGGTCGCCGTCTCATCGAGCATCTTGCTCGTGAAAATCTGACAGGCCTCGCGCAGTCGCCCAGCGTTGTAAGACAGAAACGCAGTGTCGATTAGATCCGCGGTGGCTTCGCGCCCGGTCAACACCGGAGGCTCGATCTTCTTGTTGCTCAGGCGTTGCAAAATCGGTGCGCTCATCAATATCTCCAGTTGCGAATGGACGACGGGTTACCGCGCCCCTCGCTCGGGTTTTGTATTGATGCGAGCGGCGGGGTTTATCCCCGCCGTGCTTCGGCTGCGGCATACGCCTCTGGGTCATTGATGGCCACAAACGATTTCAAATCCGGATCCACCTGACGTAGTTCCGCTTCCTCGATTTCCACACGCGGTATTTTTTCGAGAATCTGCTGCAGCGATTGCAGGTCCGTACCGCTTCTCACCTCATTTGGATAAATCGCCGCCAACGGTTGCCGCACGCCATCGATCACCGGCACGACCGCATATCCCGGCCGATATCGTTGCGCTAAGAAGCGAATCAACTTGTCCGAAACAAAAGGCATGTCGCAGCCGCATAGAAATATCGGCCGATCATCCGACACAGCCTCCAAGCCGGCGCGCGAGCCCGCTACGGGGCCGAGATATTCGTCGGCATCGCGCACGACCTGGGTCGAGACTGGCAACGTCGGAAGCGCCTGCTTTGGGCCCGCCACGACGACAACTGGCTCGCAAACCTCGCCGACGATTCGAACTACTCGCTGCAACATCGTCTCATTGCCGAAAGGCAGCCACGCCTTGTCACGGCCCATTCGCCGGCTCTCGCCGCCACAGAGAATGATGCCCGCGAGTGTCATGCGCCCAGTTTCGGGAGTTTTCATGGCTTGCAATAGTTCGCACGGGTCTGAAGCTTCTTCCATTTCGTGGCCGGGACTGAAGCTTCTGCATTTCGTGGCCGGGTCTGAAGGTCGCCTTAGGGGACCGAAGGCCCGGTTGAACCCGCAAACGCTTGCCACTGCACCAGGCCTTCGGTCGCCTAAGGCGACCTTCAGACCCGGCCACGAAATACAACGACGCCCAAGCCACGAAACAAAAAGACTCTGCTTGGGTCACGAAATACAGGGAACCTCAGACCGGCCCCCGAAGTCCAAATCTGCTCATCACGGACCCTTCAAATTGGTCGGCATTGCCTTGTCGTGTGCGCGCCGTGTTTCTACAGTCGCCAAGGCCCACGCCAAGCCGATTCCCGCAATGAGGAGCATCGCGCCCAATATTAGGTAGCCGATCCGTCGATTGCTGATTCGTTGTTCATTCACGAGGGTGTTGTACCTATTAACTCCCTGTCCGGGAGCGATATTTGCCCCGCCTGGCGTCCGTTTCATGTTGGAAGGCAGCGCCCGATTGTCTGTATTGACCGGTTTAGCCAAGCTACTTAAACTTCCAATTGGCGTTTGAGTTACGACGACTCGACGTCCCGCAATCCGCAACAAGGCGAATGTGAATATGGCTTCGGAAACGACGCAAGTTGATGTCAGCATTCTCGAAAAGATCGGCGACCGCCTCAGCTCGGTTTCCGAAGGCGTGGTCGGCTTTTTGACCCGCATTCTGGGCTCCAGCAACGAGAATTACGTCCGCAAACTCGGCTACATCCGCCCCAAGGCGGGCCAAGCTCACGCGGTTGTGCCCGGCTCACTCTTGGCCCAGGTCAACGCACTTGAGCCGCAGATGCAAGCCCTCTCGGCTGACGAGCTCAAAGGCCTGACGCCGAAGTTCCGTGAACGGCTCGCGAATGGGGAGACACTCGACGACCTGCTTCCAGAAGCGTTCGCCGCCTGCCGTGAGGCCGCGTTCCGCATGAAGAACATGCGGCACTTCGACGTGCAGATCCTGGGCGGAATCGTCTTGCACCGCGGTTGCATCGCCGAGATGGCCACCGGCGAAGGCAAGACCCTCGTCGCCACGCTCCCGGCCTATTTGAATGCTCTCTCCGGAAAGGGCGTCCATGTCGTCACGGTCAACGATTACCTCGCTCGCCGCGACTGCGAATGGATGTTGCCGATTTATCAGGCGCTCGGCGTCACCGCAGGCTACATTCAAAGCGACATTGACCCGATGGCTCGCCGCACTGCCTACGAGTGCGACATCACGTACGGCACCAACAGCGAGTTCGGCTTCGACTATTTGCGCGACAACATGAAGCCGGCCCGCTGGGGCGATCCGCGTTTCAACTCGTGGTATCAGCAGTGTCAGCGAGCGCTCAACTTCGCCATCATCGACGAAGTTGACAACATCCTGATTGACGAAGCTCGCACGCCGCTCATCATCAGCGGCCCGGCCTTCAGCGACGTCGGCCGTTATTCGCAAGCCAACGATATCGCGGTCAAGCTGACGGAGTTGCAGAAGAAAGGGGAGGGGCCCTACTTCGAGGTCAAGGAGAAGGAACACACCTGCCACATGACCGATGAGGGCATTCGCAAGGCCGAAGAGCTGGCAGGCGTCGAGAGTTTCTACACCGCCGGCAACATGGACTGGCCGCACTTAATCGACAACGCGTTGAAGGCCCAGCATCTCTACAAGCGCGACAAGAACTACATGGTGATGCAGCACGAGAATGAGCTCGCCATCATCATCATCGATGAGCACACGGGCCGAGCGATGTTCGGCCGACAGTGGTCCGATGGCTTGCATCAAGCCGTTGAAGCCAAGCACGCCAAAGACGGCGTTCGCATCAAGCAGGAAACGCAAACGCTCGCCACCATCACGCTGCAAAACTTCTTCAAGCTTTACAAGAAGGTCTGCGGCATGACTGGCACGGCCATGACCGAGGCCAACGAATTCTGGAAGATCTACAAGCTCGATGTCATTGGCATCCCGACCAATCGACCAATGGTCCGTGTCAATCGATCCGATCTCGTTTTCCGCTATGAGTGGGAAAAATGGGAAGCCGTCGTGGATGAAGTGGTCGAGGTGAATACCGAAGGCCGGCCGATTCTGCTCGGCACCGCCAGCGTCGAAAAGTCGGAGAAGATCTCGGCACTGCTCAAAAAGCGCGGCATCAAACACGAGCTGCTCAATGCCAAGCCCGAATATGTGGCCCGTGAGGCGGAAATCGTTGCTCAGGCTGGCCGACTTGGCGCGGTCACTATCGCCACCAACATGGCTGGCCGCGGTACCGACATCATCCTCGGCGGCAACGCAGAGACGCTCGCCTGGGCCCGCCTGCGGCACGACTATCCCACGCGGCTCGATGTGCCGGCCGAGGTATGGAAGCGCACCATCGATGAAATCGAATCGACCGAGAATATGAAGGCCGAGGGCCGCAAGGTTGCCGAGATGGGTGGCCTGCATATCATCGGCACCGAACGGCACGATAGCCGGCGTATCGACAATCAGCTTCGCGGTCGCGCCGGCCGGCAGGGTGACCCCGGTTCATCGCGCTTTTACCTGTCGCTGCAAGACGACCTGATGCGCATCTACGGCGGCGAACGCATGGCCGGCTGGCTCACCACGCTCGGCATGAAAGACGGCGAGGCGATTGAGAGCCGGATGGTCAGCCGACAGATCGAGAAGGCACAGAAGAAGGTCGAAGAGCAGCACTTCGATGCCCGCAAGAATCTGCTCGAGTACGACGAGGTCATGGACCATCAGCGCAAGCGGGTCTATGGCTTCCGCCAGCAAATTCTCGACGGCGGCAATTGCAAGATTGCCATCCGCGAGATGATCGAGGAGCAGATTGCCAATAACGTCGCTCGGCTTATGGACCCGGAATACGGCTCGGCCAGCTTCGCTGAGTTCGTATCGGAACGATTGGGTGTCGAGTTCGAACCGGCCGACTTCCGCAACAGCACCTTCGAAGAAGCTTGTCAATTTGCCCGCGATCGCGCGGCCGCCCGTGTGCCGTCTGCTATCCACGAGATGTTGGAAGAGAACCTGCCGACCGATGTCGAGGAAAGCGAGTGGCAGTGGCAGGCGCTCGCTCGGCAACTGGCCGGGACATATGAATTGGAAACGACCGATCGCGAGTTGAAGAAGGTGGGTCGCGAAGCTCTCGACGATTATCTCATCGAAAATTGTGAACAAAAGGTTCGAAACGCAGATCTCTCCGGCGGTGAGAAATTCCTCAATCCCGATTGGAATTTGCGGTCCATCAGCGACTGGGCCCGCCAAAAATTCCTGCTCAAGGTTACTCCTGAGGAGTTGGCTGGCAAGAACCCAGGAGCGATTGAGGAATTGTTGAGCAACCGCGTTGAGACGGCCTACCGGCAGAAGGAAATCGAGTTCCCGGTGCAGGTGGGCGTCAACAATTTCCTGAGCGAGAAGACTCAGACCACCAGTGCCGCCCCGGCCAAGTATGATCGCGCTGGACTGTATTCCTGGACGCGGTTCCGCTTCCCACCCTACGCCGACAATCTGCCCGAAGAGGACTTCCGAACGCAGTCCCGCTCAAAATTGATTGAAGTCATCACCGATCTAAGCCGCCGATACATGCCCACGACTGATCAGGTTGCGATCAGCGACCATGTCCGCGACGCGCTCGAAGGGGCCTCGGCGGCTGATGCCGATGATGCGCAAGAACTCGCCAACTGGTTCCGCGAGACTTACAAGATTGACGTGCCGAGCGATGCCCTTGTCGGCATGAACGAGAACACGGCTCGGCAAACGCTTTGGAACATCTTTGACGACAGGTACCGCCCCGAGATGCGCGGTCTTGAGCGAAGCGTTCTCTTGGGCCGTCTCGACGATGCCTGGAAGAAGCATTTGCTCACGATGGATCATCTGCGATCCGGCATTGGCCTGGTCTCTTATGCCCAAGTCGATCCGAAGACTGAGTACAAGCGCGAAGGCATGAAGGCCTTCGAGCAGATGTGGGATGGCCTGCGCGACCGCATTACTGACGCTGTCTTCCGCATGGAAGAAGAGGAGGGCTTCCAGGAGCTCACCTTCACGGCCGTGCATGAGGAGGCCCCGCGCTTCGCCGCTGGCCCGCGTCCGGACGACGGCATGACCACCAACGCGCCCGGCGGCGGTGAGAAGAAGCCCGAGCCAATCCGCAACTCCACCGAGCGGGTGGGACGCAATGATCCATGCCCCTGCGGGTCAGGCAAGAAGTATAAGAACTGCCACATGCGCCAGGAAACGGCGAAGCGGTGACTCTCGAGAGGATCTGGTAATGGACTACAGAAACTTAATCACATTGAATCCTCAAATCCGCGGTGGAAAGCCATGTGTTCGCGGGATGAGAATTACCGTCTACGACGTGTTGGATTATCTTGCGTCGGGGATGACACACGATCAAATCGTAGATGATTTTCCAGAGTTAACCAAAGAAGATATTCGGGCATGTTTGGCGTTCGCCGCTGATCGGGAACGGCGCTTGGCGACGTGACATTGATCAAGACAGGACGTCTGAATCGTGAAGCTGCTGTTTGATCAAAATATCTCGCGCAAATTGATTTCACGGCTCGCGGATTTATTTCCGGGATCCGAGCATGTGTTTCAGATTGGTAAACAAAGTGCCGAGGACTGGGAAATTTTCAATTTCGCCGGAAACAACGGCTATGTAATTGCTTCGAAGGACACAGACTTTCGTCAAATAAGTTTCGTTCGTGGATTTCCACCGAAGGTAATTTCTCTAGATGTTGGAAATTGTTCGACAGATCGAATTGAACAGCTGTTCCGAGGGCGTTATTCCGACCTTTTGAAATTCGAAGCCGATCAAGTTGCGTCGATTTTCGTGTCGAAGGATTAAGAACAAGACGGAGTTACTGCAATGGATTGCCGACCATGACCCCGCTCGATATCGCATATTTGACCGCCATGGGGCTCGCATCCCCGTGGCTGGCCGCGCGAATTCGACAACGAGGCGCGGCCAATCTCAGCGCCAAATTCACCGGCCGGGTTTGGAGGCCTGAGGTGGAGGCTTTGCGAAACTCCAGCTCTGGGGCAGCGAAGGCTCTGCCGCAGCGACCCCACAAGAATTTCCGCGTCTGGTTTCACGGCGTCTCGGTTGGCGAGATCCATTTGCTGCGCACCGTGGTCGCCGCGTTTCGCAAGCACCGGCCCGATTGCGAAGTGGTGATCTCCAGCACCACCGACACCGGGCTTACTGAAGCTCGGCGCACATTTTCCGATCTGACCGTCATCCCCTGGCCGCTCGATTTTTCGTGGGCTGTTCGGCGAGCAATTCGAGAAGTCCAACCCGATTTGATCGTCCTCGGCGAATCTGAGTTGTGGCCGGGGATGCTCATGGCAGCGGATGCCGCCCACGTACCGGTCGTTGTGATCAATGGTCGTTTCAGTCCCAAAAGTGCGAGCCGCTATCGCCGTATTGCACCAATCGCCCGCTCACTGCTTAATCGAATTGCTATGTTCGGCATGCAATCGCCGGAGTACGCGGAGAATCTCGCCTCGCTGGGAGTACCGCAATCTCGCATTGCAGTTACCGGCTCCATCAAATTTGATGGTGTCGAAGTGAATCGCCTGAACCCGCAAACGAACGAACTGCGACGCCTTTTCGGCATCAAACCCACCGACATCGTCTGGGTTGCCGGCAGCACCCAAGACCCCGAAGAGGCGGGCTGCATTGAAATTTACAAGCATTTGCAATCCGTCGCGCCGAATCTGCGCCTGATCCTTGTCCCCCGGCAGAAAGATCGGTTTGATGATGTCGCAAAGTTGCTACGCCAATCAGGCTTGGCCTTCGTCCGTCGCAGTGAATTACTGTCATTCCCGAGCGTGGGCCGTCAGCCCCATGAGCTTGTGCAAGCTCATGGGGCTGACGCCCCACGCTCGGGAAGTCCGATAATCCTCGTCGATACGATCGGCGAGCTCCGTGCCGTCTGGGGGCTCGCCGACATCGCCTTCGTCGGCGGCAGCCTCGATGGCCAACGCGGCGGCCAAAACATGATTGAACCGGCCGCCTATGGTTGTGCCGTGATCTTCGGCAAGCACGTCTGGAATTTCAAAGCAGTTGCGGAGCAACTGCTGGCCTCCGGCGGGGCCAAGCAAGTCGCTGATTTTCAGGAACTGGAATCCAGCATCCAATCCTGCTTGGTCGCTGAAGAACGAAAATCACTCGGCCAGAATGCGCAACAGATGGTGCTATCTCAGCAGGGAGCGACCGGGCGAACACTGGAAATCGTTGATCGATTCTTGCCGAAAAGACTGCTCGATATTTTGCTTCAGGCAGGCTGAGGCTTCAACAATTCCTCCGGTCCTCGTTCCCAAACTCTGTTTGGGAACGCACTGCCGCGAAGCTCCGCTTCGCACAGAGACTCTGCCCCTTTGTCAGAGCAAACCGCGAAGCAGAGCTTCGCTGACTTGCGTGCCCAAGCTGCTTGGGAACGAGGGTGAGAGATTCCAGGCCCGAGCGGGCGGCGGTCCGGCGAATCAAAAGGCCGACATTTTTCTTTGACATCGACCGCAAAATATGAATAACTTCATTAGCCGCATTCGCGCGGCATTCACTTCGCTCGCCCGGTACCACGAGCGATCACGTTCTAACCAAACATCGGCACGGTCGAGCGCGTCTTAGCCATCGTCGATGAATTGCTTCAAAAACGGGCAACTGGCAACTGGGCTTTGCCACTTCCGAGGAGCAATGAAACACATTTTAAGGTGAGTGACTCCCACGTTTTGTAGCTGGCCTCTGTGAGGCCGGCTGAACTGGCAGCCGCGAGGCCGGCCTCATTGAGGCCAGCTAAAAAACGCAAGAGTCGTGCCCACCGAAGGAGGATTTTGCCCAGCCGTGTCTGAGGTGATGCGGGCGCACAACTGTTCGCCCAATTGCGGTCGTCGCAGACGAACACCACCACCACTACTACCACCACCGCAAGCGACGACCGGGCGGCCAATTCCACTGCTCGCCCGGAGTGCCGCCCTTAACAAGGCGGCGAGCTTCGTCAACTTCCACAAAGAGGCGTGAGAGGAGCATGCGCTCCCGCTCGGCGAGGAAGATTCACCAACAACAACTCAAACGCCCACTACACCCGCATCATCCCAGGCACCGCTGCGCGCAGACAAGATGCGCGGGTATTTTCAGGATTTCATCCTCGTTCCCAAACAGGGTTTGGGGAACGAGGAAAGATGCAGACGGTCACTCGACAGAGACAACAATCTCGCATGGCACTTGCGCCACCACACAATCGCCGTCCGAGCCGTCCTCGTACACGAGCGACAGCATGTCGCTGACGCAATCAAGAACGGTCATTGGCAAATGCCAGATTCCCGGCTTATACGTGATCGCTTGTGTGTTCGTGGCGACAAAGACCTTCAACGTTTGCAGGTCCGGACTCGCATCGCCACGGGCCACAACGACCAAGTAGCGTCCTGCATTCCCCATTGGGACAAACAACTGGCCCGACGAGGGATGTTTCTCCAATTCCATCACCTGGACTGGTCGAACCCTGAAAGGAGAACAGCGATAGATCTTCCAATTTTCGGAAGCAGTGCCCGGCCGACAATTTTCGACCACGCTCAGCCGTTCAAAGAGGTCTGCAGTGCCCCCGTTGGCCTTTCTCGCGCCAAAGCCCTGGTCGGCCGACAAAACGTCGCCAAATGGCCGATATGCTTCAACGGTCAGGGGTTCGGCCACCAAGCTGGGGCCAATATTGGATGGTTGATTCATCTGTTATCCCCGCTGCAGCCGTCAATTCGTTCGCTTGTCAGGACCATGCCCGAATCGTATCTTAACTCCCTGTCTCTAGTTGGAGTAAATCATGGGCCAGAAATGCGCCATCACCGGCAAGAAGCCGGTCCTGGGCAACAAATACACGCACCGCGGCAAAGCCAAGTACTTAGGCGGCGTCGGCACCAAGGTCACGGGCATCACCCGCCGCAAGTTCAAGCCAAACCTGCAAAGGGTCAAAGTCGTCATTGATGGCAAAGTGCAGACGATTCGCGTGGCCGCCAGCGCGATCCGCAGCGGGCTAGTGACCAAGCCGCTGAAGCGCAAACCGTTCCAACTGCAGAACGTTTAGCGGTGAAGAGCGGTCAGTGGAAATCTATTTGCCGGTAGTTTCACTGACCAACAGCCACTGCAAATAGCCACTTTTGGTTCTCGCCATGATGGATCTCGACCAAGTCCGCTGGGTCTCTCACCTCGCCCGGCTTGAATTGAGCGAAGCCGAAGTGGCCGACATGGCTCGCCAATTGGGGGCCATCCTTGAGTACGTCGATCAACTCAAGTCGGTGGACACCGAAGGTGTCGAGCCGTTGGCTCATCCCCTTGCGATGTCAAACGTGTTTCGCGACGACGAGCCTACCAAATCCCTTTCCGTGGATGATGCGCTGGCTAACGCGCCGGTCCGCAATGGCGACTTCTTTGGAGTCCCGGCGGTGTTTGATTGAAAGCGATGTTCGAACGCACGGCCACCGAACTGCTCTCGGCGCAAACTCAGGGCGAATCGGCCGAAGCCATCACGGGTGCGTTTCTCAACTCGATCCGCGAGCGTGACAATCGCGTCAAAGCGTTCTTGCATGTCGAAGAATCGGCGGCTGAGCAAGCCCGACAGGTTGACGCGAAACGCAAATCAGGAAAGCCACTTGGAGCTTTGGCGGGCGTGCCAATCGCGATCAAAGATGTGCTTTGCACGCGCGGCCAGCCGACGACGTGCGGCAGCCGGATGCTCAAGGACTTTGTTCCACCGTACGACGCGCATGTCATCACATCGCTCAAAGAAGCGGACGCCGTCTTCATCGGCAAAGTAAATATGGATGAGTTTGCCATGGGCTCATCCACGGAGAATAGTGCGTTCTTCCCGACCCGTAATCCGTGGGACATCGAACGGATTCCCGGGGGCTCCTCCGGTGGTTCCGCAGCGGCCGTCGCGGCCTGTGAAGCAGCAGTGTCGCTCGGCACCGATACTGGCGGGTCGATTCGCCAGCCGGCGAGTTTCTGCGGGCTCGTCGGTATGAAGCCGACCTATGGCCGTGTGTCTCGCTTTGGCTTGGTGGCGTTTGCCAGTTCGCTGGATCAAATTGGGCCATTTGCTCACGATGTGACCGACGCCGCTTTGCTTCTCGAAGTTATCGCCGGACATGATCGCCGCGATAGCACGAGCGTGGATCGGCCGGTGCCGCCATATCGACAAACACTAGAGAATCCGGTTCGGCCACTGACGATTGGCGTGGCTCGGGAGTATTTCAGCGAAGGGTTGGATGCCGAGGTCGAAGCCGCGGTGCGGGCGGCACTGGACGTGTATCGTCGATTGGGCGCCAAAGTCGTCAATATTTCGTTGCCGAACAGTCCCTTCGCAGTGGCCACGTATTACTTGGTCGCCACGGCGGAAGCGTCGAGCAATTTGGCTCGCTACGACGGCGTTCACTATGGTCATCGTGCTGAGAAATATTCGAGCATGATTGACATGTATGCTCGCTCGCGCGCCGAAGGTTTCGGCGCCGAGGTCAAACGGCGCATCATGCTTGGCACTTATGCATTATCGAGCGGATACAAAGACGCCTATTACGTCAAAGCCCTGAAAGTGCGACGTCTCATCAAAGACGATTTCGACCGAGCGTTCGCTTCCTGCGACGTGGTGATGGGGCCAACCGCCCCCACAGCCGCGTTCAAGGTCGGCGAAAAGTCCGATGACCCCCTGGCGATGTATCTGTCGGACATCTATACGATCTCATGTAACCTCGCGGGAATCGCCGGCATGAACATTCCCTGCGGCTTTACGAAGAACGGGCTACCCATCGGCTTGCAACTGCTTGGCGCCCCGTTTGAAGAAGAGAAGCTTTTGCGAATTGGCAGGATGTACGAGCGCGAGACCGATTGGCATGCACGGCGACCGAAGCTCTAACTCACTTGCAACTGGAACTTAGACATGGCAGAAGAAAAAACAGACGCTCCCAAGGCTGAAGAAGAAGATGGCGCGGCGAAGCTTCGCAGCGTACATACCACGAGCATGCCGCAGCTACTCAAGCAGCTCGGTGTATCGATCGCCATTTCTACCTATCAAGCCGGCAAGGTTATTATCGCTCGCGCCGAAGGTGACAAACTCAACACTCACTTCCGCAACTTCAATACGCCCATGGGCATGGCGTTGCACGAAGGCCGCTTGGCAATTGGCACCAAGCTCGACGTGCAGGAAATGGTCAATCAGTACGACGTTGCGGTCAAGCTCAAGCCTGAAGGCAAGCACGACGCCTGCTTCATGCCGCGATACACCCACTTCACCGGGAACATCGGCATTCACGAGATGGCTTGGGTGGAGAATGAAATCTGGTTGGTAAACACACGCTTTTCTTGCATTTGTACACTGCGGAAAGACGCCAGCTTCATACCCCGATGGCGGCCTAAATTCGTCACGGCACTCGCCTCCGAAGATCGATGCCATTTGAACGCGTTCGGCGTGCGAAACGGCAAAATCAAATACGTAACTGCGCTTGGCGCGACCGACACCAACGCCGGGTGGCGCGAAAATAAGGCGCGCGGCGGAGTATTGATGGACTTCGATTCCAACGAATTCATTAGTCAGGGTCTGTCGATGCCCCATTCGCCGCGTTGGTATAACGAGCGACTTTGGATTTTGGAATCGGGTGCGGGAAGTATCTCTTTAGTCGATGAAAGCTCGGGCCGCCTCGATCATGTTTGCATGTTGCCTGGGTTTACCCGCGGCGTAGATTTCTTCGGACCGTACGCATTTATTGGATTGTCACAGGTGCGCGAATCGGCGGTCTTCAGCGGGATTCCTATAACGGAGCGTCTGCCTAAGCCGGAAGATCGCTCATGCGGCGTTTGGGTCGTTGATCTTCGCACGGGCCAAATTGTTGCATTTCTACGCTTCGAAGAAGGTGTTCAGGAAATCTTTTCCGTACTGGTCCTGCCTTACCGATTCCCCGAACTTCTCAATGAAGAGGACGATGAATTTCTGGCAAACTCATTCATGCTCCCCGACGAGTACATGAAAGAGGTGGCATTTTCGCCACCACCAACCGATGAGCAGAAAACCGAGCAGTGACAGCGAAACCAATAAAAAACAGCCGGATGCACTTCACAGTGCATCCGGCTGTTTTCGTAATCAGGTGGATCAGGTCACATTGACCGTGAATGTATCCTCAACAAATGACCCATCCAAATCGGTCGCTCGCACGGTGATCGTAGCCGTGCCCGTTTGATTGGGGGCATATGCCAACGTCAGGTTGTTTCCTGAAATGGTCGGCGTCACGAGGGCCGCATTGGAGTTGCTCACGACTGAGAAGGTCAAGCGATCACTGCGGCGCACCAGCGAAACACTGGTGACGCCCGCGTAGTTATTGAAGACCGTATCGGTCGGGAAGTTAGAGCCGTTGTAGTTGGTCAACGGCAACTCGTTGAACGTGCCGCCGTGGTTCGTGATCTGGAACTGAGCAAACTTGTCAATGACGTCCATGCCGGCGGTGACGCGGCCAAATACGGTGAATCCACCGTTCTGGACGTCGAGGTTGCCCGAGTTGTCGCCCAGATTGAAGAAGAACTGGCTGGTGGCGCTATTCGGGTCGCCGCCGAATTTCGCCATCGCAATCGTGCCGCGGGTATTCGAAATGCCGGGCTCATTTTGAATGGCGGGATCGGTTGCGATCTGGTCTAGCCGTGACGGGTTGGTATGGAACTGGAAGCCACCTCCCTGAAGCACGAAGTTGTTCACCAATCGATGGAAGATTGAGCTGTTGTAATCGCCGCGCATCACATAGTTGAGGAAGTTGGCGACCGTCAACGGTGTTTGTTGATCGAACAATTGCACATCGACCGGACCGAGCGTTGTATTAAAGCGAACGACGCTATTGACGATGTCGACGTCGCCAAAGTTGTTCGACAGATTGATGACCGTGTTCGGCGCGTTCTGTGCGACATTGACGTCGCTAATTGGCGATGTCACAGTGGGAGCCGAATTCTTGGTGATGACCAACGTATTTTGCGAAGTATTACCTAACGAGTCGGTCGCTTTGATTGTGAAGGTATTGGCGCCAGCGTTCAACACAACGTTGTTGAATGTGAAGGCGCCCGAAGCGTCGGATTTAGTTGTCGCTCCAGTCTCTACGATCGTGACATCGGTGTTGGCATCGGTCTTGCCGGTCAGCGTGACAGGCGTCAACGACGTAATCAAATCGCCCTTGGTGCCGGTATCCGATGCATCCGCCAAGCCCGTGATCGGGACAGTCACGAACGTATCCAGGGTAAACGTGACGGTCGAACTCGTCACATTGCCAGCTTTATCCTTCGCTTGGAAGACCAGGTTATGAGTGCCGTCTTGCTGCCCGTTGGTTGGGAAGCTCGTTGTGAACGAGAAGTTGCCCGAGGCGTCGAACGCGAGGTTCTGCAATGAGCCTTTATCGACTGATACTTGAACGGACGAGAGGCCCGATTCCGCATCCGAAGCTCGGCCCGTGATCGTCAAATTCGTGTTCTGGGTGGGCGAATTAGTGGGGCTAATGATCTGGAGGACCGGAGGAGTCAGTTCTTTGGCGACGGCAAACGGACCGGTGGGAAGCGGATTGGCGGTCGTTTCGCCGAAGGCAAAGAAGTTCGCGATGCTCGCGAGATTGTCCCCGTCAAAGACGCGAACGTGTGGACCGCCATTGGTCTCGGGAGCTACCAAGAGTTCCTGAGCGCCGACGCCGTTGAGATCTACATCGTTGACCGCGACGTCCACGCCCCCGGTGTAGTGGGCATCGTAAGCGTAGAAGCTGCGAATGGCATTGCCCGTCGCGCTGTTGAACACTTGAACGTGGGGCCCGCCGCCCGGACCGGCACCGGTAACAATATCGAGGCCTTTAGAATCGCTAATATTGGCGACGCCAACGTTCACGCCACCGTGGAACGACGGGTCGTAAGCGAAGAAGTTTCTTTCATTGCGATTGCCGTTAAACGGCTCGAACACGCTCACCAATGGCGCTCCGCCGGCACCCGCACCGGCAACGATGTCGGCTTTGCCATCGCCGGTGATATCGCCGGCTGCGATGTTGACACCACCTGTGAACCCGGAGTCAAACGCGAAGAAGCTGAGGATGAGCTTGCCCGTTGAACCGTCGAATGCTTGCACGTGGGGCCCGCCGCCGGCACCCGGAGCAGTAATGATGTCAGCCTTGCCATCGCCTTGCAGGTCGGCCGCTGCAACGTTGACGCCACCGATGAATCGCTTGTTGTAGGCCAGGAAGTCGAGCATCGTGATGCCCGACAAAATATCCACGGCTTTGACGCGGGGTGTGCCGCCGCGGCCCGCGCCAATAATCACGTCGGCCCGGCCATCGCCATTGAGGTCGCCGACGGCAACGTTGACGCCGCCTTGGAACGTGCTTTCGAAGGCATCAAAGGAGCGCATAATCGCGCCGGTCTTGCCGCTGTACACAGTGACGCGCGGTGATCCCCCAGGTCCGGCCCCGACGACGATATCGTTGAATCCGTCGCCATCGACGTCGCCGGATGCGACCGACAAGCCGCCGCTAAAGACGGCTGGCGAAAGCTTCTCTTCCAACCGTTCCATGCGAGCACGAATGTCGTGGCTTTGCCGGCGAATGGTCTTCGGTTGCCCAAAATAGCGGCGAACCGAACCAAGCCAGCGAGAAAACCGAATTGCCATCTCAAATCTCCTGATTCGCGCTAACAGATAAACGGAGTCGATGTCGGCGGTTAGGTAGGCTCGATGAGGCCGCTACGACTGAGCCGTTTGGCGTACTTTGCCAGCGTGGCGAAACGCCGCGAGTATGGTTGGACGGCTAAGGGGATTATTCGGTGCCAGTCAAGGAGCCACGCCACAAACACTGTGGAATTGGACGGTTCGGGCGGTCGAATCCGAGCATTAATCCGCACTTGCCGCAGGAATCGAGGAATCCGGTGAGGCAAAATCGACCGGCAAATCCACTCGCCACCAAAGATTGGAGCCTTCGATCAATTCCAGCCGGATTGGAGGAAATTCCCTGGTTTTTGGCACAGCCGTTGGCCGGGGGCAGGGGATTGAGAAAGCCATCCCCGAGGGCAAGAGCTCAATTAGCTGCCTGTGGACTGTTAGGCCAAACATCAGGAGATAAAGTTCCAAGTTCTTTACCAGTTCACCTCGAACGGCGCCTTCGACCGAGCTACCCTCCGGTACGAACCGAGCCCCCTCGATATATACCGGCCCGCGAACTTCCAGGGCAAAGTCTCCGAAGCCAGCGCCGGGCGAACCGGGTGATCCAAACTCGACGATCAATTCGTTCCGTTCTCGGATGTGTGAAGTGACCTCAACTGACCCTGAATGCGAAATCGCATTTCCTAGCAAATCTGAATTGAATTGCAGACTTGCGGTCGCGGTAACACCTGACCAAGTCAGCCAAACATGTTCGTTTTCGTCCAGTTCGCGCGGCCGACCAAAGTTGCGCACCAAACGGACAGGTCCATTTAGGTCTTGGGGAAGCGCCGCCCATGTCGAAGGAAAGTTCAGCCGCTTTTCCTCACTCTGCCCATCGCTTGACGCGAACTTCGCCTCCCAGGGGCCTCGGAGACGGATGCGGTGAGGATACATCAGTGGCCACCAATGCGCGATTCAATTTGCTCGATGGCCCAGGCGGCAGCGTCGCGGACGCTCTCCTCGGTATCGCTCAAAGCACTGCGCAGAGCCGACAGTGCCTCGGGGTCACCGGTGTTGCCGAGGATGATGGCCGCATTGCGGGCCAGGCCACGGCGTTTCGCACGGTGCATCGTGGTGTGCCGAAAGCGGCGATTGTATTCGTCAGGTGTCAGCGCAAGAATCTCCTCGGCTTCATAAACGTCCGGCCCGCCGTAGGCTTTGCGATTCCAAGGACAAACATCCTGGCAGATGTCGCAACCGTAAAGCCAGTCGCCAAGATCCTTACGATGCTGTTCCGGAATTGGCCCTTTGACTTCGATATTTAGATAACTGATGCATTTGCGAGCGTCGAGCACTCCGGGCGCGGGAAACGCATCGGTCGGGCAAGCTTCCAGGCAAGCCGTGCATGTGCCGCAATGTGCTCGCTCATGAGCTTCGTCCGGTTTCAACTTCACATCGGTCAATACAGCCCCAAGCAAGATGAAGCTGCCGCGGTGCTTATTGATCAACATCGTGTTTTTGCCAAACCAGCCGAGGCCCGCTCGGCGGGCAAATTCGCGCTCCAAGAGCGGCGCGCTATCGGCCACGCCTCGGGTCCGGCAGCCGGGCATTGCGCGTTCCAGCCAGACCTGAATCTGTCGAAGGCGATCCCAAAGCACCTGATGATAGTCGCCTCCTCGGGCGAATCGAGCAACCTTGGCGGGGTGTTTGGGTATTGGATGATCTCCAGGTTGCGATTCGACTTGCTGATCGTCATCCATGCCGAGCATGATCACGCTTCGGACGTCCGGCAAGATCGCGTCCGGCCGACGGCGGGCCTCCGCCTGGTCCTGCATATAGGCCATTTGGCCTTGATAACCCTGGTCCAGCCAGGCTTCGAAGCGATCGAAATGGTCGGCGGGGCCCGCCGCGGCGATGCCGACGAGAGAGAAACGAATTTCCCGTGCGTACTGTTTGAGCTGACTTTCCAAACTCTGCATTCACTCGACTCACGCTTGCGAAGAGCGGGTTGGCGAATAGAATCCGGTTCAACCCTGCAAAGCCACATCTTACCACGAGGTATATATGGACGACCCGACTCCAGACTCCGGCCTCGCCGCAGCCGGGGCTAAACCGTTGGTCGTTGGGGCGAAGGGCCATCCGCCGGCGATTTGGTTTTTCTTCTGGGGTGAATTCGCAGAGCGCAGTTCTTATTACGGTATGCGCGCTGTTTTGATGTTGTTCATCACGCAAGCGCTGCGCATCTCGGCGACCGACGCCGGACCCGCGTACTCCGCATTCAAAATGGCGTGCTACTTTTTGCCTCTCGCAGGGGGGTTCATCGCGGATCGATGGCTCGGCCGGTATTGGACGATTGTTGGATTCTCCGTCCCATATGTCGCGGGCCAATTTCTGTTGGCGGCATCGGGTCAAGCGCAACAGACGATGTTTGGCATGCCCGCGGATCAAGTCATGTTATTCGGGTCACTGATTCTACTGGCATGTGGTAGCGGCGTTATCAAACCGAACATCTCCACTTTGATGGGGCAGACCTACGATCAGAAGAGACCGAACCAAGAGCGTCTTCGCAGCTCGGCATTTCTGTGGTTTTATCTCTCTGTGAATGTCGGGGCGCTGATTTCGCAACTCGCACTTCCCGAAATTCGAAATCGGTACATCCTTTCACATGTGACCCCCGAAGTACGCGTCCTTGCGGAAGCGGCGGCACAACGCGGTGAGGATATTGTTGAGTTCGCACCAAATGACGTCGTTCGCGCGGCGTATTCTGTCGCCTTTCAGTTTCCCGCATGGTTGATGGTCGGAGCCCTGGCCGTGTTTGCGATTGGCAAACCTTCCTACGCTGTTGAACGCGTTGAGCGTCACGAGTTGACGCCCGAACAACGCCGTTTGCAGTGGCAAACTCTGGGTCGGCTCTTCGGCATTTTCGCGCTCGTCGTTTTATTTTGGTTCGGCTACGAGCATAACGATACGCTTTGGATTCTCTTCACGCGTGACTATGTCGACCTGCGTTTGCCCTTCGTTGAAAAGACAATTACTCCAGATCAGTTGCAGTTCTTGAATGCGCTGTTCGTCATCATTTTAATTCCGGTCTTCAATTTCGTGTTCGCGTATTACGACCCAGATATGCGAATTTTCACGCCGATGCGTAAAGTTTTGGCGGGCTTCGTGCTTACCGCCGCCGCGGTCGGCATCATGTCCGTGGCAGGATACCTCGTTCAGGGGCATACCGAGTATGTCATGCGGGGCGACGCGTCGGTCGAAGTTTCGACGGTGAAAGTCTCCGTATGGTGGCCCGCGATGGCGTACGTTGTCCTGACGTTTGGCGAAGTTCTGTTGTATGGCACCATGCTCGATATTGCTTACGCCGCCGCCCCAAAGAGCATGAAGAGCTTCGTGACCGCATGCTTCTTGGTGACAAATGCGATCGCGAACTTCTTGAATATGGGTTGGACTAAGTTCTATGGTGGATCGCTAATCGACCCCATCGAAAAGCGTGGCTCTCTGATGCCGGGAGAATTCTTCGGGATCACTGCCGGTGTCGTACTATTCGCCGCTGTGGCGTTTATTTTCATCGGCAAGCGATTTGAACGAAGTCACGCGGACGCGGCTGCGGCCGGCATTACGTAAATGACGTTTACCGTTTGGGCGCCACCCGCGTCGTCTCGCTCTGGCTTTGCGGCTCGCCGCCGGCGCTCGTGGCTTCAACCATGACGCGAGCGTCGCCGGCGACAAAGCCTTCGGCTTCGATGCGGAACATGACGGCATCGCCCGGAGCTATTTCCGAGACACGGCCGCAACTGACTCGCGTGCCTTCGATTCTGACTACCGTTGGACCCGCTCCAAATAGCGGCTTGAGCTGATCGGCAAAGTTGACGGCGACATTAACATCGCGCACTGGTACCGCGCCCGCGTTGCGAAGTTCCACGGCATAAATCACGCGGTTGCCCACTTCGACGGCGGACTCGGAACCACGGATGCTCGCCTTCAGGACCGGCGAGCCGAACACTTCCACCGAGCGGTCTGCTCGTACTTCTGGCGTGCGGTCTGCCGTGGCGGTGGCAATCATCGACGTTCGATCCAAGAGTCGATTCGCAATGGCTGTGAATTGCACGTTTCGCTCTTCACGCGAATTCAATCGGCCCAACTGCCAAACGACTTGTCCACGGTCGATCTGCCCGCCCATTGTCGCGGCGCGGTAGGTAAGTTCGGCCGGCAGTTGCACCCGGACGACGACGTTTTCCGCCGTGCCCGCACCCGGATTGACGACTCGGACGTTCCAGGTCGCTGGCTGCCCGACCATCACGCGATCTGGCCCTGTCAGGCCCACTTCCAATCGCGTTGCCTGGACCTCCAGCGTGCACTCCCGGCGAGTCGCGGCCCCTTCGCCGGTCGCCGTGAGGACGAGGTGAAGCTGGCCCGCCGCATGAACCGTCAACGGCAATTGCACGGACTTCGTTTCGCCCGCCGCCATCATCGGAATGGGAATTTCCAAACGCCTCGCGCCACTTTCATGATCGAGCCCCGGATCCAACTCTGCTGATAGGCTCACGCGACTGACGGCGGCTTGAGCTGGGTTCGTAAGGCTTACGTCATAAGTGACGGTGGAACCGAGCGAGGTTTCTTGCGGCCCACGTACTTGCAACACCAGTTGAGCTGGCGCCGGGCGAGTGCCGACACTCTCGGCCCCTTGCACATCGACGCTCGCTTGAGCTGAGCCAGCGACGTCGCCGGTGGACTGCGCGTCAGCACGCAGCGCGACGACGCCCGGACGGGCAGGGCGGTAGATTACTGTTACGTCCTGACTGGCACCCGCTGGGATAGCCGGAAGATTCCATACCAGTCGGTTGCCCTGCAATGTGGCAGGCGGATCGCTGCGCAACAATTGACAGCTATCGGGAACTTGTTGGCTCAGGCTCGCGGCCGAAAGCGCTGTCGCGCTCGTATTTCTGAGAGTGACACGCACCGGTACGTCTTGTCCGGAAACAACCGTTGGCGGTGCCTGGATATCGAGCGTCAGTGGCTGTCGAACAAATTCGGTTTTCGGCGCATTGGGTCCGCCGGGAAAAAACGGGTCCACCGTCAAATCGGTGTCCGAAGTGTGCTTGGCGGGCCGCTTGACGGGTTCAATTGGGCGGTCGAGACCGAGGAATTTCGAGATCCACGAGGGCGGTGGCGGCTTCGGATCGCCGCCGGGAATCGGAGCTTCGCGCGTGTTATGCCGCGAGCCGCCGACGCATCCGACGATGGCCAAGGTGATCGCGCAGGCGAAGCCGGATCGCAGTGAGCGCGCCGGCATGGTCGAACCCTCCCCCGAGTGATTCAATTGGCGAGCTATAACAGCCAGCACTATTTACGCAAGACGAATTCTGGACGCTTGCGCGTGGAACAATAAGTCAGATCAGGTCGATGGGAGCAAGACTGTGACGCAACCCGCCTTAACAATTACCTCCGCAACCCAGCGAGTGTCCGCGGAACTCATGGACTTTGTTCGGTCGCTCAATCCTGGTGATCGCATTCGCATCACGCAACTCGTCCGTGTCGGCTCACGCAGTTGGAATGCAGTGGCAGAAGGCAGTTACCAGAATCTCAATTTTCTTGCGACCGGCTTAGCGACGCAACGAGTGCCTGAGGATGACATCGTTGTTCCAATGGTGCACTTCACGAAGGATAACGGAGAGCTGTCGAGTGTCTCACTCGATGAGAATAGCCGTGTCGAAAAAATCTCTTAGGACCTAGCGTTCGCGCCAGACGGCGTCTTTTGCCATGCCCAACTGTTGGCACATCGGATGGATCGCTTCGTAGAAGCGTCGAGAGTCGCCGGGATAGCCGGCTGTCGGCTTCAAATCCGGAACTAGCTTCAACCAATAACAGTTAAATTGACGCATGAACACTTCACGCAAATATTTGCTGAGCATCGAAGCCAGCGCCACTGGCATCTGATCCGACTCGGCACGCGGCTTCACCACAATATGTACCGGCACCTTCAATCCTTCCACGCGATATTCGCTGAGGTCCGCGGATTCCGTGACGACGTGAACCCAGCCCTCGGGCAGAGCTGCTGAGATCATCGCGGCATACGTGTTTCGCCCACCCAGCTTGTCGATCGTGAAATGAAGCGGCTCGCCATCGGCCCGCGCATACCACGCGGCAACCAGGGAAATGATGCCGCGGCCCGTGGCCGCTCCTTTGGTCCCGTGACTGTTGACGACCTCGTTGAAACGTTGGGTGGGCGTGACGGCGCAACATGGCGGCGCGACTTGAATGCCAGCTTCTGAGACAGCTGCCGTCCAGCGGTTGATTGATTGCTGGACTGCATCCGCTTCCAGGACGAGAGGTAGATCAAATGTGGGATCAAACCAAGATTCAGCGGCCAGATCGTCCGCACCCGTCACGCAGGCACATTGAAGCCACGGATGCAATGACATTGCCCAGACGGACGGGAATGCCGCGAGTACGCCTTCTTCAAGGCGATTGAGCCCACCGGGGCCTTGGTAAACGGCTTTGGAGTCATCGATGGCCAATCGGCCATCGTCATCTTCAGCGGCCCGCCGGGCGACTGTTCGCAAAATGTGCCAAAGGTCGGCTTTGGGTTTGGCCACGCGGATGGCGACCGCGGACTGGACCATCGGCCCGAGATTGGGCCCGTAGCCCGCTTCGTCGATTCCTACCACCCATGCCATGAACGAATCCCCGCAGTTGTCCATCACTGTGGCGAAGGGTATTGTAGCGACGGTCGAAAGAAGTTGGGAGATTTGAAATGCTCGCGGTCAACATTTTCAAGAAGATCATCGACGGCGAGATGAAGGCCGACATCGTTTACCAGGACGATCAGTGCGTCGCTTTCCGTGATATTACTCCGCAGGCGCCGACGCATGTACTTATCATCCCGCGCAAGGAGATTCGCACGCACGACGATATCGTGGATACTGACTCCAATCTGTTAGGTCACATGCACCTAGTCGCAAAAAAACTGGCTTTCGATCTCGGTTTGGCTGATGGCTACCGTCTGGTAATCAATTGTCGCGAGCGTGCCGGCCAGACGGTGCCGCACTTGCACATGCACT
The DNA here is from genome assembly GCA_045802605.1 of Gemmataceae bacterium. Classification (GTDB taxonomy): domain Bacteria; phylum Planctomycetota; class Planctomycetia; order Gemmatales; family Gemmataceae; genus JBJMQS01. The sequence continues at coordinate 288,226 of JBJMQS010000057.1, read as the reverse complement.
TGCTTGGCGGACGAGATTTCGCTTGGCCACCGGGCTAGTCATGACTTTGCCAGTTTGACAAATGCATCGCGCTCATCTTCGCGCTTCGACGCCACATCATTTGTTTCCCATCGATCATCGGGTTTGATGAACAATCGGGGTTCTGAATCAGGAGGCACTATACACAAGCGATCGGCGGTGCGAACGGCGACCTCAGCCCCATAACGAATCGACAAATGGTCGCGAAGCGAATTTGCTTCGCTGCGAATTAGTGGCCATAATCCCGCATGGCTCTTGTTCGAAAAATATCCCTGCAACGTGCCAACCAAGTCTCCGGGCTCGGTAAGAGCAGACACCCGCGACCCGGCGTACTCATTATTCGGCAGTCTCAAAATCAACGGCAGATGAATAATACTCTCGCAGATCTTTGGCGCCTTCCAGCCTACGGGTCCTTGTTCGCCGAGCGGATATGACAAGTCCGACGTGATGACGGTCAGTGCATTGGACCCAAATCCGCGCTGTCGGCAGCCCGCGAGTAACTTCGCCAGCCCGCGATCCACCGCGGACATCACGGCTGCAAATGTGTCGTGGATTCGTTCCAACGTGCGGTCGTCGCCCGGGTCAATCGCGGGTGGCAGATCACCTTTCCAAGGCACCAGCGGAACGGTTTCGTCGTCATGCCGACTCGCCGGGCCGAAATAAAAGTCCAAGAACTTTTTGGGTGGTTCCCACGTAGGAAGCAGAGAATCGATGCCGACCACGGCACACGCAGCGCGGTCCGTCGGAAGCGATTTCATCGCTGCGTAAACGTTGTTCCGGACGCCGAAGAGGGAATGACGTTCTCGAAGTGCGCTGTCGCTGCAAGCCTTTGCAATCGCAACACCCAAATTTTCAGGGGCTTTGACCAATAGATCGACCAGTGAGGTCGGGTCTCGGGCTTGGTCGAGATCAGTCGCGAAGTGTTGGTCGAAGACGATACCCCGCGCGGCTAGGCGATCAAGCGTCGGTGTGTGAACCCATTCGTTGCCGTAGGGGCCAATGAAAAACGCGGACAAACCTCGGAGAATGATGACGAGTGCTCGCGGTGGCCCGGGACTAGCTTGTGAAACCGTCGAATTCATATCATTTTCCTGCACCGCGTCTCGAATCGACAGGATACCGGATTAGTCGTGCTCGGCCCCATCTTCGCTCGTGAATTTCTGACCGTTCCCCGCTCGGAGCGGCATTATTGGGCTCGCGTTGTCGCGCTCGGTGGGCTCTGGACCGTGGGCCTCACCGCTTGGCTCGCGACCACGGGCCTGGTCGGAGGACTGACGCTCGGTGAGCTCGCGCGGTTCGGCGGGCTGATTTTTCAAATTTTTACCTTAGTCGCTTTGGTCCTTGCTATTTTCTTTGCGGCGCTGTCCGCTGCGGGAACCGTGGCGCGAGAAAAGGATCGCCGCACCTTTGTCCTTTTGCTGATGACTGACCTGCACGATTACGAAATCGTGCTCGGCAAAATGCTCGGCAGCCTGTTGCCGATTCTCTTGCTACTTCTCGGTATGCTTCCCATGCTGTCGATGCTGCTTTTGTTGGGAGGGATGCGGCCTGAGCAGGTGATCATGTCATGGCTCATCCTGATGGCATCAGCGTTTGTGGCTGGATCGTTGGGTGGTTTGGTCGCGCTATGGCGCGACCGCACGTATCAGTCATTGGCCTTTTCGGTGCTGGGCATCGTCCTATTTTTTTGCCTCACCCGCGCGATGGTGGTCGTAGGACCATGGTTTGCGCCCGAGACCCATTGGGCGAAAGTTCTGGCGTCAGTGGACCCCGTCGCAGCGTTATTTAGCGTCATTGAGCCAACGGTTGATGCTGGTTCACATATCCCACCGGCGGCCGGCTTCACGCTATTCGCCTTAATAGTCGGTGTCGTGCTCAATGCGGTGGGAATCTGGCGTTTGCGGATTTGGAATCCCGGGCGCGAGCCGATCATGCAGCGTGAGGCGCCCGACGCAGTAGAAGACCAAGCGGTGGATCGGACCGCAGCCCACGCGGCTCCCGGCCGCGTCCGCGACGTCTGGGTAAACCCCATCCTGTGGCGCGAGATCCGCACTCGGGCTTATGGCCATAAGCCCTATCTGATCAAGTTGCTTTATGGTTTGGTGATCGCGCTCATTTGTTACGGAGCATTTGCCAATTTCAGTTCGCGCGTTCCTTTCCAAGCCGCCTACGGCTTGATCCCCGTGGCTTTTCTCAGTTTCTTCCTCGTGGTCGCACAATCCGTCACCGCGATTACTTCTGAGCGAGATACCGGCGCTCTGGACTTACTGCTCGTGACTGATCTTTCGCCGCGCGAATTCATCTTCGGCAAATTGCTCGGAGTCGCTTACAACGTGAAGGAGTTTTTGCTGCCGCCGTTGATACTGGCGTTCGTCTACGGTCATTTCGGGCGTCTTGCGAGCCCGCCCGAGTCCGCCCCGGAGCAACTGGTCGTCTTGAATGTACAATCGCTCGTCGCCGTGCTCGGCGGTTTATTGCTGCTCACGGCATTCGTGTTGATCTTTGGCGTGTTCATCGCCCTGCGCGTCGGCAATAGCCGGCAGGCGATTTTTCACGCATTAGGAACGGTGTTTTTTCTCTCGATCGGCACGCTGGTCTGCATCTATTTGATTCTGATTAACGGCGGGACGTTCGAATACCAATTCTTGAGTTTTTCGCTGTTCTTGATCGCCGGCATCGGTGGGTTGTGGTGGGTGTTGAGCGCTAATCTGCCCTCGCCGGCTCTGACATTAGCGAGCGTATTGTTGCCGATTTGCGTCTTTTACACGGTGACCAACGTTCTGGTCGCCAAGCCTGGCTCGACCGAATCGACGCCGCCCCTGGTACCGTTCCTCGTCATCATGGCCGCATTTGGTTTTACGATCGCCGCGATGCTCGTGCCGCTGTTGAGCGAGTTCGACGTGGCGCTGGGCCGGACACGGGCGGAAGAATGATTCTTGTTAGCCCGACGCGCCAGCGAGGGTTGAACCCGCAAGCGCTTGCCGGTTCAACCCTCGCTGGCGCGTCGGGCTAACAATTATGTTTGCAAGACGCCGGTCTGAAATGGCTTCCATTCTTCATGACGCGTTGCGACATCCAGTGCGGCCAACAAAGTGGCCCGCGTTTGCTCAGGCTCGATGATTGCGTCCACCCATAGCCGTGCCGCGGCGTACCGAATGTCCGTTTGCTCCTCGTAGCTAGCTGTGACTTTCTTGCGCAATTCTTCTAGCTCAACGGCGTCGGGCTCGTGACCCTTGCGTTTGAGCGTTTGCACCATGACGTCGAGCAGCGTACCAGCGGCCTGCTTTCCACCCATGACCGCATATTGGGCGTTGGGCCAGGCAAACATGAACCGAGGGTCGAACGCTTTGCCACAGAGTGCGTAATTGCCGGCGCCATAGGAGCCGCCGACGATCAGCGTGATTTTTGGTACCACGCTATTCGAAATCACGTTAACCAATTTGGCGCCGGCGCGGATGATGCCCGCCTGCTCCGAATCTTTGCCAACCATGAAACCATTCACGTCTTGAACGAATAAGATTGGTACCCGGCTCTGATTGCAATCCATGATGAACCGAGCAGCTTTGTCGGCGCTATCCACATAGATCACGCCGCCATATTGCAATGGGCCTTGGGCAGGTTTACAGCGCTGCCGCTGGTTGGCGACAACGCCGATCGCAACGCCGCCTAGCCGGCCGTATCCGCAGACAATTGTCTGCCCATATTCCGACTTGTATTCGTCGAAGGGTGCATCATCGAGAAATGCGGCGAGCAACTCGCGCACGTCGTACTCGGTGCCGCCGATGAAATCGCCGATCTTCTTTTTGGCCGGGCCTGCTTTGATCGAGAAATCGATGCGAGGGGTGTCAGCAGGCAGTGCATCCACCAACCGTCGTAGCCGTTCGATGCAATGATCCTCATCCGGCTCGCGGAAATCGATGGTGCCGCTGACTGCCGCGTGCATCTCGGCACCGCCAAGATCTTCGTGGCTCACAGTCTGGCCGATGGCGGCTTTGACCAGGGCAGGTCCCGCGAGGTAGAGTCCGCTGCCTTCGGTCATGAGGAGCTTGTCGCACATGACGGGCAGATAACCGCCACCAGCCACGCAGTTGCCCATAATCGCCGAAAGCTGCGGGATACCCCGGGCCGAGATCACGGCATTGTTGCGGAAGATGCGGCCAAAGTCGTCTTCGTCGGGAAAAACTTCATCTTGAAGCGGCAGAAACACGCCGGCTGAATCGACCAAGTAAACAAGCGGCAGCCGATTGTCCATGGCGATGCGTTGAGCACGCAAAACCTTCTTGCACGTCATGGGGAAAAATGCACCGGCTTTCACGGTGGCGTCGTTGGCGATGATCATTGTCCGCCGGCCCGCGATCAAGCCGACGCCTGTGACGACACCCGCCGATGGCGCGCCGCCCCACTCCGCGTACATTCCATGCGCGGCCCAGAGGCCAACTTCGAGAAACTCGGTTTTCTTGTCGATGAGCTTGGCGATGCGCTCGCGGGCCGTGAGCCGCTTTTTGGCATGCTGCCGCTCGATGGCAGATTTCCCGCCGCCGAGACGAATTTGATCTTCGAGTTTTTGCAATTCGTTGGATGTCATGGATCGAACCTGAACCACAGAGGGCAAAGAGACACCGAGAAAACCAAGTCGAACGTTTGGTTCTCGGTGTCTCTTTGCCTTTGTAGTAAGTCTATTTAGAAGCCAATGTCCAATCTTTGCGTTGCCGCGATGAAGGGATATTAAGCATCTTGCGGTATTTCGTCACCGTTCGGCGAGCGACGGTGAAGCCCGCCTCTTCAAATTTCTTCACAATGACCTCGTCCGACAATGGATCGGACTTGTCTTCGTTCGAAATCATTTCGATCAATTTGTTCTTGATAGTCTCCCAGGCCACATCTTCGCCGCTGGCTGAGTGGGTGCCGCCGCCGAAGAACCGCTTCAGCGGAAAGATGCCGCGGGGAGTCTGCACCCACTTGTCATCGACTGCCCGGCTCACTGTCGTGACGTGGACCCCCACGTCATCGGCGATCTGCTGCATCTTCAATGGCTCGATGGACTCTGGGCCCTTGTCAAGAAAGGCCTTTTGTCGCTGAATGATGGCCTTGGTGACTTTCTCCAACGTTGCCTTACGCTGGCGAACCGCGTCCATGAGCCATTGGGCCGCGAGGATCTTGCTGCGGATATATTTGCGCGCTGCCGGATCATTGGCTTTGTTCTTGGCCAGCTCGATGACGCTGCGCGGCACGTGAACGTCCGGGATCCAATCATCCACGAGGCGCACTTCATAATCGCCGGCTTCGGTCCGTTCGACGAGCACGTCGGGCGTTACGTACGGAATGTTCTCGCTGGCGTACTTGGCGCCTGGTCGCGGATTGAAGTGCTTCAGCACCTCAATGCCGAGCTGCAGTTGATTGATGTCGTACCCCGTCCGGCGCTGAATCAATGGCAGCCGATTGTGCTCGATGTCTTCCAAGTGATTCATGATCAGGGTGCGGACCATATCACGGTGAGGAGTGTCGGGAGTGATCTGCAGGAGCAGGCACTCTTTCAGATCGCGGGCGCCGACGCCGGGTGGATCCAGTTTTTGAATCGTCAGAATTGCATCCTCAACGTCTTCGCGCGCAATTGCACCATCGAAAGCTTTGGCCAACTCCGCCAATACATCTGAGCCTTCCGGCACGTTGGCAACCAAGTAGCCGCGGGCATCGATTTGCGAGATTAAATATCGGATGAGTGCCAACTCTTCATCCGGTGCTTCGAGGTAAGCCAATTGCTCTTCGAGATACTCTTGCAGCGACTGTGGCCGCGACGGAGCATTCGACATAGCGTCGTGCTTGCGGTCGGATGCCTCATCGAGGAAGCTGCGCGAGGGGCGATGATCTTCGCCCAACGGCTCGCCCAAATCGCGCTCGAGCGCCTCGAGCCGGTTGAAGTCATCGGTGGCGTCATCGCTGATGATGAGTTCATCTTCTTTTTCCGGCGACTTTTCCTCGACAACGTCCGAACCCGGCTCGTCGGCTAATTCCTCATCGGTGGGCTCGCGAATCTCGAGCGCTGGATTCTCGACGAGCTCTTGGCTGATCCGCTCTTCAAGAGCCATCACGGGCAACTGGAGGATTTCCATGGACTGAATCATGCGCGGAGCCAGTCGCATTTCCTGCTTCTGGCTGATCTGCATGTTGAGTTGCATGCCGCTCATGGGAACCGCCTTATGTTAACCGGAGCTAAAAGCTCCGTCGTCCTTCCAAAGCATCACAGAGCATCTGCGCGTTTGCCAATTCCAGCGATGACCCCGAAGGCAAACCTCGCGCCAATCGGGTCACTCGGACACCACTATTTGCAAGTAAATTCGAAACGTACAGAGCCGTACCATCGCCCTCCATCGTCGGGTTGGTAGCGAGAATCACCTCTTGCACCCCGCCGCGTTCCACACGTCGAACCAATGCATCGATCGTGAGCTTCTCAGGACCGAAGTTATCCAAGGGTGCCAACCGGCCGCCGAGCACGTGATACACACCACGATAGTTCCCGGTCCGCTCCAGCATGGCTAAATCCCTTGGGGTTTCGACCACGCAGATCGTTGTTTGATCCCGGCGAACATCGCCGCAGATGCGGCAAACGGCGGCCTCCGTCAAGTTGAAACAATCTTTGCACGGATGCACTTGCTCAATGATGTCTCGCAGCGATTCGGACAGTTCGATAGCCGCGACACGATCGCCGGCGAGCAGGAAGTGCGTCATCCGCTCGGCTGACTTCGGGCCGATGCCTGGCAGCTTTGCAAAAGCTGCCGCCAATCTTTCGATCGCTCCCGCGGGTCCGTCCATGGTCAACTCAATCCTGGGATACCTAAGCCGGGCGGCAGACCCATATCCGCTGCCACCTTTTGTGCTTCATCCGACAAAAGCTTGCGGACTTTTTCGAGTGCCTGATTCGTAGCCGCTTTGATCAGGTCTTCAAGCATCTCGCGATCTTGCAGTTTGATGGCTTCGTCGCTGAGTCGGATCTTCGTGACGATGAACTTTCCGTTGACCGACACGCTGACCATATCGCCGCCGGCTTTGCCTTCGGCGACGATATCGCCCGCCTTCGCTTGGAATTTTGCGAACTCTTCTTTGAGCTGCGGCAGCTTGCCTAACAGCCCGGCAAACTGTGTGAATTGCTTGAACATGTCATTCCTCCTCCGTGCTCGGCCACCCCTCCTCTTCGTCGTGAATGGCGGGCCGGCTCGATTGCACGTGGCCGAATCCCTCGTCCACCTTGAGCAACTTGGCCGCGAGCGTGCCCATGACCTTTTCCACGAGCGGCTGGTTGTGCGGGTCCAAAACAGGCGCGACTTCTGCTGCCTGTGGGACTGCGTCCGCAGGGCCGGCCTCTCGGAGTTCAAATCGAACGGTCCAAGTTTGGCTGGTGACCCGCGCCAAGGCGTCCTCGACCCGTTTCATGCGTAATGGGTCCGAACAGGCTTGGTATTGCGAATTATAGACGTTCGAAAATGAAATAACTAGCTGATTTGGCGCGAAAATTGCTGGTAATTCAGCCTTCTGCAAATCTCCCGCTAACATTGCGCCAACTTGGGTAAGAACTTCTCCCCAAACTGCACCTAATGTGCCGTCGGTCAGAGCGACGGGACCATTTGTACTCGGTTCATCAGCTTTTTTTTTTCGGCCATGGCTCCATCGTTGGCCGGCGCGATCCTGTTACTAACAGCAGCCGTTTCACCACGCTGGGCAGCCGACCACAAGTCGCTAATCGAAAGCATCTGATCCAACCGAGCCAGTCGAATGACTGCCATCTCGACGAGCACTTTGCCATAGCTTGAGAGCTTCATGCGCGATTTGGCAGCGGTCAGGATGTCGAGGCCAGCGAGGATTGCTTCAACGGATGTCTTTTTCGTCAGTGTTTGTAGAAGCGACGGCGAAGCAGACACGTTGAGGTCCGTAGTGCCGCAGCTCGCGACCAGAAGCAGATCGCGCCAAAATTCGACCAACTGATCGAGCAGTTCGCCGGCTTGTGCTCCCTCGGTTTGCGCTACTGCTAATAGCTCGAGCGATTTCTTCACATCGCGGCCAATCGCCGCTTCAGCGATCGCGCTGATTCGTTCGGCCGACGCTGTTCCAAGCATCCGATGCACGAGCGCGGGAGTCAGCCGCTCGCCGAACGCGAGGAGCTGATCCAACAGCGATTCGGCGTCTCGCATCGAGCCGGCCGCCCGTCGAGCGACCAACTCCAAGGCTGCGTCATCGGCTTCGAGCTTCTCCTGTTTAACAATCAAGCGAAGATGCTCGGCGATGCGCGGCGTGGCAATGAGCGCAAAATCAAATCGCTGGCACCGCGACAGAATCGTGATTGGGACCTTGCCCGCTTCCGTGGTCGCGAAAATGAACTTCACCCGGCCCGGCGGTTCTTCGAGTGTTTTCAGAAGCGCGTTGAATGCGTCCTTCGAGAGCGCGTGCACTTCGTCGATGATGTAGATCTTGTATCGTGCGCGGGCCGGATGCAGTTGGGCGTTTTGTCGCAGCTCCCGGATATTGTCGATGCCGCGGTTCGACGCCCCGTCGATTTCCAGCACGTCCACATCGTCGCCGGTCGCAATGCTTGTGCAGATATCGCATTTATCGCAGGGCGTTGGCGTCGGCCCTTTTTCGCAATTCAGCGCCTTGGCAAGGATTCGCGCAGCAGAGGTTTTGCCGACTCCGCGCGAGCCGGTGAACAAGTATGCGTGCGCGACCCGGCCGCCGGTCAGGGCATTCTTCAGGGCTTGTGCGACGGGTTCTTGGCCGATGAGTTCGTCGAATTGCTTGGGGCGATATCGCCGGGCGAGCACCGTGTATTCCGCGGGCTGCTCCGGCTTGGGTGCTACTTCAGTGGTGCGTTTCGCCATAGTGAAAAAGGCGCCCGCGGTCGGTGGCGAGAAGAGGCACTCCCACTGCACCAGAACTCATTGCTTATGGCTGCACCTTCCGGCCTGACCAGGTTCACAACTGTCCTGTGCGTGGAACCCCTCCCCACTCCTCCCGCGGGCATCGGTTCCGTGTCGAGGGCGGTTCGCGAGTTCGCTACCGCACTTCATGCGTTTCGATTGTAACGTTGCGGATCATCGCCGGTTTCTCCGGCTGAAATGACCCCGCAACCTTGGGTAACTTCGAAATTGTACGCACAACGTCCAATCCTTCCACCACCTGGCCAAACACCGTGTAATTGCCGTCCATCGCCGGTGCATTCGTGAGCGTGATGTAGAAACGGCAAGCGGCCGTTTCGGGCTCATCGTCGTGGTATGCGCCAAATGACCCGGGCTGATGCGTGAGGGTTTCATCGACTTCGGGCCGCAGCCAATATCCGAGATGGCCGATGCCGGGTTCACCAGTGCCGAGTGGGCAGCCGGCTTCAACCATCTCCAAATGCGAGTCGGGCCCGTCCCCGTCCTGCGAGATCAAGTGCTCGAACGACAAGCCGTTGTAATAGCTGGCATTCGCAAGTGCCACGAAATTGCGCACATGGTTTGGCGCGACCTCGGGTCGCAACTGGACGCGGAAGGTGCCAAAGTCCGAGTTGATTGTCGCAAGATAGACGATGGGCTTACCCTTCGCATCGACAAAACGAATCGTGTCCCACTGGCGTTCGACCTCCATACGGAGTCTCACTGTGGAGAGGCCAGCCATTGTCCGGTCTGGCGGCAATTGTTGATTGCCGGGGTGCTGAATGAGAACAGCGTCGCCGAATGGCTGATGCAGCCGAGCCATCTCGTCGCTCGGGCTTTTTTCGGCGACCGTTGTCTCGGGGTTCGGAATCGACGCGACTGGGGAAGGGCGGTTTTCCGCGACGGGTGTCGCCGATTTCTTACCGCATCCGCTCAAGGCTATGACGAGAATGGCCATGTGGCCTATTTGCAAGCTGCGCATTTTCCGCTCCTTACCAGACCTGGAAGCGGCGGGACGATAGCCCGGGGTGCCGTCGCGGTCAACTGCTGATTGCAATGCTGCGCCAGCGACCTATATTTTGGTCTAACCGCCTTTCGCGTCTCGCCGGGGTATTGTTTTGCTTCAACGGCTTTTGATTTTTGGCATTATCTGTCTTGCGCCGCTGCTGACATATTGCTTGATCTTGGTCGGGCTAAACACGCGCCGCCGCGCCAGTTTGATCCCCGGCACGTGGGATTTCGCGGGTGTGTTACTGGCCTGCGCCGGCTTTATTCTGTGCGGCGGCCCAGTCGTGTTGGCGGGACTCAACGCGACTTGGCGGTGGTATGTGCTGCATGGCCGCGTTTCCGAATGGGCGGGGCTCGTCGCAAGGAATGACAGTCAAGCGATGTTGTTGTGGCTTCTGTTTTTTCTTTTCGTGGTCAGCGGCTCGTTAAACCTCATTCGCCGGCGGCGCAAGTACACGATCATTTACAACGCCGACATCGATCACATTTGGTCGGCCCTCGAGTGGGTTTTCGGCCGGCTCGCGATCGTCTGGCAGCGCAAGAATAATCGATACGACCTGCAAAAACCCCTTCGGCCCATCGCGTCTTGGCGGCCGGGTATTGGCCCACCCGAACCGGTCGGCGAGGAAAGGCGACAAGAACGGGCCCAATTAGCGGTTCACGTGCTCCCGTCGTCGCGAAACATTACTCTGCACTGGGAAGTGCTGGACCCGGAAGTGCGAAGTCAGGTCGAGGCCGAGTTGATCAAATTGCTGCCGAACATGCGAGCGGCCGACAATCCGGCGGTTTCTTGGTTCGTTACGGCATCCATTACCTTGTTCGGGATCATCGTTTTCGCACTGGTGTTCTTGCTGGTGGCCGCGGTTCGGTGGCGACAAACCATCGGCATCTGAGAGTCGCCGGAATTTCAGGCGAAATGATTGCAGCCCACACCTTCGGCACGACCGGACCGTTCGCTACGACAACGCGCTCGCACAATCGTTATCGCATTGCGTGGTTGGGGGCCGGCCGGACGATCTAACAGTGCCGGATTCCGTCCCGAACTCGAAAGGATTCGCCATGCGTTCGATTCTCGCCGGCCTTGCCGCAGGCCTCGTCATGACGATTGGGGCGGCCACGGCCTCCGCTCAATATCCCTGCAGCTCATGCGATTCGTGCGGTAGCAGTAGCAATTGCTGCCAGCCGCGCTTCTTCGCTCGCTTCCGCGGCGAGTCGCCGTGCGACAACGTGCTCGATGGGCACCGCGTGTGCGGCGCCTACAACTCGACCAAGCAGTGCCTATTCACTGGGGCTTATCCGTCGAACGCCCCGACCTGCAAGCCAACCGGCCCATTGGCATTCCCGACCCACCCGTATGTGCGAAGTCCGCGGGACTTCTTCATGATGGATTAAACATCGCCGGAGTTCGTACTAGCCTGAAGCGCGAGCGAAGATGGATTTCTCCTTCGCTTGCGCTTCAGGCTTGTAAGACTTCAGTGTCGTCGGTCTGCGGCCAACCATGGCGGTGCTTGAGGTTGCGTGGACGTTGCACCCCAAACCTTTTGCGCGAGGCGCTTTGCGCAGCGGACCAGAATGCTAACGCCAGCAGGCCGTAGACGAGTATGCACACGAATGCAGCCGGAACCGTGTGATTTGTCCAGTAACCGATGTAGTAATTCGAGTTTTCCGGCATTGCCGTTTCGAACATGATTCTCGCGGGTATAAGCGCATCCGAAATAATCTCGCGCGGCTGCCAGCTCGACAAGTAATCGTAGGATCGCGGCGGGGGATCCAAGATCCTAAAGAACTGGATGAGCAAAAAAGGCAGGACCGTCGTTCCACCAAATCCGGTGAGTAGTGTCTTGGTGACCGATGCCTTTGTCGTCTTCGCTTTCACCGAAAAGTACATTCCCACGCTGACCAAAAAAGCGGCATATGCGCACAACTCCGCCACCAATAGCGGCAGACCACTCGGGCGGAGCAGTAAAAAAAACACACACAAAGACCAGTGAACCACCAGCCAGATGGCGACCCATCGTCCGGCCAACAGGCTACCCCACCATTTCTCACGAAGAATCTCGTTGGCGTCCAAGTCGGTGACCAGCAAATTGTCCAGGGTTAGCCGATCACGCTCAGCGCCGATTGCACGCGCGGCATGAAGGCTGGCTCGCAAGAGATAGCCAGCCGCACCTAGCAGTCCGGCAGCGATCAACAGCCCGCCGACGAAATCCATCTGGTAGGCGAAGCGGCCTTCCAAGCTAATCACTAAAACGATCCACAGTGGCGTGAAGCTCGCCCAAAAAAACCACTTCGAAAAGAAGAAACCCAGCCACCGTTGACGCGCCTTTGACTCGCAGTGCATTTCTTTCCAAAGTACTGGCCGAGAATATATTCGCGGATGCTTCGCGGCTTTGAGGTACAGAGACTTCTTCTTAGTAATGCCGGACATCTGCTTTGATGCCAGCGACCGCAGCCGCAAAAGTGCGTACCCGTTAGCGAGTATCGCGAACGCACAATGCACGATCGAATACTGCAAAAGCAGTGCGGGCACCACCGTCAGACCCGGACCGAGCCAGCGATTATTGGCGGCCTCGAGGCATTTCAGCGCGTAATAAGGATTGCCGATCGCCAACACCTCGCGAATCTCCGCCCAAAAGCCGACCTCTGAACTGACTCCCCCCGCCAGAACATTCATTCGGGGAAAACCTGTGGGACCGTTGTAGATCAATAGCACACCGGTGCTTATGAGCGCGTAGAGGCCAAGGCAGTAGTAGGTTCGCCACACTGCGTTTTGCGGTTTCTTCACGAGAACGGCGCATAACAATCCCAGCGAACCCATGCTCAGCGCGGTGACCGCAGTCGCCGCGAACCCGCAGAGCATCAGTGTCTGATCAATTCCACCGAAGAGTTGCAAGAGGGCAAGGATTGGCAGCCCTGTCAACACGAGCATCAGAACCTGTAGCAGCCGCGTCAGCAACTTGCCAAAAAGAATTTCGCCGGCGCGTAACTGCGATGTCAACAAAAAGTCCAACGTGTTTTTCGACCGTTCCTCGGCTAGCGCCGTCGCGGTGAGAAATGGAGTCAATCCAATCACCGCAACGAGTTGAACGCTGATGAACCATCCGAAGAATCCAGTCGCGAAAAATGCCAAGTCGCTCCGTTGACGGATCGTCTGGCCATAAAGAAGTCCCGATGCAGGAAAACTCTGCATGTAGGAGAAGTAAAGGATTATGAGCAGCACCAGGGCATACACCGCTCGCCAGAGCGCGAATCGCTGCTTTCGAGCGACTCGGATCAGGTCATACCAGAACACCGGGCCTAGTATCTGCATGGTCATCATCGTAGCGGAAGCTGGCCCGTTGCAACCTACCGGCTCGCGGCATAGTTCAAAGGCAGAGTGGCCACGGGGGATTACGCATGCAACTCGGCATGGTTGGTTTGGGACGCATGGGCGGCAACATGGTCTTGCGCCTGCTCCGCGCGGGACACGACTGCGTCGCCTACGATCGCGACACGCAACGCACCGAGACTTTTGACGAGGGCGAGAAGCGCAGGGCAACAAAAGTCCTTGAGCTCACCGACGTAATCAAATCGCTCGCCAAGCCGCGAGCGATTTGGGTGATGTTGCCGGCCGGTGCAATTACAGAGTCCACGATCACCGAACTAGGCGGCTTGTTGGAATCGGGCGACATCATCATTGACGGCGGCAACACCTATTTCAAAGATGACGTGCGCCGCGCGAGCGAACTCGCCAAGATGAAAATCGGCTACCTCGACGTCGGCACGTCGGGCGGCGTCTGGGGCCTTGAGCGCGGCTACTGCCTGATGATCGGTGGCGATCGCTGGGCTTACGAACGCTGCGAGCCGATCTTCGCCTCGCTTTCGCCAGAGCCGCCAACTGGCGAACGACCACGCGGTGCTCAGACCGCGGAGCACGGCTACCTTTATTGCGGCCCGGCTGGCTCGGCGCATTTCGTGAAGATGATTCACAACGGCATCGAATACGGCATGATGCAATCGTTCGCCGAGGGCTTCGAGATTCTCGAAAAGGCGGCGTCGCCGAAGTTGCCCGAGAACATGCGCTACAATCTCGACCTGCATGCCATCGCCGAAGTTTGGCGCCATGGCAGTGTCGTCAGTTCGTGGCTCCTCGACTTGCTCGAACTCGCTTTGAAAGACGATGCCCGGCTCGATCAATTCGAAGGCATTGTGCAAGACTCCGGGGAAGGGCGGTGGACCGTCGAAGCTGCCATGGCCGAGGACGTGCCGGCCACCGTTCTCACCGCGAGCTTGTTCGCCCGCTTCCGCTCTCGGCTTAACCCGGCCTTTGCCGACAAAGTGCTTTCCGCGCTTCGCAAAGGATTCGGCGGTCATCAAGAACCCAAAAAGTAACTGCCCAGGAGACATCACGCGACATGCACGACGCATCGTACCAATTCCTGAAAGATCTCTTGGCCACGCCGAGCCCTTCGGGCTACGAACGCCCTGTCCAGGACATCGTGCGTAAATGGGCCGGCCAATATGCCGACGAAGTGACCACCGACCGGCACGGCAACGTTATCGCTATTCGGCGACCACGCGAACAGCGGCCGAATCCGCAACGAATCATGTTCGCCGGCCATTGCGATCAGATCGCGTTGATGGTTCAGCACATCGACGAACAAGGGTACTTGTATGTCCAGCCCATGGGTGGGTGGGACATGCAGGTGCTGATCGGGCAACACCTGACGGTCTGGTCGGCCGATGGGCCGTTGACGGGCGTGATCGCGCGGCGTGCGACGCATTTGCTCACCCCTGAGGAACGAAACAAGGTACCGATCTTTACTGACGTCTGGGTCGATATTGGTGCTAAGGATAAGGCCGACGCTGAGAAACTTGTGCGTCCCGGTGACACGATTACTCTCGCGCTCGGCTTGCGAGAGATGAAGAATGGACTCGTGTGCGCGCCGGGCATGGATGATAAAGTCGGCGCATGGTCGGTGTTCGAAGCGCTGCGGCTGTTGCACGGCCGGCCATTGAATGTCGAAGTGTATTGCGTCTCGACGGTGCAGGAAGAGATAGGTTTGCGTGGCGCGACCACGGCCGCGTACGGCATTTCGCCTACCGTGGGTATCGCTGTCGATGTGTGCCACGCGACGGACATCCCAGGCAATGACAAGAAACAGCTTGGCGAAACGAAACTAGGATCTGGCCCCGCGCTCTTCCGCGGGCCGAATATTAATCCTCGCGTCGGCGAATTGCTGGAGACGACTGCGAAACAGCAAGACATCGCCGTGCAGATCCGTGGCGTGCCACGAGCATCATCGACGGATGCTAATGCCATTCAAATTAGTCGTGAGGGTGTGGCTGCGGGTTTGATCGGCATTCCCAATCGCTACATGCACAGTCCCGTGGAGACAGTCGCGCTAGCTGATCTCGATGGGGCCGCCAAGCTGTTGGCGGAGTTCTGTGCCAATCTACCGGCACAGACGGACTGGACTCCGTAGCGGTCTTTTCCTCGTTCCCAAGCTCTGCTTGGAACGAAGAGGGCCCGTCATCCCTAGCATGAAAATTTGATTGACCCTTGATCTACCGGCCCTCGGACCTCCTACAATGTCCGTCATGGGGCGAACCGGTGGCGGCCAGGCAGGCTGCGCCTTCGGTTCGCTTCGGTGTTTTAATCCGGCCATCTGACCAAAGGGCCGTGGGCGAAATTTGTTGAGCAGGAGTTGTTCAAGATGACTCAAGACCGCATCCCCATTACGCGTGAAGGCTATGAAAAGCTCAAGGCTGAGCTGGATCAAATGCAGCACTCCGACATGCTGGAAGTGACGAAGCGAGTCGCGACGGCCCGGGCGATGGGCGACCTCAGCGAGAATGCGGAATATCATGCCGCGCGCGAAGATCAGGGGATGCTGCAAGCCCGCATCAACGAGCTAAAATCGAAACTCAGCCGGGCCCACATCATTGATCGCAGTCAATTGCCGACTGACTCGGTCGTCTTCGGCTCAAAGGTGAAGGTCCTGGATATTGACTTCGATGACGAAGAGGAATTTGTGCTCGTCGGCCCGGGCGAAGACGACCCGGACAACAACAAGATTTTGACGACGAGCCCGATCGGGCAAGGGCTCATCGGCTTAAAAGTCGGCGAGACCGCCGAGATCGATGTGCCTAAAGGCAAATTGCGATTCAAGGTTTTGGAAATCAGTTGAGCCGCTGAGTTAGGTTAGCCGCGAGGCGGAGGCTTTGCGCAGCCGAGCGCGCTCCGCTAACGTGTCGCGGCCAAACTAAGCAGCAATTTCATCCGGATTCGGTTCGACGGCCAGTTTCGTCTCAGCGAAACGCACGCCGGTGGATTCGTAATACAGGATTCGCTTTTCGTCGCCGGACCAAATTGCATAGGTTCGCAACAATCTTGGACCACGAATCTGAAAGAACACGCCGCATGTGCGGTCGCCGCGGACGATCCGCGCTTCGCGCAATTCCGCTTGCGCGGCATCAAGCCGATCGCGGACGCAGAGCGTCTGGCGGACGTGATCCCGCAGAAGCGACAAAGTCGGCAAAGAGTGAATCGTCGATTCCATTTCGCGCCGCATGCCCAGGTGATGTGTCCAGCATCGACCTGCCAGTGACCGCAGCTTCGATGCAAACGTGACTCTCGCTCGATCCGCGGATCGGATTTACCAGCCATTCCGTTGACGCAGCGCCTCGTAGAGGACAATGCCGACTGAGGTGGCCAGGTTGAGGCTGCGAACTTTGCCGCTTGGCATCGGAATCGTGACCGTGATATGAGCCAATCGGCCGAGGATTTCCGGCGGCAATCCTTTAGACTCGTTTCCAAAGACTAGGCAGTCCCCGTCCTGGTATTGGACCTTCGTGTACACGTGCGCTGCCTTCGACGAGAGACAGATCAGGCGGCTTGACCCAATGGCGGTGACGAACTCGTCCCAGCCGGTGTGAATCGCAAGATCGACGGCGGGCCAGTAGTCGAGTCCCGCTCGCTGCAGATGACGGTCGTCCAAGCGAAAGCCGAGACGGCCAATGAAATGTAACCGCGTGCCCGTTGCGGCACAGAGCCGAGCGACGTTGCCCGCATTGGGTGGAATCTCCGGCTCCCATAACGCAACGTGCAACATGATCGCTCCTACCTCGGGGCGTTATAGCGGCTGGCGGGATTGATGCGAGGAGAGTCGATGGGTGTGACGGAAACTGGTTCGCGCTTTAGTCGTTTCGCTGGTGTAGCGACCGCACTCACGGTGGTCGGCGCATTGCTTTCCGTGGCGGTACTCGGTCGAAACCTGTTCGGCGAGAGCAACTTGCCTGCGGTCTTGAGCGAGTGGGTAAGCGCGAAGATGCTCCTCGCACTTGGTTTGACCACGTATCTGTTCCTTGCGATTTGGTGGGCGAGCGTTGCGTTCCTCTTTCGACGCCAACCGACCTGGGCGAGCGCCCGTCGATTGTCGGGCTGGTGGCTAATGTTTCCACCCGCCATGATCCTTGGCAGTTGGTTGAAACCGGGTGCGGGCGGTTCGTTGGGTGCCTGGTTGGCGCTGTGGCTCGATTCGCATCTGGGCCGTTTCTGGGCCGTGGTCACGACCACGGTGCTCGCATGGGGCGCGGTGACACTGTTACTCGATCGGTTAGTTTTGATCGCGGCTCGGCTGTCGATTCGCGTCAGCCGAGCGGTGTATGCGCGACTTCCCGCCTGGCCGCGTCGATCGCGCCTGCAGAAAGTTCGACCTGTCATCCGCGAACGGCCGGCGAAACCCAAGAAACCAAAGATCACGAGCATCACGACGCCGGAAGCGGAACCCCGTCCGGAGGAGTATGATCTGCCGCCATTGGAACTGCTCGAGGATGCCGAACCGTTTCCGTACACCGACAACGATCCAAAGCTACGCGAACAAGCCCATCTGCTCGAACAGACGTTTACCGATTTTGGCCTAAACGTCCGTGTCGTCGGGATTCACACGGGGCCGGTGATCACGCAATATGAAGTCGCGCTGGAGACCGGCCTGCGGGTAAACAAAGTCACCACGCTGGCAGATGATCTCGCGCTGAACCTCAAGGTGCCGAGCGTCCGCGTCGTGGCGCCGATTCCCGGAAAGAACACCGTTGGCATCGAGGTGCCGAACGAGAAGCGCGCGATTGTGCGCCTGAAGGAACTGATCGAGGTTTCAGAGCTCAAGACGCACGCTGCCCGATTGCCGCTGTTCCTGGGCAAGGACACGGAAGGCCAGCCGCTGATTTACGATCTCGCGGAAATGCCGCACTTGTTGATCGCAGGCCGCACAGGCACGGGCAAGTCGGTCTGCATGAACGCGGTCATTCTGAGTTTGCTCATGACCCGGACTCCGGAAGAGTGCCGGATGATCATGATCGATCCCAAGATGCTCGAGCTTTCGGAGTATGGCCGGATTCCGCACTTGATGCACCCGGTGGTCAAGGACATGAAGAAGGCCGAAGCGATTCTCGCTTGGGCTGTGGACAAGATGGAAGAACGATACGAATTGTTGGCCCGAGCACGTGTCCGCGGTATCGCCGGTTACAACGAACTCGACCCGGCTGAAATACATCGCCGCGTGAATCCGATCGATGACGATGAGCGTAAGCGACTCGTCTATCCGATGCCTTACATCGTCATTTTCATCGACGAGATGAACGACCTGATGATGACGATGAAAAAGGAAGTCGAGTCACACGTGATTCGCCTCGCGCAGAAATCTCGCGCCGCCGGCATTCATTTGATCGTCGCCACGCAGAAGCCCACGGTGGACGTCATTACGGGTTTGATCAAATCCAATTTGCCGGCCCGAATTTGTTTTCAGGTATCGAGTCGGACCGATAGCCGTGTCGTGCTTGATGAGATGGGCGCTGAGAAGCTCTTGGGCAAAGGCGACATGCTGTTCCTGCAGCCGGGCACGAGCCAAATCGTGCGTGCCCAGGGCAGCTACGCCGGCGACCAGGAAATTGGCCGCGTCGTGGAGCACCTGGAATGCGATCCGGATTATGTGGCCGAGTTGGTCACGTTGCGGCCCAAGGGAACGGAGCCCGAAGGCGGGGGCAATCCTCGCGACCGGCTAAAAGCCCGCGACGAGCTTTACGAACAGGCCATTGAGATTGTCCTTCGTGAAGGTCGGGGCAGCACCTCACTCATTCAGCGGGCCTTAGGCGTCGGTTATGGCCGTGCGGCCCGTCTGATCGACTTCATGGCCGAGGATGGCATCGTTGGCGATTACAACGGCAGCCAAGCCCGTGAGGTGCTATTGAAGCCTGAGGAATGGGACGCCATGCGGTCCGAAGGCGGATCAGATCCTGAAATTGATATCCGGACCGCCGGCTAAAACGCTCAACGAGTTCGGATCACCACATTGGTTACGCCTGGCAATTGCCGGACAGTTTCAGCCAAATCCATTGCATCAGCCGCTCGGTCTGGACTGCCGGTAATGGTCACGACTCCATTGGCCACTTCGATCTGGAGTGACCGAAAGCGCACTTGGCGGTTTCTGGCCTCGTCGACCATATCCACGACGCGCGACGGGATTGCCCGGACGGCCGGCTCCGGTTGGCCCAAGCGCGCGACAGGTGTCGCATCCGGCTGCGAAATCACCGCTGGAGCGGCTAATTTGGCCGTGGGAGGCTGTAACCGTCGCCGAATCAGATCCTCGGCTGGCAAGATGTAGATTTCGCTAACCACCGTTCGGACGCCGGCGACGAGCCGAACCCGGGCGATCGCTTCCGCCGCCAGGTCATCCGTCGGGACTGGCCCCCAGACGAAGGCTTCACCGCTACGGACCCTGACTCCCAGATTCAATTCGGCAAGCGTAGGAACGCTCCAGAGGGCTCTCCGAGCGTTGTGCGACACCACCCAATCTTGGTCGCGGCTCGCGGCAGTATGCACGGCTGGCGGCGGAGAATCGGCGGCCAAAGCGGTCAGGCCGACCGCTCCTCCGATTAATCCCGCGGCTAACGACGCGCGTACCATGGGCTTCCTCAAGCCGTTCCCGTGTCATCTTCCGGGCCCTGGACTTGAGAGAAAATGGCGAACAATTCACGTGGAAGGATTTAACGCGCCGATTGCATCAGATTTGCGGCGTAGCGAAACTCTGACTTACGGCGCAGGATTCAACGGCACTCGAATTGTGAACTCACTCCCGACATTTGGATGGCTGGTTACCGAAATATCTCCGCCATGTTCGCGCACAATTTTGCGGCTCACGGCCAGCCCGAGACCAGTGCCGCGCGAGCCCTTGGTGCTTTCGAATGGTCGAAACAACTTCGCCATCCGCTCTGGCTCGATTCCCACGCCATTGTCCTGTACGGCGATGGTCAACCATTGGCGATCGGGATTCATCGCAACGCGAATCGTGACCTTTGGGGCGGTGCAACTTTCAACGGCATCAATTGCGTTGCCCACCAAATTGAGAACCGCACGGTGAATTCCTTCGGGATCCAACAACACGAGTCCAGTTGGTTCGGACTCGACTGTCAAGCTCGCACCATGCTCCGCAGCCCGGCCGCGCATCAGTTCTGCAATATCGCGTACGATCTTTTCTGGCGAATATGGCTCCAACGCTGGCTCGCGCTCCTTGGAGTACGAAAGCATATCGAGCACGACATCATAAATGCGGCCCTGGTTCTTTTCGATCAGCCGCCAGCCGGTTTGTACTGCGACATCGTCTTTGTCGTTGATGCCTAATTTCAACACATCGGCGCCGCTTTGCATGCCTTGCACGATGTTCTTGATGTGATGCGACAACGAGGTAATGGCTTGTCCGACGGCCGCGAGCCGCTCCGATTGAATTTTTGCCTGATAGTACCGAGTTTCTTCGACGGCGATCGCCGCTTGGTGTGCCACCGCGACCGCCAACGACAAATGATCTTCCGTGAAGCGTGAAGATTCGCCATCGGTTGTCGCACGAAAGGTATCGAAATACAAGACGCCGACCGTTTCGTGCCGGCCGGCCATTGGTACGCAGATCGCCTCGCGGATGCCAAAGCGCACAACGCTGGCACCTCCCGCGAATCGGTCGTCACGCCCGGCATCGGTAACGAGCACACCTTCGGATTGTCGAAGCACATGATCGATAATTGTGCGGCTCACCGCGATCTCGCCGCGCGGCCCACCTGTCTCACGCCAGCGCACCGCACGCGGCACCAGTGGATCCTCATTCGAATTCCGCAATAGGATGCAGCCGCGATCGGCCTCGACCGATCGAAAGAGAAGTTCAAGAATCTTTTTCAGCAACTCATCGATATCGAGAATGTGGCTGACCGCCTGGATGGCCTCATACATGATCGCCAAATTGGCGAGCCGTGTTCGCAGCCACGCTGAATTCTCATCTTCCGGCCGTGTGAGAATCTGCGAACCTTCGGCGGCATCGATTGACTGAATGATCGATGAGGGCAAGTCATCGCCGGGACGAGTCACCACCCGGAATGGTTCATCGATGATTGAATCGCTGGGTTCGCCTGGAACACCGCCGTAAACAAGAGTGGTGCGTCCAATTTGGATGCGGTCGCCGGCTCGCAAGCCGGCCCCTGTCACCGCGCGGCCATTGAGAAACACCCCATTCGCGCTGGCGGTGTCATGAAGCGAATACCCGTTCCCGTCTTCGCTGGCACGGAGTTCGGCATGACGGCGGGAGACTTCGGTATCGAGCAGGCGGATCGTGCTGCTGGAATCGCGGCCTATCACGACAATTGGATCGACAAGGTCGAATTCTCGGCCTTCGTCGACGCCTTCGGTGACCACTAGCCGCGGCACGGCATTTCCTCCGATGTCGCTACGGTATGACGGCGGGTTGTCCGCGGTCAAGTCTGCGCGACGTGCCGTAACCTTGTACAGTGGTCAAGATGTCTGAGATTCCTGCCTCTTTAGGTTTGCCACAGGTCCGCATGAAGACGTTGCGGACCCACTCCCACCCTTGGATTTTCCAAAAGATGGTGGAACGCCCGTCGGCTCGGATCCCGCCCGGCTCGGTCGTCGATATCCTCGATCGGGAAGGGCAGTGGATTGGGCGCGGGTTCTACAACGGCCATTCGCGCATAGCTTTGCGGGTCATGACGCCCGATCCGGCCGAACCAGTAGACGAACAATTCATCAAACGCCGCATCGACCGCGCAGTGGAACTTCGCCGGGAGTGGTTGAAGCTCGACCAAGTCTCCGACGGTTATCGGCTGGTGCATTCCGAAGGCGATGGGCTGAGCGGGCTCGTTGTAGACCGCTTTGCCGACGCAATCGTCATCGAGTTCTTCTCCGCCGGCATGTTTCGTCTGCGCGATACAATTCGAGCCGCCTTGTCTCAACATTTTCCACAGGCGAAATTCTGTTTGTTCGCGGACGAACATGTGCAGAAGCAAGAGTCATTCGACTTTCGATCCGATAACCCATTGCCTACTGAGATCATTCGCGAGCATGGCGTGCGCTTCCGCGTGGCGCCGGGCGGCAAGCACAAGACCGGTTTTTTCGCCGATCAGCGAGATAACCGCAAGTTGCTGGCCTCATTTTGCAATGGCCGACGGATGCTGGACCTCTGTTGCAATACCGGCGGGTTCTCGGTGTACGCCAAAACGATTGGCGGTGCGTGCGAGGTCGTCGGCGTGGACCTCGACGAAGAAGCCTTAGCGATGGCGAAGCAAAATGCCGGTTTGAATCAAGCTCAAATTCGCTACGTGCGTGCCGACATTTTCACTTGGTTGCGCGACGTGTTGCCTTCCGCTCAAACATTCGATGTGGTGGTCCTCGATCCATCGAAGCAGACGCGCGACCGTGAAGAAATTCCCCTGGCTCTGAAGCGCTATTACGACATGAATCGCTTGGCGTTGCAGGCCGTCACTCCGGGCGGAATTTTCCTGACCTGTTCATGCACCGGCCTCGTGTCAGAAGGCGAGTTTCTCGAAACGCTTCGCCGTGCGGCGTGGCAGGCCGGCCGCGAGTTGCAGGTACTCGCGATCCGTGGCGCGGGAGAGGACCATCCCGTGCTCGTGCATGTCCCGGAGAGCCGATATCTCAAAGCGGTTTTTTGCCGGGTTTGGCCGGTCTATCGAACGCCGGTTCCGGCGGTTCAAGCTACTTCTGAATCTCGTACGACTTGATCTTTCGATCCAACGTACTCCGCTCGATGCCAAGAATTGCGGCGGACTGGCTCTTGTTCCAGTCGGTATGTTCGAGTGTTGCCTTGATGTGTTCGCGCTCCATGTCGTTGAGCGACATTTCTCGATACCCAACTTCGACGGTGGAAGGTTCGTCGAAGTTCAGGTTTGAAAGCACAATGTCGTCCGCTTCCAATGTCGGCCCGACGGCCAGGGCCACCGCCCGTTCAATGACATTTCGCATTTAGCGGACGTTGACCGGCCAATGGTAGTGACTCATTTTGTCCATGGCGGCCGGGGAGAAGCCGCGGAGTTTACGGCCGGTCTCTTTGACGAATCGCTTGAAGAAGTGATCCGCCAACAACGGCACGTCCCCCATTCTCTCCCGCAATGGTGGGACAAGGATCTCAACGACTTTCAGGCGGAAAAAAAGATCGCGGCGGAATCTGCCGTTTTGCAGGTTTACTTCCAGCGGCTGATTGGTCGCGGAGATCACGCGCACATCGACGCGAATGGGAGTGTGACCGCCGACTCGTTCGAATGGATGGCCCTCGAGCACGCGCAAGAATTTGGCCTGCGTGCCGACGCTCATTTCGCCGATTTCGTCGAGGAAAATGGTGCCCTTGTCGGCGGCTTCGAACTTGCCAACCATTTTCTCAGTCGCGCCTGTGAACGCGCCTTTTTCGTGGCCGAACAATTCGCTTTCCAGCAGCGTCTCGGTGAGTGCGGCACAGTTAATGCAAACGAACGGCCCCTCTCGACGGGGACTGGAATAGTGCAGCGCGCGAGCAACCAGCTCTTTGCCCACGCCACTTTCACCGCGAACGAGTACAGTGGCGTTCGTGATGGCGACTCGAGCGATTTGCCGTTCGATCTCCTGCATCGCCCAGCTTTCGCCGACGAGTTCGCTTTCGACGCGCAGTTGATCGCGGAGCTCCCGATTCTCGATCGAGAGTCGGTCGGTTTTGCGGAGATTGCTAATCGCCGGACCGAGTTGATTAGCCACGGCTAGCGCGAATTCCAAGTCTTCCGTTTCGAGCCCACGTACGTTGTTCGAGCTGTAAAGGTGGATCAACCCCACCACCTGCGAATCCACTTTGACGGGCGCACAAATCAAACTCGTGGCTTTTAGATCGGCCAAACTATCTCGCTTGCGAAACGTGGCGTGAGTGGCCACGTCCTCAGCCAAGACAGCTTGCTTGGTGGAGAGCACTTCCGAGCTGACAAATTGCGACACCTTGTGATAGGTCTTCGCGGACGGGTCCCGGGTGCGATAGGCGAGAATGTCCAATTCGCGATTCTCGCGCACCGTCAAAATGGCGCCCACCTCGGCGGGGATTGCCTCGAGTAAGCCCGACAGCACCACTTCCGCGACGTCGTCGATCGACCGGGCTTCACCCATGCGCAGCGCGAGTTGGTAGAGCCGCGTCAGATCCCGATCGATTCGGTCGCGCGTCGGCTCCTTGCCGGGTGCGACCGGTTCCATTTCCACAACCGGCTGCTGGAATCGGGTATCTCCCAACCGTTTGCGAATGGCGACAGATTCTTCCGTCGTTGGCGATTCTTCCGGTTTGGAGTCAGGCAGGCCGGGCACTCGCTCGACGTACGTCACCTTGGTTCGCCCAATGCGGACTTCATCCCCGGGGTCCAAAACAGCATCACCCGTGATTAACTCGCCATTGAGGCGCGTCCCATTCAAGCTGCCGAGATCGCGTAAGCTCCATCGGCCGTCGTCCGCATAGACTTCGGCATGTTCCCGGCTGCAAAGCTCGTCTTTAACGACGATGCGATTGGTCGGTGCGCGGCCCATGCCGTACCGCTCGCTTGGCTCCAGCGGAATGACTTCGCTGATGCCGTCGTCGCGATTGACAAGCAAATAGGGTGTCGGGGCGGTCATAGATAGTGCGGAGTCTCGCTTCGTTGCCGTAATTATAGCTGAGCGCCTGGCATCTCCCATCAAGGACCGGACGGGGCGGGTCATCTATCTCGCATGCGCGTCGCTACGTTCGCCCCGTTGCCAACAGGCTCAATCTCCGGTAACTTCCCAGAACTGCCATTGAAGGACAGATCATGAGCGAAACGGTTCCAGCGACGCCCGAGAACGCCACGACGCCGGTCCAGCCGGATTCACCGCGGGTTTTGCGAAACCACGAGAAACAGGCTCGGCGGGCCCGTTCCGACCGCCCCAAAAAACCTCCGGAAGTGGATATCTCGCCGGCTGCCGGCGACTGGCCGAGCCTTCGCGCTCTCGATGCCCAGATCGAGGAAGAGCTCGAAGCTGCGATGGGAGGGATGTCGGAACAGGAGATGTTTGCCGAGCAGCCCAAGCCTGCCGGCATGCCGAAACAAGCTCCGGGGTTCAAAACGGGCATTGTCGTGGCCATCCATGGCGGTGACGTGTTCGTGGAGTTTCCCGGCAACAAGTCGCAAGGCATGTTGCCAATCACGCAGTTCCCGGAAGGTCCGCCGGCCATCGGCACCCATGTCGAAGTCACGATCGAGCGCTATGACCCCTCCAATGGCATCTTGATCGTCACCCGCGAAGGCGCGGTGGCTGCCGCGCACTGGAGCACGCTGGAGATCGGCCAGATCGTCGAAGCTCGCGTGATTGAGGTAAACAAGGGCGGCCTCTCTGTCGAAGTTAACGGCATTCGCGGGTTCCTTCCGATCAGTCAGATCGATCTCTATCGTGTCGAGAATGCGGAACAATTCGTTAATCAGCGGCTGCGATGCATGGTTGCCGAGGCGGACCAACAAGAGAAGAATCTTGTGGTTAGCCGGCGTGCGCTGCTGGAACGCGAGCGCGAAGAGGCCAGCAAGAACCTCTGGGAAGAAATCGCTGAAGGCCAAGTTCGCAAGGGCTTTGTTCGGCAAGTGAAGCCCTTTGGCGCGTTCGTCGATCTGGGCGGCGTCAATGGACTGGTCCCGGTCTCGGAGATGAGCTGGACCCGAGTGAAGGACGCTACCGAAGTCATGTCCCCGGGGCAGACTGTCGAGGTGGTGGTCACGCGCGTCGATCGTGAAGCCCGCAAGGTGAGCCTGAGTCTTCGGCAACTGATGGCGAGCCCGTGGGACACTGTCCAGTACAACTTCCCCGAGAAATCGGTTGCCACCGGCAAAGTGACTCGCTTGGCCGAGTTTGGAGCTTTTGTCGAACTCGAGGGAGGACTTGAGGGTTTGGTGCACATCTCGGAGCTGGCCATTCAGCGTGTTCGCCGGCCCGGCGACGTTGTGCAAGTTGGCGATATGGTTCAGGTGCGAATCATGCGCATCGACCGGGAAGCGCAAAAGCTGTCACTCTCCATGAAAGCGGTTAAAGAAGCGGAAAAGGTCGAAGCCGCCGCGGAAGAAGAGGCTGCTCCGGAGGAACCCACCAAGCCGCGGGTGAAGCGCACCGACCTCAAGGGTGGGATCGGCTCCGGCGGTCCCTTGTTTCCGGATTTGGGAAAGAAATAGCTGTCGGCCGATTAATGGTGCAGGTGACTATCCCCATGATCGTGCCCGGCGCCGTGCTCGGGCGGGTCCAAATCCACCGTCTCGGGCTCCCAACCGTAAACGCCCTGCAGCCAGCCGCAGAATAGACCCCAGCCGACATACATGGCCACGGCCATCAGTTTCCACGGGTAATTCGGCAGCGTAATTCCAGCAAAATGCAGTGGCATGGGTCGGGTCAGAGACCACACGTAGGCCGTCATAATCGCGAGCAATAGCAAGCCAATCCAACCACCCGAGGCCAAGACCGGCCACGCTTTGCGCCAGTGGACGGCCCAGAGGCACCAAACACCGATTAGAACTGCCGTAATCAGCGCGTCGATAAGGTGAGGATGTCGGATCAGCACGTAGACCTCCGCGCCGCAGGGATGGCACATCGCTAAATCAATCGCTGTTGCAAAGTTATCGCTGGAGTTGCGCTCGTCAACCATTGGGTCGTCGCATGCCGCTGTTGGGTTCGCATTTGTCGGTTGCCGGTGCATTTACGAATGCTGTCGATGAAGCCCGCCGGCTGGGCTGTCGAGCTCTCCAAGTCTTCACAAAAGCGCCCAGCCAATGGCGTGGTCGACCGATTGGCGACGAAGAGGCGCGGGCGTTTCGGCAGGCTGTGAAGGCGGCGGGCATCAAGCGGACAATGGCCCACGACTCTTACCTCATTAACATCGCCTCTCCGGAGCCGGGACTGTACCGTCAATCGATCGAAGCGCTCTTTCTCGAATTGCAACGCGCGGAACTCCTCGGAATCAACTACTTAGTGATGCATCCCGGGGCACACCTTTGTGCCGGCGAGACTGATGCGTTGGCCCGCGTGGTCACCGCGCTTGATGAAATTCACGAACGCACGGCTGGTTTCAAAATTCGCATCCTCATCGAGAATACAGCCGGGCAGGGGAGCTGCATTGGGCATCGTTTCGAGCATCTGGCGGCGATTCTTCGTGGCGTCCAGGAACCGCGGCGGCTCGGCGTGTGTTTGGACACCTGCCACACTTTTGCCGCCGGATACGCGCTCACACCGTTGCGCGAATATCGGCGGACATTTGAAGAATTCGATCGCGTGGTAGGAATGAAGCACGTCAAAGCCTTTCACCTCAACGACAGTCTCAAAGAGTTTGGTAGCCGAGTCGATCGGCACGCGCACATTGGCCAAGGCAAAATAGGATCCGCGGCATTTCGATACATTGTGAACGATCCGCAATTTGCGAAGCTGCCGATGGTCTTGGAGACACCCAAAGAGAACAACATGGACGAAGTCAACTTGCGACTTTTGCGGCGCATGTGCCGAGCGCCCCGGCCATCATCTTGATTTGCACTGCAATGGGCGTATCCCTTGCATCAGATTCCTAATCCGGGCCGAGGTGATCATGAGCCAGCGCATCAAGTTTGTTCGTGCTCGAGAGATCCTCGATAGCCGTGGTAATCCGACGCTCGAAGTTGATGTCATTCTCGATGGCGGAGCTGCCGGGCGGGCGGCCGTGCCCTCGGGTGCGAGCACTGGCGCTCATGAAGCAGTGGAACTTCGAGATGGCGACAAGAAGCGCTACCTGGGAAAAGGCGTGCTTCAGGCGGTAGACAACGTCAACGACGTGATCGCGCCGAAAGTGCTCGGCCGGGCGGCACACGATCAGATCGGCCTGGATCGATTGATGATTGAAATGGACGGACACGCCAATAAGAGCCGGCTTGGCGCGAACGCAATTCTGGGTGTTTCATTGGCGACAGCCCACGCAGCCGCCAACGCCGCGGGTCTGCCGTTGTATCGCTATCTCGGTGGGGCCCGGGCTTGCGTATTACCCGTACCGCTCATGAACATCCTCAACGGCGGCAAGCACGCCGACAATAACATCGATTTTCAGGAGTTCATGATCGCGCCCGTGGGTGCGACGACGTTCCGCGAAGCGCTGCGCATGGGCGCTGAGGTCTTTCACAACCTCAAGAAAGTACTGCATGATCGTGGCTTGAGCACGGCGGTGGGCGATGAAGGTGGCTTCGCGCCAAACCTCAAATCGGCCGAAGAAGGTTTGCAAGCGATTGCTACTGCCGTCGAACACGCAGGATATCGACTGGGCGATCACATCGTCTTCGCGCTCGATGCCGCATGCACGGAGCTTTATGACGAGGCGAAGAAACACGGAAAGACGGGCTATTGTTTCTTCAAAAGCCAACCGGACCGCGTGATTAGCTCGGACGAAATGATTGATTACTGGAAAGGCCTCTGCAGCAAATGGCCCATCCGGTCCATCGAGGATGGCTTGTCTGAAGACGATTGGCCTGCCTGGCACAAGCTGACGACTGCGTTGGGCAAAACCGTTCAGCTTGTTGGTGATGATCTTTTCGTAACAAATCCCGAGCGGTTGCAACGCGGCATTACCGAGCACTCTGCCAACAGCATCTTGGTGAAGGTGAATCAGATCGGCACGTTAACCGAAACGCTGGAGACGATCGAATTGGCCAAACGGAATCAGTTCACGACTATCATTAGCCATCGCAGTGGCGAAACCGAGGACACGACCATCGCTGATATTGCAGTGGCTACGAACGCAGGTCAAATCAAGACTGGATCGGCGAGCCGGACCGATCGAATTGCCAAATACAACCAGTTGCTGCGCATCGAGCAAGATTTGGGGCCGAGCGCTGTTTACGGGGCGGGCGCCTTGCGTTCGTAGGCTAGCCGAATGCAAATTCGTAAGACATGATCATGCCCGCTTGGCTCATTGAAGGCGATCCGACAATTATCTTGGGGCTCGTCGTCGTCGCCTTGTGCGCGGGGGCTGCGTGGCGCAAGACACGTCGCCGCTGGCTGATCGGGCTCGCCACTGCTGCCCTCGTCTTCGCGGGCGCGCTCGTCATCTTGGATCGGCTCTTCGAATCAGACCGCGAACAGATCAAACGGAAGCTTGACGAAATGGCAGCTGCAGCCAAAGGGCCGGTCCTGGATCTGAACAAGATATTTAGTCATGTTTCCTCGAATTTTGCCTATGGTCCTCACGACAGTCGCGCATTCCGTGATTTTTGCGAACGATATTCACGTTCGGCAGAAGTGAAGGACGTAGTTCTTTGGGATGTGCACGTAGCCGATCTATCGCGTGCTGACCGCAGTGCCCATGTCAGTTTTCAATTCAAAGTCCATGCGCCACGCGATCAACGCCTCGATGCGCCACTACTTTGCCGTGCAGAATTCAGGCTAGACGCAGACAATCAATGGCGGTTGAAGACATTCAAACTCTATCCACTAAACATGGCCGATCAAGCGCTCAGCATTCCAGGTTTGGAATAGTCACTTACCGATCCAGCAACTTGATCAAATCGTGCGGCTTATCGAGCTTCTCCAGCGACCAACACGCAGCCAAGACTTTGTCGGCAACGGCCTTACTGTAAACCGGCTCGACGACGTTGCGAAACTTGGCTTCGACTTCGGCATCTGTCATCGGGTTGCCGGCGTGGCCTCGCGGGAACTCGACCTCTTTGACGAATGTCGTCCCGTCCTC
The DNA here is from genome assembly GCA_045802605.1 of Gemmataceae bacterium. Lineage (GTDB taxonomy): Bacteria > Planctomycetota > Planctomycetia > Gemmatales > Gemmataceae > JBJMQS01. The sequence continues at coordinate 258,267 of JBJMQS010000057.1, read as the reverse complement.
CAGGGTCACAGTCAATCGATTGGGAATCCCGGCGGGATACCGTCGATTGCAATCCGCATCACGATGCAGCTTCACCTTGTTCGTCAGGGCGTTGAGTTCCTGATTTGCAAGATGATCGTCATCAAAGCTGCGCAAATCGACATTGCCTTCCATGAGTGCAACGGCGACGCAATAGGGCATGGAGTGGTCGGCGGTCTCGCGGGTCTTGGGTCGATACTTCTCGGGATCTTTGCCGATGATGTCCACGGCCGCATCGAAGGTGTGAATGTCGATCGATTTCACGCGGCGCCAGTCGCCCACTTGGGGACGGAGTTGCAAGATGGCATCCACCGCGGATTGAGCGTGATACTCGACCGGCCAGAACTTGATATAGGTCTTGACCAGCATGTAATCCTCGCCTGCTCCGTCTTCGCCGCCCATGGCCGCGACGGTGAAGTCGGTGCGGAGGACAAGCTTCATCAGGCCCAGTTCACCCTCGAAAATGGGTGCGGGGCCAGTCATGCCTTCGGCAGCCAGGAGGGCTGCGAAGACACCGTTGCGGGCCGCGTTTGCGAACGCGCACCCTTTCCACATGCTCATTTCGCCAGCGCGGGTTTGACGCAAAGCCACATTAGCAACGCCGGCTAAGCCGATGGCATGCGCGGTCTGTTTCTGGTCGAGTTTCAGAAGTTTGCACGCAGCGACCGCGGACGAGATTGCGCCATAGGTGACGTGGTCAACGCCGTATTTGCGCAGGCTTGCCGCATCGCATAGACGGCACTGAATCTCGTATGCGAGCACAGCGGCGGTGATCATGTCTTTGCCGTTGGAGCCGGTGGCTTCGGCCACGGCCATGACGGGTGCGAGATTGTCACTAGGATGTGCGGGCTCGAGCGAGAGATAGGTGTCGTTGAAATCGAGGTACCGGATCAACAGACCGTTGACGAACGTCGCCCACTCGATGCTTGAATGACCACCACCGAGCATACTCGCACCGGGCTTCGACGAAACGCGATGGGCACACTTGCGGGCGATGGCGAAAGCATCGGAATCCATGGCTCCGACAGCAGTGGTGAAAGAGTCGATGAACCGTCGCTTCGTCTCGTGCACCACTTTTTGCGGCAATCGCTCAAAACGAAGCTCGGTAGCATATTTGGCAAAACGTTCCGCCAGTACTTCCGCCATGAAAACGCTCCCTCGCATAAATCCGAAGCTGAAAAGATATTCCCTAGGAGCGGAAATTCCAGGAATTCAAACCCATTTCTGTTCGATGCAATGGTTCTAGAGATGCTGTTACTCGGTCATTCCTATTGACGGCATTGGCTTATCTCGCCTATTGCCCCACTGCTTGGACGCTGCGCACGACGTGCGGCGATTCGACGCGGCGAATCTGCCGTGGCCTCAGGGAAGGGGTTACGCATGCGAGGCATTAGGTCCCGCGTATTGGTGGGCTTGGTCGGGGCGAGCCTGTCCGCTGTCGGTTGCACAGGCCCATCAAGCTTCACCCAGAAATCCGACCCGCCCAAAGAGCGCAAAACCCTATTAGGGATGGCCAAAGCCTCGCCAGCCCCTGAGCAGCCGACCAAACCGACCAGCAGCCCAGGGTCCATGTCGCCGGCGGCTCAAGCGTCAGCAATGACAAAACAGCCCGCGACAGCGACTCCTGGCAAGTCGCCCGCAGATAACGGCAGTATGCAGCCGGTGAGCTTTTCAACAACTCCCGGCTCTGGTCCTTCGGCATCACCCGCAACTCCGGGTCCTGGCACACCACAATCCGCCGGAAAGATACCGGAGAGTTTGTCTCGCAGCAGCATCCCGATGCCTGGTGGTTTGACCTCGGAAACGGGCGGTGCCAATCCACCATTGCCAATTCCGGCCCCGCCTAACATGGATGTGCCGCCATTGCCGGCGCCGACGCCATCGATGACACCGATGCCGGCACCGGTTCCGGCACCGACACCAATGCCACCAGTCAAAGCACGACCGACGACGGAGTAAGTGGGAAGTTAGACTCGCGAGGCGGGCGGCGACCTTAGTCGCCGCCCGTTTTGTTTTTGCCTCTTGCGATCATCGCAGCCACGAACCCAGCCTTGAATCCAGCATCGATGTTGACCGTAACCACATTGGCCGCACATGCATTAAGCATGGTCAAAAGGGCGGCCAAGCCGCCGAACGCGGTGCCGTAACCCGTCGAGGTTGGCACGGCGATCACCGGGCAAGCGACGAGTCCGCCGACGACACTGGGCAGAGCGCCGTCCATGCCAGCAACGACCACGATGGCGTCAGCACCGCGAATTTCATCAATCCGGCGCAAGAGCCGGTGCAAGCCTGCGACGCCCACATCAGCGATTAGAACAGTCTTCGCTCCGATCGCGTCGGCGGTGTTTTGAGCCTCTTTCGCGACTGGCAAATCGCTAGTTCCTGCGGTAATGACAGCAACCTGTCCGGAGACTTGTATACGCGGTCCAATCGGTAGCCAGAACGTCCGAGCCAACCGATCTTGATTCGCGGATGGATACGCCGTTCTCAAATCCACTGCTTGGTCGTCGTTAACGCGTGTCGCCAAGCAATCCTGATTCGCGCCATGAATGGCGCCGACCGCTCCCAGGAGCCATTCGCACGTCTTGCCCTCGGCGAAAACGACCTCCGGAAAGCCACATCTCTTTTGCCGTTCCAAGTCAATCGTGGCGAAGTCGAACGACGCCGCTGGCAAGATTCGCTCGAGTGCTGAAGCTGGATTGAGATCGCCGTCACGAACCTGCTGCAACAATGCGAGAAGCTCGGCCTGTTTCATACCGATTTTGTAGCGACATTTCCCGGCGCGAGGCAAATGAACTGACTCAGTAAGCCCGTTACCGCCGAGGCCCAATGGAAACCGGGCTCATATCAGGAGCCGGTTCGCTCGTGGGGCAACTGCCTGCCGCACAGGAAGGAACTTGAGGCTTGGCTGCTGTGGTTTCCTGCGGGTTGTTCGGAACGAGTTTCGGCAAATTCACTTTGCCGCCGTTCTCCAAGGCCACCAAAGCCTGCTGAGCCGCGACTAGGCCCGGCTCGGCACGCAGAGCATCGCGATAGGCCTGCATCGCTTCTTCACGCTTGCCCTTGCTCGCGAGCACGAAGGCGACGTTGGCTTTGGCCTGGGCTGGAGTGTTCACTTTGGCAAAGGCCTGCATACTCTCGTCAAACTTGTCTTGCTGGGCCAGTGCCAAGCCGAGGTTAATATTGGCCCGCTCGTGATGAGGACTGATCGCCAAGGCTTGTCGGAAATAACTCTCGGCCTTTGACCAGCGGCCACGGTTGTAATGGCAATAGCCGACGTCGTTCAGCAGATCAGGATCTTTGGGCGACATTTTCAGAGCTTCATCAAACTCTGCGAGAGCCTTGCGTTCGTTGCCGGCCTGATCGTAAATGACTCCCAGCCGTCGCGCCGCAACTTTCGCCGATTTTGAATCGAAGGACCGAGCGCGGTCATATTCGACGGCGGCCTCCTCGAGATGGCCCTGTTTCTCCAAATCGATCGCGAGCGTCAGACAAATCTCGCCGCTCTTTTTCGATGGAAGCGAGTCGCCAGTTGTCAGCGGTTTTTGCAACATCTGCGTCGGCGAGTCCGGCAGCAAAGATTCATTGAAGATCGAGAAGCAGCCGGCGCAGGGCGCGATCAAGGTCATGCCGACGAAGCAGTGAATTAAAGTCCGCTTCATCCTGAAGCCTCCATCTGCCTAGTAATCGAGCGAGCCGCCGCCACGACCGTATCCACCGCCGTAGCCACCGCCGCCGCCATATGGCACGAGGCCGCTTCCGCCGTAGCCAGCACTTCCGAAGTGTGTGCCGTAGCCACTGCCGCCAAATCCGCCGCCGTAACCGCCCATACCGCCGTTTTGATTGTTGTATCCACCACGGCCCCGGCCATTGTTTCCGCCAAATAGCATCTGGTTGAATGTAACAACGCCCTCTTCGCCATACATGAATTCAGCTTGCGGGAAGGCAATCACAACGCGCGATTCAGCATCCGCGAATCCTTGGTTGGTCAAAACCTGGACTACCAGCTCACGACGCTTTTCGTTCAAATTTGTGTCGAGATGTGGTTCGATGACCACCGGGAAGCGCACGGTTGGCAAGCGCTTGGCAATGTCGCCCAAGTGGTGCAGGCCATACGGTCCAAGATCCGTGCCGCCCATGTACCATTCGGTTAGGAAGATGGTAAAGTCACTCGCTTCGGCGCGGTTGTCTTGTTCCTCTTTCCAGCGATACAGGTAGCTGCCATTTGGCGGCGGCCACGTTCCGATGTCCTTCGCCTCTCCGGAGTGCATGCCGCGAACGGAGCCGCTGTCGAGACCGCAACCGGCGAGCAAACCGACGAGGACTAAGCCCCCTCCGGTCAATCGGCGGCGCACGCCTCTTAGATATTTCGGCCCCATCGGACTGCCCCCGCGGCTGACGAAGTGTGAAGCAAAAGCTTTGAGTGCATAACCCGGCTTCTACTTTCGCACTGTCGACCGATTCATCCACATCATGGCACCGTGTACCCCGACGGTCCCATGATGAACTGCGTTTCAAAATTTCGGTAGTTTCTCAGCCGCTGCCAATCGGTCATGATCGGACTGCGGAAGTCGATGTTGCGATGGCTTTCGAGCCGGCCGAGCAAGTAATACTCGATATCCGTCGGCTCAAACATGTCCGAGCCAGGCAGCGGCAGCTTTGTTTTGCAATCGATCGGATGCGTCAGCTCTGGCGTAACAAGAATCACAAGTTCCTGTTCACCCGCGGACACATGATCGAACCCAGCTAACCGGCCAATCACTGGCAGATCGCCGAACAGCGGAACGCGGTGAGCTTCGCCGGTCCAGTCGTTTTGGATGAGGCCGGCGGCCGCGAGTGTCTGGCCATCACGGAGGTCGACTGTGGTACGGAGTCGCCGAGCATTGAAGCCCTGAACCTGTGCACCACCCAGGCCAGAGGTGCTGGTGATATTGCTGAGAGCCGTGATATTCGCATCGATTTCCAGGCGGATTCGATCGCGATCAGTTACGTACGGAGTAAATGAGACATTTACGCCATAGGGCTTGAATGCGAAGCCCTGCAGCGTGTTGCCATTGTTATTGGCGCTGGTCAACTCCGGAACCGGATACTCACCACCAGCGTGGAAATTCGCAGTATGCCCATTGATCACGGCCAAAGTGGGCTCCGCCAAAAGCTTGGCGTAGTTGAGATTACGCATGGCGCTGATCGCAAGGTTGACTTGTCCATTGTCGATCATGGCCGGCAGATTGTTAAACCCACCATTTCCGACGACAATGCCCGGACATACCGGCACGCAACTTCCCGCAGTCATAGCCCCACCGAGACCAGTCTGCTGCGCTTGACCGCCGGTCGCAAGGCTGCCGGTCGCTTGGGCGAAGACGCCTTGGCCCTGTTTGTTAAGCACAGTGAAATTCAGACCTATACTGCGCGATGCGGCCCGATTCACCTCGGCGATGGTCACCTTGAGGTTGACCGTCTGCTCACCGGGGATCGTAATCATGTTGATGAGCCAATTGACACCCTCGACCACGAAGGTCTCAGTGCCAGGGACGAGCGGTTGGCCCTGCGTGTCAGTCGGATCATTCGGATTGTGATCCGGTGTTGAGCGATCCGTCGGCAGCCGACTGTTGCCGGCCTGACGGTTTCGACCGCCACCGCCACCAGGCGCTTGCGCGTTGGAGCGAATGATCTGAATGATCTTCTGGGCTTGGGCCATGTCTTTGGCTTGCCCGGTAACGACGACCTTGTCGCCGACCAGATGCAGGCAAATCACGCTGTCGGGCAGGGCACAATTGATTTCGTCTTGGAGCGCTTTGTAGGACCGCATGAGGCGTTCTTTTTCGGACGTGTCCGGCAGAACGCTCACGTAGTAGGAGAGAATTTCTTCCTTGCTCGGATCTTTGGGATCCGGGAACCAGAAAGTCATCTGGGTGGTGCCGACGCCGCGGCCCATGAGCAAGAGCTGGTCTTTGCCGATAAAGTTGTACTCAGCAATCCCTTCGTTCGCGATCTGAATGCGCTTTGGTGTTTCTTTCAGCATCAACAGCCGCGACTGATTCTGAATCAGCGTGAGATTCGCCTCGGGATCAACCATTCCCTGGATGTAGGTCTTCAGTTTGGCGGCTGTTTCAGCCGTCGGCTTCGGTGCTGTGCCCAAGACCCGGTCATTGCCGGGGTTCTTGGGATGATTTGTCATCCAATGAGGTGGAGGATCGAGTGGTTTCGGTGGAGGCAGCGGTATGTCGGCCTTCGGCGGTTCTTCGTTGGTCCAGCCATTTGACGAAGCAGGAGGGGTTGGCTGAGATTGCGCAGCCACTTTGCCGGGTGAACCCAGCGCAGTGACAACTGCAACTCCCAGACAAACGCTCAATCGCAGCCACGGGCGGGCAAGGAGCCGCTGGCGCTGATTGGGTCTGTGACGCATGGAATCCCTTTCCCCCGGATCGAACGTGGCCCACTTTCGCAGACACCATCCGATTCCCCGACCAACATTTGGCTGTTGCCATCCGTTCGTCGGCTGGATTTCGAGCCAAGCCTCCCCAGGCTCAGTCGATTCGACTTTATCGCAAACGGCTGTGCTCAGTCCGAAGACTGAAGGCGGTAGCCCTCTTTGCGCGAAGTCTGCAATCCAATGTCGAGGCTGATAGCGAGGCGTCTAAATGATGTCAACCGCAAATAATTGAAGTTTCGACGAACACTGCCAACTATGGTTTACCGCGAAGACTTTGTTCGACGTGTCTTAAGCAATTTGTGCCGCTTCAAAAGTCCCAGCAGTTCTTCCCAGACCGCCTCAACATCTGGCCCGGTGCCGCGGGCCCACTGCGCGCGGACCGACGAGAGAAGCTGCAAAATCTCGGCGGTCTCAGGCGTTGATGTGGGAGGCAGTTCAGCTTCTTTGTCTTCGGCGAAGTGAGGAGTGCTTGCACGGCCATCGAGAGCGTCATTGCAAAGCTGATCTGCCTGCGCGTTCTGCCATCGGGGAATATGAACGAACTCCACCCGCGGAAAAGCGTCAATCAATTCTTGAGCTTCTTGATAAAGCGTCTGAATATCGGGATGTTTAACTCGATATTCGCCCCGGAGTTGCTTAACCATCAGCTCGCTATCACTGTGCAACCGAATGCTCTTTGGTTTCAACGGCTTAGCCGCCGCCAGAGCGCGGATCATCGCCGTGTATTCCGCAAAGTTGTTAGTATTGAGGCCAATGGTCTCGCCATACGTGATGTCGGGTTTGCCTTCTCGTTGAATGACGAAGGAGACCGCGGCGGGCCCGGGGTTGCCGCGCGACGCGCCATCCGTGAAAATCGTGAGGTGATCGTGTGCCATGAAATGCGCCTGGGCCGATGAGGCAACTCAGGCGAACATGCTAAGACCGGCGGGCGTCTCCGTCAACTGAGGCAATGTGACTGATCGACACCTTCTGGCACTGATCGATACGTCCACACGCACAGGTATGGTGGGGCTGTCCCATGGTAATTCTCTCATCGCTCAAAGAGTCATGGACCCCCACAGAGGCCATGCTAGGGACCTAAGTCGAAAGTTGCGCGATCTCCTCAATGAAGCCGGACTTGATGTCTGGGAGCTCTCGGCCATTGGGATTAACATTGGGCCTGGAAGTTTTACGGGTATCCGCGTCGCCTTAGCAACGGTCAAAGCCTTGGCCTGCACGATAGGCGCCCGCCTCGTTGCGGTCGATACGTTCGACCTAATTTTTCAGCGCGGATCGAGGTTCGGAATCAGTTTTCGCGCGATTGTTGATTTTCAGTTGAATGGTTGGTTGACAATGGACTTTGAGCGCGATGAGGCGGGCATCTATACCCGCCGCGACGTACGCGCCATTGCTGCAAAAGACACGGAAAGACTCGCGGCGTCGGATTTGCCGTTGTGCGGGCCGGGCCTCGAAAAATTGCAGCGCGCGCACCCAGACGCACCGCGATTAACGGATGCGCCTTGGGAGCCACGCTTGGAGGACTTGCTCGCTCAATCTCTTCGGCGAGTCGATACGGGGCAGTTGGCCGACCCCTACAGCATCGAACCGCTCTATACGACCGTGAGCTCTGCCGAACAAATCTGGGATTCCCGGCAGTCGGCTAGCGAATAATCCGAGTCGGAATGGTGGTCGTATTTGCCATCGCAGTCTTCTCGGCCGTGGGGGGATTCGGCATCGGCGCGCCGGGTCCGTAGGCCGGCGGCGGAGGAGTCATCATCTGCCCCGCAGCAGCGCCTTGGTAACACGAGGTGCAACCAGCTTCTCCACAACTCGAACAGCTACCGCAGCCGCCACAGTTGCCAAACATGTACGGGCGCCAAAACAGACGGTAGCCGGGCCCGCAGCTGTTGCAGCAACCGCCGCACCAACAGCAACCGCTACTACTGAGCAACGGGATGGCGATCAAAAACAATAGAGCAGTGAATCGACGTCGCATGGCAGCCTCCATTCTGGTCAGATGTGGCGAATGTGCGCGCCTAGTAACGAGCAACGGCGCGGTCGAGCCACGGCCAGTCCGTTGCAAATATGACGCGGCGAAATGTGAGTTCAAATATTATTTGGATTTGGTTGGGGGCGCAATCGTGCTCGCCCGAGCTTTATGCAAGCTGTGCGAGTTCGCTCGATGAAGTAAAGAAGCGAAGCTAATCTAGTCAACTAAAGTGTGACGCGCCTGCGATCACTGCGTTGGGTAAACCGGGGCAGTCGTCGCCACAGGTGGATTCAACACAGTTCCCGAAGGGCCACAGCCCGGCGCGGGGCAGCAAGCGGCCGCTGGTTGAGCAGGGCGGCAGCAGCTACGCGGGTGGGAGCAACCTATCGCGCACAGGACGGAAGCGAATACCGAGAGCATCAGCAAGTTGCGAAACATGATGTGGGTCTCCTGAAGTCGCTCCATTCAACCGTCTTCATTCGAAGAATGGCAGATCGACTTGAAGAAAACTCGCGGCCCTCATGGCTTGGGCGTCGCGTTGCAAGGGAAGTGCGCAACACTCCTGTTAGCGAGTTGGCGCCGTTGGGGTAAGCGAATCCAACGCGATTGGACAACCGGCAAAATCGGACCTAGAGTTCGGCGAGTCGCGTTGCGCGCCGAATGGTGCGTGCGGTGGTCTCGGGACCAAATCGCCATGAGTTGGCTTCGTGAACCAGATGCTGAACCGATCCCGGGCTATCGCCTGGTTGCCCCCATCGGTTCGGGAGGATTTGGCGAAGTCTGGAAGTGCATCGCCCCCGGCGGCATCGACAAGGCGATCAAGTTTGTCTTTGGCAGCCTGAATTCCGACGACGGAGACTTTCGCGCTGAACAGGAGCAGAAGGCGCTGATGAAAGTCAAGGATGTCAGGCATCCTTTCATCTTGTCGATGGATCGCATTGAGGTAATTGGCGACGAGCTCGCCATTGTCATGGAACTGGCGGACAAAAGCCTACATGATTTGCTCAAGGAATTTTTGGGACGCGGTGCACCCGGAGTGCCTCGGGGAGATGTGCTTCGCTACATGCGCGACGCCGCTGATGGACTCGATCATCTCATCGAACGACATAATCTCCAGCATCTTGACGTCAAACCCCGCAATCTGTTCTTGATCGCCGATCGAGTGAAGGTCGCGGACTTCGGGCTGGTCAAACATCTGGATCGTCAAAATATTCCCGGTCTATTAGGCGGGGTTTTCTCTCCCATCTATTCCGCTCCTGAGACGTTCACGGACTCCATTTCCAAACACAGTGATCAATACAGCCTCGCGATCGTGTATTGCGAGCTGTTGTCGAATCGCCGACCGTTCGCCGCAAAAAATATGCGGCAACTGGCGATGTTGCATATGCACTCGCTTCCGGACTTATCCATGATTCCGGAGCCTGATCGGCCCATCGTCGCAAAGGCACTCGCGAAGGACCCGTCGAAGCGCTTCCCGACCTGCGCGGCATTTATCGCGGCGCTGGCCGCCAACGTGGCCAGCGAAGTTGTATCGGCGCAACCGGTGATTTCGGAAGCAGACGACGCCGGGTGGATAGAAAACGAAGCCTGGGATGAAGCGCCGGTTACCGACCGGATACCGAAAGTCTCGCCTGATGAAGGAACGGCGATTTTCGGCGATGGCCTGCCGCGCTATCGATTGGAATCCGACGCACTCAACGGAGATGCGGCCGATTCTGCCCCCAATTCCGCGGTCACCGGACTTGGTGGCCTCGGCGGGAATACCGCGGCCTATTCCAATGGATATTCCAGCCATGAAAACGCCGAGGCGATTGTGGACCTCGGCGCGCCAGCTCTGGATGCGCGGATCGAAGTTCCGCTCTCGGGCCTCCATCGCGGGGTGCTTCGACCTACGATGTTCATTGGTCTGGGCAGCTTTGGGCGTCGGGCATTGATCGAATTGCGTTGCCGTTTGCTGGATCGCTTTGGTGACCCCGGCGACATTCCGTCATTTCGCTTCCTTTTGATTGACAGCGATACGGGCTCCCTCGACCAAGCCACACAAGGTAGCCCGGAAGCTGCCCTCCGCTCCGTCGAGACCTTTCCGCTTCCTCTGCAACCAGTAATCAAATATCGGCGACGGATGATTGATCACTTGGTGGTTTGGTTGCCGACCGAGAAACTGCATTCGATTCCAAGATCATTGCAGCCACAGGGTTCTCGAGCACTTGGCCGGTTGGCTTTCATTGATAATTTCCCGAGGCTTCAGAATCGACTCCGTCGCGAGTTTCAGGTCGCGGCCCATTCGGATTCGATTGCCGCATCGGTCGAGCACACCGGCTTGGCTCGCGGCAAAGACTCGCCCCGTGTGTTCGTATTTGCCTCCGCGTGTGGCGGCTCGAGCGGCTCGTTGGTCGATCTGGGATATTGCTTACGTCGATTGTTGCGACAGCTCAATCACGCCGAAGCGCCTTTGACGTTGTTCACGTTTTGCGGAGCGCCAACCGATCCATCCACGTCACGCTTGGAATTAGCCAACGCATATGCCACGCTGCTGGAAATAAATTCGTATCGCAGCAGCGGCACTACTTATCATGCAGAGTTCGGTCCCGATGGACCGAGCATTACAGATACCGGTACTCCCTACGATGCGGTTTACCTCTCAGTTGCCGCCGATCGAACGCCGGAGCGGTTCTGCGACGCAGTTGCCCATTTGGCGACTTATGTGACACAAGAGGTGTCTTCACCACTCGGGCCAAATCTGGCTGAATCGCGCCGCGGAGAAAGCAAAGCGAAGCCGCAATTCCGTTCCTTCGGCACCAACACGACTTGGTTCCCGCGCGGGTTATTGCTTCGCGTCGCGGCTCGCCAAGTGGTCGCGCGACTTACGGAGGTGTGGCAAGCCAAGGTTCCCGCACTCGACGCGTCAGTCGAGAAATTATGTGACCTTGGCCTTTGTGATCCCGGCCTGGAATGGAAGGCCCTTCGCGCTGAACTAAATCGTCTGGCTCATTCGCCCCGTCTGGGCAACCCTATAGAAGCAACCGAGCAATTCATAGCGACACTCGCGGCGGATGCGGCATCGCCGCCCGCCTTGGAAAACGCGGGACGTTGGGCGATTCAAGCGTTGGAATCCGCTCGCCGGTTCGCCGGACCGGGAACTGGCCGCGAACTGGAAGCGCGATGGAAGAAAAGTCAATTCTACGGTGAGCTGACGCGAGCTAGTCAACAACTTGGGGAGCAGTGGGATGCTTATCTTGCGGGGCATCTCAGCGACCTGATCCGCCGGCCCGGGCATCGTATCGCGACGGCTGAAGCGGGCATTCGCTATCTGAGCGACTATTGCATGGCTGCCATGCGCAAGCAATGGGACGCCATCGAGCAGCATTACAAAGGAATGAAACGGTGTCGTGATGATCTCGAATCCGCTGTTCAAGCCTGCCAAGGTGGAGTGAAGATTCTTTTTAGCGGGGCGGCACGAGCATTGCGCCACTTGGCTGACTGTTTGGCAGAGTTCTGCCGGCAGCGGGTCATTCAGGATTTGTTGGAAGCTGGCGTGCAGTTTTACATGACGCTACAAGCACGACTCGACGATCGACTTCGTGACATGGATTTCGTGCGGCAACGCGTTAAGACGTTGTCACAATCGCTTCAAGGCCCTTCGAGCTTGATCGATTCAACACAGCGACCTGAATGGGGGCTTGGGGCCGAGCTTAGTGGATCGGATCCCTACTGGGAAGCCGTGCAGGCCACGTCTTCCATTCACGTTGTGCTTCCAGCGGGGGTGACTGAACTAGAAGAATCAGCTCGCCAATTCGTGGAGACTCTCTCGACGGATCATTGGTTGGAAATGGACCAATGTTTGCAGACGGAGATTCTCGCACCAATGGGCGATCTCATGAACGCGGCCACAAGTGGCCCCGAGGCCATGAGCACATTGGGGCGGCCTCTGGTTGCCCAAGCAGCGGTTTATCTGGGATCGGCGCTGCCCATTACCGATGTTGCTCAAGTCGAAAGGCCACCCAGCGGTAAATTCGACAATAAATTTGCAGCAAGGTTCAAATTGCAGGTAAACGCCGCCTGTCCGCCGATTGAGGGCAATGGTGAAGAAGCATTCCTGCTCGTTCCCGCGACCGAGTCTGGACAAGAGTTGGCTCGTGCCGCTCGCGCGGTATGCCCGAGTTTGCAATGTGTGCTCGCGGCAAACCCAATTGAAGTGACCATCGTTCGTGAATATACCGACCTGCCTATAAAAGCGATTGAAGAACTATTTGGTGACGCAAAGGTGGTCTATCAAGATGTCTGCGCGGTACCCGCGCTGTCACCGCATTCGCGTTTTGATATGACCGACTGGAGTGCCCTAACGCCCTCGCTCACACACCGGTAGCGGCCTGCTCTGTGCGGGAAGCAGTTGGCTCCCCGGTCCCGTTGGCTTGCACTAGGGCGCCGGGACGGATGATCGATTCGAGAGCACGATAATCCAGCTCTTCGTGAACCAATAACGCTGCTACGATCGCTTCGAGCTTGTCTCGATTCTCGTTCAGAAGTTGAAATGCGCGCTCGTCGGCCTCGCGCAGAAGTTTCTGGACCTCTTCATCAATGAGGCGAGCCGTGCCTTCACTGAAATCGCGCGGCTCTTGAATCTCTTTCCCAAGGAAAACGTGTTCCTCGCCGATACGGAAGGCCATAGGGCCAAGACGATCGCTCATGCCCCAGTGCGTCACCATGTAGCGGGCCATTTGAGTCGCTTGCTTCAGGTCATTTTCATGGCCGGAGAACGGCTGGTTGAATATCAGCCGATCGGCCGCACGCCCCCCCATAAGAACCGCGAGCCGAGCTTTCCAGTAATCCAGGCCGTGGTGGAACCGCTCTTCGTCAGGTGCGGGAATGGTTACCCCCAGGGCGCGACCGCGCGGCACAATCGTGACACGATGTGGTGGGTCAGCATCGGGCTCCAGCCAGCTTACGAGCGCATGCCCCGCTTCGTGATACGCAGTCTTCTTCTTCCCTTCAGGCGTCAAGATTTCTTCGCGCTTTAGTCCTAGCAACACCCGGTCAGATGCCTGCGCAAAATCGTCCTTTTCAATTCGTGTGCGGTTAGATCTCGCTGCTAATAGAGCTGCCTCATTGGCGAGGTTGCGCAAATCCGCGCCAGTCATGCCTATGCAAGCTCGTGCCAGCTCTTCGAGATCGACGGAATCTGCGAGTGGCTTGTTTCGTGTGTGGACTTTGAGAATCGCCAATCGCCCCTGCCAAGTCGGACGCTCGATCGTTACATGGCGATCGAACCGGCCGGGCCGGAGAAGCGCGGCATCCAACACATCAGGCCGATTGGTGGCCGCCAAAACTATCACGGCATCGGTCGGTTGGAAACCATCCATCTCGCCGAGAATTTGATTCAGCGTTTGCTCGCGTTCGTCCGAGCCTCCGCCGACGCCCGCCCCACGCATTCGACCGACGGCGTCAATCTCGTCGATGAATATGAGGCAAGGCGAGGATTCCTTGGCGGTCCGGAACAAATCGCGAACTCGGCTGGCACCAACGCCAACGAACATCTGAATGAACTCCGCTCCATTGATGCTCAAGAATGTGGCGTTCGCTTCGCCGGCGACCGCACGCGCAAGCAACGTTTTGCCGATTCCAGGTGGGCCCACGAGGAGTATTCCCTTAGGAATCTGTGCCCCCAGCTTGTGAAATTTTTCCGGCGTTTTCAGAAATTCTGCTACTTCTTGCAACTCGACCTTGGCCGACTCCATCGCTGCCACGTCGTCAAAGGTCACTTTGTTTTTGGTGCCACGATCGTATTTGCGGGCAGGGCTGCGGCCGAAACTTCCTGGCAATCCGCCTCCTAATGGATCACGAAATCGCATCAGGAGAATCGCAAACAGGCCAACCAAAACTAAGGTCGCAATCAATGTTGTCGTAAATTGCGATCCGCCAAACCATGCACCGTGTTCGTCCTGCGTATCAAATTCCACGCCGTGCGTTCGCAGCCGCTGGTAGAGCGGGTCGCGATCGGTCGCCGGCAACAGCTTGACCGAGAACTTGCCTCCGGCAATCTTCATTGCCTTGAGCATTTCATCCGACGAATTTCGGACGTCGTCGCGCACTTCTCCATTGAGTCGATCGTTCCCCACAAGCACGACTTTCTTGAGTTTGCCGGAATCCAACAACTGCTCAAACTCGTCGTAACGAATGGATGGGTTCGATGCAAAAAACGAAGGGAAAATCACGGCCGCAGCGACCGCCACCGCCAGAAGGCCCAATAATAACATTCGGCCCGGCATGAGTGGAGCAGGCCGGCGCCGGGGCGACTTTCCAGATCGATTTGGTGTTCGCGGTGGCATTCAAACGTCCTGTTGCAAAACCGGGCGGCTCTCTAAATCGGTAATCTAAAGCTCATGACATGGTGGCCGTTCCCTTGGCGAAGACGCCCAACCCCTCGCCGCATCCTCAACATCGTATTATACACCCGCCGAGGATGTCATCTCTGCGAAGATGCGGAGACGCTCCTAAAGCGAAAAGATCCTCGATTGTTTCACTTGCAAAAGATTGATGTGGATAGCGACCCAGCGTTAGTGAAGCAGTTCGGCAATTGTGTGCCAGTCATGGTAATTGATGGTAAAGTGCGATTTCGAGGCCGGGTCGAACCCGCCCTCTTGGAACGGTTTTTTCTGGCAAACTCAACGTCTTAAGGCTCTGGCGTTGCCGGAGATTCGGTGGAAGGCCCTTCGCGCGATTTGAAAAACGCTTCCAGCTCTCCCAACGTCGTGAGATAGGCTTTGCCTTCCCGCTTCTCGGCCGAGAGTTTCGGCAGCGGTTTTGGCTTTGGCGGCTTGCGCTCGAATTTACCGCCGCGGCGCGGCGGTGACGCAACACCGCTGGCAGCCTCAGGTCCAGCCCCCATCTCAACCCCAGCCGGCTGTTCTTGCCGGGGTTGACCTCGCCGCTGCTGTCCACGTCGTGGACGTCCGCGCTCGCCACCTCGTTGGCCTTCGTGGGCGGGTCGCTCGAACCGTTGTCCACTGTCCGCTGTGGCCTCCTGCCCACGTCTATCTTGTGGCTTGCGTTCGCTCCCGGGTTGGATCATCGTCAGTGACACACGGTGCCGTTCTGAATCCACTGTCATCACCCAGGCGGTGACCACGTCGCCGACCGTAACTACCTCATGCGGATTGCGAATAAAGCGGTTCGCCAACTGGCTGATATGAACCAAGCCGCTGTCCTTCAGGCCGATATCGATGAACGCGCCGAAATCCACGACATTCAGGACTGTGCCTTTCAACTCCATCCCAGGCTTCAAATCTTCCAATCGTAACACGTCGCGGCGGAAGACCGGAAGCGGCGAATCTTCGCGCGGATCTCGGCCCGGGCGAGCTAGTGCATCAAATAATTCACAAATCGTCGGCGGCAGCACTTCAAACTTACGGGCCAACTCGTCAATATTCGCGCGGTCGAATGCCTGCCTCAATGCCTGTAATCGATCGTGATCGCGCAGGTCACTTGGAGTATGGCCAAGATCCTGCAGAACGTTGCGTGCTAGCCTGTAGCTCTCAGGATGGATCCACGTCGCGTCCAAAGGCTCATCGCCATTGGCGACTTTGAGGAACCCTGCCGCTTGTACAAAGCGCGCCGGAGGCACCGAAGGAATCTGAGTCAATTGCTCGCGGGTGCGGAATGGACCATTCTTGTGTCGGAACTCAACGATATCTCGCGCGACAGATTGGTTGAGACCAGCCACATGCCGCAATAGCGGGACGTGCGCCGTGTTCACATCGACACCGACGTGATTCACGCACGATTCAATCACTGCTTCCAAAGAACTCTTCAGATGTTTGCCGTGCACGTCGTGCTGATAAAGACCGACCCCGACATGTTGCGGGTCTATTTTGACGAGTTCGCTGATCGGGTCTTGGAGGCGGCGACCCAACGATATTGTCGCTCGGATCGCCGGATCGAGATTGGGAAACTCTTCGCGGCCAATTGCGCTGGTGGCGTAATCGCTCGCCCCCGCCTCATTAATGATGACATAAGCCAACTCAAGGGGTGGTTCGGGATACTCGGGTTCCGGCTCCGGAGGTGGCGCAATGGGCTCCGTCAGGTCCGGCGGAGTCTCCGCGATCACGGCCGGCGGAACTTCATCCTGAATGGGGACGTTTTCCTGCGGCGTATCAACCGTTGAATTGACGTCCCCTCCCACCATCGCCGGCTCTTCGGGCGGTGGCGACTCCTTCTCCGCTGGCACAGCATTCATAACCGCCGTAGGAGTAGGATCAACGGGCGGTATGTCGCCCTCTTGGATGGGGGTCGGATCGGCAGCCGCCGCGTCCGGCGACGTTAGAACTGTCTCGCCGCGGCGCCGCGCATCAAATTCCGAGATCAGCGAAGCGACAATTTCTTCGGTCTCGCGGCACGCAGCCCCATTTCCGATCGCTACGATCGGCGTTTGGTATTTGCGAATGAGTCGCTCGATCGCCTTGCGTGCTTCCGCCGTCTTGTTTTGTGGCTGATGGGGAAAAACGGTCTTATCTTCCAGCGGAGTGCCAGTCTCATCGATCACGGCAAGCTTGCAGCCCGTTCGAAACCCGGGATCAATCGCAAGGATTCGCTTCCGATGCAACGGCGGCTGCATGAGTAAACCGCGCAAATTGCGAGCGAAGACGGATATCGCATGGGAAAGCGCGAAGTCAGTGAGTTCTCGACGGATCTCACGTTCTAGCGACGGTTGAATGATGCGCGCAAGCGCCTCATCCACGCAGGTCAAAATAAATTCACGATGGGGATGTTCAACGAGGGCTGGAAGCGCGGCGATCGCGACCTCGCGCATTCCTTGCGGATCAAATTCTAAGCGAACTGCCAACGCATTTTCGCGCTCGCCGCGATTGATCGCCAATATCCGGTGTGGCGGGACTCGGCTCGCCGGCTCGGTGAACTGAAAATAATCCTTGTATTCAAGTCCTTTGCCTTCGGGGAGCTTGTCCAAGCGCGTGACGACGAGCTTGGCATTATCCCAGAGGTAGCGCCGAACTGCCGCGCGGACATCCGCCGTTTCGGCAATCAACTCGGCAATAACGCTGCGGGTGCCGGTCAGCACATCCTCGGGCGAGTTGACTTGTTTTTCCGGGTTGACGAGCGTGGGTGCAACTTCGGCGAGATTGCTAACCGCATCGTCCTTCATCCAGACAGCCAGCGCAAACGGCTCTAAGCCTTTTTCGCGCGCCTCGGCAGCGACCGATTTCTTTTTGGGTTTGTAAGGAAGGTAAAGATCTTCAAGCCGTCGATATGTTTCGGCGGCGACAATTGCATCGCGGCGTGGCTCGGTCAGTTTGCCTTGCGCTTCAATGCTCTTGACGATGATTTGTTTGCGTTCGGCCAACGAGCGAGCCTGCTGCATGCGATTGCTGATGATGCGAATCGCTTCTTCTTCGAGGCCGAGCGTTCGTTCCCGCCGATAGCGGGCAATGAAGGGAACAGTATTCCCTTGCTCGAGAAGTTGGATAGCGTTTTCGACTTGAACCTTGCGGATCTGCAAATCCTGCGCGAGGCGCGAAAGCTCGTTCGGATTGAGCAGCGAGTGCGGTTGGGCGGTCGTGGCTTCGGAACTCATCGAGTCAGCCCGTGCGGGCACCGGTGATACGGGATACGGCGATTGTATTGGCAAAAAAGCACTTGGGTTCAATTCCTAGGAAATCCCGTGCCGCGCATGGCATGCAGGAGTGTTGGGAATTCACGACGTGCCTTCCAAGAATTGCCCTTTGTATGTTAAAACGGGTAAGGATGCCGCGGCCGGCACCAGGGGTGGTTATGGGCGTTTATGACCGAGAGTACTACCGCGGTGAAAAGGGCGCATTCGGCGGGTTTGCCGGTCCGAGCCGCGCAGTGCACTGGCTAGTTCTCGGCAACATCGCCGTGTTTATCCTTCAGATGGCGACGCAATTCCAGCCCGGTGAAATCGCCGGCCCGGTGACGAATGCGCTCGATTTGAATGTGAGTCGCGTCCTGCATGGGCAGGTGTGGCGATTGGTGACCTACTCATTTCTTCATTCGAACGACATATTGCACATCGTCTTCAACATGTATTTTCTGTGGATGTTTGGCCGAGCCGTGGAGGATATCTACGGTGCCAAAGAGTTTCTCGCGTTCTATCTCGCCTCGGCAATTATGGGAGCGCTTGCGTTCGTGGCGTTGGGGCTAATCAGGCCCGAAGCAACCGCCATTGGCGCTTCCGGCGCGGTCATGGCAGTGATGGTTCTGTTTGCAATGCACTACCCGCGGACCACGATCTATCTGTTTTTCCTAATCCCGATCCCGATCTATATCGCGGTGATTTTGTTTGTCGCGATCGACGCGCTCAGTTTGCTAGGCGGATCCCAGGAGCCTATCGCATTCGCAATTCACCTCGGAGGGGCGGCCTTTGGCTTCCTGTACTATCGTTTCCAGTGGCGAGTCTTGAATTGGTGGCCCACGCGGATGTCCATGCGGCCACGACGGCTCGTGGGGCCACGCCTGCGTGTCTATCGTGAGGCCGGCGATGATGAACCCGAGAGAGACGAGACATCCGAGGTCGAGCGGCAATTTGAAGCCCAGGTGGATGCGGTACTCGAAAAAGTGCAGCGATATGGCCAGGCGAGCTTATCAGAGCGAGAACATCAGATTTTGTTAAAGGCGAGTGAAGTTTATAAACAGCGCCGGAAATAGGTTCCGATCAAGTTGCCCGGTTTCTCCAACCGATACCACCATTATTGCCCCTAGAGTCATCCACCGGGTGAAGTATGGACTTGCGCCTATCCCGTCGTGGCTTGCTCCAAACAGCCGCCTTGGCGACGGCTTGGATAGCCTCAACTCGCCCCGTCAGCGCGTTGCCACGCAATCGTCGCGAACAGGCCGAGGGCTGGGTCAGCGGCCATATGACGGGCGCCCAGGTTGTTGTCGCGGCACTCAAGCAAATGGGGACAACGGCTGTCTTCGGCATTCCGGGAGCCCAGGAGAACGAGCTCTGGGACGTCTTCAAAACGGAACACATCCCGTATCTCTTGGTCACACACGAATTCTCGGCCGCTTGCATGGCCGATGGTTTCGCCCGCAGCACTGGCCGTCCCGGTGTCATGGCGATAGTTCCAGGCCCAGGCGTGACCAATTCACTCAGCGGGCTTGGCGAGGCGCTTTTGGATTCTGTGCCCATCGTCGCCATTGTCGGCGATGTCGGAAATCACGATAAGGCGCACGCATTTCAGGTTCACAGTCTCGACCAAGTGGCACTCCTGAAGCCAGTGACCAAATGCGTGTTGCACGTTGAACGAGTCGAGGAGATCCCTGGCGCGATTCAACAAGCGTTTACTTTGGCCATGTCCGGCGAGCCGGGCCCTGTTGCTGTCGTGATCCCGTACAACCTGTTGATCGACGCCGCGGATTTTCATTTGCCCCCACCTGCCGCGCCCGATTTGTTGTGGGACGAGGCGGCCGCCGAACGCGCTATGGCGATCCTTCGTCATCGCAAATTGCGCGTGGGCATCTACGCGGGGCAGGGCACGATGGCCTGTGCCGATCTCGTCGTTCAGGCAGCTGAACTGCTACAAGCGCCTGTCGCAACGAGCATTTCCGGGAAAGGCGTGATGCCTGAAAATCACGCGCTGGCGGTCGGCTGGGGCTATGGCCCGCAGGGAACGCGCACGGCCGAACTCGTGTTTGGTGAAATCGATTGCTTGCTCGCGATCGGCGTGCGGTATAGCGAAGTGGCTACCGGCTATTATTCGAACCACCGACCGAAGTACATGATTCACGTCGATGCCAATCCCGCGAACATGGGGCGAGTCATAAAGCCCGATGTTTGCGTGCCGGCCGACGCCGGGTTGTTTCTCAACCATCTGCTTTCGCAGCCAGATTGCCTGCGGCGGTCGCCAGACCCGGCGATGCGAGCGCACATTCATCGGCTCAAGTGCACCGATCGCGAGGTGTGGGCAAAAAACTACGGACAATGCGGCGTCGATCCAATGGCCATCATTTTGGCCCTGCGACGTAATATGGCCGATGACGCCTTGCTCTTCACGGATGTAATGCTGGCAGAGCACCTGGCCGCGGAAGCGTTCACAGTGACTCGGCCTCGAACTTACTTCAACCCGACGGACAATCAAGCGATGGGTTGGTCGATTCCGGCCGCGCTGGGCGCGCAGTTCGGATGTCCCAACCAAACCGTGGTGACGTTGACCGGCGATGGTTGCTTCTTGATGTCGGCATTGGAAAGCTCGACCGCCGCACGAGCCGGATTGCCCGTGAAGTTCTTCGTGCTTGATAATCAAGCCTACAAGTACATGCAGGCATTGCAGCAGCCTGCTTATCAGCGCACGAATGCCACGATTCTGGCAAAACTGGACTACGCGTCTTTGGCTAACGCCTTTGGCCTAGGCTACGCCGAGATTACTTCGTGTGGGGGCTTGGATGCGCAAGTGCGGGATGTAATGAATCAGCCCCGGCCAGTCTTGATTCGTGTTGTCACTGACTACGGTGATCGGCCGATTCGATGGATCGAGGCGGTGCGCAAGAAATACACCAAGGAGTTGACGACTGGACAGAAGGCCCGCTTTTTAGCCCGCGCGGGTTCTCGCGCTATGCATGTTAAGCCACCTCAAAATGATTGAGCCGAGCGGCGAATTTAGCGCTTCTGTCATGGGCCGAACGTAGGCCCCTGAGGCCCGGTATCGTATACTCCAAGCGTGAGATTTTTCCTTTCCATTTCGTTCGCAGTAAGCTGCTGCCTAGCGTTGGCGGCACCTCCCACGCCAAGCGACCTTGCAGCAGACTACCGGAAGGCGCGAGAGGCAGCAGTCCGGTCGGGAGCCGATCGTGTCGTACCCGCTCTCCCGCTGCGAAGAGCCGACGAATTCGCCGAGCAAGCCGCCGCTTTGTCGGCGAATCGACCGAACGAGGCCAAACGGCTTTATCGGGAAGCACTCTGGCGACTGCCAAAGTTATGGCCGGGCGCGCCCGCGGAACTCACTCGCGTTCTCGGCAAACCCATACTGCGTCATCCGGCTGCCTTTGACGACCAAAGTGACAAGATTCAGGTGTTTCTCGCGGTAGACGGAGCCCACGACCGACTATTTAGCGCCTCGGCCGATCGCACCGTTCGCGTTTGGAGCCTGCGCGACGGTTCGTTGCAATTTGAATATCGCGGGCACAATCAAGAAATTCGAAGTCTGGTTGCGATGCCGTCCGGGAAAATCGCGTCAGCGGCCGGCAAAGAAATTCACATCTGGATGCCCGACGTGGCAAGCCCGGCGCAAAAGCTAGAGGTTGCGAGTTCTAACATTTCGCAAATTGCGCTTGGGGCCGGTGGTAAAACGCTCGTCAGTGCGGGCGATGACCGAGTGATTCGGGTTTGGGACCTGGACCAGAACAAAGAGGCGTACACACTCAACGTCCAAAGCGCTGCCGTGACCGGTCTTGCCACCTCTGGTGCGCTCGTCGCGATAGTAAATCAAGAAGGCAATCTTTCCGTCTGGGACACTTCAACTTCGGATCACCGCAAAGTTTTCGAGCAGCGCCCCTTCAGCAGTAGCTCCCCGATCGATGGCGTGGAATTCGCGCGTGATGGCAAGAGCTTGGCCGTGTGCAGCGAGCGCTCAGCCCGTCTCATTTCGCTGCCGACGGCGCCGGACGCAGTCCCGGTCGTTCGCCGGACACTTGAGGGCACTAACCCACCCACCGGCCGCGTGCGGGCCCTAGCTATCAGTCCCGACGGTAAATGGTTGGCAACGGGAGGGGCAGATAACAGTGTTCGGCTGTGGGATATGGCGACCGGGCAACTGATGCGCACTTTCCTTGGACATTCAAGCGAGGTCCAAGCGCTGGTTTTTGTCGAAGAAGGAATGAGACTCGTATCGGTAGCCAAAGACCAATCGATCCGAGTTTGGGATTTGGAGCCGGTGACGCCAGCCTTGAAGATGGAAGGGCATCACGGGGCTATTTGGGCGGCTGTGCCGAGCCCTGATGGAAAGCTTCTGGCTTGGGCCGGGGCCGACGCTGCAATACGCCTCAGCGACTTCTCGACCGGAAAGGAAACGCGCAGCCTGAACGGTCATACGGGCCCGGTGACGGCAATGCTATTCACAAGCGATGGGCAACGGCTCATCTCCGCCAGCGGCGACCGCTCGGTCCGCATTTGGGATCTCACTAGCGGTCAGGCTCAATCCCTTGAAGGGCACACTGCACCCGTATTGGCGTTATCGCTTTCCGCGGACGGACATCATATTGCAAGTGGAGGCGCGGACAAAACAGTTTGCGTTTGGGACCTGGCGACTCGAAAGCAAATCAGTCGTTGGACGATCCCGAATTCCACTGTCACGTCATTGGCCTACAGGCCCGATGGCCGGTCGATTGCGGTCCCAACGGCGGATGGCATGGTGCGGATCTGCGACGCGGTCACGGGGGCCGTCACCGGGAAATTCAAGGCTCATGAAGTTGGCGGAACTGCGGCCGTGCTGTACTTGTCAGGCGGGCAACTTTTGGCAACGTGTGGCGGCGATCAGTTGGTCAAAGTTTGGAACGTTCAATCGGCCACCGTCCAAGAACCTGCGTTTTCTTTCGCAGGTCATGTCGGGCCTGTGACCGCACTGGCCTTGGCATCTGATGGAAAATTACTCGCGTCGGCCGGGGCTGACTCCACGATCAAATTGTGGGATTTGCAAGCTCGTTCGGAATGGCAGACGTTGCGAGGGCATCAGGATTGGGTGAGCTCGCTCGCTTTCACCAAAGACAATTCCACTCTCGTCTCCGCGTCGGTTGATGGCACGATCCTCAATTGGGGGATGTCGCGCCCAACCCAGGACGAGAGCCCGAGCGGTCATACTCGCGGTATCACTGCTTTGGTCTCGCTTCCGAGCAACGAAATGTTGTCGGCGGGCAAAGACCGGCAACTCATTCGATGGCGCCTACAGACCGGAATGCCCGAGAAATCGTTAGTCGAACCATCCGCCGCCATTAGTCTGACAGCGACCACCGACGGCAAGCGCTTCCTCGCCGCCGGCGAGGATAAGAAGATTCGCTTGTACGAAACTGCCTCCGGAAAGTTAATCAAGGCCTTTGAACCGCAAGATCGTGTGCCGGCGCTTTGTTTCTTGCCGGGAGACAAGGGCTTTGTCGCTTGGCAAATTCGTAACGGCGGTGAAGACGACACCACCACGACCATACAGCGGTACGACGTTAATTCGGGAAAGGCTGAAGAACTCATCGCCGAGAAAGGTAAATCGGAACGATGTCTTTGCTTTAGTGCCGATGGGAGTCTGGCTGCCATTGGTTTGCCCGACGGTAAGTTGCATATCTGGCAACTGGAAAGTAAGACCCGTCTTACGGAAGACATGCCAGCCCATTCGGCCCCAATCATGGACGTCGCCTTTTCACCTGACAAGAAATTGTTGGTGTCATGCGCTCGGGACGGTGAGATCAAGATTTGGCAGGTCGGACCCAAGCTCGGCGAGCCGGTGTTAACTCTGAAGACGGTCTCCGGGAGTCTCGACGGATTGGCGATGTCGCCGGATGGGTCGCGCTTCTTGGCCTATAGCCGTGACGCGGTCTTCGTCTATGAGACGAAGGGCGGTCAGTTGGTGCGCAAGTGGCCCCTCTCACACGTGACCGCTGCCACATTCGTGTTGAGCGGCCGACAGGTCGCCATCGGTTCGGGCGATGGATTAATCGCGGTTTTGGATCTGCGGTAACCTCTGGAATCTAACATGAGCCGATTGATTCAATGCGCGGCAATGGTCATCGCCGCGTTTGTTTCTCCCTGCATCGCCGGCGAACCGGACAAGTCTCGCGACGCCCTTCAAAAACTCAATGAGTTCGTTGGCGAATGGAAGGGAGTCGGCGGGCCCGACAAAACGAAGGTGAGCCCCGATGACCCGAGTTGGAAAGAAACCATCAGTTGGGCTTGGCGCTTCAAGAAAGAAGATCGCTGGCTCGCGTTCCAGATACAAAATGGCACTTACCTCAAATCTGGCGAGGTCAAATATCTGGTTGACAAAGCCCGTTACGAGTTGTCGGTCGAAGACGTCAGAGGGCAGAAAGCAACTTATCTCGGACAGCGTGACGACAAAGGCTATGTGACCTTCGATCGCACGGACGCCTCATCCGGCGAAACGCAGCAGTTCGTCATGAACATGGCCGGGGACGGAACGAGATTCGTGTACCGCTACGCTGTGAAGCCCAAAGGCCGCACGGTGTTCACTAAGGTCTATCAAGTGGCAGCGACGAAGGAAGGCGAATCAATCGCCTCGAAACCCGGAAGCACGGGCTTCGAATGCATCGTCACAGGGGGAAAAGGAACGATCCCTGTGACGTATAAGGGCAAGACCTATTACGTTTGCTGCACGGGCTGCCGCGATGCGTTTAACGAGAATCCGGAGAAGTACATCAACGAAGCGAATAAAAAGAAATGAAAAGGCCGCCCTCATCAGGCGGCCACTCGTCATTCCAAAACGATGTTTTGCGTATTATTTCCGCCGGACAGCGTCATTTCTTTACCCGAGGTGGCTGGGTCCGCGTATTTGGCGTCGATTGCGAACCAACCACTGGCGTCGGGCGGCGGTGGAGGCGGTGGCGGCGCATTGGGATGGTTCTTTACGGCACGGTTATTATTGGCTCCCTGCGACGCAGGTTTCTCAGAGACGACGGCGACCTTGACGAGTCCTACGGGTGCATCTGTCACTGTGTAGGTGCCGTCCGGATTGATTCCCGCAGCAGCAAACTCGTTATTGGGCCCATACAGGTTGACAACTCCCGTAACCACGGACTTTCCTTGGTAGGTCACTCTGCCGGTCACTGTGCAAGTTTTCGGGCCCCCTCCGCAACCCAAGCTCAATATTGGAATTCCAAGGACGATGAGTCGCCAGAAAGAACAGAAGTTCATGGATTCAGCCCTCCAGCGAAAAAAAGGCAATCGTAACCCAGGATTAGGATACGATTGCCGTTTGCCCATGAAAACCGACATCATTCGAAGGTTGAAAAATCAATCGCACCCTCGTTGGCTCCTAGGCCACCATTACCATTCCTAGTGCCAAGGGCGCGAACGACCTTGTACGCTTCCCACGGAATGAATTTTACTGATCCGTCAGCGAACACCCACTGCGCTCCACCGGGATGTGCGCTATAAATCCGGTTGAAATCACAGTAGTTGAACAGGATGGCACCTGTATTTGATGCTGATGCCGAGGACGAGGCAGGGGGCCCCGGCTTCTTGTAGATCGCGTAATAATTGGGTGCCGTGGGATAAGCGCATG
This sequence comes from Gemmataceae bacterium, assembly GCA_045802605.1. Classification (GTDB taxonomy): domain Bacteria; phylum Planctomycetota; class Planctomycetia; order Gemmatales; family Gemmataceae; genus JBJMQS01. The sequence continues at coordinate 232,598 of JBJMQS010000057.1, read as the reverse complement.
TCAGATTGGCGGTCGTTTGATCGCTACCATACGGCGAGCCTTGCAGGGTTGCGGTACCCACCAGCGGATCGTAAATATACTGGCTTCCTGGATGGGACGTGGTCGTGTGCCACCAGCCCCATGTTTGTACCGGGTCGGGCGGCCGCTCAGCGACCATGGCCGTCGTACTGGTGCCATCCATGATGTCAGTTACTCTCACGGCGGACCGCCAATACAAGATCCCGTCGCACGCCATTGTGTTGTTCTGGTCATAAAACGAAGAGCCGACGATACCAGCATAGTCAGCGGTCGGATAAGCTTCGTTGAACCCATTTGTGTGGTCATATCGCGGCTCACTGGGACAGTGAAATGCATCTGGCACGGTCGATGCCTTCCAGAAAGGCGCATTGTCAGGCGCTTGACTCCCGGATGACGTTGTCTGGGGCATCTTGTCGAATAGTCCTTGGAACTCCATATAAGGCAGAATCCAAGTATGCCAACTACAGACCCGCATAGCGGGATTTGATTGAGGCGGGCTACCACCACGGGTCGTTCGACTGGCAGGGATATCGCTCAAACTAGTGCGCGGAGCCTGCCAATTTTGGTCGTGAAGCGCTCCAATGCCGGGTGGGAAAACCCCTTCCGAATCATGGAAATTCATCAGTGCCAAACCCATTTGCTTAAGATTGTTTTGACATTTTGACCGGTACGATGCCTCACGGACCTTTTGGACCGCCGGCAGCAAAAGTCCGATCAGGATCGCAATGATCGCGATGACGACCAGTAACTCTATGAGCGTAAACGCTTTCCGTTGCTCACGACGCATGTTCCGACCCTCGGGGGAATACGGACGGTACGAAAAGGGGCTGACGCGATCGACCTGACCGCGAGTTCGTCTTAATGACATTATCATAAGCGACTTAGGAACTAATAACAAGAATCGGTTCAACGCAGCAACCTCACGTTCTTAGCGTTTTTACCGCTGTTTCTTCGTGTCGCATACGGAGCCTTTGTGCAGTAGGACTCCTATATGATCCTAAGACGCACATTGTTCGAAAACCGGACAGAGTTTTTTCAGAATTGCATCACATTTAATCAGATGCGGTGAGCCGTGATCGCGCCTCATGGTCACAACCTCATGTTAGCTAAGCCTTTGCATCACATCTTGGGGAAGTCAGTGCGCCTCCAAACTTGTGTGATAGGTTTACGTGCCGCAAGTAGTAAATCTCGAAGGATCTGTGGTCTGCCGGAACTCGCGTCGAAAGGCCTAAGCGTACTTTTGAATCCCTGGGCCGACGCATGAAAAATCGACAAATCGCAATTGACCCCTCAAGTGGCAGTGGCGACAATCCGCGCGGATTGTCGCAAGGCTGCATCAACTCCAAGGGTGACACCGACATTGGAAACGCTGTTGGTTGTACTCAGCATTGCATCAGTGCTTTTGTCTCTCGCAGCAGGGGGCTATTTCGCTAGCCTTCTTCTGATATCGTCAGTTGCGCCGCAACGCCCTTCGAAGCCGGCCGATTCACTTCAAGCATTTGTGGTGCTTATTCCAGCTCACGATGAAGCTCACAACATTGCCGACACCATTCGCGCTTGCTTGGCGCTCGACTATCCCACGGATCTTTGTCGAATTGTCGTAATCGCCGACAACTGCATGGACGAGACCGCTGACGCGGCACGCGAGGCAGGAGCCACCGTACTGATGAGGTCGGAACCAATGCATCCGGGAAAAGGCGCAGCGTTGCAGTGGGCGCTTCCCCAGGTGCTAACCGAAGACATCGATGCCGTCGCCATTCTCGACGCGGATTGTCTTCCGGAGCGTCAACTGCTGCGAAAGTTGAACAGCCGGCTAGCCCAGGGCGAACGTGTCATTCAGGCCGCCGTCGTGCCCACCAATGTCGATGACTCCCCAGCGACCTACCTCGCTTGCCTTGGAAGCATTCTCGAAAACTATTTCGTAAGCCGGCCAAAGGATCGACTCGGCCTCTCGGTCTTTCTGCGCGGGACCGGGATGACCTTTGCTCGTAGCGTTCTCGACGCCAATCCTTGGCGTGCGACATCGGCGGTGGAAGACCATGAATTTAGTTTGAAGTTGCTTCGATGCGGAGAGCGCGTGCGGTTCGAAGCGGAAGCCATTGTCTATACCAAGACACCGACAACCAATCACCGATTGCTCGCACAACGTTCGCGGTGGTCCGCTGGTCTTGCGGGCATTTTTCGGACCTCTGCAAGTTTGTTGTTTGCCGGCATTCATCAATTCAGGATCGACTTGATCGACGCTGCAATTTCCAAGCTCTTGATGAGTCGGCCGCTGGTCCTGCTTCAACTTGCTTGTAGTCTGGCAATGTGCATGACGTTGCACGTCATCTTTCCAAGCCAGCTGTCATCGTTTTGCGTAATCACGTCGCTGAGCTTGTGCAGCTTGCACTTCGGAATAATAGGGGCCGCCATGTTGCGCCTTGGAATCACTTGGCGGCGCGTTCAACTCTGCGCCGGGCTGCCTAGCGTGGCGTTAACAATGATGACCGCTACGGTGCGAGGACTTTTTGGCTATTCAAAGGGATGGGGAGGCCCGCATGCTCGTGCCAGGGATGGCGACCTACCGAATTCGCCCGTGGCTGCGTAATCGAATTCCCCAGTCTTTGCTTACGAGGCGTCTGCCACGGATCTGCGGTGACTCCGTACTCTTGACCTTTGATGACGGCCCATGCCCCGATGTTACGCCGGCCGTCTTGGACCGCTTGCGCGATTTTGGCGCTCGGGCGGTTTTCTTTTTGGTGGGCAAACGAGTCCAAAGTCATCCCGACTTGGCTCGCCGGATTGTCGATGAGGGACATCGTGTCGGTAATCACAGTTTCGCGCATGCCGAACCACCATTTTGGCCTCGCAGATATCGCAACGACGTGTTGCAGTGTCAGCGAACAATTCAGACAGCAATGGGCACGACGCCGACACTGTTCCGTCCTCCGTTCGGTCGATTGCGTCCGTCTACGATTCTTGCCCCTCGGTCACTGGGTTTGCATGTTGTCGGTTGGTCGGTTGACACTCATGATTGGCGGTGCCGGTCCGACGCTGAAGCCAAGAAAATTGCGCAAGGTTTGAATGTCGTGGCCCGCGACATTATTCTTTTGCACGATGATAACCCGTGCGTCGTGCCCATCCTCGATGCCATATTGCCGGAATTACGTCGCCGCTTTGATCTCGCCAACGGCGCTGAGAACTGCTCTTAACTGCCGCGGTATGTCGAATATCCGAAGGGGCTCAATAACAACGGCAAGTGATATTTGCCGCCGGCCTCGAGTCGGACATGCACGACAACCTCTGGATAGAACGCAGTGTACCCCTGAGATTGTCCGTAGGCGTGAGTCGCAAAGCGCACGCGGTATTCGCCTGCCACCGTCTCCGCCAACAGAGCTTGAATACGTCCGTCGTGGTCCGTGACTCCGCGGCCAACTTCTTTCCACGAACCTTCTGACTCCCTTCGTTCCAGTTTGACCCCTACGTCGACCGCCGGTCGTCCCCGGGATGTATCAAGGACGTGAGTGCTAATTCCGCTCATAGTTTCTCCAAACGCAACCGCGTAATTTTCGCTTGCTCTTGCGCAGCAATCGAGAGTTCGGTGCTTGCATCATTGTTCAAACGAGATTGCAATATCGACAACATTTCCGCGGCGGATTTGCCGCTGGCGCAAACGATGAAGATGTGGCCGAACTTTGTCTCGTAAGCGCGATTGCACTCAGCGAGTGCCTGCAAAACTTCCTCGTCTGCCCCAACAGCACCCGCCTGTTCTGCCGAGCACAGGTCCGAAGTTGCTCCATATTTTTGCTTCAACGACTGCATGTCGCCAATCTTTGGATGACCCGCGAACGCTTCCAGCCAGTCCGGTTGTTTCAGTTTTTGAAATTCGGCCGCGGCGGCCGCGAATAGAGCATCGGGAGATTCGAAAGGCCGTCGTGCGATCATTCCCTCGACCCAACGCTGGCAGTCGCAGCAACGATTGAACGCGGCACGAGCCTCCACGACGCTCATCCGATTCAATTTCGCCACATCAACCATTATCGATCGCGCTCCAATAAGACGCCGCTTGGCACTCCTAGGTGATGCCCGTGATCGAAGATCTTCTTGCCGCGCAAATAAGTCGTTGTCACGACTCCACGAAGCTGTCGCCCTTCATATGGCGTAATCGGATATCGATGGAACAGTTTCTTCGCATCGACAACGAACTCACCATCCGGGTCGAAAACAACCAAATCGGCATCCCGGCCCGCGGCGATCGCGCCTTTCCGGCTGGATAGGCCGACGAGTGCGGCGGCACGTTCGGAAAGTGCATGGAGAGTCTGTTGTTCGGGTAACGCCGTCCAACAAGCGGGCAATAAAAGCTGCAAGGATGCGATTCCGCCCCAGGATTGCTCTAAATTCCCGTCTTCCAGCCGCTTCAGATTTGGCGGTGCCGGGGAATGGTCGGACCCGAGCGTTTCGATTTCGCCCTTAGCGAGCATTGACCGTAATTTCGTCCGTTCGTCCGCCCCCCGAATAGGCGGCGCACATTTGAACCGTGGGTCGCCGTCGGGAATCTCCTCGGCGGCAAACGTGAGATAATGGGGACAAGTTTCAACCGTGATTCGGACACCCTCGGCCCGCGCCGCTTTGATAATTTCCGCTGTTTCCAAGGCGGCTGATAAATGAACGATGTGGATATGCGCACCGAACTCGCGGGCTAAACGAATCAAAAGTTCGATGGCGGCAACTTCCCAGGCGGCCGGCCGGGTCGCGAGGTACTCGGAGTAAGAGCGTGGATGTTGCATGCGCCGTTGCGGACCAACCAACTCGGCGTGCACGAACAACGGTCGGCCAGCGCGTGCCAAGGTTGGTAGCGCCGCGCGCAGATCGGCCTCAGTCGCATTGGGAAACTCCTCGACTCCCGAATGACAGAGGAATGCCTTAAACGCACAAACGCCCTCGTCGATCAACGGCTCTAGTTCAGGTGCGTTGCCGGGAACGATGCCGCCATGAAACCCGCAATCGACCCAGATCTTTCCCGTCGCTGCTTCCCGCTTTTGTCTCAATCCATCCACGGTCGTCGTTGCGGGGATCGAATTCAGAGGCATGTCGATGAGCGTTGTTATCCCACCGGCGGCCGCCGCTCGCGTGGCCGTTTCAAAGCCTTCCCAATGCGTGCGGCCCGGCTCATTGATATGCAGATGCGTATCCACCAAACCGGGGATGACCATGCGGGAACCCGCATCATCTACGAGAACTCCGGCAGGGATTTGATCGTGATTAACCACCGCCGCGATCGTCTCGCCATCGACAAGCACAGCGGCTGGGCGAACGCCCTGCGGTGTCAAAACTCGTTGGCTGCGAAGCGCCCACATGGTCAGCCCAAAGAAAATCCCTAACCGATCACCTAGCCGATCATTCTACTGGAGACCTCTTCCATGCCTGCAATCCTCACGCAGCACTCCTATGGAAAGTCACAAGTTCGGTTTACAAAGGTGACCCGTCACGCCGAGCACCACGACCTCGCGGAGTGGAGCGTCGATATCGAGTTGGGGGGCGATTTTGACGCTTCCTACACAAACGGTGACAATCGAAAGGTTGTCGCGACCGATTCGATGAAAAACACCGTTTACGTCTTCGCCCGCGATTCCGACCTGACCAACCCCGAAGCTTTTGCGACTTCGCTTGCGACCCACTTCCTCAAAACGTATCCGCAAGTGTCGTCGGCGAATGTGCGCGTCGTTGTGTCAGGGTGGGAACGCATCGCCGTCGGGGGCCGGCCGCATCCGCACGCCTTCGCCGGTCGGGGGCCCGAGCGCCGCTTCGTTTTTACCTCGCATGATCGCAAACAACAGCGCCTCGTGGGCGGCATCGAGGATTTGATGTTGCTGAAGACAACCGACTCGGCATTTCGTGATTTCGTACGTGACGAATTCGCCACATTGCCTGATACCGACGACCGCATTTTGGCCACCGCGCTCACCTGCGAGTGGCAGTACCGCGACTCCACGACCGCTCATGACGCGGCCTTTCAGCTAATTCGCCAGACCTTGCTAGAGACCTTTGCGTGTCATCACAGTCTGGCTGTCCAACAGACGCTTTATGCCATGGGGTCAGATGTCTTAGAAGCGTGCATCGAGGTGGATTCCATCTCATTGACCATGCCGAATCGCCACCGGATTCTGGTCAATCTCGCTCCTTTGGGTCGCGAAAATGCGAACGTGATCTTCGTGCCGACCGAAGCGCCGTTCGGCCTAATTACCGGCACGTTACGCCGCAGTTTGTAATTGGGATTCGCTCAACTTCTGACTAGTCCGAGTGGGTCACGATTCACGTCCTTGTAATACAGGTACGACGCCGGCTGTTTCCCCATCGCCACGAACCACTGCGGACAGTACGACGCCATCCAGATCACATCGCCGGCTTGCACCGGATGCCAATCGTCGCCCAGTCGGTAAACCCCCTCGCCGGACAGCATGATGAGACCGTGTTCCATCGCGTGAATCTCAACTTGTGGCAACCGTGCCCCCGGTTGATAGGTGAATACGTTCACCGCCATATCGAAGGCGGGATCGTCGGGCAGCAAGACTTGCAGCCGGGCATCGGCATCACCCATGAACGGTTCGCCACGTACATTGCGCGAATCGCCGATGATGACGGTCGGGGGCTTAGTATCGGCCAGTGCGACGTACTGCTTCTCAAACACGTTGACCCGAGCGGCCGAGTCCGCCCGAATGGCGGCGTCGCTATTGGCAGGCAGGAACGCAAAACCGCCGGCTTTCAAGTGCCGCGCCGGCTGGCCCGACGGCGTTACTGTGAGTTCGCCTTCGATGACAAATATCACGCGCTCGACGCCGGAGGCCGCTGGCCCCGCATGCCCGCCGGCTTCAAAGGTCGCTAGAAACTGCGTGAACCGTGCACCTATGACAGGCGCGATGAGCATGGTGATCGTCGCTTTTCCCCAGCCCGGTAGCGACGAGTTCACGAAACTATCGGGGCAAATGAGCGCATATTCTCGTGCTATTCGGCTTCGTGTTGCACCAAAGGGTTTCATTTCGGCTCCTACGGATCAATGACGGATAGTTCCTGGCTGACAAATTCCACCAAAACCTGCAATGCAGCAACGACATCATCTCGCCGCACCGCTTCGTCGGGGTGGTGGCTTAAGCCGTTGGGCGTTCGCAAAAACAACATGGTCGTCGGGCAGAGTCGCGACATCATCACGGCATCGTGCCCGGCACCGCTCACCATGCGATAGCCGGCGCGACCAGATTTCTGCAGAACGGCAGCGAGACGATCAGTCAGTTTTTCATCGCTAAGCAGTGCGGCCTGGTCCATTGCCGTTTCGATGGACACTTCCAAACCACGGGCCTCTGCAATCTGTTTAGCCTTCTCGCTCAACTCCTTCACGGCTCGTTGTCGGACGTGGTCATCGGCGTGGCGGATATCAACGCTGAGCCGAACCGTCCCGGGAATGACATTGGCCGCGCCGGGAAGAACATCCATGCTTCCCACGGTGGCTCGCAACTGCGACGTACGCCAAGCGGCCGTCTCCACACCGCTGATAAACTCCGCGGCAGCGCATAACGCGTCGTGTCTCATCTGAATCGGAGTGGTGCCGGCGTGATTGGCTCGCCCGACGAACCGGATCCAAATTCGGGATTGGCCGACGATCCCCGTCACGACGCCGAGCGATAGATCACGCGATTCGAGGAGGGGTCCTTGCTCAATATGAGCTTCGATATACCCGGCGATATTTTGCGGCGCATACGACGAAGCCCCAATCTTCTTGGGATCTAGACCATACTCCGCGATCGCCTGCCGCACGGCCTTCCCACTTTCATCTTGAAGGTCCAGCCACTTCGCATCGAACTGACCGGCGATTGCCGCACTGCCCAGATAGGGCTTTCGATACCGCACTCCCTCTTCCTCGGAAAATGCGATCACATCGAATGGTCTGGGGAAGGCCTTTCTTTTTAGTGCTTCGCAGATGGCAATACCGAGTAGGATTCCGAGTTGACCGTCGTAACGACCTGCATTGGGAACAGTGTCGATGTGCGAGCCGACTAGGACGATTTTCCCGTTGGTGTTCGTCCCAGTTCGGCGTCCGATGAGATTTCCGACGGCATCCAGTCGAACGCCGAGATTGGCCGCCTTCATCCACTGGCGAAGAAGTTCGTGAGCTTGCCTTGTCCCGGCGCCCAGAAATAACCGCGTCAGCCGGCCGGGTTCATCGCTGCACCCGGCCAGTGCGTCGCAACGGCTCATTACCTCATCGGCTAGTGGCGCGAGATTCATGAAACGCCGCAAGACCTTTCGAAAAGACGGCTTCTGACATGGGGTTTGGATGTAATATAGTAGGCAGACAACAGTTAGGGGCCGCCACGAACGATGGCGAAGAGGCTAACATTTCTCAGCCGCGCGATCACATCCGGTTTTTCCTGAATGGCCGGCCTCAAGTCGTCCGCGGGGACGCTGCGTTTCAAACGGTTTCCGAGTACTTGCGGCAAACGCTGCACCTTTGCGGTACCAAGGTCGTCTGTGCCGAGGGTGACTGCGGTGCGTGCACCGTGCTAGTTGGGCGGGTCGAAGTCGGTCGAATTTGCTACCGACCGGTCGATTGCTGCATTCAGTTCGTTCATCAGATTGATGCTTGTCACGTCGTGTCAATTGAAGGCCTCGCTCAAGACGGCGAGTTGCATCAGGCGCAACAAGCTATGATCGATTGCCACGGTTCACAGTGCGGCTATTGCACGCCGGGCATCGTGATGGCATTGGCTGGGTGGGCGGAGGCCGGCGCTGATCCCAACAAAGCGCGGATCTCATTGACCGGCAATCTATGTCGCTGCACTGGGTATCTGCCAATCTTTGCGGCCACGGAGAAAATTGGCAATGGCTGCAGCGTTGCCGATCGTTTCGACACGCCGGATTTGGTCGCATCCTTAGAACAATGGGCACTGGAACCGGTTCGAATCGAAACGGACGGACATCTCTATTTCGCACCTACAGCTTTGGAGGAGGCCGTCGCCTTTAGGGCGCAGGTTCCGCAAGCGGTCATTGTGGCTGGCGCGACGGAACTTGGCGTCATCCGCAACAAGCGAGGCATTGACCCCGCCGCAGTGGTAAGCCTGGCACGCATTGACGGTTTAGATCGCTTAGTTAGGCACGACGATCATTTGGAGATCGGCGCGAACGCTACTTGGACCCAAATTGAAAACGTGGTGGCAGAGACTATCCCGGCGTATTTGCGAATCGTCGAGCGCTTTGGATCCCCGCAGATTCGCCACGTGGCTACGCTGGCTGGCAATATCGCCAACGGCTCGCCCATCGCCGACTCGCTCGGGTTGCTCGTGGTTATGGATGCGTATTTGAACATCGTTGGCCCCAAGGTGCCACGCCGCCGGCCCATCAACGGGTTCTATTCGGGCTACAAACAAAAAGACCTGGCCTCCGACGAGATCATTGAAAGCGTCACGCTGCCTTTGCCTGAATCGAACGATCGATTGCGCTTTGTAAAAGTCTCCCGGCGAGTGGACCTGGATATCGCTACATTTGGCTCGGCCATTCGGATCCGCGAGAACAGTGGCCATATTGAGTTCGCGGCAATCGCATTGACGGGGGTCGCCGCCACCGTGGTTCGCTTGCCGCGCACTGAGGCATTTTTACTTGGGAAGCCATTTGAAGAGGACACCTTCCGAGCGGCCGGTCAAATGGCTCGCGCCGAAATTCGTCCGATCAGCGACGTCCGCGGGCTACGCGATTTTCGGCTACAGTTGGCCGAAAATGTGCTGGTCAAGTTTTATCTCGACGAAACCGCAACAGAAGGTGCCCTAGTATGAGCGCAGCCGGGCGAGACTTGCCACACGATTCGGCTCGGGAGCATGTCACGGGCGAGGCCGTTTACATCGATGACATGCCGCCATTCCATGGTGAGCTTTTCGTCGGCATCCTGGGCAGTCCGGTCGCGCACGGCAAGATTACGAATATCGACTTGGAGGCCTGTCGTAAAGTTGCTGGCGTGGTCGCGGCCTATACTTGGCGCGACGTGCCTGGGCATAACGAGTTCGGGCCTGTCTTTCATGACGAGGAATTACTCGCCAAAGACACGGTCCAATATCTGGGCCAACCGATTGCGGTTATTGCGGGCGAATCGCGCGAGGTCGTGGATCGGGCAATCAAATTGGCGATCGTCAAAGTCGAATCATTGCCGCCTGTAGTCTCAATTGAAGAAGCGATCAAGCGGAGCCAGTTCATCGCAACTTCCCGCTGCATCGCGCGGGGAGACGCCGCTGCGGCGCTCCAGACCGCGGACCATTGCCTGACTGGCGAAGTCTCGATCGGCGGCCAGGAGCACTTTTACTTAGAGTCCCAGGCGGCTCTCGCCATCCCGGAAGAAGCCGGCTCAATCACGGTGCATTCCTCGACGCAAAACCCGACCGAGATTCAATCGGTCGTGGCTCATTGTCTCGGGTTGCCGATGTCGGCGGTGGTGTGCGTTTGTCGCCGGATGGGCGGCGGATTCGGCGGCAAGGAAACTCAGGGCGCGACGCCGGCGATTCTTGCAGCGATGGTCGCGCACAATACCCGCCGCCCGGCACGATGCGTCTATGGACACGAACAGGACTTTCGCACGACCGGAAAACGTCATCCGTACTTGGCCCGCTATCAGGTCGGCTTCACGAACGAGGGTCGAATCACTTCGTTGGTAACGGACTTTTACTCCAATGGCGGATTCTCGGCGGACCTTTCGCTCGCTGTCCTTGAGCGGACGCTGTTGCACGCCGAGAATGCCTATTACATTCCCAATGAGCAATTCACAGGGACGGTGTGCCGGACGAATCTACCATCGAACACGGCCTTTCGGGGTTTTGGCGGCCCGCAAGGTGTCGCCGCGGTGGAGCATATCATCGAAGAGATCGCGGCTTACCTCAGCGTGGACAGTTATCAGATTCGGCGGCTGAACTGTTACGGGCGCAACGAAAACAACGTCACGCCCTACGGACAGGTCATTCCCAATAATGTCCTGCCCACAATTTTGGACCAACTGGTGACTAAGGCTGAGTACGAGTCGCGCCGAGCGGAAATTGCACGCTTCAATGCCAAGTCACGCACATACCTCAAAGGCATCGCAGTAACTCCCGTAAAGTTTGGCATTAGCTTCACTCGACGGACTCTCAATCAAGGCAATGCGCTGGTCAACATATATCTGGATGGCACGGTTCAGGTATCGACCGGCGGCACCGAGATGGGGCAGGGGCTCTATACGAAAGTTCGGCAACTGGTCGCGGATCAATTTGGTTTGCCGGTCACGTCAGTCCGGATGATGGCCACTTCGACTGAGAAGAACAACAACACGTCGCCGACTGCTGCATCCGCGGGCACGGACCTGAATGGCACGGCGGCCGTTCGCGCCTGCGAACAAATCCGTCAACGTCTGGCGATTGTCGCGGCGCCCAAACTGGCGCGAGACGGTCTCGAGGCATCGCCGGAAAACGTAGTTTTCGCGGATGGCCATCTGCTCGATCGCCGTGATCCGACACACCGCATCACGTTTAAGGAAGTAGTGGCACTCGCCTACGAAGCGAGAATCGATCTGGGAGCACGCGGCTTCTATGCCACACCGGGCGTCGATTTCAATCGCGAACTCGGGCGCGGCACGCCGTTCTACTACTTCACGAATGGGGCGGCGGTTACGGAAGTATTGATCGACCGATTCACCGGCGATGTGACGGTGACCCGAGCCGATCTTTTGATGGACTTGGGTCGCATGATCAATCCGGCAATTGATCGTGGCCAAGTCGTCGGTGGTTTTGTGCAAGGCCTCGGCTGGGTAACGACCGAAGCATTGGTCTATGGCGACGACGGAGCCTTACTTTCCGACTCTGCCACCACTTACAAGATCCCGAACGCCACCGATGTTCCGACTGATTTCCGCGTCGATTTCTTCGAAAATCCCGAACATCGCGACAACATCTTCCGGAGCAAGGCCGTCGGGGAGCCGCCGTTGCTTCTCGCCGTCTCGGCGTGGGCCGCCGTTAAGCAGGCCCTGGCTGCGGCGACGGGGAGTGCCGCACTCAGCTTGCCGGCGACGAACGAAGAGGTCTTGCGACGCCTGAGTGTGAAGAGCGGTGCGATTCCCTCGCCGTCCGGAAATGGGATGTCACTGAAACATCCATCGCCCAATCTTGCGGCCACTTAGCTTAATGCGCGAACTCATCACCGAATTGCTGCGACTCATCGAACGTGGACTACCCAGTGTATTTTGCTCAGTGATCGCCACGCGCGGATCCACGCCGCAGAAACCCGGCTCGGCCATGCTGGTGTACGGCGACGGCTCCCAGACCGGCACGCTGGGCGGCGGCTGTGTCGAAGCTGAGGTGAAGCGATTGGCGCTTCGCACGCTCGGCGAGAAACCGTCAAGCGCGAAACTGCATAATTTTGTGCTTGACGACGATTACGGTTGGGACGATGGCCTCATCTGCGGCGGACGAATGACCGTGCTCGCTGATCCCGTGACTAAATCTTCTGCTGAGTACTACACGGCGCTCGCCAAATTGTTGCAAGGCGACGTCGGATGGACTGAAGTGATCGCGCTTGAAAAAAATAGCGCTGGCGTGGCACCTGGCGGCCGTTCAGTTTTCGACGAAGCGCGAAACCTTGTCGCGTCCCTTAATGGACCCACGTCGCAGCTTTCGGCTGCCGATGGTTTCGCCGTATTGAATACGCCGCGCCGAATTCGACTGCTCATCGTCGGCGGGGGGCATGTCGGCCAAGCGGTGGCGAAGCTGGCGGCGGAAGTGAATTTCGAGGTCTGGGTCGTGGACGATCGGGATTCCTGTGTGAGCCCTGAGCGATTCCCAACTGCGCAACGCCGAATTGTTGGCGATATTGGACGGACTCTTCAGGACCTCAAAAGCCAGGTCACGCCCAACACGTTTGCATTGATTGTAACTCGCGGCCACAACCACGACGAAGAGGCGCTTTACCACCTGGCGCTGACTCCCGCCGGCTATGTCGGAATGATTGGCAGCCGGCGGAAGGTGCGCCTTATTTTTGACGACTTGGAAGCGAAAGGGATTTCGGCCGAGGCGCTGGCTCGGGTCCATGCGCCGGTAGGCTTGGAAATTGGCTCGCAGTCGGTCACGGAGATTGCGATCAGCATCGTAGCGCAGTTAATTGCGTGTCGCAATCTCCGTCCGCAGAATTAGAGTGCCTTGAGAAAGGCCGATAGATCTTTCTTCTCGGGATCACTTAGGCGCGTGCCCAGGATCAAATCAAAAAACTCCACGGTGTCCTCAAGCGTGAGGCAGCGCCCATCGTGCAGGTATGGCGGCGAGTCTTTGATCCCGCGAAGCGTAAATGTCTTGATCGGGCCATCGCCGGGCTCATCGACAAAGCGCTCGACGTGGAGGTCGTGCATTTTGTCGTCGAGATAAAACGGCGCGGGATGACATACGCTGCACTGGGCCTTTCCGAAGAACAATGCCTCGCCGCGCTTCTCTTGATCGTTGGCCTTGGCCGGGTCGAGTCGGCCCAACACGTTGAGCTTCGGTGCCGGTGGGAAGTCGAACATATTCTGCGCCTGTGCCATGTGCGGGATCACGCTCCGCGGCAATTCTTGAAAACCCTTTTTCATGGGGCGAATCGGATCGCCGTTGAAGTACGCGGTTCGCTGTTCAAACTCGGTGAAGTCTTCAACCGATCGCAAGCTCCGTTTCGATCCGTGAATCTGCTGGTTGAAGACGCCGCGGATACTCACCGTATCGAGTCGGAAGCGGCGGTCCTGTGGGCGAATGTCCGGGCTGAGATGGAACTGTGCCGTTGTGTGACCGTTGACGTGACAATCGAGGCACGCCACGCCCATTTGTGGTTTGGGGCTCTTGCGATCATCGGTGAGGTTGAACTCCTCCTGTGGCAGTGGAGTCAATAACAGCCGCATGCCTTCGAGCTGCACCGGCGTCATGATCTCTTTGAACATCTCGCGGAAGTTATTCAAGTTCACGACTTGCCCGCGCGACACATCACCCAGCTCCGGCCGATTCTGCAGGAAGATCGCGGGCGGGAATTCCGGAATGAACTCGTCGGGAATGTCAAAGTCCACGTCAAACCGTTCGAGCCGTGGGAACATGTCAATTTGCACGCGCGGGAATACCTGGCCCCCGTTCGCATGGAGCGGATGCGGGAGGGAAGGGTAGGGAAACAGGTCTTTGGCTTTGATGTCGGCGGGCGACATTTCTCCCAGCCGGGCAAAGGTTACGCCCTCTTTCAGCTTGGCGGTCGGCCCCATTGGCACCGGTTTGCCGCGCGACATGCGCACGGTTGGGTCAAATCTCGGCGTCAAATCGTATCGGCTGCTCAATAGCGCGCGTTGTGCCGCCATCACTGATGCTTTGGCCGCCGACTCGCGTTTCATGACGTCATCCAACATGGTGAACGGTTTCTCAGCGCCGAGCGGATCGCGTGCAAAATCGAAGCCCAGAATTCGGCCCTGGTTCGGCTGATTCTTGAGTGCCGCAGTAATCGGAGCGGGCTTGGTCGGGTCAAAGCGGTCTGCCTTGAGCGGATCGACGTGCTTCTGCTCCGGCCGGTTCGCCTGTACCGGTTGAACGACTTGAGCGTCGGCAGCAGCATCAGCCACTGGTTGCGGCCGCGATTCTTTGCCTGTCTGCGGATTGCCCGAGCAGGCACCCAGCAAAAGAGTTCCGCCAATAAGTCCAAGTGCGAAAACCACCGTGAGACAGATCCGGCTCGACATGGGACGACCTCGCGATGTGCCAACTCGAACGTGAATGTGCCCGCACAGTGGACGGCAAGAACCGTGCCGCATGGCACATTTCATGCGCTCAAGGCTGATTTTGCGGTCGGCGAGACGCTTCCTAGGTTGCGCCCATAAATTGTGTTTACTCAGTCGTTCGCAGGTGTTGGTTTGCAACGCGTGGTAATTATTGGCGGCGGGTTTGGCGGGCTCAACGCCGCCCAGGGACTGGCGTCCGCACAGGTCCAAGTCACTCTGATCGATCGCCGCAACTTCCATCTCTTCCAGCCGTTGCTCTATCAAGTGGCCACCGGAGCGCTATCGCCAGCGAACATTGCCGCTCCGTTGCGAGCAGTCTTGAAGAAACAACGCAACACCGAAGTTGTCCTGGGTGAGGTCGTCGATATTGACCCGGCGAATCGCCGCGTCAGCCTCTCAGACGGCATGGTGGAATACGACACATTGGTGCTTGCGACCGGCTCGACCCACCACTACTTCGGCCACCCGGAATGGGAATTCGTCGCACCGGGATTGAAGACGATCGAAGATGCAACGGAAATCCGGCGCCGAATTCTGCGAGCCTTTGAGGCCGCCGAGCAATCCATTGATGAACGCGCCGCCGCCCAGTACATGACGTTCGTCGTGGTGGGTGGAGGCCCCACTGGTGTCGAGATGGCAGGCGCGATCGGCGAACTGGCGCGGCAAACGCTGCGCAGGGATTTCCGCCGGATCGACACCGCAAAGTCCCGTATCTTGCTCGTCGAGGGCACCGACCGCGTGTTGCCGCCGTATCGGCCCAAGCTGTCGGCCAAAGCGCAAGATTCGTTGCAGCATTTGGGCGTTGAAGTTCGGACTGGAGCATTCGTCACGGATATTAAGCCGGGCGTTGTGACCATCCAACGTGACGGCACCACCGAGGATGTCCCAGCTCACACGGTCATCTGGGCGGCCGGCGTCGCAGCGTCACCACTAGGTCGCATGTTGGCCGACAAGCTTGGCGTTCAAGTCGATCGCCAGGGTAGGGTGCCGGTGAACGCCGATCTGACCGTCGCGAACCATCCAGAGATATTCGTGATCGGCGATTTGGCGGCGGTGCAAACCAAAGGCGACTCTAAGGCCACGTTGCCCGGCGTGGCACCCGTCGCCATTCAACAAGGGCGTTTCGTGGCGGCGACGATTCGCAGACGGCTTGCTGGTGAAGCACCGCGGCCATTCGTCTATCACGATCACGGCAACATGGCGACGATCGGCCGGGCCGCCGCCGTCGCCGACCTCGGCTGGCTCACGCTCTCGGGCTATCTGGCGTGGCTGACTTGGTTGTTTGTGCACCTGCTCTATCTCGTGAGTTTCCAGAGCCGGATTCTCGTCCTCATTCAGTGGGCCTGGAGTTATTTCACCAGGAACCGGGCGGCACGCTTGATTACGAACGAAGGAAAGACGCCGGTAGTAATGCGAAACGACACGAAAAACTAACGAAATTCTCGGCTCGGAATTGCAAACTGAATCACGGGCCGATAGTTAAACGATGGCCCCTCGGAACATCGTTTGCTCTCATCAATTTCCCTTTGGGAGTTCATAACAAAAGTTCATGCGTGTTCCCTTCGCTATGTTGATCCGCCGCGGCTTTACCCTGATCGAATTGCTCGTGGTGGTCGCAATTATCGCCATTTTGATCGGGCTCTTGTTGCCCGCTGTGCAAAAGGCTCGCGAGGCGGCGAATCGTTCGAAGTGCGGCAATAATTTGCGACAACTCGGCATCGCTATGCATAATTACGAAGTTCAGAATGGGGCATTTCCGCCGGGGCGGAACGCTTATCCGAAAGTTGTGTCTGCACCCGCGCGGCTCTTGGCCTATGTCGAGCAAACTGCGCTGCACAACTTGATCGATCCCGACGGTACGCTTGCGGTCGGAACTCAGAACGATCTGGCCGGGAAGTATCATGTTCCCTTGTTCGGCTGCCCGAGCGATCCGCATGGCGATCAAGTCCCCGGGAGTGCCTATTTCGGCATCAACTATGTTGCTAACAACGGCACCGGCGTGATCCTTGACTCAAATGGCGTTGTCAGCAGTTTTCTCAAAATACCTGATGGCAACGGCGTGTTCGCTCAGACGCCGGTGAAGATCGCCGACATCGGCGACGGCACTACTAATACGGCCGCATTTTCGGAGAGCCTTATTGGCAATGGTGTGCCGATCATCGCCATGCCGACGGACACGGCGACGATCGACTCTGTGATTTTGGAAGTCGCAGGCGGCAACGATCCGACTCCGGGCGATTGTGATTCCGGCAACGGCACCTGGAATTCACGCCGTGGCGAGCAATGGATCAACGGCCACTACGGCAATACGCTTTACAACCACTTCTACACGCCGAACCAATCGAAGTGGGACTGTGGCAACGCGAGCCACAACAAGGGCCTGACCGCTGCTCGCAGTGCCCATCCTAGCGGCGTCAATTTGCTGTTGTGCGACGGCAGCGTGCGTTTCATCGCCAACTCAATTTCTGCGGCGACGTGGCGGGCGCTCGCGACTCGCAACGGCGGCGAGCCAGTCGCGGATTATTAAGTCGATTTAGAAAAATACGTTCGCATGAGGGCCGCTAAATCGGCCCGCAATCCCCGATCCAAAACATACGCCAACACGCAACCGGCTAACCCCAAAAATGTCACGGCCAACATCGACGTGCGATCGTGTGCATCGATCGTGACCAGCGCGGCCACACCGATCAGAGGTACCGCGGCCGACAGCAAGAGATTGCGCCCCAGGGCTCGCTCCAATCGTTGAATCTCGATGCCCTCGGCTGGTGTCGGGGTCGAATGCCATAGAAGCGTCGGCATGAGCGCTCGCACGCTGACCAAAGACACCAGGAAAAATGGGTGCACTGCGGCGATCAGTCCGCAGATCGTTAGCGACGCTAAGAAATGCAAATGCGCGTCAAGCGACAATCGCCCGGCCAGATAGTCCAGCGTCAGCGGCCAAACGACGCCGGCAATCACCCAGCAAGTCACGCAAGTTCGGCCCGCAATCGGGCCTAAACGCAAACAACGTAAGCGGGACCACGCGAGGTCGGCTTCAGACTCCACCTCGCCGCGATCACGCTTTCGCACGGTACGAGCGACTGGCCATATGGCCGCGACAAAGATGCCCAATCCGATCGGGAAGAAAATGCTGTTGATGATCTGCACAAGCTTCCAAAACAGTGCTTCCGCATCGGGCCGGTTACTAATGACGGCCGCGTGGTTGTAGTGAATGTTGAGCAGCGATGTGACGAGATTTGGTGCGAGGCCGATCAGGAAAACCCATGTCGCCGGTGTCCGCCGCACCCAGGCGCGCCACCCTCCCGCCTTCGGCCACAACAGCGCGAGCGCTTCCGGGTCATGACACAAATCCAGATCCTGCGCCAACTCGCTCGCCACTGAATAACGATTTTTGGGGTCCGGCTCGAGACACTTGCGTAGCACTCGTACCAGTTCTTGCGGGCAATTCGCGGGTAAGGACGCCAGCGCATTCTGTGGCACGCCAGCTCGTCGCGATTCCAATAGGGCATCGATCGTTAAATCCAAGTCACCGCCAAACTTTTCATCGGCGAAGGGACGCTCCCCGGCCAGCAACTCCCACAATGTCATTCCGAGCGCATAGATATCCGAACGGGCATCGACCTCCCGTGCCGTGCGCGGCAAATAAGGGTGCAAACCTTCCAAGTGTTCCGGTGACATGTACGGCAAGCTGCCGCCGAAGATCGCGTCCGGTGCCGGTTGTGACAACGAAGCCGAGCCCACATTGAAGTCCGCGAGTTGCGGTTGGCCCTGCGGTGTGAGCAAGACATTGGCGGGCTTCACGTCGCGGTGAAGCACTCCCTTTCGATGCGCATAATCGAGGGCGTTCGCGAGTCGGGCTCCAATCCATGCAATCGTTGCGGGCCAGGTCATTTGGGCGAGGCGATCTTGCATGGCAGTCCGCGGCCCGACTTCAATTCCATTGCTCCGGGCCGCCGATTCTATCGCCGCCACATAGTCCGCCCCGGTGCGGCGATCTTTCGAAAGCTTGCAGATGTGATCGAGCACGTTCCAGAGCGTGCCCCCACCGACGAATGACATATAGAGCAGGCGAGTGCGCCGCCCGGGCAACAGTCGCTGATCGAACACGCGGACGATGTTCGGGTGATCGAGTTGTGCAAGCGTTTGCGATTCCGTCCCGCGGTCAGCCGAAACTTTCAGTGCGACGGTCCGCTGCATCGACGGCTGCCAGGCGAGATAGACGTGCGCGTAGCCGCCTTTGCCAAGGAGTCGCAACACTTGGAACTCGCCGATCTGTTCACCCGGCTCGGCGGGCTTGGCCCACGCCTGGAACTCCGCGCCGGCCGAAGGTGTCGCGTCATCGCTCATCAGAGTTTTGATATGGTTTGGACCGCGTGAAATCCTGCGCGGAAATTGTTCCGTACTGTCTCAGTGATTGTTTTCACACCAAAGGTGTGAGATTTCTCAGACCAGGGCAACGCCTGGGTAAGGTGTCATTATCCCGTGCAGGCTGAAGGCCTGCGACAAGTCTCTCGCAGCCCTACAGGCTGCAAATCAATTTCCGTGAATACCCAGGGCGTTGCCCTGGGCTGAGAAATCTCAGGCCCTTGGCCTGAAATCAATCTGAGACTCAGCAAACGTTCAATTCACTCGATGACGCAACTGCCGCTCCATTCGAGCATTCGACGTAGCCGTCGTTTGGCTTGGCTTGGACGCGACGTTCGACAGAAATGTCGGCGTATCGGTCCTGCCGTCGCGCTGATAATCCAGCAACAACGCACTGGTGAAGCGATCGCTGTCCATCGTCTCATGTGCCCGCACGTATTGCATCAACAACTCAAATGAGCGAACCAGCGCGATGCCGTGAGTCTGCCGCGTCGTTTCCCAGAGCCTGTCGCTCAGTCCCATAAAAGCGTCGAATGCGGATGCCCCCTCCAAAAGCACCGGCAATGCATGAACAAAACGCCCTGAGTTCGCAAAGAGGTCCCAATAGCGGGCAAAACGCCTGAGCCGGCACATTGTGGGAAAATCAATCAACTTCGTGGACATGACCTCATACGGGGCGTGCGGCGAATAAACCATGCTCCATTCCGCATCGTGGCGAATGATCGGCGTTCCTCGCAACCGCTTGAGCATGCCGACCTGAATCTCCTGGGGCCGCAATGCATAGAGCCTGTCAAAGCCGGCCGCGAAGCTCTCCATCGATTCACCGGGCAAGCCCACGATCAAGTCGGCGTGCACATGCACCCCCGTCTCGGCTCGAAGCCAACGCAGATTCTCTTCCGTGCGTTCGTTGTCTTGCCGCCGACTAATGAGCTTCTGCACTTCCGGATTGAATGATTGCACACCGACTTCGAACTGCAGGCTCCCGGCCGGGAACTGGGCGATCAGAGCCCGAAGAGATTCCGGCAGGCGATCCGGGATCATTTCAAAGTGCACAAACAAGCCGGGTCGCATGCGTTCTAGAAAGAACTGCAAAATGGCTCGGCTCGTCTGAATGTTGAGGTTAAATGTGCGATCGACGAACTTGAATTGCTGCACGCCGCGGTCAAGAAGCGATGCCATCGCGTCAAGAAATGGTTGCAATGGCACCTGTCGCACGGGCACTTCCAAAGACGACAAACAGAACTCGCAAGTGAAGGGGCAGCCCCGCGATGCCTCCACATAGATGACCCGGTGAGCGACATCGTCGTCGCCATAGAACTCATACGGCAGCCGGATATCGCGGAACTCTGGCGGGTTCGCTGTGAGCACCTTCTCCAAAGGCCGGCGCCCGGCCAACAATCGCGCGCAGAGTGTTTCGAATTCGCGGTCGGCTTCGCCAGTCACGGTGAAATCGGCCAAGCGAACGATTTCTTGTTCATCCCACTCGTAGCTCACCTCGGGCCCGCCCAGCACAATGGTCATCTGCGGCGCCAGGCGTTTCAGCAGGGCCACCAGTTCCGTGGCGGGCGCGACATTCCAGATATAGACCCCCAGGCCGACGATCTTGGGTTTCCGCGCCAAGATCTTTTCCGCCACGTCGATGGGCCGCTGCGAAATATCGAATTCCACGATCTCGGCCCGCGACTGCAGCTCGCCGAGGTTCGCAAAAAGATATCGCAGCCCGAATGCACTATGGGCGTATCTCGCGTTCAAGGTGCTGAGCAGGATATCGGCCATACATGAAGATTAATGCGAAACGCATGATTTGGCGTGGGCGCGCGATCTTTGCGGCACGAACCAGCACCCGCCGGGTATGCTCTCTTCAGGACGTTTGGCGAAAAGTTGATCGAGGACCGTGCGAATAGTGATTACCATCGACGGCTCACATGGGGAAGGTGGCGGGCAGATTATCCGGACGGCCCTTGCGCTGTCGCTTGTGACCGGCCGCCGCTTCGCCGTGGAGAATGTCCGCGCCAACCGCAAGCCGCCCGGATTGCGCCCACAGCACCTGATGGCCGTTAAAGCCGCCGCTCAAATTGGCCAAGCGCGGGTTGAGGGTGCCGGCGTCGGCGCGCGATGGTTCAGCTTTCACCCCGGCCGCGTCGAGCCGGGCGACTACACATTCAAGATCGGCACGGCGGGCAGTACAACGCTGGTGCTGCAAACTGTCCTGCCGCCGCTCATGATCGCGACGGGATCGAGTCATCTCACATTCGAGGGCGGTACCCACAACGTAAAGGCGCCGCCGTATGAATTCATCGCTGAATCTTTTTTGCCGCTGATCAATCAAATGGGGCCCCGCGTCGAAGCGAGACTGGATCGCTACGGCTTTTATGCGCCAGGCGGAGGACGGGTGCATTTCACGATCGAACCGGCAGACTCATTGCGCCGACTCGATATTCCCGACCGCGGCGCGCTACACTCGCAGCGAGCGAGCGCTTTGGTGGTGAAACTGCCGACCAGCATCGCCGAGCGCGAAATTAAGGTCATTCGTGAAGTGCTTGGATGGTCCGACGATCAGTGCGAAATTGAACAATCGGAAAACGCGCTGAGCCCAGGCAATGTCGTCACGTTGCGGTTTGTCAGCGATCATCTCACGGAAGTCATCACCGCGATTGGCCAGCGCGGCGTTCGCGCCGAAGCTGTGGCGCATGAGGCAGCCGCTGAAGCCCAGCGATATCTGGAATCCGGTGCGCCCGTTGGCGAGCATCTCGCGGATCAGCTTCTTATCCCGATGGCTCTCGCTAGAGGTGGTTCGTTCGTGACGGGTCCACTGTCGTTGCATACCACCACGAATATGGACGTGATTTCGAAGTTCTTGGACGTCGGGATTACTATGTCGGATTTGGACGGCGGGCGCGTGCAAGTCGCTGTCGCTTAAGGCAGTGGCTCATGAACGGCGGGTCAAGATGCTGCGCGCTGCCCTTGCGGCCTGATAAGACAGTGGGGTCACGCAAACCGCAATGAGCAACTATCGGACGAAGGATGCCGTCGAGATCGAAATGCCAATTCCTGTTCCGATTGCTACGTAAGCCGCCACGCACGCCGGGCATTTCGGAACGAGAATTAGCGCAACACTGGGAATGGCCCAACGGACAATCGTGCCGCTCGGTCGGCCAAATCTGCAACAGGGCTTAAGCATCTTTGCGCCCTTTCCAGCTTCGACTCGTCGCTCAATCCAAGATAGATCTACGGTGGCCAAGGTATTACTTTTTGTTCAGGTAGTTCTCTTCCAAAAACGCCGACCTGTAATTCTGCGGCGGCGTAGGAATGTTTGGCCGCCCCTCGGGTGTAAAGTCCATGAGGTTCCAGTACGGCCACACCGTATCGACGTGATTCGACATGGTTTCCGTTCCCCAGAAATGAAAAATCTCGCCACCTTTCTTCTTGAAGACATGCATCACCGGCAATTGCATGTCGTCGGAATCTCCCTGGCATTTGTAATCGGCCTGATAGGAAGAGTTGAGTCCGGAAACGAGCGCCATCTGCGACCATCCACGTGTCTTGGCCCACGCATTGATCCGATCGGCCGGCGCCTTAGCAATTGCGAAAAATGCGGCATGTTGAGAAACCTGATACCAGCTTCGATCAAACCCATCGACGAGCGACGTGCACGAAGGGCAGGGGTTGTCCCAATTTGGGCCGAACATGAAGGAATAAAGCAGCAGGGTGTTCTTGTCGCCGAATAGTTCGGACAATTTCACATTCGTGCCGACTTTCCCATCATTGGCCCATTGGAAGACGTAATCCTCTTTCAATCGCCCGCCGAGCGGAAGCTTGCGCCGGCGTTCGGCCACCGATTTCACTTTGGCGATTAGCTCTTGTTCGTCTTTGAGCAATGCTTCGCGCGCGTCGCGATACTCTTTGCTTTCGTTGGGATACCGCAATTCACTCATGCTCACCCTCCATTCAGTAATGTGAAACCGAATTCCGCGCCATCGGTGCAAATTTGTCAGTGACTTTGGCCCGGGCCGATGCTCGTGATTACCTTCGCGAATGCCGGCTCTAAGACGTCCCAGTCTCCCGGGGAACATGTACAGACAACAGTGATCTGCGTCATCGCGCCCATGGCCGTTGCTCGGTAGCCGCGGACTGGGCGGCTACCGCCTTCATTCCCGGAGAACGCGGAACGGCGGGTTTTGCCGAACCGCGACTGAACCATCGTGGCAAGTTCTTCCCGATATTTGCCATACTCTTCGGCGAAGATGGGCTGCTTCGTCTCGTGGACTCGAGAGACGGGCAGATTTTCGTCGGGCCCGTTGGGGTCGGAATTGCCGGCTCCGGAGATGTCGCCCAGCAGCGAGCCAACGAGACTCTCGTTCACTTTAATCTTGGCGCCGCCTTTTTCCGCGGTCATCCAAGTGGAGTCCTTTCGCCCGCCGGATTTGATTATCCACCCTTGGGGCATCGACACGTGGAAGACATCCTCCTCGGAGTTGACGATGTCATAATCCGCCGGCGCGATCATCTTCGCAGCCCCGACGCGCCAAGGGCCTCGAAAAACTATCACGACCACCACCACCGCGGCGACAACGACAGTGCCGATCACGCCGCCAAGGATCCAATTTGTGCGCGACGATTGGCTCGGCGCTTTCTTTCTCCGGCGCGTCATGGGCCAGCACCTCGAATGAGTTGAGGGTAATGTTACAAACTCGGTGATCAGCGCGATGTATCCGCGATCTACTAAGGCAGCCTTCGGGCTGAACTTAAGCTACTCGGAGCGCCCGCCCCAGGTCAGGTCACCTCGCGTGCCGTGCATGAATTGTTAGCCCGACGCGCTAGCGAGTGCGAACCCTGCAAGCGCTCGCTTGGCTCGCCCTCGCTAGCGCGTTGGGCTAACCAAAATCATCACTTCAAATACTTCTCGAACCACGCCAGATCCCACTCCATCTTCGCGCGGCGGTGCGTCATTTTGGTCAGGCCATGTGGCTCGCCGGGGTACTCGCAGAGTTCGGTTGGCACGTTGAGGTATTCCTTCAGTGCACGGTGCAGCATCCGGCTATGACCTGGCGGACAACGTTCGTCGTGTCCGCCGACGTGGATCAACGTCGGTGTCTTGATGTTGCCAAGGTCGTACGTCGGCGACGCCTTCCGATATAAGTCGGGTGTCTCCCACGGATGGCCCTTCTTAAATACTTCCGGATACGCCGGCTCGTCGTTGAAGCCCCACTCGGCGACGATGTCCACGATACCCGCGCCACTGCTCGCGGCTTTGAGCTTGAACGGCAGGTCCTTGCGAGTGATCAAGCAGTTCGTGAGGTAGCCGCCGTTGCTCCAACCCATTACGGCGACTCGGTCTGGATCGACGATGCCTTCCTTCACCAGATGCATGACACCGGCGATGATGTCGTTCACCTCTACATCGTTCTCGTGACCAATCAGATCGGTCGTGAACTTGTCGCCGTAACCGGTCGAGCCGCGGTAATTCGGGAACAGCACAGCATAGCCGGCCGTCGCGAAATACATGCGGCCGTTGTGCGGGTCGAATTCGATCGCGTTCTTGGCTGAAGTCGTCGGGCCGCCATGAATGCCGACCACCAACGGCAACTTCGATTTGCCGCCGTGACCGGGCGGGAGTTCCAACACGCCACCGACTTCAGAGCCATCGGCGGCCTTCCATGTGACGTGCTTCACGCTCGGGGTTTTCCATTCGGCGCACTGTGGATTGGGATGATGCAGGAGCGACCAGCCTTTGGTCGGATTGATGACAGCCAACTGCGCTACTTCGCCACGCGGCGCTCCAATCGCAGTGAAGCTACCATCGGGCATCGGGTCAAATCCATAGACGTGCCCGCGCGGTTCTTTGGGTGCCAGAGTGTCTTTACCATCGAACAGTGCAATCAAACCAAGTCCATTCCGCTCGGCCAGAAAGGCAATGCGATTATTGTCGAGCCAGTGAAGCGGTTGGCCGGTTCCTCGGCCATAACCGGTGACTTGAATCGAATCACCACGCGGCATCTTCGCCGTGTTCCAACCACCCGGTGAATAGGTCCCCACAATCATCTCGGCCGGGTAGCCGTCGAATACAGCATTGAAGGCGAACTTCGTTCCGTCGGGGTTCCAGCAAAGATTCTCCAGCCAGGCGTGCGGCGACGCGGCCTTTGCGCGATACACATCCATCGGTGGCGTCACCGTCTTGCCGGCTTCCCAAACATCGACGCGACTTTCGCCTTCGCTCTTCAGCACCGAATCATCAAAAGCAGTGACCATCGCGAGTCGTTTGCCGTCGGCCGTCGCCGCGAATTCGCGGACATATCGCTTCTCGTCGTACACGGTCTCGTCACGCCAATCGTCCAGATTGAGTCCGTGAATCTCGCTGACCTTACGCACGCCATGGCCGTAGTCGAGTTTGAACTTTTCGCGCAGAGACTTGAATGCATCGTCATCGTGGTGCGGCTTTTGGACACTGTAGAACAACGTATTCGCCTTTGCCGCGTAGTCGTAGTGATCGACGCCTTCCGCTTCTTTGGTGACGGGGCGCGGGTCGCCGCCGGTCGCACTGATCGCCCAAACTTGCGTCTTGCCGTCGTAAGGCGCTTTCGTCTCGGCGGCCCGTTTGCGGTTGCCGAGGAAATAGATCGTTTTGCCATCGGCCGACCATTTCAATTGGCGATCGTTGGCGCGATCGAACGTGAGCCGCACCGGCTTGGAATTGCCATCGGTGGCGATCACCCAGAGATCGCTCTTGCGGCTATCGTCGTCCTTGCTCCACCGCGCTTCGGCAAAGGCGACCTGTTTGCCATCCGGCGACACCCCTACCTCTGTGATCGCTGCCAGTGAGAAATAGTCTTCTGGCACGACCGTGTGGGTCCGCTCGGCAGCGAATGCCGGCACAGTCAACAACAGAATTAACAATGCACGGTGGAACATTACGGAAGCTCCCTGGAACACTTTCCTTCGTTTATAGAGTTTGGGTGGTCGAGAGACCGCGACGTTGTTACGAGGGATCAAATATTCCCGCTGTTGCCCAACCTTCCACGCCGTCAGTATTTGCCGCGAGTCCTTTGCATTCCTGGCCTTGACATAGAGGCCATACGGCGGCATGGAACGGTTCGCATGCGCGAAGGTCGGGGAACCTCTAGCTTGAGTGCATTTGACCAACGACGAAGTGAGCGGGGTGCTGCTGTTGCAGCACTGGCGCTGGCACTCTGCGCATCGCTAGCGTTCGCTCAAGACCCGCCGGCCACTTTGCCCCCGCCCCAACCACCGCTCACCATGGGTCCCGTGCTACCAGCACCGGCCGCAGCAGCACCCAAAGCCGTGCTCAACATGGCGCCGCGCTCGGCCAGCCCATTCCAAGTCAAAGCGTTTCAAATGCCCAGCGGCGAACAGGTGATCGTCGTCAGCGGCGGCGTGTTGCTTACGGTACGCAACGTCCAAGGTGTCGGCATGATCGACATCGAGGCCGAGCAGATGGTCTTTTGGACCCGAGGCGATTCGAACAACACTTTGGGCCGCATGCAATCGGCGGAAGGCTTGCCGTCGGAAGAACAAGAGTTTTATCTTTCCGGTGATGTTCAGATTCGCAATCGGAGCAATGGTCAGGACCGCCGGCTACGGGCCGAGCAGGTCTACTACGACATCAAGCGCAACGTCGCCGTCGCCGCGAGCGCGGATTTGGAACTGCGCGACCCAAAGATCCCTGAGCCGCTGCATATGAAAGCGGTCGAGATCATCCAGCTCAGTCCCAAAAAGTGGGAAGCTCAGCAGGCGCAAATCTTCTCGAGCCGGCTCCCGTCCGATCCCGGGCTGGCCATCGATCTTCGTCACGCGACGATTGAGGACAAACAGATCGAACGCACCGGCTGGTTCGGTCAGCCGATCCTTGATGCGCAGGGGCAAGTAGAGACGCGTGAACAGCGTTTGGTCCGTGGCGAAAGCGTGTTCTTGGAACTCGAGAGCATCCCGATCTTTTATTTGCCAGTGGTGCAGGGCGATGCGAGCGAGCCACTCGGCCCGCTGCAAAACTTGGCCTTCCGGCAGGACAAAATCTTCGGGACGCAGATTCTCACCACATTTAATATGTGGAGCATTCTGAACCGCGATCCGCTCCCCGGCACCAAATGGACACTGCAAGCGGATTACCTCAGCAAGCGCGGGCCGGCACTGGGAACGGACTATCAGTATTCCGGCAAGGATCTGTTCGGCTTAAGCGGACCATACGTCGGTGAAGCCAAGCTGTACGGTATCCACGATGATGGCACGGACATCCTCGGCGGCGGACGTGGCGAGTCCGACAACCATCCCGAATGGCGCGGCCGGGTGCTGTGGCGCCATCAGCAGGAATTCGCCGACAACTTCTTGTTCCAAGGTCAACTGTCCGCACTCAGCGACAAGAATTTCTTGGAGCAGTACTACAAGCAAGAATTTGACACCGACATCAATCAAGAAACGTTTGCCTATCTGAAGTATCAGCGGGGTATTTTCGCGGCGACCGCATTGGCCGAGCCAAATATACGCTCGTGGGTGACCGAAACGCAATGGCTGCCGCGGGTCGATGCCAACGTGCTCGGCGTCTCGTTCTTCGACCTGTTCACGTACAACGTGCGGGCCAACGCCGGCTATGCGATTTTCCACCCGACCACAGTGCCCCCGCCGCCGATTGATTCGACTGATATGCAGCACAAGGACCTTGGCCGCTTCGACATTAATCAAGACTTGAGCCTGCCGTTCTATCTGGGGCCGATTCGAGTTGTGCCTTACGGCACCCTCGATTTGACCGAATACACGAATGACTTGGCGGACAGTAATGCAAGTCGCTTCATCGGCGGTGGCGGCGTGCGGTCGAGCGTTCCATTCTCCCGTGTATATCCGGATGTGAACAGCGACCTATTCAACCTCTGTGGGATCAACCACAAGATCATGGTCTCGTCGAATTACTACGTCGCCCACTCGGACAAGTCGTTTACGCTGTTTCCACAACTCGATCGCCTAAACGATGACGCGACTGACCAGGCACTGCGCGACATCACTCCGATTCAGCCTGCGATCAATCCCCAGCACGGCGTGGCTTTGGCAACTTCCCCGATATTCAATCCGCAGCTTTATGCGATCCGCCGGTTGGTGGACAACCGGGTGGACACGCTCGATTCCATCGAAGTGTTCCAGGGCGACATTCGCCAGCGTTGGCAGACCAAGCGCGGATATCCAGGCCAGCAACATGTGGTCGATTTCCTCACCCTGGATCTGTCCGGCTCTTTCTTTCCGCATCCGGGTCGGGACAACTTTGGTGAGAGCGTCGCATTCCTGGAGTACGACGCGACCTGGAATGTCGGCGATCGCACCGCGATCGTCTCTAGCGGCCTCGTCGATCCGTTTGACGACGGTGCCCGCGTCTTCACGATTGGCGCCTACTTGAATCGCACCGACCGGACGAACTTCTTCGTCGGCTTTCGTTCAATCGATCCGCTGGAGAGTCGAGCCTTAACCGCGGCGGTCACTTACATCTTTAGCCCAAAGTATGCGATCACCGGATCCTCGACCTACGATTTCGGTACCAATCAAAGCTTGTCGAATTCGCTTGTGATCTCCCGCATGGGCTCAGACTTGACTCTGAGCGTGGGTGTGAACTACAACGCCATCACGAACAACTTTGGCTTCACCCTGGAGCTGATTCCCAACTTGCTTGTAGCCGGATCGACTCGAGTCACGCCGTCGCCTTTCGGGACGGCCCTGTTCCGATAAAGGCGAGGACTGCATGTCACTGCGATTGCTCCGCGCTGAACTGCCCGAACCGCCGGTGCCACTGCCGGCGCGCCGCCGCTGGCGCGACAAGTTTGGCGAAGCATGGCGCGGCGTGAAACTCGGCATCCGAGGCCAATCCAGCTTCTTCGTCCATTTCTTCACCGCAACCCTCGTAATCGTGGCCGCGATTACGTTTCAATGCGAGCTTTTGGAATGGTGCGTTCTTGTTGGCTGCATCGGCCTCGTCATGGTGGCCGAACTCTTCAATAGTGCTGTCGAGACCCTGTTCCGAGGGCTCGACCAAGCCTCACGAGACAAACATCACGGTGCGCTGCACATCGCAGCCGGTGCGGTGTTGGTCGCCAGCACTATTGCAGCCCTCGTCGGGACCATCGTGCTTGGCCATCGTTTGTGGCTGATGTTTGGCCTCTGAATTCAAGTGCCCTTTAATTTGGAAATTTGTTCTCTCAATTGATCGATTTCACGTCGCAGTGCTTCTTTTTCACGTTTGAGATCATCGAAAACCTTTTGCGGGTTCGCAGCATCAATACCCGGCATCACCAAGATTTGAAAATCGCTGGTGACTTGGCTAATATCCGGAATAGTTGAGCCATCTTTCAAGATGGACTGAATTGCGAATGACTGAGGGCGATATTGCGCGACGACGCACTTCACGTCGGTGTCGGTAGGCAAAAAGTCACAGACCAATTTCCATTCTCCACTATCGGTCACGCGTACTAACAGTCGGCCGCGATCAATTTTCGACTGACTTTGTGGGTCAACGCGTACAGGCAACAAAAAGGATTTTCCTTTGACGATCCGAATGCCCGCCTCAATGTCCGATTTGAGATACAGGCATTTATCTTCATAGCTCACAATTGCGTCACGGGATTTCAGTACGTCTGCTCCAAGCATCCCTTCAGAAGACCTGTCGGTGTCACAAAAGTTGTTTACCGTCCAGTTCAGTACTGTCGCTTCTCCAAGATTCAATTGCGAAACAACGCATCGCGAGCCGTAGTCCCACCGTTTGTCATTCGAAGGGACTGATCCATCTGGAACTTTTTCCCACCGCAAATCCAGGTGTCTCGTGCTCTCACGATTGAGCCATGACTCATTCGCGCCTGTATCGACCAT
The DNA here is from genome assembly GCA_045802605.1 of Gemmataceae bacterium. Lineage (GTDB taxonomy): Bacteria > Planctomycetota > Planctomycetia > Gemmatales > Gemmataceae > JBJMQS01. The sequence goes on along the minus strand of JBJMQS010000057.1, from coordinate 202,600 downwards.
CAATCGAACAGGCTTGCCCGCAATTTGAGCTTTGACAATCAATTGAGAATTTTCATATTCCAAGGGCAACCGGACGTACGTAGTAGCTCCAGCGCTTCGCCTGATGCGAATCGGGCCATATTTTTGTGAGTCTTGAGCGTGGAGTGTAAACAATGAAGTGACAAACAGGACTATTGCTATGAGCGAAGGTGATATTGTTCTCATATCAAAACCCGCAAAAAGTGCATTGCGACAAATCATACTAACTAAGGGAACGCTGTCGTACGCCAATTATTCTCAATAATCACAAGCCGGCTAAAAAAAAACAGGCGGCGGGTTGCCCCGCCGCCTGCAGTGCTTTCGCACTCACCCGATCACCACGTCCATTGCAGCCCAGCACTAATGCCCTGGGCCCAAAAATCAGTCTCCTTCAGCACTGGCGCGGGGCGAGCATCGCCGGCCGGAATGATCCGGCCAAGGTTGTCACGCTGGCCCGGCTGCAACGCGAACGGAATGCCGTTCAGATTGACCGTCCGGTCGATCTGGTCGCCCACGCGAACCATGTTGCTCCAATACAAGAAGTTGTACCCGGCGAATATCTTCCAGTGCGGGTTGATCTGGTAGCCGACGTTGAAGCCGACTTCCGGCACCACCGCGAATTTGTCAGCTTGGAAGACACCTACGTTCGTCGGGCGAGCCAACAAACCACCGGCGAAGTTGCCTGGAGGAGCCAAGGCCGGCGGTTGAATCTGCTGGCCGCCGGCGACTTCGACCCGCTCGTGCGTGGTGCCAACCGACACGCGTGTGGTCAATTGGAGATTCCATCGACCACGGTTCCAGTCGGTGACCAAGCCGAACATACCGCCGTAGAAATCGTTGTTCGTGGAGAAGCGGTCCTGCACGGCCGAAGTCGCACCCACAGGGATCGGCGTACCAGTGTTCGTGACAAAGCCCGGCGAGACAAACGTGCTGTTCTCGTCGATTGTCAGGTCTTCATCCAAATGCAAGTAGCGGAAACCGACCTGGCCATCAATCCTCAAGCCTGAGCATTGCCCGCACCAAAGGTGGCGACGCCAATCGAGGTTCGCGCCATAGAAATCGCTCGTGCTGCGGATGTCGATGGCTCCGCGAAGAACGCCGGGGAAATTCACATACTCCACATTTTCCAGCCGGCGATTGGCTTCAAAGAACGGCCGGGCGATCACAGTGCTGCCGGGCTGACCATTGCCTTCTGCGTGGAAGCTGGAAGCTCGCTGGCCCAAGAAGAAGACACCACCCTCGATGGCCCACGACTGGCACGGACCAAACCATCGGCCCGCTTCGACGCGAACACCAGAGCGGCCTTGGGTATCGAGGTTATCGTTGCCGAACAACACGCGAGTGTTGGGGCCGAGCACCGGGTCGAGAACGCCCGGGACTGGGTCTGTTGTCGGGCCGGTCGTGACCAGCACCGGCAGACCGCCATCACGCAGCCACCAGTAGAGATATTCGCCGGTGATGTACCAGCGGCTGTTGCCGGGACCGCCCGACCCGACGAATACACCGGAGGGCAGGGGACCCATCGTGCCATCAAATGGCGCGGCAGTGCAGTTCGCACACGGAGCCGACGGCATGACAGTTGTAGTTGTGGGCATCGGTGCTTGCGGCATCTGCCCTTGCGGTAGCGGCGCCGAGTTCATGATGGGCCCGGGATTTCCGAACGGGTCCATGGGAATTTGGCTGGGAGTCGGCAATGGTGTGGGCGTTGACGGCGCGGGTTGTGGCATGGGTGCAGGCTTGTCATCGACCTGCGCGCGATAGCCAACCTGCGCGACGGGTGCTGGTTCAGCAGCCGCCTTTTGCTGCGGTGCACTCCGGGCTATGACTTCGGGCTGACTCTGCGCCAAAGCCAACGAGCCCTGCAAAGCGACCGCGAAGCCGAGTGATGGTGCGAGAAACCGACGCATGAGTATGCCCTCCGGGCAATTCGACGAGCTGATCCGAGAAACGTCCGCCCTCGGCGAACGCAGCACGTCGTTGGACCTTCTGCCGCGATTTGATTTCGACCACACCATTGTCGCGGGGCGACCGATTGTCACCCGTCGCGCGGTTTCATGCATGCGCAAGTCGGCATGTGATGTCGAAACGGCACAGCCCGAATTGCCGGCACGTCAGTCCAAGACGGAATCTTCAAAAAAAATTGCCAAATTATTTGGAAATTGAATTTCGATGGCAAAATGGCCGATGTTCCTCAACGTGAGGCCCGCTCCGGCGTGCAACACTCCAAAAATAAACGCAATAGCGTGCCCCCAAACGCCGCCGCGCAGGAGACAGCGATGAAGGCGAACCGCTCTCGAATTTGGCCCACAGTTGCGACGGCGATTGTGCTGACGCTGGGCGTTGGCTCGGTGGCTCGCGCGAGCTTCTTCTTCAATAACTTGATCCCGCCGCCTCAGGTCAGCGTGGAAAAGGAAATTGATCCGCCGCCGGTGGTGCCGCCGTGCACTTGCCCTCCGCCGGTGCATGAGTCGCCCGAGCCGGCGACCATCGTGCTCGCAACGCTGAGCTTGGCTGGGGTGGGTGCCTACCGAACTTTGCGGCGCAAAACCGCCGCGTAAGACTCGATGAAAATCAAAAGCCGTGATGTGAACGACCTCGTTCACATCACGGCTTTTTCATTTGAATGTCGGCGAGGCGTCGCGAACGAGTTGGTTCGCGTGCAAGAGTGACTCAATCGTGCCAGCGTCCGTCCAATAGCCTTCCAGTGCCGTGTAACCTAGCCGGCCGTCCCGCAGATAGTAGTTGTTGACGTCGGTGATTTCCAGCTCGCCGCGGCCACTGGGTTTCAGTTTGCGAATCACGTTGAACACGTCCGCAGGGTAAATGTAAATGCCTGCGACGGCGTAATCACTCTTGGGATTCTGCGGCTTCTCTTCGATGCCGACAATCTGTTTGCCCTTCAACTCAGCGACACCGTATCGTCCCGGATCGGGCACACGCTTAATCGCCACCCAGGCCCAGTCCGGGTGCTGATCCGAATCGGCGATCATCTTGTGCAATGGATCAGCGAAAATGTTGTCGCCAAGAATTACGACCGACCGCGCATCTTTGCTGAATAGCTCAGCCAGGCCAAGCGCTTGCGCGATGCCGCCGGCTTCATCCTGCACGCGGTACGTCAGTCGGCACTTGTAGTCCTTGCCCGAGCCGAGCAATTCAACGAAATCGCCCATGTGCTCCGTGCCGGACACGAGCAACACGTCGTTAATCCCGGCTCCGGTTAATTTGTAGAGCGGGTGGTACACCATCGGGTACGGGCCAACGGGCAACAAGTGCTTGTTGGTGACTTTGGTGAGTTCACCCAAGCGCGTGCCTTTGCCGCCGGCGAGAATGACGCCTCGTCGATCCATGGCCAACTCCCTAAGCGACCCAACGGCCGTACTGTTTCTCGTAGTACTTCAGGTAATCGCCCGAAATGATTCCATCCACCCAGCTCTGGTGCTGCTGATACCACTGGATGGTGTCTTTCAGACCCTGTTCGAATTTCACTTGGGCACGCCAGCCAAGATCTCGCTCGGCCTTCGAGCAATCGATGGCATAACGCCGATCGTGGCCCGGCCGGTCCTTGACGTACTGGATCAATGTCTTTGGCTTGCCCAATAAATCCAGCAGCGTGTGCGTTAGGTCAAGATTGGCTTTCTCGCAGCGGCCGCCGAAGTTGTAAACCTCACCGGCTTTGCCCTTGCGCCAAGCCGCTTCGACGCCGCGAGCGTGGTCGAGCACGTGAATCCAATCGCGAACTTGTTGGCCGTCGCCGTACACCGGCACCGACTGGTTGTTCATGAGCCGGGCGACAAACAGCGGGATCAGCTTTTCTGGAAATTGATAGGGGCCGTAGTTGTTTGAGCAGCGTGTGATGACCGCGTTCATGCCAAATGTGTGCACGTAGCTGCGAACCAACATGTCCGCCGCCGCCTTCGACGCCGAGTACGGGCTGTTGGGTGCGAGCGGAGTCTCTTCAGTGAATGCCCCCGTTGGCCCAAGCGAGCCGTAAACCTCATCGGTCGAGACCTGGACGTATTTCGGGATCTTCAGTTCGCGAGCCGCATCAAGCAGGATTTGGGTGCCGACGATATTCGTCCGGACGAAGGGCCCGGAATCCTGGATGCTGCGATCGACGTGGCTCTCGGCCGCGAAGTGAATGACGGCGTCCGCGCCTTTCATGGCAGCGCGCACGGCTTCTCGATCACACACGTCGCCGCGAACAAACTTGTAATGTTCGTTGTTTTCGAGGTCGGCTAGGTTTTCAAGATTGCCGGCGTAAGTCAACGCATCGAAATTGCAAATGCGGTGGGCCGGGTCGGTCTCCAGCAGATGCCGGATGAAGTTGCTGCCGATGAAGCCGCAGCCGCCGGTCACAAACAAGGTTGTCATGGGCTATCCTTTCCGTCTAGCTTTCTAGGTACCGATCCTTGGTGTTGGCAACCTGGGGGCTTTTGTAAGGATTTGCCGGATTTTGGCCCCTAAAATCGCTGGCGTTTAGACCGCGACTTTTTGCACCCGGACTTCCGCCAGCATCGAATCCAACAGTTCGAGTGCGGTATCTACCTGCTCCGCATTCACGCACAAAGGTGGGCAGAATCGGATCGCGAACTCGCCACAGCCCAGGAGCAACAGGCCGCGCTCAAAAGCCACTTCGACCAATTTGTCGCGCAGATCGTGATCCGGTTCGCGGGTCTCTGGATTCAGAACATCAATTGCGCGCATCAGCCCGAGGCCACGTGCGTTGGCTACAAAGTGATGACGCTTTTCTAACTCGAGCAACCCCTTATGAAGTTGCTCGCCGCGTTCGACAGTGTTGGCGATGTACTCACGTTTGAGCAGATCCAATGTTGTGATCGCTGCCCGGCAACTGACCGGGTTGCCGCCGAACGTACTGGCGTGGCTGCCGCTCGGCCAATCCATGACTTCGTCCTTGGCGACGATTGCACCCAAAGGCATGCCACTGGCGATTCCCTTGGCCAAGCAAACGATATCGGGTTCGATGCCCCAATGTTCATAGGCAAACAGTTTTCCGGTTCGCCCCATGCCGCACTGCACCTCGTCGAGAACGAGCAAGATGCCATGTTTGTCGCAAAGTTCTCGCAAAGCCGGCAGACAGCCTGGCGGGCAGACGTGATAGCCGCCTTCGCCTTGTACCGGCTCAATGAATATCGCGGCCACTTCCTCCGGCGGAGCGGTCCGCTTGAATAGCGTTTCCTCCATGGTCTTCACCAGGTCGCAATTCGCCATCGCGCTAAAGCCTTTACGAACGCCACCCGTTCGGCTGCACGCTGCGGAGCATTCCTTAGGGAACCGGACATGATGGACATCCGGCACCAGTGGCGAGAACCCCTTGCGATGCACGAGCTTTGAGCCGGAAAGCGACATGGCTCCGTACGTCCGACCGTGAAACGCGCCGAAAAATGCAATCGCTCTCGAACGGCCCGTATGGATGCGCGACAGTTTCAACGCCGCTTCGATCGCTTCTGCGCCGCTATTGGTGAAGAACACCCGCTTGTGCGAAGGTCCCGGTGCTGCCTTTGCCAAACGTTCCGAAAGTTCGATTTGTGGCTCGTAGTAAAAATCAGTGCCGGACATGTGGATTAGCTTGCCGGCCTGATCTTGAATAGAGGCCACCAACTCCGGGTGGCAGTGGCCCACGGCCGTCACGGCGATGCCGGCAGTGAAATCGAGGAAGCGGTTTCCATCGACGTCTTCAATCACGCAGCCTGAGCCGGACTTGACGACGAGCGGATAACACCTTGTGTACGAAGGAGATACGTATATCGAATCGCGATGGAGCAGAGCCTTTGCCTTGGGCCCGGGAATCGGCGTGCCAAGGTAGGGCGTCGTTTGGCCGTCAAATTTCCACATAGCTGCTCCCGGCGTCTGCTTCTGCGTTTAGCGATGCCAAATCACTCAATTCTGGTTCGGGCTGGCAATGCATTTTAGACGGCAAATCAATTTCGGGCTATGCCTGGCTATTTACTGCCCTCTACAGGTTGCCGCGCGCGTTTTTCCAACGGAAAATAGGAGGTCATGCCTACGACGGTCGCTTATGGTCGCAAGACCCTGGTACTCACCATTCCGGAGGACCGGCTGGTCCCGATGCGCCGTGCCGCAGAACCGGAGGCCGCGCCCGACGCGCCGGCCCTTTTTAGTTCTGCCGTGGGAGTCCCCACCCGATTCCCGGCTTTGCACTTGGCTCTGACGCCCGACGACCATGTGGCAGTTGTGGTGGATCGTTGGACCGGCCTCGACGACGCGATTGTTTCAATCGCTGAACAGCTCCGTGAGGCGGGTGTTCAAGACGACAATGTGACCTTCGTCGGGCCTGCGGACCGGGATCAGCCAGAAACTTTTCACGGATTCAAAACCGAACGCCATGATCCCGACGACCAGCAACATCGCTCCTATGTCGCGACGACCAAGCATGGTCGGCGGGTCTATTTGAATCGCACCGTGGCTGACGCCGACCAAGTGGTGGTTCTTTCGGAAACGCACTACGACAGTGAGACTGGCACCGCCGGAGGGCCATTGACGATTTTCCCGGGCATGGCCGACACAGAGTGCCGCAACGGTTGGCGGGAATTGTCGGCCGCGGATCTTCACAATGAAGCCGAGGAGATCTCCTGGCTGCTTGGCACCCCGTTCTATGTCCACACCATTGCTGGTCCAGGCGACACCGTCCGCGAAGTCATCGGCGGAGCCGCCGACTCTTTTACCGACGCTCGGAAGGCTCTGGAGGCCAATTGGAAGCTACACCTGGACCGTCGCGCGGACACGGTGATCGCGACCATAAGCGGCGATCCGGACGATATAACGATCGCTGACGTCGTGGCCGCTCTCGCCCATGCCAGCAAGGCGGTCGAACCGGGTGGTACCGTGGTGCTCTGCTTTGAGGGCGCCCCGCGGATGCCGCAGTCCTTCGATCGGATTCGTGATTCCGAAAGTCCCGAGGCAGCCCAGCGCGGGCTCAAACGGGACCCATCACCCGATGCGGCGATCGCGGCACGCTGGCTTAAATCGCTGGGCATTTCCCGTGTGGCCGTACTCGGCGGGTGGCCTGACGAAGTCGTCGAGGACCTCTTTGCCACTGCGCTCACACAGCCAAATCAAGTACAACGCATCATTGACCGCGGCGGCGATGTCGTAGTATTGCCCGATGCACATCGCTTGCGAGTGGTCATCGACGGTTAGCCGATTTTGTTATCCGGACTTGTTAGCCGGACGCGCAAGCTACGGGAAGCGGAGACTCGGGTGGGGCAATGTCTCTGCTTACCATAGCTTGCGCGTCGGGCTAACAAAACCGGCAAACAGGAGTAAGAATTTTGGCACTTAGCCCGCTAGCCGAACGTACCAAATTAGCTCCCGCTCTAACCGACCTCGGTGGCTATGAAGTCCCCGTGTCATTCGGCGATCCGCGAGTGGAATATGAGGCGGCTTGCGCGTCAGCAATCCTGATTGACGTCTCCTCGACCGGCAAGATTGAAGTCTCAGGCCCGGAAGCCCCGCAGTACTTACACAATCTCAGCACCAACGATATCCAGTCGATGCCGCTCGGCGCCGGTTGCGAGGCATTCTTCTGCAACGTGCGAGCCCGCGCTTTGTTTCATGTCCGCATTTATCGTCTGCGGCTTGGTGACCGCGACGCCATGTGGATCGATGTTACGCCGGGCTATGACGCCAAACTTATGCAGCATCTGGATCGGCACCTCATCGCCGAACAAGTGGAATTGCAAAACAGGACGCGCGACTTCGCTCAGATGCACGTCACTGGGCCAAAGGCAGCAGAGGTGTTGAGCCGAGCAATCGGGGAACCATTGCCAGACTTGGCTTTGCACCAGCATATGGAGCGAACTATCGCCGGTGTGGTGGTACATGTGCGCCGATATGACCCACTCGGTTTGCCCGGCTTCGATGTCGTTTGCCTAAACACGAAGGCTGTTGCTGTGTGGGATGCATTGGTCCAAGCGGGGGCGATGCCGGCCGGCACGCAAGCAGCAGAGTGGCTGCGCGTCGAAGCCGGAACGCCGGTCTACGGCATCGACATCGACGAGAACCGTTTTGTGCAGGAAGTTGGCCGGACCGATGCCGTCAGCTTCACCAAGGGTTGCTACCTCGGCCAGGAGCCGATTGTGATGGCCCGCGATCGGGCTGGGTTCTTGAGTCGCTATTTCCGCGGTTTGAAACTATCTGCATTGGTCGATGCGGGTACGAAGCTATTTGCTGATGCCGAAGCCGGGCTCATCACATCGTGCGTCGATTCACCGCGGTTCGGGCCCATCGCGTTGGGGTATGTGCGACGAGGATTCGAACAGCTGGGTTCACGACTGCATCTCGCGGAGCCCAGTGGTCCCGATGCCACGGTTGTTGCCTTCCCATTCAACTAATGACTGTATTATGGAGCACTGCCAAATCGCAATTGGGCCAGCGACATCACGTTGAACAGTGCATGACAAACAACCGGCGCGGCCAAACTCTGTGTACGCCATGCGAGCCAGCCCAATCCGATGCCCAAGACTGTCAACGCAATGGGGTCAGGCCAACTCTGCGCGTGCAACATCGCGAATAGCACGCTCACTCCAACAATTCCTCGACGCAGTTCTGCCCCCGTTATCGCGATGCCATGGGCTAACGGCGGGAAAAGAGTCCGCCACCAACGGGGTCGAGACATCGGAATCGCCGGCAACAAACGCTCCAACAATGAGAGCGTAAAGACGACCACGAACACAAAAATGACCGGTTGAATGGCCAACTTCCAGGAGACGTCGCCGACAAATAGAAACCCTGCGATGGCCGCGAGTGCGAAGGCGACATCACCGCCCCAGCGCCGCTGCAAGATCCAGGGCTGAAGTATTCCCCGAAAGAAAAGTTCCTCTCGTAGCGGTGCTAGCGCAACGGCTTCCATAGCTACCAGCGCCCAATAGGTCGTCTCGGCTCGATTGAGCCGGAGTTCTGTGATGAGCGCGTGCTCGGGGACCGGGCCAGCGAATTGCCAAATCCAATTCACAACGAAATGAATCGCAACGACGGCCGGGGTGATTAGCGACCACGTTAGAATTCCCAAGCCGACATTTCTCAGGACGCGCTTCGCCGAGATGGGTGCGGAATATGGCAATGCAGGCCAGAGTAGTAAAAACACAAGGACGAGTTCGGGATTGATAAACCACGCCGAAGCGACGAGTTGCCGCCAGGGGTTCTTGATGGCCTTGAGTTGCGGAATGTAATCTGCCGCCGCGCCATGCAAAATGAAGAGAATTAAGAAGCACAAAATTACGACGGCTCCAAGCCAGGGAACCATGCGAATGTGCGAGGGCGGGAAATGAGGTCGAAGTCGTTGCGGTAAGACGAGAAATACGAGATAGGGAAGGGTGATCACTATCAGGAACAGAATCAATCCCTGCAAGTCGTTTTTTGGCACGGTCAATTCCGTTACACTCAAAGACGTCAGACGTTATACGGCTTACCCACCGCGAGTGGATTTGTAACGAGCTAGCGATGGCGGAATCTGCAGTAATTGACGCACTTCAACGCGGGCTCGGCAGCCATGCCGGCAAAATGGTCGCGGCCGTCTCCGGTGGGACCGATAGTGTCGCATTGTTGACCGCATTACACCAACTGCAATCTGACGTCATCGTCGCCCACATCAATCATCGATTGCGTGGCGAAGCAAGTGATCGCGATGAATTGTTCGTAAAGGAACTCGCCTCCAAGTTTGGGATGCCGTTTTGTGGAGTCATCGCCGACGTCGCAATGGCATCGGGCGGCCGCAACATCGAGGCCACCGCCCGGCGATTGCGCTACCAGGCACTCCGCACAATCGCAGTAGAAACAGGCGCCAGCACCATCGTGACCGGCCATACTGCCGACGATCAAGCCGAAACAGTTCTTCACCGCATGATCCGCGGCGCTGGTATTTGCGGGCTCGCAGGCATCTTGCCACGCAGCCGACGCGCAGGCATCACGACATCCCGGCCATTGCTCAGCGTGCGGCGGCACGAAATCTTGACGTATCTGGAAGCGCGGCGGCAAGATTTTCGCACCGACGAAACGAACCTTTCACCGCAATTCACCCGCAATCGAATTCGTGCCGAAGTGATGCCCCTGCTCGAGTCGTTCAATTCCGGGGTCGTCAATCATCTATGTCGCTTGGCGGAGTTGGCACGTAAAGCCCGCCGAGCGGAATTTCGCCAGGCCCGGCAGTTGCTCGCGTCTTGCGAGCGACCTCGAAGCGGTGACTTGTGCGTGCTGGATCAAGCCAAATTGCTCCAGCTACCCGCAGATCGCCTCCCTCTCATGTGGCGCTATCTCTGGCGGCGGGAGCGTTGGCCGCGGGATGGCATGGGCTTCCGTGAGTGGAGTCGATTGGCCGATTTTGTTCGAGGAAATGTGCCGGCCATGGATCTGCCGGGCAACATCCGTGTCCGGTTATTGCCGCGGATCGTCCGTGTCGGCCCCGGTGCCTAAGATACGCGCATTCCTTATTCGAGGATCACCATGAGCCTGCGTCGCATTCGTCGAGCACTACTCAGCGTCAGCGACAAATCCGGGTTGATCGATCTCGCCCGCGGCCTGATAGAACTCCAAGTCGAACTCATCTCCACCGGAGGCACGTTCAAGGTGCTGAAGGAAGCTGGCATCGCTGTCCGCGAAGTCGCCGATGTCACCCAGTTTCCAGAGATGCTTGATGGCCGGGTGAAGACGTTGCACCCGAAGATCCACGCCGGCATCTTGGCGATCCGGGACAATCCGGCGCACGAACGTACTCTCAGCTCGCACGAAATCGGGCCAATCGATTTAGTGGTGGTCAATCTCTATCCATTTGAAGCCACCGTTGCAAAACCAACTGCCGAGTGGGCCGAAGTCATCGAAAACATCGACGTCGGTGGGCCGACGATGATACGCGCGGCGGCGAAGAACCACGACGGCGTCGCAGTCATTGTGGATCCAAATCAGTATGGCGCGTTGCTGAGCGAATTGCAGCAAAACAAAGGAGCGACGACGCTTGAAGCCCGCAAGCGCTGGGCGGCTGCCGCATTTGCCCGCACCGCCACGTACGATTCTGCCATTTCCCGTTATTTCCGAGAAGCCGGGCTGTCAGAAGAGTTTCCGGAGAGGATGTCGTTGGGCTTTGCGCGCAAGCTAAATCTGCGCTATGGCGAAAACCCGCACCAGCATGCCGCGTTTTATGAAGATTCGAAGCCATTGGCGCACAGCCTAGCCACCGCTGAACAGTTGCACGGCAAAGAACTCTCCTACAACAATTTGCTTGATCTTGATAGCTCTTGGAACCTCGCCACCGAATTTGCCGCTCCCACAGCCGTCGTCATCAAGCACAACAACCCCTGCGGCGTCGGCACCGCCACAACTCTGCGCGACGCTCTCGCCAAAGCGTTTGACGGCGACCCGCTCAGCGCCTATGGCGGCGTGCTAGCGTTCAATCGGCCGGTGGATGCCCCCACCGCAGAACTGGTCACGGAGCCGAATCGTTTTGTCGAGGCCATCATCGCACCGGATTTCGCCGACGATGCATTGGAGATGATCCGCACTCGGCCGACCTGGAAGAAGAATGTGCGCCTCTTGCGAACGGGTGGCGTGCCATCAACGCTCACCGGACTGGATTTTCGCCGCATTAGCGGCGGCGTCCTCGTGCAATCGGCCGACCGCGGTAGTCAGGACTTCGCGTCCCTGAAAGTCGTCAGCAAACGCCACCCCACGATCGACGAGCGGTCGGGGCTTGAATTCGCGTGGCTCGTGTGCAAGCACGTAAAGTCGAATGCAATCGTGCTTGCCAAGGGCGGGCAAGTCGTCGGCGTCGGTGCCGGCCAGATGAGCCGCGTGGATTCGACCGAGATTGCGGTCAAAAAAGCCGGCGAGCGGGCGCGAGGAACTGTGCTAGCGTCCGACGCCTTCTTCCCCTTTCGAGACAACGTGGACGCGGCCGCCAAAGCCGGCGTCACCGCGATCATTCAGCCCGGTGGCTCCATCCGCGATGAAGAGTGCATCGCCGCCTGCGACGAGCATGGCTTGGCCATGGTATTCACCGGAGTACGCCACTTCCGTCATTAGGAATTCAACGCAAAAAAGAATTAACCGCAGAGTACGCAGAGAGCGCTGAGAAAATACTAAAAAGAGGTCTTCTCCGGTCTATCTCAGCGCTCTCTGCGTACTCTGCGGTTAATTCTTAACCGTTTTCTTCTTCCATCGCCTTGATGTAAGCCAAGGCCTCATCTAGCGTGCCAACCTGTGCCCCTGCCACGCGGCCAGCTCGATCCAACTCGGACAATAGCAGCAAGTCATCAAAATCCGGTGACTCCTTCAACCGATCGCGTTTGCGCGGAGCGAGCGAACCCTCGCGGTATTCATGCGCTGCCATGTGATTGGCGACGAGGAATTGTGTCCGCTCGGTGATCAGCCCATCGAGGGTGCGCAGCCCAGCCGTGACATGGTCATTTCGGTCGATGGCTTTCCCAATGTCGTGCAAAAGCGCGGCCTGCAAAAACTCGACGTCATATGGTCGATGGTCTTTGGCCAGCGCGAACACCTGGAGCGAGTGGTAAAGTGCATCGCCCTCGGGATGATACTCGCTTTTCTGCTTCACAGACTCCAGCGGTAACAGCAACATTCGAAAGACGGGGTAAGGATCATCGACCGGGCCGGCCGGCTCATCAAGTGCCTCTAAATTCACGTCCGGGTACTCGCGTTCGATCAGTTGCTCCAGCTCCGCGATCGATGCCCGTTCAATTCCTTTACCGGTGATGGAACTCGTGAATACGTAGTGTGCTTGGTCCTCGGCATAGACGGTCAACTCGAAATCGAATCGATCGCTTACGTGGATGTGCGTGAAGACACGAGTTTCATCGTGCTTGCGGACTTGCTTGCGTTCCAGATCGTATCGGAGGCCTTCGTATTCAAGTGTGTCGGTAATCGGCGAAACGGTATCGCTAAATACATGTAAGTCGATGTCAGAGCCTTGCCGTACGTGGCCCGTCATCACGCTGCCGATCAAGCGTGGCTTAAATCGGCGCAAGATGCGCATGAGCTTGAGTGCCGCCAGCCGCATGTCGCGCAGATTTTCCGTCCGGCGATCGCCTTCGTAGAGATGAGCAAACGTCTGCACGAGTTGCCGAATCTCGGCGTTGCTCGGCAAGTCTTCGGGTTTGCAGCGTTGTGGGCAAAGCCGCTTCGCGGCCTTCCATTTTGCAGTGTAATATTCGGACTCGACGCGTTCGTACATGAGCCGGGCGGCCTCATGGGCAATCGCCTGGCGAAGCTTGGCATTAGCCATGGGAACTGGTGCGCCGTTATTGGAAGCCCGAGATTCGGCGCGGGGCTTATCTAACTGTACAGCCGATAGTCAATCTCCGGGAAGATATTGTGCCGGGCTTCCATTTCGGACAGCCAGGGTTCATCGACCCGGTCATGGTTTATTTGATCCTGCAGCCGCAGGAAATTATCGACGTGCGTGTTGGTCCGCTTGATCGCATATTCCATCATCGTGCCGGTTTTGATGATGAAGGCCCAGTCGCTGGATTGAGCAAGGAGCAGTTCACGAGCGGCCTGGTTCAGGGCCCGGCGGAGCAGGGGATGTGGATCAGAATGGGCCTTTGCCAAATCCTCCATGCGATTGGCGATCTCGTGCAGGTGCGGATAAATCCAGTCGTTGGTTTCATCAAGCCACACTTCGCAATAGCCATTCGCGCCCCACGTGGACATCGGCGGTTGGCAGCGTTGGTTCTTCGGGTATTTCGCCAGATACTCGCTCGGGGTGATTGTCTTGACCAACTGCTGGTCGTGGTGAATCTTACGGAGCAAAAAGTTTATCCACTCCGGCCCCTCATACCACCAATGGCCGAACAACTCGGCGTCGTATGGAGCGACAATGATGGGCGGCCGATCACCCATGGACTCCGCCAACCACTCGACTTGCTTCTCGCGGTTGAACATGAAGTTGCCGGCGTGGTCAGCCGCTTTATGCAAGGCGGCTGTCCGGTCATACGGTTTCTTCTGACTCAACTCTACTTGGCCAGTAATGCTGTAATACTTCAAGCCGAGATTGGTCCGAATGCCGATCTCGTGCAAGTGTGGCTTCAAATAGTTGAAATCGAGATCAAAGCCGACGTCGCGATAAAACTCCCGATACACCGCATCGCCAGGATACCCTTCGATCGAACTCCACACTTGTTTCGACGATTCTGCATCGCGCGCGAAGGCGTGAACGCCGCTGTCTGGGCAGGCAATGGGAGCATACACGCCGCGCTGTGGCCGCGGCTCGGCGTGCATGACGCCGTGCGTCTCGACGAAGAAGAACTTGAAGCCGCTCTCGGCCAGCAACGCATCAACGCCTTGAATGTATCCGCACTCCGGGAGCCAAATGCCATTCGGCCGGCGGCCGATGTGACGGGCGAATTCTCGCGCCCCGAGTTCGATCTGCGCTCGCCGCGCATTTTCGTTCGGCATCAACGGCATGAAGCCGTGCGTGGCCGCACAGGTAATCAATTCCAGCTTGCCGGTCTCGAAGAAATGGCGGAAGCCGTTCAGCAAGTTGTTGCCGTACTTCTTGATGAAGAGGTCTTTGCAGCGCTGCAGCCGGACGTTGTACATCTCCGCCAGCGCGAAGAACTCTGGCTGCCAGCGGGTGCGTTCCAGTTCCTTGTGAGCGAGACTGATGAGATTGTCGAGATGGCGAATGTAGCGGTGTTGCAATAAGGGGTCGGCGAGCATGGCAGCGAGCGTCGGCGATACTGAAATCGTCAGCCGCCAATCGATGTTGTCCTGCTCGAGGCCCTCCATCATTTCCAAAAGCGGCAAATAGGTCTCGGTGATGGCTTCGTAAAGCCAATCCTCTTCCAGAAAGTCCTCGTATTCGGGATGCCGCACGAAGGGCAGGTGGGCGTGCAACACCATGCAGAGATATCCGTCCGGCATGTTGATGCACATCCCTGAGTATGCCGGTTAGGTAGGCCGGCGAAGCTTGGTAGTTAATAGGTGATACGCGCCGGCGGGGGGGATTGCAAGCGACGACCCGGAATTCTCAAAAACCTCATCGGTCAATTGTGCGGATCGCTCGGAAAACGCTTAAATCACCCGCCAGCCATCGGCAAAAACCGCCCGCACTGGCCCATTTCCGGCAAAAACGGCTTGCAAGGGGTCAGTGACGAGTCCGGCCAGACCCACGACGCACAGGTCCGTTGCAAATCCCGGAGCGATAACCCCACACTCATCGCCAAAACCGAGGGCGCTTGCACCCATTTTGGTGATCATGGATAACAGCGTTTGTGGTTCCAGATCGGGATGGGCCGCGAAAACAAACCGGGCCTCATTCAAAATCGATAAGTCGGGATTCGTTGCGAGCGAATCGGTCCCGAGCGCGACGTTGACTCCGTGCTTGAGCCATTCGCGAAAGGGATGCGGCGGATGGCCAAACGCCGCGTGTGTGCGCGGACAGTAGACGACGGTGGCGTTTGCCGGGATCGACGCGTCCGCAGGCAAATAGTTGCCGTGGATCAAAAGTAAATTTTTCGCACCGGCCAGCGGATGCTCGCCGCCATCGAGAACTGGCAATCCGGTCGTATCCCAGACCCCGAGCTCTTCGAGAAACGGCACGAACTCGCCGTCATGCTCGGCGATCAAATCAATCTCGTCGAGCGACTCCGCGAAATGTATGGCAACTGGCAGATTGAATCGTGCAATGTCCACGAGTCGATCAAAGCGAAAGCTATAAGGCGCATGCGGGCTTAAGCCGGGACGCAAGCGTAGCTGTTTCCATTTGTCGGATTCTTGTTCCCTTCCCCGGCCTTCCGGTCCCCTCCCCCCTTGTGGGGGAGGGATAGGGTGGGGGGTGGAAGCGCGCGAGGGCTCAACCCCCCACCCTATCCCTCCCCCACAAGGGGGGAGGGGACCGGAGGCCGGGGGGAGGGAACTAGTGAGTTGCGGGAGCGGACCCGCGGCCTGAGTGATGGACGAGGACGAAGACCCTAGAGATTCAATCCAACTCTTCGCGGACTGAAGCGACGAAGCCGCTCGCTCCTCCGTCAGCCCGAGCAACTCATGAAACAGGACGCCCTTCAACGGTGAGCCGGCAAGAGCATTCCACGACGCCCCTTGGCTCGCAATGTCCCCGACCAGTGTTGTGCCGGATGCGATCGACTCGCGAATTCCGACCGCAATGTCAGCGGCCACTTGTGCTGGTGTGCGATTTCGCCGAAATGCAATCACATCTCGCAACCAGTCGGGAAATGGCAATCTTGGCGGTGTGAGGCCGAGCGCACCAGTCAAATCAAGATGTGCGTGGGCATTCACCAACCCAGGCAGGATGACCGCATCGCCGAAATCAAACTCGGCGGAACGACCACGCCGCGGTTCTACCGCCGTTATTCGGCCATCAACAATTTCGATCCAGGCATCTTCAAAAAAAGGCTGCGCGCCGGGTGCCACCCAACGCGCAGCCACTGTAGTTGAATGAAACGTGCTCACGCGATCGGCGCGAGCCGCAACAGAGCGTACTCGCGCAACAGATCCCTGTCGCGGCCTTCAGGATCCAGTCGATAAACTCGGCTGAGCAACCCATGAATGACGCGGCGTATCCTTGCGTCGCTGAACCGCTCGGCCGACGCCTCCACCGGCTTCAGGAAAAACTCGAGCGGTACGTCGCCGGCTCGGGGATTCAAAAAGTTCGGCGACGTGAACTGGACGCCCTCAATCCACTGGCCGCCAATTTTCTTGAACAGATGCAGCCGGCTTTCCCAATTCTCGCGCACCTCCACAGGGTCGCTTGGGCTTGGCGGCCGGCTGTCCCAAATCAAGCACGGCATCCGCAAACCCGACTCATGCGCCGTGCGCCGCAGCCGACGGATCGCCGACTTGTACAGAAACGCGCCGACGCCTCGGCCTCTTGCGCGCGGGTCAACCGCGACGTAAGAGATGTATCCACCCAGCCGCGGCAGAAACGAGGCCACGATGAATCCCAGCGTCTGCGTTCGGCCGCTCGCTGTGGTTCGCCGGGCGGTCAACATGTGCGTTTTCCGGCCATGAGGCCACGCCGCCGTCAACGACCAAGTCAGCCAATCCCAGGGGATGCGCTCCGAGGAATGGAAGCTCGTCTCGTAAATATCGCGGACGCGATTTAGCACCGGATCAGTCGCGCGAAGGACCTCCCGGCAATTGATTGTTGCAGTTCGCATAGAGCACCTTTAGGGCCTGAGCAAAGCACTCAAGCCGTCGTCCAACGCTAGCATTGTAGCCCCCCCGCCGAGGGGTCGATGAACAAGGAGCACCCTCATAAGGGCCCCAAATCTGATGAGAGAAAGCTGCAAAATCCGGTGCCATTGGGGTTTCCGGCGTCGGCCCTCGAAACCCTCTGGAAATCCGAGTTATCGAGACGTATGTGGTTATGGATTAACAACTTGTATCGACACAAAATATTCATTCTTTTGATTTGCACGGCACTCATAGGCCCGATTGGGCAGTGTGACTGCGATTTAGGGCGCAGCATTCGTATCGTGAGGGAAGTAACGACTTTGCGGCCCCAGGAAGCGTACCGTGACCGATCGAATCAACGTTCTCGTCCTCGGGAAAGGCGGTCGCGAACACGCCCTGGTTTGGAAGCTCGCTCAATCGCCGCGAGCTGGAAAAATCTTTTGCGCTCCCGGCAATGCCGGCACCGCCAGCGACGGTATCAATGTGCCGATCACGACTCACGTCAATGACTTCGATCGGCTGATCCGCTTCGCGAAAAAGGAAGACGTGGGTTTGGTCGTTGTCGGTCCGGAAGAACCGCTCACTTTCGGCATTGTCAACACGTTTCAAGACGCCGGTTTCAAAGTGTTCGGTCCGACGCGCGAAGCGGCACAGATTGAAGCCAGCAAAGTTTTCGCCAAGCGGTTGATGCGGCACGCCGATGTGCCAACGGCGGAATTCCAAACATTCGATCATCCGCAACAAGCTCGGACGTATGTCGAGAGCCGCGACGAGCCGCTCGTGGTTAAAGCCGATGGCTTGGCCGCGGGGAAGGGTGTATTCGTCTGTGCAACGCCACAAGAAGCTCTCGTGGCGATTGAACGCATCATGGTCCGCGAAGAGTTTGGCCGGCCCGCCGGTCGCCAGATTGTCGTAGAGAAACTTCTGTCCGGCGCGGAGGTGAGTGTACTCGCTCTTGTTTCCGGACGTGCCGTGGTCACGTTGCCGACTGCGCAAGATCACAAGAGGCTGGGGGACGGCGATACCGGTCCCAACACCGGAGGCATGGGAGCTTTCAGTCCGGCTTCGCGCATGACCGATGAATTGGTTGGCAAGATCGAATCGACGGTCATTGTGCCGACGGTACATGCCCTTCGCCGCAAACGCACGCCGTTTCGGGGTGTCCTATTCGCGGGCATGATGATTACGCCGCAGGGTCCGCGCGTGCTGGAGTTCAATTGCCGCTTCGGCGATCCCGAGACCGAATGCATCCTGATGCGATTCCGTGGCGACTTAATTGGACTGCTGGAAGCAGTCGTCGATGATCGACTCGAGGAATTTACGGGAGCCGGGCTGGAATGGGACCCGCGGCCTGCTGTGACTGTCGTCCTCGCGAGCGGCGGGTATCCCGGTAGTTTCGCCAAAGAGAAACGCATCTCGGGGTTGGACGAGGCGAGCCAGTTGCCAGACGTCAAGGTGTTCCATGCCGGAACAACGATGGCCCATGGCCAAGTCATTACCGACGGCGGCCGCATCTTAGCAGTAACTGCGCTCGGCGACAAAATGGCGACGGCTCGTGCGAATGCCTACGCCGCGGTCGCCAAAATCAGTTTCCCCGGCATGGTGTTTCGTAAAGACATCGGCCAACAAAGTTAATCGCCTTGGTCTACTCGCGGCATTTGCGCCCAAAGGCGAATCGCTTCCGGGTACGCCTCACACTCCGCCGCGAACACCCGGTCAGCCAGTGAATGCACTGTGTCGCCCGGCAACACAGGTACACGTTTCTGCACGAGCACCGGGCCGTTGTCGTAGACGTTATCGGCTACATGCACCGTACACCCGGTCTCTTTGACTCCCGCCTTGAGGACGGCTTCGTGCACACGATCGCCATACATCCCGGCCCCGCCAAAGTCTGGGAGCAATGCCGGGTGGATGTTGAGAACCCGTCCGGCAAAGTCTTCGGGAATGTGAATGAGTTGCAGAAAACCGGCCATGCAAACGAGGTCAACCCTCGCCTCTCGGCACAGGTCGAAGATGCGTTGGCTGAATCGTCCGCCATGCTCTTTCTTCAACACCACTTCGGCGCGAATGCCAACCGATCGCGCACGCTCTAATCCAAAAGCTTCCGCCCGATTGCTGATCACCAGCACAACGTCGCCCGGCAAATCGTTGGCGGCGGAGCGGTCAAGCAGGTTTTGCAGACTGCGACCGCTGCCGCTCAAGAGCACCGCAATTCGCAATCGATCTGCCATGGTGAGGCCAGTCTTACGGAGGGCGACGTGGCAGGCGAGGGTTGTAGAATGGAACCTTATTCCCGTGCAAGGAAACTTACCGTGAAAGAGTTAACCGCAGAGACGCAGAGAAATCCAGAGAGGACATCTTCTCTGCGTTTTCTCTGCGGTCTCTGCGTCTCTGCGGTTAACTCTTAGAATTTGTCGGAGCGACGATGGCGTCCCGCTTTGAAAAAGTCGAAACCCAAGTCGATTTCCCGGCTCAGGAACGGGCCATCCTGAAATTTTGGGACGAGCAACTCATCTTCGAAAAGCTGCGCGATAAGAACCGCGGCAAGCCGCGCTGGTCCTTTCTCGACGGGCCGATCACCGCCAACAACCCAATGGGTGTCCACCACGCTTGGGGCCGAACCTATAAGGATGCCTTTCAACGCTATTTCGCGATGACTGGCCACGACGAACGCTACCAAAACGGCTTCGACTGCCAGGGCCTGTGGGTCGAAGTCGAGGTTGAGAAGGAATTGAAACTCGCCTCGAAGCGCGACATCGAGAATCTCGTGCCCGGGAATCCCTTCGCGAGCATTGAGAAGTTCGTCAATCTGTGCAAAGAGCGCGTCAACAAATTCGCTCGCATGCAGACCGAGCAATCCGTTCGCCTCGGGCAGTGGATGAATTGGGACCGCACTGATGCTGACTGGGCGAAACCGTCAGGCGAGCGAAAGTCGTACTTCACAATGTCCGAAGAGAACAACTACACCATCTGGGCGTTCCTCAAGAAATGCCACGATCGAAAATTGATCTATCGCGCGTTCGATGCGATGCCCTGGTGCCCGCGCTGCGGCGTCGGCCTGAGCGAGATGGAAGTCAAGGAAGGCTACAAGCTGGTCACCCACAAGTCGGTGTTCGTGAAGTTCCCGCTGCGCGATCGGGCGGGCGAAAACTTGCTCGTCTGGACCACCACACCGTGGACGCTCTCAAGCAACGTCGGCGCGGCCGTGAACCCGGAACTGACTTATCTGAAGCTTCGGCACAAGGGCGAGATCTACTACCTCGGCAAAACGGCGTTCACCGCGCAGCGCTCGGAAGACGAGCAACCCGTAGACGAAGTTGATGTCGAGGGCGAAGCGGTGAGCCGCGACGCGAAAAAAAGCGTGTCGCGGCTTAAATCGATCGAACAACTCTTCAAAGAGAAGGGAAAAGAGCCAGTCGAGGTTCTCGGCGAATTGACTGGGGCCGAAATGGTCGGCTGGACCTACGACGGACCCTTCGACGAGCTGCCGGCCCAAGCAAATCCGGGCGGCTTTCCAGCCGTGCTCGCAGAAGTCGTTGCCAAGCAAAAGTGGGCGCCACCGGTCGCCGCGAAAGACGCACACCGTGTTGTGGCCTGGAAAGAAGTCGGTGCAACCACCGGTACCGGCATCGTGCACATCGCGCCCGGTTGCGGCCGCGAGGACTTTGTCCTCGGCAGAGAACAGGGTCTGCCGCCCATCGCGCCGCTGGATGATGAAGGCGTATTTCTTCCCGGTTTTGGCTGGCTTGAAGGCGCAGCAGCGGTTGATCCGAACACTGCCGATCGAATCCTGGAAGACCTGAAGAAGAAAAACCGGCTCTTTGCCACGGAACAATATCCGCACAGTTATCCGCACTGCTGGCGCTGCAAGACTGAACTCTTGTTCCGGCTCGTCGATGAGTGGTTCATCAACATGAGCTGGCGCGACGAGATCATGGACGTCACCCGACAAGTCAAATTCCTGCCCGAGGTCATCAACGGGTCCGCCCGCGAGCTGAAATGGCTCGAACAGATGGGCGACTGGATGATCTCCAAGAAACGCTTTTGGGGACTCGCACTGCCGATTTGGGTGGATGAGGTCACCGGCGAGTTTGAGGTCATCGGCTCGCGCGAAGAGTTGAAAGAACGAGCCGTCGAGGGTTGGACCGAATTCGAAGGCCACACGCCCCATCGGCCTTGGATTGATCAGATCAAGATTCGCAATCCGAAGACGGGCAACTTGATGTCGCGGATCGGCGATGTGGGCAATCCTTGGCTCGACGCCGGCATCGTGCCGTACTCCACAATGGGTTACAACCACGACCGGGCCGAATGGGAGAAGTGGTTCCCCGCTGACTTCATCACCGAGAGTTTTCCGGGTCAATTCCGCAACTGGTTTTACGCCATCCTGGCCATGAGCACGATGATGGAGCGGCGTCCGCCATTCCGTGTGCTGGTGGGCCACGCGCTCGTGCGTGACGAACATGGCGAGACGATGTCGAAGACCAAAGGCAATTCGATTGAGTTCAACGAAGCGGCCGACAAGATGGGCGCCGACGTCATGCGGTGGCTCTATTGCCGCAAAGACCCGGCGGTGAACATCAACTTCGGTTACGGCCCCGCCGACGAGGTGCGGGCGAAGTTTCACATCAAACTTTGGAATGTGTACGCCTTCTTCATCAACTACGCCCGGCTCGACGGTTTTGACACCAATGCGCCGCAAGTCCCCGTGAAGGATCGCCCTGACATCGACCGTTGGATTCTTTCGGACTTGCAGTTGCTCATTCAAAAATCGCGCGAGAGTTTCGAGTCGTACAACGTGATGGCGTTTTGCTTGGAGGTCGAGAGCTTCGTCGATGACCGGCTCAGCAACTGGTACGTGCGACGCAATCGCCGGCGATTTTGGAGCAAGAATGCCGAACTTGACGACGCCGGCAAGCGCGACAAACTGGCCGCCTATCAGACGCTCTACACCGTGTTACAAACGCTGATGAAGCTCATCGCACCCGTTGTTCCATTCCTGGCCGAAACGATGTGGCGAAACTTCGCGGAAACTGAGAGCGTGCATCTCGCAGAGTATCCGACCGCCGATGAAAAACTGGTTGATCGGGAACTGTCCGACGAAGTAGACGCGCTGCTCCGGTTGGTGCGTCTCGCTGGTGCGGCCCGCAACATGGCTAAGGCCAAGGTTCGCCAGCCATTAGCCGAGTTGCGCATTCATGGCTCAGAAGTTGAAGGCCGAGCGACCAGCCGATTCGCGAGTCAACTCGAAGAAGAGTTGAACGTGAAGCGAGTCAATTTTCAAAGTGACAAATTCCTTCGCGCCAGCGGGCGTCTGAACAAGAAGTCGGCCGCCCCAAAATTGGGTCCGAATTTGAAACAAGCCGAGGTGGAGTTGGCCGGGCTGAGCCCGGCTGACTTAGAGTCACGACTCGCTGGTGAATTGAGTCTGGCTGGCGTTACACTCGATGCTGCCGATTTCGTCATCGATTGGGTTGCCGAAGAAGGTTGGGTCGGCAACGCGGACCGTGGGACTCAGGTCGCGCTCGACACCCGCATCACCGACGAGTTGAAAGCCGAAGGCCTGGCCCGCGAAATCATCCGCTTCGTGCAGGATGCTCGGAAAAACGCTGACCTCGATCTGGCTGACAAGATCGCGCTATATTTGGAGACCGATTCGCCAGCGTTGAAAACAGCGATTACGGCACACAAGGAAACGATCGCGGCGGAAACACAGGTCGTTGATTGGCTATCGTCCGCTGAAGGAATCGACCTAAATGCTGTAAAGATTGACGGGCAACCGCTGCGTATTGGCCTAAGGAAGGTATGACACCAAACGTCGTGTTGCAATGATTCAACCAAAAGACGAACAAACGCATGTCTCAGTAGCGTTTGGTCTTACCGAAGCAGAATATGAATTGTTTGCGAAGGAATTCAGAACTCTCGCTCCCGGAGTTGATTTCACATCGCATCCAATCGATTGGAACCACGGTCCCCGACGGCTAAACATATATTCCCACCGTGCGCAATTGAGTGACGTGATACCAAAAATCAATGCGGTAATGGAGATCGTTCGCCCGATTGCAGAAACGGTAGCATCTCTCGAAAAAGTTATGGTGCAATACGTCGATAAGATGCTCAATATGGGTATGTACGATTGGGATCGAGAATCGGAGAGTCCGCTGTACCAGCTCTGCTTGAATTGGGAATTTAGTTTTTTGGATGCAATGCTCCGTCGTTTTCAATTGGAACGCACGATCGACCAATGGTGCGATGGCTTCATGCCGCAGGCCGTGCATCGCGCTGGAAATGGGCTGCAGTTGAGCGGCTATTGCTATCTCGGCCGAGAGTCCGACGCATCGGAGTGGAAAGGGCCTTTCGAGGCGCGAATTGCTCTAAACGAAGACCGTGATCGCCTGAGGAACTTCGAGTTGCGAGCTGGCGATGCAGCGGCCATGACTCGAGAGCATGTGATCGACCCGAATGCGCCTGACATCCTTGTCGACCACGTCGCTAGTTATGATGTTAAGATTCGTAAGTCCGTTCATGAAGCAGAACGCGTTTGGGCATTTGAGTTCAATAAACTTAGTGCAAACCGGGAAGTTGGGCACCGTTAACTCCGGCTACTTATTGCGGTTAATGGAGCAGTCGAAGGAAGACAAGTGATGACGTTCAATCGACTCGACCAAATCCGCGACAAAGTCGTCGCCGGCGAGCGCCTCTCGTTCGACGATGGCATCGCTCTGGAAACCGAGGCCGATCTGTTCACCCTCGGTGAGCGGGCCAATACCGTCCGGGAAAGGAAGTCCGGCAACTTCACCTATTACAACGTCAACGAACATTTGAATCCGACCAACGTCTGCGTCTACCGTTGCACCTTCTGCGCGTTTCGGGCCGACCTCAAGAGCCCGCGCGGCTACGTGATGACGGACGAGCAAATCCTGGAACGCGCCGCCGAAACCGAGCGGAAAGGCGCGACGGAATTGCACATCGTCGGCGGCTTACATCACCAGTTGCCGTACGAGTGGTATCTCCACGTCATCAAGATCATTCACGCGGCGCACCCACGGCTGCATTTGAAGGCATACACCGCCGTAGAATGGGATTGGTTCCAGCGCCTGACTGGCCGCTCAACGAAAGATATCCTCGCTGAGTACAAGGCGGCAGGTCTTGGCAGTCTACCGGGGGGTGGCGCCGAGATATTCCACGCTGACGTGCGCGACAAAATCTGCGAGCACAAGGCTGACACCGACAGTTGGATTCGCATCCATCGTGAGGCGCATCAGCTTGGACTCAAGTCCAACGCGACAATGCTCTATGGCCACATTGAAGGGCCCGAGCACCGCATCGATCATCTCATTCGGTTGCGCGAATTGCAGGATGAAACCGGCGGCTTCCAGACCTTTATTCCACTGGCGTTCCACCCCGAAAATACCGGTTTGTCGCACATTCAAAAGCCGAGCGGCATGATGGACCTCAAGATGATCGCCATCAGCCGCCTCATGCTCGATAACTTCCCGCACATCAAGGCGTACTGGGTGATGCTCGGCATTCCCACCGCGCAACTATCCCTGAATTTCGGCGCGGATGACATCGATGGCACGGTCGTGCACGAGAAGATCTACCACGATGCGGGTGCCGAGACGCCCCAGGAGTTGACGGTAGAAAGTTTGCGGGCGCTCATTCGCGAAGCCGGGCGCATTCCGGTGGAGCGGGATACCCTGTATCGCGAAGTGGTTCGGGCCGGCGACGAATGGAAAACGGGCCGTCACATCGAAACGCGGGTGCCTGAAATGGTCGGCGATCGCATTCAGTCGTGATGCGGCATTAGTTCAGAATGAATCTTGTTTTTCGTGGCAATCAATTTTTCGAGTGAATCTCGCGTTGCTGGGTGATCCGTGCTAACGCATCTCGATCGTCGATGCTCCCGCACCCGGCGCGCAAATCGAGCGAAACCGCCCGTGTATTTCTCATGCAAAAGGCTATCCAAGTCTTGGCGATTCGACGGAGCCTGGCCCCGCGTCCACTCGACCCAGCCCCAAAGGAAGAACAGGGCCGGCAGCAACGGGATCAACAATATCAGGTGCAGGTCGCTCGGATCGTTCATTGCCGGACGTCCTGAGCTTCGAACTTAAGCAACTATTGCCACTTGGCCAAAACTGTCACACCGCCGCGGACTTTGTCGCCAACTTTGACCAAAGTTTCGCTGATATGCTCGCTCGGAACGATCAAATCGGTTCGCGAGCCAAACTTGATCATGCCGTATCGATCGCCGGCTTTCACTACCTCGCCCAAGCGCAGCCAGCATACGATCCGCCGAGCGATCGCACCAGAGATCTGTTTGACCCGGAATCGCACTTGCGACTGCGCATCGACCAGATCGAGCCAGAGCTGTTCGTTTTGGGCGGCGCAATTGGGATGGCGTGCGTCGAGGTATCGCCCGCGAAAGTAGCTGACTTCTTCGACTCGAGAATCTCTCGGGATCCGATTGCCGTGAACATTAAACACCGACAGGAAAATGCTGATCCGAAGGCACTTCGATCCGATGCCCGGTTCGTTGACCGTCTCAACATGCGTGATCGTGCCGTCGGCCGGGCTAACGACACTTCTCGGATCGGAAGGAACGATCCGTTCTGGATCACGAAAGAACCAGATGACTTCCACCCAAAAGACAACGCAAATCGTGGAGATCAAGAAAAACGCCGGATGCACAAGCACGGCGAGAATGCTGCCCAGTGTCGAACCCAAACCAAAGAGAACGCTGAAGCCCACAAGTTCCGCGTATCCGTAGCGAGCAAAACCGAGAGTCTCACGTCGCCGATAAACGTCGAGGGCAGGATCAAAATCGTAACCGCACACGCTGCGGATGAATTTCAAGTCGCGCGGGTCGATCACGTCCTCGGTAAACCGCTCGCAATGACCGCGTCGGCGGCCCTTCCAGAGGTTGACATGCCCGGGACGAAACTTCCGCATGAACCAGCGGCGCAGCCGGCCCCATTGCCGCTCAACGCGAACAAACAAGCCGAAGCCGCCCGGTTGATCAGACGTGGGCCGTTCAGGCGGAGGAAGATCGCAAACAGGAGGTAACAGCGAATCCATTCTTAAAAGATAGTTGAACTGAAGAGTTGCGACTACCGCGATGGGCCCTTCATGGCAGTTCGCTGAGCACGCAATCGATCGAGAATGCTGCTCTTTGCGTTGCCCGGGGCCTCTGCGGCGACCGGAGGAGGCGGCGGCGCGACGACCGGGCGGGGGTTTGGCGAGGCTACCGGTGCCGGCGGAGCGTAAATGGGGACTGGCCGGGGAATCATCGATGTCGCCGTCGCGGCAGTCGTCGTAACGAAGGAATTGTGTGCCACGTCGGGTTCGATCACATCCATCGGAGCCGTCGTCTCATTCGTCGGTCGAGACGGCAAATAGCCGGTCGTGCCAAGAAGATCGCGGATTTCGTCTTCTTTGACGAACCGATTGATATTCAGATATGTGATCTGGTCGTAGGGCAGGAAAAACAGTCGGCCGTCATCGTTTTGCCCGGAGACGCGACCGCGGAAGATCACATGGCCTGGGTCGATGCGCACGAGTAGCTCAATGTTGAGCTCGATGCCATTGTTCGTCATGATGACGAGCTGGTTCATCTGATCCGCAGGGATCATTCGAAACAGTTCGGACCACTCGTGACTTTGCATAGGGGTTCGTCGCAGCCTACGTCAACAATAAACCGCCCGTCCGGTCAATCCGGCGTTCGAACAATAGCTTTTTTTCGGACGAAAGGCGAATTCACATGGTGCAGGCATTTCCGGCAGTTCTTTTTTCGCGGAATTAAGGCAAAAACCCCGCTTAGGCCAAATCATCAGCCTTTTCCCAATCGCCGGCCAACTGTTGCCGCAAGGTAGAGAGAGGAGGTGTCGTGGGGCGATCCTTCGCTGGCTTGGTTTCACGTGAACGGATCTGGGCGATCTCGCGCTCCAGCCGGCGAATCCACTGCGGAGTATCCACGCCCGCCCCGACCGGGTTCGCCGAGAAGCCGCTCAAGGCTTCTTTGAACCGAGCGAGGCGATCATTGAGTTGCGCGTCGTTTTGGCGGATCGATTCCCACAGTGGTGCCAAGTGAGCGGCCAGTCGATCTTGGGCGAGACTCGCGACGAATCGCTCTTCCAGACGTTCGCGCACCGTTCGCAGCTTGACCCCGTGCCGGGTTTCGAGCCGCTCCAATTCTCGTAAGTGCTGCTGAGCCGTGGCTTGCATGTAGACCGAGATTACTTCCTGCCAGCGGGCGGCGTCACCGGTGCGGCGACGCCGGCAGAGGATCTCGTGCGTGAGAAACAGTGGCCGCATTCGCCAGTTGTCCCGCTCATACGCCGTCTTCAAGCGCAAATAGTCGATCAGGATAAACAGGTTGTTGCCGTAATCCGATTGCGATGTGGTCGTGTTGTAATCTTTGTACTCGTCGTAGTTCTCGGCGATCGCCTGAAAGATAATCTCGATCAACCGGATCGCCTGGCTCCGTGGCATGGAGTTATCCAAAGCAGCGAGAAACTGCTCCGGCGGATTTTCGAGCGCGGACAATTGCTCGATCCAATCCTCCACTCCCCGATGAATCACAGCCCGCAGATTTGCTAGGTTCAGCGACTGCGCGGTGAATAGCTCTTCGCCGTGGTCACGGATGAAGGCTTCGATTCGATCCCATTCCTCGTTCCCTTGAACAGTCTCCAAGATCGACAGCCGCAATGACTGGCTGTGTTTCAGCCACAGCTTCAGATACGGTTCAGTCAGCGAGTTCAGCATCTGCTGAATGTCGGGCGGCGGCGGCTCAAGTGGCTCTTCTTGGATGGCGTCGATCAGCGTTTCGATTGTCGTTCGCAAGCCCACCGGAAACAACCGATCAAACTCAGTGACGCGTCGGCCCTCGGGCGGGCTATTGGCCTCCATCTTTCGCGCAATGCGCGTGAGCTGGAATGATTCGCGGGTCAACCCAAGGCGTGGCAGCGTTTCCAAAAGCGCCTGCAACATCGCTTGGGCTGCACGAGCGCGCAAGATTTGATGCGGATGTCCACCCGAGCCTAGCGGGATGTAGAGCAGAGGCTCGTCGGCAAATACGCGCAGGAAATTCCGTAGCGATTGGCGAACGGTATCGAGTGTTCCGGTCATGATGGCCCGTTCGAGGTCGGATGCCGCCGACTCCCAAGGAAACTGACCCTTGCTGCGGCCCGCGCCCAGAGCCCGCACGGCTTGTCGAAATGCGAGGGCGGCGCTGATGCCCTCTTCTAAGAGTGTTTCTTTGATTTCGCGCCGGCGATCATATTCAACCGTCGATTCAAATGAAGCCGCTTCGGGCGCCGGCAATGGCACGTCGTTCAGCCGGTCAAGCAACACTTCCAGCTCGCGCGATCGATTGGTCGACAGTTTCCGCCACGTCGCCGCCACGCTTGGTTCAATCCCGTCACCTGCTCCCGCAATGCGAAGCAACTCGGCCAAGGTGCCAAGGAACCGCAGCCGTTCGCGCATCTCTTCGGCTTGATCTTCGAGTGAAAATGGCCGCCGTTCACCTTCATCGCCGATCAGCGAGCCTTCGAATCCATCGTCGGTGCTGTCCTGGAATGTCATGCCCTCGTAGGCGGCTTCGAAGGTCTCGCCCTCATCTTCGGAACGCGCTGCGGAGCGGCTTTCTAGGTCTGGCGTGAGCCAATATTCATCGGCGTTCGCTTCGAGCAGTTCAAAGAAACGTGCCGTGAGCCTCGCACGTTCGGAGGGCTCCCAGCGAACCGCCTTCATCCACCTCTTGGCCAACTTCTGAAACGAATGATCGCCTTCGCCGAGTGAGACCTTGGGCGATTGATCAAGCCACGTCATCAAAAGTGCCATCGATGCGGGATAGTCATTCCGTTCGAGCAGCGCTGCAACGACGCGCGCGAAGGCTGCTGGCGTTTTGAAGCCTTCTAAGTGATCGCGCCAGAAAGCCACTGAGCCCGAGGGACCTGCGTGTGCGGTTTTTCCGCCTGCTTGCCGCCAGCGCGCAAGCGCTGTTGCGACGTGATCAGCGGCTTCGACATGCTCGCCGCCGTGTACTCGCCGAACCTCAGAGACTTCATGCGTGGCGAATCGGTCCCACGAGTCGGCCCATTGCTGCATCTCGGTCAGCGCTTGTTCGCGAAGCTCCGATTGCCCTTTGGCGGCTGCTTCAATGACGACATTCGAGTAGCCCTCGAACAGATCGTTCATCAGACCCAGCAATTCATCAATTCGCGGGTCGTGAACCGCATCTTCGCGCGATTGGAAAAGGGGATAAAGCCCCTGGAATGCCAGGATGCTCCACGGATCGACGAGCCCGCCACAGTCGATTCCTCGCTGAATGAGATTGCCCGTCTCCGCGAGCAGCGGGATGGCGGTTTCCGGTTGGCCTCGCTCGCAACCTAGCGACGCTTCGGTGAGGCGGATGCGGGCTTCGATGACGAATCGCACTCCCGGCGCGTGGATCTTCCTGGCACGCTCCCGGCTCATGGCGGGCAAGCCAAGCATCGCAAAAATCACGGCTAAGTGGCGTTCTTGAAGGTGCAAAGCACGATCGCGCGCCAAAGCTTGATTGAGTGCTTGCCGTGCGCCGCCAAACGGCTGGCGAGTCTGAGCGGCGTCGGCTTTCAGCCGGCTCGCGCGCGGCTCTTCGAAAGAGTTAATCAATCGCTGGTAATAACTGTCCCGCAATTTAGCAATCAGAGGAACGAGCGTAGCCAACGTGACCGATGAATCGTGCGAAGCAGGAGTACTACCGCTCAACATGGTCGCCATGAGAATGGTGCCCGCAAGCACCGCTCCCGCATCGAAGAGCCGATCGCCATCATTGCTTGGCACCATAAACGATGCCACGAGCTGTCGAGTTTCTGGATCAACGCGAAATTGAAGATTGCGGCCCTGAGCAATCCAGTCGAGCAATAAATCGAGAATTACCTGCCGAACGACGTACCGTGAGAACCGGCCTTTTGCATCAAACTGGTGCGGGTCCCATTCACCAAAGACATAATTCGGCCGGCGATTGGCGGGGTGATTGTGGTCGTAGGCACGCGGGTCGAATGCCAGTTCATCGAGCGCATCCGCGTCGAAGTGCGCTTCATCG
The DNA here is from genome assembly GCA_045802605.1 of Gemmataceae bacterium. Classification (GTDB taxonomy): domain Bacteria; phylum Planctomycetota; class Planctomycetia; order Gemmatales; family Gemmataceae; genus JBJMQS01. The sequence goes on along the minus strand of JBJMQS010000057.1, from coordinate 172,314 downwards.
AGCAAATCTTGCGGTACCGATGCCAAGAGTTTCAGGGCTTGCAATACGACGGCCTGATACGGGCCAGCCGCAACGCCGACGCCGCGTAGATAGAGCGGGACCGGACGCACCTTTTCATGGGGATAGAAATCGACCGAACTCCGCGTCTCTAAGACCGGCACGGGGCGATAACCCACGTAGTCATTGAGCCGAGCGATGGAGTCAGTAACGATCACATCGTGCGAGTCGCCGCCCCGCTGGCGCCGCTCGAGAAGGGCTTCAAACGACCGCGCCAGAAAAAACGGGGTAAACACCTTCGCCGAAGTTTGATGTGCCAGTAGATCGGAATGGAATTCTAGATAGGCCGACGGCAAGTCACTGAGTCCAAGGTCGATGATCGAGCGGGCCTGTTCGATGTCTCGGAATGCCGGCGAAGTGCCTTGGTGCAGGATCGATAGTTGCGTTTGCAGACGTGCCGCTAGCGCCGCTAATGGGTCGGCCTCGCCCGCCACAAGTTGAAACGCGGCGTGGAGTTGTTGCTGAAAGCGAATGTCGGGCCGGCCGTCGGAAAAGTTCAGGTATCCCAACAATCCCTGCCACGCGACCGGCGGTTCGGGGGCAGTTCGTACGTCCACGTGTTCATCCTTCTCCGGTCCACGCAATGGTTTTAACTTACCCGATTCAAGGCAGAATCGCCAGCAACGCCAATATGCTATGCAGCCCGCGAGTGACGAAATGTTCGCCGAGCCAAAACCGCAGCGAGATAGTTGGAGATCTTCTCATCAAATCGATCGGCCGAGAAATCCATCGCCGTTAGGCGCGCAGCATTCGGGTCAAACTCACCGCGACGTGCCTCGAAGCGCAGCAAAGCCTCGGCAAGAGATTCACTTGATTGTTCGGAAAAGAAAAGGCCCGTGGGGTTTGCCGAATTACCCAATCCGGCAATAGTCTCGGTCGCACCGCCTCGACCGAACGCAATGACGGCGGCCCCGCACGCCTGCGCCTCAACGGGCACAATGCCGAAGTCTTCTTCTCCAGGAAAGATTAACGCTCGACAGGTTTGCATGTGATGCCGGATCACGGAGTCGGGCTGCCAGCCGAGCCAGGTGACGTTGCCGCCGGCCTTGGCCTTAAGCTTTTGCTCGTCTTGGCCGGTGCCGATGATGACTAGGTTGCGATTGACCCGCTGACATGCTTCGATGGCCAAGTCGATTCGCTTGTAAGGCGCCAGTGCCGAGACGACAAGGTAATAGTCTTCGCGGGTGACTGGAGCAGGCCGATAAAAATCGGTATCCACCGGAGGGAAGATCACTTCGCTGTCCCGGTCATAACTTTCATGGATGCGTTTCGCAATCGTCTTGCTGATTGCGACAAAGTGATCGACACGGTTCGACGTTGTGCGATCCCACTCCCGCAAGCTGCTTAGCAAGCGATCCCGCACTCGGTCTTTGAGCGACCGGCTTGTACCGAAATACTGGTCCTTCATGTGCCAAGCGTAGCGCATCGGCGTGAAGCAGTAGCAAACGTGCGGCACCCCAACCGGTGCAATGGCTGACTTGGCAACACAGTGGCTCAGACTCACAACCAGGTCGCAATCTTCGATCTTCCATCGCGCCGCGCGCGGGAACAGCGGCAACAGGTAGCGGTAGTATCGCCGCCAACCTGGGAGGTGCTGAAGCCAACTGGGCTGAATTGGCCGGGACTCGATTGTTGGCGAGGTCGAGCCTTTACGGTGAAACAGCGTGAAAATCTCGCAGTCCGGGAACAGCCTAATCAGCCGCTCAAGGCATTTCTCGCCGCCACGGAGTCCTGTCAACCAGTCGTGTACAAACGCCACCCGTGGCATAACTCCCTCGCAAAGCAGGGCTTTCTCATACCCGATTTGGCTGAAAGCGGGAAGCCGGAACTGCCGATTGTGCCGGCCATGAGGAGTGCCGGCGCAGCTTTCGCAAATGGCATTCTCGAAATTCGCGGGCTAGGATTGCGCGGACCCTGCAATGCGCCGTGGGAGAGCATTCGACGGCTTGCACGGTCACGGAAGCTCTTATGTACCCGTTGAGCGTCACTCTTGTCGGTTGCCAGGATGCGGTCCAGCGGAACGTGCTGAGCATGCTCGACTATCAGCAAGCCAGCCTCGAAGGGCAGTATTCGGACGTTGACAAGGCGATCAGCTCACTCCGCAATGTCGCATCGCCCTTGCGGCTTTTCGTCATGCAGCTGCGTGGCAGCAATGACCTCTCCAAGCTCAAGCATTTGAGCGGAACGTTTGTCGGTCAACCCGTTGTCGCCATTGTCGATTCTCAACCCGATCAATCCCTTTTGCTGCGTGCCATGCGAGCCGGCGCAGCTCAGGTGGTTCCCATGCCAATCATGCCGGATGATTTTCGTGCCGCTTTGGACTGCATAGCCGAACACTACGGCCATGCGTCTTCACTCAATCAAGCCATTGCTGTCTCCGGCGTTACCGGCGGGTGCGGCGCTACGACGTTAGCCGTCAATCTGGCGTACGAATTATCTTCTCAGCATTCGCAGTCGGTAATCCTCTCTGAACTTTCGACGCAACTCGGCAAGTTGGCCGCCTATCTCGACGTGAGCCCGGCACAAACGACGTCTCATTTGCTCAGCGTGGGTGATCGGCTCGATAGCTTGGGCGTCAAAAACGCCCTGACACGCGTGGCCGAGCGGTTTGATATCCTCGTGGGCGAGTATCGCCAAATCACACCAAAGAATGTCGATCCAACCGACGTGGTTCGGCTGGTCGAACTCTGCCGCTCGATGGCAAGCTATGCCGTGTTCGATGTGCCCTGCACGTATGACGACATGTACTTCGAAACCCTCGCCGTCGCGGATCAGGTAGTCCTCGTCGGTGAGCAGAAGATCCCTTCGATTCGAACACTCAAGCTCGTTTGCGAAGCGCTGGAACGAGTCGATGCACTGAAAAAACTCCACATCGTCATCAACCGGTATGACCCGCGCTTGCCAGGCTTCGGCGCTGAGCGGCTGAAGAACCTTCTTTGCACGGATGAGTTGCTGACGATCGGCAACGACTTCGCGTCTGTCATGGCAGCGATCAACCATGGCCGGCCGTTGCGGCAGGAAGCGCCGCGTTCGCCGGCCCTTGGTGATATCGACAAAGTCGTACGAACGCTGCTCAATCGCAGCGAGGAATCGCAAACCACCCTCACGAATTCCCCTGTCGGTTCACCGGCGCTATTCGGCCGGCTGATTCGGCGATTTGGCTTGGCTCAGTAGGGAGCATCCATGTTGGCTCGAGCAATCCGCGTGTTGCATGTCGAAGACGACGCCATCCAGCGCCGCCTGCTGCAGCAGCATCTGAAAAACCTCCCGGAATTCGACTTCGAGGTCACTTCGGCTGACAGCGAAGATGAAGCGATCGATCGCATGCGCCGCGGTTGCGACATCGTTTTGCTCGATTACCACCTACAGCAGGGCAACGGGCTCAATTGCCTCAAGCGAATTCGGCAAACCAATCCGCACCTGCCGGTCGTGGCGATCTCCGGCGTCGCCACACCCGAAATTGCCGCGGAACTTTTGGAAGCCGGTGCGGATGATTACTTCAGCAAAGACGGACTCGAAGCGGATCTGTTCGGCCGTAGTGTCCGAGCGGCCCTGGCCCGGGCGGACGCCTGGAAGGCCCGAGCTCCCGAAATCGATAATGCGATGATGTCCTCCGTGGTGTCGCTATTCGAAGGGCTATGTTCCGACTTCGCGGAATTCGCCGAGCCAACGTTCTTGGAACGCCTCGATAAGCTCGAAGAAAAGGCGAAAACGGCGAATCTCTCGTTCTCGCAAACGTTGCGTCTGTTTGAAACGGTCTGCGACCGATTCGCGACGAAGCAGGATCCCGCTCGTATCAAGCGATTGTTGCGACCGGTGATGTTGGAAGTGGTCTTGCGGCTATTCGAAGAAAACCCGGTGCACGGTTAAACGCAGACTCCTCGTATCCACGCCGCGGAAGTTAATGCGCGACGTCGGCAGTTGCCAAGGTCGGCAGCAACTCCCGCAGATGAACGATTCCTTCGGCCAGAAAATCATACTGCTCCCGCATTCCGTGAGTCGCACCGTCGGCCGCCGCGGATTCCATTTTCTGGGCAACCGATCGCAATTCACGCACGCCATAGTTGGCCAGAGATGACTTCAATGTGTGGGCGATGCGCCGAACCGTGCTCCAGTCATTGCTCTCGATGGCGCGGTCAAGCTCCGACATTTGCTTCACCGATTGCGACTGAAATAACTCGATCATTTCGATGACGAACGGTGCACCGCCCAGCTCTGCGAATTGAGCCAAGCTTTGGCAGATCCACTCCCGTTCCGAATTCACCCCGTTGGCGGTCATCGTCGAGTCCTCAATAGCGGTTCGTTACAACCTTAGCACACTGTTGAGCTTAAGACCCGGCTTGCAGCATGCTGGCTCACCGGCCTATAGTGCCCAAAGGAGTGCCTTTTGATGGCAAATCTTGAGCCAGTCATTCTTATTGTCACTGACAGGCCCGACCGCGATTGGCCCAAAGAGCCCGGCTGGAGCAGCCATTCTGCCGCGCTCGACGACGCTCCCGTTATCCACGCCGACGTGACCATCATTGACGGTCGGCAAAATGCCGATGCAGCATTGGCCGCTTGCCAAACACATTCTGCTCAACGAACCGACACGCCAATTATTTTTCTAACATCGGAAAACAAACACCAAGCTCGCGCGCTCGCCATCGGAGCTGACAGTTGCCTGTTCGAACCCACACCCATTGAGTTGGTGGCACAGGTCAACGCTCTCCTGCGTCGAGCTGATGTGACATCCCAACTTCGACGCAAAATTGAAGACGCCGACCAGACAAGCAAGCACCTTCAGCAGGCCTACGATCAGATTAAGCTCGACTTGGAAATGGCGGGCCGGCTGCAAGCGAGTTTTTTGCCCAAGGCACTCCCCCAAGTGGGACGGGTGCGATTCGCAGTCCACTATCGCCCGCAGGGGCCAGTCGGCGGCGACTTCTACGATGTTGTGCGGCTCGACGAACGCCACGTCGGTTTTTACCTGGCCGATGTCATGGGCCACGGCGTGCCCGCGAGTCTCTTGGCTCTGTATCTCAAGCGCGCCATCGCGACCAAAGAGATTTCGGCGCAGGGCTACCGAATCATCCCTCCGGACGAGGTGCTCAAGAAGCTCAACAAGGAGCTCATGGCCGCGGAAATTCGCGAGCAACCATTTGCGACCATGGTCTATGGCATCGTGGATACTCACGACGGGCGCATAACCCTTAGTCGAGCGGCCCACCCGTATCCATTGTCGATTCCGGCCGAGGGCTCCGTGGATTTCTGGAAGCCCCGCGGGACGCTTCTAGGCGTATTCGAATCGGACTTCCAAACAGAGACGCGTCAGTTGTTGCCGGGCGACAAGTTGCTCCTTCATACCGACGGCGTATCCGACGATGATGGGGAAAGAAACCAGGCCTTACTCGCTGCCGTGGAACAAGTGAATCGATTGCCGGTCGGAGATTTCGTCGAGGGCCTGGCAGCCCATCTTCTCGAAGACCGCAAATTGCGGGACGATGTGACCCTTTTGGCCCTGGAATTCACTCGTTAGCGTGCGCTGGGATAGGTGCCGATTCGGCAGCATTTTGCTATCATTCCCTGTAAGGATTCAGCGTTTCGAGATTGAGGCAGGACATGAAAAAGGGCATCCATCCGGAATATCGGCCCGTGGTCTTTCAGGATCACGCCGCCAATTTCACCTTTCTGACACGCTCGTGCGTGAAGACCAGTCAGACGATTAAGTGGACCGACGGGAATACCTACCCGCTCGTCAATCTTGACATCTCGATGGCCTCCCACCCGTTCTTCACCGGCAAGATGAAGTTCGTGGACACGACGGGCCGCGTCGAGAAGTTCCAGAAGAAATACAACTGGGCTGCTCGCGGCAAAAAAGAAGAAGCCGCCAAGTAGCTTGGGGTCAACGTGACGGCGGTGCGCAGAGTGCGCGCCGCCGTTTTCTTTTTCCCTTTGCAGATTTGACGACATCATGTGGGAAGCGTTCGATAAATCCCTGGCACGCTCGCAAGAAATCGAACAGCTTATGGGTGATCCCAAAGTGTTGAGCGATCCCGCGCGCTTGACTGCGCTCGGGAAAGAACACGGGAGCCTGCTCAAGCAGGTCCGACCCTATCAAGAATTCTTGCAGGTCGAAAGTTCAGTGAAAGAAGCGGAAGCGCTCGCGGCCGGCGACGATCCAGAAATGAAGGCGTACGCGGAGACGGAGCTGACCCACCTTCGCCAGCGTCGCCAAGAATTGCAAGACAAACTCGAAGACCTGCTGCTCGTGGATCCTGAGGAGGACTTCGACAGCATTATCATGGAAATTCGAGCCGGCACCGGCGGGGACGAAGCCGCCCTCTTCGCCGGCGACCTCTACGGAATGTACACGCACTATGTCCGTGATCGTGGCTGGAAAGTCGAGGACATTTCGTTTAGCCCCGGCGAGCAGGGTGGATTCAAAGACGTCGTCTTCAGCGTGACCGGCGAAAACGTGTTTCTGGACTTGCGCTACGAATCTGGCGGGCACCGCGTTCAGCGCGTGCCGAAGACGGAAACCCAGGGCCGCATTCACACCTCGGCAGCCACGGTGGCTGTGCTGCCAGAACCCGACGTCGTCCAGGTCGAAATCCGCGACCAGGACATTGAGTGGGAGCGCATGCGGGCGGGCGGGGCAGGTGGCCAACACGTCAACAAGACCGAAAGCGCCGTTCGCATTGTTCACAAGCCGTCGGGTCTGGAAGTGAAATGCCAGGACGAGCGTAGCCAGCACAAGAATTTTGACACCGCGATGCGCATTTTGCGTAGCCGGCTTTTCGAATTGCAGCAGCAAAAGCTGCATCAGGAGCGTGCCCAACAGCGGAAAAGCCAGATCGGCTCCGGAGACCGCAGCGAGCGCATTCGAACGTATAATTTTCCGCAGAACCGCTTCACGGATCATCGCATCAATCTGACCATTTACCGCCTGGATGCGATTATCATGGGAGAGTTGGGCGAAGTCATCGCGGCTCTGAAGGCTTACGACAAGAAGCAACGGCTCGGAGAGTTGGCCGTTCGCCGGTAAGGAGTACCCCGTGTCTGGCGCGGCAGTCCAAACGTGGACAATCGGCTCACTTCTGAAATGGACGGAGGATTTTCTCCGCTCCAAGACTATCGAATCGCCACGCCTCGATGCCCAGGTCCTGTTGGCTCACGTGTTAGGTTGCACACGTTCGGAACTTTATGTGCGATTCCAAGAGACTCCTGCCGAAGACGCCAAGGCCAAGTTCCGCGAGCTCATTCGGCGCCGCGTCGAGGGCACGCCAGTTTCTTATCTCGTTGGGCAGAAGGAATTCTTCCTGCTGAAGTTCGAGGTAACGCCTGAAGTCTTGGTGCCGCGACCCGCAACAGAAACCCTCGTGCTCGCGGCTCTCGATGCACTCAAAGGAGTAGCCGAACCTCGAGTGTTAGATGTCGGCACTGGTTCGGGTTGCATTGCGATCAGTTTGGCGACACGTATGAAGTCCGCGAAGTTCGTGAGCATTGACATCAGCAGTGTGGCTCTCGACGTTGCTCAGAGGAATGCAAAACGACATGGCGTCGAGAAACAAATTGATTTCCGCGCCGGTGACCTGTTTGGGCCATTGCGCCCGGGGGAACACTTTGACGTCATCGTAAGCAATCCGCCTTACGTGCCGACAGGCGACTTGCCTTCGCTGCCGCCCGAAGTGCGGGACCGCGAGCCTCGCCTGGCGCTCGATGGGGGCGAATCAGGTTTTGCGGTCATCGATCGCTTAATTGCTGGGGCAGGGGAGTGGTTAAAGCCCGCCGGGAAGTTGATTTTTGAGTTTGGTGCAGGGCAGTCAGAACAGGTCATTTCCAAATTGATTGAGTCCAGATTTGTACCGGGTCGGCCAATTCTGGACAGCGAGAACATCGCGCGCGTCGTTGTTGCGCATAAAGCGTAGTTTTCCGCAACTCCTTATCGCATTGGGGTGTTGCGGCGATTGCCTTTCCATCGCCGCATCCTAACCTAGTGTTTGCCTTTTCTGCCCACTTCAACATTGCAGCGAGATTTTCACCATGGCGCTTATGACATGTCGTCGCTTCGTCGGACTCAAAAGATACTGGCTCAATCGTTTGTTTTCGAAGGTTAAGGTCAAGCCCGCGACGCGACGACCGCACTTACTTCAGCTGGAAGAGAAGTTGGTGCCGGCGACAGTGCTGTTCGCAGCCAATGTCCTCACCGTGACCTACAACGCCGTGGGTAGTACGGCCGAAAACGTCACGATTACTAACGATGGCACCAACATCACGGTAAGTGGCGATGCCACGGGCACCATTCCCACGGCGAACGTCAATAAAATCGTCGTCAGCGATGCCGGTTTGAGCGATAATCAAGGTCTCACATTCGCCGGCACTTCGGCCTTTAGTTTGAGTGGCGGTCTTTCGGTCGATGGAGTTGAGAGTGTCACGGTCAATGACGCCATTGGCGTGACGAGCACGAGCACTCTCACGATCACGGCACCAAAGACTATCCTTGTGAACGCTAACCTTTCCACCACTCAGGGTTCGCTGACTCTTCAAGCCAATATGCAACTGGTTACATCGACTGGATCGTTCGTCGGTGTCGATGTCGAGACTGCCTCCGTTTCCAGCACGTCGGGCGAAATCCTTGTTGAAGGTCTGGGAGGCGACGGCGGCAGTGGAAAACAGTATGGAGTCCTTTTGGCGGGAACCATTGGTGGAAACACGACCGGGAAAGTAACCGTCAACGGGACCGGCGGAGCATCCAGTGCCGACGCCAACCATGGGGTCTACGTATCCGCCGGAACGATCAAGTCGGGCGGTGGGGCTGTCTCTGTAACAGGTCAAGGTGGAGGGGCCGGCGCTTCAAACAATAACTTCGGAATCATGATCGACAGCAGTGGCCTAATAACCGCATCGAACAAGGCCGCGGTCAACGTCGGCGGAACAGGTGGCACCTCCACTGGCGCAAACAATCACGGCATCAATGTGACCGCGGGTGGCCGAATTACCTCGGGCGGCGGCGACGTGACGGTTTTAGGTCTGGGCGGCGCCGGCTCTGGCAACGCTTTTGGCACCGTCGTTCAAAGCGGTGGCCTCATTGATTCAGGCGGCCTGGGTGCAGTTGTTCTCGATGGAACTGGGGGAGCCAACGACGGCGACTCAAACATCGGAACCTTCATCTCCGGCGGCACGATTACCTCCCAAGGTGGTGATGTTTCCGTGACCGGCCACGGCGGTGGCGCCAACGCGTCGGGCACCAACCATGGCATCGACATCGTGGCCGGCGGCAAGGTCTCAGCGGGTGGCAGCGGGGCTGTCAGCGTCGATGGCACGGCCGGGGTGTCGACAGGCGATGCCAACATTGGCCTGATTTGTGATGGCGGCACGATTACATCGGCCGGTGGCAGCGTATTCGCCAATGGCCAAGGGGGTGGCAGCGGAACGTCGAAAAACAATTATGGTCTCGAGCTCCTCGGCAATGCAACGATCTCTGCCGGGGCCAATGCTCCCGTTGTCGTACAAGGCACAGGCGGGGGTGAAACCGGAAACACCAATTATGGCGTCTTCATCACAAACGCGACCGTTACTTCATCAGGTGGCGACGTATCCGTCACCGGCTTCGGCGGAGGCACCGGAGCATCCGCCTCAAACTTCGGCACCTATTTGTCGAATTCGGCAATCGTCACGGCAGGCAACTCGGGCAGTGTTACCGTCGCCGGCACCGGGGGAGCAGCCAGTGGCAATGCGAATCACGGAGTACTTGTAGACGCTAGATCGATCACTTCCTCGGGCGGCGACGTGTCAGTTACCGGCCAGGGCGGCGGTTCGGGCGCTTCCAGCACCAATATTGGTGTTTCGGTTATCAACGCCGGCCAGATCACCGCGGGCTCGACCGGAGCCGTGACGATTCAGGGAACTGGAGGGGTGACTACCGGCACAGGCAACGACGGAGTTGCCGTGAGCGCCACGATTACCTCGTCGGGAGGGACTGTTTCTGTCACTGGCGTCAACGGGCCAACCGGTGTTGCCGTGAGTCTGACGAACACGGGAACAATCTCGAGCGGCGGTGCTGGATCAGTTACTGTTGTCGCCGACAATCTGTCGACCGGATCACTGGCGACGATCAAAGCTGGCGCGACCGGCAACACAACAGCGACGTTTCGGCCCCAGACGTCAGGCACCAAAGTTGATCTCGGTGGCAACGACGTCTTGAGTGGCTCTCCGCTCACTTTGGGGATCTCCGCGACTGAAATGGGCCGTATCTCGGCTAGCTCGATAAACATCGGTGACAGCAAGAGCGGCCCGATCAATGTCACGCAGAATATCATCCGATCGTCAAAAACTAATGTCACATTGACGACGAACAGCACGATCGGGTTTGCCGCGAGCTTGGACTCGCTCGGCGGGGACATCACGCTTGTATCAGCCGGGACAGTGAGTCAAACGGCAGGCAGTATCCTTGCGGGTACTGGCAAACTGACGCCGCAAATGGCCGGCACTCAGACGGCGACATTTAACTCAGTCGGGAACATGGCCGGTCAGTTAATCATTCCGGCGGGAAACACTGCCGTAGTAAATGGCTCGTTCAATGCTTCTGGCAGTGTGCAAGTGAGCGGCGTCCTCACGGGCACTGGCTCGGTTGGCAATGTGACCGTCCCCAGCGGCGGCTCGGTGACCGTTGTGGGCAAGCTTTCAACGGGCAACGTGTCATTCTCCTCCGGCTCAACCTTCAACGTGACAATTGGCGGTTCACTAGCGGCAACAGGAACAGTAAACCTCGGCACGGCGACATTGAAGGTTAACCCTTCAGGTACACCCAAATTCGGCCAAGTCTTCAAACTCATTGATAACGATGCGGCGGATGCCGTGACCGGGACGTTTAGCGGACTCACGGGAGGCAGCACCGTCAGCATCGGGGGTTATCCCGCGCGGATCAGCTATTCTGGGCTCAGCGGCAATGATGTGATTCTCACCGCCGGCATTCCCTTCGTCGCCACCGGTGCCGGCCCTGGCGGCGGGCCTCACGTCAAAGTGTTTAACGCGGACGGGACTCTCCGCACAGAGTTCTTTGCCTATGCGGCGGCCGTCTTGAACGGCGTGCATGTCGCGACCGGCGATGTGGACGGCGATGGTTTCGCGGACGTGATCATCGCACCAGGTCCGGGCAATGGTCCGCACGTCAAAGTCTTCTCGGTCGTAAGTGGCAGCCCGGTGCTCATCCATGAGTTCTTCGCGTACGATCCGAGCATGAACAAGGGCGTCTATGTCGCCGCAGGTGATGTGGATGGCGATGGCAAGGATGACATCGTCGCGAGCACCGGTGCTCAGATGGAAACGCAAGTACGAGTATTCTCAGCAACAAATCTCAATGGCAGCCCGATCCGGCAATTCGATCCGTATCCGACGTTCCCTGTAGGCGTCACGGTCGCGGCCGGCGACTTCAATGGTGACGGCAAAGCGGATATCGTCACGGGAGCGGAAGATGGCAACCCGCATGTGAAGATTTTCGACGGCGTGAATCCATCAGCACCACTCATCCGAAGTTTCTTCCCCTATGACCCGCAATACGCAGTGGGTGCATTCGTCTCCGTCGGAGACTACAACGGCGATGGTACGCTGGACCTCACTACCGCGCCAGATAACCGGATTGCCCCGGGCGGTCCCCATGTCAAGACTTTTTCAGGGATCGATGGTTCGTTGCTCAACGAGTTTTTCGCTTACGCTAGCACTTTTACCGGCGGCGTGCGGCACGCGATGACCGACGTCGATGGCGATGGCAAAGCGGAGATCATTACCGGCAGTGGGCCGTCCATCCCGACGCGCATCCGTTACTGGCGCGGCGGTGCGGGCGATCTAAGTCGCGATGACACTGTGTACGTCTTTAACGGGGGCATGTACGTCGGTTAGCGGGCAATCAGCACAACGACGCTGTGATCCGCGACTTCATAAGCGCCGCTCGCAACGAGCGGCGCTTTTTTTTCCGCGGCAATGTCATGCGGTGAGGGCTGCGACGTATCAACCGCCCGCCGCCACCGCTCGCCGTTCGGTGCTGGGGGCAAGCGGAAAGACAGCGGTTCTTTCCAGGCATTGAGGATCACGAAAATATCTGCGTCATGCTCGCGGCCGGTCTGCGTGCCGTCGAGCATAAATGCGATTGCGTGACTCAAGGGTCCGAAATCCGCGGCGTTGGGTTCAATTCCATGCCAGGAGATGTCGGCCCGCAATCCAGCGGCTTCTTGAGTCTTGCCGCGGAAGAACTGCCGGCGCCGCAGCGCGGGATGTCGCATCCGAAACGCGATCATCTCGCGCACGAACCGCTGGAAGCCGGCATGTTTCCTGGCCAGCGACCAGTCCAGCCAACTAATCTCATTATCTTGGCACCAAGCGTTGTTGTTGCCTTGTTGCGTGCGCAGCATTTCGTCGCCGGCCAAGATCATGGGCACGCCCTGCGACAGCAGCAGGGTGGCCATCAGGTTGCGCGCTTGCCGCTCACGCAGTGCCAGAACCGCCGGATCGTCGGTCAACCCCTCGACGCCACAGTTCCAACTGAAATTCTCTGGCGTGCCGTCGCGATTGTTTTCACCATTCGCCTGGTTGTGTTTGGTGGCGTAGCTGACCAGGTCGTTCAGAGTAAATCCGTCGTGGCACGTGATGAAGTTGATGGAGTGCACCGGTAGCCGGCCGCTCGCCTGGTAAAGATCCGGGCTGCCGCATATCCGAGTGGCAAGCGTGCTCACCATTCCGCGGTCGCCGCGCCAGAAGCGCCGGACGTCGTCACGGAACTTGCCGTTCCATTCGCCCCAGCGCTGCCCGTAAGGAAAAGTCCCGACCTGATAAACGCCGACAGCGTCCCACGGCTCGGCGATCAGCTTTGAGTCTGCCAGCACGCCGTCTTCCACGATCGACTCGATGACGGGAGGTTCGAGCAACAGATGGCCCTTCGTATCCCGGCTCAGAATTGATGCCAGGTCGAATCGAAAGCCGTCCACATGCACCCGATCCACCCAGTAGCGCAAACAGTTGAGCAACATGTCGCGCACGACCGGGTGGTTGCAATTCAGCGTGTTGCCGCAGCCGGTGAAATTCAAATAGCTGCCATCTTCTCGGAGCAGATAGTAAAGCTGGTTGTCGAGGCCACGGAAGGAGTAGGTTCGGCCTCGATCGTCACCTTCTGCGGTGTGATTGAAGACAACGTCGAGCACGACCTCTAAGCCTGCCGCATGAAACTCTTTCACGAGATCGCGGAATTCCCGCAACTGATCATTCTTGATCCCACCCGCGGCATAAGACGCCTTTGCAGCCGCAAAGGCGATCGAGTTGTAGCCCCAGAAGTTGCGATTCTTCTCGCCGGTCATCGGATTGATGAATGGGCAGTCGCACTCGTCGAACTCATGAATGGGCAACAACTCGACGGCCGTGATTCCGAGCCATTTCAGGTAGTCCAGCTTTTCAGAGAGGCCCGCGAAGGTGCCGGGGTTCTTTACACCTGACGAGCTGTCGCACGTGAAGCCGCGGACGTGCAGTTCATAAATCACCGAGTCCTCCGGCGGAGTGCGCGGCGGCACGTCCTGGCTCCAGTCATAGCGCGGTCCACCGCGGTACAAGCTGCGGTGCGATGAGATGTGCGAATCCGTTTCACACAATTCGCCCCACCGGCCACTGCCGGCCACCGTGGTGCAAGCCGGGTCGAGCAATACGTTCCGCGAATCGAATCGGTGCTCCGGCCCCTGCGGTCCATCCACCCGCCAGCCATAACGGAAGCTGTCTGGCAGCCCGCTAATGCGCACGTGCCAGTTGGCACCGGTCCGATGGATTCCTGAGTCGAGTTCGATCTCGGCGAACGGGTCATTAGAATCAGCAGGTGAAAGCACCAGCCAAACTCGGGTGCCATGCCGGCACAAAAGCGCGAAGTTCACGCCACCCGGATCAGGAGAAGCGCCGATCGGTAACGCCCGACCGCGCGAAATCGTCAACTTCGGCGTGGCCCGCGCGGCCCGTCGTTTGCTCGAAGGGCGTTTACCTGAATTGGACTTTTTTCCGGAGTTCATGTGGAAACTCTGTCCGACCCTGGTAAGATACCTTTAGATTTATGTCCCGGATTGGGACAGTTGCTCGTATCGAGACAACTTCGACCCTGCGACCGGCATCATTGGACCGGTGGGCGACTTGGCCAACGGATGGTCAGGGCCCGGGGCAATCAACCACTGATTTGTTGATCAGCGGCGTTTACCCGGCGAACACACGCGGTCCTCATTTGTCACTCGCATAAACCCACATTGTTGCATAGACGAGGATGACGTTATGGCCGTCGCGAAGAGCGACGAGGGGTCCCAAAAGACCACCCGTAGACCGTACAAACGAAAACCAAACGAAACCGAAGACGCGGCCCCGGCCACCGAGCACACGGCTCCGCCAGCGCCACCACCGCCGCCGCCAATGGCGGCTCCCGCGGCTGCTCCGCCGGCGCCCCCGGCACCACGCTCCGGTCCCGCCGGCTTGCGGCTCGACGACCTCTACCGCTTGCAGATGCCCAAGCTCTTTGCCCAAGCCGAGACCTACGGCATCCATGACCACGGAGGCATGAGCCGGGCTCAGCTCATCGTCGGCATCGTTCGCAAGCAGATCGAGCGCGCCGAAGTCGTTCGCGGTTCCGGCACACTCGAAGTGCTGCCCGACGGCTACGGCTTCCTCCGCAGCCAAGCGCACAACTATTTGGCGTCGCCGGAAGACATCTATGTCTCCCCAAGCCAAATTCGCCGCATGGGCCTGCGAACCGGCCTGGTCGTCGAGGGGCCGATTCGGCTCCCGATCGAAGGGCAGGACAACTTCGCGCTGATGCAAGTTGAGTCTATCAACAATCGACCAAGTGAAGAGCGCGTCCTCGGCACTGTGTTTGAAGATTTGACGCCGACGCATCCAAATCAACGCCTGGTCTTGGAAGTCAGTGGCGATGAACTCGCGACCCGCGTGTTCGACCTGGTCACGCCGATCGGCAAAGGTCAGCGCGGCTTGATCGTTTCGCCGCCCCGCGCCGGCAAAACGGTGTTGTTGCAGAAGGTCGCCTTGGCGATCAAGAAGAACCATCCCGAGTGCTATCTCATCGTCCTGCTCATCGATGAACGGCCCGAAGAAGTCACCGAAATGGTCCGGGTGATTCAATCACCGGGCGCAGAGGTGGTCGCCAGCACGTTCGACGAGCCTTCGCAAGAACACGTTCATGTGGCCGACATCGTGCTCGAAAAAGCCAAGCGGATGGTCGAAGGCAAGCGCGACGTCGTGATCTTGCTCGACTCGATCACTCGTCTGGCTCGCGCGCACAACACCGAGGCCCCGTCAGGCGGCAAGTTGCTCTCCGGCGGTCTCGACTCCAACGCGATGCAAAAGCCGAAGCGCTTCTTCGGCGCCGCCCGCTCGATCGAGGAGGGCGGCAGCCTGACCGTGTTGGCCACTGCGCTCATCGACACCGGTAGCCGCATGGACGACGTGATCTTCGAAGAGTTCAAAGGCACCGGCAACATGGAGTTGCACCTCGATCGCCGGCTCGTGGACAAGCGCGTCTGGCCCGCCATCGACATCAACCGCTCCGGCACCCGCAAGGAGGAGTTGCTCTTCCATCCCGAGGAAGTCGAGCGCGTCCGCATCCTCCGCCGCGTGCTCTCCGACATGCATCCGGTCGAAGCGATGGAATTGCTGACGAGCCGCATGCGCAAGACGACGAGCAATGCGGAGTTTTTGCTGAGCATGAATATGGGCTAACCACCGGGGTGATTAAAGAGCCGCGCACAAAGTAAGCGGAATACAACCGTTTACTTTGTGCGCGGCTCTTTGTTGTTTGGGCACGCAAGTTTACCTAAGTTACCCCTATGCCTGACCTGAATCGCACTGCCTACCAAGAACTTATCGACACCTGGCGTGAAGCCAGCTTACTTGGCTCCTGCGGAGCCGTGCTCGGCTGGGACGAGCGCACGTTCATGCCGCCCGCGGCCGCGCCGCATCGGGCCAAGCAAATCGCACTGCTGGCAAAACTCGGCCACGGCATGGTCACGACTTCGCGCGTCGGCGAATTGCTTGAACAATTGCGCGTAGCGCCGCTGGGAGAATCCGAAGCCGCCAATGTTCGCGAGATTCGCCGAACGCATGATCGCGCGGTAAAGCTCCCGGCCTCTCTGGTCGAAGAAATCGCTCAAGTCACTTCGGAAGCACAGGGAGTTTGGCAGCAAGCGAAGCAGGCCAACGACTTTCCCAAGTTTCAGCCGTGGCTTGAAAAGATTCTGAAGTTGAAACGGCAGGAGGCGGCTTGCGTTGGCTACAAAGAGTCGCCGTACGACGCCCTCATCGATGAATTTGAGCCTGGTGCCACGGCTGCCAACATCCGATCGCTATTCGCCGATTTGGCCCATGAGTTGAACCCGCTCGTCGCTGCCATTGCGGACCGAATGCCCAAGCCGCGGCTTGATCTTGCGACCCGCACGTTTCCGGTCGCGGCCCAGGAGAAACTCTGCCGCGACATCGCTGCCGCGATCGGCTACGACTTCAACGCCGGCCGGCTCGATACGACGGCTCACCCGTTTTGCACCGGCATCGGCCCGGGCGATGTCCGAATTCTCACCCGTTATCACGAGCATCGACCGCTCGAATCGTTTTTTGGCACCTTGCACGAAGCTGGGCACGGGCTTTACGAGCAAGGTCTTCCCGCGGAGAACTTTGGCACCCCGCTCGGCGTGGCCGCTTCGTTCGGCGTGCATGAGTCGCAATCGCGGCTATGGGAGAACCAGGTCGGCCGCAGCCGCGAGTTCTGGGACGGCTTCGCGCCGAAATTCCGCGCCACCTTCGCTCCCTCGGTCGATGACGCCTCGGTCGATGACTTCTGGCTCGCAGCGAATGTCGTACGCCGTTCGCTCATTCGGATCGATGCGGATGAAGTGACTTACAACCTGCACATCGTTTTGAGATTCGAGCTCGAAGCGGCGCTGATGGAAGGCGACTTGGAAGCCGCTGGTTTGCCCGAAGCTTGGAACCAGCGATTCAAGCAATTTTTTGGCCTCGATGTACCCGATGATGCGCACGGATGTTTGCAGGACATTCATTGGAGCTTCGGCGGCATCGGTTATTTCCCGACTTACACGCTCGGTAATTTGCTCGCCGCTCAGTTGATGGAAAAGGCGAATGCCGACAATCCGGGTCTCGCCGAGGATATTAAGAACGGCCAATTCAACCGCCTCACCGAATGGCTGCGGCAAAACGTTCATCGCCACGGTCAACGCTATCGCCCGGCCGAATTGTGCGAGCGAGTCACCGGCCGGCCGCTTTCGTCGAAACCCTTTCTGGATTATGTGCGCACGAAGTTCGCGGCGTGGTGCGCATGAGCCACAAGCACGTCACGCATCAGCACGACACGCCCTCAGGCGTCGGCTACGCATTCGCTGCGTTTGGCCTATGGGGGGTGATGCCGCTTTATTTTCAACTCATGCGCGCGGTCCCATCGTCGGAAATACTCGCCCATCGCATCGTTTACAGCACGGTCTTTTTGTTGGCGCTATTGGCTTTGTGGGGCCGACTGGATCATGTTCGCGCGAGTCTGATGGATTCGCACCGCCGAAAAATGCTCGCAATGAGCTCGGCGCTCATCGGACTGAACTGGTTCGTCTACATCCAAGGCGTGAACAGCGGCCACATCATCGAAACCGCGCTCGGCTACTTCATCAATCCATTCTTTAGCGTGTTTCTGGGATCGGTAATTTTCCGTGAGCGCCTTCGACCGCTGCAGTGGCTCGCCATCGCCATCGCGACGACGGGAATCATGTACCTCGTGTTCAAATCAGGGACGGTCCCCTGGTTTGCCCTGACCCTCGCCGCCACGTTCGGCCTTTACGGAGCGATTCGCAAAACAACGCCAGTCGATGGTACGCTGGGTTTGGCAGTCGAATCCATACTGCTACTGCCATTGGCAGTTGGTTATTTGATTTTTCTGACGCTCAGCGGACATCTGGAACTGGCCGAACACGGCACCAAGACGATGGCCTATGTCTTTGGCAGCGGCGTGGTATTGACGTTGCCAATGATTTTCTTTGGTCAGGCGGCCCGCGGCATTCGGCTATCGACGATGGGCTTTTTGCAATTCATCGCACCGACACTGCAATATTTCACGGCCGTTTACATCACGGGCGAAAAAGAAGACCCCAATCGGATCGTCTGCTTTCTTTTCGTTTGGTCGGCGTTGGCGCTCTATACAGCAGATACTCTTTATTTTTTGCACGGCCGCAGGCGTGTCAGAGCGGTTGAGTCGCCCGTGGTCGCTTCGAGTTGATCGTCTGCCAAATCGACCGGTTGTTCTTGCAGACCATCGCAGCAATGAATCTCGCCCGCCCCGCCGCATTCGGGGCAGGGCTGATAGCAAACCGGCGATGCTAAGACGTGTTGGCCGTGACAGATCGGACAAAGCATGGCCTGCCTCCTCATTCATGCTACACAACTCGGACTTGGCCCCTCAAGTACACTGGAAGTATGCCCAAACCTCAATGTCCGTTGGAGACATTTCGCCGATGGCTCGACCTACGAATTTGCTAGCCTTGCGAGAACGCGGATGGGAATCGCGGCCGGTGAAGGAAGAACTCCGCCGCAATTTCATGCGCATGCTCAAAGAGGGCGATGAACTATTCCCCGGAATCATCGGCTACGAGAACACCGTGATCCCGGAAATTAATATTGCTCTGCTCGCCGGGCACGACATGCTGTTTCTCGGCGAGAAGGGGCAGGCCAAGAGCCGGCTCATGCGCTCGCTTGTGCGCTTCCTCGATCCGGAGTTGCCCTATCTCGATATCCCGGGCAGCCCCGTGCATGAAGATCCATATCACCCGATCACGGCCGCGGGCAAACGCCTCGTTGCTGAGACGCCCGCCGATCAGGTGCCGATCGCGTGGTGGTCCCGCGAGCAGCGTTACACCGAGCGGCTCGCGCCGGGCACCAAGTTCGCCGACGTGATCGGCGAAATCGATCCCGCGAAGTTGGCGGGCGGCACCAGCATGGGTGCCGAGGAAGCGCTCCATTTCGGCCTGATTCCGCGCATGCACCGTGGCATCTTTGCGATGAACGAAGTCCCGGAGCTCGACGAACTCGTCCAGGTGGGGCTGTTCAACATTCTCGAAGAGCGCGATGTGCAGATCCGCGGCTACCCGGTCCAATTCGACATCGATGTGCTCGTTCTGTTCTCGGCCAACCCGACGACCTTCAATCGCTCCGGCAAAGTCATCCCGCAGTTGAAGGATCGCATTGGCTCAATGATCCAAACGCACTATCCGCGCGAACGCTCGACCGGCATCGAGATCATGCAACAGGAAGCGGGTCTTGATTTGGGTGGCCCGTTTCCGGTGCAGGTGCCGTACTTCATGCTCGAACTGATTGAGCAAATTAGCCGATCGGCTCGTAAATCGAAGTACGTCGATCACGCTTCCGGCGTCAGCGCTCGTTTCAGCATCGCCAACTATCGCACGATGGTCGCGAGCGCTCGGCAGCGGGCGATCCGGCTTGGCGAAAACCCGGCGGTTCCGCGCGTCAGCGATCTAGGCCACATTTACTCCTCAGCTCAGGGCAAGCTCGAGCTCGATCTGATGGCCGGCCACCAGATGTCCGAGCGGCAGGTCATCGACGCCATCGTCGCCGACGCGCTGAAAGTCGTGTTCAGCGAATACGTAGAAAAACATGGGCTGCAGGACATCGTCGGTTCGTTCGAAAAAGGCGTGAAAGTCGAGGTGGGCGATTTGTTGCCGTCGTCGCACTATGCGGAGCGAATGAAGCGTGTGCCCAAGGCCTGGGAAAAAGCCTTCGAGGTCAACGCGGGCTCAACCGATGCCATGCGAGCTTCGTGTGCGGAGTTTGTGTTAGCCGGGCTTTACGCCACCGATCGCATCTCGCGCTCGCAGAAGCACGGAAGGATCAGCTACGAGCCTTAGTACTGACCCGCTTCTCTCCCCTTCACTCCTAACGAAAGCACTTTACTAAAGTAATATCTAATCGTTTAGCGACTGCATCTGTTACCTCTATCAAAGCAAAATTGGCTATGCTTATGGGCGATTTCCCGAACCGTGAGTCTTCTGCGAATGGGAGATACTACATTTCGCACTGTGTCGCCGCAGTCTTGTCAATCTGTATAGGTATGGGCATTTGTGCTGGAGCCGATGCCGCCTATAGGGAACGCGTTGGCATCACGGTGCCTGATATCCTGATGTTTCTGGCTGCCGGCGGAGTTACTGGTCTGGCCATTGGGCTGTTCATTGGCGGATTCATTGGAGTTGTGCTGCGATTTACGAAGGGCTTCCCTACAGAGCCACAGCCCTTCAGCATGAAGTGGATTTTGATTATTGGCTCCCTAATTGGGTTCATTCTTGTCTTAGGCGTCATGATGATGCGAATCGATGTCGATAGGTCCACGTCTCGCAGGGCAGAAAACTACTTTGGATTGGTTTTGACCTTGGTAATTCTGTATTGCGGTTTTACCATCCTCATCGCGCCCTTCATTATTCGGAGTGTTGGTCAGACGTATCATCCCTTTAGTTTGCCTCCAACGTCAGTGTGGAAAATAGTTGCCAGGAACCTCATCTTGGGATGCATTGCGGGAGTGCCATTCCTGTTGTTTGCCGAAATCGTGGCACTTCCCATGCTTCATCGTTGGGGGCCATGGTGATGATCAGATGATTTACAGCCCTCGTCGTTGAGTCATTGGCGCAGGCGCGCCCTTCACAACCAAATTGATCGACGATCACACGTGCGGTAGAATGAAGGCGATGAATGCAAATCCCGGCCTTGGCGGTGTTATTCACACGTATTGCAAGTACGACCCGGCCGAGTTTCCGAGCCCCACCGCCGAGCCGCCGGACATGGTCAGCCCAGCGTTCGAGCACATGCTCACGTACGGCTCGACCCGCGAGCTCACCGAAGAAGAGTTGGCCAATGCGATTCACATTGACCCCAGCCAAATTGCCGGCTTGGGGCCGAGCATCGAAGCGCTCAAGGCGATGCTCGAAGAACGCAAGCGCCGAATCCTGGAACGCTATGAAACCGAAACGGTGCAAAAGGTCGCAGAGAACCGCTTCCACGGCGATGCGCTGAAGATGAAACCGCCGCCGAAGCTTCAGTCGAAGTTCCGGCACGCGGTGAAACAGGAACAGATCGTTGATCTGGAAGAACTTTGGTACGAGTCCGGCGGCGAAACCAGCCCGTTTGCCCGCGATCTCGTGCAACTCGTCGAACGGCTCGGCGAGAAATACCAAGTCGATCAATTGGCGGCCAAGTACACCTTCACCGGCCAAGAATCGATGACGGTCCCGGAAGCGCTCGCGATCAAACAAGAGCTGGAAGCGATCGATAAGTTGCTGAAGCAACTCGAAGAAGCCGCGAAGACGGCTCAGATTGGCATCATCGATCTGGAGGAACTTTCCAAGTTCGCCGAGCCGGGCGACGTCGAGAACCTCAGTGCCCTGCAGCAGCAGATTCAGGACTATCTGCGTGATGTGGCAGAACAGCAAGGCATCGAGGAGGGCAAACGCGGCGGCTTCGAACTCACCCCGAAGGCCTTCCGCATCTTCCAAAACAAATTGTTGACAACCATCTTCCAGCAATTGCAAGCCTCTCGCAGCGGACGGCACCAAGGGCCGATCATCGGCGAAGGGGCCGTCGAGATGCAGGCGACCAAGCCGTATGAATTCGGTGACTCGGTCGCCAACCTCGATATCCCGCAATCACTGGTCAACGCGATGCTGCGCAATGGGCCAGGTCTGCCCGTTCGACTCGGCGGCGAAGATCTCGTTGTTCATCGGACCCGCAACAATCCGAAGTGCGCGACTGTCGCGCTTCTGGATATGAGTGGATCGATGCGCTATGGCGGCCTGTACGTCGATGTCAAGCGAATGGGCCTCGCACTCGACGGGCTGATTCGCACCGAGTTTCCCGGCGATTATCTCCAGTTTTTGGAAATGTATTCCTTCGCCAAGCCGCGAATGACCAGAGAAGTAGCGTCCCTGTTGCCCAAGCCAGTGACGATTAATTCGCGTGTTGTCCACCTCACGGCCGACATGAGCAAAGAGGGCATTAGCGAGTTCCAGGTGCCGCCGCACTTCACCAACATTCAACACGGCCTTCGGCTCGCGCGCCAGTTCCTGGCCGCGCAGGACACACCGAACCGGCAAGTGGTGCTGATCACCGATGGCCTACCGACGGCCCATTTCGAAGACAAGGTCCTGCACCTGATCTATCCTCCCGACCCGCGCACCGAGCAAGCCACCATGCGCGAAGGCCTCATGTGCGCCCGTGAAGGCATCACGATCAACATCTTCTTGCTTAGCAGTTGGAACCAGTCCGAGGAAGACGTGCGCTTCGCGTATCGGCTGGCCGAATCGACGAAGGGCAGGGTGGTCTTCGTCGCGGGCAAGGAGCTGGATCGGTACGTGGTCTGGGACTATTTGGCACGCCGGAAGCAAATCATCGCGTAGAAGGTTGGGGCAGGGTGGCTTCGATCCCGCTCCCGTTTGCGAGGAGAGTGAGATTGACCGAATTTCTTGTCATTCTGAGCGGAGCAAAGAATGACAAGACAAAACAAAAACTGCCTCGGAGAACGTCGGCCTTCCCTGCCCACTGTTTAAGGCGTCATCCCGATCCGCTCGCGAAACGCCAGATAATCCGCCTGCCCTACTTCACCACTGCCATCAAAATCAAACACTACACTCGGCCCTGCAATCGCATTGCGGAGCATGGGAAAATCGTATTGGTCCACCGTGGCGTTGCCATCGCCATCGCCGAACAGGCGATAGACCTTATTGACCGTGGTCCCCACCAGGTGATAGCTGCCGCCGGCAATACCGTCATTATTGCCGTCGAGCGCTCCGCCTACGCCGGAGACTTGCGCGGCATCGACCCAGACGTCATAAAGTCCATCGACCAAGGAGCCATACTCGGTCAGCGACCCCGAGAAAGTGATCGTCACCGAAGAGGCTGGCCCACTTGAAGGACTGGTAGTGAGTGCGACATCCCCCAGCGTGCCATTGGTTCCCGTGCGATGCACGGTGAATGCCGATGCCACCGACCCCATGAAGGAGACAGGCTCGGAGAACGTGACGATGAGCTGCTTGACGAGGGAACGCGAAGTGCCGGTGCCGAAGGGCACGGAAGTGACGGTGGGCGGAAGTTCATATTCGTAGGCACCCATATCAGTCTTCGACCCGTTCGTGCGCAGATACGGAGTTCCGCGCTGGTCGTAAATCAACGCATCGGGATTGGAGCCCGCGTCAATAGCGGGACTGCCCGGCAAGAGCGCCAAAGTTGGTAGCACGCCGCCATTATTTGTGAGCGGTCCTAATTGCGGATCGGTGCCAATCGGCAAATTGCCGCCGAGATCGAGGGCGGCGCCGCTGCACGATTGAATGACACTGGTTTTCTCGCTGAACCATCCGATTCCTACGGGACCACTGATAGCGTAATAGGCTGGGGTGTCGTTGGAAACAATGGTGCTTTCCAAGCTCAAGATACCCGGAGAATAGCCAGCTTCTGTGAAATTCAGGGCCGCTCCCAAGGAAGCGGAGTTGTTAAATATGGTGGAGTTCCGAATGGTAATACTGCCAGAACTCAGTGTGGAACCGCAAATGGCACCGCCGCGTGTCGCTGTGTTATTGGCCAGCGTGCTGTTTGAAATGCTCAATAACATACCGTCTTGGAGCAGGACACTTCCTCCGCTGTTCGTGCTGCTGTTATTTGTCAGCAGGCCATTCTGAATCGTTAGCTGGCACGCAGTGAGAGATGGATACTCGCCAATCGCGCCACCGTTGTACGCGAAGTTTCCGGCCAGCCAATCATTAATGAGAGTAAGCCTGTCCGCGCCCATCATCAGAACCGCGCCGCCGGCCCCGCCATAGGTACTCACACTGCCGCCAACTAACTTCAAACCCGAGATCGCCACCACCTGATTTGGAGCAATGGTAAAATGCCGGCCCTTGTTGTTGCCGTTGATTGCGAGCAGATTGGGCCCCGGACCGGAGATGATTACCGATTGTGTTAAAGTAAATCCCGACGCCAGTGTAATGGTGGATGCCGGCGGTAAATTGAAGCTGATCGTGTTGACCCCGGAATTGCTGTTCGCCAGTCCAATCGCTTCGCGCAAACTCAACTGGCCCATTCCATAATTGCCGTCGGTAATATCGCCCGTGTTATCGACCGTGAAGACTGTGGCAAATCCGGTCTGAAAATTACCGAGGGGGCCGGCAGCGACGTATTTGCCCCCATTCAATTCTGCCACCTGATTCGCATTGATCGAGATTGAATAGCTTCCGATGTTAATCGTGTTGGCGAGGTTCAGTCCGCCCCAGCCTCCGACAGGTGCTGGGATCGTGTAAGTCGCCGTCACCGAAGTGCCGCTGCCGATGAAACTCGTTGCAATCGCCGATTGCCCGGTGAAACCTGGGCCGCTCACGGCAATATTGCCGGGCAGAATAGTCGAGGTATCCACCGCGTTGTCATCGCTGAATTTGACGCTGAAACTGTAATTTGCAGTGCCGGAGGCTGGCACGGCGGTGGCGCTCAGCAACGTCGCATCAGGGGCAGTGGAAGGTGCCTCAAAAGCGCCAATATCCGGTAAGCTGCGTTGCCGTATCAGTCCCGCGTCCCGCTGGTCGAAAAAATACTTGGCGCTGTTGTTGCCCTGATCGATGGCGGGACTACCAGCTTGCGGTGCCATCGTCTTGATGTGATTGCCGTCTGGAAGCATGAAGCCCCCATTGTCGGCCAAAGCATTAAGAAGGGGATTACCGACGACATAAGGTCCGGTCAGAGTCACGCCCATATTCGTCGTTGTGCCGAAAAGACTGTTGTTGCCGTTGAGCGTAAAGCTCGTCGTGGAGTTGTAGAAATCAGCGTTATTCGCCCCGGCTCCGACCTTATTGCCGGCGACGATCGTGCTGTAGAGCGTGATCGACGCGTTGGGATCGGAACGGAGGATGCCCCCGCCCCCAACCGAGGTCAAGGTGCTGGACGCAGTATTGTCGCTGATGGTAGAGTTATTGATGTTCAGTGTCGCGGTCGAAGCGGCAACGATCGCCCCGCCCCCTGCGCCACCCGCAGCGGTATTCTTGCTGAATGTGCTCTGATTGATAGTGACCATCGCATTGGCGCGCAAACCTCCGCCCGATAACCCAGCTGTATTAGCGCGAAACGTGCTGTTGTTGATCGTCAGGGTACCTTTCCCCACGTCAAGGCCGCCGCCGATCCACGCAGCGGTATTCGCGTTGAAATCGCAGAAGTTGATCGTGGCGTCCGACTTCAAATTGATCGCACCACCATTTGCGGTTGCACGATTGTTGGAGAAAACTATCGAAGACGCTGACATGGCGTTGGATGAATAGATCGCTCCTCCTGTAGTAGCCACATTACCGCTGAAAACACTGTTGGATACGGTGAGCGGCCCCACATTGTTAATAGCACCTCCAATGTTGTTGCTTGAGTTATTTGTGAACGTATCGTTGCTAATCGTAGCCGATCCATGTTGGTCTATGGCACCTCCTGAGCCAATAGCGCTGTTGCCCGTGAAAGAGCAGTGGGCCACGCTGCCGATGCCACGCAAATAAAGGGCCGCACCCGTTTTGTTTGTTCGATTTCCACTAAACGTCGAATTCGTGATGTTGAAGGGACCACTGCAGCAGACAGCGCCGGCAGTATTAGAAGTGAACGTATCGCTGTCTAGAACGAGATCTCCTTGGTACAAGGAGCTAATAGCGCCGCCAATCGAGTAATTCGAGCCGCCATTGTTGATAAAAGTCGAAGACGAGATAGTGGCCGAGCCTACGGTGCAATCGATCGCGCCGCCATTGCCGAGTGCAGAATTACCACTGAAGGTGCAATTGGTAATGAGGCAATTAGAAGAGAAACTGATCGCTCCCCCGCTATTCGCGGTGTTCTGCGAAAAGAGCACATCGTCAAACATCAATGCCACATTGCGGCCCCGAACCGCACCTCCGTTTCCAGTTTCGACGGGGCCAGTTCCTTTCATATTTGCACCTGTCAAGGTCAGGTGCTCAATCTTGATGAGCTCAATCGCGGTTTGATGATCGAAATAAAAGATGCGACTGTTGGGAGGGGCCACGATTGTCGTGGCGACTTGGCCGTTGCCAGTGATCGTGAGCGTTTGAATCTCGCCGTACGCCGGAAGCGCACTCGTGAGCGTGACAGTCGTCACGTTGGATGCGAAACTAATCGTATCGGGTTGATTATTGTTATCTGCTGTAGCCAAGACGGCACGCAATTGTCCCGGACCGCCGTTGTCTCCGGCGTCAGTGACAACCAGATTCGCAGGAGCTTGGCGTTCTTCGAGCGCTACAAGCCAGAGTGTTGCTCGCGCCCTCAGCGATCGGGCGGCGGACGTACGCGCGAAGCGCGCGCGACGGGAGGTGAACATGGGCCAGACTCCAGAGTGAGACAATGGAAAAATGACATTTCGGGATCCAGATAGGCCCTCGATCCAGCGATCGCCGGACGGCGAGGAAATGATGTGAACTATTCTAACTGGACGCCTTCGACGCCGCCATTCAAAAACGCTTCGAAAAAAGGATTAGCTCCACCCTTCAATTCGTGCCGAGTGGCGCCGATCCGCTCTGCACTTCCTTAAGTCGTTGCCGGTACCTCTCATACAACTTCGTTTGCTTGCTTTCGGGCGGCATGAGCTTGCCGTCAATGGCGATGGCCAGCACCTGGCTGGACGCCTGCAGCATGTCGCCATTGGTGATAACCAGATTTGCTCGCTTACCCGAGTCGATGCTGCCAAGTTGGTCAGCTACGCCGAGAATTTGGGCCGGGTAGAGCGTGACGGACTTCAATCCTTCGTCTGCCGGCAGGCCGTACGAAACGGCCATTGCGGCGTTGTACGGCAGGTTCCGCGTGTTCGATCCGCCTTCCGAGCGAATGCAGAATTGCACGCCCGCGGCCTGAAGTTTGGCGGGACATGCGTACGGCGCGTCGTATGGATCTTCGCGCTCCTGTGGCATCGACATGATCGGCCCAATCACGACCGGCACGTTCCGCTTCTTGATTTCGTCCGTGAGCTTCCAGGCATCGGTCGCACCGCTGAGGATGAGCTTCAGCTTCAGTTCATCTGCGAGCTTGAGGGCGTCCATGATTTCGGCCTGCCGCTGCGCTTGAATGATGACCGGCTTCTGGCCGCGGGCGTAGGGCACGAGCGCTTCCAAGCGTGGATTGACGGGCGTGGTCTTTGGCGAAGCCGTTCGCCCCGCATCGTAGGCCACGGCTTGGCGGAAGAGGTCTTTGAGCCGGCGGATCTTCTCGTCGCGCTGCTTGCGAGCCACTCCGCGCGACATGCGATTCTCTTGCGGATCGAAAACCGCGAAATGGCCTTGGCCTGATGGCAGCTCGACTTCAAGCGCGACTGGATCGACGACCGCCATCTCGCGAGGCACCCAGCCGGCTAGATTTATCAGCGCGCCCTGGCCGGCAATAATCGAACCTGTGGGACGAGTGACGACGCTGAGCACACCATTCGCCCGGGTGACGGGGATTAGTTCTGAGTCAGGATTGATGGCAATGCTCGCCCGAAGGTCGGGCTGGAAGTCGCCGCCTTCGCGGAAGTCATTTGTCTCTTTCGCGGATTCCAGCTCGGCCAAGCCGATCACGGTGCCCGCGTCGATCATGCCGGGGTAGATGTGCATGCCTTCGGCGTTGACTACGGCAAGATCACCGGCCATCGGCAAGTCGCGGCCAACGGCCGCGATTTTGCCTTTGCGAATGATCACGGTGCCGTTGTCAATCGTCGGGCCGGTTACGGGGTGAACCGTCCCGCCCCGGATGACATAGTCGCCCGACTTTGAGGGCAGGGAAGGGGACACGTTCGGCTTCGCGGGAGCAGAGCGGGCAATATCGATTGGCGCGAGAGTTTTGTCACGCTGGAAATAGACTTCACCTTCGACAAGCGTCATCTCCACGCGCGCGTAACTGTTGAGCGGATGGCCATTGAAAATGGCGAGGTCGGCATCTTTGCCGACTTCGATCGAGCCGAGGCGCGAATCGAGGCCCAGTTGCTTTGCCGGATTGAGGGTGATCGCCTTCAGTGCATCTTCTTCGCTCAGCCCGCCGTACTTCACGGTTTTGGCGGCCTCTTGATATAGGTGACGCCCCAGTTCGTTCGAATCTGATTTCAAGCAAATAGTCGCGCCGGCCTCATGGAGCAAAGCCGCGGCGTAGGGAATCGCATCAAACGCCTCGATTTTGTACGCCCACCAGTCGGAGAACAGCGAGCAACTGCACCCGTGCGCGGCGATCTCTGGTGCGATTTTGTAACCTTCCAATACGTGCTGCAGCGAGCGAATCTTGAAGCCAAATTGATCCGCCACCCGCAACAGCATCAAGATTTCATCCGCGCGATAGCAGTGGCAGTGGATGCGCAGATCACCGCGAAGGATGTCCGCGAGCGCTTCGAGCCGCAAGTCGCGTCGCAACTCGGGTCCGGAAGGGTTGGCTCGATATTCATCACAAGCTCGCTGATACTCGCGTGCTTCGGAGAAGGCACGAACCAGTACGGCCTCAACACCGAGCCGCGTATTTGGGAATCGTCCATCGGTTCGTTTGACATTCTCGCCGAGAGCAAACTTGACACCGCGCGGAGCGTCTTTGACGAGCAGTTCCCGAGCGGGCTTCCCGTATTTCATTTTCAGGACAGCGTCTTGGCCGCCCACGCAGTTAGCGCTGCCATGAAGAATTCGGGCGGTAGTCACTCCGCCGGCGGCGCAGCGGTAAATCTGGACGTCATCGCCGTTGAGCACATCCTGAATGCGAACTTCGGGAACGACCGACAGCGAGAATTCATTGACGCCGCCGTAAACCGCGAAGTGAGCATGGGAATCGATGATGCCCGGCATGACATACATGCCGCGAGCGTCGATGACGCGGATTTCCTCGCGCGGTGGCGCCAGATTCTTGCCAATCGCCGCGATCTTGCCTCCAACGACCAGTATGTCGGTGTCTGGCAGGCTTCCTTTCGTGACGGTGTCTACCGTCGCGTTGCGAATCAGCACATCACCGCCCGTTTGAATCGCAGGCTTGCGGTCGGCTTCGATCTCGGTCTGCAAGTCGAGCTCGCTCAATGGCCCGATGAAGTTCTCGGCCAAGAGCATGGGCTTGGCTTTGTCGTGGTCATTGGGTTTATCTTTCGGCTTGGGCTTGGTTTCTTCGTCGTCGTTCGCCGGCGTGAGATTAAAGCGAACGCCATCGATGAACGCCTGATGCACCTTTGTCTTGGCAGCGAAGAGCTCGCCATCCGACAGGAGGAGGTGAGCCGACTTGCCGGGCTGGATTGAGCCGAGTTGCTTTTCCATACCCAAGAGTTGTGCGGGAACCGATGTCAGCGCCCGAAGTGCGACGTCGGGCGGCAATCCACGATCGAGCATGAGCCAAATATTGCCGCGGAATTTCTCCGCGGCCCGCTCGTTTGGAATGCCCGTCGATCCGAACGCGAAGACGACGCCGGCGGCATGCAACTTGGCGGGATTGGTCTGCTCTTCGAGCCGAATCCGATTGTGTTCGAGGTGGACGCGCGTCGTAAAGTGCTTTTCTTTCTCTTCATCCGGCTCTGCCAGATTCAGTTTCACAATAACGGGCACAGCTTCGGTCTTTAGCCGATCCGCGACTTTCCACGCTTCGCGGCCGCCGAAGATGATGGGCTTCAGGCCGAATTCCTTCGCGAAGTCGAGAGCCCGGTGGATCTCATCGCGGCTTTCGGCCTCGAAAATCACCGAGCGCGCACCGCTGAGATATGGTCCAATCGCTTCGAGAGCGGGGTCAAACGCTGAGTTCGGGGAATCTTTGGCGAGCCGTTGAAATCGCTGTGCGTCGAGCAAGAATTGACGCGCATGCGCCACAGTGCCCATTTGCGCCCGAGGATACTCGCCGCCGAAATTCGTTCGAAATGCCAAATGAAGGCCAAATGGCGTTCGCAGCAGGGTCTCGTGGGCGGCGCCTCCGTTCAAACTGACTACGGCACTTTGACCGGCCAGAATGCCGCCCTCGGGAGCAACGAGCCTGGCCGTCACACCAACTTTGCGCCACGCATCATGCGACTCGTCGTCACCTTTCAGTGCCGTTGCGACTAGGAATTCGGGGATCAGGCCTTTGCGGTTGTCAGCTTTGGTCGCGATTAATGCTTCACTGGCCAGATCTTCCACAGCGGCCGGCCCCGCTTCGGAACGGCGCAGCGTCGTTTCGAAGCCCCACGAGCTGCAGCAATCGATCAAGCCGGGATAGACAGTCTTTCCAGTGCCATCAATGGCGATCGCGTCGCCGGGCGCGGTAACGTCGGCACCCACCGCCTCAATGTGCCCATTTCGAATAACGATGGTGCCGCGGGCGAGTTCCTGACCGGGCGCGGTCACAATTTTGGCGTTCGTAATGGCGTAAACCTTCGGTCGCAAGCCGCGGGGAAGGGAAGTGTCGTCGCTGAGGGCCAGACAACGCCCAGCGAATGAAAGCGCTCCGAACGACAGCACAAGAGCTAGGCAGATTTTGGTTCGCATGATGTTCGCCAAAATTGGGGACACCGAAGGGATTTGGAGTCAGGATATTCAAGCGGCGAGAGAATTGCAAAACCCGCGGCAAACTTGTCCCGTTACCGGCGAGCGTCGCGGTGCTTATACTGGCTAACGCACCGAGACGTAGACTTCTTTTCGAACTCGGCACGGCACAGGGACGTGTTTGCGATGGAATATCGAGCATTTCGCAACACCGACCCGCCGGCATTCATTGCCTTGTGGAATCAGTGTTTTTTGGGACGTGGCGCCTACACCATTCCATCTGCGGCTTACGTTGAACGCAGCATTTTCAGCAAGTCATATTTCGACCGCAAAGGTTTGATCCTGGCCGTGGAAAATGGCCAACTCGTCGGGTTCGTACACGCTGGATTCGGACCCAACGCCGCCGCCAACGGCATCGACACAAAACAGGGTGTTGTCTGCGCTATTGCAGTTCGGCCGACGCATCGACGGCGAGGAATCGGCGCCGCATTGTTAGACCATGCGCAGAGCTATTTGACCACTAAGGGCGCGGAGGTAATTCGCGCGGGCGGCACGCCACCCTGGACGCCATTTTACTTTGGCCTATATGGCGGCAGCGACCTTCCTGGGTTCCTTGAATCGGATTCGCAAGCTGGACCTTTTTTCTTGAAACATGGTTATCAGCCGGCAGTGAACCGCCACATTTACCAGCGCTCCCTCACGCAGCCAATCATGGTCGCCGACCCACGTATGATGGATCTCCGCAAGCGCTATGACATCGCGGTGCAGCCCCGCAGCGGTCTGGATACCTGGTGGCAGGAAAATGTCGTCGGACTGGTGGAACCGGTTGAGTTTCGCTTGATCGACAAGGCTACCAAGGCTCCCGCGGCCCGCGCCGTCCTGTGGGAGATGGACGGATTCAGTCTGCGTTGGCGGACGCCATCGGCTGGCCTGCTCAGCTTATTGGTCGCGGAGAATGTCCGTCGCAAAGGTGTGGCCAAATTCTTCCTGGGCCATTTGCTTCGACACTTGCAAGAGCAGTGCTTCGGCTTGTGTGAATGTCAGATAGATGCCAGCGACGTGGCGGCGGCTGGTCTCATATCATCGATTGGATTTACCAAGGTCGATGCTGGTACCGGTTATGTGCGATCTTCTGACGTCGAATCCGCCAGCGTCATTGACTTGTCCACCGCAGCACAAGCCGGGTGATCGGGGAGCCGCAGCGCAATCTCATGAGGGGCATGGGATCGAAGGCGTCGGTTTCCGACTCGATCGTGACATGGCTTGGTGCGGCGGTCCACCCGGGGTGCCAACAGAAGCACAGCACGACTTCGCCATGTTCCGGCACAACGTCTTTGAGAACAATTTGATTCAGCGAAGCCGTTTCAAGTTCACCACGACCTTTGAGAAAATACGTTTGCGGTCGATCAATTGAGAACATTGCTGCCGTAGACATTGAAGTCGAATTCCAAACCTTGGCTGCATTCCAACGCCCCAATCGTTCCCGGGTGGCAGAGTTCACTGCGCGGATCCAGCCAATATTCCATCGGTCACAAAATCGCTGCAAATCGTTGTCGGACCAATCAGCCACATTGCGGCCCCCGAGCACGCCTCCCGCGAATGACCAGGGTTGGTCATCACTCTCTAAGTCTCTGCCAGTCAAGACGGGGATCGAGAAATCGAGGGGAAGCGTCGTCGGCGTAAAGTGATCGTGCGGCTGGCGCTCCCACAAGACTCGAGCAGTCGAACGAAAAGTCGATTGCCATTCATGGCGGCAAGCTGCATCCTCAGTCGACCAGCCGACATCCAACCGCCCGACAGCCCAAGGCCGAAGGTCACCCGACAAATCGGGCGGTGGCACTCGGCACGCGGCAACACCAATCGTGCCCGCAACGACGAGCACAACCGGAAGCGCAAATCGCGCAGATTGAGGAGTCAGCCAGACGGCAACCGACGGCAACAACAAATAGACGGCCAGTAGACCAAGCACATCGAGAGTCGCCGACGCTACGAAGCCGTTGTGATGCAGGATGAAGCCAGCTCCTAAGCCAGCGACCGCACAACCGATGAGCCACTCCCCGGCATTGAAGCGAGCTGTGCGGAACAGCAAGCGGCGAAGCAGACCGATCGTCAATCCCGCGGCTACGGGCACGAACACCGAACTGTCCAAAGGCATAGCCATGCGGCTCGTCGGCGTAAGCCAGTCGGAGAGCCCGCCTGGCGTGAGATGCGCGAAGACGTCGGGATGGGCCATTGTTTCGACGAAAGGCGGGGCCACCGGCGACAGGCCAATCAAGAACGACAAAACCGCCAACCCGTTCCAAACGGCATCGTGCCGATAAGCGACCAACAACCAGCAGATCGCACCAAGCGTGGAGGCCATGGTCCATGGCATAGGCACGACCGACCAGCCGATGGCTGAGGTGGCGATTAGACCAAGCCACGTTATCAGTCCGGGCTGCCGATGAAACCCGTAGAGCGAGGTCAAGTACGCGGTGAGAAGTGGCCCCAACAGGGTCAGCTCATTGTGGCCCGCGATGATGAGGTGTTGATTCGGCCGGAGCCACCAAGCCGCAACAGCGAGCCACGGCGTAATCGCGATCGCCGCCATCGAAGACCGCACAACAAAGGCGGCGAAACTCAAGAACGCCGGAACGGCAGCCGCGATCACCAAAAACGTCGGCCGAAAATCAGACGACTCGGATTCGTCGTTACCATGTCGCAGGACCCATGAAGCCAACCGGCCTGTGCTCGTGGGATTCGTCGCGGCGGCCACTCCGGCGTTGAACGCCGGGTCAAACGCTGCGGTGGCGTTGAGATTGCGGGTCTGGCTGAGCAATTGGCCGTTGTAGTCTGCCTCAATGTATCCAGGGCTGGTAATCCTCGCGGGCTGTACTTCGGCAGTCGTTTGCAACGATTGCTTTGCCAAAGCAACTTGCACGGCGATTGCTGCCACGCAAGAAATCCACGCGAGCACTGGGCCCTTTCGAGCCATTTTGTGGTCGGCGTCAGGAATAGACGTGGACATTCGCGAATGGTACCCGAGCACAATTCATGTGCACTAGACCATCTGCCGTCTCCCAAGGCTGCTTGACTCATTGGCAGGCCGGGTTAATATGCAAACGTGAAGGAAAACTCGATCCCGAGGTCGCAACGATGAAGTGCCAGAAGTGCACCAAAGCGGCCACGATGCACATAACGGAACTCCTAACCGAGGAACAGTTTGAGGAGGTTCACCTCTGCGAGGACTGTGCGCAAAAATACCTTTATGAACCCGGTAACGGTAAGGCCTCCGGCAAAGCCGCGGGAATGCCGACTGATGAGTTGGAAGAATTCGGTTCGACGAAACAGGAATGCTCCATTTGTGGAATCAAGTTCGTCGAGTTTCGAAATTCGGGTCGGCTCGGATGTCCCAATGATTACCAGGAGTTCCGCGAAGAGCTAATGCCGCTATTGGAGAACATTCACGGTGATACTCGTCATGTCGGCAAGACGCCGCGCCGTTTGCCGCAGATGCGACAGACGCAGACCGAACTGATTCAGTGCCGCAAACAGCTTCAACAGGCGGTCAATCGCGAAGACTATGAAGAGGCTGCCCGACTGCGCGACCGCATTCGACAAATGGAAAGCAGTTGATGCCGCGCTCGCGTTCGAGGCGAACATGAAGTGTCAGCTCTGCGCAAGCCCGGCCACGGTTCATTTCACGAAAATCGTGAACAAATCGGTGACCGAGTTTCATCTCTGCCAGACCTGCGCCGCCAAGCAACAGATTCCATCGTTAGGTGATTTGAGCCTGTCCGCTATTCTTCAGTCGTTAATTGGTCAGCAAGTCGGAACACAAGCCGAAGAGTTATCTCGGTTGACCTGCCCAACCTGCGGGATAAAGTACATGGAGTTCCGCGGAGAAGGGCGGCTGGGATGTCCCGGTGATTATGCTCTTTTCCGCGATGGCCTGGAACCGATCTTGCAGCGCGTGCATCGGGCGACGCGGCATGTTGGAAAAGTGCCAAGACGCCGCAATTCGGCGAGCCAGGACTCGGAGTTGCTGGAGTTGCGACAACGCCTTCGCCGCGCTGTGGAATCCGAAGCCTACGAAGAGGCGGCTCGGCTGCGTGACGTGATCCGCCGGAAGGAAGCTTCGGATGCATCTGGATAATTTGATTCAAACAACAGGAGAGTGGCTGCGGGGAACTGGCCCCGAGTCCGATGTTGTCGTATCCACGCGCATTCGGCTCGCGCGGAATCACGCTGCATTTCCCTTCACGAACCGCGCAAGTCCTCACCAGAAGGCGGAAATTGAACACCTAATCCGCGAGAAAATCGCCACCCTCGATCTGAAGTTGCCGCTAACCTACATCAACGTTGCCACGCTATCCCAAATTGACCGCCAGTTCCTCGTTGAACGTCAGCTCGTCAGCCGGGAGTTATCCGGATCCGAAGGGCCCCGAGCCGTGGCTTTCGATGAACACGAATCAGCTAGTTTGATGATCAACGAAGAGGACCACATTCGTTTGCAGGTGATGCGCAGTGGTTTGGCTCTCGATGAGGCTTGGCAAGACATCGACAAAGTCGATGACATGTTGGAGCAGAAAATCGATTACGCATTCTCCGACGAATTTGGGTATCTCACTGCGTGCCCGACTAACGTGGGCACCGGAATGCGCGCGAGCGTGATGCTGCATTTGCCGGCGCTCGGACTGACAAAGCAAATCGAAAAGGTTTTTCGTGCACTGCAGAAAATCAATCTCGTCGTTCGCGGTCTCTATGGTGAAGGCAGCCGGGCCTCAGGCGATTTCTACCAGATCTCCAATCAAGTGACGCTCGGCAAAACCGAGGGGACAGCACTCACTGAGATTCGCGAAGTAAATCGGCAAATCCTCGACTACGAACGACAAGCGCGAACCCTGTTATTGCGGGAAAACCGCCAGGCCATTCAGGATCGCGTGTCGCGCGCTCTTGGAACGCTCCAGTCTGCCACCATGATGACGTCGGAAGAAACGATGGAATTGCTGTCGAGCGTTCGGCTCGGCGTTAACATCGGCTTGATCGAAGAGTTGCCGATCGCTGTGGTAAACGAGCTATTTCTGCATACCCAGCCGGCTCATTTGCAAAAATTGATGGGCACCTCGCTCGATGGGGAAGAGCGGAACGCCGCTCGTGCCAGGTATTTACGCACTCGCTTACGAGAACTGGGGCCGTCACCGAATTAACCGGCCCATGAACCGACATGTCCTCTCCCAACGTAATACCTTTGAAGAGCGTGGATCAGTCTATCACGGCGACCGACGAGGATATTATCCTCCGGCTGCAGCACGGAGATGATGCCGCCTTTGAACAGCTTGTCCGTCGTTACGAGGTCGAGTTGTACGGATATCTGAAGCGCTATTTGGGTGACCCGGCCCTGGCCGAGGATGTTTTTCAAAACACGTTTTTCCAGGTTTACCAAAAGCGCGACATGTTCGACGGCAAGCGAAAGTTTCGTCCGTGGCTTTATGCCGTTGCCACGCACCAAGCGATCGACGCGCTTCGCCGACAGCGTCGATTCACCCGGCTAAGTTTGGAAGCGAATGGGCCCGGCGCCTCTGATTGCGAAGCTACTACGCTCGGCGACATGTTGGAATCGAGCGAAGCCGGGCCTGACGCGGCACTCGGTCTCGTAGAGTTGCGGCAGCGAGTGCGCGACGCGGTTGACGAATTGCCCGAGCATTTGAAGGCGGTGGTGATCATGGCCTATTTTCAGGAGTTGAAGCACCGCGAAATATCGGAAGTTTTAGACATTCCTGTGGGCACCGTGAAGTCCCGCTTGTTCACTGCCGTGCGCTTGCTTCAGGATCGCTGGACAGCGGACGTGTTGGTTGAGAGTAAGGACCCATGAACTCAGAGCACATTAGCCACCTCTTGAAACTCGATGACGATCCCTCCAAGAACGGGCGTGACCCATCGTTTCTTGAAGGCGTCGCCGTAGCTCGCGAAGCTCTCGCACCATTGCAGATGTTGGACGATGAAACTGGCCCCCCCGCGGGGTTGGCCGATCGCACACTGGCATATGTCCGCCGACGGTCAATAGTGGAGTCGGTGCAGGTTGCAGGGCCGGCAATTTCGAAAGGCCCTGGGCGGTCACGAGCTGATGTGGTTGTGGCGGCCAGCCTACTGATCGCGTTCGGTGCGTTGGGAATGGGGGCGCTCAATCGAGTCAATCAAAGTTATTCTGTGCAAGCGTGTCAAAATAATCTCTATCGCTTTTTCACGGGTCTTGAGACCTATGCAGCATCTCACAATGGCCAGTTTCCCGATCTGGGTCCCTCCAGTGCTCCTGCGGGGTCATTTGTTGAAATGTTGACGCGAGACGGGGTATGGGATTCGCAAACGAGTGTTGCATGCCCGGCCGTGCACGTGGTCGCCGCCGCCTCGCCGACTGACTTAGACTATGCTTATGCTCTCGGGTCCCGCGGCCCGGATGGCGAGATCCATGGACCCAGCCACAAGGTTGGCGACATCGATACCATGCCCTTGCTCGCAGATCGGCCGCTGGCCGGTTGGGTGCCCCGGCCAACCGTGGGAAATCACCGCAATGGGGCCAACGTCTTGTTCATGAATGGCGCCGTTCAGTTTTGCACTCTGCCGACCGTGGGCTGGGAAGGCGACCATATCTATCTCAATGACGCTCGCCGGGTCGCGGCTGGGCTTCATCCGCATGATGCGGTGCTCGGTGAAAAGTTCGATCGCCCGTAGTAATCAGGCAACTAGCCTGGCAACCAAGAACCCGACAGCAAAGAAGATTAAGGCGAGCGCGAGCGCTGACACAATGACCAACCAGGGCCGATCGGCAAACAATGATGACGGCGATCCTGCCTGCCGCAGGGCACGAAATCGTGCGGTATCCGAATCTTTGGACACTGGCGAAGAGTGGGATATGGCGGTTTGGGCAAACTGAAAGTCATTTTCTTGAGATTCTTGGATCGGCCTGAGCAAGTCATCGAAATCATGGCGTTCAAACAGATGAGAGACCTGCTCGCGGGTATCGCCTTTGTCTTTCGGGCCCGAGCTAGCCGTCATGGTCGGAATTTCTTCGGGCTGCGGAACGATGATTTTGCCATCGCAGTTGGTGCAGCGCACGATTGAGCCGGCCTTCCGTTTGGCAATACCCAATAGCTGATTGCAGTAGACGCAGCGAAAACGAACCGGCATGGGAAACCTCACGGGGGACACTACGACTATCTTGGCAAACGGGCGCCGAGGTCGCAACGACATTTGTTGCTCGAAGCCGATTCGTGCCGATAAAATGAGTACACCAAACGCACTTTGCCAGGATGGAAGAATGCTCCATTGGCTTCACAGAAACTATCGGGCTCTTCAATTCCTGCTATTCGCACTTGGATGCTTGCTGCTGGTTTCGGCACCCACGCAAGGTGGAGTGGTGTATCTCAAGGACGGCCTCGCCATTCATGGCAAAGTGAAACGCGAAATGGAGCTGATGCAGGACCCGGCCTCCGGCACGGTCATACCGGTCGTCAAGCCGACGAACTGCTTTCTTCTGGACGACGGCGTCCGTTATGTCATTTTTGGTCTGAAGCAGGTGGACAATGTCGATCAGGACTTGGACATCCGCGAAGGTCAGATCAAATTCTCTTGGCCGATGCCAGTTCCACCCCAAGTCAAGCTGCCCACTCAAGGCTCCGTCGGGGTGCCCACCCCGATTAACGACAAATGGGAACGCAAGGTCACTGTGAAAACCCCACAGGGGCCGATCGAAATCAAACAGAAGGTCACGTCGATCACACCGCACTCAGTGCGAATCGAATCGTTTCGATACGAATGGCAGGTTAACTATCTGACATCTGAACTTGGTTCGGACGTCGTTCTGCCTCTCTTGCGCCATCATCCGGATATCGTTTCGCAACCCCCTAACTTCGACAACCATTTCAAGATTTTCCGGTTTTGCATGCAGGCAGGATGGCTCGAGTCGGCGAACGCTGAGCTTCAGCGCCTGCGCAAAGAATTTCCGACCGAAAAGGCGCGCATCGATACCGCGCAAGATCAGTACAGGCAGTTGCGATTGGAAAAGAGCTGGGAGGAAGCGACACAGGCGGCTAAGGCGGGCCGACATTCACGGGCCGAAGAACTGGTGCATCAGCTTCCGCTCGATGGTTTGCCGGCCAATTCTCAGGCCCAGGCGGCTGACTTGCGGACGCGTTACGACACGATGAAACAAAAACTCGAATCCGCCCGACAACTGCTAAAGAACTGTAACTCGATACAGGCGAAAGAGTTGACTGACGCTAGCTCGGCGATTTCCCGCGAGCTCAACTACGACACGCTTGACCGAGTTGAGTGGTTCACGACTTTAGCACGCCAAGCCGAACAGG
Source organism: Gemmataceae bacterium (assembly GCA_045802605.1). GTDB lineage: Bacteria > Planctomycetota > Planctomycetia > Gemmatales > Gemmataceae > JBJMQS01. Next base: position 133,391 of record JBJMQS010000057.1, on the reverse strand, counting down.
CCGAGCGCGATGGCAAACCGGCTAAGCACTCCAAAGAGGAGCTGTTGGCCGCCCTATCCACCAGTTGGGTATTCGGTCCGACTGCCACTGAGACCTTGGTCAAGAAAGGGCAGGCCGCGTGGGAACTGCGCAACCGGCTTCTGGTATACCAACGCACCCACAACGCTCCGGACCGCAAGCGACTGCTCGACGCCATGGCGCATGATGACACTTTCTCTATTTCGGAAATTGCCCACGCAATCGAGTATTTACCGCCGGCCGAAGGTGCTGAACTCGCATCGCCTCAACCGGGCCCTGAAGCGATGAGTCGCCAGACGAAGCTGCCTTTCTCGTCACATGGGCCGTTTCAATATCGGCTGCAACTACCCGCGGAGTACCATCCGGGGCGTCTCTACCCGGTACTCTTGGTGCTGCCAAATGCTGAACAATCAACCGCCCAGGCAATGGGCCCATGGGAGGCGGACGCGCATCGGCACGGCTACATCTTGGTCAGCGTGGATTGGGGCACCGTCAAAACAAAGTACGAATACAGCGATGCCGAACACGCCGCTGCGCTCGATTGCATCCGCGATCTGAAGCGTTTTCTCCAGGTCGATCCGGACCGTGTTTTCCTGACCGGCTTCGGAGAAGGCGCCAACATGGCGTTCGATGTAGGACTTTCGCACCCGGATCTTTTCGCCGGCGTCTTACCTATCAATGGTCGGCCCCGATGGTATGCATCGCAGTGGTATTGGCGGAACGCTCAACAGTTGCCCTTTTACGTCGTCTGCGGCGAATTCTCCACCGACGTTCGATCGTGGGACGCCAATATTTACGAACGATGGGCGGAGAAGGGGTATCCATCGCTGATGGTTGTCTATCGGGGGCGAATCCTTGAATTCTATCCATCCGAAATCGCTTATGCGTACGACTGGATGGACCGCAAAACACGTGCGAGTGGTTTTCCGGACCTAGGACACAATCCGACTGGCGGGTATCAAGGCGAGCAGTATCAGACCTTCCGAGAATCCGACAACCGTTATTACTGGATCACGACCGAGCGGTTAGACCCGAAATACACACTCGACGAATTCACAACGCGCCCGAAGAGCGATAGGGTGTCGGCCGCGATCCAAGCCAACATCCGGGACAATAACCAAATTCAGGTCAATACACGCGGTGTGAAACAGTTGTCAGTCTGGCTCGGGCGGGTCAAGGATCCCACCACCGGCGCACGCGACATGATCGATTTCGCCAAGCCGGTGAAAGTGACCATCAACAATACGCCCGCGCTGGGCTTCCAAAATGCCATGTTGACGCCGAAGCTGGAAACGATGCTCGAAGACTTTTACTTGCGCTGTGATCGGACTCGATTATTTTCGGTGAAGCTGGACTTCAATGTGCGATGACCGCAGCGACGTTATCCAACCGTTGCCGCACCAACTCGAACGCCCGATTCGATTCCTTCGTTAGCCCTGTTTTCATATTTTCGAGATAATATGTTGCGCGGCCGATGCTGCGCTGGCGTTTCTCTGCAGATATGCCATCGAAGTCAGACAAATTGTCGTAAATATCTGCCAACTTGAGGATGTGTACCGGCCACCCGCCCGCCATCAGTTGCTGGAGGTATTGTTCCTCACGTTCGGCGTCAGGCAGGCGCTTGTCTTTGGTCATGGCCTGCACATAGCTTGCAACCCGCGGCCCAAATTTCTCGACGATGTCATCGAAATCGGTGGTGGTATCTTCGATCGTGTCGTGGAGCAGGGCGGCGGCCAAGATCTCGGGCTCGTGCACGTCGAACACAAGCGTCACCGTCATGCAGACACGGAATGGGTGAGCGACGTAAGGCGTTTCACCGTCTTTACGCATTTGGCCCTGGTGGGCCCGGGCCGCGAATTTGCCGGCGGCGAATACTAGTTCCGGACCCGACATCATTGCACGTCGAATTCGTTTTCGGGGGGATTGTCCATCTTCGTGACATCAGTCGGAGAATCGAGCATCAACACGGGAATGTACTTCTCAAGTCCGCGAACCTTGCGGAATTGAATCCGGCCCTTCACCTCGACCCATTGGCGATCGGGAATATTCGTGATGCTCGCCGGGGAAATGATCCGAACTTGCACGGGGACGGCATCAGCAGCGCAACAGCGCATCTTAATTCTGAAAAGCGTGAATTCGCGGTCGCTGCCAAGCCGCATGAACATCCCTTGGAGCTGGCCAGTTTTTCCTTCCAGGAAATTTCGCGACGCAGGTGAATAAGCCGCATCCGCAAGTTCACGGAAGCCCAACACAGTGCCCGCCTTGGCGGCCACAGTCTCATTGTCTCCCTCCAATGTGACCCTTCCCAACATTCGATCAATGCCCTCAGTGCTGAAGCCTTGGTGGGGCAGCCCGAGTGAGAACAATACGACAGGCAGCAACAGCACCGAGTATTTGGCGGGCGTCCACTCGTGTACGTGGTCGTGATCACATTCACCGGCGTGATCACAATCGTCGTCGTGCGTGTGCTCATGTTCATGATGATGTTCATGTTGCTTCTTAGCAACTCGGCCGGCTTCCAGCCAAAGACTGATCGCGCGAATGACGACGAGAGCCAACAGGCCGATCCCGCCGTAGAGAACTGCGCCGAAAAAGGTGGGAGCCAAGATGGAGCTCAGCCGGTCTTGCTGCCACATCAACACGGCGACGACGCCAAGCGCACCGCACGCACCGACCGTGCAAAGCTGTTCGAGAAAATAGCCGCTGGAATCCTTCGCGTGACTGTGTGCCAAGGGAGTTCTCCTACTTACCTAACGGCGGCACGACGCTCGCCTCGGGCGGAAACGCTGGCAATAGGTAGTGTACCGCAAGCGAATAAATGAATGTCTGGATGACCACGCTTGTGATGATCGTCCAGATCACCCGTTGGCGAAAGACCCGCGTAAAGAGCAAATAGAGTTTGAAATCCAGCATCGGCCCAAGCACCAAAAAGGCGATTTTTGGCGCGACGGGCAAAGTTGTGAAGCTTGCAGCTACGAAAGCATCAGCCTCGCTACAGAGGCAAAGCACAATGGCCAATCCCATCATTGCCAGGATGCTGGCAATGGGAAAGTTTGCTCCAAAGTACTCGATGTCGTTGCCTGAAAAGTACATTCGGCAAAGAGCCGAGAGTACTGCTCCGAGGGTGAGAAATACCGTGATATCCACGAAGTCGCCCAAAGCAGTTTCCGAAATCGCGGAGAGTTTGCCGCTAATGGTTCGTGGAGATTCATGGACGTGATCGTCGTCTTTTACATCGGGACGGGCACTAGGAACCAGTAAGTCATAGCCATATCGAGCAAACTGCCAATCAACGATGATGGCGGTGATGAACGCCACGACAAAGGCGAGCCCTGCGCGCAATCCAATGATCCACCATCCGCCGGGGAACGCTCGAAATGCAACGAAGGTGCTAAAGAGCACTACCGGATTAATGACGGGACCCGCCATCATGTAGGCGACGCAGCAACTCAGTGGCAAACCTTTTCGCAAGAGCCTCCGCATGACGGGCACAATGCCGCATTCACACATGGGAAAGATCAGTCCCAACAGGCACGACAAAGCGATCGCGGCGGGCCGAAACCGGGGGACGATGCGCGTGATGAGCTGCTGCGGTACTAGATGCTCCAAAATCCCGGATATGACCGAGCCGAGGATGATGAAGGGCAGTGCCTCGTAAAAGATTGAAGCAAATCGGATGATGAGGTCGCGGACTTGTCCTTCCAAGATGGCTCCTGGTTGTTAAGCCGTTACGGGGTTGGCGATCACTTGCGAGATCCGTCGATCGCGACGGATCCGGACGATCAACGAGGCGAGAAATGCAGCGACGCACAGTTCGACGATTGTTCCGGAAGGAATCAGATCGATTGGGTCGCCATGCGGCACTGGAATTTGGACTCGGAAGCTCATCCATACTCCCACAATTCCGGCGGCAAGTCCGACGCTGATGGCCCACCAAAACATCGCTCTGATACTACGGCCTAAGTTAGCCGCGGTGGCTGCCGGTACTACCAATAATGAATTAATCAAAAGTGCGCCCACAGCCTTCAAACAGAGATTCACAATGAGAGCGAGCAAAAGGATAAACATGTAATTCCAGAAACGCACGCGCACGCCGCGCGATCGGGCCAAGCTAGCGTTGAAGCTACCTAAAACGATCGAGTTATAAGAACGGAGCAACACGATCGCGAGAACTAAGACGAGCCCGACCAGAATCCAAAGGTCACGTTGCTCTATGGAATAAAGGCTTCCGAAGAGAAACTTCTCGGGGTCCATGTAACTGCTGCGGCGCAAGGTATTGAGCAGCATAGCGCCCAAGCCGACAGCGAAAGCGAAAAATACGCCGATGACTGTGTCGCTGGCGAGCGACGTCTTCTCGCGGACATAGGCAATTGCCAATCCTACCAGCATTCCAAACGCCACCATGAAAGTCGGGACGACCCACGCCTCGGAGCCAGATCGGAAACTGGCGAGCGACATGAGCATGCCGAGCGTGACGCCGGCAAAGGCACAATGGGCCAACGCGTCACTGAAAAAAGCCATTCGGTTGCTGACGACAAGCGAACCGATCGACCCGCAGATTACGCTGACCAAAACGATGGCAATCAATGCGGTGAGATTGGGCGGAAAGGCCAGCCACCAGTCCGCGGGGAATTTACTCGCGAGTCGGGGAATGATGTCACTCAGCGAGTCAGCCGACATTCTCAGAAACTCCAGAATTTCTGCGGCGCGTACAGGTACTTTACGGAATTAGTGATATCAGGGTTCAAGGCCGGCGCATTAGACGGGGTGCGGATAAAGTGATACCTCTGCGGGGTTTCCCGCTCGCAGCAAAACCACGCCATCGGGTCGATTTACAACCATCGAGCCCGGAAAGCCCACTAACTGGTCCTGAAGGATGGCTTCGCAGGCCATGACGGCCGCGACGACATTGCGATCCGCCGACAAGTCGTTATGGATCAATTGGCTCATCTCACGTCGGCGTTCATGTCGGCTAGTAGCAGCACCTCCAAATTCAACGTAAGCCACCTCGGAAAAGAAACGCTCAACCGCTTCTAGCCCATAACCCCGGTGGCCCCGAACATCCCAAGGCTCCAGCACAGAAGCACTGTAGTGATTGTTGGGAGTTAAACGAACTGGCGGAGAGAGTTGATCTTCAACAACGCACTCAACCCCACGCTTTCGGCCGTGGCTGTTCCATACTCCGTTGTCAAAGCGAAATTGTACTTCTTGCTCGACGGAGCCGGGGTAGTTGTCCGGCGTCACCCAGTCAGTGTGAATATCAAACGTCGCCTCGCGACCGTCTTCGTATGCGTAAGTTACTCGCAGTTGCACAGCGTCCCAAGTTGGGCCATCGCTTGGCCCCACCTGACCGCGTTGTCCCGTCGCTGCGATGCGCGCGAGTTTCCAGGTTGGCCCAAAAGTGAAATCGATCAGCTTCAGATAGTGCACGGCGACATAGGTCGCTGGGTTGCGTCCGGAAATCCACTCCGAAAATTGTTCGTGGCTAATCGCCTTGGGTTCCAATAGCGAGCAAAACCCATTATTGACGTGCCGCAAAACGTGGTTGGCCACATATGTGCGCAGCTTCATATGATCGGGGTCGAACAATTTGTGGTAGACGACTTTGGCCAGCACTTTGTTGCGCTCCGCCAAGTCCGTTAAAACATCTAACTGGCTGAGGCTTAAGACACTCGGCTTTTCGATTAACACATGCTTGCCCGCCGAGATTGCTTCTTCGGCAACTTCGAAATGCCGATGGTCCGGAGTGGCAATGCAAACGACGTCCACGTTGGCGAGTAGGCGCAGAATCGAGTCGGCGCCGAATAAGTTAAGCGGCGAACTAGCGAACTTGGAGATGTGACGCGCCGCCCGCGCTCCGGTGCGCGTCCCGATGGCAGCCAACTGGACATGGACGGGACCGGTCTGCGAGTCAAAAAGTGGTTCACGTTGGAGGCGGAACAAAAGCGGCAGGTAAGTTTCCTCGAAAATCATCCCTGCGCCAACCATCCCGACACGGAGTTTTGGCAGTTCGGCCATCACGATTCGCCTAAGGTCGAAGGACGGACTCCTCGCCGAAATGCACGGCAAGGGCCGTTAGATTGCTTTCAATGTACATCGCCTGATTCATCATTAAGCGTGCCATGACCCGAATTAATGGATTCGGCACCGAGCCATTTTCCGTGAGCCGGACGGTGCAACCATCCTTGCTCGGCGTAAGAACGTAAGTCCATGTTCCCTGAAACATCTTCCTCGCATCGTCGATCTCGGTTACCAACTCGGCCGGCTCCCGCGCCGAACGAACAACCAAATCAAACTTGTTGCGACCGTCAGCGAAGTGAAGTTGATGGGCCGGCTTGCCATCGCGGTCGGGAAGGGGTTCCACCTTTTGGAGAATCTTCCACCAGCTCGGCCAGTTTGGTGCGTCGCGAAGCACGCGCCAAACTTCATCGGCGTGTTGATGGAGTGTCAACTCGCGACTCGCCACATGGTCGCGCGGAATGAACAGGCCGAAAATTGTCATCACGCTTAGGAGGCCGGCGATCAAACCGAGGACCGTCATCGACCAGCCGAGAACGCCCATAGATGGTCTCCGCGACGCCGGCATAAGGATTACCGCAAATTAGGTCGGAACGCCTGAAATCAAAGCTTTTCCGCAATTAAACATAAGGTTCATTATCGGACGTTGGCCTCACAGAACGCCGCTGGGTGGAACGTCCGATAATGCCCGTTATGTTTAATTGGGTCGAATCTCAATCCGTACTCAAACGATCCGAGTTAGCTCCGTCTGAGGCTCGCCGCCGGTGACGTGGACCTGCCGGTTCTTGTCCACAAAAACATTCACTTCGCTCCGCACGCCAAACTCCGGCAAGTAAATTCCTGGCTCGACCGAAAAACATGTTCGCGGCAAGACACGTCGCTCGTCATGGGTTTCGAGATCATCCATGTTCGCGCCATTGCCGTGGGTGTCCTCCCCTATCGAGTGCCCTGTTCGATGGGTGAAGTACTCGCCATAGCCGGCTTTGTCGATGACGTCGCGGCAGGCTCGATCCACGTGCCAGCCCCGGAGGTCTTCGCCCTTTGCGAAGGCGACGCGCACACGGTTGATCGCGGCATCGCGGGCTTGAGCAACGATACTGAAGATCTCAACGAATTTGCCGGGGATGTCACGCCCGGTAAAACCGCACTGCGTCAGATCGCTGACGACGGCTCGCGGCCGATCGAGCTTGCCCCAGAGATCAACCAACACGAATTGATTGGGACCGATCTTGCCCGCGTCGCCAGGCTGTGGTTCGTAATGGGGGTCGCCACTGTGCGGTCCCACGCCGACGATCGGCGGATGGTCCCACGTCATCTTGTTGTCGCGGAAATGTTGCAGGATCTTTTCCTGGACTTCCAGTTCGTGCACGGACCCGGAGCTACGAATTCGATCAGCAATGAAGCCGAATACGACGTCGTAGGCAGCTCGCGTGTGCTTCGCGGCTTCCTGGTGCATTGCCCACTGTTCATCGTCCCACGTCGCTTCAAATTGCTGCACGAGGTCCCCGGACGGCACAATTTCGACGCCAAACGAGCGCACGAGTTCAATTGTGCCAGCGTCCACCCGCGAGACATATGGATTGGCATTTCGCGGCACGTATTCCATGGCAATGCGCTTGGCGCCGCTGATGACCTTGCCGACGCCGGCTTCCAATTCCTGCCACCTTGAATAGGCCGTGACACCGCCAGGAATGTGATCCAGGGCAGCCGGCTCAATTTTGTGAACCAGCTTTCGTGGTTCCCCACTTGCGGGAATAAAATAGAACCATCGCCGCGACAGAAACCTGTCCGCGGAAATCGCAAGTACACGACGGGCGAGGACATTCAAACCGCGAAAGTCGTACAACAACCAACCATCAAGGCCTTGTTCGCGGATCGCACCCTGGATTGACGCAACGTCCATCGGTCGCCCTCAAACGGACTGGAAACGCACCGCAATCACTCTACGAACATCTGAGGACACGGAAATGTACCGGCGAGTTGGCATAGTGTTGGCAGTCATCGCCACCGTAGCCCTTCCCATCGGGATTTTTGGAGTGGACTCAACTCGCCCTAACTATCCGGCCACACGATCGGAATCGATCTCCGAGCAACTGCACGGCCAATCCGTTCCTGATCCTTACCGCTGGCTTGAGGATAGCAACTCGTCGGAAGTCAAAGATTGGACCGAGAAGCAAAACAACCTGACGCGCATTATTTTGGATCAGTTTCCAGGCCGCGACAAGCTGCGAACACGACTCGATCAGTTGCTTGAAATCGGTACGCTGTCGGCCCCTAAGCCCGCGAAGGGAAAGTACTTTTACACCCGTCGCGAAGGAAAACAGAATCAACCAGTTCTTTATGTCCGCGACGGAGTGAACGGCAGCGACCGAGCTCTCCTCGACGTCAACGCCCTATCGGCCGATGGCACCGTGGCACTAGATTGGTATTTCCCGAGCGATGACGGCAAGCTGCTGGCCTACGGCCTGTCGGCGAGCGGCAACGAAATGTCTACGCTGCGCGTTCGCGACGTAGCGACAGGCAAAGACTTACCCGATGTTATCGATCGTTGTCGAGCTTGTTCGCTCGCTTGGTTCCCAAAGTCCGATGGCTTCTATTACACTCGATATCCCGCGCCGAACTCAGTTCCCAAAGGTGAGGAAACCTATCACCGGCGTACGTATCTGCACAAATTGGGGTCCGACCCCGCCAGTGACCCGCTGATCTTCGGTGAAGGCCGCCCGAAGGAAGATTGGCCCAATCTATCTCTTTCGCCAAATGGCCACTGGCTGACTGTGACCCAGCAACAAGGTTGGGCAAAGACCGAGGTCTATATCGCGGATACGACGCGCGAAAAACTCGAGTTCAAGACATTAGCGGAAGGTATCTCGGCCATCTTCCACGTGGAAGCCGCCGACGACGCCATTTTTGTGCGCACCAACCAGGATGCACCTCGTTACAAGATGTACCGTGTCGATCCGACGAAGCTGGACCGCAAGGAATGGAATGAGATCATTCCTGAAGGTCCTGACGTGCTTGAGCAGTTCGCCATCGCAAAAGACACGCTCGCGGTCATGTCCATGCAGAAGGCCTCATCGCGGCTGCGCCTTTATGATCATCATGGCAAGTCAATGCGTGACGTCGCCCTGCCCACGCTAGGCAGTGTCACGGGTTTGGCCGCGGAACAAGATGGCCGGGAATTGTTCTTTGGTTTTCACTCATTCGTGGTCCCACCGCGTGCTTATCGGGTTGATCTCACGTCCGGAAAAACCGCGTTGTGGGCAGGCATCAATGCCGACATTGACTTCGATGCATTCGAAGTAAAGCAGGTGGAATATCCATCCAAGGATGGCACGCCGATTACGATGTTCTTGGCTGCGAAGAAAGGCATCAAGCATGATGGAAATAACCCGACGGTGCTTTACGGCTATGGCGGATTCAACATCAGTTTGACTCCTTCGTTTTCCCAGGCGCGGTTCGCTTTTCTCGAACGGGGCGGCGTCTTAGCGATCGCGAATCTTCGCGGTGGCGGCGAATATGGCGAGGCCTGGCATCAGGCCGGTATGCTCGGGAAAAAGCAAAACGTCTTCGACGATTTCATCGCGGCGGCGGAATGGCTCATCCGCGAGAAGATCACTTCTCCGGAAAAATTGGCGATCCAAGGCGGCTCCAATGGCGGTTTGCTTGTAGGCGCAGTCCTCACGCAGCGGCCAGAGTTATTCCGCGCAGTCGTTTGTGCCGTACCACTGTTGGACATGGTTCGCTATCACCAACGCCTCATTGCGCGGCTCTGGATTCCTGAATATGGCTCCTCGGAATCTTCGGAGCAATTCGAATGGCTGCGACGGTACTCACCCTATCATCATGTCCGCGACGGCGTAGCGTACCCGGCCACGCTCTTTACCGCGGCCGAGTCGGATACGCGCGTCGATCCAATGCACGCGCGCAAGATGGCTGCGATTTTGCAAAAGGCCACATCCTCGAATCGGCCCATCTTACTTCGCCTCGAAACCAAAGCCGGCCACGGTGCCGGCAAACCGCGCAGCAAGACACTCGACGAACTCACAGATGTCTATTCATTCCTTTTCTCGGAACTGAGCATGACCCCTTGAACGGGCCGACAGAGCTACCGTTTGATTTGCCGCTGTCGGACCCCCGGCACCCGCTTCATGTCGAGCACATGAAGCAAGCGCTTGACGAAGCGCAGGTGGCTTTTGGCGAAGACGAAGTGCCGATCGGTGCGGTGATTATTTCGACGCAGCAAGGCGTCATCGGCCGGGCGCACAATCAGCGTGAGCAACTCCACGACCCAACCGCCCATGCCGAGATGATTGCAATCACGCAGGCAGCCCAAGCCTTACAGTCATGGCGGCTTGAGAACTGCATTTTATACGTCACCTTGGAACCCTGCCCCATGTGTGCCGGCGCTATCGTCCAGGCCCGCATACCTATGCTCGTGTATGGGGCGACTGATCCCAAAGCTGGCGCATGCGATACGCTCTATCGAATCACAGACGACCCGCGCTTGAATCACCGCACGCGTGTCATCAGCGGAGTCTTGGCCGAGCAATGTGCAGGTGTCCTCTCTGAGTTCTTTGCCGCGAAGCGACGGCTCGGGAAAAAGTGAGTTTGCTTCGATGATCCGCAAAGTGCTCACGGGCGCCCTGCTGGCAGCACTCGTTTTCCCGGTTTTGATCCCCTACGCGTGGGCTGTTTATTACCCCGCGGCCTGGCACGTCTGGGCCGAGGGCGGACGCCTGTTGGAGTTGTTGGGCAATTCGGTCGCCCTCGCCGGTCTCACGTGCCTGATTGCTGTGCCGCTCGGAACAATTTTTGCGCTGAGCTTTTTATCGCCGCTTCGATCTCTTGTGAGTGCCCTGTTTGCTTTGGCAATCATTATTCCGTTGCCCCTTTTAACCATCTCGGGCACGATAGTGGGACGCTCCGGACCTGGCCCATGGAACCCGTTCTCGACAGGATTGTTCTCGGCGACGATTGTCCACGTCTGGTTTGCCGTGCCGTGGGTGGTTTGGATCGTAGGGGCGTCACTCGTCCGCGAAGATCGGACACTCGGCGACGAAATCCGCCTGAGCACGACACGCGCGGGCCAGTTGTGGGAATTGATTCGACGTGCAAACCGCGCAATTGCATTTGCCACGATCATCGTTGCGGTCCAGTGTAGCTGTGAAATTGTCGCGACGGATATGGCCCGCCTCCGCACTTTCGCTGAGGAGACGTACCTTCAATTCGTCGCCCCGGGATCAAGTGAAAGTTCATCGGCCGACCTGGCACTCGCACAAGCTGTCATTGCAACGTTACCTGTCCTTATTCTTTTGTCGGCGGGGTTAGTTGGCCTGGGATCTCGGGAAGTAGTGAACGAAGGCATTCATACCGCCGAAGTTCGGGCAGTGAGTCCGACCGAAAACCGCATGCTCGCGTACGTCGCGGCGATCGGCGCTGCTGTGTGGGTCGGAATTCCGGTCTTCGCGCTGGTCCAGCGCGCCTCGTCGTTCGCGGCCCTGGAAAATTCGGTCCGAAACAACGGGAGCTTATTAGTCGATAGCGTTTTCGGCTCAATGATAGTCGGCATCTTCGTTACCGTGTTCGCTCTATCACTCGCATTTCTCACGCGACATCATCCTCGATTTCGTGTTGCGATTGCTCTCTTGGCGGCGGTCGCCTGGTCAGTGCCGGGCCCGGTCGTCGGCGTGGGTTTGCAAAAGACAATTGGCTGGTTCATTGACAAAGGAATTGGCGGACAGTTAGGCCGGCTTTGGTTGTACGATGGTCCATCGTTTTTGCCAGTCTGGTGGGCTCACGCTATGCGGGCATGGCCGATTGCGCTAGCGGTTTTGTGGCCGCTTGTGCGTGCCTTTCCCCGCGGATTCACCGCGAGCACTTCGATGGATTCGAACTCGACGCTCGCGCTTGTGAAATACGATGTGCTTCCCAATTGCGCCCCAGCTATCGCTGCGTCGGTGTTCTTAGTGACAGTCATCAGCGGTGCTGAAGTCAGCGCCAGCGGGAGTTCGTCTGTCGCCACACCAGGCGGCCAGACTTACATGCACCAACTTTTCGCGCAAATGCACTTTGGGGTCACGCCCGATTTGGCGGGAATGGGTTTGGTTTATATTGCCGCAATGTTCGTTGTTTGTAGTGCGAGTCTCTTTCTCATCAGGCTCATTGGTCGGGCAGCATAACGGCGACTCCATCGCGGGCGCTGCGTGCCACTGCTTCAGTGAATTCCATGTAGCTGACGCCAGTCGCAAAGTCGGTGTAGCGCACGGGCGATCCGTCGCGGATGGAGTCGATAAAGTCCGCTTCGACGCGCCAGCCACCTGCTTTCTCCGGTGGAATTGTCAGCTCGCTTGACGTTTTCCCTCCTTCTCGTTGACCCGTGATTCGATCTGTCATCAGATCGTAATGGAGATAACCGGCGTCGCCGCGCATAGTAATCGACGAGCCCGCCCCGTAAGGTGTCACGCCACTGAACTGGTAAACGGCCCGCGCGTGATCTGCCAGGGTGACCAAGATCTGAACGCTATCCGGTGTGCCAACTGCACGCCGGATTCCACTTTCTGGATCGACCCGAGTAGGGATAAATGCGTGCACCTGGGCCATGACACGTACTGGTGGCGCAACCCATCGCAAAACGGATTCATGCACGATGCCGACGGTGAGCATGTTAAAGCCGGAGAGGGCCGCGTCCTGTCGCCAACTGAGTGGGGAGTCCGGCCCGCCAAGATTATCATTGAATCCAAGCACGGTCACTTCGCGCATTTCGCCGACATATCCGTCGGCCAAGAGATCGCGTACGTATTGATTGCCCTTGAGCCCAAAAGGGCTGGGCACGATCTGGCAGACAATCTTCGGCTTCCGCTGCGATGCTTCGAACATCACACGAGCTTCCGCGGCATTTAAACTCATGCGCGCTTCAGTCAGCACGTGTTTGTCAGCCTCAAGCGCAGCGAGCACAATGGGACAATGGAGATAAGGCCAAGTGCCGACCATCACGGCATCGACATCTGAGTCCTCGATCAAGTCCTGCCAGCGCTCAAAGGTCTTCGCGATGCCATATTCCTTGGCGGCTGCGGCGGTCGATTCCCGCCGGCGATTGCAAACCGCTGTCAATTCGACGCCGGGGACGGCGAGAAGCCCGGGAATGTGTCGCTTGCGAGTATTGGCCCCCGCACCGATAAGACCAATCCGAATCCGCTGAGCCATCGGTGGAACCTCTGAAACCGTAATATCTTGAGCCAACGAAGTCACTGCTGCCCGAACCCAACTGTCAATTCACTCATCTATAATTGTCACAACGACTTGTAGCGCCGGCCATGCTCCTGCGTGCTTAATGCCGAATTTTCGCTGAAAGGTGCGCAAACGTACGGTTCGCGCGTTGAAATTATTCCCACTTGATCGTCGGGTATAATTGGTCAGTTTTCCACGATCGATTTATGGCGCGCCGTGTGCTTGAGATGATTCAAACCAGACGCGACCCTAATGTCCCGGTCGCTGGGAGTAATGGATTTGGCTTGCCGGACGGCAAGATGTGAGGTGTTTCGATGGCCCGGAGTGAGGCCCTTTTGAGGCTACATCAGAACCTGACGGCTCGACGCCAGGAACTCTATAAAAGGCTCGGTTTCGAGTTGCGCGACTTGGGCAATCCTCGGAGCACCGGCCAAACAGGCGACGCGGCCGACGCGGCATTCGATAGCGGCAGCGAGGAGATGTCCTCGAAGTTGGCGGAGTTGGAAGCCCGAGAGCTTCGACAGATCGAGCGCGCCATCACCAAAATGAAGCAAGGAAGTTACGGCGTTTGCGAACTCTGCCAAATTCGCATTCCTGTGGCCCGCCTCAATGCCCTGCCCTACAGCACGATGTGCGTAAAGTGCCAAAACGACGTTGAGAGGTCCTCCGATTGGGAGTTCAATCACCTCACCGGGAGCTGGGAAAATGTGACTGATGGCGGTGAAGATCGCTCACGGGTCGATCTCAGTTCTCTGGAAATGGACCTGAGCAAGTAACCGGAAAGTTACGCTTTCTAAACCGCGGCGAATGCCGCGGTTTTTTCTTTTGCACAGTCTGTGACGGATATCCCAACCCGCGGCACGGCGATTCGGCCTGTTCCACGAAAATTGCTTCAGAAAGCGACTGGACCTCCGGTTTAGAATGCGCTGGCTCAAATGAGCCGCGGTTCGAATGGCGAGAGGTCAGGTGTCATGCGCACGCTGTTTTGCATGTTGCTGGGTGCTGCGTCGGTAGCAGTTGGGGCTTGCTGGTACGGGGCTCCCGGCATTCCATTCGCCGGTACCGCCTTGGGCCAGCCGCCAGCGGTGTCTCCAGGGCTTGCCGATCTCACCGCACTCAGTGATCGGTTTGAAGCCGTCGCCCAAGCGGTGTTACCGGCGGTTGTCTCGATTGATGCCACAAAGCCTTCGACAAGCAGCACGAGTTCGAAATCTACGACGGTGGAAGACTCGGGCAGCGGCATCATCGTCGCGGCAAGCGACCGGCCAGGCTACGTCGTTATCACAAACCATCACGTAGTCTCCGGTTCACGACCCGAGCAAATTAGTATCAACCTTGCCGACGGCCGACTGCTGCGACCGACGCATGTCTATGCAGACGCGGAAACGGATATTGCCGTTTTGCGCGTGGAGGGCACTTCCCTCCCCTCCGTGCATTGGGGCGACAGCGAACGCATGCGGATTGGTCAATGGGTATTAGCTTTAGGTAGCCCGTTCGGGCTCAGCCAGTCGGTTACGCACGGAATCATCAGTGCCCGGGAGAGGGGCCAAATCAAGCTTGGCGACCACATTCGTGTGAAAGACTTTTTGCAGACAGATGCTGCGATCAATCCTGGATCGAGCGGTGGCCCGCTCGTAAACCTGCAAGGCGAAGTTATTGGCATCAACACGGCAATTGCTTCACAGAGCGGTTCTAATAGTGGCGTAGCTTTCGCCATCCCCGCCAACATAGTCAAGCGTGTTGCCAAACAACTGCAGGAGCGTGGCAGCGTCGCCTACGGCTATCTTGGGCTTCGTCTGGATGCGGGTTTCCAACCAGTCAACGCCGTGACACTCGGCCTCGATCGAGCGCGCGGGGCACGCATTGACGCCGTAGTTCCGGAGTCACCTGCAGCACTCGCGGGCTTGCGAGTGAACGATGTGATTCTTCAGCTCGACTCGGTATCGATTCGCAATGACAACCACTTGATCAATTTGATCAGCATGTTGCCGGCCGGCCAACGAGTTCACTTGCAGGTTTGGCGGGAACGGAAAGTGATGGCGGTCGATGCGGTGGTCGGTGACTGGTCGGTGGCCAAGAGCAAGATTTGGCCCACCTCCGCCCAGTAAAGGAAACTCACCCGGACGGGGGCGTCCGGGTCGAGCGTCACGAATGCACTGTTACTCTTCCGAGGGCCGATTCTTCAGATACAAATACAGACCAATGAGTGCGACCAACAACAAGCCGTTGATGATCATGCCCTGGGTCGATTGCAGGTAGTCCCAAATTGCTGACATTAGTGCACTCTCCAATGAATGGAAAACTGACCGCGAGCGGCACGGCCTCAACTTTTCCAAACACCAACAATCGGTCAAGTTGTCCGGCCCAGTGCCGGTCAGAAAATGTTCTACCCTCGCTGCCAGCGGGTTGCAAGCGGTAGCAACCGGATTTGTAGCACTTTTCTGCTTTGCACGGGCTGACTCCCCTTGCCCATTGTCGTCGCTTCACCGAAGTTAGTTGGCAATCGCGAGGGAGCCCATGTTCGCGGAGCCTGGTCCACAAGTCATCGACATGCTGGCGCTTTCGCTGGTCCCCGGGCTGGGCCCGCGATTGACAGCCGCAATTCTCGAACGCTTTGGCTCGGCTGCCGCTGCACGCCGTGCCTCGGCCAACGAGTTGCGCTCGATTCCGCATATTGGAGAAAAACTCAGCACCGATTTCGCGGCCGCCTTGCGCGACGCGGATCTCGAATCTGAGCTGCGCGCGTTACGCGAACACAACGTCGGATTAGTCAGCCTCGGGTCACCAGAATACCCCACTGCCCTGAACGAACTGCCTGATCCACCGTATTTGATGTTTCAAAAAGGCTCGGTGCTGCCACAAGATCGCAAAGCGATTGCGATCGTGGGTTCCCGGGAGTGCACGTCGTATGGCCGGCGCATGACCGAGCGCCTGGCGGCAGGCCTGGTGCGCGTCGGTTACACCATCGTCAGTGGCTTGGCTCGCGGCATTGACGGCGTTGCGCATGACGCGGCGCTCAAAGCCGGCGGTCGAACGATCGCAGTGCTGGCGGGAGGACTGGCCCGCATCTATCCACCGGAACACGATGGGCTCGCGCGCCGTGTAGCCGAGGCGGGGGCCTTGTTGACCGAAACATCCATGCGGCAAGCGCCGCAGGCCGGAATGTTCCCCGCGCGAAACCGGTTGATTAGCGGGCTGTCACTGGGCGTCGTTGTCATTGAAGCGCACGAACGCAGCGGTGCCCTGATCACCGCTCGGCATGCGGCGGAACAGAACCGAGAAGTCTTCGCTCTGCCCGGCCAAGCCGACAGCATTGCGAGCGCAGGTTGCTTAAAGTTGATTCGTAACGGCGCAAAGCTCATTCGAAATGTGGAAGATATTCTTGAAGAACTCGAAGGAATGACCGCGCCGGCGGCGAAGACGGTTCGCGAATTGGAAAAGCCCGCCGTTGAATTGGCCCCGCCCGAGACCCAAGTCTGGAACGCTCTCGCCGGAGGGACACGACACATCGACCAATTGGCCCAGGAATTAAATCTACCTATTCCGGATTTGTCGCGAACGTTGATGCAACTTGAATTAAAACGAGCCGTGAAACGCCTGCCCGGCAACCAATATGAACGTCGCTAGTCTTTAGAGTTCGTCTATGCGTCGTTCCGGCACTGGCGTTCGCTGCATGAGGTCCTCAACGGCCGCTCGGGGCGATTTGTTCTCGTAAAGCACCCGATAGATTTCATTGATAATGGGTAGTTCCAATCCCAACGTCGCAGCCTTGAACCGAACGCTCCGCGTCGTGTAGACGCCCTCAGCAACCATTTCCGTGCTCGCCAGAATCTCGGCCAACACTTCGCCTTTTGCCAAGCGTTCGCCAACCCGGCGGTTTCGGCCGTGGCGGCTAAAGCACGTCGTGATTAAGTCGCCCATTCCAGCGAGTCCCTGATACGTCGCCGGGTCGGCGCCATGGGCGGCTCCGAAGCGAGCCATCTCAACGAGACCGCGCGTCACCAACGCGGCCTTTGCGTTGTCGCCAAACTGCAGACCATCACAAATACCAGCCGCGATAGCGATTACATTTTTCAGTGCGGCAGCGAGTTCCACACCGATAACGTCCGCATTCGTATAAACGCGGAACCGGTCGGTGCAAAACCACTCTTGTACCCGCTTCGCCAATTGCTCGTCAGCACTCGCGGCGACAACTGAAGCCGGCATGCCACGAGCGACTTCTTCGGCGTGGCTGGGGCCGCTCAGGACTGCGTATGGCCGCTTTCCCAGGAGATCACAGAGAATTTCCGTCGGCCGTTCGAATGTTTCGTTCTCGATGCCTTTGCAGAGGCTGACGACCGGAGTGGATTGTGCGAGCTGCGGCCGTTCTTTGGCCAATGTTGCGCGCAAATAAACCGTTGGTACGGCGGCGATGCACAGATCAACGCCATCGAGTGTTTTGGCGATGTCGGATTCGAGCTCTATAGATTCCGGAATCGGCACTCCCGGCAGAAGCCGCACATTTTCGCGCCGGTCGCGCAATTCGCGGGTATGTTCCGGGCGGTAGGACCACAGGCGAACCCGGTGGTCAGCCTTTCGAGCCAATAGCAAGGCGATCGTGGTTCCCCACGCTCCGCTTCCCAGGATGGAAAATTGTGTCGGCATGTTCGGCCCGGCGTGGAACTATCGTGTGGGCATTATACTTGCGACGAGGATTCGAAAGTTTTGTTTATGAGCAGATGGCCCTCATGCCGATTTTTGTCGAGCCCAGAGAATCTCGGCTCCTGCGCGCTTCGGAGTCGAATACGTCGGCCCGCAGGGAGGTCACCATGAAACGACGCCAACTGCGTATCTTCTCGGACCGCGAAAGCGACACACTCACACACGCTCCTACCGCGACGACTGCCATTGCGCTGCGAGATTTGCTGCCCCTGGTTGCGATGGCGCAGCGACTCAACATGATCTGGCTCCGCGACTTCTTGGACGATGAAGTTGTCGTGACCAGCGATCTGTACGACGTGTTGCAAGCCTTCAAAGCCTGTCGCCCTTCCGCCTGATTTCGCCAAACATTTCCGACATTTCTCTTCTGGCCCCTTGCATTTCGGGGCGATCGCCCGCAATTTATCGGGAACGAATTTACGTCGTTTCCTTCACGAAAGATCAGCATGGGCACCAAGAATAATGAAGATCCGGCCACCGGATTTACACCATTTGTTCCCGATGACGAGCAGCTCCCAGAATTGACTTGGACGCCAGTTATCATTGGATCGCTTTTGGGCATTTTGTTTGGAGCGTCGTCACTTTATCTGGTGCTAAAGGTCGGCCTAACCGTTTCGGCGTCGATCCCAGTTGCCGTTATGGCAATTACGTTGTTCCGCGGTTTCTCGGCTATGTTTGGCCTACGGCGCGCAACGATTCTTGAAAACAACATCGTTCAAACAACGGGTTCTGCTGGCGAGTCGATCGCATTCGGGGTCGGTCTAATCATGCCAGCCCTGTTGCTGATTGGATTTGACATCGATGTTATCCGCGTGATGACCGTTGGAGTGCTCGGCAGTCTTCTTGGAATTTTGATGATGATTCCGCTTCGGCGAGCCTTCATCGTCAAGCAACATGGCACATTGAAATTCCCCGAGGGTACGGCGTGCGCCGAAGTCCTTATGGCAGGTGAAAAAGGCGGCTCGACGGCGCAAATGGTGTTTGCTGGATTTGGCCTCGGATTCGTTTATCAGTTCCTGATGTTGGCATGCAAGCTGTGGCAAGATGAAATCGCACAGCCGCTTTGGAAAACGATTGTCGGCGCGGGCGGAAACACAACCACATCGGGCCTGAAAGGCGGGGTATTATCGAATGAAATGTCGCCGGCCCTCCTTGGTGTCGGGTACATCATTGGGCCGCGTATCGCATCAATCATGGTGGCGGGAGGTTTTTTGGCGTATCTGGTCCTCGTGCCCGCCATCGTTTTCTTTGGCGATGGTCTCACCTCTCCGTTGGCGCCAGCTGTGACAAAAATCAACAGCGAAGATGGCCTCGATCACGGGATCATCAAGAACATGACCACGGGAGAAATCCGAAACAACTACATTCTGTACATCGGTGCTGGGGCCGTTGCCGCAGGCGGCATCATTAGCATGCTGCGGGCCCTGCCAGTCATCGTTTCGTCGGTTCGTGCAGGCTTGCGTGACCTCGCCGCGGAGCGCAATGCGGCACGCGGTGAACATGTTGCGAAAGTCCGACGAACTGAGCATGACATGTCTATGCGGGTTGTGCTTTTCGGCAGTATTGGATTAGTTGCCGCCATGGCCGCCGCGCCAGCGCTCGGGCTGGGTTTCAATCCAGTTGGGTTCGCGGGGGCCGCCATGATTTTGATTTTCGGTTTCTTGTTCGTCACGGTTAGCTCGCGCCTGACGGGTGAGATCGGTTCATCAAGCAATCCCATCTCCGGTATGACCGTGGCAACTCTGCTTTTGACCTGCCTCCTTTTTGTCAGCCTGGAAGGGCTAGGATGGCTGACAATTAGCAAGGAAATCAAGTTGGCAGCGCTCACCATTGCGGGTGTGGTTTGCATCGCGTCCTCAAATGGTGGCACGACCGCTCAGGCTCTGAAAACGGGTCACCTGGTCGGTGCGACTCCGCGCGCCCAGCAATTCGCAATTCTGATTGGGTCGTTGACATCGGCGGTAGTCGTAGGCTTCGTCCTTTTGTGGTTGAACCAGGCCAAAACCACTTATAGCAAACGCGGCTTGCCAACGACGACAATTGACGTCAGCAAACTCTCAAATATGGACCATGTGCGGACTGGACCTTACGGTAAAGATCCGACAGAGTATCACGTGCTCAATGTCGGCATGGGAGAGAAGAACGCGCCAGTGCCCGCCGGGCGTTATTTGGTAAACGACGCTGGACAGATCGTCTATTTAGTCGATCCGGCAGTCAACGGAAAACTGCGCTATGAAGACGAAGATGAAGGCAGACCCGAGGCAGAGAAAAAGCTCCGAGAAATAAAAAAATATGATGCCCCCAAGACTCAACTCATGGCACTCATTATCAATGGCATTCTCGATCGAGAATTGCCTTGGGGTTTGGTGATTCTGGGGGTCTTAATTGCGCTTACTCTTGAGCTATCCGGAGTCCCCGCCCTGCCCTTTGCCGTAGGAGTGTATTTGCCTTTGGCGTCATCGATGCCGATCTTCATTGGAGGCTGTATTCGATGGGTTGTCGACAAATTTAATCCAATGACCGAAGCGGAAGCGGACAGCAGTCCCGCTGTGCTGCTCAGTTCCGGCTACATTGCTGGCGGCTCCATTGCGGCACTGATCGTAGCCTTCCTGAACTTCAAGAAAGAGTGGCTTGATTGGTTCGATCTCAGCGATCGGTTCAAGGACATCAAGATCGGCAGTGAAACTTGGGGTTCGAGTCTTATACCCGGGGTGTCAGCTTTCGCAGTCTTAATCGTCGTATTGACGATCGTCGGATTGCGCCGCAAGCCCCTAGCTGAGTAATCATTGTTTGAAGGCTTGACGGCATTAGTCGGCGAACTAAGTCACTCCTGGACTGAATTAGCACCTACTTGCGCAAACGAGGACGATGGACATGAAGACTCGGCCGGCGGTAAGGCTTTTCGCCATTTTGACCCTCTTGGGAGTAGTCAGCACAGTGTTAGCCAACGAAGGCATGTGGCTGTTCAACAATTTGCCACTCGAAACCCTCAAGAAGCAATACAACTTTACGCCTGACGCCAAGTGGCTCGAGCATGTTCAAAAATCGTCGGTGCGCTTCAACAGCGGGGGCTCTGGCAGCTTTGTCTCGGCGGACGGCCTCGTTATGACCAACCATCACGTTGGTGCCGATGCATTGCAGAAGATGTCGAACGAGAACAAAAACTACCTGAAGGAAGGCTTTTACGCCAAGTCCCGCGAAGAAGAAGTGAAGTGCTTGGACCTCGAACTCAACGTCCTGATGTCGATCGAGGTGGTGACCGATCGGGTTAAGAAAGCAGTAGACCCGAATTTGCCGCTCGACCAAGCAGCCTTGGCGCGACGCAAGGTGATCGCCGAGATCGAAAATGAATCGTTCCAACAAACGAAGCTGCGATCCAACGTCATAACGCTTTATCAGGGCGGCGAATTTCATCTCTATCGGTTCAAGAAATACACCGATGTTCGCTTGGTGTTCGCCCCGGAACAGCAGATCGCGTTCTACGGCGGCGACCCCGACAATTTCGAGTACCCCCGCTTTGATTTGGATATGTGCTTCTTCCGAGTCTACGAAGACGATAAGGCCGTTCGTCCCGAACACTTCTTGAAATGGAGCCCAAATGGCTCGGCCGAAAACGAGCTAATCTTCGTCTCCGGTCATCCTGGCCGCACGAATCGTTTGGACACCGTGGCCGAGTTGGAATACCTACGTGATCGCCAGTATCCGACTCAGTTGGCTCGCCTCTACCGCTTGGAGGTTTTGCTGGGAGCTTGGAGCGGGCGTAGCTTCGAAAACGCGAGGCGAGCCCGCGAGGATTTCTTCAGCGTTCAGAATAGCCGTAAGGCACGCGACGGCGGCTTGGCTGGCCTGATGGATCCCAAAATCATGGGCCACAAGCGAGCGGAAGAGAAAAAACTCCGTGACGCAGTCGCTGCCAATCCAAGTTTGAAGGGCTCCGCCGACGCCTGGGACAAGATTGCGAAAGCCATCGAGAAGCAAGGCGCAATCGCTAAGGAATACAGCATGCTGGAGGGCGGTGCGGCCTTTCATAGTGACCTATTCGGTACTGCGCGGACGCTTCTTCGTGCCGCTGACGAGCGTACCAAACCGAACGGCGAGCGATTGCCGGAGTTCCGCGAATCGAATTTGGATTCGTTGAAGTTCCAACTCTTTTCTGAAGAGCCCATCCACGACGACTTCGAAATTCTGAAGCTGACCGATGCTTTGACCTATTTCGCTGAGATGATGGGCGGCAATCATCCTCTCGTTCAGCGTGTGCTCGCGGGCAAATCACCGCATGAACGCGCACTGGAATTGGTCACAGGCAGCAAACTCAAGGACGTGGCTACCCGCAAGAAATTGTGGGAAGGTGGAAAAGCTGCTATCGACTCCACCGACGACCCGATGATCGCGGCGGCGAAATCCATCGACGCTGAAGCACGGGCCGTGCGCAAAGTGATGGAGTCGGAAGTCTCCGAAGTCAAACAGCAGGCCTACGCCCAAATCGTGAAGGCCAAATACGCGGTCGAAGGCCCGAGCGCCTACCCGGATGCCACGTTTACGCTTCGTCTCGCATTTGGCACGGTGAAAGGTTACATGGAAGACGGTCGATCCGTCCCCGCCTTCACCGACTTTGCCGGCCTGTATACCCGGTCGAAACAACACGACAACCAACCGCCATTCGATCTGCCTCAACGGTGGGTGGAACGCAAGAACCGGTTGGACCTGAAGACGCCGTTCAACTTCGTGAATACGGCCGACATCATCGGTGGCAACTCGGGCAGCCCGCTTGTCAACAAGAATGGCGAAGTTGTCGGACTAATCTTTGACGGCAATATCCAATCGCTCGTTCTCGACTTCGTTTTCACGGAGGAGCAATCGCGGGCGGTGTCGGTGGATTCGCGTGGCATCATCGAAGCCCTGCGAAAAATCTACGACGCGGATAAGCTCGCCGACGAGTTGACTGGCCGGACGGCCCCCTCGTCAATCCGTGGCAGCTCCGAGTGATTTTCTGAGCCTTCTCAATCAGCCCCTGGCAGAAAGCCAGGGGCTTTTTTTGTGTCTTCACTCGCCAATTGTGACGGTCGCGCGTCTCCTACCGAGATTTCTCGCAATTCAGGCGTGGATTGAACGTCATTTCTTGACTTGGCACCGCGAAAATCCAAGACTTGGTCGGCTTGGCAAGTCCCTCGCCCATCGGTGTGGACAGTATGCGCCTACTTGTGTTGTTCGTCTGTTTGGCCATCGTTGGATGTGAACAAGGCTCGTCGGCATCTAAGCCTGCGACGGGGTCGCCGGCCGCGACCGGCCCTGCTCCACATCCAGAGCTGGGAATCAATCTCACCGGCATCGTCGATTGGTCCACTGAGCTCCCTTTCACTGATGCGTTTAAGACTTCGCGGCCATGGCTCGAATCTGGCCCTGGGCCGTTCACGTATGACGATCGCGGCAATCCACTGCTCCGTCGTGGCCAGGTGGTGGACACAATGATGCTGCGTGGCTTGAACGGCCATTACCCAAGCGGGGTTTACGTCGCCACTTACGAAGGCTCTGGACAAATTGACGTGCGCTTTGGCGATGTAATCGATGTCGTCAAGCAGCAGCCTGGCCGGATTGAATTTCGCGTTCGCCCAGCCGACGAAGGAATTATGATTCGCGTTCTTGCGAGTTCGCCGCGCGATCCGATTCGAAACGTACGCGTGTGGCTGCCAGGATTCGAGGGTCAGAAAGGCATATTCCATCCGACGTTTCTCGACCGGCTAAAGCCGTTCTCGGTTGTGCGGTTCATGGATTGGCAGCATACCAACGGCAGCACCGTGTTCACTTGGTCCCAACGAGCCAAACTCGACGACGCACGATGGTCCACAGAGGTCGGTGCACCAATTGAGACCATGTGTGAGCTGGCCAACGCTGCGCATGTTCACCCGTGGTTCTGCATCCCTCACGGGGCGGACGATGATTTCATCCGCAACTTGGCCACTCTCATAAAGGAAAAGCTCGATCCTAGCCTGAAGGTCTACCTGGAATACTCAAATGAGGTGTGGAATTGGTCGTTTGCACAGACCACGTATGCCAGCGATCGTGGCAAAAAGCTTCATCTGGGCGCACCGGACCATTTGCGCTTCTATGCCAAGCGTTCCATCGAGGCATTCGACATCTTTGGCGAGGTTTTCGGGAGCAATGACCGATTGGTCCGAATTCTGTCCGGCCAGTTTGCCAACCCTTCGGACTCGGATGCAGTCCTAAAGTACCATGACGCGTATCGCCACGCTGATGCGCTGGCTGTCGGAGCCTACTTTGGCTACGACATTGGTCTTTCCAAAAATCTTGACGCCATGCTGAAGCTCTCCCCTGAGCGCATCATTGACAAGCTGGCTCAGGAGATTGACGGATCTTATCGAGACAATTTAAGGCGCCAAAAGAAGATCGCTCAAAAGTATGGGCTGCAATTGATGACCTATGAGGGCGGGCAACACTTGGTCGGCGTCGGTGAAGCTCAGGGGAATGATCAACTCACGCGTTTGTTCATCGAGACGAATCGCCATCCACGGATGACGGAGCTATATCAGAAGCAATTAAACTACTGGGTCAACGAAGGCGGCAGCACTTTCACCGCGTTTTCCTTCGTTGGTCAGCCGAGCAAATTCGGGTCGTGGGGAATTCTTGAATTCCAGGATCAACCAGAAGAACAGGCCCCAAAGTACCGCGCTTTTTCGGCATTCGCAAAGACACCGGCTGCAACAAACAAGTGATTTGATCTGTCTAAGATTCGAAGCCGGTCAAGAATAAGCGTCAAAGTAGCGGCGGCTGGATTTGAACCAGCGACCTTGGCCTTATGAAGACCCTGCTCTAACCCCTGAGCTACGCCGCCAATTGCGAAAATTATAAAGTCTTTCGGTTCGTCAGCAAGGAGGCTGCCGGCAGCAATTGAGTTCACGCGGTCCATAGAATCCTTCCAACGCCTCTAAGTCGAGGTCCTCCATGCGGAAATGCCGAGTTGTTTGCGCCATTTGCGTTGTCGGGTGGCTGGCCGCCTGCGGCATCGGCGCGGCAGATAAGGGCCCTTGGAAGGCCGTCGTTCCAGAAAAAGATGCCGACAAACTGATTTCGACCGATGTCGAACTTGTGAAAGAAACCGTGGCTCAAGGGCTTTCAGACAAGAAATCCGCGCGCAAGGCGAAGGCTACCGCCCTCCTAATCGCCGGCTACGCTCAGAGCGCTATGCTCAGCTACGGGACGAATGCGGGCCGATATGCCCTTCTCCGCGACCGGGCCATCGCGGTTGCCCAAGCCATCACCGATGGCAAAACGGCTGAATCGAGAAAATTGGCGGCGGAGTTATCCAGAGTGTCATCTGCAGGTGGCGCCAAGACAGAAGCCGTCGATCTAGCGGCTTCCTTGGACCTAGACACTTTGATGAGTTCCTTTCGCCCAGAGAGTCGAGGCGGCCGCGGCTGGGAGGCAAAGCTGAAAAAGCTGGAAGGCAAGCGCTCTCTATCAAGCGACGATGTCAAAGACTCGATGCAGCTAGGATATCAGTGCGCCGTCATTGCTCAGTTCACGGAGAGTTTGGCCCCGGCGGCCGACGAAGGCAAAAAGAAGAAAGCCGATTGGATCAAGTGGTCGCGCGAAATGGGCGAAAATGCACTAGCGGTCAGCAAAGCTGCAGGGGCAGCTAAGCCCGATGAAAAAATAGTCCGTAATGCGCTAAAAAAGCTCGACGATTCGTGCACCCGCTGCCACGCTGTCTTTCGCGATTAGTTCAATTCAATTCCGGATCGATCTGTGCCTCGCGATGCTCGGCCCGGAGCCGTGGGAGGTGATGATCGAGCATGTCGCGGCGATCAGCATGAATGCGTTGCAAACTCTGGCGCCAATGTCGGCGTATGTGCCACAAGTCAATTCCCACGCCAATAACGACGCCTAGCAGCAGCAAAAGAACTGAAATCCATGACCAGAGAAAAAGACGACCAATCTCTGGAGCGACGCGCGCGCCATTGTTCTCTTTCAGATCGATGCGAGCATCTAATCCCGTTAAGTAGATCGCGGCGAAAATCACAGCAAGTGTTGCGAGCATCGCGCTGATGACCAGACGGCGTCGCGCGGTTTGTGCTAGGAAACGCTGTTCCTCTGAGGCCTCTGCGCTACGTGATCTTCGCAATTGCCAAAACTGTCGCCAGCCAAACGCAATTGCGATGGCCAAGATCCCCGCGGCGAACAATGTTGGAAAGACTGTTTCCATAAAGCTTCATTTCACCCGTGTCGCCCAGGTCGTCAACACTTTGGCAAGGTTGGTCATGCTCACGCCCGAGCAATTTTCCGGAGTGTCACTCAAGCGATGCCAATGAGGATATCGAAAGTCGATGATGTCAATGGTGGGAATGCCGGCACGGTTGAGGGCAATGTGATCGTCAAGAACATCATCGCCATGCTCGGTGACGAAAGCATTCACTTGCAATTCGCGTGCAATGGACCACACGCCACGGACCACTTCGCCCGCATGAAACAGTGAGTTTTGCTCGTAACGATATTTCGGGTCCGCGCCGGCGACCAAATCCAACAAGACGCCCGCGACATATTTGTGACCCTGCGGCGTACGGCGATATTCTGAAGCAAAATGTTCGGAGCCGAAGAAATAGCGGTCTGCGCCAGGATTGGGATCGTAAATGTACTCCTCGCCATCGAAGATAATGAAATCCACGCCGACGTTCGTCGTGAGCGACTTCATATGGTGGCCCAATTCCATGAGCCAAGCGACTCCAGATGCGCCATCGTTCGCGCTGACGAAGGGCTCTGTCCATTTCCTCCGGTCCGGCTCTTGGTCGGCGAGTGGCCGCGTATCGTAATGGCAGCAAAACAAAACCCGGCGTTCCCGCTCAGGATGCCATGTCACGATCAAATTCGTCATGGACACAGCCTGGGGTCTGCTGTTCTGCTTCGCTTGAAACGATTGCTTTTGAACCTTCGCTCCAAGCTTGGTGAAATGTTGCTCGATGAGATCCTGTTGTTTCTGCATCGCTTCCGATCCACTGATGCGTGGGCCGAGTTTGCAGATTTGGCGGAGATAGCCCATCGCACGTTCACCATCGAACGGCACCGTGGTTCCCGCACGTTCGCTGGCGAACTGCTCACCGGCCGACAATCGGGACTGGAATAATCTTGGGCTCATAAGCACCGCAATAAGTATGAACGGCACACCGGCGAGGATCGCCACAATACGATGTGATTGAGACATCGTTTTTGCCTCTTCCTGGAGGAATCGCTGAAAGCCATGATAGCTCTCCCTATGCATCCCAGCGAGCCAGAATTGTCCCATTCGGTTTTGTGCGCTCGAAACGCAAGTTTTCTCGGCGTAATCTTGGCTTTGAGTCTATTCTTCGCCCCGGCCACGATTGTAAGTGGGCATCCTGTGACCAATCCCAAAGTCTTCGCAAACCTCGTTCTCGTCAACGCGAAAATTTGGACTGTGGACGGCGATCATCCCGAGGTTGAAGCACTCGCCGCCTGGCAGGGCCGAATCCTCGCGGTGGGTACCAACGCCGAAATGCGCGCTTTGGCGGGGCCAAAAACGGTCGTGCTGGATGGGAAAGGCCGGCGCGTCCTTCCGGGCCTTCATGATAGCCACCTCCACTTGTTGGGTGGTGGGCTGCGTTTGAATCAAGTCGCATTGAAAGACGCGAAAGATCTCAACGAGTTTGGGCAGCGCCTCACTGAGTTCGACCAAAAGCTGCCCCGGCATCGCTGGATTACCGGCGGTGGATGGGATCACGACCGGACACTTGCAGGTAAGTTGCCCTCCGCGGCGGACATCGACCGCTTTGTGGCCGATCGGCCAGTTTTCTTGCGGCGTTACGATGGCCACATGGCCTTGGCGAATTCCAAGGCTCTCTCCCTCGCCAACATTTCAGCGGGTACCGCCGACCCTGCGGGTGGACAAATTGACCGTGAGCCTGGCACGAATCGGGTGACGGGGATTCTCCGCGACAACGCCATGGCTCTCGTCGAAGCAATTATTCCGAAACCGGATGAGGCGGAGATCATCGAAGGGGTGCGCGGCGCGCTCGCGGCAATGCGCCAGGCTGGCATCACCAGTTGTGCCGACATGGAAGGCAGTGCAACTCCCGTCCGCCGAATCCTCCTTCGGGTATATCAGCAAATGGCTCGCGCCGGCGAACTCATGTGCCGAGTGGAAGTCCGCCTGCCGATCGCCGAATGGAAGGAGCTAGCCGCCTTACCGATCCAAGCAAACTTCGGCAACGATTACTTCCGTATTGGCGGCGTCAAAGGCTACATGGATGGTTCGCTTGGCTCAAACACTGCGAAGATGTTTGCGCCCTATCTCAACGACCCAAATACGACGGGCCTCTTTGTTACTTCGCGCGATCAAATGCTCGAATATGTTCAAGACTGCGATCGTGCCGGTCTGTCGATTGCCGTCCATGCGATCGGCGACGAGGCCAATGCCGCGATGCTCGATATTTGCGATGCAGTTCGTAACAGCAACGGCCCGCGCGATCGGCGCATCAGAATCGAACATTCGCAGCATCTCAGGCCGCAAGACATCCCGAGATTTCGGGAGTTGGGTGTGATCGCGTCGATGCAGCCTTATCACGTCGTCGATGACGGTCGGTGGGCCGAAGGACGTATCGGCGCTGCCCGCTGTGCCTCGTCCTACGCGTTCCGCTCTCTTTTGGACTCCGGCGCGAAATTGGCGCTTGGGTCCGACTGGCCAATTGCCCCTGTGAATCCCTTTTTGGGCATCGATGCCGCAGTCAATCGCCGCACAATAGATGGAAAGCACCCAGACGGATGGTTCCCCGAGCAGCGTATCACTGTCCGCGAAGCGATTGAGGGGTACACCCTGGGTGCCGCCTATGCATCGTTTCAGGAAAAGGAGCGTGGCTCCGTTTCGCCGGGTAAATATGCGGATTTTGTCATTTTGTCGCATGACATTCTCGATCCTGCCCTGCGGAATGTCATTGGCTCAACCCAGGTGGTTGCGACCGTCGTCGGCGGTAAAATCGTTCATGACGCCCGTCCAGCGTCGGATCGCTAAGAAATCTGCGGAAAATCCGCATATCGGTATCCGCTCTACCACTCCGGGGTTAGAATTACTGTGGCTTTGCGGAGCGATTTTATGCGGGGCGTAATTACGGGTTTGGCTCTATCACTCGTGGCTAGTTCGGCATTGGCCCAATCACCCTTCGAAGGCGGCGGGCCTCCGGGCGGCATGCGCGGGATGATGGCCGATCCCAAGATGATCGACACAATGTTCGACTTTGTCTCGAAAGGCAAAGGCTATATCACCAAATCTGATCTCGATCTGTTGCCTGCACGATATCGCGATCAAGCTCAGTTCATGTTCGATCTAACGCTCCAGCAGATGAACATCACGAACGGCCAACTCTCGAAAGATCAATTCAAGACCGCGGTGGAACAAGGCGCGGCGCAAATGCGAGCCATGCGATCGGGTGGGCCCGGCGGTGGACCGAGCCCCGAAGCACGAGACAAGTTCTTGGAAGATCGGTTTCGCGCCCTGGACAAGAACGGCGATGGATTGCTTCAGGTGGACGAGATGCCGGAGGCGCTTAGAGCGGAACGCGAAAAGTGGGACACGAACAAAGATGGGTTCATCGATCTTGCCGAATACAAGGCGTACGCAGCCTCTCGCTTTGGTGATCGCAGCAACCAACAGGCGGGCAACGGGCCGGGTGGACAAAACAGCGCTGACCAGCCCGTGGCCGCCACCATGACATTCGAGCCAGAGCCAGACCCACGGCCGATAGTCTTTCGGGCGGGCAAATTGCCGAAAGGCCTCCCAGCGTGGTTTAGCCAGTTGGACACCGATCAAGATGGTCAGGTCGGCCTCTACGAGTGGGTCAAAGAGGGTCGTGCCATAAACGAATTCCGCGAGATGGATCTGAATGATGACGGGTTCTTGACGGCTGAGGAGGTTTTGCGCCATCTAAGACTGAAAACGTCTCCGGGCTCGCCACTTGTTTCGAACGGCAGCGCTGAACCAAACGCGACACAGCCAGGCAAGCCAGCCGACAGCGGCCAGCCGAACAATGGAGGCCAAGGCTCAGGCGATGGCCGTCGCGGTAACTGGGGCGGCGGGAATTGGGGCAATGGCGGTTGGGGAGGTGGGCGCCGTGGCGGCGGAGGCGGAGATCGCGGTCAACAGCAACCACGCGGTCGCTAATTCGTGCGATGCAAAAAATAAAGCCCGGGAGATATCTCCTGGGCTTTATCTGTTCCATCACGATTTATCCGGCTTTCGGTTCGGATCCTTTGATGGAAATCTTCCGCGGTTTGGCCTTCTCGGCTTTGGGTAAATGAAGCGTCAGCACGCCATTTTGCATTTCGGCCCAAATCTTCGCGGAATCCACCTCTTCTGAAATCCGAAACGTTCGGAAGTAATCTCGCGGCAAAGATTCGCGAAGAAAATAATCACCCGTCACTTGGGTGGCATTTCGCCGTCCGCGAATCGTTAATTCACCGTTCTCAAATCGAACGTCCGCGTTGTCCTGCAGCACACCTGGCATGTCGGCCAAGAGCTGCAATTCACTTTCAGACTCGATGATGTCCACGCGCGGAACTGCTGTGAAGCCCCGTGTAACTTCAGCCGTGGCCATTTCTTCGCCATTTGTTTTCTGTAATGCCATATCGTTCATGGTTATTTCCTCCTTTGTTAGACGCCTTTAATTGCGATCTTCCGAGGCTTTGCCGCGTCAGCTTTCGGCATCGTCAGCTTCAACACGCCCGCATCGTAAGTTGCCTCGACCTTGTCAGCGTCAACCAGCGTGGGCAACGTGACGACGCGAGTAAATGTACCGCTGAAGCACTCCTGCCGATGCCATACTGCGCCGGCAATTTCTTCGGCCGTGCGTTCACCTTGAACCGTCAACTGGTTCCCTTCCGTGACCGATACATCGAGCTTGGATGGGTCAATGCCGGGTAGGTCCATCTCAGCAAAAACATTGTCGCCTTCTTCCAATACGTTGATGGCCGGACCGCCATTCAGGAGCGGATTCACTCCGCGTTCGTAAAACGCCCGGCCGAATTCGTCCTGCAAGCGGTTCATCTCGCGAAACAAATCTCGGAACGTCCCTCGTCGCGTTAACATTGCGCAACCTCCTTTTAGACTGGGTTTAGGCCCACCGTAACCGATCGAAAATTTCGTTTTGTTCGCGGGGCACCAGGAAGAGCGGCCCCACAATCGATTAGATTCAATAAGTGTGCCAAAGGTTTCAATTCACATCCTTGCCGTCTTAAATCCTTAACTCCAAACAATTTGCGTTTGTCAGTGCGTGCAGGACATGCTCAAGACGGAACTGTCAAACTGACATTTTGACGCGCCAAGTTATCGTTTGGCAGACGGCGATTTGCGACATGGTAGACTTGCTAGATCGGCAGAGAAGCGAGCACCGCTCTTGCCGTTAGATGGTGCGTGATGTGCCAAAGAGATCTGACGGCCATGCGTCTCGATGCGTGAGTTGTAAGAAAGGTCCTCTTACGAGGATCGTCGCGTAATATAAACAGCGGATTTCAGGATGAAACGAATGATATCTCGCGCTTCAACTCGGCTAATTAGTATCGTCGGCTGCCTCATTCTTGCGTCGTCCGCAAGCTGTCAACCCGCCCGAGCGGGACGAGCCGCCCCAGAACTCGACGGCGGCGTCGCTTGGTTGAACACGGCCGGCCCAGTCAAGCTGCATGATCTTCGTGGGAAAGTGGTCGTTCTCGACTTCTGGACCTTCTGCTGCATCAATTGCATTCACACATTGCCAGATCTCGCGAAGCTCGAAAAGAAATACGAGAACGAGTTAGTTGTCGTGGGCGTGCATTCGGCGAAGTTTGAAAATGAGCGAAAGACGGACGCCATTCGCAAAGCGATACTGCGGTACCAGATTTCGCATCCCGTCGTAAATGATGCCGAGCTGAAGATCTGGAACCGATTCGGCGTAGGATCTTGGCCCACGCTGATACTGATCGATCCCGAAGGGAACATCGTCGGTCACTTTTCCGGCGAAGGCCAATACGATCGGCTTGATCAAGCCATCTCTAAACTCGTGAAGGACTATGCGGCGAAAGGCACCCTTGATCGCAAGCTGAAGCGGTTTGATTTGGCTCGGTACCGCGAAAAGGGCGATACGCCGCTATTTTTTCCAGGGAAGGTATTCGCCGATGCACGGAGCGACCGATTGTTCATTTCGGACAGCACACACCATCGAGTCGTGATCACGGATTTGGCCGGCCGGCACGTTGCTACGGCCGGAACCGGCGAGCCAGGGTTTGCGGACGGATCATTCTCCACCGCTAGGTTTGATGACCCGCAAGGTTTGGCCATCGACGGCGACGAACTGTACGTGGCTGATCGCAAGAACCACTCAATCCGAGCCTTGAACCTGAAGGAAAAGACGGTTCGCACTATTGCCGGTACAGGCCAACAGAATCGAGAAGGCCGTGGTTCCGTGGGGCTTGCGAAATCGATCGGTTTGAACAGCCCATGGGATTTGCTGAGGATTGACCGATCGCTTTACATTGCGATGGCGGGCCATCACCAGATTTGGATCATGGATTTGACCAGCGGGCGTATCTCGCCTTTTGCCGGCAGCGGTCTGGAAGCCATCCATGACGGCGAACCTCGAGAGGCCGCCTTCGCTCAGCCGAGTGGATTGGCGTCTGACGGAAAAAGACTCTTTGTCGCCGATAGCGAATCGAGCGCTATCCGCACAGTTGAGTTGGACCCCAAAAAATGGGAGGTCCGAACCTTGGTTGGTATGCCAGAGGGCAACCTTTTTAACTTCGGCGATGTTGATGGCACTGGCGAAAAGGTGCGGTTGCAACATCCACTGGGCGTGGTATATCACGAAGGTGCGCTTTACGTCTCGGACACATACAACAGCAAACTAAAAATCGTCGATCCTCTAACCGCGAAATGTTCTACTTGGATTGGGGGGCCGTCCCAATTTGATGAACCGGCCGGCTTGAGTGTGGCAAACGGAAAGCTCTACGTCGCGGATACGAATGCTCATCGCATACGCGTCGTCGACCTGAAGACTAAGGATGTGTCTACGTTGAATTTGACGGGCGTTGAGCCACCTCGCGCCAGGACCGATGCGACGAGTGAGTTGGTGAAATGAAGCGACGTGCGAACCTTTTTTTCTTGGCCATGCTTTGCCTCGTCTTTGCGTTGCCCGCGCTGGCCCAGCCGGGTAAGCCAGGTCGCAAGCTCGAGGATGTGCTTTACAAAAAGGAAGTCACGTTTGAGCCTGCCGAGGCCAAGCCAGGCGATATAGTGACGTGGAAACTCTCGCTCGAAATCGCCCCGAACTGGCACACTTACCCGACCCATCAAGCCGACCCGAAGGCCTCTAGCCTGATCACGAAAATCGAATGGCCGAAAAACACGCCACTGCTTTCGCAGGGTTCGTTGATGGAGCCGACGAATTCCAAAGGCAAGCCTGATCCGGCGCTCGAAATCAAAGAATATCGCTACCTCGAAGGCAGTGTCACATTCAGTCAGTCCTTTCGCGTGGCGGAAGACGCCGCCACAGGGAAACTGCAATTTGCGCCAAGGATCACTTTGACGGTTTGCGACGATAATGGTTGCTTGCCTGTCAAAGTTGAACCGGCCACGCTAAATATCCTCGGCGGGGCTAAGCCAGCACTTCCAGGAAGGGCCGATCCCAAGCCACCTGTAGCCCAAATCGATAATCGTCCTCCGGAACAATCGGCCGAGTATCGGAAGACCTTGGAATCAATCTTGGGTCAGTTGCAAAAGCTCAACGTCCACGTAAATTCGGGACTCGCTCCCTTTTTGCTCACCGCAATGCTTTGGGGTGGAATTTCGCTGCTGACCCCATGCGTCTTTCCCATGATTCCGATTACCGTGAGCTTCTTTTTGAAGCAGTCGGAAAAGAACCATGGCAACCCCGTCTGGTTGGCATTCATTTATTGCTCGACGATCGTCGTCGTACTTGGAACAGCGTCACTGACGCTTTTGAGCACATTCACGAAGCTCTCGATTAATCCATTCATGAACCTGTTTATCGGTGGGTTATTTGTCGCGTTGGCCCTCTCATTGTTCGGAATGTACGACCTCACGTTGCCGAACTTTCTGACACGCTTTACGTCATCGCGCGAGGGACGGGGCGGGGTCGTCGGCACGGTATTCATGGCCTTAACCTTCACGGTTGTGAGCTTTACATGCGTGGCGCCCTTTCTCGGCGGGTTTGGCGGCATGGCCGCGTCAGGGCAGTTCTCGACCTTTGAGTTAGTGCTCGGTGCCTTTGCATTCTCGGCAACATTTGCTGCGCCCTTCTTCTTTTTAGCGCTGTTTCCCAGCTTGATCCGACGACTACCGAAAAGCGGCGGCTGGTTGCATACCGTCAAAGTCGTTATGGGGTTTGTCGAATTAGCGGCGGCCTTGAAGTTCTTCCGCGCCGCAGAGTTGGTCAAATTCTCGGAAGCTACGGTGTTGACCTATGATCTTGTGCTCGTCGGCTGGGTCGTATTGTCTCTTCTGTGTGGCCTCTATTTATTGAAGCTCGTTCGCCTTGGTCACCATGAAGAAGAGCTTGGTGTTGGTGTCCCACGATTCTTGTTTGGGGCAGCGTTTCTTGCCTTGTCGATTTATTTGGTTCCCGCGTTATTTCTGGGTGGACCCGACGGCGGCAACCAGCGACCCCGTGGGACGGTGTTCGCCTGGATCGACGCATTTCTGCTTCCTGACTCCGGCGATGCGCGTGGCAGCGATATTAAATGGTCAGGTGATTTAGCCAAAGCCATTACGGATGCGCGAAATGAACGTCGTCTCACGGGCCAACCGCATTACATCTTCATCGATTTCACGGGTGAGACTTGCCCCAATTGCCGCTTCAACGAGCGGACGGTTTTCAGCCGTGGAGAGATCAAGCAACTCCTGCAAAAATATCGGCTGATCCAACTCTACACCGACAAGGTTCCGGATCAGTATTACCCCGCTGATATTCGAGGTCGCCTAGACGGTGTCGATCGTCAGCGCGACGACGCCGAAGTCAATCGCTGGTTCCAAGACAAGGCGTTCGGCTCGACCACCTTGCCTCTCTATGCCATTCTGGAGCCGCTTCCGTTGGGTGTTACTGTGACGGCGGTTTACCCTGAAAGCAAAATTAACGATGTGACCGCGTTTACCGAGTTTTTGCGGAAACCACTTGTCCCAACGACGACCGTGGCCGAACGCTAATCAAGCGTCCGGCGGATTCTCTTCGTTTCTTGCTTGCTCCATTTGTCGGCCCCAGAGCAAAAAGTGCAGGACGCCGACGCCCCCAATCCCAAAGGCCACGACAACAAAGTAGATGATGACCGGACCGAACATCGCGTACAAAACTAGAAACCCAAAGGCACCGGCGACCAACAGCGACAGTATGGCTGTGGCACTCCCCTTCCCTTCACGTTTTTTTGCATTCGGTAGTTTTTGACGCGGCATTGCGACTTCCTTCCATCAATCGGCTATCGTTACACATCGCCTCCGGCGGCCGTTACGAAGAAGTGTAGCAATTTGACAGCCATTTCCCGTTGCCCCTATGATGAATTCGACCGGAACTCGACTTGGCCTTTGTAAGTGAGTGCCAATGCCCTCCGTGCCGCCGGCGTCGCCATCCAATCCGACACCCCCGCCCGGAGCAACGAGCTTTCGCCTCGTCGCTCCCGATTCGGGTGATTCAGTACCCAACACCGACAACGTCCGAACAGTTATTTCTTCGTCATCGGGCAATGGCGAGGACTGGGACAAACTTCCGGGCCAGCATTTAGCACACTACGAAGTCTTGGAACCCATTGGGTCTGGCGGAATGGCCACCGTCTTTCGTGCCAAGGATGAGAATCTTGGTCGCACGGTCGCACTGAAAATACTGCCACGGCAGTCAGCCAATGATCCTGAGTTGTTGGCGCGCTTTCGCCAAGAAGCACTGTCAGCAGCGCGACTGAATGACGATCGAATCGCGCGGGTCTATTTCTTCGGCGAAGACCGCGGCATCAATTTCATAGCCTTCGAATATATCGAGGGACTGAACCTTCGCCAGGTAATCGATTCGCGAGGTCCTCTGCCAGAAGCAGAAGCGGCCAGGTTGATTCTTGAGGTGGCGCAAGGTCTCGCCCATGCAGTATCTCGGAATGTGGTCCACCGCGACCTGAAGCCGTCGAACATTATCGTGGATCCACACGGTCATGCGAAGATTGTAGACATGGGCCTGGCCCGTCGCCTGGACGTCCAAGCCGACCATTTGACTCAGTCCGGTGTCACGCTTGGGACGTTTGATTACGTGGCGCCGGAACAAGCGATTCATCCCCGAGATGCCGACGTGCGCAGCGATATTTATTCGCTGGGGTGCACTTTCTACCATGCTTTGACGGGTCAGGCGCCTGTGCCGGAGGGCACAGCTGCATTCAAATTGCATCACCATCAACACGTACAACCGGCAGACCCACGATCGTTTCGCCCAAACCTACATGGTGAGGTCGTCGATATTCTGGTCCGCATGATGCACAAATCACCGGAAATGCGGTATCAGACTCCTCAAGAACTTATCGAGGATCTCACCCATGTTACTCTGATTTTGAACTCGGATCGCCACGAAGTTGAGCTCAGTCGAGCGAGAGTTTCAAGAAGCAATTTGCCTCGTTGGGCGTTTGCAACCGTTTTGTCGGCAGCGGTCATTGTCGTGATTTGTTTGGTCGCATTCGTGCATTTCCAAAGCTCGCCGGATCCTGCGGTCCCGGGAAAATTAATTCCCTCTCGTGCCACAACAGTGCCAGGCACTTCGAGTACGTCTGTTGAACGGAATAACTAATTCGAACTTCGGGACAATGATGCACTAAGGGGGGACAGTGGCGCTTCCCTTATCTTCGCGCAAAACTGTCTCCGCTTCTTTTCGAAATGCCTCCAACTCAGACTCTTCATGCGGATTGAGCCGCGTCCTTCGCTGCCATTCGCACGCTCGTTCATAACTCTTCCACGCGACATCCATTTGCTTCAATCGCGCCTGGCACATCGTGATGAAAAAGAGGTCATATCCATCGAATTGCCCTTTTCCTGCGTCCAAGCTCTGCTCCAACATCTTGATAGCTTCTTGATATTGCTTGAGCCGGTACAGCGTGACGCCATATGTGTTCAGATAGGTGGTCTTATGAGGTGCAATATTCTTCGCACGTTGCACGAGACCTTTGGCGCGCTCCGGGTCGCGGATGTTCTCAGGGCCAGTTACCAGTAGCCACGCCATGTTGTTCATCGCGGGGTCGTGGCTTGGGCCCAAGCGAAGCGCCGTCTCCAAGTCGGCGAGTGCCGCCTTGTAATTCTGACGGTACGCGTGGCCCAGTGCTCGCTGATAATAAAGTTGGGGGTCATTCGGGTAATACGAAATCAACCCGTTAACCTCAGTCATCATTTCTTCGACGCGGTCAAGTTGTAAGAGCGCCTTGCCGCGCATCCAACTTGCGGTGTCAGCTAGGCCCGCTTGGCTTTTAGCAGTCCGGGCAAAATCCTCAAGGGCCGTTTCCCATTGCCGGATCCGGAACAACTCCATTCCGCGGAGAAAAGAGGCCTCTGCGTGATCGGGCCGAATATGGAGGGATTGTGCGAAATCCGCCAATGCAAGGGAATTGAATCCCAGCTCAAGCAAGGCGGCACCACGACGACAGTAAG
Source organism: Gemmataceae bacterium (assembly GCA_045802605.1). Lineage (GTDB taxonomy): Bacteria > Planctomycetota > Planctomycetia > Gemmatales > Gemmataceae > JBJMQS01. The sequence continues at coordinate 95,764 of JBJMQS010000057.1, read as the reverse complement.
CATCTGCATCGTCTGGCTGATTCAATGTGGCAATGCTGCTCGTCGCCACGATCCATCGTGCCTGCGGTGTCGGGTCGAGAAGTTCGACCCCGGTTACTGCCAGCGAAGCGGCCTCCGGTGATACAGTGGGCCGTCCGAGCGGCGGAGCATCCCAGTCGAGGCCGAACGACGCGAGGCCAGCCCGCAGACGATAAAGATTCCAGACGTGCAGCGAATGGCTGTCGTTGCTTGCGGTGACAAGATGCCCCCCGTCCGCGGTGAAATGCATCCAGTCAGTTCGATCCTGCCCAGGATCTTCTAGCTCCGCGACCAATCCTTCTCGATCCGTGTGGTAAATCCGGACCACGCCTTGCCCGGATTCCACGGCTGCAAACATCCCATCCGGAGAAAAGGCGACGCGAGATTGCTTTGCCGCGGGCAATATTGTTCCTTTGGTCCAATTGTTCGCCGCCCAGAGTTGGATGCCCGTCCCTTCAGCGTGCGTGGCCAACCATCTCCCGTCGGGGCTAAATTGTGCCACTGATCCTCCCGCGACTGGTAATTCCCGCACGAGCCGGTTCGTTTGCGCGTCCCAAATTCGCACAGCCGTGCCGCCTTGCGTCCCCGTGGCGATTCGGGTGCCGTCGGGACTCACGCTCACGAACGTCGCATTTTCGTGCGACATCAGAGTGTTTCGTATTGTTGGCCGGCCTTGGTCGAGCACCATCGCGCCCTGCGATTTCGTGGCCGCTGCGATGACGTTACCGGCACGATTACTGCCCAGTCGTTCACAGGGCCAATTCGCCAATTGCTTAGGTGGGCCGATATGCCACAAATTGTCAGCGCCCTGAATTGGCCACTCGAACACGCCTGTCGCGCCGCTCGTGAGCAAGCTGCCATTACGCATGAAGAGGCAACCGATCGTTTCGCCGCCGGGCAATGTCGCCATTTCTTCGCCCGTCTGGAAATCCCAAATCGTCACACCGGCATCGGTCGCAACCGCCAACCATTGAGAATCCGGGCTTACAGTGCCGTCGTGTAACATAGGCGGTTTGGATGTCCCCCATTGAGCCGTGAACGTGCGGTATTCGTTACCGCTTGCGACCTCCCAAAATGAGACGCGCGTATCGTCGATCTCGGGCCCCAAGTAGAGATCATCGCGGCTGAAAACCGGATTCGTCATCGTAGACGGAGTGGTGAACAATAGACGACCCGTGTGACCTTCCCAAAAACGCATCATTCGATCGGCACCGCAACTAACAAGTAGGTCGCCTGTGTGGTTGAAAGCTAGTCGCGGTGCTCCTCCGCGGTGACCATCGAGCGAGATGGTTTTGCCATTCTGCCCCGAAACGACGTTTTCGCCGGACACCAGGTGAATTGTTCCGTTAGCGGCAGCGACCGCGTATTTTCGCCCGCTGGGATGCCAAGCGATCGATTCAATTGTGTCAGGGAATTGGACGCTCGAAATCTTTTCGCCAGACTCAATATCGAAGAATGTCACCGCGTCGTCGGATGCGACGGCAATTTCTGCTCGTCCGGGACGGAGAGCGAGTGCCTTGACACGCGACTCAACGTGAATTTGGCCCTTTAGTTGTCCGGAGGGCAACTGATGTATCAGGATTTGGTCGTCCAGACGGGCATAAGAAAATAATTGATCTCGCTCACCAAGCGAAAAGACGGCGGTCGCATTGGGTGTTGAAATGACCCGGCTCGGTCCATTCTGATTCAAGCCCCAAAGTTGAAGCTCTCCACTATTTTCTCGCCAAACGGCCAAGTATTTTCCGCCCGGACTAAATCGAACTGAAGCGGGGCCGCCTTCCGCATCTGCGGGTATGGGAGCCAACTCAGTGTCGTCGTCGGTTAGGTGACGGATGGTAATCGCGCCATGACGATCCGAGCGGGCATAGCGCGAAAAATCCTCGTCAAAGTCGATTGAATAGCTGCCTGGAGGCCAGCGTTCCCATTGATTCGCCTTTTTTACATCTGGTAGAGCAAGACTTGCGAGAGCCGAAGAAATCAGCGCTGGATCGGTATGGATGTGCCGAGCCTCTGCCAAAGACCTCATTGCCTCAAATCGCTGTCCTATCTTTCGGGCCGAACGGACATATTGAGCAGCGGTTTTTTTTTCTGCCCAAAGACTCTTCTCGGCAAATTCCTGCATTCGCTGGGCGTACTCACGTTGGTGCACGGCCGTGTCGCGCTCGGAGCGAAGTTGCACGTTGGCCCAAGCGGTCACTGCGAGCAAACTCAACACAATGCCAACCAAAATCGCCATGGTTGGATTGCGCCGACACCAGCGCCCAAACTCCTCCCACAATGTCGCGCGACGTGCCTTGATTGGTCGGTCTGAAAGGAATCGTCGCAAATCATCGGAAAGTTCGGCCGCTGATGCGTATCGGCCATGCGCTTCTTTTTGAATTGCCTTCAAAACGATCGTTTCCAAATCGTGGGGGACGCCCCGGTCGAGCGACCTCAACGGCGCAGGTCTCTCCCGGTTGATTCGTTCGACGAGACGCAGGCGGTCTTCGTCTTCAAATGCGGGACGAAGCGCAAGCATTTCATACAGCGTCATCCCGAGCGCGTAGAGATCGCTCCGTGCATCGGACTTCGCCTGAAACCGCTCGGGCGCCATGTATCGCAAGGTGCCGACGATGTCGCCGGTGCCGGTCATGTCCTCGCCCTCGGCCTTCGCAAGTCCGAAGTCAGTGATCCAGAGGATTCCGTAACGGTCTAATAGGAGATTCGATGGCTTGATGTCGCGGTGGAGTACCCCCTGGCTATGGGCATAAGCCAAAGCCTCCGCGGCTTGAACTCCCAAACGTGCAATGCTGCGGTAATAGCGTGGGCCGTGTGTCTCTGCCAACTCCACGATTTCCTTGCCGCGGCCGATGGGAGCCTGCTCGGAAAGATCGTCTTCGGGTGTGCCAGCTGGCAATAACGCAGCCGGCCCAAGCTCAAAATCTTCCGCCTGCACGCCAACCGAATCATTGCGAGTCAAATTCAGATTTACTGTCTTCGCCACATTGTCAGTCGTGCCGGGCATCAATCCCCGCCGGCGACGAATTTCCTTCAGAACTGAATCAAGACCCAAGCCCTCGATGTACTGCATTGCATAAAAGTGAATGCCCTCGTGCTCGCCGACGCCGAAAACCGGAACGATATTGGTATGGTGCAACCGCGCCGCAGCACGAGCTTCCCGGCGAAATCGCTCAAGGAACGGTCCGCGGCTACATGGGCCGCTCGGCAAAATTTTCAGCGCTACCTGACGGCCTAATGAAGCTTGGACGGCCTCGTAGACAATGCCCATTCCGCCCCGGCCGATCTCGCGCACGATGTGATAGTCGCCGATGGACCGAGGAATATGAGACGTATCTTCAATGGGACCGAACGGCCCTGTAGCCTGGTCTTCGCCAACATGACGTTCGGCCGCCAGAATCTTCGGAAAGAACTCGCGAATGCGAGTGGCTTGATCAGGATAGCGTTCGGTATACTCGGCCAATGTCGGCCGCTCGCCGCGGCGAAGGCGTGCAACAAAAGAATCTGCCGCCGCTCGGAGAGGATCACTCGCCGACAGCGTCATGGGGTTCATAACGAATTCGCCTCATGCTGAATTGCAAGGCTCCCAAATTCATTGCTTTCAATATCCCACGAGTCAAGCGATCCTTCCAGTGCCAAAGTGGCACCTAAACATCTAAACTCCGATCGGAACGATAACTACCGGGAGAGGAGTTGATCAAGCTGCAGAGCCACCGTTGTCAGGGAGTTGACACAGCCTTTTTCGTCCTCGGCCACTGCAAAAAAGGTCAACACCGGCTCGCCCCGGTTAATCCATGTTTCGGGGTGTGGAATATCCGCGAATCGGGGGACTCTCCAAGTCTCGAAGGATACATCGTCATCCCAAGGGCCACTTACCGGGAACTGGAGCGTCTGGGGTGCGAAGTAAATCGCTTTACCGATCCACTTCGCCGCGGCCCCTAATTTTGGTCGAGTTCCCCCGGCAAAGGCAGCAGCGTGCAACGCCATTGATGCGAGGTTCAACCCGTGCTCAAGCACTTCAACCGACGCCGTGTAACGTGGGTTCACTTCGAGCGGACAAATGCGCCTGTCCTCGATAACTGCGTCGACTCCAAAGATGCCGCGCAACGAAAACTCAGAGGCTAAAACGTCGCCAATGACTTGCCAGCTCTCGCGCTCAGCTTTCGAGATATTCCTGGGACCGATTGAACCACAATAGTGCCATTCCGGTGCGTGGAACCAAGCCTCGCCAACTAATTGCCGAGTCGATCCTAAGAAAAGACACACGTCGTCGAATCCCACAAAGATCGCGCTAACCGAGTCACCGCGAATGTAACGTTGCAAAATTTCTCCGGCCCGCAAAGTCTCGCCCGCCCATCGGCGTATTCCGCTGCCCGCACCACTGCGACGCGGTTTGACCAGCCATGTCCCCTCGTTTGGCGCCGCGGCAGTGGCGACTTCTGGCAGTGCAATTCCGGATCGGGAAAAGACTTCACGCAGCAAAAATGGATCGCGGACCCTTCGCAAAATGGCCCCCGCATTGCCCCATAACTCCCGATTCTTGCTGCAACGATTGACTAGCTCGAACTCGTTCTCAATGGCACCGGTGTAGCACCAGGGGCCATTAGTTGCCGTCTTCAAGAACCGGCCAATATTTTGAGGGTATTCAGGTCGATCGAGTCGCTGCGTGGGGACCACCGTCGCGAGGTCACGATCGGCAAATAGGTCGGCACAACAAGGCGAAAATCCTGCACGTATGGCTGACATCGCCGCCGCCCGCACGCTGGCGCCAACCACAATGAGATTTTTGCCAGCCATAAAATGATGGTGTGAGCAAGCCGACAGACTCCACATCCGTTTTACGAGATCATGCCCGCGCAATTATCCAAGCCGGGATTGAGGCCGTTCGTCCCGAGCCTTTGGTTTTCCACCACATATCTCGCAATGTTGAGTTGTGCGAGGCGATTGAACATGCCGCTCGAATCGTCGTTGTGGGCGGCGGCAAAGCGGCAGCGGGTATGGCCGCCGGCTTGGAAGCGGAGTGCAGCCACCACCTAAACCGTGTCATTGGCCTAGTAAACATTCCCAGCGCGTTATGGCGGCCGACTCAGAAAATTACCTTACATCCATCCCGGCCAATGGGATGCAATGAGCCGACGGAAGCCGCGGCTGCCGGCGTCGAACGCATGCTCGAGTTGGTTTCTTCCGCTGATTCAGAAGATATCGTCATCAGCTTGCTCTCAGGGGGTGGATCGGCATTGCTGCCGGCCCCTGCCTCGGGAATCAGCTTGGAAGAGAAGAACCTCGTCGCCAAATTACTTATCGCGTCAGGCGCTACGATTGATGAGCTGAACTGTGTCCGCAAACATCTGTCGAATATCAAGGGTGGCCAACTGGCGGCCGCAAGTCGCGCCGGCTCGATCTGGTCGTTGATCATTTCGGATGTTATCGGTGATCGGCTCGATGTGATCGCCTCGGGCCCCACAGCAGCGGACTCGACGACATTTAGCCAGGCGATGGAAATAGTTCAGACTAATAAACTCGAAACGAAGATCCCAAAAAGTGTTTGGCGGCGCCTTTGTGATGGCGTTGCGGGTCGAATACCAGAAACACCTAAGACTTTGCCAGCGCATGTGCACAATGCCATATTGGCCAACAACCGTACGGCATTGGTGGCCGCCCGAATCGAAGCCGAACGATTGGGGTATCTAACCTCCCAGGCGGGCCAGTTGTGCGGTGAGGTCACAGCGATGGCCCGAAAAATTTCGATGACCGTTCGTCAGACACCTCGAGATTATCCACGCTGCCTCCTGTATGGTGGCGAGACGACAGTTCGCCTTCCGGTTAATCATGGACGCGGCGGCAGAAATCAAGCATTGGCCCTGGCACTTGGGGTTGAGCTAGGAGCGGAGGGTTTGCGTGGCACGGTTTTGGCGAGTGCCGGGACCGATGGTGAAGATGGACCTACCGATGCGGCCGGTGCGATCGTGGATGAGCAGACGTGGGTGACTTCGAATCAAAAAGGTTTGAAAGCAGATGAGTATCTCCTTCGCCATGACAGCCATGATTTTTTTCAGCAAGTCGGCGGGCTTCTCCAAACGGGCCTGACGGGCACAAACGTCGCCGATCTGGCTGTAATCTTGACGCAGAAGGCCTAGACCGCTTGAGAGTCCGATAATTCCGGCGGATTTTTCCAAAAATTTTTTGACAAATGCCTTTTCGTGTTTTCTGCCACGTTTTGCCTTGTTAGACTCGAAAATCGAATCGCCCCTGCATGTATTTGGTTACGACAATGACGTTTCGTGCGGCTGCAATTCTGGCCCTGTGGACGTTGCTCATCGGGCCGATCGTCGGCGGAGCCAATAACCTCTCTCACGCTTCCCGCACTGTTGCTCATCGCGTCAAGTAGCCACAAATTCCATTGCTACGTTCGCAAATCTCCTTCCACGCATTGCCACGTCAACGCATTCCAATAAGGTGCCGAAAGCTTGGCCCGATCCGACTTGGACATGGGAGGTTGACCGCCGTGGCGTCGATTGCCGAGCTCAAAGCTATCGCAAAACAAATTCGCAAGGACATCATCACTAGCACCACTGCGGCTGGCAGCGGTCACCCGACCAGTTCGATGTCGGCCGTCGAGTTGACGGTGCCGCTCTATTTTGGCGGGTACATGCGGTTCGATCCAAAGAACCCGCATTGGCCCGGTCGCGACAAATTCATTCTTAGTAAGGGCCACGCCGCTCCCCTGCTCTACGCGCTATTGGCAAACGCGGGATTCTTCGATCGCTCTATGCTTCCGACGCTGCGCAAGCTTGGCAGTCCACTCGAAGGCCACCCAAATTATCGACGCCTTCAGGGGGTGGAAGCGTCAACCGGCTCGCTCGGCCAAGGCTTGTCAATCGGGGTCGGCGCTGCGATCGCCGCCAAACTCGACAAAACTGGTGCACGAGTGTTCGTTCTGATGGGTGACGGGGAACAGGACGAAGGTCAGGTCTGGGAGGCGGCAATGGCCGCGCATAAATTCCAGCTCGACAACCTTGTCGGAATTGTCGATCAGAACGGCTACCAGCAAACGGGGGCAACGGAAAGGGTGTTGGATCTCAAGCCAATTTTGCCGCGCTATCAGGCCTTTGGTTGGGACGGTGTTGAGATTAATGGGCAAGACCAGCAAGCCGTACTCAATGCGTATGATCAGGCAAAGCAAGCGAAGGGCAAACCGTTCGCAATCGTGGCTCGTACGCAAAAGGGCTATCCAATCATGGATATCCTTCATGATCCGAATCATCACGGAAAACCGCTGACGAAGGAAGAAGCCGACAAGGCCATCGCATTCGTGGACGCACAGGCTTAGACAAAAGGCATCCGTCATGAAGCTGACGATGGGGAAAGCGGTTCGAGAAGCATTTGGCGAAGGCTTAGCCGCGCTTGGCGCCGAACGAAATGACATCGTAGTCCTCGACGGCGACGTCGGCAATTCGACCTACACCGAGTTCTTCGGCAAGAAGTTTCCGGATCGATTCATCGAAGTGGGAATCGCGGAGTCGAACCTCGTCGGTGTCGCCGCCGGCATAGCAGCGTCAGGTAAGCAGGCCTGGCTCGCTAGCTTCGCCGCGTTCATCATGTGCAATGCCTACGATCAGCTTCGCATGTCGGTGGCCTTTCCGAACCTCGATGTCAAAGTCGTCGGCACTCACGCCGGCATATCGATCGGCGAAGATGGTCCGAGCCAGATGGGCATCGAAGATGTGAGCTTGGCCTGTAGCTTGCCAAATTTCACCGTGGTTGTGCCTTGCGATGAACCGTCCACCCGAGAGGCGGTCAAAGCGCTGTCAGGGTTAAAGACACCAGCTTACTTAAGGGCAGGCCGGCCGAAGGTGCCTGTCATTTACGCAGACGGCTGCAAGTTTCAACTCGGGCGGGCCAATCAGCTTCGTGATGGCAAGAACCTCACCATTATCGCCAACGGGCTCATGGTGCCCATGGCGCTGGAAGCCGCCGAAACCCTTGCTGGCCGCAACATCCAGGCGCGCGTATTAGACATGCACACGGTTAAGCCGATTGACGATGCAGCAGTACTCGCAGCCGCGCGCGATACGGGACGTATCGTGGTAGCCGAAGAGCATCTACTGCATGGCGGTTTGGGAAGTGCGGTCGCGATGTCGATGGCTCGTCAACAACCTGTGCCGATGCGGTTCGTCGGCATCCGAGACACTTTCGCCGAGTCGGGCACACCGGAACAGCTTTTGGAAAAGTACGGCCTCACTGCCGACGCCATTGTCCAGGCGGCCGGAGAACTTCTGTAGCTGTCATTTCGTTCATTTCACCCCTGCGGCGGTCATTTCGTTTCAGCGAAACTAACACTATGCGTTCCTTCGGTAGAATGGTCGCATCGGCTCTTTCCTCGACTTAGGACAAAACGTGCTCGATCAACTCATGCTGCTGATACGAGCCGGGCATCCGATCATTTCGATCGAGACACTGGAAGAAGACCGCGCCACGGTCCTCGTTCGGCAAGCGGCGCAAAAACTCGGCTATCCACTCTTTGAGTGGTCGATTACGAGCGGCCTCGTTCGAACCGTTCCCGAATATGCGGAAACCGCTGTCAAGGGTGGCAAAGCGCAGGCGGCGCTGGACATCGTGCTCGACAACCGTGACGAGCGCGAAGTATATCTGCTGAAAGATCTGAGCCCGCATTGCAAAGAGCCAATCATTCAACGTCAGTTGCGCGACATCGATGGAAGCAAGAAAGTTCATCTCATTTTGATCGATCATGCGCCGTTGCCGGAGAGCGTGAGCCGCTTGGCCGTTTCCATTCAGCTTCCATTGCCTGACACGGCCGAGTTGGAACAATTAGTTCGCGACACGTATCGGCGAATCTTGCGCGAGACTTACTCGGAATTGACTGCCACGATCACGCGCAAGGACATGGACACGTTGGTGCAAACCCTGCGAGGCCTGACTGCAACCGAAGCCACCCGTGTGGTGTCGATGGCGATCCACTACGACGACAAGTTTTCAGCCGAGGATCTGCCCCGGGTGGTCGAGGCGAAGCGCAATCTGCTTCGTTCGACGGGATGCCTTGAATCGATTATTGCCAACGTGGGGCCCGAAGATGTTGGCGGCCTGGCCAATCTGAAAGCTTGGCTGGCAAAGCGCCGAGGCGGCATTACGGCCAAGGGTCGCGCCTTTGGACTCGATCCGCCGCGCGGCATCCTGCTGTTGGGTGTGCAAGGATGCGGCAAAAGTCTCTGTGCGAAAGTCGTCGCAGCCGATTGGAACATGCCGCTCTTGCGCATGGATCCCGGCCTTCTGTATCAGAAATACATCGGTGAAAGTGAGAACCGTCTCCGCGAAGCACTGCAACAAGCCGAAGCGATGTCACCTGCCGTGCTGTGGATCGACGAAATTGAGAAGGCGTTCGCATCCGCCAGTGCGGAATCCGCCGACGGTGGACTATCGCAGCGAATGTTCGGCACGCTTTTGACTTGGATGCAGGACCATCGCAGCCCGATTTTCATGGTCGCAACCGCGAACAATATCGCAGCATTGCCGCCAGAGTTGATGCGGAAAGGCCGCTTCGATGAGGTCTTCTTTGTTGATTTGCCGCCAGCGTCTGTGCGCAAGCACATCCTGTCGATCCACTTGAAAAAGCGAAAACGCGATCCCGACAATTTTAAATTGGACCGCTGGGCCGAGGCCACCGATAGTTTTAGCGGTGCCGAGTTGGAACAAGTGATTATCGCGGGGATGTACACAGCGTTTTCCCACGGCCGCGAATTGATTGACGATGACATCTTGGGCGAGGCCAAGAAGACGCAGCCGCTCTCAGTATTGATGGGCGAGCGAGTTCGCGACTTGCGCGCGTGGGCGAATAGCCGCTGTGTACCGGCGGATTAACAATTTCACCGTGGTGCACGTCAGGAATTATGCTGTAGCAAACTACGAAACCTGGGTCAGCAGTTTTGTTAGAGTTCAACTTCTGGCAACTTTTGTACGTCCTGAGCCGCAATCGCTTGCTCCGCGACATGGTCCGCCAATCTCAGAAACGCTTGCGCTACCGGCGAGTCCTTGTGACGATGCACGATCGGCTCGCCTAGATCGCCGCACTCGGTGACGCGCGGGTCGATCGGCACCTCGCCTAGGAACGGCACACCAGCTTGCTCGGCCATTTTCCTTCCGCCACCCTGACCGAAGAGGTAATGTTTCGATTTTGCATCGGGTGCGAAGTAGCTCATGTTTTCGATAATGCCGAGCACTGGCACGCGGACCGCTCGAAACATCTCCAAGCCCTTGCGCGCGTCTATCAGTGCGACGTCCTGTGGCGTGGTCACGATCACCGCTCCAGTCAATGGCGCCGTCTGCGTCAGCGTCAATTGAGCATCGCCCGTGCCCGGCGGCAAGTCGATTACGAGGTAATCAAGTTCGCCCCAGTTCACTTTCGTGAGAAAATCGCTGACGGCCTTGTGCACCATCGGTCCGCGCCAAATAGTCGGTTGGTTGGGATCGACCAGAAAGCCCATCGACATCAACTTGATGCCGTACTTCTCCATTGGGAAGGTCGTCGTCTGCGGATCGACGGTTCCCAGCCCCATCATGATCGGGACGCTGGGGCCATAGATGTCAGCATCCATCAATCCAACTTTCGCGCCGCGAGCGGCGAGCCCCAACGCGAGATTGGCCGCGACTGTTGATTTGCCCACCCCACCCTTCCCGCTCGCCACAACGATGACAGAGTTGATCCCGGGCAATTCGATTTTCTGATTCAAAGGCGGTCCGTGCATAGTATGGTCCGGAGTAAGGTGCACTTGCGTGAATTAGCCAGAAGCTCGCCCCTGGTTAATTCGTTTAAACTGCGGTCATGGTTTCGGTTTCGCTTCGCACAACTCTCGTAAGTTCTCGATTGTGTAAATGCCCGTATCGTGCCCGTCATTCCATGTGATCTTATAGGCGTAGTAACCGACGGGGGTCATTGCGACAGGGTTGACGATCACTGGTCGTTCGAGATCCTTCGCGGTCAATATCCGAAATGGATCGGCCGGCCTGGCTCGCTCTTCGCGGCAATTCGCACAGGGGCAATTGTCCCGCAAACGTTGCCAGGAAATATGCGATTGAAGGCCGTCGGACCATTCGATCGCCAGCCCTGTGCCGTCGTTTTTGAGCCGAACCGGTTTGACCGGCCCAGGCTTCAAGTCGCTCATCCCGCGAACCTCCGGACTTCGTTGCTACACGTTATTTTACGGCCAACGGGGCGAAAGCGTCGGCATTGACAAAATAGGTCATCCGGCTATCATTCCACCGATCGACGGGGCGTAGCTCAGCTTGGATTAGAGCGCTTGGTTCGGGACCAAGAGGTCGGAGGTTCAAATCCTCTCGCCCCGACTGCATTTTCTGAAGCACTTCAGACAGTCAGGTCTTAGAATGGGTCGCAGAATGGAGAAAATCCATGCGATCTGCGGAACCCTGGTACAGAAAACAGAAAGATAGCTGGTGCGTTTACCATAACGGCCGGCTGGTCACGCTTGCTCGCGGCAAGAAGAATAAGCGAGCGGCCAACGCGAAATTCAAGCAATTGATGCAGTCCGGCGTCGAGCCCACCCGCATCAAGATCGCCAAAGTGTGCGATCTCTTTCTGACCTACAGCAAGAAACACCATGCCGAATCGACGTTCGAGCAAAACAAGTATTTCCTTGATTCGTTCTGCCAATCGGTGGGGCGTGTCCGCGTCTCGGATATCAAAAAGCACCGTTTGACCGAATGGCTCGAAAAGTCCGGCCTGGGGCAAACGTCACAGAACAAAGCCATCGGCACGATTAAGCAAGCGTTCAACTGGGCGCTCGATCAAGATCATATCGGCGCAAACCCCTTTGCCTCGACGAAGCGTCCGCGAGCCCTCAAACGAGAGCGGATTTTGCTTCCGGGTGAACGCGAGTTGATCTTCAAAAAGATCAAGGGCGAGGGCTTCAAGGACTTCTTGGAAACGCTGGAGGAGACGGGAGCCAGGCCGGGCGAGCTTGCCCGCGTCACCGCCGCTGATATCGATTTCGAGAAAAACGTGATCATCCTTTGGAAGCATAAGACCGTTCATAAGACTGGTAAGCCGCGGCTGATTTTCCTGACGCCGAAAGTAAAAGAGATTTGTAAAAGGCTTACCAAGATCCATTCATCCGGTCCCATCTTCCGCACGATTGACGGAAACAAGTGGACGAAGGACAGTTTGAATTGTCGGTTTCGACGCCTCAGAAAGAAGTACCCTCAGCTCGCGGGCGTCACCGCGTATTCATTCCGGCACACATGGGCCACCAACGCACTTGAACGAGGAGTTCCACTCGCGACGGTCGCTGAGCTAATGGGGCACTCATCCACCGAAATGTTGGAAAGGGTCTATGCTCATTTGAACCAAAAAGGCACATACCTTGCCGAAATGGCTCAGAAGGCTATCGGAGTGTGATGTGCTTCAGGTCGAGAGCATCGACACTGACTGAGTCGAGAAAATCGTTCAAAGCGGTCTCCGAGATCCGGAGACCGCCCTGTCCTTTGCCAAGTCGCTTCGCCGATAGCCGACCTTCGGCGATCAGGTCATAGACAAAGCTCACTGAGCAGTTCAGCATTTCTGCGACTTGTTTGATCTTGTAGTACTTCATGACGCGGATTTCCGATGCGGCTTCCGTGCCTTGGCCTTTTTCTTCCGGGCAATCCGGGCGATGTGGGAACACAAAATCACGAGGTCGTAATAAGCGGCGGACGAGCCGGAGCAGTACTTCTTCACGTACTTCCCGAGGAGTTCACATTCATGGCTGTCCGCCGCGAGCATCAGAACGGTATCTCTTCATCGGGGTTTCGATCGCGGATCTTAGCATTCTTCTGATCCAGAGCAGCTTGCATGACTGCGTTCTGCATTTCGATTTCTGGGAAAAGGCACCGCTGACAATACGGTGCGCTGCGCTTTGTTTTCCTGCAACAGAGTGTCACGCAGGTTCTTTTCTTGCCGCATCGTTTACAGACTTGGGGTCGCGGCCAATAAACTTCAAACATGGCGTTCCTCCTAGTGTCGTGCCGGCCACACGACATGTGTGTGCCGTTCGGTAATGCGCGCGATGAATTCCAGCAGCCGGAAGTACAGGACTTCCGGCGGAGACTCTTCGACGAGGCGTCGAAGCTCCAGTTTGTCAGTGTCACTGAGCATCTCTTGGCTTCTGTTGTTGAGCCACGGCAAGCAAGTGATCCTTGCATAGATGGCCATTGATGACTCCCTTCACGATCAGCACTTCCTTTTCCTTCTTGGCTTTGCCGACGCAAAATGAACAAAGGCCAGTCGTCGTTCCGTGAATCTCGATCATGATTGCCCCCTCGCTTTGAATGCTTCCTTGCATTTGTGAAGTAATGCCGCCTCACTCCAAGACGACGAACATTTCGATTCATTGAAAGCCCTGAGTACAGCCATCAACTGCTCCTCAGTCAGTGACGAAAACAGCTTCAACATCCGGCTTGCGAACCAGATCATTCGACGATGACCGCTGCTGTCAGCTGGAGTCCCTTGGACACTCTGATGTGTCGCATAGCACAGTGCTCGTGCGAAATCCCTCGTGGTATCCGTGATCCTTTGGACGACGGGCATGATCTGCCTTCTCGGCTCCTCGTCGAGAAGTTTGCGATCGAAGACCGGCAGTTCACTCTTCGCAACAGGACCAGCTTGCCATTGATAAACGAACTGGTTGTCACGACGATACGCGGGCGGGACAGGCACCGCTGCATTAAAAAGAAAATCAATGCCGAGTTCGCGGAAGTTTTGCGTATTCCGTGGCTCTACAATGTCATGTCGAAGGTAACTATGTAGGCCACGCCGCGTGCGCACGACCATCTTCGAAATCAATCCACGCTCCTGCGCGAACTTCATTCCTTCAGGAGAATCAATGTCCACCACCATGACGTCGGTCCGCTGAATCTCAATCGCCAGGTTGTACGGGCGTTCCGCCAAGTGCATCTGTCGGGCGTCCCGATCGAGTGAAACTCCAACCGGGAACGCTCGAATACGCGAACCGGGATACATAAGCGTTACGTTGAAGCCGTCTTTCTCCAACTCGTCCGCTGTACGTAGCACTTCGGTCATGGCCAGAATGTCCCCCTCAATCGGCATTGGGAACTCGTGACAGATCAGGAGCCGACGGAGGCACGAGGACTTGAGGAGGCGTTGGTATCGGTCCGGTCGGAAGTCCAATAGGTCCCGTACCTGGGCCACGCTCGAAAAGAACGTCGGAATAATCGGGAAGCGAATTTTTGTCCGGCCGGTTCTCACGCCGCCACAGGTATTTCTCTTTGAACTCTGGCTTAATCTGCACCCACAAGCCACCATCTCCGTTGTCGGAAATCGTCAGATAGACTTCCGGTCCCTGTTTCGATTTCAGATCCCATCCGGCAATGAATCCGATCGCCAAAAACACTGCCGCTGCGAAGACAATCCCTTTCATGACAGTTCTCCAGAAGGGCGACTTTGTTCCGAAACGGGTGATGTTACTTCTGACTCTCCTGGCATGCAGCTTTCGCCGCATTGGCACCGCCGGCTCCGCCGACGAGCAGACCAATGATCGCTCCTACCGGACCGCCGAGGGCAGCACCGACAGCGGCACCAGCAGCAGCACCGGCGACACGACCGACGTTCGCGGCGGAATCACAGCTTGAGCTTGAACAACGGGAACATGACCCGCCGCACGAGCAGCCTTTCGGCTCGGGACACGGAGGGCAGTCGCGATGACTGACGTTAACGCGGTACTGAGACATGGAGTTCCCTTTCAAGGCGAGGGTTGAGGAAGTAGAATTCCGCTTGGCTGAGGATTCAAAGTTTCGGGCCTCTGTTTCTTTTTGTTTTCTTCGATGATCCGCTGGAATTCGGCGTCAGCTTCCGGAGACGGCTGAGGAGGTGGAATTTCTCCAAGCGATCCATCGGGCAGTTCAACGCAGTCCGACCCGACGGGCAATTCGTTTCTCTTGGTCGCTTCACGGCGACGACAGTATTCCTTCGCGGTCGCGCGGGGGATCGAAACCCAAAGACCGCCATTCCCGTCATCGACGACCCGTAGAAATGTCGTTCGTTCTTGTTTCTGAGGAGGTTGCGGCGGTAAATCTCTGATCGTCACCAGAAGCCACGCAAACAGAACGGTAACGAACATGCCGATTCCGCTCCCAAAGCTAATTGCTTTGGCGTTCTCGCTGAACCAAACATCGAACTCCTTGACCGAATTTTCCAATCGCTTGAAACAAGTCATCTCAATCCTCCTATCGGGCGACATTGTTGGCAGTGTCAGGGCGGCAGAGGCGCCCTGCCGGGTTATTTCCCGGTGATGATGCGGCCGAGAAGCGACCTTGGTTTAGCCAACGTCGCCGACTCGATGCCACTGATGATTCCCTCCGGAGCCTCGCGAAGCATGTGAACCACCTTCGCGTGTGCCTCTTCCTGGTTGCCTGCTTGAACTTGGACAGCCCAGGCAAGCTTGACTCGATAAAGCGGCATACACTCAGCAGGAGGAAGTGACGGACAAGGATTCCTTTCTCCTGGCCGACACGAAATCGCGGATCTGATCGAGAACCACGAGTAGGTCTTGGACATCCTCGTACGTCAGAGTTGTTGGATGCTTGGTTGCATCGCATACGAACTCGGTGATATACTCGGTGCAGATGTAGCGACCCTTCTCGTTGTACATCGCAACTGTCCAAACCTTCCCCACCCAGTCTCCAAGCCGGAACGTATTCACGTCCGTGTAATGCTGTTCGTTCATGAACAAATGGGGAAAAACGTACTGTGGCCAAACGGTCACAGCCCACCGTGAGGAATCCGTCCTCTGCACGGAACTGGCAAAACCAGCCCACGGTGATCGCATGAAAACGCACACGCGAAGGAATGACCCAGAAATTGTTTGACCCCTGTTTCAAGCGGATTCCCCCATGTCAGCCGCTGACAAGCCCGGAGGGCTTGTCAACAAATCTCTGAGCGTCGCTTCGTTGTCGAAACAGGTCACAACTGGACAGTCCCAAGCCTTTTGTTTCAAATCAGGAAGAGTGCAAAACACCGCACAGTGGTCGATGGTGGAAAAAGCCAGACTTCGTAGACCACGAAGACGAGTTTGAGCCGACGAACCGAATCCGCCACAGCAAACCCACACGACCCAATCAGGGGATAGTTCGTATGCCGAGAACCGATCCGTTTCGATGTCTCGGTAGCCCATCGATCCGGTGTCGATCTCAAAATCGATCTGATGATCAACTAAACGAAGGTCCGGGCGACGTTCGCCAGCTTCCCAATGACGTGCAATCAAACCATCGATACAGCGATGAGCGGCGTCTTCGTATTCGCCTTCCCAACTGTCCTCGATCATCGGGACGGGGAAAAGAAATGGCTTGGAAGAAGACGGAGCGACCCAAGCAAGCCCCGGCGGCGCTTCTTGGATGTCACCGGCTTTCATGAACTGCCAGTTCGCCGACGTGTCATAAGTTTTCTGCTTCTCGATCCGTTCACGGTGTTTCGTAACCGGCACGAACCGCCTGCTTTTCGTCTTCCCGTTTGGACCTTCAGTCGTCGTGATTTGCTCCTCATACTCGACCTCTGGTGTCGTTCGATGCACTTCTTCTTCGCGGATCACTTTGTTAGGATCAAACGCTCCCCGCAGCGTTTTCGCAACGAAGTCCGCCAAGTCAGGATCACGCGAGCGGAAAATGACCTGATCGGTTTGATTCACGAACGTCTGGCGGGTCTCGTCATCTTTGAACTGAAGAGAATTACACATGAATGCCAATTGCGTTCTCGTATAACCAATCCCGCCGGCACAAAGAGAACGGAGAAATAAGTCCTGGAGGCCTTCGGCGTGACGCGGGGATTTGACCGACCAAGAATAAATCAAGAAGGCGATGACCGAGAGAGCGGCAGTGAATTTCGCACCGCCACGCCCTCGATCGCCGCCAAATAACTTCACTGCAAACAGGCCGACTATGACGACACCGACGAGGCTCATCAAATCGTCTTGCCGCAGGATCTTCAGAAACACTTCCACGGCCTATTCCTCGAAATCGTCGAACATCGGATCGTGTTGGGCGTCGGGAACGATATCCCTGGAGGTCAGGCCACATTCAGAAAACACCTTTTCAAGTTCCGGTATTGCTTCCCAAGCAACCCAACAGAACCGGCATTGAGAACCAGGCCGCTTCATATATGCGCGCAGGGATTCCACAAGGCGCTGATGGGCTTGTTCTTTGTCGGATGCCGTGTTGCGAGACTCGCTGAAGATAAGAGTTGCTGTCTTTCGACCGCCGCCAAAGCGACATATATAATCGAGTGCTTGCGCGATTCCCTCATATGAGTTGGCTTCGGCATCGATCAGTTTGGCGTTGGCGGCCAAATACGATTGAAACGCTTCGCTCGACGGAAACTGCTTCCGAAAACTCGACGGGTGCAGATCCAGCCAGCGCGGTGCCGTTTTAGGCCCGCCAATCATCGAGAGGAATATGCGGTCACTTTGCTCTCCCGCACGTTTGCGGTAGAAAGCGTCCTTTGCGGCTTTCGCATATTTGAAAGCACGACCGTCTGGGTTGAGCACCAAATCGCGGTTGCCACCGCCGAAGTCGAACACTTCCGCGAGGAACCATTCGCATTGCTGTTGTTTGGCCAAAATGCCGGTATCGGATTTGGCCTGTCGTTTTTGGCAACCGGCCGATTGTAGAGCTAACATGGCGAGCAGGAGCAGCAGAAACTCTTTCATGACGCCGTTCTCCGTGAGGTGACTTTCGACCAGAGGTAAACGTTGCCGAGACTGAACGCCAGAATCAGCAGAACATAGAGAAGTGAGAGCAAGACGCCGAAGAAGATGTTGCTGCCTTCCCCTTCTTGGCCCAACTCAGTAATGCCGAAAAGAAACGCGAGAAAATCTAGGCTCAGGACACCGTAGGCGATGGCTCGGCAGACCCGGCTGAATTCGCCGAGCTTCCAAGTCTGTGCGTCCACTCGATTGCCTTGGACAAGCAAGCGTTCGCGAAGGACAAACGTCCACATGACCGCCGTGAACACCATAAGTGCGAGCGCGGAAACGCCGGCGATATCCAGCTTGTGCCAGCCATCGTAATCAGCGAGATCCCCGAGGAGCGGGAACTTCGAAATGCGAGTTCCGAAACGCCAGTTGAAAAACCGAAACCCGTCGCTGGTGAAAATGAAATAGAGTGGACTAAGCACGCCCGCGCCGAACACGTCCCAAGCTAATGCCGGGACAATCCAAAAAAGGATGCAGCAGATTCGCCAATAGTCGATCTGTTTGGCTCGATCCGCGTATTGGCGAATCTGAGCTACGAGAGTCTCGGACTCGGTCTGATAGCCGGTGGCCGACTCGACCTTTTCTGTTGCAGATTGCCCGTTCGTGGCGGGGTTGGCGGGGGAAGCAATTTGAGCCATTTGAAAGCCTCCTGGTTATGCTTACTATACTTAGTAAGCATAACCAGTAGAAAAATGGCTTTCAAGGACCCTAAGCGCTAATTCTCTAAGATTTGTGGATTTTCGGGCGGCGTTTGAATCCTATCAACGCGCCATAAAAGGTTCAGCTTTGGAAACGGTGGCCCGATGCTATGCGTGGTGTTTTTTCCGCGCGCCTGCGGATGTTCAATGACAATTACACCCTTTGTTCTGGCTGGCTTTTTGGTTCTGAGCCGACCTGGTTCGTTGCACGTGGGACACTGAATGGCGATCTCAAGCCGGCGAACAATGCTTTGAATCGTCGCTACGATCGATTTGTTGACCTCATGTTCAAAAGTCCGCCCCGCAAGACATTCCAAAAATACCTGCAAATCCCGGCTGGTTCTCGCCTGAAAATCCGTGATTGACGACTCGAATTGGTCGAGGGATGTCTCAACGAACTTGGCCGCATCGGAAGAATTAAGTTGAGAAATATCAAGTTCGGTGATTGGCTGATCAAGTCTACCCCTAATGAACCCAGCAAGTAAACGAGTTCCAGCAGGGACAATGAGTCGCCGCCGAAGCTCACTTTTTGTCCCCTTTTTTAGCTCTGGTAAGACGTAGGGGTCAAAATAGGGATCGGTCATGAAACACTCCTACAGCAATTCTACCCTCAGCATTTGACTGTTTCAAAATTCCGCTAACCTCTCGGCTGACGGGACTCCGGTCAAAGCTCGCGCGAAGTTTCTTCAGTGTCAGGAATCCGGACTTTCATTTACGGCGCCGGGCGATGGCCGTTAGGAGGACAGTCCGCGGCCTCAAAGATGAACTCGCCACCGTGATCGATCGCCTATCGCCAGGACCCAACGGTCGTACCCCGGAAGGCTCGACCGGTTTTCCATCTGCCATCCTTAGCCGCCATTCAACAGATGAACCCTCTGCGGTGGCAGAGGGTTCATCCGAAACGATCAATAGTTAGAACGGAACGGTGCCATCGTCTGGTGTGGACGGCGGCTCGGGGACTTCATCTTCCGCTGAGTCTCCTGGCAGTGGAGTTTTCTGAATAAACTCATGCGCGGATTCAAGCGCCAAGATCAGCGCCGGAAGATCTGTCGCTCGAAGCGAACCAGCGTCCTGCCAGTCACCGTTCTTGTCTCGGAACCGTCGCGGGGCAATTGTGACGCTCCGGAAGTAACGCGGACCGTCGTCGGCCTTGACTTGATTCAACCACACTGCGACACCGATGCCGCCGTGGAATGGACCGTACTTTCGCTCGGGTTGTCGTGGTGCAGTGGGCGAACGCTTCGTCTTGGTCGCGGACATGACCGGCTCCTTGTATTGAAGGATCGTCTCGGACTAATCCCTGTCGGCGACATGCCGGCAAGTGAGACATCGTGATCCGCGCTTTCGACAATTGCAAGGGATTTCCGCGCTCGCACTTCCCGGTATCTGACGAGCGGCAATTCGTGCCCTTATCGCAAACAACTGGATAGTTCACGTCGAAGATGTCAGGACGCCATTGAGTCTTCGGCGAATACGGGTTGTGACCGATTCCTCGGCTGTGGTCTGCCGCGGGTTGAGGCGCTGTGGAGTCGTGTCGAGGCTGTTTCGCTGTTTCAGTTCTTTGATCTGAGTCGCAAGATCGGAGGCGCTGGATCTCGCCTCGGCCTCAGCCTGAAAAGTAACGGAGAGGCTCGCCTTAAGTTGGTCTCGCATTTCGGTGAGCCGATTCAGATAGGTTGCATGAGCAAACGGAACATCTAACCGCGCGGCGTAATCACGCAGTTGCGCCTCGGCGATCGTCAATTCTTGGCGGGCCTTGGCGCATTCCGCCGCGTAAGCTTTGGCCACTCGCTCAGCTGCGTTCAAAATGGCCCTTGGCCCGCGATGTTCACCCAGACTCTCGCGCAGCGTCGTCGCCCCTTCCAAGCAAACCTCCGTCCCGAAATGTGGATGCAATTCCATAGCGAATCGCAGACCGCTGTAAGTTCCGACTTCGAAGCGCCGCCGATCAGTGAAGTGCTTTGGAAGCTTCTCTAACCGCGCACCGAGCATCTGCACGACACTATCCTTGGAACAAGCGACTCCGCCAATCTTGACCGGATCGGCGAAATGGGCGGTCGCCGTTTCCCAATCAGCGGTCAGTGCGGCCGAGCGCTCAGCTAGTCGGGCGATCTTCGCCGGCAGTTCACGCACGCCGCGGCGGGCCAAGTATTGCTCGTCGGCATGATTTTTCTTCAGAATGAAAAGTCGTTGTAATTCCGCGTCAGCCTCGGCCAAAGTCAACACCGCCGGATTACCCGATGCGATCGCCTTGACCTCGGCATAGGAGAGTTCCTGACCGGCCACGTCTTCGGCCCGGCGGACTGCACTCTGTCCAGTCATCACCTGAGAAATGAAACGCGCTTTCGTCTCCAATGCCTGCCACATGTAAGCGTCGAAAGAGCCTTCCGTGACGTATCGGTAAATAGCTACTTGTTCATTGTCATTGCCCTGACGAAGTATTCGGCCTTCACGCTGCTCGACCTCGGCTGGCTTCCACGGCGCATCCAGATGATGTAACGCCACGAGCCTTTTCTGAACGTTGGTGCCGGTGCCCATCTTCTGCGTGCTGCCCAAGAGCACCCGGACGCGACCGCTGCGAACCTGCTCAAAGAGAGCCTGCTTTTTCTGGTCGGAATCGGCCTCGCCGATGGCGACGATTTGCTCTTGTGGTATGCCGCCAGCAATGAGCTTTCTGGTGACATTTTCGTAGACGGAGTAGCCCCACGCGGTTGGGTGAACGCCTAAATCGCAGAAGATCATCTGCGCGCCGCGACGCTCGGCAGTCTGTTTCCAGGTGGTGACGACGTTGCTTACCAGCGCATTAATTTTGGAATCAGGAAAGTCGGTGGCGCTCGCCGAAACCATCCGAGCATCCAAAGCCAACTTTCGGCCGTCCGTTGTGATATTTAGGGCATTGTCTTCGCGTGGGTCTACTCGCTCGGTGCGAATCCGCTCATAACGCTCAACCAATGCCGCTTGCAATTCTCTTTGCGTTTCGGACATTGGGCAAGCGACGACGATCGGCTTGCCAGTTTCCAACTTCGGCCGCGGCAGATTGAGCATCTCAGCAGTCTGGACATCAGCGAAGGATCGAAACATCTGTTGGAGCTCTGGCAAGTTGACGAACTTGGCGAAGCGGTTGCGCGAGCGGAGCGATTTTCCATCGGGCGCAATCTCAGTCGATTCGATTACTTCGCCAAAGGTGGCAGCCCAGGCGTCGAAATGATCAATGCCGCGGCTTCTCAGGCCGTCTGGGTCGAGATACCGCTGCATGGTGTAGAGTTCCACCATCGTATTCGAGACCGGTGTGCCCGTGGCGAAGATGATGCCGTGCCCGGCGTGACGACCTTGGAGAAAACGGGCTTTCATATAGAGATCGAATGCCCGTTGGCTGCCAGTGGTTTGGATGCCGGACACCCGCTCCATCTTGGTCGGAGTTTCCAGATTCTTGAAGTAGTGGGCCTCGTCGATGAAGAGCTGATCGATGCCGAGTTCGTCGAAAACAAGTCCATCGTCTTTTTTGCCCGCTGCCAGTAGTTCTTTCAACTTTTCCTCGCGAGCGGCTTTTTGCTTTTCGATGGCCTTGATCAAGTTACGTTGAGCGCGAGCAGCATTTTTGTTGGCGTTGTCCGCCAGCAACCGTTCGTAATCCTCGATTTGTTCTCGCAGGAATCGCTCTTGATAACCACGCGACATGGCGATGCGTTCGAAGGAACTATGGGTCACCAATACTCCATCCCAATCGCCGGTTGCAATCTTTGCAGTCAGATGCTTGCGCTTCTGCCGGGCCAAGTCGTCCTTGCCGGCGAGAAGCAACCGAGCATTGGGATAGAGTTGGAGAAACTCGCGGCCGAATTGCTCCAAGAGGTGATTGGGAACGACGTACATAGGCTTTCGTACAAGTCCGGCTTGCCGCATCTTCATACCCGTGGCAGCCATGATGAAGGTCTTTCCGGCACCCACCGCCTGCGCCAAAAGCGTATTGCCCGCGCTCATGCCGCGCCAGATAGCATCCTTCTGGTGGGAATGCAGCGACACCGTCTTATTCATGCCGGAGAAATCCAAATGTGAGCCGTCGAAGAGCCGCAAACGGATGTTGTTGTAAGTGTCGTTGTAAATGCGTACCAACCTCTCGGTGCGTTCCGCCTCGGAGAAGATCCACTCCCGAAAACGTTCTTTGATGAGTTTTTGTTTTTCGCGGGCCGCGAGCGTTTCTTCCTGATTAACGACTTTTTCCTCGCGGTCGCCATGATCGATCGTGTCATAGATTACCGGTGTCTTCATGTTGAGCGCCAATTCCAACAGCTTGACGCCGTTCATGCGGGCAGTGCCGAATTCAGAAGTGGCCGATACCGAACGTTCCGCGTCCATGTTCCCGACGACGCTCCAGATCGCGTCCTGGGAAATATGGCCGATCTGGATCGAATTACATTCCACTTTGAACAGCATGGCCGCGAAATTGCAGATGTCGCCTTCGGGAATCCAAGGAGCGCCTAAGTGGGCGTCGATGTCCCCAGGCAGCACGTCCTCGGGTTGCACCTTTGCCAGCGCCTCGACGTTGCGTCCGTACTCCGCTCCTGCGTTAAGCACAGCGGCCAGCTTGGCCCGGACATTGCCCGAGAGGTAAGCATCGGCCGTTTGCCACCGAGTCGCGTCCGGATCGCGGAAAATCAGATCACCTAACTCGCGTGTCACTTCGCTTTCGCTTTTGCCATAGAGCGATGCGATGTACGGCAAATCGACTTGGCCGCGGCGATCGAGTGAAACCAACAGCCCTTCCTCGGCGCTATTCACCGAAGTAACCTGCGGTTGGGGCCCGACTACATCACGATTGAGAATCGCCGCCTTCGCCGCCTTGCCTGTGCTTTCGTCGTACTGTTCCAACGACATGACCAGCATGCAATCGGGATCTTCGCGGAACTTGGCGAGGTTGGGCATTCGTCGCACCACACTGCCTTGCGCGCTTTTCGCAATGACCGTTTTGTTGATGGGTCCGTAGCGATGGCTGAAACGGTCGTAGGCCCAATTGAGTTCACGGCGAGCTTCTTTCCGCTGTTCGTCGAGCCATCCCTCGTTCTGCGATTGGAGGACTCGCCGTGCCGCGTCTCGCAGTTGAACCAGCGCGGCAAGTCGCTTGCCAGTCAGTGTGCCGTTTGCACGGAGTTTCCGGCCACCGTAAACGACCCTGACCGCTTGGCCATCGACTCTCTGGCAGATGAAATGTTCTTGGTCGATAAAGAAACCGCCCTCGACGGACTGGAGTTCCGGCGGCGGTCGAGGAAGCAATTCACTAGAGCGTTTCTGTTCCGTTAGCGATTGCGATAGCGGGAATGCGGGAAGGCGCTTGATCGCCTTGACCAATTGCCGTGCCAAGTCGCCCGAACTTTTGACGCTATAGCCCTCGCCGTAGAGCGTATCCTTGCGACTCCAACGGCCGAGTACCATCTCCGGATGATTGTGGAAGTAACGGTTTACCGGAATGTCTGCGCCGTCGATGGCGAGCGGCGCGACGTCCAGCCACTCGGGATCGACATGACTAGGCGGCACACCGGATGCTCGCTTCTTCATAAACAAAATGTCGGTGACGACCGCAGTGCCCTCGCGCTTGAAAGCGTCCGACGGTAAGCGGATCGCCCCGACAAAGTCGGCCTGCGCTGCCAATGATTCACGCACGCCAGCGTTCTGCTTGTCCAGGGTGAAATGAGTCGTCACCGCTGCCAACGCTCCGCCAGGCTTGAGCGCATCCATTGATTTGGCCAAAAAGAAATCGTGGAGTGCCAACTTCCGACCGCGATAGTCGATGTGAATGTTGGCGAAAGGGACGTTGCCAATCATGGCATCCAGGCTTGAATCCGGGAGGTTCGTATCGCGGAAACTCTCGATGCGGATGTCCTGGTCGGGATGGAGCGCTTTAGCGATACGGCCGGTCACACTATCCAATTCGACACCGATGAATCGCATTTCGCAGGGAGCACCGCGCAGGAAGTTGCCGGTTCCGCAACCCGGTTCCAGAACGGTCGCATTCGGAGAAACGCCCAGATGGGCAAGCGCCTGGTGCATTGCTGCGACCACGGTGGGAGAAGTGTAAAAGGCGTTGAAGGTGGTGCGTTTCGCACTGGCGTACTCCTCTTCGGTCAATAACGCTTTCAGCTCTTCTCCGAGTACTTGCCAATTGGTGTCCTTGTAGCGGCCAGTGATTGGATCAGGGAAGATCGAGAGCGCAACCGGCCCGAAGCCGGCGAACCGGGCGAGTGTTTGCAGTTCTTCGGACGTGCACGGACGCGTTTCGCGTTCGGTGACCTTAAGTATGTTGATGGCTGCGACGATGTCCTGCGCCTTCCCTTTCTCTCCGGGCGAGACGAGGGTTTGCGCAATGAGCGACCGGTATTTCGTCGCGGTCGTCTCGATCTGGACCGGTGCAGAGCTTTGATCGCGGGTCTCGGCTGGCGTCCCATTCATTTCCGACGTCGGCTCGTCTTCGACTTGATCATTACGGGGACTGTCGAAAAGAGATCGTGCTACGGGTCGCGCTCGTAGTCGCGGTTGCAGTTGTCGGAACACCGGAGGAACGTGCGCCGGCATCAGTGCTAATCTCGGATGGTCGCCGTTGCGATCCGAGTCCCTGTCTAAGACCCCCGTCAGAGAAGCGCTCACTTTGCCCGTTTCATTTGCGATTGTGTTCGTGTCGTTCTGATGCTGCCGTTGGGGCAACTCGTCGAGCGCTTCCAGTGAGACGGGCTGATCGAAGAGGCCGCGTTGGCGCGGCACCGGTGTTTTTGGTCCGATGTTTGGTATCGCTGGATGCCGCTGTTGATCATTCTGGGACATAGACGGGTCGGCATTGCATTGGAGATAACGGGCAGCATTCAAGGGTGATCGAGGCGGTTCAGCAAAAAAAGGAAGGCATCATCTCCCGTCCACGATTCTGCGTCAATCAAGCGTCTGTTGCATGGGCGCAAAGATCGGCGGCTCATCGCAATTCATGCGTGGGCCGGGGCCGAATCAGGTGCTACAGTAGACCGCGGGGGCGGGGAGGCGTTCCGAGTATCCTAGCTCAAGCAGCCCCAGCCGCTGCCGAGCTTTATCGTTCGACCTCGGAGCCTCTTCCTGGGGCAAGCGTGGTTGGGCGCGAGATGCTGTTCATCCACCCGATGTGGGACCACGAAAGCCAGCGGATCGGCAAGCAGAAATGCACGCCGGCAGGCTATGCCCTGCACGTGATCGCGGAGCTGATCGGCTTCCTGGGACTCCTGCTGCTGCTCGCCGTGCCCGCGTTCTTGGTGTGGCGGTGGCTCGCCGGCACGTTTCACGCAACGCTCTGGTGGCTGTTCGCGGTGCCCTTCGCCATCGGGGTCGTCAGCGAGGTGCTGTTCCAGTTGTCGTGGTGGCTCGCCCTGCGGCGGGGCTACCGGTACGACGTCGAGCGGTGCGAGGCGAGTTGGCTGGAGGTGGGTCAGCGCCGCACGTACAAATACCCGGCCGACCCATCCGCTGCAGCAGACCGGCCGGGCATGTAGCGGTTCTGTGACCCCTAGCTCTCTCAGCGCCGCTGGCTGCTGAGCGTGTTCGTTCGGCCCCTCTGTTTAGGAGAAAGCGCCTTCCCCACGAAACTTGAGGACGTTCTGCGGGAGTACCTTGCCGGTTCGGGCGTCGGGTGGCTTCTTCTCGATGAGCCCGCGCAGCTCGACGCCGAGGCGGAATGGCGGTCCATGTTCGGTGCGGCGTTGCTGGGCCGGCCTCGCCTCCGCCGGGCGGCGAAGGCGGAGTACGAGTACCTGCAGCAGTCGTGTGCTCATTACAGGATCGTCCCGTTTACGTCGGGCGTGCCGGGCACCTCTGTGCACGTGTATCGCAAGGCGATCGGCGGCTACGAGTGCCGCGGTCCTCTCGTTCCTCTGGGGCGTTTCTGCGACGCGGAGTTCTTCGTTTCCCCGATGGACTTCGGCTGGACGATGGTCCATACTCATGAGGATTACGCCTTCGATGGCCCCTTTTTCGTAAGGCGAGAGTGGCTCCGGTGATAGAAGTCAGGAACTGACCGTCAATGATCTTGATTGCGAACTTGGCCTGAGTGCCGCATACCGCCGTTGTGACGTGCGGCGAACGGTGTCGCCACGAGAATCGGCCTCGTCGATGGTTGCGGGAGGGAGCGTCCGCAGCGAGAACGGCCGGCTTGGGCGACCGGCGACCAGGAGTCGGACATACGCTGTGAAATTTGGAAGATTGCAAAGATCGGCGGGAATGAGTTGGCCCGCATGTTTGCTGAACGCCGGAGCGAGCAATTCGGCGTCTTCCAGCCCGACGCGGAAAGAAACGAGCGTACCGCAGTTGCCGATGACCGCATGATAAGTCGCTTCGTCCAGTTGCCGCGTCAATTGGTGGCTCAGCGTCAAACTCAGTCGATATTTCCGCGACTCGGAGAGCATGATCGCCGTCGAGGGCGTGGTTAACGATTGGAATTCGTCGAGATACAGATAATGATCTCGCCGTTGTGCTTCGGGTAAATCGGCGCGGGTCATCGCTGCTTGTTCGATACCGGTTAGCAGCAAGCTGCCGAGCAAGGTTGCGTTGTCTTGACCGAGCACTCCGCGACTCAAATTAACGATAAGGATTTGTCCTCGATCCATGACCTGCCGCAGATCGAGTGACTCTTCGCCGGCGCTGGCGACAATCGCCCGCAATTTCCGGCTGGTCAGAAACGGCAGCAGCTTGTTGGTGACTGACGACACGGCTTCGGTGCGGTATTGACCGTTCCACGATGCGAATTCATTCGTCCAGAAAGACCGGACGACGTCATCCATCACCTTTGGGATGACGGACTCTCGGTATGCCGCATCAGTCAGCAATTTGAGCGTATCCAGCAAAGTGCCCTGCCGTTCAACGGCGACGAAGACAGCGTAGCGGAGCAGGTTCTCCAGTCGCGGTCCCCAGGAGTCGTAGAGCTTTCGAAACGCAGAAACGACGCCGGACGTCACTTGATCGACACGCACGGGATCGGGACAGGCCAGCGGATTGAAGGGGACGACACACTCCGATGTGGCGTCGAAAACGATGGTGTCATTCGTCCTGGGCGTGGGCACCAGTTCGAGAACCGCATTGGCCAAATCACCGTGAACGTCGAGCACGGTCACTCCCCGACCGGCACGCATGTCCTGATGAATCAGGTTCAGGAGCAACGTTGATTTTCCGGCTCCGGTCGAACCGACGACGTACAGATGGCGGCGGCGCGCGTCCTCGTCCATGCCGAGCAGGCGCGAATCGGTTCGGAACAGAACTTTGCCAAGCGTCACTGCGCCCGGTTCGGCCCCGGAAACAAACTGTGCGGGTGGCTCCAATTCGCGGAACTCCGCAGTCTGCATCCCTTCGGCGGCGACGGTCGCCGTAGGTGGGTGAAATAAAGTTGCGATCTCTTCATGCGACATCAGACTGCCGCGTCCGCGAGCGACCCAGCCATTTCTGCGAACACGGTGAATCGCAAACGTGGCCAGGTTGGATTGCGTGAAGGCACCGAACGCGCCAACCAGTTGCCGGAGATAATCGGCCGGGTTTTGCTTGGTGCCAGGCGGAACGCTGACAAACAATCTAATCTGTGTTTCAAACAAGTGGCCGCCGATCTTTGCGGCAGCGGCTTGCAAGTTCTCCTCCCGGTCGTGACGACGCGACGCGGAAGTATCAATCGTCGTGCGCGACGGATGGGGAGACATACGCGCCAGCAAGCCCAGAAAGCTCGCTAGCCATCGGCCGCGCGACCGAGTGATGTGACTCGCGAAATAGTGTGCGAGGCGATGATGGCGACGAAAGAACTCACGGTCTAAAAGTCGAATAGCCGTCGTCGCGTTTGCCTTGCGCCGGTGCGACGCAGGTGCGACGGATATCTCGATACGAGCGATAGCTTCACTGGATGGTCTGAGGGCGTGAAGAATGCCATTGATCGGGTCAGCGAAGTTGCGGTTCAGCAAATCCTCGAATTGCGCGTGCCGCAAAATCGGAAAAATCTCAGGCGTTAGTTCCAATGCTGCCGACCATGTCATCCATCCGGCGAGAATTTGGTCCAAGGATTCGACGGTGCTGAAGGTGCAATTGGGATAATTGGCGGCAATCGGGGCGATGACTTGTTCTTCCAGAGTATCTGCACAACGAACGAAGAGCCCAGTGCGACCTTCGAGAATTCCATAAACGAGCGCGATTGATTCTTGCTTCGAGTGAGCTTGATGGATGGCGGCGAGCGCTCGCTCCATGTACCGCGGACTGCGGTCGTTGTTCGCCGGTGCGGCGAGCAGTTTTGAGCACGGCGACATCGTAACATCGAATAGCCGCCTCTTCGAGTCTGCCTTATCTCGCGTGAGGCGGTACCGCCGACATGTGATTCCGGCGATGCGGACGCGTCCTCGACCCGGGCGGGTGAAGGGGCGCGAGGTAATAGCCGCGCCGTCCGTTTGCCGACAATGCCGGTGGGTGAGGTTACCAAACTCCCAACGGAGAAGCCACTGGTCGCGTGAGGCGAACCGGCGTCTTTGAGATTTCAGCGCTCGGGTGCAGGTCGATCAGCGATCGCCAATGACCCGAGTGGTCGAGAAACAACGGAGCAAAGAGCGGGTCACCGCTCGAAAGAAAATCGTCGAGTGTCGCCGCATATACCAATCGCCGCGATCGATTGCTCGTGACTTCCGCAGCGAACGCAAGAATGTGATAAGCCCGTTCCACCGATTGCGTCAGAAACAGAACGCGGAATCGTGGCCGTTCCCATCGCTTGCCGCCAACGAGCCAGTTGCCCAAGACGTTTTTTTGATACGCATCATAGACGGCGAGTTTTTGGCGGATGCTATTGGACGCGTAGGAATCGATCGACGCCGTACTGTTGTCAATTTCGAAGGCGACATTGAAGATCCGTCCTCGCGCCGTCAGTTTGAAGAAGCAGTCGGGCTGAACCTGATTATCGCCCACCTTAAACGACAACTCGTTCTCACGGATAAATCGGTCGATGATGACCCGCTTGGCGCGGCAAGCACGGTAGGTTTCCACGATCACATCCGCCAATCGGAACGTATGGATAAAGAGCGACGGTGGTACTTCTGCGAAGTAGGCCCGCGTCGGCACGGGTTTTTCCGGACCGTTGATTGTTTGCCAGCCGGCCGGCGTCAGTTTGTAGTAGTTCCGCAATCCGCCGCCGACGTTGGCGGTCGAAAACGCGCGCACTAAATCCCCTTCCGCCAATGCTTGCAGCCGCTCGCGCAGGCGTCGTTCGTCGGCGAACGACCCGCCCGGAAAAGCAATGCTGGCCTTATACAGCAACGCGGTGGTCGCGGGCGTCCAACTGAGGAGCTGAAGCAGATCGGTATCGCGCGGCGTGATTTCGACATGAGTGGACATGGATCGGAGGGAAGTATATGCTCGCTCCCCTCTTCGTTTCATCATGAATCCCTCCAAATACGTCAGTGTCGATGACCTTCAGGCGCAAATCAGCTTGCCAGAAGCTGCGGCCAAGTGCGGCGTCACACTCGAAGTTCACGGCAACGGCCGGCAAGTCCGTCTCGATTGTCCCTTCAACTGTCTCGGCGATCATGCTGGCAAACGCGAACTCTCGGTGGACGCCGGCAACCCGCAGAAGGTCTTTGCATGTCACGCCTACGGCTGCCAAGTCCGCGGTAATCTCTTGATGCTCATGCACGGCTGGCTCACCGGCACCAGGCCTTATGGCGACAAGCTCAAAGGCGAGGAATTCAAGCGAGTGCGCAACGTACTCGCCGGCATGCCATCACCTGATGCGAATGATGCCGAGAAACCATCGCGGAAAGGTTCCGAAAAGACATCGCCACCGTCGTGCAACGTCCCGCTCATCCTGAGCGACAACGAGAAAGCGCGCGAACTCGCGACGCTCGACGAGAAATTCATTCGCGACGTCGCGCACATGCCCCCGGCTGCCGCGAGTTACGTCCGCCGCCACTCAGCGCTGAGCGCGACAGCCATGGAGAAATGGCGTGCCGGCGTACTGCCGGCCGACGCGGGCAAGGACAAGCGCGGCTGGGGTTTGCGCGGGCAAATTCTGTATCCGGTCCTGGCCGAGGATGGAAAGGTGCTGGCGTGGGTCGCCCGCGATCCACAATTTGAGACCAAAGAACAAGCATTCAATGCGTTGTCGCCGGACCTTCGAGCCAAGGAGAAGAAACCGGCGAAGCATCGATTCCCGGTGGATTTCCATCGTGGGCTGGAACTATTCGGGCAGCATGCCGGCCGGGTGAACGAAGCCGGATACCGCGAATTGATCGCGAACTGCGGCATCATCGTCGTCGAGGGCTTCAACGATGTGATCGGTCTCGACAACATCGGCGTTCCCGCAGTGGCGATCATGTCCAACAAGGTCACCGAACAACAAGTGACCAAGTTGGAAAGGTGGGCGAAGAATTTGTCATCTGGCAAGGTGACGATCTTCTTCGACGCCGACGACGCCGGCGACGAAGGCGCGAAAGAAGCTCACTGGCTGTTAGTTCAACGTGGATTGGATGTGCGTCTCGGCTGGAGTCGCTCGATGCATGGGGGGCGGTTCAACGGCCGGCAGCCGGAAAGTGTATCGCTCGCCGAATGGGACGAAGCAATTCGCCCCGGGTTGGACGGTCGGTAGCAATTCGATTCACGGCCACGTGAGCACCGGCGCCCACCGCCCGATGTGTCCCGCGTTATTGGTTACGACCGAGGCGTTGACCTCTTGGGCCTGGGCCGCGATTAGCACATCGGCATCCAATGCCGCAGCGGCGGCGGTCGGCTTACCTTGCAGCCTAGCCTCGGCCCACAAGTCCGCCGCTCGATGCCAGATGGCGGTCGAAACGGGTAGGTAGTTGCACAAACGCGCGAGTTGATCGAGCCGGTTCAGACGCGATGCCGGCAGTTTGCCGGCGCGGATCAGCCGCACGAGTTCGCGCCGCACCTCGTAATCGGCCACTTCGGAAACGTAGATAATCGAGCCGCCGGCGATCTGCTGCACGACCCAATTCTGCATCGGCACGCGGTGGGCCGGCTTGTCGTGCGTGAGCAGCCCAAGCGGTCCGGCGTCGAGGATGTAATTGGTCGGCATGGGAATGGTGCGGCGTCCGGCTCAAGAAGGCTCAGACATTAGCCGGGCGGAAGTGCAGCCCGCGGCTGTCATCGAGTGCGACACGCAGACGATTGGCCTCTTCGTCGGTGAGTTTGCCGTCCTCGTCAGTCCACTCGTCGAATAACTGTTGCAACTGCTGGATTCGGTCGCGCCGCTCGGCCTCGACCTTTGCCTCGGCCTCGGGCACCGGCTCGACCCGCACCGTCTGCCCCTCGGGCAGCGCGCCGGGCGCATCGAGTACGACCACGCCGTTTTTGACGTGGCCGATTTGCGGTGTGGCCGGCATCGGTTCGGATTCGTTCATGGTGGAAGTATACCACTTCCCGCATGGCCGGCCTATGCGTTTGGCAGCCGGCTACTTGCCGGCTGCATCGACCGCTCCTGCGGTCGTGACGCCGACGGGCGCATAGTGCGGGAGCCGCGTCGCGCGCCGCCGTAGGTCGGCCGCGACCCCTGCTCAAGCGCCGCGTCGGTCGCGAAAGCGCCAGCGTGTCGGTTGCGGCAGGGGTCGCGGCGAAGGGCGCGACGCGGTCTCCATGGTGGCATGGTCATCATCGTGGCTTTCCCAAGCCACCAGAACGGTCGATCTCCGATCGCCGTCCGTCCGCCTGTCGATCGCCGGCTCGGGCGACCGTTCGGCGAATCCCCGGCGATTGACTGGCGCGACCGGGACGATTCGACGTACGGATTAGAATGTTCGCCGCTAGGACGTTCTTTTCTCTCTTGCATGGATTTGATCGGGACTGCTCCGTCAGTCCCCTCTCCACTGATTTTTTCAAAAGCAGGCGGGCGAAGCCCGCAGTCCCATCTTTGCTTAACAAGATAACATTTGTAATTCGCTTTGTAGCAATCGCGGTGTTCACGTTCTCATGGCTTGTCCACCCGGAATCCCGGAAAGCCTTTCGGCTTTTCGTGCATGGCAATATCAGTGATGTGAACCCAGCGCTGGATGAGACTCTGGTTGTGGCCTTGAAGCAATCGCTGAATACCAGACCGATCGACGCCGATCTTTTGCAGCGGTTCAAAAAGTGGATGGCCAAGAATCGATTTCTTTTGGCTTATGGCGCGTTCTGATTTCGGTTGGCGGAAATACTGCCCCGGATAGCAAACGACGACGTAAGAGCCCTTGCCGCGCTTCCAGAACAATTGCTTCGCGTCGGTCTGGCCGAGACCAAGTTCCAACACGCGATGTTCGAGCAATTCACGCAAACAACTCAGGAGATCGAATTTCCGCTTCCACAATGGCCGGCGCCCGGAAAATCCCAGTCCATTGATGGTGAGGTCGTCCACGTTCAGAAACACGCGGTTGCTGCGCCAGAACCGATCTTTGAGTTTCAAAAAGAACCGCCGTGCGGCCGGAGTGAGTTCTCGATAGAGGTCTAAATCGAAGAGCAGGTTTCCGCCGCCTGCGCGACAGAATCGGAAGAATACCGGATTCCACTCGATGCGCCAGCAGCGGTCGTTGTCTACATGCTCCCCGACCCCGCCGACTGTAGGCAAAAGCAGGGAAAAGAACTGTAGCGCGGCATGCTCGCGCTCGCGGGTCTCTGGGTTATAGAAGCCGGTGTTTTGGTAACTGGTGACCGCCAAGCGCAATAGCGAGTCGCGTAACTCGGCGTACTGTGAGCCTCCGGTTTCCATCCCCAAGTGACGCAGCATCCAGTAGGGAGTTGCCAGCAAAATGGGCTCGGCATCTGATCGACGAAGGGTTGCACCGAGCAAACCCCACAACGTGAGTTCATCCACGGGTTGCAGACCGAGACCGGCGCGAACCGTAACCTGCGCCGTCTTTGCACCGCCCGCGGTAGCGAACTGATACCGTGTCTGGAATGTGTTCGATGGTAGCTTGCCGCCTTCCAGCGGCCACAAAGCGGTTTCCAGAAGCGAAAGTTGGGCGATCCCTTCCCGGTCGATGTCCGGCAGCCGATAGCGTTTCGACAAATCGAACTCCTGCCCGGTGGCGCGGGTTCGAGTCGGCATTAGCGAAACAATCGGGACAGGAAACTCTTCTTCGCCTTTGCAGATGTCGTAGTACCCTTCGCCGTCTTCGGTGTCACAGTTTTGACCTTCGTGGGTTCGACGGGCTTCGGATCTCGTCCGTCGGTCAGTGCCAGCTTCTGCTGGAGCCCGCCGAGCAATATGTTCCCTTCGCGCAAGCGCTCGCTCAAACCACTGATGAGTTCCATCTGTTTGGAAATCAATTCAGATTGCTGGTTGATCTGGCGGTTTTTTATTTCGAGTTCACCGCGCAGCATCGCAAGCAGCTCTTCGTTGGCGTGCGCTCCGGCAGGCTTTCCAGTTCCGCGTTCCGTATTCACTGTCTCGGGAACTTCACGACGCAGTAGTTCCTCGCTCACTCGCCACGCGAAAGTCTCGCCTTTCATTCGCAGCTGAAGCGCCTCTTCGACACTGGGCTGGATGTGCTTGCGGTCGGCGTGTCCCTCGTTCTGGATGATGGGATAAATGATGCGACGAATTGAGCTAGGGGATTTCCCGGTGCGCTCGGCCGCTTCGCGGACAGTGACAAACGTTGGCATAGAGTGGGGGAGCAACCGGACGACTCTACCACGCTCCCTGACCGTCGCAATAGTGTTTCAAAAACCCGTTTTCTTACGATCTTCCGTGGAGGGTTTTCATGGAACGCTGCAAATGTTTTCATTTGGCTTTCCGAAGCCGAACCCGAGTTGCCATCGGTAGCCTGTCGTGATGAATCCGAGTTGTTGCGAAAAGCCTCTCCGCGGCAGCTAACGGTACGCTGCCAATGCTATCGTTCCGGTAGCATGTCGGCGGCATTTCATGGAAGGCATCTTGGCAACGTGTCGGTACGGTGCGAGCGTTAGGATAACAGGCATTTGAACTCCCTGCGGTACGCTAGCGATAGCGTTTCAACGGATGCTGGCGGTACCGTTTCTCAACGATTCTCTTCACGACGTCTGCGCAATTCCGCCTCGATGAATCCGATGTCCCGCGCCGCTTCCTCAAACGTGATCGTCTCCCGGTCAGTCGTCGCCAACTCATACTGGCACATGTCGAGGAGTTCCTTCAGTCGCTGCGAAGTGGCTTGCCGGAATTGTGCGACCTCTGGGTCTTCGTCGCTGGGGATTTGCAAGCCGCGCCGGCGGAACTCCGCCTCGGCAATTGCTTGGTTGTTTTTGTACGTCCGGCACTTACGAGCCTTGCCGTGGAAGGCAACTCCGCGGCGCGCGTCATTTAGGAGGCCGATCAATTCTCTATGGCTGAGTCTGCGGACCATTTTCTCCATTGTCATTTCTGGCGGGACTGCGTAGCGATGCGGTTCTGCGGTTTGCACATCGCTGACCGTCACCGAATTGTGTAAGCAGGCGATTCGGTCAGTGTGTTCTGAACCAGGGACGTTGGCTTTCCTTCTGGCGCGCTTCGCACGCCGACGAGGAGGGGATTGAGTCTCCATCATGTTTTCCGTCCCTCGGGCGATAGCTACACTTGCGAGAGGTGTCGTTAGCTTTTCGGGGCTGGCCCAATGGTAGTCTTCGGGAGCGGGGCCAAGCAGCGCGAAGCATAGCTTTCGAACCGGTAGTTTGAGCGTGGCGCGCTTAGTTTCTGGATTCACGTCGGTCAATTCACTGACCAAGGCTTGCATATTCGCGCGACCGTATTTCTCGGTGAATCGATCTTCGTAGTCCTTCGGAAAGGGAACCGTCTGGCCGATATAGCCAATGAAGCGGACAAACTCTCGGTACCCTTGGTCGTAAGCCAATTTCTGTGAAAGAGACTGTTTGGCCATAGCATGCGAGGATGCCACAAGGTCAAGCGACGCGCCACAGTTAACTGGTGTTCTGCCACGACTTGGATTGAACTAAACACGGCCGCTGCATTTGAGAATTCGCCGGATGCAATCGGATGTGTGACGTCGCACCGATCATTTGTTGAGCCGAAGATGGCTTAGCAACATAAACTACCGCAGTCGTATTGGAGAGGTCTGTGCCGTTACAGTACGTCAAACAATTGTTTACGGATGTCCCCGCCCTCGCGAGCGGCATCGGCTCGTTCGTCCTGATGGCATTAGCTTGCTTTCTTGATAAGGCTTGGAGTCCTTATGTATTCTGGCCGCTAACGTATGTGGCAGTCGCTTTTGCTGGCTACCGTATTTGGGAGTCGCAGGTTCGAGCGAACGATTCGGTCGTGAGTACGCTTAAGCACGGAATGCAAGCGCTTCGGAACGAAAATGTCGCGTTGACGGCTAAGCTCAACGCAACGCCAGCCAGCCTTGGAGATATTCAAGATGTCATTAATTCACTGAGGCTTGAAGGGCGCGCCCTCAGGAATGCGAGCAAGGACTTGATTGAATGGCGCGACCGGGCGAAAACAATCCTGCGATCCGTACTTCGCGATCGGAAATATCAACTGATGACTGAATCCGATGAAAACCTAAGTTTATTCATGGATGGACTTGTGAACGATTCCTTACGGCTGACTCAGAGTGACGTGCGAGATGATGTACCAAAGCATCAGGTGCTAGCATGGAAGCCAATTCTCTGAATGTTCATGCGGGGCTATCGTGTAGCTTCGGACTGCCAGACTTTCCATAGGGACTTAAAGCGGAGTGAAACATGGGAACACCGAAATGCTGTTACGCGGATAACGAGCGGGCGGCGCTCGGTGTAAACAGCGTCGTACACGACCGGGCCTATTCGGTGCACCCGTACAACTCGCACGACGGTTATCGCACTTCGACGGAGTGGTGGATTCATCCTCCGCTAAGAGGAAAAGACAAACGCTCGTATCGGTATGCGAAACACTTCTTTGCAACGGCGGAGGCCGAAGATGATCGTCACCCGATGCTGTTCACCGGATTTTGTGTCGAGAAAGGATATTCACCCGGAATTCCCGGCTTGGACCCGGCCTATGTGTTAAATGATATCTGGTACTGGAAACGAGCTCTCTCTGAAGCCAGCAGCGGTGCATACGATCACGTAATGAGCACAGTTTTGGCTCGAACAGGTTGTCCGGTTTGGATTTATCTCAACATTTACCCCATGAATCAGCCGCCGAATCACGACCTTCACCGGCCGCCTCCTTATGATTGCGTAAAGCAGAAGATCACCGATGGAAGTTTGGAATTCCAATTAGTTCGCCCCGCTTCCAAGGAACTTCGTGCGCTCAATTCGTCGCAAAATCTCCGCGAGTTGGGTCATAGTCTTGCTGAGATGAAGGATCTTGGTTTCTTTTGGATCAACTTCCTGGTTGGCGTGCGACTTGAATACAGTGACGGCGAGTTTGGTAGTTGGGGGCCGCGTGAACTGTGGGATAATGCCTTACAACCCTGGGACAGGTTTGTTGATTCGAATTCCTGAGAGACATTGCCGCCCATAGAAGATATGCATTGTCCAAGTTACTCGGGAACCCGACGGTGATTGTTCAGCCGCCATTTACAGAACTGGGGTTCCGAGCGGGCGAGTGGGCTGGATCAAATTCTGCTGATGGCTCAGGCTTCGGCGGCTGCCCTAGGAATGCTCTCACATCGACCGCGGTCCCGGTGTCTCGATGTCCTGTCAGTAGCGACTGAATGTCTTCGACGCCGCCCATGTCCGTTATCGCCTCGGAAAGAAGTCGCCTTTGTGCCTCCTCGTTCCCTTCTTCCAAATAGAAATTGGCGATATCGCAGACTATTCCAGTTTCCAATCTCGGTGGGAGATTGACCGCTTTGAGCTTATAACGATGCAAAGCATATTCGCGATATGCGGACTCGCATTCTGAACCCGTGTATCTCATACGGCCACGAAATAGGGTGGCAACGGCGAGATACTCAATTCGCGCTGTTGTTGCCGCGTTCGCGTATTGGTCAACTGTCTTCTCCCAATCAGGGACGGCCTTATTTTGAACGATCAGACCGTTATATAACCAGAACATTCCGACTAATGCTGGTTGGTTTTCCGGTTTTGAATTCGGAAGGACTTGTGCGATTAGGTCAACAATTGGCCGAAGCAGCGTCATCGTAGCTGTTGGACGAGTGAGCAGATCCATGAAATATGCAACGAATCCACTGAATCGATGCTTTGCAAATTCCTCAGCAAACCCTTGGGTCTTGTGAATCCAGTACTCGGGGGCCATTTCCGCCGTGATTATTCCGGGAAGCTGTTCTCTCCACTCAATTGGCTCTGTTTCGAGTTTTGGTGCGGACGAAACAAACGAGACCAGCACATGTCGGACTAATCGAATGAGTCCCGCGTAAGA
Organism: Gemmataceae bacterium; assembly: GCA_045802605.1. Taxonomy (GTDB): domain Bacteria; phylum Planctomycetota; class Planctomycetia; order Gemmatales; family Gemmataceae; genus JBJMQS01. The sequence goes on along the minus strand of JBJMQS010000057.1, from coordinate 57,998 downwards.
CATAAAAACGTCGTGGCGAGATCGCAGCGTCTCACAATTAGGTTCGAGGGTCAGGTGTCGGACATTCTCGATAGCTTCTTGAAGATCATGAACGAACCCCGATCGAGTCGTATAGAGGTTTTTTAGTAAGCGCGGCAAGTCTCCTTTTCGAATCGTCCACTGTTGTCCGCGCGCTTCTGTAGTAAAGAACGCGTCGCGCACATGGGACATGACGAAGTCGACAAACCGTTTTGACAATTTGAGATGCTGATTGTTCGTCAAAATTGTGCGAAGGTCTTGGGCGGCCTGCGCATCGATCCGCTCGCAGACTTTGTCAATTTTCTTGCGTTGTCCTTCATCAAAATCATCCCAGGTTGGCACGAAGACGTCGTCTGAGGCGTTGCTCAGTGCTTCCAGTAAGTAAACAAGAAGCGAATACGCGATGTCAAAATTGTAGTTCACGACCTCGATCGAATCACAAAAGGCGCGAACACACGCGACGACCTTCTGGTATTTGTCTCTGGGAAGCGAGAGTAGGTCTTTTAGGAAGCCATCAAACGCGGCAACCTCTGAGGCATCGGCGCGGACGACCGGATCGAAGAACCCAGGAACAAATCTCGGTTTTGAACTCAGAAGCGATTCAACAAATGCTCGCTTGGGATGAAAGATCGCGTGAAACCAAAGGCAACAGATTGTCCGGAATTGGTCAACGGCTTCGTCAGCGTGGGCGAGGAACATCGGATCATTGGGACTGACACGTTCGTATTGGTTCGTGAATTGGAAAACATAGCCGGAGACATTGTTCGCTGCGTAATGCGTTCGTCGAAGTTCACCTGGCAAGATTTTGAGATTGCTAAAATAGTCCCAATTGGAATACAAAACGGCTTCAACCTCTTCCTTTTCTAACGGACCCTTGCCTTCAAAGAACCGTCCAGTGAGAATTTGGAGCATTGCTCAGCCTCTGGTCGTCGACCAACTCATCTGCGCGCTCTAAAACAACGCTGCCACGCGTTTGCGCAGCAAAAGACCCATTCCTTCCAATCGAATTCGCATTGCCTCGGCGGACACCTGAAATTTTTCAGCGAGCGGGCGGCTACAATGCTCCAAGACCATATCGTCGGCAGCATTGTCCGTGGCCTTAAATCCACCTCGACGCAGAACTTCCGCGGTAAGAATTTGCCGGCGTTGCTCGCTCAAGTCGGTCAGCACCATCGAATCCATGGTGCCCTTCCACTCTAGCCACGCTTGATTGATGAGCGTGCGTGGCATTAACAAATTCGCTGCAAATTGATCTGCTTGCCACTCGACTGGCAGTTTCCTCTGGCTGGAACGACAAACGTAATCCGGCTTTTCGTCCGGCGTTTCAAAGAGAGCCTTTTGATCAGTTCGCTGCAAAAAATATTTGCGATGCAATCGCCAGTGACCGGCCTCGTGAGCCAACGTGAAGTGGTAGCGCCCGCGTTTGGAAGGGTTTTGGTTCGGATCAAGACTTTGATCCACTCCGACTTTCTGCAAACGAAACCAAATTGCACCGTGGACATCGCCGAAGTTGAAGACCTCGCGTAGGTCTTTGATCTCAAGTGCCAGCTTCAGATGTAACTCAATAATGTCGTCCACCGGCACTGGTGGCTTCGTCACGGCCTCGAACTGCTCGGCGTATTCGGCCAACAGTAACGACGCCTCGGTTTCTATGCTCTCTTTCGTCATGTAGGGCACGGTTGTGGCCATGGCTGGACCTTCTAAGTGTTTACTTCTTGCGTTCCTTCAGCTTCTTGGCTTCCTCTGTAAGTTTGCGCAATTGCTCGACCGACAAACCACTTGCCTCACGCAATAGCTCTGGAATCTCGGTTGGCTGCTTCTGGATGATTTTGGTCAAATCTCCAGGTACGCGACCGGCTAAGCCAATCATCTCATCAGGATTCTCCTCAAGTAGCGCAGCCATTCGTTTCACTCGGTCAGCGGTCGGTGGGTCAACATTTCCTTGTTCAACCTGTGACAAATAGGTCGGGCTGACACCCACTTTTTCCGCAAATTTGCGCAAGCTGAATCCCTTAGCCATGCGCTTTTCGCGTAAGAACTCGCCGAACGTATTGTGTCTTCCTGCCATTGGTCTCTCTCATTCAATTTCGAACGAACCACCCAGTCCCAGGTCGTTGAGAACCTGTCGGAGTTCCGACTTTACGTCGTTTCCGGTACTGCCATCAAACGAAGCACTCAAATCAACAGAAACTTTAAGCGCCTCACCGGCACGTAGCTTTGGCAACACTCGCGTGCCGAACCGGTTCCATAGTTCCGCCGGCATCATGCCAGATAGGCGAACCGGCGACTTCGCTGGCGTTGCGAGAGTTGGGGCTGAGCTAGGCTCACCGGTATCTGCGGGCATCGGCCCACTTTCGGGCGTTGGTGTTCCTAGCTTGGGCGTTGGCGTAGTGACTGGCGCACCAGGTTGCGGCGTCGGCTTTTTCTTCAGCTCCTGGGCCTTCGCTTTCTTCAATAGCACCACACCCTGATCGAAAGTAACTTCCTCAAACGGCACGTCTCCCTCAAACCAAAAGTGTTCGTAAGCGCCGTCGGGCTTGAGTCCCGATCCCAAACCGAAATCGCCACGGCCAACGAACTCGATCACTTTGCTCCGTAGCACGCCATCCGGATCGAGCAGCCGCGTTAGTCCCCCATTAAGGAAGCTCTGCCGCAAGCTGGCCAAAGGCCATGCCCCGGATTCTTTGAACGCGGGTGGCCAATTGCGGTCGATGTAGCCGGCGCCCACTGACTCATTGAGTAACGCCTCGGCCTTGAGCGCAGCGACGACCCGGCCGCATAGCGTTTCAGAAGCACTCGAATGTCCGGCGCCCAGGTCAATCACTTTCAATCCGTTTGGATCGGCGTTGTCCGCTAACACGACGAACCGATAGCCGCCCCAGACTTCGTCTTTGGCGTCTTCTTCCGCGTCAGCGACCTTCGCCATAATCTCCTGATGATCCGCCCGCTCGTAATCGGCTCCTAGTACCCCTTCGCGGACATCGCGCTGAACGCGTCGCCACGCGAGCAACGTTTCGACCTTATCGCGCAGGTCGCGTCCAGGCTTGCGCACGCACCAGACCAACGCCCCGGGATAAAGCCGATCCGATTTGCCACGATTCTTGGTCCACGCGGCAATCTGATCTCGGATGGCCGGCTCACCGTCCCACTCGACGTCTGGGTCGAGCACCCACAGGCTCAGCCGCGGCGAGTCTGAAACTTTTGTCGGATCGAACGGTGCCAAAAACATCTCTGTTGGAATGCTTGCGCCGCGTTTGAATTCGTCCTTCACCATGTTGCGAATGGCCGGCTTGACCTCTGATTCCTCATCCAGCGACGCCTTTCGGTCGTGTACGGCTTTGTCGATCTTCGCCTTGTGATAGACCTTGTATCCGTCCGAGCCGACGGGCTGAATGAAGAAAGCCTTGTTCACCAGTGCTACAGCCGCATTGTCCACGCTCGTTGTGTCGGTTTCCGGTTCTCCGAGCGCGAATCGCAGTTCAGGCAAGTGACCGACTTTATCGACCTGCCCGCCTGACGACTCAAACAGGATCGTCGTTCCCACGCGGCGATGAATGTCGCGCAGCGCGCCTTTCGTGTCGGCGTCCAGGGTACGGGCATGAGACCGCTCGCCGGCGATGTCTGTTTCGATGGCGGCAAGCAGTCGCGCTTCGCCAAGTTGGCCAAGCACGACGCTCCGAAACTCCGGTACATGCAACGGTGCTGACCCCAGCGTAATTAGCGGTTCCCGACGTGCCAACGTGAAGCCTTCACGGAATGCCCACGAAATCCACTGGGCAAACATAGCCAATGTTCCACGGGTCTGTTGAAACTGCGGCAGCGATTGCCATTTGCGTTGGAACACCGACAGTGTCGCCGGATGAAACGGATAGCACGCCTCGAAGCGGGTTTGAAGAAACTCTTTGGCTTTCTTCTCCGTTGCTGACGTATCGACCGCCATCCATTCCGGTGGAAACCGATCTTTTCGCTCGAAACACCACTCGGAAAAGGCGCGTGAGATGTTCTTTCTCGTCTTGTCAGATCCGAGGTCCTCGAATAATCGCCGCCGAATTACTTCGCTGATTTCGCCTTCGTCGTTAACCAGGAGCGGCTTGGCCGTCGCGTTGACCACTTTGACGATCTTGTTTTGCCACTGCATGTCCCAGTCGGTCATTTCGACCTGACTGCGCGGCAGGCTGATTACGGCAGCGCGATGTTGGCTGCCCAGGAAGCCACGACAGATGTTGTGGAGAAATGCGTGCATCGGTTCGGCCAATGCGCGATGCCGCGTAAACAGGTTGAGCAATTCGTCGAATAGCAAGACGACCGGCTTTTTCACCATCTCGATGAGCCGGTTGATCGTATCGGTGCCGGGCGGAGCTTCTAAAGCCGATGGGCCAAGCGCCATCACACCGGCGTCGTCCGCCAGTTGGCGCGCGATGTCGATCCACGGTGTCTCGCGGCCGGGCTGCGGATCCCACGCATTGCCGACAAACACGGCGACTTTGGCTGACGGTACATCAGTCAAATCGGCCTGTTTGAGCAGGTCGGCGACGCCCGAATACTTGGCTGCCTTCGAGCCAGCGTTGGCGAGATGCCAGAGCGCTGTCAGCATGTGCGTCTTGCCGCCGCCCATCTGCGTGACTAGCGTTTGCACCGGAGCGGTGTTCTCAGTTTTGCCCGCTAGTCTACGAAGTACCATCCCAGCGTTGTCGCACAAAGCTCGCGTGAAGCAGGTACGCGAAAAAAACTGCTCCGGCTTCTGATAGTCGTCAGGTGCGTTGCCCGCGACGATTTGTTCCAGGGCAATTGCGAATTCATCCGGGTTGAACGACCGTCCTTCGCGGACTTCTTTGCGCGGGGTCGTGAGCTTCCACCAAGGTTCCATGAGTTCTCCCTAGCTTCGCGTCAGCCGATCGAACAACTCCAGCGCCCTTCGTTTGAGTCGGAGCAGGTTTGCATAGGCGACAGGCTGATAGTCTTGGTCAGCGGCGTATAGCCGATAACGGTATCCGTCAGACACCAATACGTCGCGGCAAATTCCGAGCTTCTGGCAATACCGCCGTGCTTGGCCTAAAGCGCCTTCGGCTCCGACGCCGGGGTACTTAGCCTCGACGATGAGCCGGCAATTTGCCGGCGACCGGGGCAACCGTTCGAATACGCCAACGTCAACGTACCGCCACTTCACGGCGAGTTGTTCCGGTAGCCAGCCGAGCGAACGGAACAGCGGTACGATTAAATGCACGATCATTTCATCTTCCGACACACGTTCACCAAATGGTTGATTCACAAAATCGAGTGCGAATCCAACGAGGTCGCGCAGCCGTTCAGGCACGTCGATCAGGGATTCCTCGTCTGACGGCAACGACGGCAACGCGGTAACCTGCCAGTCGGTCGGTGGCGAATTCACGAACCGCTCAGCGAAATCCACAACCTGCGGATGATCCACTTTGCCGAATCGTCGCGGATTTGCACCGAAGACCGGCTGACCAAAATCGTGATCTTCGTGCAACGACCGCCAGCGAATGCGTCGACCATGTTGCAAGTCCCAGCCATTCACGTCGTCGAACTGGGTCAAGTATTGGTATTCACTGGCTATCAATCCGATTGCCTTCACCACAGCGTTGCCCGCACGAAGAACCACCATGTCGCCAATCTGGACGCGCGTGGGCGACGCGAAGCGTCGTACCGATGTACCGCCAAAGTCACTGTCCGGCCTGTCAGCACTCCAACGCCCGGCATCACCCGGCCCGATCAAACCGATAGCGTGCCTGACAAGCAAATCCGCATAGGATCGCCCGCGCTTTCCGCTACCGATTTGCCAGACCCGCGCCATCATTACCTCGGAACTGCCAATAGCATGGCATCCAGGAGTCGCTTTTCGTCGCTGTCCTTCGGATAAAGCGCCGACAATGCGTTCGCTAACCGAAGGAAATCCGGGCCGCGTTCAATCTCCGCTTTCAAGAGCGCCCTGAGAGCGTTGGACCTACCAGAAGATTGCAGAAGCATGGCTGCATGAACGTGGTCGAGCGTCGTCGCGCCGCGGTGCTTTCTCAGCGATTCGTCGGACACACTTCGGCCACTGCGACCTCGGCGACCCCGGACGGGGACGGTTTGCGGTTCTTCGCCCATCGGGAACAAAGTGGGTTGGATCGGACCTGTGCGGTGTTTTTCCAATCGGTCGGCGACAGCCTCGGCTCCATCCTCGCCGAAGAGCTGCTCGGCACGGTCGTGGACGGGGATCAGGCGGACGATTCCTTTTTCAATCTCAATGCACCGGCCTTGCCAAGCGTCGAGGTGAATGCCGAGCGGTTGAGCGAAGCGGCGGGCTACGTCGAACGGCAATGACAATCCCTTCTTCGATGTTTTGCTCGCCAGCGAATCTTCTTCATCCTCGTTATTAGCTTCATTCTCGTCTTCGCCTTCTTCGGATGAGGTTGCTGAGGAGCCGCTGTCCTGGGTCGTAGCTTGCAGTGTCCAGAGGAAAAGCGCTGTCAATCGAGCGTCTTCTTCCAACGCCCCAGCACTGCCATTGCGTGCCTTCGATTCGGCTGTACCCAAAACTTGCTCTAACGCTGCCCTGCCGACGACCTCCCAAACGTAAGCTAGGAATCCTCTCAGATGCGGATCACGGGCTTCGGGATCGCCGCCAAGCGGAATCTCCCGTTCCTCGGCATCGACGACTTTGGAATAGCGACTATAGACTTCGAGCGCCGGGCCGATGCACGCGAAGACAAGATCGGCACCGCGAACACCTTCTTCTTGAAGTCGATCCATCCAGTCTGCTACGCGCCTGGGCAGCTCGCGGAGAACCCTTGCCCAGTCGCCAATTTGGGCATCATTGGGACGTGGCCTACAGACCAGGTGAATACTCGCTGACAACGAAGCATTATCGCGTGCATTCAGCCGTGTCGCCATTTCAGTAGCAATCGGCCACGAGGCTGTAATAGTCCAACCACCTCGAATCATTCCAGTTAGAAGTGCTTCCCATCCGTCGGTTGTTTTGTGTGCAAACACGACGCATGCAATTCCCGAAGGAGATGTAATGCGCGCGCCTTCATGCATTGCCTTGCCAATCCGAGCTTCAAATACTTCGGCCGTTTTTGCATTGGGAATACGACTATGGGGGCGATCTACAACGCACTCCTCATCCTTTGGGCACAGAGTAAAGCTGTTAATGCTCTCCACGTTTGGCAATGTTCGTTTCATCCACACGTAGAAGAAATCGCTGAGATGCGCATATGGAATTGAGTCATAGTAGGGTGGGTCCGTAAACCACACTGACACAGATTCGTCTGGCAACGAGTGATTGCACGCATCACCAGTTTGGCAAGTCGCCACGTGATTGGTGCGGCACCAACTTGGGGCAACCGAATCAGCCGTGCGCTCGTATGCGCTGACAAATGACCCGCTCGCTTCAGCCAAGGGTGCCGCTTCCGCAAAATCCCATGCCATACCAATGTCGTGCCGCGCCAACGTATGGACCGGACATTCAGCGTCAGGCTTCCACGGTGTATTTGCGTTGTTCAGGTCGGCCGTTTTGTCAATGCTCAGAGCAAGAAGGCGAGTACATTGTTGAGAGACTATGTCGTCTGCGTTATTGCCAACTTGTCTGGCAAGGCTAGCGAGGCACAGGAGCTGCCGACTGGTAAACATGTCACGAAAATGCGTCATACCATAGATCGGAACTGATATGCGGCGCAGTTCGGTCAGTGGAATCTCTTCATCCGGAATGAGACTAAACCCATTCTTTCCCTTCGACGCCTCGACTAACGTTAATCGCTGTTGCGCTTTCCAAACAGAAGCGTAATCTGTTTCCGATGAAAGGCGGTAGTGTCGGCCTGAGGCATCTTCCCGTAGTGTGACAACAGCGAGCAGCAATGCTCCACCTTTGCGTTTGGCTTTTGAATCGAATATGACATTGGCACCGCCGCGCTGAACCATGAGCAATGTTCGGACTCTGTCCGCAGGCAATACCGCATTGCAACAAATGCATGTTGCTTTGGCCCGGCTAATCGTACCTCCGCGCACCTCATTCTCATTCGTCGGCGTGAAAATCTCAAAACGTACTTGAGGCTCGCCTCTTGTTGGTTTAATCACGTGGGTTCGAATTGCGCGTAGCCGTCCACCTTTCTTGCACAACCAGAAAGAACGCACTAACGGGATCTCGGCGCCACAATTAGGCGATTCACAGCGTATGGTTCGTGCCCACAAATAAGCGAGGGGTCGAGCACCATCGGGATCGCGCGGGTAGAATTCGGCGAGTTCATCCTCGACGGTCTTCTTGATGTTAGCGCCTACCCGGCGCAAGGCGTCGGCCAACTCAGGCCCGTGTCGTGGGATATCTTCGAGAAGCACCTTGTTTATTAAGCATGCGACCGGGTTCAGGTCGCTGGCGAATGCATCGCAGCCGACCCGCAACGCTTCGAGTGGGATTGATCCACCACCGGCGAAAGGATCGACGACCAATGGGGTCTCTTCTGGATGCGCGGCTTTCACTAACCCGCGGGCCACTTCGAGATAAACCGGGTGCGATGAATTGTCCCAATCGGCAAAGTCGCCGATAAAACGCAACAAACTGGCGCGCAGATCCGCATCAGCCTTACCGATCGCACCTGCCATTTTGGCCAATAACGGCCGAGCCTGCACCTTAAACTCGCTTGGGCAGTGGGCGTCTTCAGGATCGGGCAACAACAGCGCCAATAGCATTGCTCGGCATGCCGCGAGCGGTCGCCTGGCCCACCAGAGGTGCAATGTTGAAGGAAGACCGTGACGGATCAGCTTCTCGCATGCGGAGTGCTTAGAGACCACCGCAATCGGAAAGTCCACTTCAGCTAGACGCTTGCATTCTTTAGGGATCATCGGGTTCCTAGCTCAAGCCCTGGGTATCGATGCGGAAGTGCGCGACCTTGACAACTTCGGTCCATCGCAATCGAGCAGGGTCTTTGATCGGCGCGCGGAGTTGTGGCGTCGTGTTGCAATGCGTCACGACATACAGCCAGTAACAGTCGCGGCGGTCCTCGGCCACGCGGTGTTCGTTGGGCGTTAACAGCACGCTTCCGTCTGTATCGCCGATGCCCTTAACCTCAATAAGCCGCAATTCTCCGGAGTTGGTATTGAGGCTCATGATGTCGTAGCCGAGATTCTTTTCATGAACGTCGTAAACTTGCCGGCCCTGGGCGGCCTCATATTCCATCGTGACGCGCATGGCGGTCGCCTCGGTGACCGGATTAGAACGAAGTCGTTGTACTTCCGGTGCAGCGCGATGCGGGTGCGGCAAGATCAGCACAGAGGCCATTCGTTCCACCGCCTGTAACGTCAGCGACCGCTGTTGTTCGAGTTCCTTTCGCCGGCGATCCCGCCTGGCCAGCAATTCAGAATGGCGATCTTCTGCCATTTTGAGTCGGCCTTCCGAACCCTGCGCTTGGCGTTCGACATCGGCAGCCGCCTTGCCGACTTCGTCGTCTGCCTTCTGCAATAACTCCGTGAGCGACAGCTCGATGTGGTCGCCGATTCGCTCGACTTCGGTGAGTCGCTCTTGGCGAACTTCGTCGAGAAACGGTTTGAGCGCATATTCGTGCAGCCATGTGGATGCTTCCGGCATCTGAGCGACGGTCGGCAGTTCGGGCTGCGGATCGGCAGGTGTCAAGTCGCCCAATGCGGAAGGTTCTCGCGGAATTGGTTCGACGCTCTCGCTGACTTCGACCGCGAACAATCGTTCGTGAATGATGTGACCAAGGCCATCAACAGCGCGGGCGCGATAGAAGTCGATTCTGGCCGGTGCGTCGTGAGCGAGGGAGTAGTAGCATGCACCCTTCTTAAAATCGTCCTGAGCCAGCGTGAAGGTGTGCCGGCGGACGGCCTCAAAAAGCGGGTGGCCCGGCGTGACCCATTCGAGATTGTTGTCATCGGCCGTTTCACGGTGTGTGGACAATCGCGGGTACTTCACCGATAGAGCCGGCAGCCGCCAATCAGGACTTCGCTCGTAGTGCTTCAAGATTGTGGGCGTCTTGCCCGGATCGAACGTGTGCTGCAAGGATGGGACACCCTTCAGGTTAAGCGACGAATACTCGGCGGCCTCGCCAAGGAATCGGGCGATGGTCTCTGGAATGACTCGACGTTCTTGGGCCTTCGCCCGGCGCTCGATCAACATTTCCAAATTAAGCCGCTTCGAGGCTAAGCCTTCCAAGGCATTTCGGCAAATGGCGCGGAACCGGCCTTCGTCAACGTTGTGAAGCAATCGATCTTCGAGGTCAGCGTCACCAAGATGCCCGGCATAATAGTCGCGCAATACCCGCTCGATTTGGGCAGCCGGCAACACCTCTCCCACGACGTTGAATACAGCGTCGTCGTCCAGAGCATTGCGGATTTCCTGAAGCTTCTCCAACAGTCGTTGCAGCACACGGCCTTCGATGGTGTTCGTCGCCACGAAGTTGAATATCAAACAATCTTTGCGTTGCCCGTAACGATGGATGCGGCCCATACGCTGTTCAAGGCGATTCGGGTTCCACGGAATATCGTAATTGAACAGGATATTGCAGCATTGGAGATTAATGCCTTCGCCGGCGGCCTCGGTGGCTGCAAGCACCTGGATCACGCCATCGCGAAACTGTTGTTCGGTGTGTAGTCGAGAACCAGCGTCGTCGCGCGAGCCGATACGCATGCTGCCGTGGATACAGCCGACGCGAAAGCCCCAGTCCTTGAGCTTCGACATCAGGTAATCGAGCGTGTCCTTAAACTCAGTGAATAGCAGCAAACGCTTTTCGGGGTGATCGAAGAAGCCTTGTTCATGCATGAGATTTTTGAGCCGCGAGAGCTTGGCCTCCACGCCGGCATCTTTGACGGCCTTGGCCTGGTCGGCCAACTGGCGCAGCTCGGCCATTTCGGCTCGAACCTCATCAGCGTTGCCGGCAAGTGTGATCGCTTCAAGCATTTCTTCGAGGCGTTCGCGCGCGCTGTCGTCCATTTCCTCCATGTCTTCGGGATCAGGCAACTCCGGCGGTGCGGTACGAGCCAGTTCCTGTGCCTTCTTTAGTCCGACTTCGAGACGCTTTGCCCGGTTCTCAAGCGAGCAACACACGGCATGGGCGCTCGATGCCAGCCGCCGTTGATACAAAGCCATCAAGAATCCGACGGCCCGAGCGCGGGGATCATCGCCAGCTGCCGCGGCACGAGCGCTTTGGCGCTTCACGAAACGTGTCACTGCTCGATACAGGTCGAATTCGGCGCCATCTATCTGGAAATCGACTGTGTGCGGTATTCGCTTAGTGAAGATCTTCTTGGCTACCCATTCACCATCTGGTTGCCGTTCGGGGAAATAAACCATCGCCTCCTTTGTGCGGCGCAAATAGAAGGGCGCACGTCGGCGGTCCATCGCTTCGCGAATCGACCGAACATCGGCGTAGGCGTCGGCATCAAGCAATTGCAGAAATAGAGTGAAGTTGGCCGGATCGCCTTTATGCGGCGTTGCGGTAAGCAGGATCATGTGGTCGGTAATGTCGCGGAGCAATTCTCCAAGCGCATAGCGTGCTGTTTTTCGCGCTGGTGGCGACCACGACATGCGGTGGGCCTCGTCAACGATCACCAAGTCCCAATGCACTTGGCGAAGGCCAGGAAGAATTTCAGTTCGTTTGGCCAGGTCCAATGACGTGATCAGTTGCTTTTGTTCAATCCATTGATTGACGCCGAATTGGTCACGAATATCGTCGCCTTTGATGACGAGAAACTTTTCTTCAAATTTCTCTTTGAGCTCACGCTGCCACTGGAATGCCAAATTTGCGGGAGCCACGATCAAGATTCGCTCGCACATCCCGCGAAGCTTGAGTTCACGGATCAGCAAACCGGCCATGATCGTCTTGCCGGCCCCTGCATCATCGGCCAAAAGGAATCGAACGCGGGCTAGTTTCAAAAGGTAGTCGTAAACCGCTTCAAGCTGGTGCGGAAGCGGATCGACGCGCGAAATCGACAGACCGAAATAAGGATCGAATTCGTAGGCAATGCCAAGCGAATACGCCTGGATGCCCAATCGCAATAAATTTCCATTGCCATCAAATGAGCTTACTGACCCGAGAATCGACAAGGCTGCCAGGTCGGCGTCAGTCAAAGTGACGCGACGAAATCGCTCTGACTGCATTCCGACCAGACCGACAATCCAAGACCCGGCCCCTGCTGCCGCGACTGTCTCGACGCGCATCGGCTCGTTGAAAAGCGACCCCGTCAAAGTCTGGCCGACATTGAGTGGAGCAGTTGCCGGCATCACTGGTGTACCTGATTCTTGCTGCGCAACCATGCGTCATTGACGTTGTTGCGCAACCATTTACTGAACAGTTTACGCATCGAAGATCATAGGTCGCGACCACAGCGCAAACAAGGTTGGAAGGCAACCAAAGACACTTGCAAAAAAAATTGCATGTTGATCTTGCCGATTTTGCTTGCCGCGTTTAGTGTTTACTGGACAGGTAACAGGCAGGGGATTTACGAAGACTTCGAAATTCACAGGAAAATGGATAACCCTGATGCGATTGTTCCTTCAGTTTGCGTCATTCAGCGATCGGTATGAGCGGAAAGCACGATTGCTTCCCGGTCTTCTGCTCGCGGCCGCTCCTGCGTTGACGGCTTGGGTCGTCGTACACGAATTCACTAAATGGTATGCGGCAGCGAGCTCGGCAATCGGGGTCGAATTCCTCGTCGCTATTATACTCGGTCAATTTGCCCGCGCGCGGGGTCGCTCCGCCGAAGAGGAACTGTGGGCGGCATGGGGCGGTCCGCCGACGACCCGTTGGCTGCGACCATGGGATCAGCACTGTTCCGACCAGCAGAAATCGAAGTGGCGCGGTGCCATTAAGCGGCTAACAGGGATGGCGCTGCCGGCCTCGGTGCCGAGCGACGGGACTAAGGACGAAATCGACCGGCAAATTGGCGATGCCACGCGCCAATTGCGCTACACACTTCGCGGCAAACCTGAAGCGGCACTTCTTGCCACGCACAACGAGGATTACGGATTTGCTCGAAACCTATTCGGAGTCCGATGGCATTGGGTCGGCCTCTGCGTCGCATGTCTAGCCGGTTGCTGCGTGGTGTTCCTGTTTGGAATGCGGCCGTACGCGGGATTGGCCGTCGCCGGGGCATTTACGATCGCATCCATTCTCGTTGCGCGGGAATTGCCGGATTACGTCCGTCGGTGCGCTGACCGCTACGCGGAGTCGCTGTTTTCGACGGCGATACTTGTTGCCAAGGAACATGATGAACCGGCCAAATCGCCGAAGGACGCGAAGGCCGACTGAAAACGCGATCCCTGTTTTTACCTCAAGGAGGCTTTATGCCGCGTCTGTCGTTTTACCCCCTGGGCAATGCAGATACCTGCCTGATCGACTTGGCCAACGGCCGCAAACTGCTTTTCGATTACGCCGACGAGCGCAATCCCGATGACGATGACGACAACCGCATCGATCTACCCAAAGCCCTGCGCGACGATCTCACGGCGGCGAAGCGCGATTACTACGATGTTGTCGCCATCACTCACCTCGATGACGACCACACCCGTAAGGCCGATGAGTTCTTCTATCTCGATCACGCCGCCAAGTACCAGACGGGCATGCGGACCAAGATCACCGAACTGTGGGTGCCCGCTGCCGTCATCACCGAAAGCAAAAGTGGATTGGAGCCGGGTGCTCAAGCACTGCAGGCGGAGGCACGCTATCGGCTGAAGAAGAATTATGGCGTGCGCGTGTTTTCGCGGCCGGTGGCCTTGGAGGCATGGCTCAAGGAGAATGGCATGTCGCTGGAATCACGCAGGCATCTCATCACGGATGCTGGCAATGTCATTCCGGGTTTCACACTTCAGTCGGACGGCGCGGAATTCTTCGGTCATTCGCCATTCGGATCGCGGCAGGATGAATGTACGGTCATTGACCGCAATCGCGATTCGCTCGTTGTCCAACTGACACTCCGAGTGGATGGAGTGGACACGAAGGCGATTTTGGGTTCGGATGTCGATAATGAAGCCCTCTCGGCAATCGTCCAAACGACTCGCTATCACAAGCGCGATGCCCGGCTCGAATGGGATATTTTCAAACTTCCGCATCACTGTAGCTACAAGACCCTCAGCTTCGATCGCGGACGGGACGAAACCAAGCCGGTCAAGGATGTGGCCTGGCTGTTCGAGGATCAGATGCAGCGCGGCGGCATCATCGTCTCCACAAGCAAGCCGATCCCGGTTCAAGGCACCGAAGAAGACAAGTCCGATCAGCCGCCGCACCGGCAGGCTGCGACCTACTATCGCAGGATCATTAAGGATAAGGACGGCCAGTTCATCGTTACGATGGAGCATCCACGCCAGTCGGCTCCGCAACCGTTCGTCATCGAGGTGGACCGCTTCAAGGCGAGCGTGAAGCGGGAACAGTCGGTCGGTGCATCCGCATTGACTTCGGTATCCGCTCCGCGGGCGGGATGAACCATGGAGCCGAACTATCTTGAACCCGACGGCGTTCGCGTCGATCCGTCATCCTTGACCATTACGCGGGCGAGCGACTTAGTAACGGCCATTAAAAGCGGCAGGCTGGATTTCGTTCGTCTGGTCGAGTGCCGGCATTGCAATGCCAGGCCAGCAGCGGGCGACGCGGACATAGTGGTCGTCGATCTTGACGTGCAGCGTCCGCAACTGACGGTTAATGATGTGCGGCTGGTTGAGCGGGTCGCCATCGTCTTTACTCGCGATGACGACAGTTTCCCGGACGTGCTTGTGCTCCGGAGCGATTTTCCATTGGTACCGCATACCAACTGGCGGGCGGTGGAATTCCCGCGCAGTCTTTGCATCTACGAACAGGGTTGGGATGAGGTGCGCATTCGCTGGACACCTTCGGCGTTCATTGAGCGAATCCGACGCTGGTTTGCCGACACCGCAATGGGGACGCTACATCGCGACGATCAACCTCTTGAGCCGTTATTATTCGGGACGCCGTATCGTTTAGTGATTCCCGCTGACATGGTGAAAGTAAACGGCGAGGCGGCTGAAAAACTCGATGTCACGCTGGTGCCCACCAGCGAGAACAGCGGCACGCTGATCGCACGCCGTTCTACCGGCGCGCGCCAACCGGGGGACGGGCCGAAATTCATCGCCTCCATGTTCTTTGCCGACTCGCGCCAGCATGGCGTTATCCGTCATGCACCACGCAATCTTGAGGACCTCGCTGATTTTGTGAAAGGCGAGCAGTTCGATCTGTTGGCTGAACTACGTGATCGCCTGAAACGGTGGAAGGATGACGGATGCCTCAACGCCTCCCTAATCATTGTGATCGCCTTCCCGCTGCAGCGACAAGGCGATGTGGAAGCCGAAATCAACGATCTGTGGGCGTTCATAACACTGCAATCCGTTTTCGAGATTGGAAAAAAGCTTGGTGTTTGGGACAAAGTTCGGGACAAGGACGGGTGGACCGTCGGCGTATTTCTTGCCCACAACGAATCCTGCCGCGGCAGTGATATTGCCTTGGATACTGTTCGGCCGCATTTTAGCCTGTCACGGGTGGCTGCGGCAGCAGCGAGTGGCGTTGAGCCGGTTCCTTTCAAAATACTGGCCGTCGGCGTTGGAGCGCTCGGATCGCAAGTCGTACTGAATCTAGTGCGCGGTGGTTTCGGAATCTGGTCCTTGATCGACGATGACGAATTGTTGCCGCACAATGTTGCCCGCCACGCGTCACCGGCATGGGGCGTAGGGTTGCATAAGGTCGAGGCGGTAGGCGCGATGATTGATGCCTGCTTTGAGGACGAACCGCCCGTAAAGGCGATTGCCGCCAATATCCTTCGGCCCGGTTGCGATAAGCCAGCCGTCTACGCTGCGCTGGCGCAAGCGGACATCATCCTCGATTTGTCTGCCTCTGTGCCCGTAGCCAGATACCTCGCCCGCGATACTGAATCGGCCGCGCGTCGTATATCGCTGTTTCTTAGTCCGCGCGGTTTGGACCTTGTATGCCTCAGTGAAGATCCCAAGCGTGGAATCACTCTCGACTGCCTGGAGATGCAGTACTATCGCGCTCTGATCCGCGACGAACGGCTTGCCGGCCATCTCGAAGAAAACGCCAGTCGCATTCGCTACGCCCGGTCATGCCGGGATGTTTCCTTTTCGCTTCCCACGCATCTGGTGGCGATCAATGGTGGCATTGGTGCCCACGCAGTTCGCACCGCCGCGACGATGGACGAGGCCGCAATTCATGTCTGGCGGAGCGACGCTGCGACATGCGCAGTCACTCTTGTCCGAGCGCCGGTTTCCGCCGTCTACCGCGCGACCATTGGTGAATGGACGGTAGTTCTCGATGAAGGGCTCTTTGAAATGCTGACCGAGTTGCGGTCGTCGAAACTGCCGAACGAAACAGGAGGCGTGCTGATCGGCGCATATGATCTGGTACACAAGACGGTTTACGTGGTGGACACGATTCCGTCTCCACCGGATAGCGAGGAATGGCCGACCCTGTATATTCGCGGATCGGATGGCCTGCGCGAAAGCGTCGCCCGCGTCACGGCAACGACGGCAGGCCAATTGGAATATGTGGGTGAATGGCATTCACATCCCGACGGTTGTTCATGCTTGCCGAGCAGAGACGACATGAAGGTGTTCTCCTGGATGACCGACCGCATGTCCGCGGCTGGCCTTCCAGCATTGATGGCTATCGTCGGCGAACAAAGTGCGTCGTCCTGGTTTATTGCCAGGATGAATCAGGATGGGGGATGGGTGCCGGCCCGCAAATCACTTTGAAACGTGGCACCACAATGCTCGGCCTCGTTATCAAGACCACCGCGGTGGACACCGAATACTCAGTGTTTAGCGGCGAGTACTGTCCGCAACTGCAATGGACAATTTCGTCGTTCGGTGCCGTAGCCGACTAGCAACTCTATTCAGTGTTTTGGAATCCGGCACACCTTATATATAGGAAGCAACCAAGAGGGAGATGGCTAGACAATCCATGAATTTATGACGTGCTGAAAAAAACATACTTAGTTGTTTGACCTTCTTATCATGCGGGTGTATAAGTCGCGAAACGCACTTTGCACGACATGAAAGATGACTCCACATTCCATCGGCTACCCGACCCCGAATCGGTCGTTGTGTCCAACTCTGATAGCCTTCCGATCGCTCTTTCGACGCTTGGCCAGAATTCACGAGAATCGTCAAGCCGGACTGTCATTCCCGCATTCGCGCACAATGAAAATTTGACGGCTAGCCTGAACAGTGTTCGCTTCAGCGAGGCTTGTCGGGCCTGGCTCTCAAAGTCGCCCTCTATGGAAACACGATCCGCTTATTCGAGGGAACTCGGACAATTTCTTCAGTTTGTGGGGATCGCGGGCGATCACTTGGCAGAACTCGTGGCGATTCGACCAAACCATGTGGCGGCATGGCGCGATCACCTCGTACATCGGGGCCTTTCAAACGTGGCCATCGTGCGAAAGATCACCGTGTTGCGATCGCTATTCAGTTACCTGCAGGTCTACGGCTATGCCGGCGCGAACCCGGCACATAGTGATTTCATTTCTGTGCCCGCCGTGCCGCGAGACGGGAAGACGGTCGGCTTGTCGCCGGAGGATTGCCGCCGTTTGCTCGATGCGCCTTCGCGAGAGAGTCCGGAAGGCTACCGCGATAGAGCGATGCTGGCAGTCCTCGCGTATACTGGTTGCCGAGTCGGTGAATTAACGCGGCTGAGAGTGCAAGATTACAAATCGACTGGTGGACACCGAATTCTTGAGGTCAGAGGAAAAGGCGGCAAAGAACGTCGTGTGCCATTACATCCTGAGGCCGTCGAACGTCTGGAGGAATGGCTCGATGCCGGCGATTTGCGCGATGCAAGTTCAGTTGCATTGTTCGTGCCGACCCGAACTGCTCGTGGCCGCGGCCGCGATGGTTTTCAGCCGAGGGCAATGTCGCGTCGTGCTGTGCAAAGGCTCATTGCTCGGTATGTTGCTCGGCTTGGATTGGATCCCGCCGTCACAGTTCACTCGCTGAGAGTAACTGCGCTCACGACGGCTCGGGAGCGCGGCAGCGACATTATCGACCTGCAAGATTTCGCCGGGCACGCCGACCCGCGGACCACTTTGACGTACATTCGAAGCCGCGACCGCCTGAGTAAGTCACCGGCATATGTGCTTCGATATTGATTCAACGCGGTTTGCAACGTACTTCTACCGGAGAGCCGATCCTGACATTTAGGGCAGCATCATCGCAGTCGAGAACCACAAGATCATCGCAACATGCGATAGCTCGGAAACCTGAATTCAGGCCCCTGTATGTTGATCACGAATGTGACCAAGGGTTTCTGGATCTTTTCGAACGTTACTTGAGATCTCTCCGATCATCCAACGTGATTCCACCGACTCCCAGTGAACGAGTGCAACTGCATCACATTCGAAGAATGCGAGCCTCTGGGTTCACGTTCGCCGTTAGGTCCACCACATGTTGATGGTGCGTAAACAGTAACACTTGCGTTCTTTTCGCGATGTCGCTGAGGCAGCTTAGTGTCGCCCGGGCGCGCGCATCATCAAAGCTCGCCAAAATATCATCGATGATCAGAGGAACAGGTTCGCGGTTATTAAGGTGAAGCTCGATGCCGGCCAGTCGAAGAGCAAGAAACAGTTGGTCTCTTGTGCCGTCAGAAAGCCCATTCACAGAAACCCGCGGCGTCGGATGTCCATCAACACGCACGGCCTTCAGCACGTCCTGGCCTTCATCGTTATCGATGTCAATACCGACGTATGCCTGATCGGTAAGTACTTTGAAAAATTGGCCCGCACGGAGGAGCAAGCTGTCCTGGTTGCGCGTGCGATAACGGTCCTTAGCCGTCTCCAATGCCGATCGAGCGAGGGTCAACGCGACATAGTCGATGACATGGTCTTCGAGACTCACGAGGACACACTCTGCTTTTTGTTTGGCCATGCTTGCAAAATCAGATGCGTGCTCAAAGCCTTCCAGCGCCTGCCTCGCTTTGAGAGCATCCCCCTCCGCGGAGGTTACCTCGCCATCTAGGCGCTCGACACCCAGTTCGATTTCCTTTATCGCATCTTCCAACTGTTCCCTGTGAGCAAGTGCTTCCTTCACAAATTCGTCCAACGGTTGGCTATTTGCATTTTTCGCAAGTGCTGATTCTTGGTCGTCAACTTGCTTCTGGGCCTGGACTCGCTCTTTCGCTCTCTGCACCGCTCCAGCGATCTTAGATACGTCATCTACCCCCGCCTGCGCCGCGAGCGATGAGAGAGCCGCATTCGCCTTGCGCAGAGACTCGGTCTCCGTAGCGATATCCTGTGTTGTCTTTTTCAATTGCTTGGCCAGGGTCTCCGATTCTGTGCGGAGCCGTTTTGCTTCTGAGAGTTCTTGATCGAGGACACGAAAGTCCGTGTCGAATGACTGGGCGGTCGACGGAGATGCATCGGTCTGAAGTCGTTTTCGGACGGACGACAGCCGCTCAAATAACAGGTCGCGCTCTCGTGCGATATCTCGGACAGTTGCGGCATTGATGCGCATGTCGGTCAGATGCTGCTGCATTTCCTGAATGCGTTTCAAGTAGTTTTGAACCGTGCCAACTGAAGCGTCATTCTCGGAAAGGCGAAGCACCGCGATGGCCTCGCGCCATTTTGTATTCCATACACCCTGCCGGGACTCGGCTTTAGCGAGACCTTCTGTAGCGTTCTGTACCGCTGTCTCCGACTTCGTAATATCTTCAGTCAGCTTTTCCGCCGCGCTGTTCTCGGCTTCGATTTGCGAGACTGTTTTCTTTGCGAGAACGAGCGCCGCGGCCAGGGTGGGCGAATCTTTCGTCGTCGGGCAAGCGATGGAGAGCTGCTGCCTTAGGCGTTCGATGTGTTCTTCACCCTCCTTGCATTTGAGCTTTGATTCAGCCCAGGACGTAATCTGCCCAAGCAACTGCTGCCATTTGATGGTCCAAGTCTGCATCACTTCGGGCGACTCGGGCACAATCGCAGCTGACCGCCATGCTGCATGCCAGGCATCCGATACGCGTTTCTCTTCAGCGTCCGCTTGCCCTAGTTCTCCCGCCACATGAATCTGTCGTTCCTGATGTAGTGACATCTCGTGATTGAGCATGGTGAGCTTTGCCACGCGATCCGCTTCGTCGTAGAGCCTGTCCGAGAGCGAATCCGTTTCCCGCACCTTGCTGACCGTAGCGTCTATCAAACTCTGGCCACTTCCATGCCGCTCAAGGAAGTCGGGTTCGACGTGAAGGTCCGGTTTCGCGTCCAGCCGGGCGCGAATCAGCGACAACCCCTTGTCTCGCACCAGGCGAAGGGCTGTCAGGTCGCTCGGCGCCGGCACGATCATTCCGGCGCTGACTTGTGCGATCTGTTTGCGGCAAACGACGATGTCGTTGTCGATCTGAGCCAGTTTGTCGGCGGCCGCGGTCTTTGCTCGTTGGGCCGCATCAAGCAATTTCCTGAACTCGGCAATGGAATCAACAGATGGGGTTGGCACAGATACGGCCGCGTCAATGTCGCCCGCGATCCCAGGCTGCATCCGTTCGAATGCAGTTCTGAGCCGAAGCTCTTCTTTGGCGGCATCGCTTTTTCGAGTCGCGGCCTGGCTTTCCAGCGGGCCTTCGGCCGAAATAGCGTCGACGCACGCCCTGAGCGGCTTCGGGTCAATTAGTTCATGCGGCTCCCTTTTCTTGTTCTCTAGAGTCTTCAGGGCGCTTTCTGCATCTCGAACCGCGTTCTTCGCCGCCGTGAGATTCTCTGAAACGGCCTTCGCCTCGTTCGCCAGTTCCGTAATTTTCTCTGCCTGCTCGAGCGTGACCCGAAGATTCGACATCTCGTCCCACGTCGTCTTGCCCGTCAGCTCCCGGTAGATATCTCTCGCTTTGCCCTCCTCTTCGCTCCGGCGTGTATCGGCTTTCAACGAAGCTATCTGCTGCTTCGCGTCCGCGCCGACCAGTTTCTTAAGCGCATCCAACTCGGATTCTTCTGCGAGAATCGCGGCGCCAGTCGTCTTGCCTTCTAACTGCTCTTCCAGCTCTCCGCGATTTCGCTCTAGGTCTTCTAGTTTGCCATTTGCCACTTCTCGTTTCTCATTTGCGTCCCGATGTAGCAAATCGAAATCAGAGCCGAGAAGCGGCGCATCCGCCACAGCAGCGAGGCTCTCTTGCGCCCGCTGCAACAAGTCGATGGTAGGGAGAGCCGCTCGAAAGCGCTTCAAGCGGTCCAGTTGCTGCCTTGCGTCGGCCCGCTTCTGGCGAAACTGCTCAGCATTTTCGTCGGCGGCTTTTGAAGCCGATGCGGCAGCGGCATAGGCCTCGGGCTGCAGTACGTTTGCGCGGACCTCCGCAAGGTGGCGTTCATGCTCAGAAAGCGCCTTGTTGATCACCTGCGTCTGGCCACGGAACTTGTACAGGTCGGCCTGCCGATGTTCCAGCTTCGTCGCGAGCGCCCGAAGGCCGGACAGCCCAGCTCCGGCCGCAAATAGCGCCTCCCCAAGATCGCCTTTCCCCTGCGCCATTTCCCGTCCGCCGCCGACCAATCGCGCTGTATCGAGTCCAAACAGCTGCTCAAACTGGGTCTCTTGCAGGCCGCCGAGAAATTCGAACCAGGTCGACTCGCTGACTTCGCTCTTCTCATCAGCGGATAGCAACGTGGCCTTCTTTCCCTTCTTTCGTACGCAGCTCAGGGTCTTACCTGCCGAATTCTCCAGAATCGCGCGAATCCGAAACTGTGAATAACTGAATCGAAAATCATCCGCAGATTGATGTGGGAACCCAAAGAGTAATGCGTGCAGGCCACGCAACGCGCAGCTTTTCCCGGCTTCGTTGGCACCGAACAGGATGTGAAGTCCGTAATCCACCTCAAAATCGAGACACTGCTCTTCGAAGGGCCCAAAACATTTGAATATGATCTGGCGAAATCTCATTGGGCATCATTACATTCTGATAGCTGGAGGAGTGCGCTTGTGCGGGTGAACACGTCATCCCAAGAATCTCCCAATGCGCTCCTGACATCTGCGGGAAGCCTATTAAGCAGTTTTCCACATTCGCCGGCACTGGTAATGGCACGCGTTGTTTCCAAATCCCCTCGCAGGTCGGCGACTACAGACTGCAATTCGGAAGAAGCATCTTCAGACAGGGCCGCACCTGCTATTGCCGCGGGGACTGGGTTCAGCTTTATCTTCTCGATCCATACCTGTAACCCGGCCAAACTCCTTAGATTAGCCCGAAATTGCTGGGGATCTTGAGCCAGCGTTCGGCAGACTGTTTCTGAGCAAGCGATCACGACGCGAGCTGATAGCCGCCTTCCATCCACAGAATTGAGTTTGCTGTCGAGAGCCGCCGACGCCAAATCCAAAACTTCATTGATCGATTCAGCCTGCGTCGCGTCCACCTCAACGGTTTCCCATCGAAACAAATCAAGAGAGCGAAAATCCGTCAGGCATTCTCGATGCTCGTTTACCGAGACGAGTAGGCATCCTTTTTCTCCGGCCTCCCGGATGTTGCGGCCCTGGATGTTCCCTGGAAACTCAATTCGTGGATGACGATCGGCGTTGACCGATTCCCGGACATGAACGTGGCCAAGCGCCCAATAGTCATACCCGAGCGCTATCAACTCTTCCTTCGAGCATGGGCAATATCGGTCGTGTCCTTCCCTTCCTTCCAGCGCGGTATGAAGGACGCCGATGTTGAAGTAGTCCGGGATGGCCAGTGGGTATGAAGTTACCAAGTTTCGCGTTTCAGCTTGCCGCGCGAAACCTTGGCCATGACATGCCACTCGAAGCTGTTCAAGCCTCACCGTACCGGGAACTTTTGTTGGAAGTTGGTGGACGTTGGATGGAAGCGGTAAGCGCGAAGTGATTCGGCTCGCCGCGTCGTGATTCCCGGAAATAAGGATTACGGGGATTGATGACCGTTCGAGCCTTCGCATTTCGTTTACGAAGAAGTGACCTGTGTTGTAGTCAGGCCAGTCGCCGTCATAGAGGTCGCCGGCCAAGACGACAAAATCCACCCGTTCATCTAGCGCGAGCTGAACTAATGAGGTAAACGCTTTTCGCGTTGCCCCGCGCAGATCATCGACGGGGGCGCCTTCGTAGGTATCGAGCCCTCGTAAGGGACTGTCGAGGTGAACATCTGCGGCGTGCAAGAATCGCAAGACGTGCATCTCCGTCAGAAACCAAACGGACAAGTTGCAATCTTAGGGGGTTTGGCCCCTGCAGGCGGGCAAAATTGTTGCTTCTCACATGGTAGTACAGCGACTATCCAACAGAAGATTCGTCATCTCAGTGATCCGATTCTGAATCGTCGGTAGATTAAACCCGAAATGGTCCGCAATCTCCGACAATCGGTTTTGCGCCGCAAACGAGCCCTCCGGCTGCGTAAGCCATCGCTCACGGAGGAACTAATTCTTCAATGGGCCGACGATCACCACAAGCACTTTGACCGATGGCCGACTGCCAAGTCGGGACGAGTCCGAATCGCGTTGAACGAAAACTGGTTAGCCATCAGCGTGGCTCTGTGGGCTGGTGTTCGCGGCCTACCCGGCGGTTCATCGCTAGCTCGACTACTCGCCATACGGCGGAACGTTCGCAACAAGAAAGGCCTTCCTCGACTAAATGTTAAGCAAATCCTGAAATGGGCCGACGCTTACCATGATCGAACCGGCCGGTGGCCAACGGCATCTTCCGGAGCCATTACTAACACAACGCCCGGTGAAACCTGGGCATTTGTTGATGGTGCGCTCCATCAAGGCTGCCGTGGTTTTCCGCCCGGATCGTCGGTGGCCTGGATTTTGGCTGAGCATCGAGGAGTCGGTCGTTATTACACAGCCCCGCGGCTGTCAGTTGCAAAGATACTCGGATGGGCGGACCGTTACCGTGGGCGCACGGGGAAATGGCCGACGGTATCACATGAAAAAATCCCAGCCTCCGATGGCGACAGTTGGAAGAGAATCGACGGGGCGCTGCGTCACGGACAACGCGGCCTCAAAGGACAATCATCACTTCCTCAATTGTTGGCCCATCATCGAAATGCTCGCAATATGGGTCGCCTTCCGCCGCTCACGGTCAGACAAATTCTTGCGTGGGCTGACGCTCACCACAAAAGAACAGGTTTGTGGCCTGCTGAAGAGTCGGGGCCGATTCCTAAGTCGAACGGCGAATCCTGGGTGAAGGTGGATGCTGCCCTGCGAACCGGTCGACGAGGTTTTCTTCTGGGCGGTTCATTGGCCAAGTTGCTAGAGGCATCAGGTCGCAAGTGCAATCGAAAAAACCTTCCGACGCTCGCGCCCAAAATGATCTTGAAGTGGGCAGATGAACATTTCCGGCGAACAGGACGTTGGCCCAACGCCAACGCCGGGCGGATCAACACTGCGCCCGAAGAGACGTGGTATAACGTCGACAATGCGTTGCGAACGGGCATTCGCGGCTTGAAAGGAGGTTCATCATTACTTCGCCTGTTGATGAGACATCGAGGTATTCCAAATCCTCAAGTTCCGCCTCGAATTTCCATGAAACAGATTTTCAATTGGGCCGACGACCACCGCAATCGCACCGGTAGATGGCCGCAAGCGAATTCAGGGCCGATTCGAAACCAATTCGGCACCACTTGGTCGGCGGTAAACGATGCTCTGCGAAATGGGCGGCGGGGATTTCCCGGTGGCTCGTCATTATCGATCGCGCTCGCGACACGAAGGACATCAAACTAAATCATTCCTCCGAGTAGATACGACCGATCAAGCGTGGCGTCCCACGATGAACTAAACGCCTTTGAATTAGAACGGATATTCAACGGTCTTCCACTTTGTCTCAGGGATCGGACCATAGTAAAAATCTCTCGGATCGTACGACGCTGTCTTTGTAAATTGGAAAATATTCCGCAATCCATAACCGCTAAGCGTTTCCTGACCAAATTGCGCGGCCAGCATCACAACGCAGGCAGCCACAGAATGAACTGCCGCCTCTAACGAAGCCCTCCAAAAATTCCCCTCGCGGTCGTGCTTCACGGCGTTGTACGCATCGTACCAAGGTAGTGTTTGCGTTGGTGCTGCAACGTCCCAGCCTTTGAAGGGCGAGAATTCTGGCAGTGACGGGTACCTGATCAAACAAATGCTATACTCGTCGAGTTTTAATGCCGGAAGAAGGCGAACATAATGGGCAGTCGTGTAGCGACCATCGGCAGTGAAAAAGCGATTCGCCGTCAAAACGCTCTTCCACTGTGATTCGACTTCCGTGCTCGCCAAGATGATTATGTCGCGAATGGCGCCGCCACAGGTGCCCAAATTGGCTGTCATGGGATGGGCAACACGGAAAATTGAATCCAAGGTCTCGAACAAAGACTCAACCTGTTCGACCGAGAACATGAAACTATCAAAAAAAGGTGTCTGAGAAATCTCCGGAACGATATCGCCAGCCTCGATGCGCTTTCTGTCTCCGCGCCACATTCGTGGATAATACTCACCCGCATTCAGAGTCGGCTTTTCAATGAGCGCATACGGATTTATGGTCCTCACAACTGCATCTAAATTCCCGGCGGACATGTTCAACGGTCCAGTTTGAATGTGCTGAAACGGAAGTAGCCCCGTCGGAGCATAGGGCCAAATAGGACCAATCAACTTACCATCATCTAGCCGGCAATAAGCCCGCGGCGTCATGTTTTGTTCCCATTCCTTCGGGCTTGCAATCAAGGTTTCCATGATGCCTGCGCCCTCCCCGTGAACGTGCCGCGATCAATAAGCAGTCTATCTTGGCGCAGTTGATTGAGTCGGAAAGTCCGAACTATTTGACTTCATAGAATCAAACCGACCAAAGAGATAAAGCTATGGCCGATGAACGCGAAAAGCGATGGAAGGATGAACTCGGCGACGTCCACGCTGAGAGCGAAATCGACCCTCGCACCGGGCTTTGGCGCAATACCTATATTCTTCCCGCTGGACCGCCCGCACCCCCGCCGCCGGAAGGACCGACATTTCTACAGCGCCATCCATACTTCGGTCCCATCATCGGTGCTATCATTGGCGCGCTAATAACGGGATCAATTGCGTTGTATATCGCCTTCCATTTCAAGGACCGCTAAAACCTCGATTAAGAACAATCATTAAGCGATTATTTGTGATCAATCGCCGAAAATCCGGCGTCGTTTATGCACTTGCAGCCGCCGCGCTGTTCGGCGCAAGCACTCCGTTTGCGAAATTATTGTTGGGCAATGTCGAGCCGATGCTGCTCGCCGGACTTTTGTATTTGGGTTCGGTCTGCGGCCTGACCTTATGGATTGCTGGCAATCGTCTGCTAAGCATCAAACGGGGCAAAGAGACGCCGAGTCGATGTGCCGTGGCTAGCTGGCGCGGAGTTTTTCGGCGGCCTCATCGGCCCGGTCTCTCTCGTGGTCGGACTATCCGCCAACGGTTCTCCCCCTTGGGCAACAAGGCTATCCTAGTCCGGCTGATCCGTTTTCAGGGGGCATAGTGCCAACTGGAGATCGAAAACAATTTGCCCTGTTCCCGATTAGAAGCGGCAAAATCTCCTAGAGCCGAACCATTGTCTTGAAGGAAAAGTAAGTCACTGCTTCTTCGCCCATAACAAATCCTGATGATTGTCGTCGCCAAAAAAAAACCCCCGGTTTCCCAGGGGCTATTTCTCAAGGCTTGCGCCCTGTCATGCCGTCGAAGAAACCCAACCAGTAGTAGAGGTTCTTCGTCCATTGCCACCTGGCCCGTTTTGGCAGGTCCCGGCGAGCGATGGCTTCGCGACATTTAGTGAGCCGCCGTCTGACTTTGTTCTCCGCGTAAGTCATGATCGCGGAGAGGGAACGCGATTCTCGTTGAATGATCCGATGATCGGGTCTAATCTGTCGAGTACGTGGGCGAGTTCTCCCAGTTCCAAAGGTGAGAGCTGGTCTTCGCGAACAAGGCGCTGCGCGTCTTGAAGTGCGGTATAAAGCTCTTTCATTTGTCCCATAAGTCTTGATTGGAAAGAAATAAAGTCGGGCGGTTTTCGCGATTAGGGTTCTGAATCCACCTCTTGCGGACAAGATGCCCGATCCCGTCGCGGTGCCGAATTGTGAAGGAGCGGATCGCCTTGTGAAGGCACCGGCGTTAGCATCGAGGCAAAGCCCCGCCGTCAATAGAGGAGTCCGAAGGAAGCTCTTTGACGGCAGAGGGGCAAGCCGCGATAGCGTGGTGGTGCCGAATCAAGGCGTTCGCACCTAGCGCAACTTCGCCGCGACTGGCATCCGGCAAACCGCACCGTGAACCGTCCGGCCACAGGGCAATCAGCGTCGCCGGTGCTTAGCGGAAAGTATTTCCAACTCACACATGGCAGAAGAAACACAAGCACAGCGCCGCGGTACTCAGTCCATGTGGAGCATCGTCGCGCAGGTTCGCCTCTCGCGGGAAAGAACGACTAGTTGTTTGAAACGATCGAGATCTACAAGAAGAAGCAGGCGAGTGCAAAGGATGATGAGTTTCAGCAACTTTTACGAGCTCCCGACGCCTGCACAGACGTGGATCGAAGGCCGCGGTTACCCTGACAGACCCGTGCCGACTTCAATGAGGGTCCGAGAGTTCGCATCAGCGAAAACGAGAACGAGATTCTTGCCTGGCGATCTGCTTGGGCTACAACGTTATCGGCCGGTTCGAAATTCGCAGCGTCATTGACTGGGCGACGATGACTCTGCTCGAACCGGCTTCTTTCGTTTCGCGGCTCGGCAGAATAATAGGCTAATCACATTCACAAAGGTGGTATCGATACATGCACGGTTTGTCGCATTTCTCACAGTATTCGTAGCAATCGGCATTTTCTGCGAGGTAATAAGAATCGTCTGCGAATAACTCAAGAGCTTCTTCTTCAGTGGCTGCTTCGATGCACATGTCAGCGACGAATAGGAATTTCTTAAGTGCCGGTGGTGGTGTGGCGTCTGCCATTGTGATGAAAGAAGGAAGTAAATGAGCCCGCGAGGGCATCCGGCGCATTGCTCCGCGTGGCCTCGCGGTCACAGGGTAAACATGGCCAGTCCGCAGACAGCCCTTGACCGTTTAGAGGCCCCGGTGCGATCGTCGCCGGTGTCGAGCGGACGGTACTTCGTTCGCACCTAGCAATGGCCCAAGACGTCTGGCTATAATCCGACAACGCCGCGAGGATCTCATGGCTGAATCAGGCGAGTTTCCCATCGATCCGGGGTTCGTTTTTCGATTCCCGCTTTACACCTTCGTCACCCCCTACGGGCCGGGCATGATCGCAGAAGTCGGCGGTGATATGAAGTTCGCTCCGATTTGGACGGATTGGGATCTCTACCGAACATATATGGACCCGATCGCGGCCGAAGCGGCCAAGAAAAAGGGACACCCGGTCGAGATACCCACGTTTGAGATGAAGAACGTCAAGGACTTGATCGCTTACCTTCGCACGATCCCGAGCGACATCGAAAACGTCGCGATCGATCCGGTCAAGGAGATTGGCAAATACATGTCGCTCCGGAAAGTACACGAGTTTCTCCGGGAGTTGGAAGGACGGTATGGCGGGTCTCACTAAGGTCGCACTATCGCTCGGAAAACGATTCAAAACATGCGATTTTCGGAAAGTACGGAAACGAAGTTTCCTCTTGATTTCCCGAAGAAAACCAACATATTATGGTGAGACGACCTTATTCGGGACCAAGAGGTCGGAGGTTCAAATCCTCTCGCCCCGACTTGACTTAAACACTTTGCTGAACGCACTTTTCGCGAACCTGCCGACGGTCGGTAGTGCAGCCTGAAGCTCTTGGAAATCCAGTACGGTACTGGATTTCGCAGAAGCAAGGTTTGCACCATGATTCAACAGCCGTCATATCGCCTTCACAAAGCACGCAATTGCGCCGTCGTCACGATTCGAGGGCGCGACCACTACCTCGGCGCACACGGTTCACCGGAGAGTTGGGAGAAGTACCACCGACTGGTCGCCGAGCATTGGGCATCGATCGGGGCGTCCTTGCCCTCAGCGCCTGCGTCCGAATCGATCTCGATAGTGGAATTATGTGCCGCGTATTGGGAGTTTGCAAAAAAGCGATATGTCAAGGATGCAGGCCAACGTCCGAAGTGGCTGCAATAAAGCAGGTTCTCAAATTTGTGCGGCGGCTTTACGCGACTACGTCTGCGAATGAGTTCAGCCCAAAAAAGTTGAAGGCGGTCCGCGAGGCAATGATCGCCGAGCCAGTTGTGTACCGGTTCAAAGAATTCGACCCAAAGACGGATGCGCTGATATGGCGTACAAAAATCGCTCACCAACATCCAGCACGACGTACAGTCAATAAGCAAATTGGTCGGCTCAAGCGCCTCTATGCATGGGCCGTCGCTGAAGAACTAGTCCATGTGTCGGTGCATGATGCCCTGCTCCGAGTTCCAGGTTTGCGCCGCGATGAGTCATGTGCGAGAGAGGTTGCTCGTGTTCGCCCGGTGAGCACAGCCTCGGTGAACTGCGTGCTGCCGCTCCTGCCCGTTGCGATTAAAGCAATGATTCAAGTTCAGCTGGCAAGTTCGGCACGGCCACAAGACATCGTGAACATGCGGGTAATCGACATTGACCGTTCGTCCGCCGTTTGGGAGTTCCGACCACTACGACATAAGACGGAGCACCATAACCCCGATGGCAACCAGGACCTTGATCGTGTGGTCTATCTTGGCCCGAAAGCACAAGAGATCCTGCAGCCTTGGGTAGACGCGCAGCCTGAGGGCTACATGTTCTCACCAATCGTCTCGGAACAAATCCGCAATGCTGAACGCCGCGCGCTGCGGACGAGTCCGCTGACGCCCAGTCAAGCTGCCCGGAGGCCGCGGGCTCGAAGGCAGGCAATGCTTCGTTGCCAGTATGACGTCAGCAGCTATCGCCGGGCCGTGAGGCGTGCCTGTATCACCGCCGGCATCGCCGTTTGGTGTCCCAACCAGTTGCGCCACACTCGGCTATCAGAGATTCGCAAGGGCTTTGGGTTGGAAGCCGCACGTGTCTGTGGCGGCCATCGGGAAATTGGCGTCACGCAAATCTATGCTGAGCAAGATTGTGACCTCGCGCGCCGAGTCATGGCGGCGACTGGTTGACGCGCCACTCTTAATTGGCAGAATATTAGAGACACAAGTCTTGTTGTTAGATCAATCGCGCAAGCTCACGTCTGCTGCGATACATCTTGTGGCAGCAAGGTAACGATTCGATTACTTGATTTGTGGGAAAAGTTTCATGACACCTCACGATCGATCGCTAAGGCCTCGTTACGTCCCACCGATCAATGATTCGCAACTTCGATTGTTTGCCTGCCGCCCCGACAAGGATCCAGGTCCTTGGGCATACTACAAGCTGGGCTTTGAACCTCAGGTATTGCCGGTATGGGTCGATGTGCATCGACCTCAATGGTACGACCAGGGGCATAGTACCCAGGATAGCATCCCAAGAATGGTTTGTGACCTCAAAATCGCGATCGACGTTCTGTGCGCTGAAATTCCCGGAGAAGTTGCTTCGCAATTGAATGCTGTCTTTGGCCATCTTGACGATCACAACGACCTGATTACGAAGCTATTTGACGGCATTAGCATAGCGATCGATGTCGAAGAAACCTGTAGTGGAATCATCAGTCTCTGCCATCAAGTGCAAACTCTGGCATCGCGCGCGCTGAAGCCTGAGAATCATCTGCGGCCATGGTACGCTCTGGGATGGGCTCTGGGTAATTGGTGGTGTCGCAACTATTTCAACGAGAGCAACACTCCAACTCCTGGATTTCGATCGATTCTTGACGCGATCAACCAACTTCCTGCCGAGGAAATCGCGGTTACCGAAACTGTCGGTGAACTATCCCATCTGGTAGGCAACGATAAGCTGGATAACGAACAGTTACTGTTCGAAGTCTTCAGAATTCTCAGTTCCGACGATTTGGCCGCGCCTATAGCAACGCCGTTTTCCGCCCATTGTCGCATCCGTGATCTTCACTCGCGCATTGAAAGCGAACTACTCGGTCGCGGTTTACGACCAAACCATCCGCCGTTTGTTACGCCACGATGGGACGAGGTCACTGGCAGACTGTGGTTCCGAGGTGAGGCGGTGCGAAGAATTGCCCGCGAAGCGGAACGCGTTGTTGAAGTGTTAAACGTTTTTGAAGCAGCGGGATGGCCATCCAAAGTATCAATGCCCTCGTTAGTGAAGTATACGGAAGTGATGATGGACGAAAATAATACTCCTGCATACGTCGCTGATATGGTGCGCTCGCGAAAGAAAGACACCCTTAGGTCTTTGAACCATGATTTGAAATTGATTGCGTTTAGAGGCGCCGGCACCAAGTATGAGATTAGCTGGCATTGTTGACTTGCGCTGGAATAAGTGAAGCACCAAGTCAATGCACTTTTCGCATCTGATCCATTGCACCGGTCTCGTCTATCGCCTGGTGAACTTGATCAGGTTCTTGTCAGAACCATGGCTATGGTTCTGTATTTTCATCTCCCCCCTTCTCCCCCCCATCTCCTCCTGATCGCGCTCTGACACGGCAAATTTAACAATCGACGGCAATCCGACGCGGATTTCTGCAGTTAGGAGCATTCATGATCGATTTCAGTGAACCTCTGATTCCGTTGACCAAAGCCGGCAGTTTATTCCCGGGCCGACGGCCCCACTCCGCAACGGTCGTTCGCTGGGCGCTTCGCGGCGTTCAGCTTGGGAAGTTCAAGCTCGACACTGTGCTTGTCGGCGGACGACGATTCACAACGAAAAGCGCCGTCTTCGATTTTCTAACCCGCCTCAATGCCCCGATGTCGCGACCGGGGTATCTGAGTCGACGCCGCTCAGCGGCCATTCGCGCGGCCGAACATCGGCTGGACGCGGAACAAATTCGGTAACCGCTCTACTCTGCCGGCGGCACAGCGTCGCCGGCACTTACCCGGAGGTACTAATGAAGACGATCAGCATCGGGCGCATGAAGTTCTTTCTGAAGCACGACACCTTATTGCCCAAACTGCCCGAAGCGGAGTTTGTAGAACTCTTGGCCGACATTGAGCAACGTGGCATCGAGGTGCCGATCATCGTCACGCCGGAGGGGATCGTTATCGACGGCCACCACCGGCTCCGCGCCGCCAAGAAGCTGGGGCTTCGCAAGATCCCGAAGGTGGTCCTGACAGGCCTATCGTCCAAAGAGCAAAAAGCCCGCGCAATTGCCGTCAATTTTCACCGACGACAGCTCACTATGCAGCAGAAGAAGGAATTAATTGCAGAGCTCTTGCGTGCTAACCCTGAACGTGCAGACCGTGACGTAGCTGACGCGGTGAACGGTAGCCCGAAAACCGTCAAGAAGTTGCGCGCACGGCTCGTGGATGGTGGTGAAATACCTCACCTCACCTTGAGAACGGATCGGCGCGGACGCAAGCAACCTGCGCGAAAACCTTCGCGCACCGCTGCACTCGCAGAGGACAATTCCGCTGAATCAGAGTCATCGTGGGCGAGCGACCTCACAAATGCCGGCCGTGAACTGTCAGAGCTGGCAGCCTGGAGTGTTGCGCAAGTCGACTTAGCTGCGAAGGAGGAAAAGGTGACGCGATTACCGGAGGTGGTGTCGCGGCTACGACGTTGGGCCGACAACTTTGAATTCACATTTGTTTCGCAGCAACAGGGCGATGATCCTGTTGTGGGTGTCGAGTCGCCGGAGGAGAACGTCGAATCCCCTCAATACGAATGTGTAGATGAATTCAATACGCTCGATGAGTTTGACCAGAACGAGATGTGACTTTTGGTAAGTTGTGGCGCCTCGTGGTTGCACCCACGAGGCGCCGATCTTGTGTCACCCCCTGCTAAGGAGAAACACGCTAATGATCATAACCGATCCCATTGCCAATTCCAATCACAGTAGTAACGGCAAGCACGTGGCGCGCAAACCACGCCGGGCAGCCAAAAGTCGAATCACACCGCCGTCCCCACATGTCAAGATCTTAGTTGGCAAGCAACGCCGTTACGTGACCATGGAGGTAATTCGCGCCACTGCCGCAGCGGATGCGTTTCAGCAGGAAGTTCGGTCCATGGGCCGCAAAGCCAAGATCTGCTTCACTTCATCAATGTTGGACTTTAGTGACACAGATCGGCTGCAGATTTTGGATTTCTTAATCGCGTTGCGCCTGCCATTCGTGGACGACGCGGACAAGCCCGGCGACATCTTGCAGTGTGCTGGCAGCTTCGTCCGTTTTGATTCGTCTGATGTTGAACGGTCTGCCCGTGGACGTCGAATGCTCTGCGAGATCGCGGCGCTAGTTTATCCGCAAGCAATCACGGAGGCGGCCAGCACCATCACGCAGTGCTTGAAGGTGGCCGGTTACGTTGGCCTCCGTGCCGCCGCCACGTCAAAAGAAATCGCAGCGATCCGCCAAAGAATCGAGCAAGCCTGCCGACAGGCTAAGCAACTCTTAGTTCGCTCGCTGCTGGCGTGCCTTCCGGATGCTCCGATCGTTGCCGAGCTCGTCGTACCCCCGGGATATGAGATTAATGAAGCGGGTGTTTGCGGCAACGACGGCGATGTTATCTCCACGCCGTTGGCGATCGCCGAATTCCGCCAGAACACTCAAACTGGCCGGGAGACAGCCGTGCTGGCGTTCAAAACGCCGAGTGGGTGGAAGCCACTCCCGGTGGATCGGCGTGACATTGCTGACTCCCGCCGAATAATTGATCTCGCCGGCCACGGACTGCCGGTCAGTTCGGTCAACGCGACAACACTCGTTGCGTTCCTAGCTGCCTTTGAGCACGTCAATCGTGCGGCAATTCCCCGGCGCAAGGAAAGCAACCGGCTCGGTTGGCAAAACAACTATGAGAGTTTCCTCTGGGGGAACACCGTAATTACCGCCGAGGGGCCCAGCACCTCGGCAGATTGCGCGTCTGACCATGTACGGTTTCGCGGTCGGGACGATGGCGACAATCAAATCGCAGCGGCATTTCATTCTCGCG
Source organism: Gemmataceae bacterium (assembly GCA_045802605.1). GTDB lineage: Bacteria > Planctomycetota > Planctomycetia > Gemmatales > Gemmataceae > JBJMQS01. The sequence continues at coordinate 24,106 of JBJMQS010000057.1, read as the reverse complement.
GAACGCTCGAGGGTTGGTTTCAAGCCCTGGCACCAATCATGCTCCATCGCATTCCAGCGTTCTGCGTCAATGCCGGCTTCGCGGCACCGGTCGCGGCAATTTTTGGTGCGCCCAACTTCGCCGTGAGCCTGTCGGGCCGTACGTCTATTGGCAAAACGACGCTGCTGCGCACGATAGCGAGCACTTGGGGGAGCCCAAGTGACCATGATAATTCAACACTCGTCCATAATTGGCACTCGACCCCAGTGTTTCGGGACCGTTTGGCCGCCATCTCAGGAAACGTACCTACGATCCTTGATGAGACGCAACACGCGATTCACGACGAAGACGTTTCGCGTTTTATTTATGGCTTTGCGCAGGGCCGAGGCAAAGGTCGCGGCACTATTGCCGGCATCGATGGCCAAGACCCAATCGAGGGCATCTTGTTCCTGTCTGGCGAACAACCGGTGTCCGCCTTTTCCAATGACGGTGGTACACGGGCCCGCGTGCTGGAATTCTGGGGCTCACCGTTTGGTGAGTCGGACTCCGCTCGGTTAATGGTGGAAAGACTCACCCAGCAACTTCCCAACCATTACGGTCACGCCGGCCCAGGGTTCGTCGAGGCAGTGCTTAAATCTAAAACACATTGGAACGAATGGACGAAGCGCTTCCAGATGTCATTGAGGAACTATCAAGATCGCGCGAAAGCAAATGGCGTCGCTCATCGCATGTCAACCATGCTCGCGCTTGTCCGAACGGTTTCCGAATGGGTGCACGAGGCGATCTCCACGCCATGGCATTGGAAAGACCCGATCGAACTGGTCTATGACTTACTCACGACTGAGTCGACCGGAGCGAACGTCGCTGCGAGAGCTCTTGCGTACGTAGTTAGCTGGGCAAACGGGCACCTCAGTGAGTTTGTCCGTCCTGAGGAGCGCCAAAGTGTCTCGGTTCAATCAAATCGGCAACTCGCGGGCATATGGCGTCCAGGCGGTGATTTAGCACTTTTTCCTCACCGGCTGGAAGATTCTTGCCGTTGGAGCTTTTCGACACGAGTCGATCATTCGCGACTGGCGCGACCGTAACTGGTTAAGTACGGACTCGGATAAATCAGGGCGCAGTCAGAAAACGATTAGCTTTAATGGCAGCTCTACCAAGGTTTACTTGATACGGGCTAGCGCTATGGGAGAGATTAATGGCTCACCTCGCAACGAGCCCGTTTCACAGGCACCTCTTGAATTGGCTTCTACGCGACCATGCCTGTCATTACCACCAGTAGCCCCCCTACCTATGCGCATGCAACATAGGCCGCGGTCGCGGCCTCGACCGCGCGTCAATATTGACTGGGGGGATTGAGGGGAGTGGTAATGGACATAGAAGGGTGGAATTCTGTTGGAAGAAAGGTAATCACGCAATTACCACCATGGGGTGAAGCGGTGGTTATTGGGATAGCCGTTCTTGGATTTGGAGGGGCTTGGTGATGTTTGAGATCTCTGTCAATTATTTGGCCCTTGGACTATCGATGGTGCCTATTCGCGCCGACGGAAGTAAAAGACCGGATTGGAGCGCGTTCCCCGTTGTTGTTGATCTGGAAACTTTTCGGCGGCGAAGGCCATGGGGTCATCTCAAACACAGGCTGCCAACAATGGCTGAGCTGCACGAATGGTTTGGTCAGAGCTGGATCGAACGCGGCATCGCTGTCGTGACCGGAGAAGTAAGCATGCACCTTGAGGTGATTGACTGTGACTCGAAGGCTGTTGCTGAGGAGTTTGAAGACCGTGACCGACCAAGTCGCGTTGCCGATCCACCAGCCGGCTCAATAGAAGACATACGGGTTGGTGCCCGCCACATAGTTGACCACGGGCGAGTCGATCGACACGCCGTTGACGGTCCACCGGATGATACCCGTCTCGGTGCCGGCCATGCCCGCTGCGGTCCAGTTGGCCCGGATGTAGACGTCTTGCCCGTACACCGGGTTGGCCAGGAAGTTTCCGTAGCCATCGCAGTTGTAGGCGGACGTGAGCGTCAGGTTTGCGGGCGCGAGGCGCTCTTCAAGCGACGCGATGGTCCGCAGACGATGAGATATCATCACAGATTTCCTAGGACGCAGGATTGGGCTTTGCCGGTAGACGGTACAAATAACGAAGCGCCGGCGACGGCTGCTAATCGAGGAGGTGCCAACCTAATTGTAGATCATGTTTCCGCCGGCCGCCATCAAAATGCTGAGAATCTCAAATTCATGTCTGAATAAACAAGAACGCTCAATGATCCGGACTTAGACTTAGGGATCCTTGAGCCGGCATTCTGCGGAACACCAAACGAGGTGGCAAAGGCAAAAGCTGTAGTCCGCTTATGTCCGACACACCTCTGTCGATGGGACCGAAGCACGCAATGAGGCAGAGTTTGGATTGCCGTGGAGGCGTTTACCAATGGCAAACGCCGTGACCTCACATCACGGAGCCCCGGAGATATTCTGGCGGAAGCGCAAGTAATCGTTCTGATCGACGTCGCCGTCGTTGTTAAAGTCAAACACCGTATTCGGGCCGCCGGAGAGCGCATTGCGGAAGACCAGGTAATCATTCTGATCGACCGCAGCATCGCCATTCTGATCGCCGTAGAAGCGGAACCACTTGTTCGCCGTGGTACCGGTCACAGTGTAATCCCCGCCCGGAATTGTGTCGTTGTTCCCATCCAGTGCGCCACCGGCTCCCGAAACTTGGGCTGCGCCAATAATGAAGTCGTAAAGCCCATCAACCAATGAACCATTCGACTCGGTTAGTGGACCCCCGAACGTAATGGTCACTGAGCTGGCCGAGCCAATCGCCGGGTTGGCGGTGAGCGCAACATCCCCGACAGTACCCGCGGTGCCGGTGCGATGCACAGTGAAGGCGGCGGTCACATCGCCCATGAAGTTAACCGCTTCGGAGAAAGTCACGATGATGCGTCGTACCTGCGAGCGTTGGATCGCGCCGTTGACACTGCCGATGTTGGTGTTGCCGGTGCCTTCATCGAGAACAACGGAAGTCACGGTAGGGGGAGCTTGAATTTCATAAGCCCCGATGTCGGTTGCTCCCAAGGCGGTCCGCGAGTAACCGGCACCCCGTTGATCAGTTGTCAGTCCAGCTGGATTACTGCCGTTGTTCTTCGCTGGGCTCGCGGCTTGGATGGACATCGTCTGCGTCGGCCCGCCATTGGAACCGAGTGCATTGAGCAGTGGATCCTGGCCTAACAGCGAAGTCGTCTTCGCGTCGGGCACAAAATTCCCGGCGGCGGATGCCTCGCCGATCAGGCTGAAGTTCGCATCCATTTGCGAGGTGCTGCCATTGCTTACGTCGCTTGCCACCGGTGCCGCAGTGCCTTTGAAGTTTCCCCAAACGATGCAGCTATCGATGACCAGCTTGCCGTTCGGTATCCCGCTGTACAGGGCAATGCCGCCGCCTTCTCCGTCAGCGTTGTTGTCGCTATCGCAGAAGTTGCCGGTGATGGTGCAGTTTTGCACCAGGGCGGTGCCGGAAAACACCAAGTTGAATCCAATTGCGCCGCCGGTAAATCGCGTTGCGTTGCCGACAAACGTGCTATTCCGAATAGCAACGTTGACCGGATTGGTGGTCGAGCCGACGAAACGGATGGCTCCGCCGGCGAAGCCCGTGTTAGTTGAATTGTCCGTGAATAGGCTGTTATTCACGAACAGGCCGGCATTATTCTGTACGGTGATCGCTCCGCCGGCCCCGCTAAAGTTGTTGTCAAAGGTGCAACCCGTTGCCGTCAAAGTGGCTGTCGAACCGACAACGTTAACCGCTCCGCCGTTGCCGAAATTTGCATTGTTGCGAATCACGCAATCGGTCAATGAAACGTTTTCGCTATTAATCGTGATGGCCGAGCCAGTACTCGCCGAGCCACCGGAAATCGTCAGGCCGGAAATCGAGACAGCCGAACCAGCCGGCGCAATCTGCGTCGTGAAGATCGTCGAGAAACCCCCTCCCGAGATCGTCAACTTGGTTGAGCCAGGACCAGTGATTTGTACCGGATCCGTGATCGACAACGGCGATAGGGCAAGAATCGTCTGGCCATTCAGTGCTGGAGCGAACGTGATCGTTTCAGTCGTGCTTATCGCGGCGTTTGCGCGGTTGATCGCTTCACGTAATGTGAATTTGCCTGCGGAGTAGTCGCCGTCGTCGACATCATCGATGTTATCCACGACCAAAACTGGCAATGGAATGGAAACAAGCATCGTGTTGACTTGGCCCCCGATGGCTGCCAGCGGCGTCGGGCTCGAAGTGTCATAAACCTGGTTATCTTGGACGCTTAATTGATAAGTGCCGTCGTCGGTGTAATCCCACGCCGTGCCCGGAGGCGAGAACTCATATTCCACTGTAACTGTTTGATCGCCGTTGTTCCCAATGATGACGGGTGGGCTAATAGGCGCGGCCGGGGTAATGTACCCAGGCCCTGAGAGCCGCACGTCGTTGACGTCAATGGAGCCCGTGTTGATGCCGACCGAAGAGGTATAGGTGACACTCGCCTTATAGGTGGCATTGATCGGCGGCACGTTGGCAAGTGTGCCGGAATAGTTGGGAACCGGATTAACGCCTTCAAAAGCGCCGATGTCGATAGTCCCCTGCAATGTGCGGGCGAACCCAGTGCCTCTTTGATCAGTGGTGAGGCTCAATGGGTTTGCGCCTTTGTTGAAGGCCGGACTACCGGCCTTCAGTGCTTGCGTCAAAGTTGTTCCACCATTAGCTGCCAAGGCACTGAGCAACGGATCCAAAGGCGATGCCTTGGTGCCTGTCTGGTTGCTGCCGGAAAGCGTAAAGTTGCCGGCATCGGACACACCGACTAGGTTGTTTCCGCCGGCGATCACAACCGCGGAGGTGCCGGAGCAGTCGATATCTGCACCGAAGTTAGTCGTAGTACCTGAGCTACCACTTGCGGTGTTTCCGGCCACGATCGTGCTGTTCAATGTGATGACAAAGTTCGTGCCGGTGAAGTTCTTGCGGATTCCGCCGCCAACGTTGTTGGCACTGTTGCCGTACACCGTGCTGTTGTTCATGGTGATTGTCGAGGCGTTGGCGTTCATGGAGATCGCCCCCCCGTTGTCGGAGGACGAATTGCCGCTCAAGGTGCATTGGGTGAAAGTCACCGTGCCAGCTTTGAAGGAAAGTACTCCTCCGCTTTTCGCGGTATTACTGGCGAAGGTACTGTTATCCGCAGTGAAAGTTCCCGTCGAGTTGAAGTAGAATCCGCCGCCGCCGCCGGCCGAAGATCCACCGCCGGTGGCAGTGTTTCCCGAAACCGTGCTGCGCGCGCTCGCCACGGACGAACCCGTTGTATTGAGGAACATTGCGCCGCCAAAACCACCGGAATTGTTATTCGTGATGGTCGAGTCATTGACGTTCACCGTCAGCGTTGTCTGACCATGGATCGCACCACCGCCATCGAAAGTCGAAGAGTTGCTGTCGAGCAAGCAGTTATTCAAGGTCACTGTGGCCGCGCCTGAAGTGCTAATCGCGCCACCCCCACCAGTGGACGACGTAGAAGAGCCGGCGGCGCTGTTGTTCGTGAGCGTGCAATTGTTCAGCGTCAGCCTGGCTACTGCGCCGAACGAGATTGCGCCGCCAGCCGCGCCCGACCCCACCGAACTCTGGTTAAAGTCAAATGTCACTGTGTTCAGAGTCAGGTTGCCGCTGCTTTCAGTGATAGCGCCACCTGGGCCGTCGGTACCATTGCCATCGGAGAATTTGATTTGGGAAATCGTGACAGTGTCGGTGCCTGTCGTGAGATTGACATTCAAAATCCGACTCAGGCTGCCACCGCTTAGTTTTAGATTCGCAGCGCCCAAGCCGGTGATGCTCAAGGCGTCTGTGATAGTTATCTGTGAGCCCATGGTGATCGTCTTGCCATTCAAGCTGCTATCAAACGTGATCGAGTCGAGCTGGCCGGGCGTGGCGTTCGACAAGCGGATGGCCTCGCGCAAAGTCAATTTGGTGGGCCCCACGTCGCCATCATCGGTGTCACCCGAATTATCAACGACGAACGGATTTGGCAATGCAATCGTCACCGAAAAACTGCCGAGGCCTCCGCTTGCTACCGGATTCGGACCGTCGGTGTCCAAGACCTGATTTGGTTGCATCGTAAGCGTGTAAACGCCATCGTCGCTGTAGTCCCACGAACTGCCCGGCGGCGTGAATGTGTACGTCGCGGTCACGCTCGTGACTGGCCCAGTGAAGGTCACTGTTGTTGGCGATAGGTTGCCGACATGCACAGGGCCGCTCAACACCACGTCATTGACATCAATCGTGGTTGTGTCGATTCCTGTTTCGTCGGCGTAAACCACGATAGCTTGGTAACTGGCATTAATCGGGGGGACATTCGGCAATGTGACCTTAGCGCCCGGATCAGGCGAAACACCTTCGAACGCACCGACGTCAGCGTTCGACCCGTTGACCCGTGAGAAACCAGTGCCGCGCTGATCGAACGGCAGTACCAATACGTTGGAACCAGCGTTGAATGCCGGGCTCTTGGTTTGTAGTGAATGCGTGAGTGTCGGGCCGCCATTGCTACCCAGTGAGTTCAGCTTGGCATCGAGCGGCGAGGTATCCACGCCCGTCTTGTTGATGCCGGACAGGGTGAAATTGCCGGCGTTGGCCACGCCGATCAAATTTCTGCCTCCGCCAATATTAATCGTTACGGTCGTGGCGCTACTAGAAATGTCCGCAGCAGTCGAAGCGACATTGCCGGCTACAATTGTGCTGTAAAGTGTCACCGCGCCCGTGCCGTTTATCTGCGACTTACGAATGCCGCCGCCGGCTCCAGTTCCCGTCCCAGCGGTGTTACCGTAGATGGTGCTGTTGTAGACCGTCAGCGCGCCCGTGGTAATCGTCAAACCGCCGCCATTACCGGCCGCGCCAACAACCGAATTGCCCGAAATCGTGCTGTTGGTAATCGTGGTGCTAGCAGCCGTGATATCTAAACCGCCGCCAGATGTTCCGGCAGCCACGTTGCCTGAGATGAGGGTGTTGCTAATGTTCATCACGGGGCTTGTGCCGCCCGTGTTGCTAATTGCACCTGCCGATCCAGAGCCATTGGCGGTATTGCCGCTCAGGGTACAACTATCGATCGTGACCGTGGGGCTCGTGCCTTGGAATCGCAATCCGCCGCCTCCTGACGCGCCCGCCGACTGGTTGGTGGTCACCGTGCAACTTGTAAAGTTGTAGATCGCCGTGTTGCCGGACCCTTGAAATGCGCCACCGTTGCTCGACGAGACGTTCGCACTCCAATTGCAGGCCGTAAATGACGCCGTTGTTGAAGCGCCTGTGAGGTTCACTGCGCCGCCTGTGCTACCAGAGGCCGAGTTGGTCGTAAATGTCGTCGAACTGATCGACACCGTCGATGACGCACCAGTCATGTTCAGCACCCCACCGCCGCTGGTAGAGGCGCTGTTGCTTGTAAACGTCGAATTGGTAATCGAACAGTTCGAAGTCGCCGTGAACTGGAGCGCGCCGCCCGAAACGCCGGCGGTATTGCTGAGAAACGAGCAACTGTTAACCGTGACCGTGGACGCGGCGATGACAACGACTGCACCACCGGATCCACTCGAGCCAGAAACAGTCCCGCTGGCAAGGTTGTTCGTAAACGTGCAGCCAGTCAAAGTCAGTTTTCCGCCCGCTACCGTCATGGCGATAGCGCCGCCAGCCGCAGAGCCGCCAGTCGCACCAGTCGACTGGCCGACTGCCGTGTTGTTGCTGAAGGTCACATTCGTCAGCTCCAAGAACTCATCCGCATTGCGAATGGCCCCGCCCAGATTGCCTGCTCCGGCGATGAGGTTTCCGTTCGACAACGTCATGTCATTCATTTTGATGACAGCGTTGCCCGTCGCAGAAAGGTCAAAGATGCGGGCATCCGCAGCGGCCGTCTTGGCGTTCTGAATGACGGTCAAGTTCTGGCCGAGACCTGAAATGGAAATTGGCTTGCTGATCGTCAATTGGCCCAAAGTGGCGCCCACCGAAATCGTCATGGCGCCATTGAAAATAATGGAGTCGTTAGTGCCATAGCTTCCAGTTTTGTTCGATGTCACATCGCCATTTGCGTCCGTCGTGCCCATGATCGACTGGATCGCTTCACGAAGCGTACAACCGCCGCCCACGACCACATCATCCCCGTTGCCTGTAACGGTGATCGTCGCAGGGACCCTTCGATCTTCTAATTCGTTAAGTGTCAACCGAGTGTACCCGAAGCGAATCCCACGATTCAGTCTTGGCCGAATAGCGCGCTTGCCAAACAAGCGACGGAATGAGTGGCCGAACGACATGGATTTGTCTCCGAATGTGGGACTCACCTCGACAGGCCGTCTTCGCCTGAGATTTGAGTCAGTGGTGTTTTTTGGGTGATAGGAAATCAACTTACGGGTGCAGTACCCGAAATGCAATTGAAAAGCGTATCTGGATGCCCTGGATTCATTAAGACATTGTGAAGATAACTCGTGCGACTGTTGTCATGGGCTGCATCGCGCCGAAGCCCGAAGGGGCGGCTCCCCGAGTGGGTTCGACTGCGGTTGAACCCTCTTTAGGCGACTTGAACAGACTTTCGGCTCGATGCCACCCCAAGCACGGCAATGCGCGATCGGTCTTGCGCGCTTGGGTCCGACACCTCGACGCAGCGGGCTAAGGGCGATGTGACCGACGCGCTCAACGGATCAGCGTTCTGACATATCTGTACAACGTCCTCGGATTATTCGTGATGCTCATGGCGAAACCATTAGGCTCCGAATTCGAACGTCGATGTATTTTCCGTTTAGAGTCCGATCGATGGGTCACACGACAGTGCCGCAATTCGGAGGCAATTAAGACACTGTCCGGCGACGAAGGTGGTTCAGTGCACCTAGCGGGCCGAAGTTTTATCTAATTTCGACAACAAGCAGTTCAGCGCGCCCAGCTCGCTGTCAAACGTCGGCTAGTTCCATAGAGGAACCCGATGTCCGAGTCCGGAACCGATGCTGCGATCGAACGCTGGCGGCAATATCTGCTGCTCTTGGCTCGCGTTCAATTAGGACCGGCTCGGCGTGGCCAGCCGGAAGCGTCCGACTTAGTGCAGCAGACGCTGCTCGACGCCTTTCGTTGCAAAGCGCAGTTTCGCGGTACAACCGAAGCTGAGCACGCGACGTGGTTTCGCAAAATTCTGGCGTGCAACCTCGCCGACGCATTGCGGGCCAACCACCGGGAAAAGCGCGACGTGAAACGCGAACGGTCGCTCCAATCGTCGCTCGATCAATCCTCGGTGCAATTAGCATCGTTGTTGGCTGCTCCGGATACTTCGCCAAGTATTCGCGCGGGTCGCAATGAGCAACTGACAGCGTTGGCGGACGCGATGGCGAGCTTATCCGAGGCTTCGCGCGAAGCAATCGTTTTGCATTACTTCCAGGGTTGGTCGCTCGATCGCATCGGATTGCAATTGGAGCGCACCCCGGCTGCGGTCGCCGGCTTGCTCAAACGCGGATTGAAACAACTTCGCGAACTATTAATTCCGGAGGTCTCATGAGCGAGCCACGCTCCAGCGATGAACGCACCAACGCCGTGATCGCCGACTACTTGCGCGAAGCCGCGGCTGGCCATGCGCCCGATCGCGCGATGCTCATCGCGGCACACCCGGATTTCGCCGATGAGTTGAAGTCATTCTTCAGCGATCACGACCGCATGCATCGGTTTGTCGAGCCGGCGACATTGGGCCCCAACGAGCCGGACGCGTTAACAGCGGGCATAACGATCCGCTATTTCGGCGACTACGAACTGCTCGAAGAGTTAGCTCGCGGCGGCATGGGGGTGGTTTACAAGGCTCGCCAAATCTCACTCAATCGGCTGGTCGCACTGAAGATGATTCTGGCTGGCCAACTGGCGTCAACGACCGACGTGCAGCGGTTCCGCGCCGAAGCGGAGGCGGCCGCGAATCTCGACCATCCGAACATCGTGCCGATTTATGAGGTTGGCGAGCATCAGGGGCAGCAATATTTTTCGATGAAGTTGGTGATAGGTGGCAGCTTGGCGGAGTGGTTGAAAGCAAATCTCCGACAATCGGCGAAGTGTGCTGTTGACATTTTGATTTCGGTAGCTCGCGCCGTGCACTACGCCCACCAGCGCGGCATCTTGCACCGGGATCTTAAGCCCGGCAACATCTTGCTCGACACACACGACCAGCCGCTCGTCACTGACTTCGGATTAGCCAAACGCGTGGAAGGCGATTCGAAACAAACACAGACTGGAGCGATCCTCGGCACGCCCAGCTATATGGCGCCTGAGCAGGCCCGGGCGGAAAAGCAGCTTTCTACCGCTGCCGATGTGTATTCACTGGGCGCGATCCTTTACGAATGTCTCACCGGCCGACCACCGTTCCAGGCCGCAACCACAATTGAAACCGTATTGCAAGTCCTGGAGAAGGAGCCGACTCGGCCCACTGCGATCGATCCGTCCGTCGATCGCGATCTGGAAACGATCGCGCTGAAGTGTTTGGAGAAAGAACCGGGTAAGCGTTACGAGTCCGCCGCGGCATTGGCGGATGAATTAGGCCGCTGGCAGCGCGGCGAGCCCATTAAAGCCAAACCTATCACTCTCGGCGAGTGGGCGTGGAAATGGGCTAAAAGGCGTCCCGCCGTCGCAGCGCTTTCCACTGCGGTTTGTTTATTGCTTTTCGCATTTGTCTTTTACCTATGGGCAAGCCTGACAAAGCAAAAATACCTTAACGAATTCCTGCACGAGGCGAATATCAGCGAACTGGAACAGCGCCAGAGGGCCGTTGAAGAGCGGAAGCGTGCTGATGTACTCGCGGTCGAGGCACAAGAGGGAGAGCGCAAAGCTCGCCAGTATTGGCACGCGGCCGATATGAGCCTCGCGGCCCGCGCCTGGGAGGTCGGCAATGTGCCGCGGGTCTTGCAGCTTCTGGATGCACATCGGCCTAAGCCTTCTGAAGCGGACTTGCGAGGATTTGAATGGCATTATCTGAATCGGGTTTGTCATGGAGCCGTTGAGGTTCGGCGGCTGGGAGACGGGTTTAAGGATCTTCGGCTATTGGCTGATGGCAGCTACACCATTGGCCGGATTGCGAACGACAAACCGCTTCGGCTCTGGAACACTCAAACTGGGGAAAGCCGCGATGTGCCGGGGCAGCTTGTGCTCGCTTGTCGTCGCGATTCAACTCATTCGAACCGATGGATTTTGGTGACCGCCGAACTTGTCGGCACGTCTGTTCAACCGGGAAGCGAATCGAAGCCACGCATTGCACGCGTCATCGAGGGCAAGGCATGCATTCGTACGAACGATCTAGCCACCGGGCAAGAGATCAGTCCACCTCTGGAAGTAGCCTACATCGCACACTCTCCTAGCGAAGAACTGGCGGAGTTCTCAGTGCTCGGCGATGACCGAGCGCTCACGTCGGTGCAAACCAAATGGAATTTACCAAACGCCGCACAGAGCAAATCGTCTTCCAGTGTCGCCAACTTATGGTCTGTCCTTACCAAGCCGTCATCGGAAATTCGAGTCGCATTTCGCGTGGGCCCCGAAGTTCCTCGGGAACATAGCACGCCAGGAATGTATATCCCGGTCGGCCAAGACCAATCGTTTGCAGGGAAGGCGCTGTCGCTGGACGGCCATCGGCTGGCGGTGTATGGACTGACCGCCCCGAAATCCGCCGCAGAATCGACGGCGCGGTACATGACCGATTCGTCGATGGGAATGTTTGGTACCGTGTTCTGCTTCGACCGCGAAAAAGGTCTCTTATTTACCTTGGCACTGCCAAAGCGGATGTGGATGGCAGAAGGACTGGCGTACTCTCCGGATGGCCAACGGATACTCGTGGCCACCGATGATCATACATTGCATATCTTTGACGCACAGACCGGGCAACCGACCGGAGAACTCCATGGCCATCAAGGCACAATCACCTCGCTGGCGTTCTCTCCGGATGGCAAGGCGGTCGCGACCGGCAGCGCAGACTTGACCGTGCGGCTGTGGGATCTCAATTCCCTTCAACAAGTCGCGATGTACCCCGGGAGCACAGGCCCGATCTCCGACCTCGCGTTTTCGCAAGACGGAGAGTTGGTGATCGCGGTTAATCATCGAGGGATCATTAACACCTGGAAACGGAATGAGCCACCCGGCCCAATTTGCGTGCGTACCGCTGAAAGCACGCCGCTAACAGGCCTTAATAGAATATTTTTCGTTCCTCCCAGCGATTCAATCGTCGTCGCGTCGACAACAGACATTGGATCCCGACAGCGGGCCGATGTCAGGATCATGTATGCAGCCACAGGAAAGCCACAGGCCGAAATTAAATTGCCCGCGGGTATTGTCCGCGCTGCAAACAATTACGGACCAGATCGCTGGGTGCTATTCGCGAAGGCCGAGAAGAGTGGCCCCTCATGCCTTTGGAATGCTTCCACTGGGCAAACCCATGAAGTGGCTGAATTGCAGGAAGGCGTTTGGGAGCGACGATTCGAGCGCTGGGTTCTCTCACCGGATGGCCAAATGATGGCCGGCGTTCGCCGTTCCCAGGACCCGCAAAAATTGATGCTTCGCCGTGTGGTCGATGGTCACGAAATCGAGCTGACAGATGTTGGCAAATGGAAGCAGTTCACGTTTCTCGACTTCACGCTCGATGGAGCGATTTTAATTGCGGTCGAATCGCAGGGAATAGTTCGCTTCTGGGATTGCGCGACTGGCGCTGCCAAACCTTCGGTCCAGCTCTTTGGTCAAGTCGATGCGGCCACGCTTTCAGCCGACGGCCGATATCTGTTTCTCGCCGGCGGCGATCTGCAACTGCGGCGTTTGGAGTTAGTCACCGGGACGATCGTTGTTGTTTCCGAGTTACCGCCCTCCATACGATCAATTCTCATCTCGCCCGATGATCGTCGGCTTTTTGTTTTGCGTGGGTCTCGTTCGATGCCGAACATGATTACTATTTGGAATCTAGAGGCATCGCGAGAACTCCTCACTCTGCCGATCCCCTCTTCAGATTTCAGCCAGGCGGCATTATCACCCGACGGACACAAACTGGCAGTTCGCGCGATTGACGCCATCTACATCTGGAACGCCCAACCGACGGCGGAGTAAAATCGTGAAAGATGCGACCGACAACTTGCAAGCAGAATTCCATCGTTTCATCGCTTGACCCACCGCCGTTTCCTCGGCCGGTGGTTTCGGTCGATGTGACCGAAGCGTGTTTGGTCTACCAAATGACCCAAGACACTGATGGCAAGGAGGCAATTGATCCCGCAATGACCCATCGTGATTCTGCGGCCACCGAACTACTGTTTACTTCGCCATTTCTTCGGCGACGGCGGTGAGCCATTTTTCTGCCGTTGTAAAGCCATGCGATTTGTCCGGAACGGCAGCGAATCTGGTCATCGCCTCAGCATGCACGCGCCGAGCGTCGTCCACCTTGCCGCTCTTAACCAAGAGGTGAGCCAAGCGTCCGTAACATTCGAACAAATCGGGTGGATTCGGATTGTTTCGGACCAGCCGGGTTGGCGGTTCCAGCTCGATGAGTTTTTGCAAATCAGGAATTGCTTCCAAGTCACGACTCATTTGATCCAATGAATCGGCAATCAGCTTGGTGCCCAACGCTATTCTCTCGTACGCGCCGGCTTGATTTTTGGAGTGTTTCCATTGGCGGATGAAAATCTCGTGGGCTTCCCGGTCGGCATCGACCGTGCCCGACCAATCGCGATTGTTGTATCTAGCGCGCCCCAGGAAGCTGAGCGTACCCGCCAGGCATGCGCAAATGTCGGGATTGGTCGGGAACGCTTCCACCGCACGTCGGCCAACGTTCACCGCTTCCTGACTGAAATCAATGGCTGCCGGAATGCGATGACGGCCGATCGCCGTGGCTGAAAGTTGATTGAGGTAATTGGCCTCGATATTAAAGTGTTTCTCTACGCCAAATTGTTCGCCGAATTTCCGGACGATTGCCAAGCCTTCCGAAAGTTCCGCATCGGCCTGCTCCCAGCGTTCCGCCTGCCGCGCGGAAATGCCGCGAAACAACAATGGCGCGTGCAACTGCCAGGCGATCTCAGCATCATTGGGCCGGGCCGCGGAATTCGCGCGAGCCAGATTCACCGCGGAATCGGTGACCAGAAAGACGTCATCATAACGTCGGGCCACCATCAATTCTTCAGCACGATGGACGATGAGATCGTAATAATCTTTGCGGTACGTTTCGCCATCAAGACCGTTCATCAATTTCTCAGCATGTTCGATCGCTTCGGACCATGCACTGTCGGCGGGTGCTATTTCCTGGCGTTCGTTGTAGATCATTCCGAGCCGTTTGCAGATCAACACCGCTTGCTGTCGCAATTTGCGATCGGTGGGATCTTCGTTCAGCAACTTTGTGTAATACCGGCGGCCCACTTCGAGCATGTCCAGGCCTTGCCGCACCGTGGCTGGGGCGTGGACAAGCTCGTGTCCCTGCTCGATCAACTCCTGAATCGACCCGCGCGCGTTATCGAATAGTCGGCCGGTGCGGTCGCGTTCGCCGATTGCCGCATCGCGCTCGTTTTTTGCCAGGCCGTATGCACGCACGATGCCGGCCGTTCCCATCGCAATCGCCAAGACAAGCAGTGTCGACAGCGACGACACGGCTGGATGCCGGCGACACCATCGCCAGGAACGCGCCATCCGGCCAATCGGCCGGGCCTGCACCGACCCACCGTCCAAAAATCTTTGCAAATCCTGCTTCAATTCGGCGGCGGAGGGGTATCGACGAGTCGGATCTTTCTCCAAGCATTTCAAGCAAACAGTTTCTAAATCGCGAGGTAATTTTGGCCGCAGCTGTCGTGGCGAAATTGGATCCATTTCACAAACGAGCTTCAGCGTATCGACGTGGGATTCGCCGCAAAATGGCCGACACCCTGTCAGCATTTCGTAGAGGATTGCCCCAAGCGCATAAACATCCGATCGCACATCCACCGCATCGTGTTTGCCGCGGGCTTGCTCCGGGGCCATGTAAGCGGGGGTGCCGAGCAACTCACCGGTGGCCGTCAGCTCCGGGCCACTGTGCTTAGCAAGTCCGAAGTCAGAGATTTTCAAATCGGCGCCCCACTGGCCTGTTCCCATCAAAACGTTGGCTGGCTTGAGATCACGATGGATCACACCCGACTCATGCGCGACGTGAACAGCACCAGCCAAAACACTGATCAACTGTGCGGAGTCGCGTGCCGTTTTCGGTTCGCCGCGCAGTTGCTGAGCGAGTGTGCCGCCTTCGACGTATTCGAGGGCGAGGTAAGGCAGACCGGCAGTCTCACTGACCTCGAAGATCTGCACGATGTTCGGATGACGCAATTGCGCCAGAACATTGGCCTCCGCGAGAAACCGGGCCTTCCCGGCCGCGCCGGCATGTGAGCCAGCCAACATGACTTTCAGCGCCACCAACCGGTGAGGATGCCGCTGCCGCGCTAAATAGACGACTCCCATACCGCCTCGCCCAAGTTCACGGAGAACCTCGTATCCTGGCGGTGCGGTGGGGGTGTCCGTAGTCGAGGGCGCTGAGGTACCGGTCGGCTGTGAATCGGGTCTGATCGTCTGCGAGTCACCACCGAGCACCCGGCGAAGGCCGCGAATGACCGGATCGGTGGCCTTGTCGAGTTGTTGAACTGCAGCTTCACATGCACCGCAGTTGGCGAGGTGGGCAGCGACCAATTTCTCCACACGCGATGGCAACTCACCGAGCACGAACGCTCGAAGGTCGGGTTCGCAAATACACTCGAGCTTGGTCATGACCAACCCGGTGGGGACAGGTTCGGAGCATCAGCTATCATAATCATTGCGCCGGGTGTGACAGAGGCTCTTTTTCGAGTTCCGATGGCCCAACCTGATGCGAATGCCGCGTCCTATGGTGCGACGCCCCTCAGCCTCCTGGAGCGGGCCAGAGCACTTCAACCGGAAGCCTGGAAACAGGTTTTGACCCTATATCGGCCGCTCGTTTTCTATTGGTGCGGTCGCAAAGGTGTCAGCGGCGAAGATGCCGAAGACGTCTCGCAGGAGGTATTGTCGGCGGCTGCCAGTGGGCTGGCCGGATTTCGCCGAGACCGGCCGGAGGATACATTTCGCGGCTGGCTCCGCGGGATTACCCGAAACCTCTGTCTGCTCCATTTTCGCCGAACGCGCGAACACGTCCGAGCCGGTGGTGGCGATGCCGGCGACGTACTCCTCAATGTTGAAGACCCGACGCCAAATCCCGATGCCGAGGAAGAAGTCGAGGTCGGACAACTCTATCATCGGGCATTGGAGTTGGTTCGAAGTGAATTTGAGCCCGCCACTTGGGACATGTTCTGGCGCACAGTGATTGAGGACCGTGACACGACGGCCTTAGCAACGGAATTAGGCGTCACACCGGCGGCGGTGCGGCAAGCCAAATCTCGAGTATTGCGGCGCATCAAAGAAGAAGTCGGCGACCTGATTTAAGATTCCTGTCACACGCCGCGCAATTCCACTTCTAGTCCAGCACATCCTTGCGACGAAACCCGTTGCGGCTGGCAGCCAACTGATTTCGGTTGGTCCGTTTCGAATCGATCATTTTGACGAGGGTGATTGCGATGTTCGCACGACCAACTGCAAAATCCAAGAACCGTTCCACGAGCAGCCGCCGCGTGCGAACACGACTCAACGTTCTGAATCTGGAGAGCCGGATCACGCCGAACGCTTACATGGTATCCAACACCAACAACGCCGGCCCTGACAGCCTGCGGCAAGCCATCAGCGATGCAAACGTTCATCTGGGTCCTGACACGATCACCTTTGACGCATTCACGTTCGCAGTGCCGCAGACGATCAATCTGTCCGGACAATTGGCCATCAACGATCCTGTCACCATCGTTGGTCCAGGTTCGGTTGCATTGACGGTCACGAATACCGCGGCGCAATCGACCACGAGCCGTGTGCTGGAAGTTCTGTACACCTCGGCAAAAATCACCGGCATGAAGCTCACCGGCGGCAATTGCACCAATTCAGGCGGCGGTGTGTACATCTACAACAGCACCGTCACGATGGACGACGTCACTGCGTCAAGCAACTACAGCACCCAAGACGGCGGCGGCATCGCGATCGAAAACGGCAGCTCGCTCACCCTGACGAATTCGACCGTCTCGAATAACTTCGCAAAATTGTGGGGCGGCGGCATCGAAGTCGATGGCGACGGGAGTTCGCTCACGCTTTCGAATTCCAGCGTGTCCAGCAATCAAGCCGATCCGACAAACGTGTACTCCTTTGGTGGGGGAATCTCCGCCGAATTGAACACCGTGCTTTCAATCGATCGATGTACAATCGCCAACAACAAGTCCGGCGGTTCCGGCGGAGGAATTTGCGATGCATGGACCAATGTGCTGGTGCTTTCCAGCGCATCAATTAGTCTGACGAATAGCACGATCGTCGGCAATCAAGCAGTGCTAGCAAATCTTTCCAATTATCAGGCCGATGAATTTGGCGGCGGCGGCATCAATATCGGGCTCAGCGATGCGACGATTGCTCTGTGCACTGTCAGCGGCAATAGCGCGGTGAATGTTTCGAATGGCCACGGCACTTATGGTGGTGGAATTGCGTGTGATCCGGGGGCCATCATCAACAGTTGTACCATTGTGAATAATGCGGCGGCAGGATTTGGTGGCGGCATCGCCCCCGGCTTCACATCTGCTTGGGGTAGCTGGACTGCGACATCGATCACGAATTCGATTATTTACGGAAACACCGTATTGCCGGGGCTCGGCAAAGGGCCGGATGTATACGGTGGCATCAACGCGGATCACTGCTTATTCGGGACAGAGTCCGGTGTGACGTTTTACGCCGACGCCGGCAACATTGCCGCCGTCGATCCGCACCTCGGCCCACTCGCGAACAACGGGGGCCCGACAATGACCTGCATGTTGCAAACTGGCAGCATCGCCCTCGATGCCGGCATCAACCCAACTCTATTGGTCAGCGACCAGCGGCGTCGGCGGACAGGTGCGAGACGTAGAGAAGCGCTCGCTTCGCTCCGCGCGGCGGGCGCGACACCAGAATCTCCTTGTCGAGCCGGTAAACGAGCGCGAAAACATTTCGCTCCGTTTCCACGGCGTAGGTCGCCGAGTATTTCTTCGGATACCGACGGGCGTTCGACTCGCGGAGGACGCGATAGTCGGGAATGCCGGTGCGTTCGGGAAGTCTGAGCGCCTCGTTGACGACTTTCTTCAAAGCGTTACCGCCGACCGCGCCGCGCTTTTGTTGGAGCGACTGCGCCCGTTCCTGGGTGAAGGAAAAGACCGTGCGAGGTTTGAGTTGCGCCACCTGTCCGTGAGGCGTGCATCAGAGCGTTTCGTCTTTTTCGATCGTCAATGGCGGCTCGACTGCCGCAGCGGAAACCTTTGTGATGTGGTTGAACCACTTATACATCGCCTCGCGATTCTCCTGGGAGTACCCGTGATAGGTCGGCCCAATGAAAAGGCTGATGTTTTGCTCTGCGCCCAGGAGCCGGTAGAGTTGCTTGAGGCGCTCGTAGGACTCCTCCAGGCCTCGCCCATCGAAGAAATCTTTCTCCTGGCCGAGAAGCGCGACTGGCTTGGGCGCCAGCGCGGCGATGAAATCCGAATGGTCGAGTCCGAGCGCGAGTGCGCGCGGCGGGCATTGCTCGGTATCGCCCGGGAGTTCATTTTCCATGTTCCGGCGGAAGGTGGTGACGAAGCAACTCGGCGCCGCCATGGTCCAGCGTTGCTCGACGCCACAGAGCCAAGTCGTCATCGTGCCGTCGCCCGAGTTGCCGGTGACGCCCACTTGTTTCGGGTCCACCTCCGGCCGCGCGAGCAGGTAATCGAGCGCGCGGATGCCGTCCCAGGCGCGCCAAGCGCCGAAGAATTCGCCGACGAGGAATTCCTGATTGCCGGCGTAGAGGTGTTCGCTCACCCCCGCGCCGCGGCGCGGCCTGCGTTTCTCGTCCACATACTGGAGCCGCTCGCCCTGGCAGATGGGGTCGATGATGAGGCAGACGTAGCCTTGCCGCGCGAGCCCCTGCGCGAACGACTGGTAGGCGCTCTCCGCCTTGCCATTGTCGGAATGGCCGCAGGTGCCGACGACGCCCGGCAGCGGTAGCTTCCGGTCTTTCGGGAGGTAGAGATTCGCCGTGACGGGAAAGTTGGGCCGGCTCTCGAAAATCACCTTCTCGATTTTGTAGTCGTCGCGCTAGATGGCTCCGGTCACGCGCGGTTTGAGCGGCGTCTTTTCAAGCCACGACCCGAAGCACTGCTGAATCTTCGCGCGCACATCGCGCACGTAAACTTCCGCGTCGCGCTGGGAGTGGATCGAGGCGCGGCGTTTTTCCGCAAGTTGCTCTGCTTGGCGCACGCGCTCGACGAAATATTCCTGCACCATGCGCGGGAAGCGGTTCAGCGGCGCCAACGGGATCGCGGCCTTTTGGGCCTCCGCGGCAAAGACTGCCTTAGCGGCCAGAACGTCGAACAGCGACAGCCCGGCAAGGCCAAAGCTGGCCTGCTGGAGCATTGCGCGACGGGACATGCCGGAGTTCAACGGGTTTGAATGATGAGTATTCATGGCGTTTGTTTGTTTCGGAGTTGTTACTTCAACAAGGATTTGCGGCGCTGCGGATGCCGTCCGGCGACAAGGACAGTCGCAATGCAAACGATTTGGTTGCGGCTCTGCCGCGCCAGGTTGATACAGAACCAGCCAATCGCCGGCGCCGCGCTGGAGAGCCACTGCTTACCAGCGCCGCCAGCCGGATTCGTGGGCCGGGTCAACAACCATTCGCCGCAACTTTCCGCTACCCGATCGAACCCATGCAATCGAGAAACTTTCTTGCTCATCGGTCCAAATTCGCTTCGCTCTCTCCACCGCGCAGCGGCGAGCATGTCTCGTAAGCAACCGCGCCAGCGTAGCCTACTGCCTTCAATGCTGCGAAAAATCCACAATAGCCTATGAGCCCTTCGCTCATCGACAAGGCGCGGATCGCGTCGGGTTCGTGCACGTAATTCGCCAGTTGCGGCACATAAGAAACCGCGGACGCCGAACGTAATCAGCGACCCTTGTGCGAACGATGTGCGGCGCCATCTTCTTGACCGCTGCCACAAGATCGCTGCCGTGCAAAGCGGGCGACCAGTAATCCACTATCTTGCTTGTAATCTGATGATCGTCACTCCGAATACCTGAGTTCGCAAATCTCATCTTCTCCGCGATCCACTTCAGTTGTCGGGGGAGTGGCTGATTGACAAGCAGTTACTCTCAGGTGAACACAGTTTTCTTCAATCGAGACGACCTGGACGAAGCCTTGTTCGCCGATCCGAAGATGTTCTCCAGTCTTACAACAGATGTCGATCATGTCGCCTTCCTTCGCCGGAGTCGTGGTATTGTGTTGCGGCCTGCCATCGTCGATTCCAGAAACCCTCACCGTCAGTAGGTTGTCACAGTTCGCCATCAACCGTCACGGCAAGTCGAAGTATTCGACCTCCCCGGTTTCCATGTCGTACATTCCGAACATCAAGCGGACTTCCTTCCTGCTGACAGCCGCACTGATGGGCTCACTTTCTTTCAACAAGGTTTTGGCTTGCTCCTGAGCGTTGTCCTTTGCCAATGCGTTCAGTGCATCCGGCGTAGACTTGCGGTTCGAGGCAAGCACACGCGGACGGATGCCCTTCATCCGCTCTTGAAGATCACGTAAATTGTCGTGCAATGGTCGGTCGCCGGCTTCAAATACCGCCTCAATCGCCCCGCACCCTTTGTGTCCGAGTACGAGAACGAATGGAACGTGGAGGTGCTCAACCGCATACTCCAGAGATGCCAAAGCGTCGTCCTCCACGACATTCCCGGCGTTGCGGATCTCGAAAATGCTGCCCGGGTGTTGGTCGAAAATAAACGCCGGACACAGCCGGCTGTCGGAACAACACAGGATAGCGGCGAACGGGTGTTGCCCTGCCGCTAACCGCCGCCGTAGCTCGGCGTCATGTCTCGTATCGTTGGAGCGAGTGCGGTGCGATGACGCATACCGGGAGTTGCCGGCCCGAAGTTCTGCGAGGGCCGAATCCGCACTGGTCGGCGTGGGGCTGTCCACCAAGCTGTCGCGCCCGACCCTTGTGCCGAAGAAGGCAGCGCCAAGGCTGACGATCAAAACGCCGGCAAGAATTGGCAACGGTTGCAGTTGTCGAAATCGCATCGAATTTCCGCGTCGCCCTTGGCTTGATCGCCCACAGGCGATTCCATTCAAATCGGGTTGTTACTCAGTTCTTTTGCTAAGTGTTCACCGACACCGTTAAAGCCCCCGAAAATCGCCTCGGCCCGTCGCAGGGCGGCATCAACATGGGGAACGATGCTGTCCCGGCCGATCAGGTGGGGAAGCTCGGAATGCCGGATCAACTTCGCAGGCTGCTTTCGGGCACCACACAACACCAGGGAATTCCCGGCTGTCTGGATTCGGCGGGCAAACGCCTCCAGAGCGTGCACTCCTGTGCCGTCGATTGCTGTCATGTTGCGGAGCCGCAGGATGATCACCCGGCCAAACCGGGACAAGTCAGCCGTCGCCTCTTCCAGCTTTTTCGACGCACCGAACAGAAAGGGACCGTGGATGCGAAGGATGGTGACGTACGGTGGAATCAGCTTGTCCTGAAGAACGTGGGGTTTGCCATCCCTGATGTACTCATCCGTGACGGGTTCAACGGAGGTCGTCTCGGTGACCTGACGGATGTAAAGGATCGCGGCCAAGACCATTCCGACCTCAACGGCAACCGTTAGGTCAGCAAACACGGTCAGTCCGAATGTCGCGGCCCAAACCAATCGGTCGGTCCAGGACGAACGGATGATGGCGCCGATCTCTCGCCACTCACCCATGTTGTAAGCCACGATCAAAAGGATCGCGGCCAGAGTAGCCAGTGGAATGAACCGCGCGAGCGGTGCGGCAAAGAGCAAAATGACCAATAGGGTCAGCGAATGGACAATCCCCGCGATTGGCGACTTTGCGCCTGACCGAATGTTGGTGGCCGTTCGAGCGATGGCTCCGGTCGCCGGGATGCCGCCGAACATCGGCACGACGAGGTTAGCGATTCCCTGGGCGACCAACTCCACATCCGGCTTATGTCGGTCGCCGCTCATGTTGTCGGCCACTACCGCCGACAAGAGACTCTCGATGGCCGCTAACATAGCGACCGTTAAAGCTGAAGGCAGCAGCGGCATGATGAGGTCGAGGCGGACTTCCGGAATGCTAATTTTTGGTAGTCCGGTGGGGATACCGCCGAACTTGCTGCCAATCGTTTCGACGTTGACGCCGAGGACCGCGCACCAGGCTGTTGCGATGAGCAATGCCACGATGGTCCCAGGTACCCGCTTTGTGACCCGGGGCCACAACAAGACGATGAGCAACGAAGCCAGCGCAATCGTGAGAACTTGAGGGTTCACCGTGCGCAAATGCGATGCTAGTTCCCGCATCCGTTCGAGAAAATCAACCGGAACATGATCGATCGTCAGCCCGAGGAAATCCTTGACCTGCGTTGAGGCAATCAAAATGGCAATGCCGTTGGTAAAGCCGATGGTCACCGGTCGGGGGATGTATCGCACTGCGGCACCCAAACCCGTCAGCCCCATGACGACCAGAATCGCGCCCGCCATGAGAGTACATGTCAGCAGGCCTGACATGCCAAATTTGGTGGCGATGCCAGCGACAATGACAACGAACGCACCGGTCGGCCCGGCAATCTGACTGCGCGAACCTCCCAGCGCCGAGACGACGAAGCCGGCGATAACAGCCGTGTAAATTCCAGCCTCGGGTGGGACGCCGGACGAAATGGCGAAGGCCATCGCTAGCGGTAAGGCGACGAGGCCAACGGTCAACCCTGCAATTAGGTCGAAAAAAAGATCTTCGCGCCGATAGGACCGCAACGACTCGATCAGCTTCGGTGTCATTCGGTGAGGGGCATCCTTGCGCTTCATCGATTAACCTCCCGCCTTGCAGTCTTTCGCACTTTAGGCCGTGTGGCTTCCGCTCGGTCAGCGGCCTTCTGCTCTCGCTGGACCAACTCCAGCGTTTCGTTCAGATGTGCGAGAAAAAAAGCCCGCAGGGTTTGCAGCACCTGGCCGAAGGCCGGGTCACCCAGACTGTAGTAGATCTGGTTGCCGTCCTTGCGCGTCTGAACGATGTGCTTATTGCGAAGCACCGCCAGGTGCTGCGAGGCGTTGGATTGTTCGAGCCCGATCTTCTCGCAAAGATGGCCCACGGACATCTCACCATAGTTGAGAAACTCGACAATCGCCACGCGGGTCGGATGGGCAAGTGCCCTAAACACGCCCGCTTTGTACTGTCGCATCGAGTCGAGCATCGCTGCCCTCAACCGAGATTTACCGTCTCGCTAGACCAGTATATTATAATAGTCGAATGTACAAATTCATAGACGAATGTTATACGCTCGTTTTCAGCCTCACACGGCTTGTCAGATCGCGCGAAAGCTGGGATAGGCTGGCGTTTCTTCTCGCGCTGCACATCATCGCCCATGCTATTGCGATGTTTCTGGCATCGCGGGCCGAGGTTAGGATTTCCGCGAATCGCCAATGTTGACTGCGACGTTTATCCTGGGAGTGCTCGCGCTCGTGCCCGAGTTGCTGGAGCTTTTTGAACCGTGGAAAAATCTAGACCGCAAAGAGTTAAGGCATCGGGGAAAAGCTTCCCGTCAATTGGCAATGTGATTTGAACTCGGCCTGAGAATCGCGAAATCCTTGCGAATTCAAGCAATAAGCCCTCCGACCAAGTTGGCCGAAGGGCTTCTGTTCTCTTTTGAGTCGGGGTGACAGTACACCCAGCCCATGTCCGGCCCCGGGCAAACGGGCATGAACATGGAGACCTACCTCGCGAAGATGTTCAACCATGGCGCTACACTGGGAGAACATCTCCAATGGCGAGATTTGTCCCATCATCAATGTCAATTCCGAGCAAGATAGTGCGTGCTTTCAACGTAACGTCATTACCATCCCCACCAACGTAACTAATGGTGAATGGCACACCGCCGAAGGTCACGACCGCTCCTTCTGGCAAACCGTCGAATGTTCCAACAACTGGGTTCGCCCCATCTACTCGAATCAAAGAAAATACTTGATTGCTGAGTGGTGCAAATCCAACTGAGCCTAGCAGTATC